>JANRKO010000046.1:0-6867 GCA_033763455.1 Polyangiaceae bacterium
TTTGCAGAGCCGAACTGCCCCGGCTCTGAACTCCGGCGTGAACACTCGCCGTTTCCTTCGTTGATGTTTCTTGACCATGGATCACTCCTGGCGCATTCTCGCGCTTTCTTGGGTGTCCACCAACTCGGGGGATCTTCACACCGTCCCTCTGACGCGTTGCCGGTGCAAGAGTGCGGAGTCGAGCTGCCATTTTTGTTTTGGGGTTGGCGTACGGTTGCAGTGCGGAACCCGAAAGCCGAACTCTTGAGCCAGAGCGGCCATTCTTGGAAGTGGTGTTCCCCGTTGGTTTCTCCGCAGGCACCTTGGGAGAAACCGCACCCAGCGATAATCTGCTAACGGAAGAACGTGCCTCGCTGGGAAGAAGGCTGTTCTTTGACCCGAATTTATCTCGCACGCGTGATATTTCGTGCGCATCTTGCCACGACCCAGCTCGCGCCTTCACAGAGCCTCGCAGTGTGAGCCGAGGGGTGGGCGGCCAAGTGGGGAACCGCAATGCGCCGAGCCTGGTGAACCTCGCTGCCATGCGAAGCGGGCTTTTCTGGGACGGGCGTGCTCCAACGCTCGAAGCGCAGGTGGGGCAGCCCATCACGAACCCCATTGAGATGGACCTAGCGCTAGAAGAGGCAGTATCACGCGTCGGCGCAGACCAAACTTACGTTGAGGCGTTCGAACGCGCGTACGAGTCTGCACCCACCTCGGCTGCTCTCACCGGAGCTTTGGCGAGTTTCCTTCGAGTCTTGGTGAGTGGGAGCAGTCCGTATGATCGCTATCTCAGGGGTGATTCCTCTGCCTTGAGTGAAAGCGCGCAGCGCGGCCGCGACATTTTCCTCGGAGAGCGCGGCGGGTGCTTTCACTGCCATACCGAGCGCATGCTCACCAATGATGGCTTCTTCAACAATGGCACGTACGTAGAGGGTGGTGATATCGGGCGCCAAAGTGTTACCGGTCTTGCGGGAGATCGCGGCAAATTCCGCGTGCCGGGCCTGCGCAACGTTGAGGCCACGGCTCCGTACATGCACGACGGCTCACTACCCACGTTGGAAGCTGTGATCGATCAATACGCGCGAGGTGGGCGAGGGGATCCCACCACAGATGCACAGATCGGTCCGCTGGCGCTTTCACAAGGGGATAAGGCCGATCTGGTGGCCTTCTTGAAGTCATTCACGGATCAGGGATTCCTCAATGACCGCAGATATCGCGCACCCTAAGTGGGCGCACGGCGTCCGTTAACACCTGTTCACACCCGGGTGCGCCCTTTGCTGTTGGGGGAGGGTAAAGTCAGGTTGATCGCTGCTTTTACTCGTGATTTTCGTCGAGCTCTGTGTGGCATAGTCTATGCTTAGAGCCCCGGCATGAACGCAGCAATTTCCCTCAACCGCAACTTTGGAACTCTGGCATCGGTGTTAGCTTTCACGGCGCTTCCGCTGGCCGGTTGTAGTGGCGCGGCCGACGAAGAAATCGCGAACGCCGTCATTACTTCGGCTCTACAAAGCGACAATAACGGAGAAGTGGGTGATGTTGTGGCCGATTCGCCGTCACCCGAGTGCGAAAATGATCCAAACGTTTGGGCCAGCAAAGCCGCGGCTCGGCCTCAAGTCTTCTTGAATCCAGTCGGTTGCGCTACCAAAACGGCAACAGGAGCCGCCCTCCACATAGATTTCAATCAATGCACGGGGCCGTTTGGTCGAATGCTATTGGCAGGGGGAGTGGATGCGAAGTTCTCCAACGGCTCAAGCTGTGAAGCCCACGTTGAAGTGGCAGACAGTGGGAACCTGACCAGCAACGGTAACCCACTCAATTACAAGGCGTCGGGTGATATTCGCCTGATTTCGGGCCAACGCTCCACCACCTGGCACTCAGAGATCATCGGAACCTCGCGCCGTGGCAAGCCTCTACAAATGAGCTCAGATCGTAGCGTTGTGCTCAACGAAGTGAGCCACTGCGTGGACGTGATGGGGACCTCCACGGGCACCGTCGGCGGCCGTAGCTTTTCAACCAACATTGAATCGCTCAGCGTGTGTCCCGGCAAATGCCCGAGCGCTGGCGTGCTCCGCGCCCATATCGACGGCCGTTTTCGCGATCGCACACTCGAAGTGCGTTTTGACGGTTCCAAGCACGCGCAGGTTACCGGTATTAACGGAGACGAGTTTACGGTTGAAATGCAGTGTGAGGAGTAGGGGCTAAAGGGGGGAAGCCGTCCAGGGGTGACACCAGAACTCCCCCGAGGTCGGGCACGTGAATGCCTCAACTCAGGGGAGGAATTGGCGCACGTTCGGTACTACTGCAGCACGTCTTCCAGTGTCTGAGCGGTGAGGGTGCGCTCGGCGTAGGTATCGAGCTCTTCCAGCGACGCCGCTCGAATCTTCTCGGGGACCCCCGTGCTCAGGGGGCCGAACCGGAGCGTGAGAAGCTTGAGTACGGTCTCTGCTTTGCCTTCCGCTTTGCCTTCCGCTTTGCCTTCTGCGAGGAAGCGCTTCGCGAAGTCGCTTTGAAACTGGTACTTGGCTGGATCCATGGCTTGAAAGGCCTTTCTAGCGGCGTCGCTCAGCGCCGCGACTACCATGTCAGCATACAGCAGAGCCACCGGGTCGTCGAGGTGAGCGGCAGCCGACAGCGCTAAAGCCGCGAGTTCGGCGGCCTTCAAAGGTTCGAGCTTTTGGCCGTGGGAAATGGCTGAAAGAACGGTGAGTTCGGGGTCATTCTTCGCGACGTCCGGGTCGACAATCACCGGTACTCCAGCCGGGCCGAGCGCAACCACACGGAAGGTGTTGTCTGCACCAAGCAGAATGGGCTGAGCTGCCCAGCGCGCAATGGTGTCGTCGGGACAGATCACGAGCACGCCGGTATCGCAAGTGAGTCGCGCCCTCAGATCCGTTGCGTAGACCGGCCACGTTAAGAGCTTGCGCGGATCGATGCTGAGGGCGATTGCGAAAGAGCTCGATGAGGGTTTCGTGGCGCTGAGAAGGCACGGGCACAGGTTAGCAAGCAGGTTGGGGAAGCCCAAGCCCTTGGGTTCGTGGAGCTTGATGTGTACATCGACTCATGTACACTTTGGTGATGGCGTCACGGCGTTACAATGTGGGTGAGGCGAGGAGGCTTTTGCCGCAGCTAGTGCGCACCATCGCCAGTGAAGGGGGGCGTGTCGATATCACCCACAGGGGAGAGCCTCGTGTCACCTTGCTGCGCACTTCGGACGTTCACGCGAAAGTGGAGTCGGCCTCCCGTGGGCTGCCCCGCGCGTTGCGTGTTGATTTGTCCTTTCCGGTAGAGGATTTGCGGGAGGTGCTGGTTCAGGGCAGAAGGCAAACCGGTGAAAGGTTCGCCTGGCTCACGGGAGAACCGCCGAAAACGCCAAAGGTTCGCGGGCGGGCGAAGGCGAAGCGGTCAGGGCCGTGATTCAGGCGTATCTGGCTGACACCCGCGCGCTGCTCTGGTTTTTGGTTGAGCGCACTCAACTGGGGAAGAAGATACACGCCACCAACATGGTCGTCGTGCATGCGTTTGATGCCTGGGTGCCAAAGAGTAACGGGGCTGACTGGAGACAACGGCAAATATCGAGTCTCGGGTTTGCGCAACGTGGAGGTAACGGCTCCTTACTTGCAGGACGGTTCGGTGTCCATGGTTAAGGAGGTGATCGAGCAATACGGCAGAGGAGGGCTAGGGGATCCAAGCAAAGACGTTCAGCTCGAACCTCTCAGCCTTACGGAGGGGAGAAGGCGGCCTTGGTAGCCTTCCTCCGGCATTGACCGATAGGGAATTTCTGGGCGATCCGAATACCGAAGGCCGTGGGTGGGAGGGCCCAGCAAACCCGTATGGTGACAGCATCTTTGATCCTCCCTCCTCGCGAGGAGCGCGTCGACTTGCCTTGAGCTCACGGTAACCAGACGAAATCGGGCGAATCCACGGACACGCGTTGATTTCCTGGACCCTGCGGCGATATCGTCCGGCCATGCGGAGCACGGAGCGGGGGTAGGGAGGTCCGGTTCGAAGACTCAAGCTGAACGGTCAGCGGGTCGCTGATGGTGAGACTGCCGGCAAAGTCGGCGCCAGCAAGGATCGGGTATACGGATGGATCGAGAAACAAAAGGATGGACCAGAACGAACTGCCAGCACATTGCATCGGATGCTATAAGTTTGCGCCGTTCGAGCTGGTCAAGTGGGCTCACGTTAGAATAACGGGCCCTCCGACGAGTGAGGTAACCTAAGACATGGCGAAGCGCGCACCAAGCACGACAAAGGGACGAACCGGTGGCGCAGAAGGAGACGTTGTTTGCGTGGACCTCTTCTGTGGCGCTGGTGGGCTCACGCACGGGCTCATTGATGCTGGAATAAGCGTCAAGGCGGGAGTCGACTACGACGAGACCTGCAAGTTCCCCTACGAGGAGAATCACCCAGGCATAACGTTCCATGCTGCCGATGTCGCAAAGCTTGATGCCGGCATAGTTCGTGACTGGTTTGGGAATGCCACCGTTCGCGTCCTGGCTGGGTGCGCGCCGTGCCAGCCTTTCTCGAAGTACGCGCTCCGCTACCAGAAGGACGAGCCCGTTGAGGGGGACAAGCGCTGGCGCTTGCTCGATCACTTCGGTCGACTTGTCGACGAGCTTAGGCCAGAAATTGTCACGATGGAGAACGTTCCCACCATTACGAAGCACCGGCCGTTCAGGAGCTTCGAGAGAAAGCTTAAGAAGCTCGGCTACGCAGTTTGGTTCGACGACAACGTCGACTGTGCAAAGTACGGCCTCCCGCAGCGTCGGCATCGCACGGTGCTTCTCGCGTCGCTCCAGTGCGAGATCAAGCTCCGGGAGGCCGAAGCGTCCGAGGGTCGAACGGTTCGTGACGTGCTCAAGGACCCCGACCTAAAGCCAATTCGACATGGCGGTACGAGTAAAACGGATCGGCTGCACACGGCCTCACGTCTCTCCGATCTCAACTACCGACGCATTACGGTATCGAAGCCGGGTGGCACTTGGCGCGATTGGCCCAAGGAGCTTGTTGCGGACTGTCACAAGAAGAAGTCCGGCAAGACATACCCCGGGGTGTATGGCCGTATGGCGTGGGACGAGCCTGCACCGACACTGACGACTCAGTTCTTCGGTTTCGGCAATGGCCGTTTCGGCCACCCAACCCAGCGTCGCGGAATCTCGCTGCGCGAGGGCGCGATCCTCCAGGGCTTTCCCAAGGACTACAAGTTCATCGCCGACGACGCTGTGATCCAGCTCAAGACGCTAGGCCGACTGATAGGTAACGCCGTGCCCGTCGACCTTGGACGCGTAATCGGAGAGAGCATTATTGAGCACGTCCGGCAACACCGCGAAGCATTTATCAAGCATGCCAAACAGAGGGGGCTGAATGGCCGCGAGCACAAGAGAAGCATCCGCGGCTGAGGCGGGCCACGGCCCGCAGCGCGCTCCTCCGCGATGCTTGAACATCAACCTCGTCTTGGGCCGTTGGGCACTCAAGATCCTTGCGGGGCGCAGCGCGCATATCCTCGAACGTCGCCGCGAGAGGATGCGCCGCGCATGACCGACACCGTCGCCACCCACACATCCGTGCTCTCTTCGACGGCGCCCGAGCCTGGGCAGCTCGTGGAGGTACGCCGCCGCCAGTGGATCGTCTCCGACGTCGATGCCTCGGCGGTCTCGCCCGAACTGCCCAAGCGCAACCTGGTGAAACTCGCCTCGATCGACGAGGACGCGCTCGGGGAAGAAATCGAGGTGCTGTGGGAGCTTGAGCCCGGCGCCCACGTCATCGAGCGCGCAGGATTGCCGACGCTCTCGGCGCTCGACGACCCGTCGAAGCTCGAAGCCTTCCTCGACGCGGTCCGATGGGGCGCGGCGACCAACGCCGATCGCGGCTACCTCCAAGCGCCCTTCCGCAGCGGCGCGAGCATCGAGGACTACCAGCTCGACCCGCTCGTGCGCGCGATCGACATGGCGCGTACCAACCTCCTGATTGCCGACGACGTCGGTCTCGGCAAGACCATTGAGGCCGGGCTCGTCATCCAGGAGATGCTACTGCGCCACCGCGCGCGGACCATCCTCGTGCTCTGCCCGTCGTCTTTGCAGGAGAAGTGGCGCTCCGAGATGGCCGAGAAGTTCGGCCTCGAGTTCCGCATCGTCGACACCGACTCGGTGAAGCGCTCGCGCCGTGAGCGCGGCCTGCACGCCAACCCGTGGACCTCGTTCCCTCGGCTCATCGCATCCATCGACTGGGCGAAGCAGGGCGAAGGCATCCGCCTCCTGCGTGACGTGCTCCCGCCGCAGCCGACGTTCCCGCGCCGCTTCGACATGCTCGTCGTCGACGAGGCCCACAACGTAGCGCCCACCGTCGGCAAGTACGCCGTCGAGAGCCTGCGCACGCGACTCGTGCGCCTGCTCGCGCCACACTTCCAACACAAGCTCTTCCTCACGGCGACGCCGCACGACGGCTACACCGAGTCGTTCACAGCGCTCCTTGAGCTGCTCGACGACCAGCGCTTCTCGCGCAACGTGCTCCCGTCCGAGGAACAGCTCGCCCGGGTGATGGTACGCCGTCTCAAGAGCGACCTCGTCGACGCCAAGGGCAAGAAGCTCTATCCGGTGCGCCGCCTCGAAGCGCTGAGCGTCGAGTACACCGCCGAGGAGCGCGAGGCCCGACAACTTCTCGAACAGTACAACGCGAGCCGCGAGAAGCAGGATGAGCGCGAAGGCGCCGCCTCGCACTTCGTCCACCAGCTTCTCCGCAAGCGCCTCGCGTCGTCACCCGCAGCCTTCATGTCGACGCTCGCGCGGCATACCGCGACCATCGAAGGCAATGGCGAGGCACGCCGCACCTCGGGGCTCGACGAGCGCATCCTCCGGCGCGCGATCGCCAAGACGGAAGAGGACT
>JANRKO010000047.1:0-233528 GCA_033763455.1 Polyangiaceae bacterium
GACAGCTCAACTCACACGAGCTCAACGCCCCACTTTGCTCCTTCACGATCCCAGCCCCACGACAGCTTCAATACGCTGGCCGCTAAGCCGCTAATAGATCACCGCGCGACCTCCAATGTGGGTTTCGTGAATCGTTTACGATGCTCCGTGCACCGCCAGAGCGAGCTCGCCACAGGTCACTCGCCTCCAAAGGGTGTTATACAAGAGGACTCTCGCCTTGGAGTCTCGTAACGACCTCTTGGAGCAAGAGTTCGAAGCCAGGCTTTGAGGGCTCGAGTTGGTTCTTTGTAGGAAGGTGTTCCGTCTTACGCATCACCTGGTGAGTGTGAATATCTGCGACGGGGCGGGCCTCATTCTGCAGCCTTTCGAACATTCCCTTGAGAGTTCTTCCGACCTGGGAAACCACTTGTTCAAAGTTTTCTTGTCCGAAAACAGGAGGGATATGGTTCATGATCGCCCGGACTAAGAGGGCCGTTGAAATGTAGTTGGCACGTGCATAGGCTTCATTGAGTTCCTCACACATGCGAATCAGTTTCTTGGGATCTAATGGCACCTGCGGGAGAGCTCTTAGCTGTTCGATCAAATCTGGACAGAGAAACGCACCTCGCGCTGCACCACAGGTGGCAAAGTCAGGATCCGCGGCCGACTCCGCAAGAGCATCGCAGACAACGAGTAGCTCGGCTCGTAGTTCATGGGCGTCGCTGATGAGATGAGCTGTGATATTCGGATTGGGAAGTTGCTCAGAAAGATCTGGATCGCCGACCCTTTTCACCGCAGCGACAAAGCGTACCGCCAAATCGCGAAATTGGGCCGCGTAGGCATACTGCATGTCAGTGTCGTCGCTCGGGCCGCACTCGCCGAGTGGGAATGACTTTACCTCGGAAGCGAGCTCAAGCGAGAGTTCCAACGGAGTCTTCACGGGTCTGGTCAAGGTACCGGCGTTCAGCTGCGAGCGCCAGGGGAGCGCGACCGACAGCTTCAGCGCCGCCCGGTCGGCCAGACGCTGCGTCGCTGCACGAAGCGGAGGCGTCTGTCGCTCGCGAGGGTCGTGATATCGTTTGCCTCTATGCGTGACGGCGGGCCGGGGTTCAAGCGTTGCCCAGCTTGCGATGGGCTAGCTCGCTCCCAGCAACTAGCCTGTGATTGCGGCCACGTGTTCCGAGACGCTGGGACGCGCTCGAAAGTGGTACCCGGGCGAGTCGAGAACCCTCCGGATGATCGAGACAACCTGATCGACGCGGCTCGTAGTAGCAAAGCGGCAACTCCGCCCAACGCCTCCCAATCGGGCGGATGCCTTGTTGGGATTCTCGCGCTTGGCGGGATCGCGGTGGTGATCACCGGGATCGTGTCGTACCCCCTGGAAACAATCGCTCTCTGCGCTGTTATACTCGTAGTCGTAATAGCCTTACGCGCCCGCTGAAAACGCGCCGCTCCCAGGCTTGACGCCAACGCACCCCCGTTCTACCAACTCCCGCCCCGTGGCCCAGACTTCCCCCCAGTCCGCCACGGGGCACTTTTGCCCTGAACGCCCGCTCTGGACTTGATCAAACATCAAGCCGGCCGTAGACAAGGGACCTCGACGGGGACGAACTGTCCCTCGGTATCGCCGTGGAGGGGACAACCATTTGGATCTGCACCGTGTTCTAGAAAGCGAGAAGGCGTGACGAGCGGAACGAAGTCAAAGGCTAGAAAGTGTCCCGAATGTGGTGGGTTACTCAGCCAACGGAGTCTGAAGCGGACCATCATTGTGGGAGCTTCGAAAGTGAGGGACAACGGCCGCTTTCGCGTGCCCATGTGTGCCGCTTGCGGTTACTACGAGCTCACGCAGAAGCAGCTTTCAGATTCCGAGCTGAGCGCTGCCCTTGTGGTGTTCTGCGAGGCTTCAAAGGTGGACGGTGGAGCGCTGAAGTACGCTCGCAAGGCTCTCGGGCTGACACAGTCAGAGCTGGGGCGTGAGCTTGGTGTTGAATCCGAGACGGTTTCGAGGTGGGAGACCGGAAAAATGCCCATCACACGGATGGTCCAAGTAGCCATGGCCGGCCTACTCAAAGGCAACAAGGCTAACACCGCCCAGACGCTCGAACCGGCTCCAGTTTCGCGCACGGGCTGAACGGAGCGGGCACGCCCACTGGCGGGGCGTTTTTCTGTTTGGGGCTAGCTAACGCTTCTTGTCAGCCCCCGCGAGGGCAACCTTGTGTCCCTTTGGAAAGCTCGCTACGAGCTCCAGCTTGCCGCCAAGTGCTTCGACGTATCGGCGCAGGGTCGCCACCTCGAAGCCATCCAAGCTTTCGCGTTGCTCAAGCTTCGAAACGTCACCCTGGGAGATCCCGGTCGCGGCCGCGACCTCAAGTTGCGTTTGCGCCACGGCAGCGCGGAGCGCACGAAGTGGGAGCCGCGCCTCCCGACGCGGCCCGCGACGGACCAGGCGCGCTCTCGACAAGTCGAACTCGTCCGCGTTGATGCTAATTCGTTCGCTTCCAGCTGCTCGTGTCATACGCTCTCTCCTTTGACGTACAGGCTCTCTTCCGCTCGCGTGGCTTCTCGGGCGCTCACAATCCGATCCAGCTCACCACGCTCAACATAGATGACCGCGAGCAGCCGGCCTCGCAGACTGAACCCAAGCGCCAGAAGGCGGCCACTGCTCGACCCATCATCATAGATCTGGACGCCAGGCGCCTCGATGACGGTAATCGCTTCCTCAAAGCTGACGCCATGTTTGGCCGCGTTTTGCTCGGCCTTGTCAGTATCCCACTCGAAGCTGCCCTCCCTGGCTGTCGGCACATGAATTACTATAGGTTTGAACCCATGATGATGCAAGAACTTTCGGGAGCATTCACGTAAGTATGCGCTTTACCCGCGCAGCGCTTCAGGTCACGCGCGTTTGCGGCGCCCAACCGTGCGACCTCGTCGATGGTTGCTTGAAGCGTGCGGCCAGTGCCCTACATCCAGCGCTCAGCACCCCTTAACGCTCACCGTGAGCCACGGCCTATTTTAGGAATTGCTCGCGATGATCGCCATCATGAGAGCGAGCGCAGTATTGCAGGCTGCTTGCTCCGCGGATTGGACACGGACCTCCTCCGCCTGCAGGTAGTCACGCCAGCACCTCTCGCATCAATGCCCGATCCAGCCCACGGCCCCCCAACCCCAGAGGCGGTTGGCACATGCAAACAGCTTGGTATAAAGTGACGTCCATGGCCGAGCCCCTACGAGGCGAACCTCCCGCGACGCCACCAAGTTTGGCCGACATCGCTCTTTTGCCACCGCATGCACCGGAGCTCGATCGACCTCTGCCGCAGGGGGTCACTGACGCCCATTTGCGCTATTTGGAAACGGGCGAGGGCCAGGCGTGGGGCGGATTCTTCAGTTGAGCCAGGGTTACCGCCTCCTGGGCACGGCGAGTGTTGTCCCTGCCGCTGTGGGTTCTTTTCAGCTTCGACGCTAACCGGGTGACGGTGTTGGAGCTGCGCACGCGAGAGCCAATCAGGGTCGATTAGCCACTACCACTTAATCACGCCATAATCCTTAAAGAATAGCCCAGAAGGGTGTTCCCCCGTTTGGTACCCCACGAAGATCGGATCGCAGACACGAGCGGCCCCGTCAATCGCATCAAGCGGGGGATGAAAATCGTAGTCGGTGCGTTTCCTCACCTGGTGCTGATGCGGATCTTCATCGGTGACCCAACCCGTATCCACAGAGTTCATATGGATACCGCTTTCAAGATAATCCTGCGCCGAAGTGCGCGTTAGCATGTTGAGCGAAGCTTTGGCCATGTTGGTGTGCGGGTGGCGGTCCGTCTTCATGCGGCGCGAAAAACAGCCTTCCATGGCGGAGACGTTCACGATGTGCTTGTCGCGATTATCGGTACGTTCCATCAGTGATTTTAAGCGCGACACCAGGATGAACGGAGCTATCGCATTCACCAGGTGAACCTCGATGAGTTCGGGCGTATCTACATCTTGGGCCTTCATGCGCCAGCTGTTGACACTGCGAAGATCGACCTGCTGACCGTCGGCGTCGAAACGGTTTGGAGGGAATTGTTCTTCATCTAGCTCGGCGGGGATGAGCCCGAGCGTGAGCGCCAGCGGTGTCATGCTTTGACGCGACAGCGTTTGATGCGGCTCAGTGGTTAATGCATCCTTAGCGGCGGCCAGGCGTCTCCCAGCACCGGCCTCCGCCAGCATGAGTTCTTTGAGGTCCGCGTAACGCCGCAACAGGTCACGCTCGGCGGCGGGCAACGCTTGCGGATCCATTTCTTCCCGCGCCCGCAAGTGCTCATAGAACCCAAGCGGTCGATGGACCGTTTGTGCAGCGTTATTGATCAAAAAGTCGAGACGATCAGTAGTCTTTTGGAGATGTTCTGCCAAAAGCTCAACACTCGGGCAATGCCTTAGGTCCAGACCATAAATGGAGAGGCGGTCTTTGAAAGCTTCAAAATCCGGCTCTTTTGCATAGCGCTGGGCGGCATCCTGCGGAAACCTTGTGGTGGCGATTACCGTAGCCCCTGCCCGGAGCAGCATGAGCGAGGTACAAAAGCCGATCTTGATGCGCGCCCCAGTTATCAACGCTACGCGCCCCCGGAGGTCAGCTGTCTGCGAGCGTTTAGCCCAGTTGAGCTCCGCACACCCCGGACACAGGCAATCGTAGAAAAAGTGGAGCACCGTGTACGGCGCCTTGCACACGTAGCAAGCTTGCGGCTCCCGTAGCACGCGAGCTTCTGGCGCTTCAATGTTCGCTCCTGGCAGCCGTGGCGCGGGAAACACTTGAGTGCCGTCTCGGTCGAGAAGCGGCCCGCGCTCTTCGCGGATCTTGGTGGTGCCCCGCACCTTGAGATCCACTTCGAGCTGAGTCTTCTTGCGAAAGCGACGCATGGCTTTGGTGCGTTGCCGCCGTTCATCGCGATTCGGGCGCGACAACTGCCCCGCCAACACGAGCAGTTCTTTCCACTCGGGGATCGGTACTGCCGCCAGCGCGTTAGGGTCACGCACCAGTGCTTCAAGGGTCGAAAGCGTTGTCTTCAGGCTTTCGGGAGAAACTCGGATCACTGAGCTCGAATCACCCGTGCCTGTCGGGGTGCCCTGGGCACTCGATGTAATCGGCGATTCCGGGTTGTGGGCTGGGTCTGTCATCTTATTAGGCGGCGGCTTGTAGCCCCTGAGGCCTGAGGGAGCCACGCTTTGGCGAGTCCGCCCAGGCTGAATTGGGGTCTTTGCCCCTTGCGTGCCCGAAGACCCTCCGCTAATAACCGCGCCTCTACATGAGTAACCGAGCCCTTTGGAACGTCCGACTCCGCCACGAGTCGCTGAGCAAACCCCACAAGAAGAAGCGCATCAAGCTCCGCCAGCGCCTGCGAATCGGCCTGGAGCAAGCCCTTCAGCGTCGCGCGGGGAAGAGCTCCGCTACCGCGAGCGACGCTTCCCCCGAAGCCTGAGACCCCGCGTATCAGCTGAGGCCCCGTCCTTTTTTAGGCTGGTCGGGGCTTTCCGCACAGGAACCGATTCCTTTTTGTCGCCCTTCTTGGTTGGCAGCTGGATTTTCTTTGTGCTAAGCTCTGAACGTACGCGCAGGAAGGACATTCGTCCCGGAATTGTCCGACGAAAGGTTACTTGCGTTTCCTGCGTAGGGCGCGATTCCTTTTATGAAACGCCCAGCACCAAATAGCCCCTCAGGTGAGCGTAGCTCCCGGCGGGGCTTTTTTATTGGGCGTCCGGTCAGCGTGCCGGTGGAGGTTAAGGACGATGCAGAGAAGCTATTATCCCTTGAACCTGGAGGCTTTCCCCAGGTGATGGAGAGCTCGTCCGAGACGCGGCTTAGTGCCGTGCCCCTAGCCCTAGGACTTATGCGCACGAGTCAGGCCCAGGCTAACTGAAACCTGAGGTGTGCCTTTGGCCCATTCAAAATAGGGCGAGGGTTCTCTCTAACAAGCCGGGTGGCGAAAGCTGCCCGGCTTGTTCTTTTTGGTTTTGGGGTGACTTTGTCCACAGTGTCGATAGCCTCCGCCGGGACAACGGTTGACCCCTCGTCATTGATGGATTGCTGAGCTCAGCGCGCATGGAATTTCTAAGCTTGTTTCACACTGTCGCCGCCACCACCCCCGACGTCATTGTCCCCATCTTGCCCAACACCGTCTGGGACTCGATGTGCAAGAGTTCCGACTGGACGAGCGGCGATCTGAGCAGCCCCATGAACGTGCTGCGTATCACCCTTTTGGTGCTTACGGGGCTTGTTTTTCTTAGCGCTGAGCGCGCACGGCGCCGCGAAGATTACGACAACGCACAGATCCAGAAGTGGCTTGGCGTGGGGCTCGGGGTCATCGCCGGCATCGCGCTATTCGTCGCGCCCGAATCCGTGTTCGATGTCGTCAACAAGCAGCTATGCGCCAAAGATAAGTTTGAGCTCTTCTTGTTGCGTGTGCGAGTCGGCCTGCCCGTTACCGCCGCGGTATTGCTGATCTTGGCTGAGCGAGCCCGCCGCCTCGGTACCAAGGTTCCCCGCGCGACGCAGAAGCGCGTAGCCATTGTCTTCAGCATCATTGCGTTTTTCGCTTACTTTGACTTTTTTAACCCCAGCACGCGCTACCGCGAGTACTACCACCGCCACGAATTTTATCACTATTACCTAGGCTCTAAGTACTTCAAGGAGATCAACTACAGCCTCCTCTACGAGTGCACGCTAGTGGCCGAAGTGGATCTCGGGCGAAGAGAAGCTGTTGCTAAGCGAGAGCTACGCGACCTCACCCGGGCCAACCTAATTACTCCGGTGTCGAAGAGTCGCGTCCTCAGCAACCCCGACTTCTGCAAGAAGAACTTCACTCCTGAACGTTGGGAAGCTTGGAAGCAGGATGTGGATTGGTTCCAGCGGTCTGCTGCCGGTGAATATTGGGAAAACATGCAGAAAGACCACGGCTACAATCCGCCGCCGGTCTGGACCATGGCGGGCAAATTCTTCGCTGATTTAGCGCCGGCCAGTGATCGGTTCTTCAAGCTCCTTTCGCTGCTCGATGTGGGCTTCCATCTGGGTATTGTGTTGATGTTGGGGTGGGCGTTCGGATTTCGAGTAATGGCCATTGCTACCGTTTGGTGGGGCTGCAACTCGCCGGCCAATTTCTATTGGACCGGCGGCGCCTTCATGCGGCAGGATTGGATCTTCTTGCTGGTGGCCTCCGTGTGCCTGGCCAAAAAGCAGAAGTTCGCACTCTCAGGCGCGGCGCTCACCTGGTCCGCGTTGTTACGAATATTCCCGGGGATCTTGTTTGCAGGCTGGATTGCGCTGATCGCAAGCTACATCTTCCAGCAAATCATCAAGCAGCGACGCTCGGGTGGTCCGATTAACATCAGCACACTGCTTCACTCGTCACACAAGCGGCTCATCGTGGGCTGTGCCGTGGCGGGCGCGATCTTGATCCCGGCCAGCATGGTCTCGGCGGGCACACAGTCCTACTCGGACTTCGTGCACCATATTGCCGTGCACAAAAGCACCCCGCTCACCAACCACATGGGCCTGGAAACCATCCTTTCCCACAACTGGGAGGGTCGAATGCGCTTCGCGCGGGACGACAACAGGGACGACCCATTTGAAGGTTGGAAGGATGGGCGCCTGGAACGCTTCGATCGTATGAAGCCCCTCGCCTTCGCGATCATCGGCTTGTGCGTGTTCTCGATCTGGTGGGCGTTGAAGCGCACGCGGCTGCTGTGGGTTGCTCCCGCGCTCAGTGTTCCCTTGGTCGTCTGCCTGCTGAACCTTACTTGCTACTACTACTCGATGTTCATTCTGGTAGCAGTGTTGGCGAGGCAACGCCCGCAGCTCATGCCGGTGTTTCTCGCCGTAAGCGGCGCCAGCCAGATCCTTTTGTCCGAGTACTATTGGTTCGACGACAAATTCAATGCCATCTCTTGGTTGTTTTTGATCTTCTCGTTCCTGCTGCTGATATCTTATTGTCGCCCCTTCAGCGCTGCCCGCCTCAAAGCTTGGCTTCAGGGCAAGCCCGAGCCGCGCCGCCTGGCGGCGCCACAACCATCAGCGCCGCCTGAAGCAATCAAGCAACAGGCTTAACTACAGGCGCGATCGAATCAGTTGCACCACATTGCCGATCCCGTGAGGGAACGGCCGAAATTCAACATCCAAGTGTTCGGCTGAGTCCGTGTGAATGCCACCCACCGTGACCAACGGTTGGAGCAGCGCCACTGCTTTTCGCATTCGTGCGCTCTTGGCAACCTTCGGGAGCTTGAACAGATCAACCACCACGCGATCCCCTTTTGCTTCGACCAAGAGCGGGGGCCGCTTGGGCATGTAGGCCACTAGGTTGCCGGGCTTGCTCAGATCGAGCGCCCCGGAACGCAGCAGTGCGGCTACAGGACTTTCCACGGTGTCGTCCAGCACCTTCATCTTTACGTCGGCAACTCTGACAGCCACGCGAAATTCAACGTCGCTAAGGTCGATGCTCTCTATAAAGATGGTGGCACCCGCTCGAACGGGCGTTCCCATCAGATCTATACTGGCGGCAACCCGAATGCCGGGCGGAACAGCCTCTATCTCCACGGCTTGAGGGCCCTTCCGGCGCGGCTGAGCCGCAAACCAACGGAGAGCGGCGAGTGGGACGCCGAGCCGGAGTGCTATTAGATTCTTCAAGGCGCGCAGGATTTCTTCGGGATGTTCTCGAAGGTAGCCGAACACGGCTCCTGCGATCGCTTTAGGGTCAGCCATGGAGCGCGAGTATAAACTCGGGCGTGGCGCGCGGGCAAAGGCCCCGTAGACTTAAATGTTGGGAAGCTGCCCTCGTTCACCCATAAACCCTGCCGGGAGTCCCTATGCTGAAACGCTCCGCAATCGCCCCCGAAGACGTTCACAGCACGCTCGCCCAACACCTCTTGGTGGACGGCTACCCGATTGTGATCGACTTCGAACACAGCCGAGGCTCTTACCTCCGAGATGCCATCAGCGGCCGAGAGTATCTCGATTTTTTCTCCTTCTTCGCCTCCAACCCCATCGGCTTCAATCACCCATCGATGGTGGAGCCAGAAACCCAAGCGCGCTTGGCTCGGGTAGCTACCACTAAGGTGTCGAATGCCGACTACTACAGCACGTACATGGCGGAGTTTGTGGACACCTTCGCCAGGAGCGCGGCACCTCCGGAGCTACCTCATTACTTCTTCATTGATGGCGGAGCGCTGGCTGTTGAGAACGCCATGAAAGCGGCGTTCGACTGGAAGGTGCGGAAGAACCTCGCGAGAGGTTTGGGCGAGAAAGGACATCAGATCTTGCACCTTGAGCATGCTTTTCATGGGCGCTCAGGTTACACGCTGAGCGTCACCAACACCGACCCCACCAAAACGCTTCACTACCCAAAGTTCGACTGGCCGCGAATTCCCTCTCCCAAGCTCGACTTCCCGAGTAATGCCCTCAACCTAGAGCGCGCCGAAATCGCGGAAAATTCCGCAATTTCTGCGGCAAAGCGCTATTTTGAAGAACGCCCAGACGACATTGCAGCCATCTTGATCGAGCCCATCCAAGGAGAAGGTGGCGACCAACACTTTCGACCAGAATTTTTCCGCAAGTTGCGCACCCTTGCCGATGAGCACGAAGCCCTGCTCATCTACGATGAGGTACAAACCGGGCTCGGCATAACTGGCAAGTGGTGGGCGTATCAGCACCACGGTGTGAGCCCGGATATTCTATGCTTTGCCAAGAAGATGCAAGTTGGTGGAATTGCAGTGTCCCGCCGTATTGATGAGGTTGCGGAAAATGTCTTCAAGGTGCCAAGCCGCATCAACAGCACTTGGGGAGCATCCCTTGTAGACATGGTGCGTTGCACTCGCATTTTGGAGATCATCGAAAACGAGAATCTATTGGAGAATGCAGCACTCCGAGGGCAACAACTGCAAGCGGGGCTCAATGAGCTTCAGACACGTTTCCCAGAGCATCTTTCCAACGCACGCGGTTCGGGGCTGATGTGCGCCATCGACGTATCGAGCACCGAACTTCGTAATCGCATTATCCGTCAGTGCTTCGAAGATCAGGTCATCGTGCTCGCAAGCGGGCGCCGCGCCATTCGCTTTCGCCCGACGCTCGCCGTACCGAGCGAGGCGATTGCTCTCGGGCTTTCGCGCCTTCAAATTGCTGTCGGCCGCGCGATCGACGCGGGGTAACTTGGTCTGACGCGAGCTAGGTTGGCTTCTTCCCTAGGCGAGCTGCGGCATCCGCCGTGAGCCGCTCGGTTTCGCTGCCCCCGGTCACAGCGGGGCTATAGGCTCGAAGCTCATGGCTCACCCGATCTCCAAGGGCACGGGCGACCTTGGCCATCATATCGGGGACCTCTTCTATCAACTGAGACCAAGAGGGGCCGGCATCCGCATCCACACTAAGAAGCTGGGCTTGGCCGTTGCGATCCACTGTGATCGCAGCCACCGGATCGAGCTCAATTGCGCCGCCCGCACCTGCCGCACCCGTATTGCCACCCAGCTTCGCACCCTGTGCGCCGGCACTCGCATTGGCGGCGCCAAAGGCAACCTTAAGGCGATGAACCGCGATCACGGTGGCGTCCCCCACTTGCTGAGGTTTGCCCACAACCGTTTGGCTGCGCGAGATGCCGTGGACACCATCGAGCAAGCTGCTCACAATCTCTGTCAATTTATCGTCGCTCATGGGACTCCGGATCGGGTGCGGTGAGGCTTTCGGGATTGGGTGCCTGAGCCGAGGGGCGCTTGCGGGAGCTCAGCATGAACTTTGCGGTGTCCCACAGCAAGGCCAAAAGAAAGACTTTTATTGAGCCTACTCCGCTAAATTCAGCGCGATCCTCCGCAACCCATGCAGGGTGGTGTTGCAGCCGAATCGGTGCGGGCAACACCCCAGAAAGCGCGTACAAAGCAGCGGCCACCTTGCCAGTAAGGGCGACGTTGGAAAAACCATAGCTGAGATCTAGATCCAGCTTTTTGACCTGAATTCGGCGCCTCTCGGTGATTAAGAATAGTAGCCAATCCATCACCTTCGCGGCGAGCCCTGCTAGATCTTTCGGTGTCTGTGTCTGCGACTCGGACTTTCGCTCGGTGGGTTGTTCAACCTTCGCCCGCGGCCAGATTTTGCGATCTTTGCCCAATATACGGAGCGTCACGCGTGCGGGCACCTCCGCAGCTTGTACGAAACTCGTGACGAGCGGCCCTACCTGAAGTGCGCCCGCGAGAGCCCATGCTCCATCCGGCCGGCCACGTCCCTGCACGTGCAGCCGGATCTCAAAGGACCACAAAGCCAGGCCAACGGCAAAAACGACCGCGACGCTAACTAGTAGTAACAGCCACACAAGCTTACGCGCTTAGGACTCGCCGCTCGAAGCACCATTTGCGGTTAACTCACCACGTGCTTGAGCTACAAGCAACGCCGCTTCCGCGTCGGGCCCGATCGCCACGCCACGCCGTATGACGGCGGCCTTCCCCTTTTTGAGGGCCATCATGTAGGGATGCCCATCTTCGCCAACGATCACAAAGGCTCGCGGCTCGACCACAATAGCCCCACCTACGCCACCCGCTTCCGCATTTCCCCCGCCCTCGCTCTCACCACCCTGTGAACGCCCTCCGAGTTGCCCGGTGCCAGAACCAAAACCGATGCTGATCCGGCTGAGCGGAACAACCGTGGCCTTGCCCGCGTCCCTCGGAGCCCCTACCACGGCGTCGCTTTCGCTCACCTTCTGGAGCTCTGAAAGTAGCCCTTCTACCAAGCCTTTCAGGTTCATCGTAGGCGGAGGCAACCACGGAGTGGAGGCGCCGTCAAATAGACCCTTTCGTGGTAGGCTCCGCCCCCAAAATGCGCACCGAACACTACGGCGGACTCACGGTTCGAATCACTGGCGGCACGGACAGAAACGGAGGCGGAACCGGTCCATTGATCGTGCTTTTGCATGGGTATGGCGCACCGGGTACGGATCTGGTCGGCCTCTGGCGCGAGGTAAATGTCCCGAGCTCCGTGCGTTTTGCGTTTCCTGAGGCCCCCATCGCGCTCAACCTGGGGTTTGGTGAACCCGGGCGAGCTTGGTGGAATATCGACATGGCCGCGCTGCAGCGCGTCAGCATCACCAGAGACTACGAGGCTCTCGCCAACAACGTACCCGAAGGCCTCGTGGAGGCCCGAGAACAGCTGAGCTTGCACCTTGAGCTCCTCAAGGAACAACTCCAAGTTCCAGACGCACAGCTCTTGCTCGGAGGGTTTTCGCAAGGTGCCATGTTAAGTTGTGAACTTGCGTTTGAGACACCATTGCCGCTCGCCGGGCTTTGCGTATTGAGCGGGACGCTCATCCACCGCTCGGCCTGGCAGCCCCATATGGCCGCTCGTAAGGGCCTTGCCGTCCTGCAAAGCCATGGGCGCGCTGATCCCATCCTACCCTTTGCTCTGGCCGAACGCTTGCGGGACGACATGCTCGGCGCCGGCCTACAAGTGCAGTTCATCCCCTTCAACGGTGGGCATGGCATCGGGGGCAGCGTGCTTGACGGCCTCCAGTCCCTCATCACTCGCACATTGGTCAAGCCTGTGGTTGGCGGGGCTTGATCCGTGCTACGCGAACGGATCCCCAAAGGCCAATGACAAAATCGACCGAGGACAACGCAACACCCCAGAACGATCCCGACTGCGATCGCCTCGTGCGCGAGGAAGAAGCCTGCCTGACGCGAGTGTTGAACCACGTGGCGGCGCGGGCACAAGAGCCCGCTGAGGTGAAGGCCAACTACGACGTGGAGCTTCTTGCCCTGCGTGACGAAATCGCGACGGCACGCCAGGAAGATCTGGCTCCTTTGGTCGAGGAAATGACCCGCATGCAAGCGCTCGCTGCTCGTCGCGGGCAAGCAGCGCAGGGCACGGTAGACGCTCGTTCTCCGTATTTCGGGCATCTGGTTCTGCAAGAGAACAAGAAGGAACGCGAGGTCTTGATCGGTCGCTCCACGTATCTGGATACCAAGGCCGGTGTCCGCATCGTGGATTGGCGGGACGCGCCGGTGAGCCGCATCTATTATCGCTACGACGAGGGGGACGACTACGAGGAATCCTTCGGAGCTCGTGAGGTATTGGGCGTCGTCAAAACGCGCCGCGCCGTTACGATTACCAATTCCGTGCTCCGGCGCATCGTGGCACCGCAGGGCTCATTCGTGCGGGGGAAATCGGGCTGGCGAAAGCTAGATGCGCAAAGTGCTCGGCTCAAGGGCGGCGAAGGCGCGGCCCCACGCCCCGAGCGCCAAAAAGGGCGTCTCGGCATCGGTGAGGAGGGCGAAAGCAGCGACGATAAGCGCCTGCGCGAGATCACCCCTCTCATCGATCCCCGTCAATTTGAGCTTATTACGCGGCCAGATTCCGGAGTGGTGGTGATTCAGGGAGGAGCCGGTAGCGGGAAGACCACCGTAGGTCTTCACCGGATGGCGTACCTAGCCTTCCACGACAAGCACCGTTTCAGCCCTGACCGCATGATGGTCATCGTCTTCAACGATGCCCTAGCGCGTTACATGTCGCAGCTGCTTCCCGAGCTCGGCGTCGGCGGTGTTGCCATCCGCACCTACGAGGATTGGGCCGGCCGCTTGCGTGGCCAGCACCTCCCTCACCTGCCCCAAGCATACAACGAGTTTACGCCCGGCGAAGTCACCAAGGTGAAAAAGCACCCGGTGATGCTGCAGATGATCGACAGCTACGTAGCCACGCTCGCCGATCGGCTGGAAGGCGAAATTGTCAGTGCTTTGCAGCGTGGAGGTGCAGAAGATCGCACGGCGGCGTTCGTGCAGCACTGGCGCGAAGGCAAAAATAAGCCCCTCTACCACCGTGTGATGGCACTGAAAGCAGCCGTAGAACGCCAGCTGCTCGAAGATCTACCCACCAACGCCCGGGTGGGCTTGGAAAGGGTTATCCGGGATGGCTCCACCCTCTCCCGGGATATCCTCTCCGCCTGGGCGGATTTGCTGACGGATCTACCGCGGCTCAAGCAGAGCTTCGCCGAGTGGGGCGACGGCAAGCTCTCTACAGATGAATTAAAGCGTGCGCATGAGTGGTGCGTTCTACACTGCCCCGCAGTTGTTACATTTCAGGAAGAGGCGCTTGAGGACGAAGCCGCCGCTGAAGAAGCGGAGCCCGAGCCGAAGAACACAAAGAAGTCAAAGAGCTCCAAAGAAGAGGATTCGAACGAGGACGAAAGCTCGGAAGACGACCGCTCACAGGGTATCGACGGGCGCGCCGTGGAGGACCACGTTACCCTCGATCGCGAAGACGACGCCTTGCTTTTGCGCTTAGGCCAACGCCTACGGGGCCCTCTTCGCAAGCACCTAAGAAGCAAAGAAGCGATCATCTATGAGCATGTTTTCATCGATGAAACGCAGGATTTGAGCCCGGTAGAGCTCGCGGTGGTGCTCGATTGTGTGAGCCCGGCCAAGTGCGTCACCTTTGCAGGCGACGTGGCCCAGCGCCTTCTGCTCGATAACGGCTTCTCCAATTGGAAAGATGTGCTTGGGCAGTTAGGCCTCAATCACGTAGAAGTGGAGCCACTCAAGTTGAGCTATCGCTCCACACATCAGATCATCGATCTTGCACAGCATGTGCTGGGGGATCTCGCTCCGACAGATCCTCCCGTGGCCACGCGCGATGGCGCGCCGGTGGAGCTATTTTGCTTCTCTCACACGGGGGATGCCGCAAGCTTCTTGGCGGAGGCTCTGCGGGAGTTGTTAGTGGAAGAGCCACGAGCCTCGGTGGCCGTGATTGCGCGCTACCCCGAACACGCAGACGCCTACTTCCACGCACTCAAACAGGCAGAAATCCCGCTCGTGCGACGCATCGCCGACCAAGATTTCCCGTTCAAGCCAGGGGTGGACGTCACCGATGTTCGCCAGGTGAAGGGCCTCGAATTCGACTACGTGGTCGTGGTGGAAGCCTCGGAAGCCGGATATCCAACAGACGATGAATCGCGTCACTTGCTCCACATTGCGGCCACGCGCGCCGCACACCAACTGTGGCTACTGAGCTCAGGCAGGCCCAGCCTGCTTCTTCCGAGCGCACTCACCGAAGACGCGTTCTAGTTCGCAAAGGTGAGTGGGGTGGTTAGGGGGTGAGTGCCCACCCCCGCCGCCGCTTTCGCGGCGGCTGGCCCCTCGCCAAATGTCTCCCGAAGCGGGAGCCATGGGAGGGGCATTGCGACGCCGTGAGCGTGATGCGTATTTTCGCGAGCGCAGAATGTTAATCCGGCTCCGCGCCCGCAAAGGCTCGCCGCGTTGAGGTGTCCGGGCGGGCGCGGAGCTCGATCTTCTGAGGCGAGGCGCGCGCCAGGGCTCCGCTGCTAAAGAATAGTCAAAGCTTCGCCTCGCCTCAGAAAATCGAGCCCAGTTGAAGGGTGACCACGACAAACAGCGTGGGCCACGCGTCGCCGATCCTGGGCCGCCACCGAGTGCACCTTAGATTAACCGCAAACTGCTGTTACCCCTTCCCGCAACCCTCCAATTAGGCTCGTTTTTGGGATTGGGCATTTGCGTGGTCCCCGCCGTCCCTTTCGCTGTATTTCTCCCCAATCTCAAAAACGAGCAGCCGCGCTGCCCAAGGCTTTTCCGGTTGCCAGCCCTGGCTGCGGCGCGGAGCAGCCAGGCACACGCCCCTCCCGTGGCTCCCGCCTAGGCAGACACTTGGCGAGGGGCAAGCGGCCGCTTCGAGCGGCAGCGGGGGTGGGCATCCAACCAATTCGGTGAACGCTCAATACTCAATACTCAATACTCAACACTCAATGCAACACCGGCAAATGTACTTGATCGATGTGCGTGCGAGATAACCGCATGCGCCAATCAACACCCACCATGTCCCCCGGCTTCAGCGGTTCCCAGACGTTTTCACCTTGAAGCGGTTCACTCGAAAGGATCAGGTGATTGACGTGACCAACGTCCGTCGGCGTTTCGCAGGCAGCCGACAAGCTGGGGCATTCGTCCCGCTCGGGACAGCGATTCTTGTAGGTGGAGAGAAAGAGGCCCCGCCCGCCGTGCGTGGCAACAAGCGTTTCTCCGTCGGTCACAATCACCGTGAGGGCACAGCCGGGGGCCAAGCCATTGACACTTTCCGCCGTTGGGATCAGCACGGAGCTCGCCGCACCTGGGACCTGTAGCTCAGGCGCCGCCGCAATTCGGCGCACAGCGCTCAGGGCACTTGCCAAACAGCGAGACACCTCTTCGGTGGAGTAGCGCCGCGAAAGTGGCCCCAACGTTTGCAGGCGGCTCAAGAACACGAAGAACACCACTTCGCTGTCCGTCTCTCCCAGGATAAAGCGCCGCAGGTTGGGGGCAACTTCAGCCAAAAGCGCCTCCCGACACACTGAGAAATTCGAGATATCTCCATTGTGAGCAAACACCCATTTTCCGTATTGAAATGGGTGGCAGTTAAGCAGCGTCTTCGGGCCCTGAGTCGCTTTTCGGACGTGAGCAAGAACCGTCTCCGAGGAGACGACGCCGCTCAGCCGATGAAACAGCGCATCTCCCACCGCCGTTAGGGGGCTTCTCGTCAAATGCGGCGTACCGTCGATGTAATACGCTACTCCCCAACCATCGGGATGCGCGTTACTCTGTACGCCGAGAGCATTTTCTGCCGCCAAGAGCGAACTGTGAACTTGACTGGCGATGACACTGCGAAAGCCAAAAAGCCGACACATGGAGCTTGTAACCGATCAACGAGGGCTGGCGTAAAGCTTGCCATAGACCGACATAAGCTGCACCTCCCGAGGTAGATGTTTCAGGGAATGCGAGAAGAGATCCCATGAAAGACGGCATATTCACCTACAGCGTTTCACCCGAGCTTGAGAAGCTACGCGCACGCCGGCGTTTCATCGCACAGGCTGCAGCTGGAACAGTCGTCACAGTCCTAGGTGGTGCGTATTACCTGAGTGACGATCTCACCCGAGCCGCGCAGGGGGAAAAGCGTAAAGATGGCCGCCCAAGGCTTCCCCCGGGGCAGCGCGTGCTCAGCCAGTTGAAGCCCATGGGTGGCCAGCCAGGCAATCCGAACCCTTCGCAATTCAAGCTTCACGTCCACGGCGAAGTAGAGCAGCCGTTTGAGATCGGCTTCGCCGATCTATTGAAGCTGCCGCAGAGCAAGCAAGCGCTGGATGTGCATTGCGTTACCGGCTGGAGCGTGCTCGGTGCGAAATTTGAAGGAGTGTTGGTGAAGACACTGGCCGAAAAGGCGAAACTCAAGCCAAAAGCAAGGTTTGTCGTGTTCGAGGCAGCCCATGGCTACACGGCCAATGTCTCGCTCAAGGAAGCGCTCAAGCCGGAAGTGATGGTGGCGCATCGCCTTGATGGCGAACCACTCGGCCGCGCACACGGAGCTCCCGTGCGCAACATCGTTCCGGATCGGTACTTCTGGAAGAGCGCCAAGTGGCTCACCGGCATTCGTTTCGTTGAACACGATGAACCCGGCTACTGGGAAACCCGCGGCTACAACAATCACGCTGATCCTTGGCTCGAAGAACGTTATAGCTGATCTCGCAGGCCCCCGTCTCCGTTCATCCCCCTGCCGCACCTCATGGCCGACCCAGCACAGCCCACAAAAAAGCGCCCGTTTTTGCTTCGCCCCTGGGTACGCGCCATTCACCGAGACGCGGGCTACCTCGTGGTGGGGCTAACCTTCGTTTACGCGCTTTCCGGTTTAGCCGTGAACCACATCGCGGACTGGGATCCGAACTTTCACCAAGTAGCGCAAACCCACAAGCTCCCGGGCCCGTTCCCCGCCGATGATCAAGCGGCGGCTAACAAAGTATTGCAGGCGCTGGGCATCACGGAGAAGCCCACGGATGTTTACCGTGTCTCTCCCGAACGCTTGGACATCACACTCGAACACCGCACCCTGCACCTCGACACCAAGGCGCAACAGGTGCTCGAAGAAGGCCAGAAGCCACGCTTCTTCTTGCGCCTCGCAAACTGGTTACATCTGAATCGCGGCAAGAAGGCCTGGAGCTACGTAGCGGACGCCTATGCGGTGATTTTGCTCTACCTTGCGACCTCCGGGCTCTTCATGATCCCGGGGAAAAAGGGGCTTTGGGGCCGAGGCCTCGTGATTGCACTCATCGGAGCCAGTGTGCCGGTGGGCTACGTGGTTCTCTCGGGAGGGCCTTAGCGCGCGAGCGCCCTACACGACTTCTTCGCGAGCGCCCGCGCCCGCCTGCGTTACGAACACGTCCGGCACTTTGCCAAACTCAGCTCGGTAAGCTTCCCTGAGGGAACCCGTAACCGCTTCGAGCGTGTCCTTTTCGACAAGATTCACGGTGCAACCACCAAAGCCACCACCCGTCATCCTTGCGCCCAAAACGCCCGCTTGCTCGCGCGCCTTGGCCACCAAAAAATCGAGCTCCTTGCAGCTCACCGCATAATCATCGCGCAAAGAAGCGTGCGATTCGAACATCAATTGACCAAACGTGCGAAGATCCCCGCCTTCAAGCGCCTTCACAGCGCGAAGGGTGCGATCATCCTCGGAGATAACGTGTCGGCACCGGGCTCGTGTGAGCTCTGGCAGCACGCCCGCATGCTCGTTGAACTGGGCCAAGGTCACGTCGCGAAGGGCGCGAATCCCAGGCAATTTAGCTCCCAAGAGCTTCACCCCTGCTTCGCACTCCGCTCGGCGCAGGTTGTACTCCGAGGAAGCCAATTCATGGTGAACGAGCGTATTGATGATCACCACAGCGGCGTCTTTGAGCACTATGGGTACGGGCTTGGCTTCGAGGCTTCGACAATCGATGAGCAACGCATGCCCCTCTTGCCCGAGCGACGAAATGAATTGATCCATGATCCCGCACATCGTGCCCACGTATTGGTGCTCTGCCGTTTGCCCAGCCAGCGCTAGCTGAATGCGATCGGGAGCCGCATCCGACGAAAGCTTGGCCAGCGTGAACGCGACCGACACTTCTAACGCGGCGGACGACGAAAGCCCCGCCCCGAGCGGCACCGTGCTCGTCAGCGTGAGGTCCGCACCGCGCAACGAGAAGCCGCGCCCCATTAGGGCCACGGCCGTACCCTCCACGTAATCCAACCAGCTCCCTCGCCGCTTGGGCCCTGGGTTATCCAAGTCAAATTCGCGAGACTCCCCAAGATCCAACGCGGTAACCCGCACGCGCCTATCCGTACGTACCGCCGCGGCCACGTACGTCCGGTGCTCAAGCGCCATCGGCAGCACGAAGCCGTCATTGTAATCGGTGTGTTCGCCGATCAAGTTAACGCGCCCGGGTGCCGAAAACACACGGGGCTCACGCTGATATTCATTCCTAAATGCCTGGATCAGAGGCTTCAAATCGGCGGCTGGCATGGCCCGCTTGTAGCAGCGTGGCCGGGAAAACGTCCACCTGGCAGAGGCTCGTGCGAGGCTCTTGTGTGGATGGTTCGCGTGTCGGCTCAGGTGTACGGATGCCGGCGCTCCAAGTGACCGATCTGCACGCGGGTGCATACGGAAACCATCGAGCACCAGGGAGCCCCTCTCGGCGCACAACAGGTACTTGTTATGCTAAGTACCTCGCGCGCAGAAAAACACCCCTCACCCGAGACGCAGACGCGCAGAAGGTTCACCCGCGTGCCGGGTCCCAGAACGCCACCATGTTGGGGACTCACCCCGAGACGCAGACGCGCAGAAGGTTCACCCTCTGCGCGTGGATCCAACGCGCATCTGGGAGGTTCGCGCTATGCGACTTTAAGCGGTTGCTGGCGGATGTTCGTGCTTATGCAGCTGTTTCAGCGGAAGCAGGGCGCCACGCCAACGCACCGCGATAGAAGGAGCGCAGCGTATTTCGACCACAGAACGGACATAGCCACCCAACGTCGAAATATTCGTCCTCGCTATTGAGGGCGTTCACAGGCGCTCCGAGTGTTTGGCCTCTGACAACCGCACGCCCCGCGGACGCCAGGCCCCCAACATCCACGTCCGCCAAAAGCCTTGCTTGGCACTCACAAACCGAACGAATCGTTGCCAATTTCATGCTGACTCAAGGCTTACCGGCGTTCCCGTCCTCGGGTCAAGCACCGACAGAATCCAGGCGCCCGGCTCTGTGCCCATCCCAGCACCCAGTCGAAAAACCCCCTGGTGCAAACCAATTTCCTGACTATGCTCAGCTCGTCCTCTGCGGGAGTAGCTCAGTTGGTAGAGCACAAGCTTCCCATGCTTGGGGTCGTGGGTTCGAATCCCATTTCCCGCTCAGAATGATTCCGAATAGTTAACTCAGTTTCAGAACCCAGCACGGCCCGATTTCTTGCACGGGCCGTGCTTAAAAGCTGGGGCTGGGCAGCAAGGGGCAATTCCTTTGCCGTTCCCGTGTCCCGTAGGTAACGATCATGCGCTTCGTGGGTGGAGTGCCCGGTGAGCTCCATCGCGGTCTGTGAGTTGGTTCCGGAGCGCGCCAGGGCCTGAGCGTACATCCGGCGCCAGCTGTGGAAGTCCACGGGGAAGTAATCCTCGCTCCCTTCGAGCAAGTCCCGCTCACGGCTGGTGAGTTTCCGCACGGGTTTAAATGTACTGGTGGCCGGGTCCCAAACATCGACACCGAAGGCCCTTCGGAGGTCCCGCCGAAGGTGCCGGGCGTGGCTGTAGGGCTTGCGCCCTTCCCCTGCCCGCTTGCCCTTTCGAACGGGGAAAACCAACCCATCCTTGGGGCTCTCGTGGAGCTCCCACCAATCTTTGAGGATCGGCCGGAGCATCTCAGGGATGGCCAGTTTCTGTGCCTTTCCCGTCTTGAGCCGTGGCGCCCGGCCTTCAACGAAGTTCCCGGCGTCCAGGTTTTCCCATCGGATGGCGTGAAGGTCTTGGGTGCGAAGGCCACCGAACAGGCGCGCAATGCATGCCATTGTTTGCCGCTCCAACACCGGCATGCGGTATTGAGGCAACGGGTGCTCCCAACCAAGATAGATGTTCAGCTCTTCATCGGTGAGAACGGCGCGCTCTCGCGTATCGATCTTGGCCTCCTCTGGGATATCAAGCAGATCCATCAGCTGGGGGATTCGTGGATCTTCTTTCCGAAGCCGCTTCCAGACTGAACCGATATCGCCGCGAATGTGGACGCACATTTGTCGGCTCAGCTTGAGCTTGGCTGCCGCGTCCAAGACGTCTTGAAGCTCCCCAACCCCGATACGGTTGATAGGTTCGGCTCCAATGTGCGGGAACACGTACTTCTCAAGCCGCTTGAGCCGGGCCCCTTTCGTCTTGATAAGGCGTTTTTCAACGGCACGGCGTGCCGCTTCCTCGAATGTCTCCGAAGTTCGCTCAGCGATCGCCTTCACCTTTTCGGGTGAGTCGGTTTCCCGGAGCATTCGGGCCAGCTTTGCCCGTGCGGCGGCCTTGTGGATGGTATTGAGGTTGTAGGCCTTCTGCACAGATTCGCCGCTGACGTAGATGGTTAGGCGTGCGCGCCATCCTGACTTGGCCCAGTAGAGTGAGCCGGTGCGCGGCCGTCCGCGTGATTCAGTTGCCATGTGACTGTCTCCTTGAACGCCGATCGCGCTTCCGCTGGTTCTTACTCTTGCTTAACCCTGTCCCCTGAAAGACCCGCGTGGCATGCGAGAGCGCCGCCGCGTCCCCCATTTTCATTCGGGTATCTTGGATCGCCCTGAAGCCCTGTCGGTCGCTTTCGTCGGACGGGAGTTCGGCAGCATCGAAGACCATTTCACCGTTCGCCCACCGCTCCGCCGCGTTAGGCTCTGTGAGCGCGACGTGCAGCGCGTTTGCGAGCTCAAAAACACGCCCATCTCTAAATGCTTTCGTTAAGCCGTCGCTCTGCCCTTTGTTGGTTGCCTCACCCAACCCCAGGATAATTGGATTCACGGGAATGGCGTCGAGCGCCAGAGTGTCAAAGAACTTGCCACAAGCTGCCCGGCTGAGCGAGGCGTAAGACCTACATGTTAAAGGGCGTTCGTCATACACGGTACATGTCCCGCTTTCCTCATGCAACAAGGGGCATGGGAGGCGTGCGGTAGCTCGTTCCGTAGCTCGCAGCCCACGAAAACGCAGAGCCGCTTGAGCTACTTTTTCACGCATCCTGAGGAACTGGGAATCCGGGAGCGACTCCTTGAGGTACCAGGCAATGAGAATAGCCTCGGAGGCGAGAACCTCCGTTTTCATGTGACAGCAGTAGGAGCACCCCTTGTGGCACTCCGGAACGCCGTGGGCGTTGATTGTCTCACCGTATATCGTGAACCGGCGCTGGATACGCTCGTGAGCGCCCATCGCAATCCTTAGTGGACTCTCCGCGTTCGCGTTCTCCAATTCCTGGGCGACGTAAGGAAGCTCCTCGCGATACGCGCCCAGCATAAGATCATCAAGCATTGTTCCTACTCCCTTCGAGCTTCCCGAGCTTCATTGCGATCGCCAAAATAAGCTGGGCGAGCCGCAATAAACCTGCATAGACGCTGGCTTGCGTTTGCGCCCGCGAGTTCGGGTCAACGCTCACTACCTCTTTGTTCGCATGGCGACGCATCTCGATACCGATGGTTTGGACCTCGTGGCAGGCATCGGCTATCTGCATCGCGAGGTTCTGCCTGGGTGAACCTGTAAAGGCGTTCATAGCGGCACCCTCCCGCCGAAGCGTGGATCGCCGCCACACTTGGGATCAGTGACCGAGGGAAGAAGGCCCCCAAAGCTGGTGTATCCAAAGTCACCACGCGCGCGCATTCGTGCTATATCGATGGGCCTCCCAAAGCTATGCGGTCGATAATCGCTGAGCTGAACCACACGGCTTTCCAGTGCCTTGGCTTCGCGAAGCTGGCATCGATGGCTGGTGACACCGATGGTGAGACCTCGGAGGAGCGACACGGTAACGCAATCGATGCTTTGGGGTGGCACCCATAGGCCGGGATTGTCGAGCTCCCTTTTTGTTTTGCAGGTGAGGATCTTCTCAAGTTCGCGCCTGGCTTCCTCGTAGCCCGGGAGGTCCCTTAGCTGGCGGCTCATTGGGGCACCTCTACAAGCTGAACGTCTTCGCGGCCGTCGAGCGCATCGTGCGCGGACACGAGCTCCACCGATAAGTCTAGGAGCTTCTCCAAGAGGTCACGCTTATTCGTTTCGATGCTCTGCATGTGCGCCATCGAAATGGCGTCCAAGAGCATCTTGCGGCACACGTCCAAGTAATGAAAGGTGGAGCCGATCGCGTCATCGCTCATATTCATTGCGCACCGCCCTTCGGCGCGAAGTCCCCGCGCAAGATGTCAACGAAGGTGAACGCCTCGTAGGCCCCCTTGCAGGCCGCTTCGAGAGCCTCGTGGAACTCGGAGTCGTCCCCGTTCGCGAGCCCCATGACGTCGGAAAGGCTCGCTCTGAGGCGAGTGAGCGACTCGTGCGCCCCCTCCAAGTTGTCGATGTGGTGTCGCCAGCGCTCGTGGAGCTCTGCGGGTGCTTCGGCTGGCGGTGTGGGGTGCTTTTTTGCTGTGTTTTGTGTAGGATTCATTTCGCTTAGTTCCTTCTTCGGAGGAGCTAGGCCATGTGGCTCGGCTGCTAGTAACAGCGCGGGCCACACTCATGGCTAGCGGGTTGTTTTGGGTTTGGTTGTCTTGGGCTTTACCTTGGGCTGAAGCCCGTTGGCTTGGGAGTACTGCCGAAGCACGTAGCGCAGCGCATCGGCGCGGGTCACTAGACCCATCTTCTGCTTCACGGCATCAAGAATAGCGAGGTCGTCGCTACCAAGCCGGAAAGCTGTTTGAATTAGTAAATCTTTCACGTTCAGTATGTATAACGGTCGGTTGACTCTTTCGGCAACCAAATTCAACCCAACCCCCTCACTTTTCCGTAAGCTCGCGAGATCATTCCATATTCCACACCCCGCACGGTTCTACCACTTCGGACAACGCCTAGAGGGTGACTACCTCGGTAGTTATCTTGCGTACGTGGGTACACGGGGATAGGCGCGGTTTGGAGCTCAGGAGGCCGTAACCGGCTCCGCTTCGTTCCCGCCGCTGGAACGCTCCAAAGCTCGCTAAAGCACCTCCGGAGCCAGCGTCCTTCACTACGTCTGGCGCGCGGGTTACGGCGCGTAGGCGTTCTGCCTTGGCGTGCGGGATAGGTTGCCCCTCATCATGAGGGCTAACCTCCTTGGGCTTGCTGTGCTGGTTCTTTCCAGCTGGGTTTGGCGTGGTTGCCGCCTCCGGCACGGTCTCAATCTGCAGGACTCTTTCAATCTCGTCCGCCGGCTTCCCGCGCTTGGCCATGCCGGCAACGAGGAAGGGGCGCGCCAGAGAAGCTAACAGCTGCCACCCAGCGGGCAGGTAGCAGGCCGAAAACACGCTGAATTCGACGGGCCCGAAGATGGCATTTCGGGTGCTCTGGCAGTGTGTTTCGGGCAGGAATCATGCTGTTTGGTCGACGGACTCGGTTTCTCTAGAGCTGCTCCACACGGTCGAAAGGCTGGCTTTCGTGAGTTTTGCATGCTAGTGCACGTCCCGCTGCACTAGGCGGGAATCGTCCAGTTTCGTTGCTCCGCGGGCACTAATCCTGCCCCCGGCGGACCGCGATATTCTCAACCGGTGCGGGAAATTGGAGCGGGTTCGAGCGTCTCAACCGTGTTCGGCTTGTCGCCTTTGAGTAGGCCGGCGATGGCTACTTGGGCCATCCGTGTGACGGGCATCTTGCCGGTCTCCCACCGCGAAACCGTCTCGGGTTCAACGCCAAGCTCTCGCGCCAGATCGGCCTGTGTCAGTCGGAGAGCCTTGCGAGCGTACTTCAGAGCTCCGCCGTCAATATTCTGAGCATCGCAGAACACCACAAGGGCGGCGCCCAGCTCGGACTCTGAAAGCTGTTTCTGTGTGAGCTCATAGTAACCGCAAGCCGCGCATGTGGGCACGCGCAAGCGACCGTTGTCGTTCACCTTCGAAGCTCCCACCATGATGGTTTGCTTCAGACTTCGCTGGCTAAGGGGCCCACCACATTCGGGGCACTTTCTAGCTTTAGACTTGGTTCCCGTCGTCATGCTCCTGCCTTTCCTAGAACACGGTGCAGATCCAAACCGTTGCCCCGTCCACGGCGATACCGAGCGAAAGATCGTCCCCGTCGAAGTCCCTTCCGCCTGAGAGTTTCCAGTTCTCTTCCTTGGCGCGCCACGTTGCGCGGGTGCAACTCAGCACCGCGAGTTCCACATCCACGTCCGAAACGTTGCGCTGCGCCATTCGGAGATGGGCATGCCGACGATAGCGGAGCTGCCTCAGGCCGGCGGCCCGCTTGGCCAGCTCTAGGACCTCGGAGCTCGGAAGGGGCTGTTTGCTCGGCACTCACGAGCAGTGTCTACGGCCGGCTTGATGTTTGATCAAGTCCCCCACGTCTGTTCAGCGGCAAAAGTGCCCCGTGGCGGACTGGGGGGGAAGTCTGGGCCACGGGGCAGGGGTTGTGTAGGACGCCTTCACGAGGGACGCAAGCTAGGGCTCAAAGCCGCTCCCTTGGCACGCCGGCCGCCAGGCAGGCAGCCCGGGCCGCATTCGCCGCCAGCGCAATCTCAACCTTCAGGAGCTGGGGCACCCGAGGGTCGCGGGCAGTCTCATGTTCACGCACGGAGGCGCGATCGTAGGCGTCAAGGAGCTCTAGCTGCTCCGGCGTGAGGCTTTCCCGACGGCGCTCCTCTGCCTCGTTGAAGATGGCGCTGATGCGTTGGCCGGGCGTCACGGTTTCACCGGGCTAGGCTTGTTCCCGCGGTTCGGCGCCGTTGCGCTGGTGTTTCCCGATATCTTCTCCAGGGAGGTCACGGCTTGCTTTAGCAACGCGTTCGCCTCGGTAGCCGCTCGGATTTGCTCGGCACGCCCCGCCTCACGTTCGGATTGTGTGATCGCGCCAGTCACACTAGGCCCGCCGCCGGTAACGAAACCACCGATCGCCTGTTGGATCACAGACGCTACGCCACCCGTCACGCCACCACCGGTTAACCCGCCCGTGATGGTGTTGCCGGTCATGCCCTTAAGGAAGGTGCTCAGAAACTCTTGGCGGTCTCGTGGGGCCGAACCCGCGGCAGCGTCGCCTTGGGCGATGATAGCTTGGAGCTCCTTTTTTCGGGCGTCCGAAAGCCCACCGCGGGCTAGCTCGCCACGTGCGCCGGTCATTGTGTTGAAGTTTTCGGCGCTCTGCCGGATGTTATTCTTGCTCGCGGTGCTGATGGCATCGAAGCCAAGGTCAATGATGGCGGAACCCACAGTAAAGGCACCAGCTGCAACCGCAATCACGCCCCCAGCTTTGCCTAGTTGGGTGCTGAGGCTCTCACTTAGAACCTTGCCAAGGCTTGCCGCTGCTACGTCTTTCGCAACGGATGCGGTCATGGCGAGCATGACGCCGCGCAAGGGGTTTTGGAGTAGGTATTCGGCCAGGTTAGCGGCGCCTTCGCTCAATTTGGTCACGACGGGAATAAGCTCCACGAACTTCGGAATCATTTTCTGAATTGCGGGCAAGAGGTGCGTGCCAACTTCGATGTTGAACTTCTTCATCGCCTCTTGGAACTGCATGTCCGCGTCTCCCATGCGGGAGTCGGTTCTCGCTTTGATCGATTCGGCCGAAGTTGACGCGCCGGTAAGCTCACCGAGGCCAGCTTTAAGGGCGTCTATCCCTGTCCCCTTCTTAACGCCTTCGGCATCTTTGTAAAGCTTGGCGAGTCCTTCAAACACCTTGATTGATTCGCCACCAAAGAGGCCCGAGACCTGAGTGATGTCGCCCTTCGTCTTCTCAAGGACATCAATCATGATGGCCGAGGCATCGCGAAGCTTCGATGGATCGGTTGCGCTCTGTACCGTCACACCTCCGCCCGGTAGCGCGGCGAACTTCTTGCGATTCGTCACAATATCGGTTGAGAGGCGAGCCACAGCGGTGGCTGCTTCTTCAGGTGAAGATGCCCCGCCGCCTGCCACTGCCAACTGAGCAAGCGCGCCCATCTGCTTCATCAGGGCCGGTGCCCCACCTTCGAAACGAGAGGTTGCAGAACCGAGCTTGCCGAAGATGGTGGCAAGGTTATTCATCTCAACGGCGCCCATGCTGCCTTGCTGGGCCAACGTGCCCATGATGTCTTTGAGCTGCTTCATGCGCTCCGCCGGGTCTTTGATTTGACCCTTGAGCACGTTGAAGACTTGGCCGGCGGTCGCTCCTAGGTCGCCTAAGTCGGTGTCGGTAGCCAGAGCGAGATCGCCCAAACTACCAATCAGTTCGCGAGCTGTTTTCAGGTCGCCCGTCTTGGTGACGAAGGCCGACATCCCTTCAAGCGCTTGCGAGCCGGTGAAACCACGAACGCCACGCGCGTCGGCTAGGATCTGTTTTTTCTCACCCGGGACCTGGGCTTGGTTGGCGAGCTTGGAGGCCCTCGCCTCCTCTGACATCTGGTTCTCAATGGCGCCCGCCACCGCGAACCCGCCACCTATGCCCAGGGCGGCACCAGCGAGCCTTCCGACGCCGCCGATACTGTTAGTGACAGAACGGCCAATGGCGCGCCCTGTGCGGACCTGGGAAGCCTGTGCGGCCTTTGCGGCCCGCTTGGCTTCGCGCTCTTGGGCAGCCGCGATGCGTTTGGCTGAGCTGATAGCCTGACGCTCGGTCCGCTGAATTGTTTGTAATTCCATCCGTTCGCGGGTGGCCTGAGCCCGCGCTACGATCGCCGCAACCTTTCCTTCGGCGCGAATGCGAGCCAAGGCGAGCTTGTCGACGCCAGCGGCTGCAGAAGTAGAGGCGGCCCCGGCTGACGGTGTGCGCGCACCCTGCCCAAGCGTCTTAGCTACGCGCTGATTGTGGACCACCACGCGCCGCTCGATACCCGCTAGGGCTCGCTCGACCACGGCTGCGTTCGTTACACGAAAATCCCATTCAAGTGTTGCCATGGTAGTTTCCCTTAGAGGCTTAGTCTTTCGCGAGCAACGCCCGCGGCTATGGCCGTCGCAACGGCCTGTTCGTACTTCTCAACGAGAATGTGGGCCTCTGGCTCTCCAGAGACGATCGCTGCATTGGCGGCCGTGCGGGTGCCATCGGCTTCGGCCAAGAGGTTCATTTGTTCCGCCGTTAACCCACGGTAGCGCGCAAAGAGGAAACGGACCGTAGCGCAGGCTATGCGCGTGGATTCTGCCTCAAGTTCATCGATGTTTTCGGGGGTGATGTGCATACTAGTTGACCTCCACATCATCGGGCTCGGGCTCATACTTGGCGGGCTCCGGAGCGGGAACGGGCTCGGGGTATTCGATGGGAGGCCTCTCCGACGGGTACAAAACTGGAACGGGAGGGCGTGAATCTGTCATTAGGAAACCTGTAATTGTGGAAGAGAGAAAACCAAGCGAGCCGCCCCAGGGGGAATCAACACCATCAACAAACCCTGGGGGGCTCAAGCTCGGCGCGGTATTTGGTAAAGACTGCCGACTGCCAGCCAGGGCGCGTGGTGAAGAAAGGAGGAAACACGCGCCCCCAAAGTCTTTACGCCGCTTTTGGCGGCTCGGGTTGCTCCATCCCGTTCATTTGGGCGAAGAGATAATGCGCAGTTGTTCGAGGTGGGTGGGGGTTTTCAACCTGCCGAAGCTTGGGCAGTGCTGCAGCCTCTTCGGCCTGTCTGGCGATATCCAAAGCGCGTCGCTCGAAGTCGAGCGCGGCAATGTTGGTTTGCTGGAAAAGGACCGCCTCATCGCCAATGGCCCTCAGCTCACGTTGGAGCTGTGAGACACGGGCGTAGTCCCGCGCCTCGTTCGCCTTGTCGATTTCGTCTTGTTTCGCGCGGTGCGTGTTTCGCAGGCCAGCAAGGTGTTCTGTTTTTGTGGTCATGGAAAGCGCGGCCCCTCGGTAAATGCGATCACTACAGAGAACGGCCTGTCTTGGCTGGGGAGTGTGCCGTCCGCGATCTCACTACCACCGTTATCCATTACGGCGAATGTGAGATCCGTTCCTCCAACCACGGTCACCGGACCCAAGGACATTTGTTGCGTTGGATTTGATGCCTTGGTGGCGGGGATGCCGCACATCGCATGCAATATTGTTGCTTTTTTGCCGTCGCGGCGTTGGAGCGCGATGCCGGTGGGGACGGCTGTTAAGGTGGCGTTGTCCGCCTGCGCGTACGTGCCCGCTAAAGTGAAGGTGACTAGCGCCAGGTTGTACCCTGCCACGTCCTTGTCGACCCTGAGGTGCTGTATTCCTGTAAATACGCCTGAGATTGTAGCCATTAGTTAATGTCTTTCTGTTGGGGGTTAGCTCCGCCGGTCGTGCGGCGTTAGACGAAGTTTCGCTGGTCAGAGGGGTGCACCGGGGCGGCACAGCTTACGCGATTCTGAACGAAGTCGGATCGGAAGTTGTTCCGGAGGTAATTGGCGAGTGCCCCCTCATAGTCATCGAATCGACATGATAGGGCGTGATCGCGAATCACTTTCCCGGCTAGAGCGGTTTGTCCAAAGCAAATATGATGATGGATTTGGTATTTGGCTCTCCAGGCGGTGCTGAAGTGCGGGAACCTATCTTCAAGCGTTGAAGGGAGGGAGGTCCAAGAATCTATGATATCGCCCGAAGCGTTGAGCTCCGGAGCGAGGCACTTGCCGTCTATTTCTCGCTTACTTCCGGTTTCGCGGAACGAGACAAATTCGCTAGTCTTTAGCAGGCTCGGATCGGCCAGGAGTGCGGCCCGAAGGGTAGGCGCCTGCGATGGCGTACAGACAAAGCCCCCTCGGGTGAGGATTCTCAGCGCTTCGATCCAATCCTCGCTTTCTATTGCTGCATTGAATGCCTCAAGGGCTTTCGGATCTTGATTGATGTTAGTGTGCGTTTGCATTGTGTGCCTTTCTTTATGTGAAGATTGCCGCCATGTGGGCGTTGGTTTCAGGGCTTCGGCGCCCCGATATCTTGATGGGCGAGCCAGGAATGAGCCCTTCGGCGTCAGCTATCATGGAGAGGATGACGGTAGCGGCGCGGTCGTCCCTTCCCTGGCTCTTGCCAGAGAATTTGAGCACGCCACTACTGCGAATTATCTCTGAATATCGCTTTAACTGCAACCGCAATTCGGTGTCCCCAGGATGGAAGATAACCTGGCGGTCCGCGAGCAATCGGCGCAGCCGCACAACCGCTTGTTCTTTCTGAGGCGCCGTTACGTCGACAGGGCGGAACTGGATCTGAAAGCGGCGAAAGTGGGAGGCAAACCCGTTGGCTCCGAATTGATCACCCACGACCCGGCAAGCGTTCCAATCCCACGCCGTGCGGTAGATTGAAGCCGCAACGTCTTCTTCACGTTCATAGAAGTTCGTACCTTGAAAAGGGCCAAACTCCAGGTAAGGGGCGGTGAAGTGTTCAGCCCCGGGCTTGAGCAGGGGGCGGGCGTTGTGGTCTCGAAGAACCTTGCCGTTAGCTTGCTGGTAGAGCTCCTCAACAATGTTCCCTTCGCTATCAGTGAGGGGCCGCGTAAAATCAAGCGGCTCACCAAGGAAGTGTTGGCGCCAGACGCATGGAGCCCATGCCGTTTCGTCGCGACCCAACCCGCGGGAGGCATCCATCACCACGATCGGGTAATCGAGGGCTTTGCCCTGGCGGTTGTGCTTGAATGCCGCATCGATCAAATCGGCATCGAAGGCCGCGCTAATGCTCGCCTGTGGGATTGCTGCATACTCGCGTGCCCATACACGTTCGTCCGGTTCAAGCCGTTTGGTCTGCTCTTTGGTGATGCTGGGATTCGCTACCCACGTAGCCGCTTCGCAGAAATATTGAGATTCATCCGTGCCAAGGGCGCACCGATCGAAGTGGTAATCTGTTGTCCCGAGTGGACTGCTCACCAAGATGCGACGGGCGCCCGGGTGGGTGACTGTCATCGCGTTCAAGGAGGCGCACACTTCGGCGGCTGGATTGGCTAGGTCAGACTGAGAGCGCCACTTGCTGAGCTCATCGGCGCTGTATCCGAAGCAGCGGAAGCCGGACACCGCGCCCACCTGGCACGCAAACACCCGCCAACCCCGGGGCATGTGGCGCAAGATGATCTCGTCACCGTTGCGATCGAAGGCAATCGAGAGGTCTGAAAGCAGGCGCTCGATAAGGCGAAGCCGTTGGGAAGCCTCATCCTTGTTCTGGCTGACGTAGGCCCAGAAGTGGATCTCACCGGGTGGAATGCTCCAATCGGCAAAGAGAACTTCGTTCACGCTGAGCTTGGTTTGGCTGTGGCTCTTAACGCCACCCCGTCCAACGCGAGCAACGAACGTCCTAGCCGTTGGGTGCTGATAGAACGCGCGGTAGTGGCCCTGCCACCACTCGGGAAGCGGCTGGTGTCCACGGGATACCCACTTGGAATCCAGGCCCATGAGGCTTTCGAAGGTGGCGGTCACGGCTTGGCCCCGATCGCGGCGTTGATCTCGTCCAGAACCCGTTGGGTTGAGTTTTGCTGTGGGCGGGACCGATGGATGCGCTCGGCCTCATCTCTCGCGGTGACGGCAAGGCGCTCGGCCCTAGCGTCCAGCTTGAGCGACATGTCTAGGAGCTTTGACCCCTGCTCATCGAACAGCCCCTGTTCCACCGCCTTGGCTGCGAACCTGGCAGAGAGCACGGACCACCGTGCCCGGCGGGCAATGAGATCTTGAACCTCGGGTGAGTCGTTCGAAGGTAGGCTTGTGAGCAGCTTGCGGAACAGCTGAAGGGAATCCTTGTACAGCTGGGCTACTTCTTCGGTGCCCGCACTGGGGCCGAGCTGCTTCCGGATGATGGCTTTGATGGCACGCTCCTCCGCGGCTCGGTTGCCCGGGGCGAAACGACCTCCCGCAACCCGATTACCGTCCGGTTTGGGCGCCGAATACTCGGGAAGGTTCTTGCGCCGGGGAGGCTGGGGCCTGAGGCGCTTGTGTTCATTGACGCGGGCCATTACGCAACCCCTCCCGTGCGCGCGTGCGTATTGGTTAGTTCCCAATCCAGCGTCTGCCCGGTGGTAACGTCCAGAACCTCGCCGCTGTTGTCCCGGACGGTAACCCGCCACCTAGCGCCATTGGTGGGTTGGGCGCTGAACACTTGGGGCTGAACACCAGAGGCCTCAGGAGCGACCGCGGAGAGAAGCAGCGTGCCTAGCGCGGTCCGGCGGGTGAAACGCAGTCCTGGGCCATCCTGGCGAAAGCGCGGGGCGGAAATGGTGGGGTTCGGTGAGGGGGTAGTATCAGGCATGGGTGTGCTCCTCCGGCTCGGGCCGGGGTGGAAGGTGGACGGGAAGCCCGCCAACAAAACGCGGCATTTCGTGGGTGTTTTCGCTCCGTGCAGAAAATCCCGCGCAAGAAAGCAATCTCTGCCCAACAGAGAGTAAGCGGGAATCATGCTGTTTTCGTGCGCCAAGCCCTAAGCTGCCTACGCTTGTGTTCGTTGGGTCGGATGGATGATTGCCGGCGTTGGCGGCGTCAGCTCCGATCAACGTCGCGAACGAGGGGCGCAGACCACTCGCTAGAAGGCCCCGTGCTGCTCCTGAGCGCCTCTGTGGCTTCGTTTCACGAGGTGCACCCAAGATGCCCAGGCCTGCCAGGGGGGCAAATGCCGGGTCTGAGATTCCGGGTTTCGGTGCCCACGTGTGTGGCGCTGGTATATCCAATGGCCCCCAGACCGTGTGCTGACTCTCTCTGGCTAACCAGTGCTGAAGGCCGTCGTGTTCGGACCGTGTGTCGTGTGCTGGCCCCCCTAGTACCCCCCGTGCGTGAGCACACGACACGCTGGGAGCGTGTGTCGGTGCACACACACGTGTGCTGGCACACTCAACACACGGCACACGCCTCATGATTGCACCTCAGCTTTTGCCCACTGCCTGGCGCTCCTTTGGCGACCGTCGCTCAGGTCAACGGCTCGCCCTGTTTCCAGAAGCTCAGCCATGGTGTTTAGGATCCGGTGGGCTCCCCACTTGTGCCCCCGCTTCTCCAGAGCCACTTCGAGCGCTCCCCGGCTGAACGTGTTCGGCTGCTCAGGCAGAAGGCTTTCCACCAAGTCGCAGTCCGCCCTGAACCCAACCTGAACCCGGGCCTGTTTGGCTTCCGCCTTCACTTCGGGCGACGCATGCTCACGGAGACCCGAAGCCGCTCGGAGCTCCTCGGCTTCCTCGGGCGTTGCAGCCCTAAGGACACCCGAGGTGCGGAGCCAACCGCCACCCGGGAGTTGTTCGTCTTGCATGCGGACCAGCCACAAGGGGTCAGCCTCGGGCGCCAGGTTGTTCTTCGAGTTTTCGAGCAACACGCCCTGAAGCTCAGCCGTCCGAACCTTGCTCAGTGTGAAGGCCGCCCTGAAACCGTTGCGTAACCCCGTTACACCTCGAACATCGGCCCCGCCAGCCCTGCCACTCGTCTTTGAGCTGTGGTGCGTCACCATGACGCCGGGCTCACCCGTGACACGAATAGCAATCGATTCGACGGCCTGAACAAAGGCGGTTGCAAGCCCGTTGTCTGATTCAGCGTTGCCTGAAGCGAACCTAGCAAGCGGATCGATTGCAACGAACGCCCATTCGAACCCACCCTTTTCGGCTTCATCGTTCAGCCGCTGAACTATCGCCTCCAAGAATTCGGTGCGCCGGGGATTGTGCGCTTGATCCACTGACAAGAAAGAAACCTCGTGCCCCGTCAATAGGAATAACAAGATCTTCTCTTGGACCTGAAGCCTCTCCTCTGCACCCAAGCCGAGCGCGTTGCAGATCCGATAGAGCCGATCCTGACATTCTTCGGCGTCATCCTCACCCATGAGGAGCGCAATGCGTCCGCAGTTAACCTCCGGTTGAAAGGCATCAAACAGCTTGCGCCCGAGGCCCAGGCAGACAGCCATCAAAAGAGCAATGAACGACTTGCCCACGCCGCCATCGGCTGCAAGTACGAACACTTTCCCGCGGCGGAGTAGCGGCACGGGCTTGCCTGAGCGGACGTCGTTAAACAACCAACGGCGCTTGGGCGGTTCGGTAGCTAGATCTAAACTGCTCAGCCAAATTGCTGGCAATTCCATTGGCTTCTGTCGTTCGAGAAGGAGCAAGAGAGCGGCGGCTTTGGGCCATTCCTTTTGCTCTATGAGTTCCAGAATCTCAGCGATCAGGGTCGCCGTTTCGGCTGATTCCTCTTCCGTGCTCGCCTCGCCAGACTCCGGAGCATCGTCGGAATCATGCGCTGAACCATTCGTTCCCCTGCCGTTGGTGTGCGGCCTCTCGGCTCTTGGTGGCGCCTGCCTCGGCTGCTTCTCGCCGGCACCAAATGCACTATTGAGCGTGGCCCTAATCTCCCCATCTCCAAGCCCGCATTGCTTGGCCGCATGGTGTAAAGCCGCGCGGGCCTCGGCTTCACCGAGCTGGCCACCTGATACAAGTTGCGCGACCGAAAAGGCCGACGTGTTCAGCTGATTATTTCGTTCGCCTTCGGCTGCCGAGGCTACCGCGGAGCATTCGCGCTCAAGTGCCGCCCTACCGTACGGCGTGCCTCCGTCGACGGCCTTGGCCCGCGGCGTTGAATCATTCGCCGGCTCCGGCCGTTTGCGGTTCTTGCCGATTGCTTCTTCCCAGCTCACGGAAGCACCGCCGGTTCCTGGCAGTTGACCCACCGGTACGTTGCGCCGCTGGCATGCCTGCTCGGACCCACAACGATTTGACCGCCACGGCTCCGAACGTCGATGCCCGGTGCTATCCGTACCGCATTGCCGAAGTTGGCTGAATCTGAAACTCGAAATAACAAGTGAAAGCCTTTGGCCGTCTTGGCCGTGAGAGTTTGCGGGAGTTTCCCGTGCTCAGCTTCGAGCGGAGCTAAGAGTTCAAGCGCGCCATCCACATCGATCGCGATCACATCGAACCCACCAGGCTGCGGCCCCATGCGGAGACCAACGTTCAAGCGCCAGTCTTTCTCCAAGCCAGCAAGCAACGCCGGAACGTCGAGCGCTGCAGACTGCCATCCCTGCGCAACGGGATGTTTGCCGGCTGCCCCACAACCAGGCCGGCCACAGGTGCACGAACCATCGGCGGCAATGCCGTGTAGCAAGATCGGATGTAGCCCAAGCTTGGCGTAAATGCGGATGGCGTCGAGCTTGTCTGTTTGGGCGATCCATTGAAGCCGATCCCACCCCTGCAACTGCAACGGGGAAGCCGAATCCATCAGCCGCTGAACCTCAGCCTCTGGAACAATCGCATAGGGATCGGGCTTGGTGCTCATGCTTCGCCCCTGCACTGCCGACACACGACGCCTTGGCCCTTGGTCCACCACACGCGATCGCCGACATCAATGGCCCGGGCGCAATCGCGACAAAAGCTGTTGAACCGCGAATCAATCCACCGCCCAGGTGATGCCGGTTGGCTCGCCCGCGCAGCTGGAGCGAGTGCTTGGCACTGACCGGGCTCGTGGAGCTGCAAGCCATGTTCAGCGATCATTTTCGCTAGGATGACGCCACAGGTTCGCGCCTCTTCGGGAGGGGTGCCAGAGTGCGCGGCACGACTGACTAGCGCCAGGGCGCGTGCCGCGATGCTCACCTGGAACCCCGCGGAGCTGGCTTGCCACAGCCAAGATGTGCAGACTTTTTCAGCTCGCGATGATAGACAATCGAGTCGCCAACCTGGTACCCATTGCCACAAACCACGCACTTGCCGGCATATTTTGATTCCATCGGGATTCCCACGAACGGGCTCGGCACCGACATATCGGGCTCACCGCGGGTAGCCTGTGCTTGTGCCGCCGCGGGCTGGCTAGCCACCTCGGAGCGCAGCTTGGTGAGCTCCTCGATTACCTGAGGAAGCTCCCTATCCCGAAGTGTGCAGCCCTTCTTGGTGGGCAAAAGCTGCCCCGAATCCCCTCGAAAGAAGATCCGCAGGTCCGTGAACGGCTTACCGTTGTAGGTTTTGCGTGAGATCCGGAGTGTATCGGTGCCACGCTCAAACTCCAAAAGCACCACTCCGTCGGAGTCGTTTTCGCTCATTGTGCCGCCTCGCTCACCCAAAACTCAGGAGTAAGAATGCAGCGCAATTCCCACCCTTGGGAGCGCCGAAGCTCGGAGGCGTCAATCTTCCCACGCGCTGCGGACAAGGCCTGAGCAACTTCGTACTCGCCATTTTCAATGGCACGCCGGATCTCGCGATCAAGTGCGGCGCTCATCGGGTCCGCCTCCCAGCCTTCGCGGCCTCGCGAAACAGCCCGGCAACCTCGCGTGAAATGGACCGGTGCCGGCGCGCCTGTTGGATCGCCAGGATGCGTTGGCGTTGCGATTCCCGGGCGTTTGCCGTGGTAGTGGGCTCAACGTGAACGGCGCTCATTTTCCGCCGCTCCCGGTTGCGGCCAAAACTTCCGACCACAGGTATCGAGGCGAGTCGCCGACCTTACGGACTGGCAATTTGCCTGCCTTTGTCATCTTGTGAACCGTGGTTGAGCTCACGCTCAACCGCTGTGCCAGCTCCGAAGCTGAGAGGAGTCTCTCAGCGTCTGAAACTTCATCGGCGAGAGTTGCCCCACCAAGCCGCTGAATTATCACGTCGGCCACAGCGCTGGCCAGTTCGCCGCAGGTCGCGTGAACTGCCAACTTGCTTTCTAATGAATCCTTGATTAAAGTGCTCATTGTCTCGATCCTTTGCGCCCCGCTGCTAGAAACAGTTGGGGCGCACGCTTTTCAGCGTCCGGAGCCCAAGGGGCATTGATGGTTATGCAGCCTTTGCAGCCGTTAAGCGCTGCTCAAGCAGTAAGATGGTCCCTGGTGTCACCGGCAAACCGGCAGCAAGACGCATGACGGTAGTGTCTGAAATGCCCAGCAAAGCGCTGGTTTTTCGTACCGATCGTTCAGTGATCAGGTCACGGACCTGTTTGACTAGATATGGACTTGCGGAGATTGGCTTGGCCATGTGGCACCTCTAATCAGGTGTGCCGCAATGGATTCGCTTCTATCTCCGCGCTACCGTTTGGCCTTTTTTCTGCGGGAATTATTTTTTTTGAGGCTCAAAGTGAAGTCCTCAACTAGAGCCCGTGCCGTACGCTTCGAACCACCCTTGTTGAGCCCTACCGATTCCCGCATCTTGTCGATCGCAGTGGCAGTGAGCTCCGGCGGGACTTCGAGATCCTGAGCTAGCAGGTAGGCCCGGATCTCCTCGCCACTCGCCGGGCCCCAAAACGAGCCAGTGGCGCTCTCCTCCCGCATTCGAACAAGCTTGGCTTCAACCTTGGCAAAGGCGGGATCCGGCGTCCGTTTAGTTTTGCCGTGTTCCTTTCGCAGGCGTTCCTCTTCCCGGTGCCTCGCGTCCATTTCCAGTTGTGCGGCTAGGGAGTCTGACCAAGAAGCTCGTTCGCCATAGCGGTAGCCAAAAAGTGCTTCGAAGGCTTGTTCCAGCGCCGATGAGCGCTCGAACATCATCATTCCTCCGCGTGCACCACGGAGTAGCGGGGCAAGATCTACTTGCGCACCACCTGCGTGGAAGAGGTGGCCAAGGCTGACTAGCAGACTCTTGGCGATTGCCTCTGTGCGGGGCGACGGATCGCAAAAGACCTTCGTCGTCCGCCATAGCATTCCGTCGCGATACTCAAAGCCAGCCGGGGCCCGCTTCTTGTCGTGCCGCCCTTTCTGGTCACGCTGCAAGTGAACACCCGCCGCGTCTCGCTCGTGACGTGTGTTGAGGCCTCGGCTCTCAGGCTCTCCAGACTGACCTTGCAGGTTATCGAGGAGCGCCATGACTTTAGCCATCGTGGCTTGGACAGAAGGGTGCCCCGGGTGCTTCCGAATTACTTCGTCAAGCTCTCCCAGTGTCTCTATTAAACCGCTGCCGTCTTGACTCCTTCGCGGAGGCGGCACCACTTTTAGCTTGACCCTCTCAGGCTTCTTCGGTGGCACCTTCCCCATCGCGGCGACGGCCATCATAGCGCCCAGCCTTGCTGCTGGACTAGGCTACCCAGCATGCTTCGGATGTACGCGCGGGCGGCGCAATCGGCGGCAATCCAGCGGTTTCTTTCTTGCACCGAATTCTTGCATGGAGATACAGAATCCGCGCTTTTATCACCTACCGCGTTTGAGCCCGGCCCACTGGACAAGCCAGAAACATCCTGATTCGAACCAAAAGCACAGCTTCCCATGCTTGGGGTCGTGGGTTCGAATCCCATTTCCCGCTCAGAGTAGTTCAGAATAGCAGAATGGGTTGGAGGGGGGCGGGGTGCGAAAGGGCACTCCGGTTGGCTGCCGCGCGAAATGAAGCCGGTCGTCTTTGCGCCGGAAGCTCGCGCTGAGCTTGACGCAGCGGCCCCTCAGCCACCGCAGGTATCAATAATTGAGGCTGTTACGTCCGGAGGGTCATTCGGGCGGGAAACATCGCAAACGCCCTTACGCCCAAGGGCAGAGGCCACGTTGGCGGCGCCGAAACACTTCATTTCTGGGTGCCCGCAATCAGCCGTGCAATCGCAGAGCTTCAGGCAAATCCCCGCGTCCCCCTGGCCTTCCCCGGTGCGCGCGGGAACGCACACAGCACTGAGCGTTGGGCTCCCCGTTGGATTGCAGCTGCCTTCTGCACCCACAGTGCAGCCGTCGGCACAGGCTCCGATCGTATTGGTGAACGGTAAACAGAGCCCGCGGCAAGGGTCCACCTTCGCGTTGGGATCGCACTTGGAGCCGGTGGGCAAGCCTGGCGGAGGCTCAGCCCTACACAGCCCCGCTGAGAGAATAGCCGTCGCGAAATCGCAGGAAGTGCCCGACTCACACTCCCCGCTGGCACCGTTGCATTGCGGCAAACACGCCGCCAGGTTCGACGGAGCGTCGAGCAAAGTGCACGCCATCTCCGGCCTGTTGCTGCACTTTGCCGCATTGCCAATGGGACTTCCAACCGCGCAGGCTTCAAAACAATAGGCTTGCTTTTCGCTGCCCACGCACACGCTCTTTGCGTTGAGCTGCTGGCAGAGGCGGGCATCTTCGCTGCAATCTGCGGTGCAAAGCCCCTCGGCCGGGCCCCCACCGTCGAGGGCGGTTGACCCGCTAGTGAGGCAAATGAGCCTATCTTCGCAATCCGTTTCCGAATTGCAGCGCGCCCCAACGGGGCCCTTCACAGCATTCGGGCGCCCCCCGGAAGCATTGCTCCCTGGGGGAGAACCGCCAACAGACGTTAACCCACCACTCCCGATCAGACTGTTCCCGCCGGACGAACCATTGGGCCCTCCGCCAGCGGCCGAGGCATTGTTAAACCTCCCGCCCGTAGGCAGAAGGGGGAGATTATCTATCGACACCAAGCCCGCGCCACCACTGCCCAGCGCAGCCAACGTTCCCCCCGTGGAGCCTGCGACGGCATCTGCTCCTCCCGAAGCATCCCCGCCTGTCGACTCGAACAGGCTATTGTCCGCCTGGCCGCACGCGGGCGCCAACCCAACACTCAACGAGAAAACCACACTCAAACTCAACCAACGCAGTGAGGGCTTCATAGGTGGGTGACCTTTGCAGATATCGCTTTCATAGCAGGGTTACCGCTTGCCGCTCCGAATGCAACCCTCAGATCCGGCAAGGCGTTTGGTCTAAGGCGGCAAATCTCGCGCACAACGGATCCCAATGTAATCAATGTGATTATCCGGGCTATGGTTGCTGCGATAATCTGTGGTGATGCGGCCAGAATCCGAGCCAAAATATCCGCCGCGAATGGAGCGAAGCGTGCTCTCCTTTGTTTCCGCGCAGTTCACGCACGTAGGTTGATAGGCCGCGTACCAATCGAAGTTCCACTCAAACACGCTGCCGCCAAGATCGGACTGACCAAACTTCCCGTCCCCTGCCGGAAGGGAACCAACATTGGCGGTATGGATCTGCTTACAGCTCTCCGGATCCGTCGCAGCGACGGTAAAATGGCAGCTAAAGACCGCCCTTAGCGGAGGGCCAGCAGGCGGGTCTTCACCCCAGGCGTACGACCGCTGCTCGGCGCCACCCGCAGCAGCGTAGTTCCACTCGGCTTCGGTGGGCAGCCTTCCACCATCCCATAAGCAAAACGCGAAAGCTTCGCTCGAAGCAATGCAATTCATGGGGAGGTTTTCGCCCGCGCCTGGCTCGTCCGTCCAGTGCTGAAAAGCAGCGTCGCACTTGGCTACTTTGCGCAAGGTTGCGGCATCTTTAGGCAAGGAGGCACTTCGGCTTGCCGTCCACCCCGTACCTGGAATGCGCGGGTGCGCCCCTTCCCCAACCATTGGGTGCCCGGCGCTCCGCCAGGAATCATAAGCTTCCACGAATTTCCGATAGCGCCCCACGGTTACCTCGAACTTATCGAGCGTAAAATCCGCAACTTCGGCCGGGAAAGCCGGATCATTGCTGCGATTGAAGGCTCCACCCGTAACCTTCGGGCTCGCGCAGCAGCTTTCATTGCCAAGAGCCCCGCACGTCTTAGGTAACGTTTGGCAGCTGAGGGGCTCCGCCACCAGGTTCTCCGCTGGCACAGCTTCGGAGCCGCACGCCAACACAAGCCCACACCCAGCACACAGTGCCAAGACACGCATAGCGCTGGCACCAAGCGCCGCGATGCGGCTACGGCCACATATTAACGTGCCGCTAATATGGGCGTAACGGCTAAGGCTTCGCGGTTCATCGCTCCGAGGGATCACATTAGGCACTATAACCTCACGCGAGAAGGTTGTCCGCCCAGGTTGCAACGACACACCAGCGCGCACCCGAACGCAGCAATTCTCCGCGCCTACCCCTCGTGCAGCAGAACCTGGCTACAGCCGCGAATCACATCGCCCCTTTGCCGACGTGGCGGACTCAGAGGGTAGCACCCGTATTCAGGTGCCCCCTCTCGCTTCAGCCGCCCAAGGCGGCCTCAGCGGTCTCCCCCCTGCCAGTCGCTAACGCTCTGGCGGGGGAGACTGCTCATTGCCCTAGGTACAGTTACTCGGCGTCACCGCAGGTGATCGTAACGTCGTGAGAGTGGCCATCATTGCTGCTGGTGAGCGTCACCGTTCCCGTGGTCTTCAAAGTGGTGAAGTCCGCGGGCGTCACCATGAGCGTGTGGGTGTGCTCAGGTTCGCCCCCCAACTCAAGCGTGTAAGTTTTCGCTGTACCAGCGATCACGTCAGCAAGAGGCACTGTTATGGGGTGCTCATGACCTGTCACCGTCATCGCCGTGGGCTCTGCGCTGCACTTGCCGCCATCACCGCTCGACCCACCACCCGTGCCGCTGTTGGTCCCGCCGGTTTCGTCGTCTGCACCGCCGGTGTTGTTGTTATTCGCGCCACCGGTGTTGCTGGTGCCACCGGTAGCTTTGCCGCCGGTATTCGCGTTGGATGCACCGCCGGAGTTGCTCGCCCCGCCCGTGGCTTTGCCGCCCGTGCCGCTCGCCGCTCCACCCGTGGCTTTGCCGCCGGTGCCGCTCGCCGCTCCACCGGTGCCAGGCTTGCCCCCAGTTGTGTTTCCTGCGCCGCCGCCGCCGCCGCCGGGGCTTGATTCGTCGTCGCTACAAGCGACGCCTACGAGGCCTGCTGCTGCGGACACAAAGCCAACTTTGAGTAAGTCTTGTCGGGAAATTTTCATGGGATTCTCCAATATGGACCAAGGAAGGAAAGAGCGTCGAGCAGCGGTGATTCCAATGCTCAGGGCGCGCATGCTCTCACAAAAGCGCCCGCGGCTCACCTCCTAAGTTCAACCCAAGCCTGAATCCGAACCGGCGGCCGACAAGAAAGCCGGCCCCCAGCAACATCGGATTCCCGCCTGTCGGGATCTTAGCACTTCAGACGTAACGGCGGAGCAAAGACTCCCCCGTTTGCCGGCCCCTGCTCAATAGCTCGCTTCATAAAGCGCAAACATATCGTCTCGCGTACACGGCCGTGGGTTCTCGCGGTGGCACGCGTCTTCGAAGGCTAGATCGGCCAATTTTGGTAACAGATCCCGCGGCACACCCACTTCGCGCAGGCTGCTCGGAAGCTTGAGCGCCGTTCGCAAGTCTCGCAGAGCCTGCCGGCAGGCTCCGCGCTTCGCCTCGCTTCCTAGCAGCAATGCGATGTGAAACACGCGCTCTGGCACTGCTTCTTCGTTAAACGACACCACAGCCGGCAAACACAACGCATTGGCCAGGCCGTGGTGCAAGCCGCACTCAGCTGAAAGCGGATGCGCGAGGGAATGGCAGGCCCCGAGCCCTTTTTGGAAAGCTACCGCCCCCATCATGGCGGCTTTCATCATGCCGCCGCGAGCTTCGAGATCAGTGCCCTGGCTCATAGCTGTTAATAGATGCTTGTGTACAAGCTCGATCCCTGAAAGAGCAATCGCATCCGCCATGGGGTGATCGCCCACTGCCAAATAGGCCTCCAGGCAGTGCGTGAGGGCGTCGAAACCAGTAGCGGCGGTGGTGGGCCCTGGCATAGAGAGCGTGAGCGTGGGATCCAAAATAGCCACTTTTGCCAGCAAATACGGCGAAAAGATGACGGTCTTTTTGCCAGTGGCTTCCAGAGTTACCACGGCGGCGCGGCCCACTTCGCTACCGGTGCCAGCGGTAGTGGGGATTTGGATCATAGGCGGGATGCCGGGCATGATGTGTTTGCCACCGTTGATGGCGTCGTCAAAATCCGCCAAAGGGCGCTCGCTGCGCGTGCGTAGCGCTATCACTTTGGCCGCGTCCATAGGCGAGCCGCCGCCAATCGCAACGATGCCATTGGCGCCAAACTCTGAATAAGCTTTTGCACCCGCCTCTACGTTCGCCTCGGTGGGGTTGCCGTCAACGCCCGAAAATACGGACACCTTGATGTCCGCCGCCTCCAGCGACTCCACCACCTTGCCCACGATATTGGCCTTCAGAACGCCAGGGTCGGTCACAATCAAGACGCGTGACATTGCGAAGGACCTGGCTTCGGCGCCAACGCGCGACACCTCCCCGGCTCCAAACACGATTCTGGTGGGAAAACTCCAAATTGCAGTCATTTTTGCTCCTTGTGGGTGCTCACGGATGGACTTTTAGGAAAGAAATGAGGGCACTTCTAGCGGCAAGCGTAGGGCGCTCATGTGAGTTCGAAGTAACGACGCCGTTCCCAATCGGTGACAGCGCGTTCGGCGCAGCGGACTTCCCAATCACGCGTCCGGGAGTAGTGATTCACAAAAGCCTCGCCAAATACCTCGCGGGCCGCGCGGCTTTCTGAAAAAATCCGATTGGCGTCGCGAAGGTTCACCGGCAAGCGTTGGGATGCGTCGGTGCCCGGGTCCCCCTTGGTTTCGGGCGGCAATGAGAGCTCATGTTCGATGCCGTAGAGGCCGGCGCCGAGGCCCGCGGCCATGGCAACGTAGGGGTTGATGTCGGCTGCGCCCTGGCGGTGTTCCACGCGAATGGCACGAGGATCTTTGGTGCCGATAACCCGGAGCGCACAGGTTCTGTTTTCAATTCCCCAAGATGGCAAAAGCGGTGCCCAAAGCCCTGGCACGTAGCGCTTGTAGCTGTTGATGTTGGGCGAAACCATGGCCGTGAGCTCACGCAAAAGAGCCATTTGGCCGCCGATATAGTGCTGCATCACGCTTGACATGCCGCTCGGCTGCTGGGGATCGAAGAAGGCATTTTTGCCGTTTTTCCAGAGGCTTTGGTGAATGTGGCCTCCGCAGCCAGGCAAATCCGCGTTCCATTTCGCCATGAAGGTAACGGAGAGCCCGTGGCGGTGAACGACCTGTTTGAGCGTTGTCTTGAAAAGCGCGGCTTGATCAGCGGCGTTCAAAATATCGTCGTAACGGATGGCCGCTTCGTAAACGCCTGGGCCCGTTTCTGTGTGGAGGCCTTCAAGTTCTATCCCAAAATCGCGACACGTATCCCAGATATCGCGCATCAGCTCTTGATCTTGGCCCGTACGCACCCAGCTGTAACCCATCATCTGTGGGTCGAGCGGCGTGAGCCCGTGGAAGTTCTTTTCGTAGAGAGAATCCCGCGTTTCCCGGAAGATGAAAAACTCAAATTCGGCGGAGAATTTGGGCAAAAAACCCATACTTTCGGCACGCGCAAGTTGCGCCTTCAAGAGCGAGCGTGGGCATGCTGGGTGGGCTTCTCCCTGGCCATCCCGAAAATCGGCGAGAATGGCAACAACGCCCGGCTCCCACGGAATACGGCGCAGCGTGCTCGGGTCGAGCACGGCCTGCACATCAGGGTAGCCCGTATGCCAGCCGGTAACCTGCGCGTTATCGTACAGCGCATCGTTGATATCCCAGCCAAAAATCACATCACAAAATCCGAACCCGCTGCCGAGAGCGGAGCGCAGCTTGTCGAGCGATACGTATTTCCCGCGGAGAACGCCATCCAGATCGAATCCCCCAATCTTTGCCCGCGAAATCCCCTCTTTATCGAGCTTATCCACCAGGGTTGCGAGCAATGGGCCGTCTGAGCCAGTCGGCGCTCGATCGCGCTTCTCCTTTTTCGCCATCGCCCCATGATGGCAGGGAAGCCGTGTTTTCCGCAATGCGGAGCTCACCCAGCATTAGTCCGTCTTCACAAGTTCACTGACGATCTGGGCCACGCCCAAAAGGCCCAGGGCCGCCGCCGCCCAGCTGGAGCGAACGGGCCCCACCATCAAGAGCTCTCCGGTGCTGGTCGCGTAGCCCACGCCAATGAGCGTGGCCACAAGAGCCGCTCCGAGCAGCAACAGGCCCGGCAGCAAACGTGTACCAAGCGGTCGGCGGCGTGGGCGCCCCCGTTCGATATTCACCGCCATGGCTCGGGACATAACGATGGGTACTTGGCCGTGCGAGAAGCCGACGCCACTCGCCGGCGCGGGGGCCGACCTCCGAGAGTTTGGAATCTCGAATTCCTGCTCGCGCTCCATTTCTGCGCGCAACAAGGTCGGCGCGTCGGCAGGAACGCGCACCTGCCGGGCAGACACTGGGCCAGGCACGCTCCCTTCGATCCTCGGTTGGCTGCGAATAGAAATGTTTGAACGGGCGGCCGCTTCAAGCGCATCCCAGAATTCGCCCGCCTCCTGGTAGCGGTGCCGCGGATCGAGAGCTAAAGCGCGCAAAAATACGGCTTCAACAGCATCGTTGATGGCCACCCCCTCGCTACGAGGCGTGGGACGGCGTTGAGGATCGAGCGTGGTGCCCATAATGGCCGCGTGGTCCCCCTCCAGCACAGCATGACCGATTAACATCTCCACCAGCACGAGCGCCAAGCCGTACACGTCTGTCCACGGGCCCGTTTGGCCGTAGGTTTTCGGTACCCATTGCTCGGGAGCGCCGTATGCGGGCGTAAACGGGGAAAAGCCGGCCTGGGTCTGGCTTTGCCGGCCTGCGACTTGGCTCGCCACACTTTTGGCTTTGCCGATCCCAAAATCCAAAATCTTCACCTGGCGTTGACCTGCGACGTTCGCCACGAAAATGTTCTCGGGCTTCAAATCGCGATGCACCACGGAAATGGGCCCCTCTGGCCCAACGAAGTTGTGCGCTCGTTCCAGGGCGCGGGCGACGGGGGTGAGCAGATCGAGAACTTCTTGCAGCGAATACGGCCCCTCACCATTGGCGAAGCGCCGATTCATCACCGCATCCAGCGTTTCACCCTCCAGCCATTCGAGCACAATATACGGGACAAAGTCGCCGTGCCGGCTGGTGAATGCGTCGACGTGCAGCGGCCTCACCACCGTTGGGATACTCGCCGAAAGCTTGAACAGCAGTTCCGCTTCCCGCCGAAACTGCTCCAAGAATAGTGCGTGCTGCTCGCTCGAGAGCTGCTGCGGGATCTTCAAACATTTGAGCGCCACATCGGCCCGAAAACCTCGATGGTGGGCGCGATACACCACGCCGAAACCACCCTCAGCCACCGCGCGATCCACCTCATACGCGCCAGCAATCTTCTTCCCCACAATACCGAAGACGTCGTCTGTCATGCGCTCACGGCCGAGGGAGGCTTTGCCCAAGCGTGGAACACTAACAGATTCTTGGCGCCTGGGAAGAGCGAGGCTTTTTCGTGCCCCCACTCGCCTTGCTCTCGCGCCAAGCGCGCTTCGCTCGGCGTTCTCCCCCCGGCCAGTCGCTTCGCTCTGGCAGGGGAGAGACCTTACGTACGCCTACCGTTACCCGCCTGCGCCACCGCCGCCAGCGTTCACGCCACCGGTTGCTGCGGCTCCGCCCGCTGCGGGCGCTCCAGCCGAGCCCGACCCCCCAGTTGCCGCCGCACCACCTGCGCCTGCTCCACCGGCTCCGCCGCCAGCACAGGTATCGATGATGGAGGCAGTGGTAGCCGGTGTATCGGTTGCACGTTGGATATCACAAATGCCTTTACGCCCGAGGGCGGCTTCCGCGTTCGCATTCCCGAAGCACTTCATGTCCGGGTTCGCGCAGTCTGCCGAGCAATCGCACAGCTTGGTGCAAAGGCCTACGTCCCCTACGCCACCGTTTTGCAGGGCGGGCAAACAGAATCCATCTAGTTTCATCCCACCTCCTGGATTGCAGGAGTCAGGCGACCCCACCGTACAGCCGTCTCCACAAGCGCCAATGGTTGCCGAAAAGGGTACGCACAACCCGCGGCAGGGATCCGTGGCCGCATTGGGATCACACTTGGCTCCTGTGGCAAGCCCTGCCGGGGGTGTCGCCTGGCAGAGCCCAAAGGATAAGAACGCCGAGGCGGCGCTGCAGGTTGTGCCATTCACGCACTCACCTACCGCTCCGTTGCATTGGGGTGCACAGAAATTGCCTAGGATGGCGCCTGTCGAATCGAACGCTGGGGCGCAAGCCACTTCAGGCCTACCGTGGCATTTGTTGTTGAGGTCAGCCTGGGTGGCAGGGGTGTCTGGCAAACACGTCTCAAGGCAGAAACCGTTGCCCTGCTGATCCAGAGAAATGCACGCAACGTTACGACCAAACTGCTGGCAAACTCCCGGATTTGCGGAGGTGCAAGGCGCGGTACAAAGACCACCCGGAGGGCCGCCGCCGCCCAAATCAGTTGAACTACTGGTGAGGCACTTCAAGCCGGTACCGCAGGCGGCGTCGTTGGCGCAGCGCGCACCCACCGTTGTGCTTGCGTTGGCGCCACCACCGGTAGCTGTGTTGCCCCCAGTCACGGCCCCGTTGCCGCCAGTGTTGCCGCGCCCACCAGTACCCGGCAAAACTCCTCCCCCGCCAACACCAGCACCGCTTCCGCCAGCTCCCGAGTCGCTCGCTACTTCATTGCTCCCGCAGCCCGGCGCCGCACCAAAAGCCAACAAACACCCAACTCCGGCAGTCAACCATGGCAGCAGCTTTTTCATGAAACGGGGGATCTCCTAGGGGTAGTCCAGTGACGCTAGAGTTCCTGGTTGTGTGAGGGAACGCAAGAACAAACGCCTCACCTTACTTCGCTGATCCGCGGCGGAGTGCTGGATTGCCCGAGCCGACACCTTCCCGAATGGATTTTTCCTAAAATTCCTGGTGGAGGTGCCTGGGGTTTCGATGTAAGGGAGCCGCTCGAAAATTCAGGGCCGATAGCTCAGTCGGTAGAGCAGTGGATTTTTAATCCATTGGTCGAGGGTTCGAATCCCTCTCGGCCCACTCAATACTTCCCCGCCTATCCCGCCTGTTTCCGAACCGGCCTGCCTAGCTCCCTAAAATTCTATATCCTGCGGCTATGTCCGAACCTGCCAAGCGGCGAGCCATCTGGGACGACCTTTTAGACGTCGCCGAAGGCTACGTGGGGGAAATCGTAGACGGGGAGCTCAACGTGGTTCCTCGACCCGCACCCCCACACGCGGAAACAGCCTCCGACCTCGGCGGCGTGCTAACTCCGCCCTTTCGGTTCGGGCGCGGTGGCCCCGGCGGCTGGGTGATCGTCGATGAACCTCGGCTTGCGGTCTTGAGGGATATCCGCGTGCCGGATTTAGCGGGATGGAAGAAGGAGCGGTACGTCCGGCCGGAGCTTGGCCCGTACACCGTGGTTCCAGATTGGATCTGCGAAATCTTGTCGCCTTCCACTGCTGTGAGCGATCGGACTGAGAAATTGCCACTCTACGCCCGCGCAGGGGTACCATTTGTGTGGCTGATCGATCCGGTCGGATTTTCATTGGAAGTCTATGAGCTCGAAAGGGATCGATATTTCCTGGCGCTCACGGCTCAAGGGCGTGCCACACTCCGCGTTCCACCATTTGCTGCGATTGAGATCGAGCTTGAATTGCTCTGGGGCGACCGGCTCGCCGAAGCCGAGGCCTCAGACCGTTAGAATTTCGTAGACGCGGACGCGCAATTGCTGCTCCACCGCCGGCCCGAGCAATGCCCCCGCGCTAAATAGCGCAAAGCTCACGTATTCCTGGAACATCTGTGCCAAAACGGCGTCGGGGGCCGCGCCCCCGGAGAGCAACAGCGCATTCTCTGCAACTTGATCGGGATCCAATTGGCCCCTTTCATCGGGCCCAGCTCCCCGAAAAAGGATGTCGTACATGCCCGCGCCGTTTGCGAAGCTGGCTAAGGCGTTAGCCAGCTCGGGCACTCTCTGCGCTTCCGCCAAGGCATAAAACACGACGCTGATAGCATTGTTGGCGCGTGCAACAATCGCCGTTGGCCCCCCTGAAACCGGCGGCGGTATTACCTCAACGTGCTTGGATTGCATGAGCGCGTAGATTTGCCGCGTTGTCTCAAATTCCCCTAGGCCCGTCTGACGGCCGATTTCTTCCACATTTCGTGCACCGTCGATCGCGGCGTACACAGTCGCAAACTCATCTGGCCCCTGGGCCATTAGGCTCGTTGGCTTTGGCACGTGAAGGTGCGAGGGCACCTTTTGTCGAAAATACTTGAGCTCATCCAACCGGGTAACGCCATCCATCAAGATGGAGTTCGCGCTTGCCGTGTGCCGGGAGCTCACCAGCGCGTCGTCAAATCCATCCAAAAAGAAGAAGGTTCCGTCGGCCACCATGAGGGTCGCAAACACCACCTCCCTCACCTGTTTGCCGATGTATTGGTACACAGCCTCTGGCTCTAGAAAGCCGAGCTCCACGGCCGCCTCACCAAACCGGCGCCCACCTTCAACGCGTGCCTCAATGGCTTGAAGCTGAGGCAATGTGAGCCCGCCGAAGTGGTAAATCACGGCGCCAAGGCGTTCTTCTTTCACGTTGGTGGCAACGCCAACAATGTTGCCTTGGTCGAAGAATATTGAACGCTCAGCGCCCTCTAACGCGTCGGAGACGGTAAGCTCGCCCCTCCAACCCGATTGCGCCAAGAGCGCCAAAATATCACACATGGAGCCCGGCGCGGTGAGCTCTCCGCCGAGCCGGACGATGGCACCATCTTCGTCATCGCGCTGACCATCCTCCCCGGTGTACCGCATGAACACGACGTGTTTCGGTCCCGGCAGCATCCGAAAAGTACCCTCGCGGAAGCGGAGGCGTTGGCTGGCAAGTGTCCCAATGGGATGAGCTCCGCCTTGCGAGTCGATACGGACCAGTTCGTCGCGAACGTCCTTCATGAGCCCGAAATCATACAGCGGCTACCTGAGCTCAGCTATACTTTGGCCAAACATCCGCTCCAGGCTCGCCAAGATGCCGTCGGTGGGAGTGATGCGAGCGCCCGGCAAATCCAGGATCACCTGCGCACCATCCGGGAGCGCGAGCACCAACTCCACCGGGCAAGGCCCGGGGGACCCCTCAAGCAGCGCTTTTAGGCCCTCCAGCTGGCCCCGCTCCGCGCGCTCTGCATTGAGGCGCAAGCTCATAGAACGGGTGGTTTTCAATACCGCATCTGCCAAAGGCTCTACCGAATCCACGAGCAGAGTCGGCTCCGCCTCGGCGTCCGGTTCATCGGTGACCGGGAAGCTCACCTTGCCCGTAACGAGTACAGGCTCCCCGCGGTTCAGCAAGGCGCCGTAGGTTTCAATGCGATCTTGGCGCAACTTGGCGTGCACGCGCCCCTCGGTATCCTCAAGCTCAAAAAAGGCCGCCTTTCCTCCCTTTCCACCCTTGAAGATCTTCTCTTGGTAGTTCTCCACCATGCCCGCGACCACGGCCATCGACCACGGCTTGGCCTCACCCAGCTTGGCGGTTGAAATCGCCCCCAACCGGCTTGATTTATTGCCGTAGCGATACAACGGGTGTCCTGAAACGTAGCAGCCAAGCGCGCTTTTCTCCCGACGCAGCAACTCGAAGCCATCCCATTCCGTTGGGCGGGGATATTCGTCGGCTGGTGCTGCGCGAACGGGATCTTTGGCGGCTGCTTGGTCGAACATTCCAAATAAAGTCGTCTGGCCGCGCTCACGATCCCGGGTCGCGTAACGAGATCTTTCGAGAGCGCGATCGATTGCGGCAAATGCACGCGCTCGCGTGATGCCCTTGGGTTCGAGCGCTGAATCAAAAGCCCCGCACTGCACGAGGGACTCGAGCACGCCTTTATTCAGACGCTTTGCGTCCACGCGCGAGGCAAAATCAAACAGATCTTCGAATTTCCCGCCGGCTTCCCGAGCGTCAAACATGGTTTCCAGCGCGGCCTCGCCCACGCCCCGCACGGCTCCCAATCCGAAGCGCACCTGGGGACCAAAGCGATCCCGCACCTTACCTGGGCCACGGGCTGGCCCCTGGCCGCGTGGGAACTTGTAGACCACCGAAAAATCTGTCGCACTCGCGTTAATATCCGGCGGCAAAACACTCACGCCCCACGCACGCGCTTCGGCAATCGTGCGCACCACTTTTTCGATTTTTTCGCGATCTGCAGTCATCACCCCGGCAAAAAACTCCGCTGGGTAGTGCGCCTTCAGATACGCCGTGTGGTACGTGACAAGTGCATAAGCTGCCGAATGGCTCTTGTTGAAGCCGTAAGATGCAAAGCCCTCGATCTCGCGAAAAATGGACGAGGATTGCTCTTCGGAAACGCCGTTCTTGAGTGCCCCTTGCACAAAGAGTGCTTGCTGCTTCTGCATCTCTTCGGCTTTTTTCTTGCCCATTGCCCGTCGCAAGAGGTCAGCGCCGCCGAGCGAAAACCCGGCCAAGTGTTGAGCTATTTGCATTACCTGCTCTTGGTACACAGGCACGCCATAGGTAGGAGCTAACACCGCATCCACCAGTGGATGAAGCTTGCGGATAGCCTTACGCCCGTGTTTGCCGCCGACAAAATCGTCGATCATGCCGGTGCCAAGAGGGCCCGGCCGGTACAGGGCCACCGCGGCCACAATGTCTTCGAAACAATCCGGCTTCAACTGACGCAAAAGGGTTTGCATGCCGCTCGATTCAAGCTGAAACACGTTCGTAGTTTCACCACTTGAGATGAGGGCGTAGGTGTCACGATCTTCGAGGGAGATCTTCGACAGATCCAGCGGGGAGCCTTGGCGATCCGGCCGCGCGTTCACGAAACGCTGGACGATATCGATAACGGTGAGGGTTTTTAGGCCCAAAAAGTCGAATTTTACGAGGCCAGCAGCCTCGACGTCGTCTTTGTCGTATTGGGTAACGATCACATCCCCGTTGCGAAAACAGGGCACGTGGGTGACGAGCGGGCCGTCGCTGATAACGACGCCGGCCGCGTGAGTGCCTGCGTGGCGCGTCAGATCTTCTAGCTTTTGGGCCTGTTTGATCAGCTCCGCCACGCGCGGCTCAGCTTCTACGCGCTGACGCAACTTGGGCTCCGCCACCAACGCTTCGGTGATGGTGCACATTTTTCCCTGGCCTTTGGAGGGGATGAGGCTGGCAATTCGCTGGGCTTCGGGGGCAGGAAAGCTCATCGCCCGCGCGACGTCTTTGATCACGCTTCGCGCTTTGAGATTTTGGAAGGTGGCAATCTGGCCCACGCTCTGTTGGCCATATTTTGCGGCAACGTACGTAATGACTTCATCGCGCCGCGCCATGCAAAAATCGACGTCGAAGTCAGGCATGCTGACGCGTTCTGGGTTTAAGAATCGCTCAAACAAGAGGTTGTACGGCAACGGATCGATTTCGGTAATGCCCATCGAATAAGCGACGAGCGACCCTGCACCCGAACCGCGGCCTGGCCCCACCGGAATCCCCCTCGCCTTCGCTTCCCGGATAAAATCCCAAACGATCAAGAAGTAGCCTGGGTACTTCATCTCGATGATAACACCGACCTCACGATCCAAGCGTTCGCGGTAAATGGCCTCGTTGAACGAGCGACCTATCAGGCGAAAATCTGCGAACCTTTTCTCAAGCCCCTCCAAGGCGACGTGGCGGAAATAGCTGGCATCGTTGTAGCCCTCGGGAATGGGAAACTCCGGCAGCATGGCCCCGCCGAGATCGAGCTTGAGGCCCGAGCACATCTCAGAAACCAGCATCGTATTCTTGATGGCTGCTGGATAATCGCGAAATAACTCGGCCATCTCAGAGGGAGACTTGAGGTACATCTCGCTGCTCTGATGATGATGCCCGTGTGACTCATCGAAAGTGCGCCCGAGCCGAATGCATTCCAGGTAACGCTGGGCTTCGGCGTCGTCGCGGTTCAAGAACTGCACGTCGTTGCTAGCGACCGTGGGCAAGCCAAGCCGGCCTGCGGCTTCGGCTAGAATCGAATTGACCAAAGGCTGTTCGGGGAATCCGTGATCTTGGAGTTCTACGAACAAGTGCCCGGGATCGAACATGTCCCGGAGCTCCGCTAACATCGGCTCCCCGCGCTCGGGGCCGAACTCCAAGATGGTTTGAGCCATTACCCCGCCCAAACACCCCGTGAGGGCGACATTGCCCGCGGCGTGTTTGGCGACCTGATCGAGTGTAACACTGGGCGTATCGACGTTTGCCGAATCCAGATAACCCAGCGAAACGAGCTGTATCAGGTTCTTGTAGCCCTCAGCGTTCGAGGCCAACATTACTAAATGGTCAACAACCGAAGGGTTGTTGCGGCGAGCGACGTTCAGCTCACAGCCAAGGATCGGGCGAATTCCAGCCTTCTTGCAGGCATTGTAGTGCCGGATGGCCCCATACATGTTCGCGTGGTCAGTAATCGCCACAGCAGTCATTCCGCGGCGTTCCGCCTCCACGGCGAGCTCCCCCACTCGCACCATGCTGACGAGAAACGAGTATTGCGTGTGCGCGTGGAGGTGGACGAACTCTGCCACTAGGCCTTTGGAGTACACCCGCGGTCATCCTGGAGGAAGCCATCACCCACCTCGAGGCGTCCGTGCCGCAGGGTCAGGCCCGATGGCCGATGTAAAAAGGACTACCATGTGGGCCGTCATCCAATTGTAGGCTGCGGCCCGCGCTCGACGTGCTATGTGGCCCCCATGCGCATCCCTGTCCTTGCGATGACGCTCGTGACCACCCTGGCGTTCGCCTGCGAGAAGCCCGCACCTGACCTCCGCGAATGGCGCGTCTCGGACCACGATCAGCCTCCATCACAGGGGCAGGTCGCACCCAGTGCCCCTCCTCCTGCCGAAACGGCAGCGGCGGGAGCTGCTGGGTTGCCGACAACCGTCAACCAAGCGTTGGCCCATCGCGGTCTCAATGAACAAATCCTGCAAGTGTGGGTTGAACGCTGTACAAGCTGCCACGGCACCATTGGCCGGGGAGATGGCCCGCAGGGCGCCATGTTTCGGGCGCGGGACCTGAGCGATCCAGGTTGGCAGCAATCGGTAACGGACGCGAGCATCGAGGTGAGCATCACCAAGGGCAAGGGAGCGATGCCAGGTTTCGCGCTGCCACCCGAGACGCTTGCAGGAATGGTTAGGCTGGTGCGGCTTTTTGCTCAGCGTAGTCCTGCACCCGGCACAGCGGTGCCCCAAGGAGCCGCCCCATGAGCAAGCCCTGGTGGCGCTCGCTAGTGGGGCGAGCCTCTCTCCTTGGGGGCGTGCTCGCACTCGTCACCTTGATTGGGCCTCGTATGCCGCATGAGCAAGAGCTCGCTTTCAACCTCGGCAAGGCAGAAGCACAGCAGCTCGAAGTCAGTTGGACGCCCGAGTCGGAAGTGGAAGCGCAGGGCGGATTTTCCCTCAACCTTGCGGCTAAACCGTCGCGAATCGTCCGGCATACGGCCGAGCTCCCCAATGGGAGCTATCGCTTCGATATCGTCGTCACCCCATCGCCGATCGCGCCCGCCGTAGAGGCAAAACAGGCGAGCAATTCGTCACCAACTCCTTCCGCTTCGACAACCACCTATGTCCGTCGCGTAACGCTGGAGGGTGGCCCCACCACCATCCACCTACCGTAAGGCCCACCAAGTGACAGACCCAACGCGTCCCAACCCCGGTCCCACGCCCACCGCCAACCATCTGGTCGCTTTGAGCGAACCCATGCGGCAGCTTGCTTCCCAGGTTGACCGAGCAGCATCTGCAGCGGGAGCCGTCCTCATCCTGGGGGAACGCGGTGCGGGTCGTACCTTCGTCGCCCGCGCGCTCCACCACCGCAGCCCCCACGGCAAGGCGCCGTTTGTGGCACTGGATCTGTCCGAAGTTTCCCTCCAACACCAGCGCGACGTTCTCTTCGGGCGCGCGAGCCTGGTCGACTTAGATGGAACACTTTGTCTCAAAGAAATCGAGCATTTAGCGCCAGAACTTCAAGTGGAACTTTCTCAGAGAATTGGACGCACGGGCAGCCGAATCGTCGCAACCTCCGCCCGGCCGCTTGAGCAGTGGGCGGGTGCAGGTGCCTTTAGCGTGCAGCTCTTAGGGGTATTCAGTGACCGGCTTCGTGTTCCTGCCCTGAGGGAGCGGCAAGAGGATCTGGCGGAGTTGGTGCGAACCCTCACGCGGGAGGCGTGCGCCGCTGCACGACGGAACACCCTGACTCCCTCCGAAGCCTTCATCCTTGCGCTCTCCCGATACGATTTCCCCGGCAACATTACCCAGCTTCGAGCTGTATTGGATCGGGCCATCCAGCGAGTGGGCGTCGAAGAGGAGCTCGGAACTAGTGCCCTGAGCTCGATTAGCGAATTCCGAGAGCCGGGTGCATTTTCGGCATCGCTTTCCTATCGCGACACGCGGACGCACTTCGAAAACGGGTTCGAAAAGGCTTACGTATCCTGGTTGCTCGAACGCCACCAAGACAACATCAGTGCGGCCGCCCGCGAGGCGCGCATGGACCGCAAGCACCTCTACGACCTCGCGCGCAAACACGGACTACGCCGGCCCCGAGGCCTAGAAGATGATTAAGTGGCTGATTTTGAGGGATAGGACCGGTATGTGTTCCAATCCCCCTTGAAGCCAGCGACGCGGTGCGGCTATCTCTTGGCCATACGAGGCGCCGTGTGGCATCTTATCCTACATCAGATTACATTAGCTCTTAGCAACGTGGCCTCGCCGGTGTCGGCGTGAGGCCCTTGGGGGAAACCCTTGGTCTGTTATTGGAGTGACAATACGCATGAAGTTTAACCTCTACCACCTGCTAGCTCTTGTTTGCCTCGGAGCGGCAGCGCTCGCTGGTTCGATCGGCATGCAGCTGGCCGTGTTGGGCGTGACGCTCGGCATTTTCTTTGGAACACTTTCCCTCCGTAGCCCTGCTGCTTCGGAAGCACCCAGCGCCAATACGGGTACCTAACGGACCAGTTCGATAGCACCCCACCGCGCTCGTCCCGCGAGCCCCGGGCGAGCGCGATCCCGCCGCCGATGCTGAAGAGCATCCGCGATTTGCTGTTGCCCGAGGTCGAGGCTATTCGGCTTATTCTCCGCGGCGGTTCGGTGGTCGATTGGCATCGGCTCCAGTTTACGAGTTCAACCGAAATTGAACGTTTCCTGGCCACACAGGAGCTTTCGCTCGAAAATCCCAGCGACCGCGCGTACCTGGACCACGTGCGGGAGGCGGCCATCGAGTACCTCCGCCGCAACTTCTCCTTCTCAATCCCCAAGCCCATCGAGCGTGCGCCGGTCGATCAGCTAATGCTCATCGCCTCCGGACAGGCGGAATCGAATCATCGCCAGCTGTGCGCCTGCACGGTATTGAAGACGCTGCACATCATCCACCACATGTCCGGCCGCGAGCTTTTGTTTCGTTTGCCGGTGAGCGACCACGACCTCTTCCACTTGGTTGAAGAGAAGGTTTATCGCGTCGTTGGTACGATGCTAAGTGCTGGCTTTCCAATCACGGAGTTCATTGGCGGCCGCAAGAATCTCGACTCCACGTATACCAAGCTCTTATCCAAACGCGAGGCCACGGCCTCGGCCCTTTACGATAAGCTCCGCTTTCGGATCGTGACGCGCACCCGGGAAGATCTCTTGCCCGTCTTGAACTACCTAACCGAACGGGTGGTTCCATTTAACTATGTGGTGCCCCTGCAGAGCAGCAACACCATCCTCGATTTTGCCGAGCTCTGCCGTCAGCACCCGCATTTGGGGCAGATGGCACCACATTTTCAGGGCGATACGGACGATATGTTGAGCACTGGGGACAACCGCTTCAGCGCCCCAAGCTATCGGGTCATCCACTTCGTGGCGGACATTCCGGTCCGAGTGCCGGAACACGTGATGGAGCAGGCTCCCGACGGCTGCGAGGCCCTCGGGCCCATTGTCTTCATGCTTTGCGAATTTCAGCTTCTTGATGCCGACAGCGATGCCGCCAACGAAACGGGCGACGCGAGCCACGAATCCTACAAGCAACGGCAGAGAGCAGCTGTTTTCCGCCGGCTTCGTATGGGCGTACGGCCCGAGAAATCGCCCGGGGACGCTGACTCGTAGGGCATCCCGCCCAAGGGGGCGCTCAGAGCCGAAATACCGACGTGCTTTCAGCAGAATAGCGCTCCCTCGGGTCGCTTAAATGCGCTACGAATCGAGGTCATGCGGCTTGCAAGCTCCCGGGTGCCCGAAATCGTCCACGAAATGGTCGCCGCTCTTGTGGCCGGAGGGGACATCGAAACCGAGAGTCCCAAAGAGGTGGAACGCGACCTGGAGTCCGTCCTCAACCAATACATTGAGGACGAGCGGGAAATTACCGACCGCGCACGCGACATGATCGCAGCAAAAGGCCTCCCGCAGAGCGATATCGGCAAGATGCGACGCTCGCTCGCAGATCAACGTAAGCTCAAGCTCGACGACGAAGCGATCGACTACCTGCTCGATCAGTTACTCGAAATGCTCATGCATTCGAATAACGTCGAAGAAATCTTCGCGGAAGACTTTCAGTTGCGAAAAAAAATGCGCGAGCCGCTCCGTAGGCAGGCCGACCTCGATGGGGAGCTTCAAGAAGCCGTGAGGAACCAGCTGAAGCACGTCAAAGAAGGCACCAGCACTTGGGAAATCGAGTACCGCCGAGTGATGGAGGATATCAAGCGTCGTAAGGGCCTTTAGGCGCAGTGCTCAGCATGACGGGTTTTGGGGTGGGTGTATCACCCTACGGAAGCGGCCGAATCCTGGCCGAAATTCGTGCACTCAATCATCGCTTCACGGATGTGCGCGTGCGTACGCCCGATACTCTCAGCGGGGAAACGTTGTTCGTTGAACAGCTAGTGCGAACTCACCTGTCTCGCGGGCGCTTAGACGTGGGCATTCGCTTCGAAGGAGTGGAGCCCGCCTCGGTGGAGTTGGATCCAGGTCGAGTGCGGCGGCTGTATCAGCTGCTTTCCGCGCTCAAAGAAGAGTTAGCTCCCGAATCAGCGCTCACACTGGATGCGGTGCTAAGAGCGCCAGAATTAGTCACCGTGCACACCGGTCAAGACATTGACCAAATCCGCGCGGTGTTAACTAGCGCCGTAGAAGCGGCAATCTCGAACCTAAACGAAATGCGGACTCGCGAAGGGCAAACGTTGGCCGCTGAGCTCGCGGCTCGCCTGGAAAACGCTCGAAAGCTGCTGGGCGAGGTACGGAGCCGAACGGCCGAGGGTAAAAGCGCCTACCGGGAGCGGGTGCAGGCCCGCCTCCAGCACTTATTGCGGGAAGTGAAGGCCCCCATCGACGAAGGGCGGCTAGAGGTAGAGCTTGCGCTCTTGGCTGAGCGCTCCGACATCACCGAAGAAATGGTGCGGCTCGAAAGCCATTTTGAGCAATTTGGACGCGTGCTCAAGGAGCCCGGTGCGGTGGGGCGAAAGTTGGAATTTTTGCTCCAAGAAATGGCCCGGGAAGCCAATACCATCGGAGCCAAAAGCCAGAGTGCAAGTGTGAATCACCTAGCGCTTGAGATCAAAGTCGAGCTCGAGCGCATGCGGGAACAGGTACAAAATGTCGAATAACGGTCCGCTCTTGTTGATCGTCTCTTCCCCTTCCGGGGCAGGCAAAACAACGCTGACGGCGAGGTTGCTGAAAAGCATCGAAAACGTCCGCTTCAGCATTTCGCATACCACCCGGAAGCCTCGCGGCAACGAAGAAAATGGGCGCGAATACCACTTCGTAACGCGCCCTGAATTCGAACACCTCATAGCCCAAGAAGAATTCGTCGAATGGGCCGAGGTGCATGGCAACCTCTACGGAACCAGCAAGCGTGAACTAGAAAGCGCTTCGAGCGCTCGGGGGATCCTGTTTGATATCGACCACCAAGGCGCGCGCCAGATCAAGAGTTCTCGCCCAGATGCAGTAGGTGTCTTCATCTTGCCCCCCAGCATGGATGTGCTTTTGAAGCGTCTGCGGGGGCGTGCAAGCGAGGACGAAGAGACGGTGCAGCGACGCTTCAATGTCGCACGCACCGAAATTGCTCATTATGGCCTCTTTGATTACGTGCTCGTAAACGACGACCTCGATGAGGCCACCGACAAATTGCTCGGCATTTTTCGAGCCGAAGAGTGCAAAAGGGCCCGGGCAGCCAGATTCGCCGAACAGCTCCTGGCGATGGGTCGCGAATTTGGCGGCGCATAAAGCGTGGTGATGCCAAGATTCTTGCTTGAACCTCAAGCTCCCCTGCGACAGAGTTGGGCACCCCGATGACTCCTTCCCATAGCAAATCTGTTCTCATCATTGGTTCGATGGCGTTCGACGACCTCGAACTCCCGTCCGGCTCCTTCACGGATGTAGTGGGAGGCTCCGCAACCTATTGCGCGTACGCCGCCAGCCTGTTCGCCAAGGCGAGCGTAGTCGCTGTCGTTGGGGCAGATTTCCCGAAAGCTACGCTTGATTCGCTCGGGCGGCGCGGCGTGAACACCGAGGGCATCGAACAAGTTCCCGGAAAAACCTTTCGATGGAAGGGCCGCTACGCGAGCAACCTAGCAAGCCGCACGACGCTCGACACGCAGCTGAATGTCTTCGCTGATTTTCGCCCGAAGCTCCCGAACAATGTCCGCAAGTGCACGCACCTTTTGCTCGGCAATATCCACCCCGCGCTTCAACTCGAGGTTCTGGATCAGGTAGAGAATCCCGAATTCGTCGCGGCCGATACGATGAATTTCTGGATCGAAGGCGAACGCGCAACCCTAGAGCGCGTGCTCAAACGCATTGGCTGCTTGGTCGTAAACGACGAAGAGATCCGCCAGCTCTCGGGTGAACACAACATCAAGAAGGCTGCTGCACGCGTCCAACAGATGGGCCCCAAGCGCGTCATCGTAAAACGCGGCGAATATGGCGCTCTGCTCTTCGACGAACACGGCGTCTTTTTTGCCCCCGCCTATCCCCTAGAGGCTGAGGTAGATCCAACGGGTGCGGGTGATACCTTCGCCGGCGCATTCATGGGCTTTCTTGCCAGCGAGGGCGAATACGACCGCTCCTCGCTACGCCGTGCACTGATGATGGCCGCCACGGTTGCGTCGTTTTGCGTCGAAAGTGTTGGTACCGAGCGCCTCGCTTCGCTCGGCCGTGACGATGTAGCGGCGCGGCTAGATTCGCTCCGAAGCCTCGTACACTTCGGAGCTTAGGCAGCTTTGGCGTTCAGGCGGCCCGACCAATGGTCGCGTCGCCGCGCACTAGCGTTTCCGCCGAGGACGGCAGCACAACCTCAGCCACCGAGGGACCGTAGAATCGAGAACGCACGGTTGCGACCAGCGCCAAAAGCTCACGCTGGGTAGCGACCTTGCTGTCCATGAGCAGGCGCATGTAGCCGTCGGCATAGCCCTGGGCGTGTGCCAAACGGGCGTGTGGACCACCGGCTTCTTTAAGTTCCAGGACGTCAGTGAGTAAGGTCTCGAGAACGCGCAACTGGTCAGTGTTATTTGAGCTCATAGTGGCCTCCGGCAATGGGTCGCCCAGACCCGCCCTTGGTAACGGGCGCCCGCGATTAGGGCCAAGTTCGCGCAAAAAACAGGTAGCAGTACCGCGCCGGAAGTAGGTGCGTGGGAAGACCCAAGTCAGATTCGCCCAGTTCATCATGGGCGGTCAGGTCGCGGGCCGTGTGCCGAGCAGGCCGCTACCGCATGGGCCAATTGACTCAGAGCCAAACCGGCCTAAGGTTAAGTCATCCACAGTCCTGCAGGCAGACCCCAAAAAGGCCGCCATGTTTGAGGGCCAAAAAGCATGAAACTGAATCTTTTCAAGTCCAAGATCCACCGCGCGACCGTCACCCACGCAGATCTGGAGTACGAGGGCAGCGTGAGCATCGACGCCGATCTTCTGCGCGAAGCCAACATCGTACCGTACGAAGCGGTACATATCTGGAACGTCTCTCGCGGCACGCGCCTGATGACCTACGCCCTTCCTGGGCCGTCCGGCTCGGGCGTAATCTGCATCAATGGCGCTGCCGCCCACCTCAATCAGCCCGGCGATCTGGTGATTTTGGCCACCTTTGCAGAGATGACGGCTGAGGAAGCTCAAACTCACAAGCCGCGCGTGGTCCGCGTAGATGCGCACAATCGCATCACCGATACCTCGGATGAGGTCCCGGGCCCCGCAATGCCCATGGCTCTAGTTTCGTAAGTGCCCCTTTTGGGCCTGGGAAAGGTAAGGTTGGCCGCCGATGACGGACCCAGCACCCGAGCTTACCCCAAGAGCGCTGCGCGCATCCATTGAGCTAGACTGCGTGTGCAGCGCATGGGCCCAGGAAATCTTGGGCCTAAGAGAGCACGACCCTGAGCAGAACTTTGCGACACCCTGGGGTGACCTCAACGAGCTCTTGAATTCGGAACATCGAACAACCGCTCAACGCCGCTTGCTAGCGCTGGCCCTCGCGGTTGGCGCCCAGTCGCTCCTTGAGGATAAAGAGTTAACGTCAAAGATGATCATGGCGCGCTTCGTCGAGCTCGCGCACGCTGGAAAGATCAACGCTCTCGGGGTGGTCGACGAAGTGTTTGGCGCCGAGGCTGCGTCCCTCTGGCGCGCAATCCCGTTGCCTCCATCCAAGCCACTCAGGACAATTCTGGTGGACGGCCAGCTGTTGGATCCGCCACGGCCCGCATGGCTCACCGGGCTACTTGGGCTATCGGCAATCCTTCTGATTAGAAGGATCGGTTCAACCCTTGGCCGCTGGTTGCTCGGCTACCGTACGCCTGCGCGCTTGCGCGTCGTGGAAATGGGGCTTGAGCTCCGCTACCGTCGGCAATTTCTGGGGCGGACGCTGGCAGAGGTAACGTTCTTGGTGCCCATGGACGAACTTTCACGCCTCACACGCGAAGTTCGCTATCGGGGCGCGTTGCTGTACGCGGGGCTTTCGGCACTTGTGCTCGGGAGTTACCTGGGAGCTGGCATGGTGTTGGATGGGCTACGCGTTCCCAATGGTTCCCTGCCCCTCATCACCACGGGAGTGCTGGCGGTTTTGGCGGGCCTCGCCTTGGACTTCGTTAGCACCACCGCCTTCGACAGCTTCCGTGGGCGCAACCGCCTGTGCATTCAGTCGCGCTCTGGTTTTGCGTTTTCCTTGGGCGACGTTTCGCCAAAAGAAGCGGAGAGTTTGCTTGGCTACTTCCAGCTGGATGCTACTGCTGGCGTGGAGGCGCAGCCCAGCGCGCAACCTGGCTCCCAGGGCGAGAAACCTGAGACGGCACCAGGTTAAGGCGCCGAGGGTCGAGATGGAGCTCCGGTGGCGGGCGGCCCTTTCTTCGGAGCCACCTTCGGAGACGTGGGTGGTGGAGGTACCGGCGGGCGACGCGTGGAGCTCCGACCTTCGATTTGCGCCAGCCACGCGTCCACTAGATCAAGCCCCGCGCTTACCTGGGCGTCTGTAGCCAGAATCGTTCCAACAATCTTCTTTCCCTTAGCCTCAAAATGCGAACTTTCGAGGAAGCGGTGTTGGCGTTGGCCCAGAAAAGCTCCGAACACTCCCAAATCAACGCTCGCGATCGACGCCACGGAGCGATCCATCAATGCCGCCGTGTCGACCGCGGAGGCTTCGGATCCTTCCTCCGCCTCGAGCTTAAGCATCACCCGGCCTCGTGGGAGCGTTTCCAACGTAACATTCACCCACTGTATGCTGTGTGGAATTCGGAACGGCATACCTTCGAAGGCGCGCCACGGAAGGACCAGCCGCGCCACCATCACCCGGTTAGGACCAGCCGCCCGCAAGCTAACATTCTTCTTCTTGGAAAGTGCGTCCGAAAGCGCACTCTGTGGGGCAACGATGACCAAATGGTCGTTCGGCAAGACGAAGTAGCGAGCAGCTCGATCAGCTCGGGCCCTGGCTACCGGGACTTCTGCTGGCAACCAGGCTCCCTCCGGATCACGTTTTACTAGTTGGTCGAGGGCTGCCCGAAGCGTGGCCTTCGGAATGTGATGATGGAGCACTACCACGATATTTGAAGAATCGCGGAATTGTGGACCAGCAATCAAGATGCGGTCGATATCACGGATCGGATCTAGCCCGGTGGGACCGAAAAAATCTCGCCATTGATACAGCGAGGAAAGGATGCGCCCGATACGCGGCCCCAAGCTGTGGCTGCGAATGGTCTCGGTGTAGATGATCGCACTCACGTTAGCGTTGCTGTCGGCAACCGCTCCCGCGCTGCCGCTCAACGCCACCGGATCCCCACCGGCATCACCCGCATCGAGGAGCGCCGAGCCCGCTTCCGCATCCCCCGCGTCGGCGCCCGTAGCAGCGTCGGAAGCGGCTACCGCATCGCTTGCGTCACTGCCGGTCGCATCGGGCCCGGCGTCGGCCTGCGCTGCGTCCGCAATTTCCTCCCCTGCATCGGGCCCCGCATCCGCCTCGGCGTCACCCGAGTCGACCTCAGCATCGGTGCCCGCATCGACGTCCGCATCCACCGCGGCGTCGCTTTGTGCGTCTTCGGCACTCGCATCCTTCGGCTTCGGAGCGCCCGCGTCCTGCACGCGGAAGTCTTCCTCCGAGGGGGCTTCGGGCGCGGCGGTTGGCTCGGCTTCCGGAGGCGCCGATGCCGCACGCTCCGCACCCGGATCTGTGTCCAATAGCTCGACGGGGATGCCACGGATCTCGCCTAAATCAGGCACTGGCTCGGGCTGCTTTAGCAACGAGAACCAGCCGAGAAGGCCGAGGAGCGGAGTGAAAGGCAAGTGGAGGAGCAGCGAGAGCCAGACAAACTTCCCGAGCCCCCTGACGCGCGTGTGCTTGGGGCCACTCGGGCGCGTCAGGGTTTCCACGGGTGCACGATACCTCCGGGCGCCTTCTGCGCGAAGAACCGAGTGACAACTTCTGGCACGTTCCTAGCAGAACGTAGTGCGTTCGGGCACGCTTCAAGTAAGAGTCGAATGCCAAGCCCCAAAGTGTCATCTCGCCCCAAGCAGTGGATCCCTGGCCCCTGTCAGTAGTAAGCCAGACCAAAGCCGCCCCCAAATGTCCGCCCATCACCTCAAATTCTTCGTCGCGTTTGCGCTGCTCTCCTCGGCTTGCGAGGAGCCGCCTCGCCCCACGCCGCAGCCTACCCAGGCCCCGCAAGCCCAGCCCACTCACGCTGTAGCTACGCCCGGGCCCAACGCCCCGGCCGAAGCACCCCCTAGCGCGGCTAGAGGTGGGGCGGCTTCGACCGAACCTGGCCCTCAACGTCCGGATGCCCACGTCAAGCTCGACTATCCTGGTCCGTGGTTCATCGTGACGGCGCGCGAAACCGGCGTTTACGCCGACACGAAAGCGGACCGAAACACCAAGCTTGCCTGGGCACGCAATGGGGGGCGTCTCGCCGTACTCCCGGATGTCACCAAGAGCGAAACTTGTTCGGCGGGTTGGTACCAACTCACCACCGGCGGTTACGTGTGCGGCAAAGATGGAGCCATCGAAGTAGAAGGCAAGAAAACCCGCTCAACACTCAAACAGCCCGCGCTCGAAGACATCCTGCCCTACAAGTACGCGCGCAACTCCAAACACGGCACCCCACTTTACCGCTCCATCCCCTCGCCTGAGCAGATGCTGGAGTACGAGCCCTACTTGGCGGAAAAAAAGGCGAATAAAACCGCTGCAGGCAAAGAAAAAACTCCCGATGCCGACGCCGGTACCGAACAGATCGCGAGTGACGCCGGAAAACTAGCTCCAACAGCCAGTAGTGCCACGCCACGCACCCCTGTACCTGATGCCGGTGCTCCGGAGCCCGAGCTCGAGCTGAGCGAGGCGGAGGTTTCAGCCCTGAATGACGCTGGAGTTCCGTGGTGGCAAAAGGACGACGCCAGCGTCCACGACGTAACCCTGGACCAACTCGAAGAAGAGGGCGACGGCATTTTAGCCAAACGTATGGTGGCTGGCTTCTACGTGGCCGTAGACAGCGTATTTCACTGGAACAAGCGCACTTGGTACAAGACCACCAAGGGCATGGTTGCACCCGCGGACCGCTTCTGGGTAACGGCGGGTCCTGAATTCAAAGGGGTCGAGCTCGACGGCACCAACTACGCGCTGCCAGTCGCCTGGGTGTACGGCTGGCGCAAAGAGGCGGTCCTCTACGAGCTCGATGAGGCCAAAGACACGCTGAAGCCCAAAGGAACCGCCAAGCTGTTTCAGGCACTCAAGCTATCTGGGCGCACCCGTTCGGTGCGCGGCAAGCCCTACCACGAGTTGGCCGAAGGGCTCTGGATCTCCGATCGAAGCATCCGCGTCACGCAACCCGGCCCCCCACCAGCGGGACTGCTACCAACCGAACGCTGGGTGGACGTGGATTTATCACAACAAACCTTAGTAGTTTTTGAAGGAACTCGCCCCGTGTACGCGACGCTGGTCTCTACGGGAAAATCTTCAAAAATTAAGGAGAAAGACCACAGCACCCCTATCGGCGAGTGGCGGATCCGCGAAAAGCACATCACCACAACCATGGATGGTGACGGCACCGCAGCCGGTGATCTGCCCTACAGCATCGAGGATGTGCCCTACGCGATGTACTACTACAAGGCATTCGCCTTACACGGGGCCTTCTGGCACAAAAATTTCGGCACCCAAATGAGCCACGGCTGTGTCAACCTCGCCCCGCTGGATGCAAAATGGTTGTTCTTCTTCACGGACCCACCGGTCCCGCACGGAGTGCACGGGGTCTGGGCGAGAGATAATCAGCCGGGCAGCCGCGTAGTGGTACATGAATAAGGCACGGTTTCCCGGCCGGCCTTTCGCTCCCAGCAGATTTCCAGTGTCAGGGCCTAAACTCTTGGGCGGATCGAGCCGGATTGCTTGACACGGTCGTGGGTACGGACGATTTAACTGCGCGCGATATGGACCAGTTCTCGGCTCACCTCGACCGCGGCTGGGACCTTGTCCAGCGCGGGGATTCCGACGGAGCGGAAGCTTCTGGGAAACGTGCGCTTGAAATCGATAGCCAGTCGCCGGAAGCCTACAACCTCTTGGGCTACGTCGCCGCGTTGAAGGGCGAGTTCGAGGAAGCCGTTGAGCACTATACCCAAGCCATCGCCTTGGACGACACGTACTTGGAGGCGATGCTGAACGCCGCCGAGGTTTACATTCACCCTCTGGGTGAATTCGATGACGCCATCGCCATGTGCGAGCACGCACTTGATTTGGCGGAGACCGAAGACGAAGTCGTCGACGCACTACTCTTACACTTCGACGCGCTGCTCGGCCGCGGCGACATGGAAGCAGCCAAGCAGATTGTTCAGAGGTTTCCTAAAGGGCCCTTTGAAAATCCAAACCACACTTTCCTGGTGGGGCGCGCCTACTACGAGACGGGCGCCATTGATGAATCCCGGCAGCTCGTTGAAGACGCCGTGAAGCGCAACCCTTCAAACCCAGAGGCTCAATATTACCTCGGCCTGATTTTGGACGAGTTGGGTGAATCTGGGCTTGGCACTAGCGCATTTTTACGCTCCCGTGAGCTCGATCTACTACAGCCTGCGCCAGCTTGGTCGCTCTCCGTGGAGACGTTCCAAATGACAGCCAAAAGGGCGCTCCAGTCGCTGGAAGAGCCCTTAAAACGCTTCATTCGCCAGGAAGAAGTCTACGTGTGCGACGTCCCAGGCGTGGAAGTGGTGGTTGATGGGGTAGATCCACGCGCACTGCTCCTTTTGGACAGCGTTTCGATCGCGCCCGATGATCCGAACCCCACCGCACGCGTCTTTGTCTATCAGCGTAATGTGGAGCGCCTGGCTGGAGCCATCGAATACGTGCAGAGCGAAATTCGTTCGGCTTTAGAACGCGAGTTAACGGCGGCCTTCTTGGAGCCAGCACCCGAAAACGCTAATTCCGGGGCACCTCCCGACTCGGCCGCGCATTAACGCTTAGGTAACTCGCAGCGCGAGCTGAAAAGCTACCTGTTCGAGCAGAGTGCGCGCCGGGCTCGGGGCAATTCCAACCAGCTGGGCCACCGCTTGCTCGGTGTGGCGTTTGGCGCGTTCTCGGACCTCATCGCACGCGCCGCTTTCGATCACCGCGCGGCTCACCTCGGCCACTCGGCGCGCATCCCCAGCGTGGATCTCGCTGAGCGGCTGGATGAGGGCCGGACGCCGAGCCACGGCGAGCACGAGAGGTAGAGTGAGCTTACCCTCGGTCAGATCGGCGAAGAGCGTCTTGCCGGTATTTTCTCCGGAGTAGTCGAGAGCGTCGTCTACAAGTTGGAACGCGATACCAAGCAGTTCCCCAAACTGACCCAAACGTGCCTGAAGAGCTTCGTTGGCTCCACCCAGACGCGCACCGGTGCGTGTTGCCCACGCAAACAATGACGCGGTTTTCTTACGCAAAATCAGATCGTAGGTGGCTTCGCTGACGTCGAGCTCGGTGCGGCCCTTTAGCTGGACAACTTCGCCCTCCACCAAGCACCGAAGCGTTCCAACCAGATCGGCCATCGCGTCGGGTGCCACTTGTGACGTTCGCTCAAGGGCCGTGACTAACAGCAAGTCCCCCGCCAATACGCTCATTCCGTTTCCCCAGATCCGTCGCGCAGCAGGCGCGCCGCGACGCTCCTGGCCCTCATCCACTACGTCGTCGTGAAGAAGCGTCGCCGAGTGGACGAGCTCGGCCACCACGCCTAGGTCACGCGCCACGCTTGGAATTTTTCCAAAGCAAGCGGCACTGAGGAGCAGAGCAAGAGGGCGCACCCGTTTGCCGCCGCGGCTGATAAGATGTGCTGCGGCAGAAACAGCTGGCTCGGGCCCGCCGATCAGAGCTTTGGCTAGCTCAGCCTCCAACCCAATTAGCTCCTGACCTAAGAAAGACTGCGCGTCGGCCAAGCGCTCTTGAAGTCGGCCACCGGTTTCACGGGCAGCGCCAGCTTCACTCAGCGTCGTCAGGGCGGCCGAAACCGATAACGGCATAGATCCTCGGGAATTAGTGACGTTGGGCGTTTGGATGGCGGGACTATGCGGTACACCCCCGAGAAACGTCAACGTCGCGTTGGGGTCGTCCATCAAGAGAAGGAGGCCTTCCCTGGCGGAATTTGCCACGCTGTTTGACGTGAACGCCCGGAGGGGGCTAAGCGTGGGGCCGTGGACAAGCCCGGTTCGATGCCGAGCCCAGCCGAACGGGTGGGCCAACGCGTTTCGCTTGGGCTGTATATCGGTCTCGTCACGGCGTTCACCCTGATATGCTCGTTGCAAGTCATTCTGCAAGCCTGGGCGACACCGGCGATAGGCCTCCCCGTAAATTGCCCTCAAAAGGCCGAATCGCTACTCCAAGGCCTGCGGCGAGCCCGGGAAGCGGCGCGTAAGGGGGATAGCGAACAACACAGCTTGGAGCTGTTTCGCACAGCCTTGGGCCCAGATTGGGACGCCAAAAACAGCATAGCGAACGCTTGCGCCAACAATGCCCCATCCAGCCGCTTGATTCGAGAGATCGACCAACTTCGCTATGCGGAGGAGCACGCAGTGCGCTATGAAGCGCGGGAGCTCACGCAGCGCCGGCAGCGGGTCTCAACGCTCGAACGCGAGCTCGGCCTAGATCCGGCCCCCCACTGAAGACCGCCTGAATGACCGCAGACCTGGACCCGAAACCCCTTCCCCTCCCCACCTTCGACGCACTTCCCCTCTCCAAAGAGTTGCGTCAGGCCGTCAACGAGCTCGGGTACATTCACCCGAGCCCAGTGCAGCTTGCCGTTTTCGAGCCCGCCACGCGCGGCCGCGATCTGGTGGTTCAGGCGCGAACGGGCACCGGAAAGACCGCAGCGTTTGGCCTTCCATTGGCCGACAGTTTGGTGCGGCGGCAGCAAAAAAACGTCCAGGCACTCGTGCTCTGCCCAACGCGTGAGTTGGCGCTACAGGTAAAGCGAGAAATCTCGTCTCTGTGCAAGTACCGCGAGTTAGTTGCGGTGCCCGTGTACGGCGGAGCACCGATGGCCAAGCAGGTCGCCGAGTTGAGTGAAGGCGCGCAGATTTTGGTGGGGACACCTGGGCGCGTCTTGGACCACCTGGAACGGGGAACCTTCAATCCAAAAGATGTTCGGGTGGTGATCCTCGATGAGTCGGACGAAATGCTCTCGATGGGCTTTCTCCCGCAAATCAACGCCATTTTCGGGTATTTGCCCGAATCGCGCCAGACGCTCCTTTTTAGCGCCACCTTGCCCTCCGCCATCCAGCGTATGGCGCAAACGCGGTTGAAGAATCCAGAGTTTATCACTCTCAGCGGAGATAGCGTCGGGGCACTCGAGATCCAACACATTCTGTACCTGACCCATGGCGATAAGCTCGCCAATTTGATTCAGGTGATCGAAGTGGAAAACCCCGAAAGCGCGATCGTGTTTTGCAACACGCGAGACGAAACCAAGCGCGCGTGCGCCGCCCTTCAGGCCCAAGGCTTCGATGCCGAGTGGCTCAACGCAGATCTCCCGCAGAAAGATCGCGAACGGGTGCTCGGCCTCACGCGCGAAGGCAAAGTACGTTTCCTGGTCGCCACCGATGTGGCGGCGCGCGGCATCGATATCTCCCACCTCACGCACGTCATCAACCACGATTTTCCAGATTCTCCCGAAAATTACGTCCATCGAACAGGCCGAACGGGCAGAGCTGGCCGCACCGGTACAGCCATCTCGTTGGTTTCGCCGTCACAAATCGGCAACCTCTACATGATGCGGTTAACCTACGGGATCCCGCTGATTGAGAAGCAATTGCCGAGCGCGCGCGAGCTGCGTACCCGTTCGGAAATGGACGTCGTTGAGATGTTCGTGGCGGCAGCCAGCGAACGTCGCCCGCACGCGGATGATCTCGCACTCGCTCGTCGGTTGCTCACCCATGAACAAGCCGAACGAGTGGTCGCAGGCTTGCTCCGAGAACACCTCGGTGCCCGGCCAGAAACGTCCGATGTTGCCACGGCGGCCCGACGGGCGAAGCTCCCGCCGCCCGCACCCGTTCAGGTGGAAGCTCCCCCCGTATCGCCCACGGCCGCGCACAGCCCGGCCGCCGCCCCGCGCGCAACCGCTTCGCCTGCCAATGGTAACGGCACCAACGGCAACGGCGACAAAGCGCGCCAGCCCAGCCGCGAACGACCGCGCGAGCCGTACGGGGAAAGAACGCGTGATGCACGGCCGCGCCAGCGCCGCGACCGCGGTGACCGCGAGGAATTCGGCTATACCGTACAAGATATGCCCGAAGCGTCGGGCCCCGGGGCAGGTACAAGTAGCTCCCGAGATGCGAGCTCCGTGGAAGGCCCCGAAGCAGAGGTTTTTGTGAACCTGGGGCGACGCGACGGAGTGGAGGCAGAAGCGCTCGTCACACTGTTGCGCAATCAAGGCCTCACGATCGGGGACAGCCAAGCGGTAAGGGTTCGGGACCGCCACACCTTTGTCAGCGTGCAACGTGAACAGCTCGCCGCCGCCCTGGCAGCCCTGGATGGCAGCGAGTTGGCCGGAAAAACGGCCCGTGCCGAGCAAGCTCGGCGCTAAGGGCCCGACAAACTCGTTGGCTTGAGCCGTTTCCCTTTGCACCTCCTGCCCCAGAACGCTAACAAACCGGCCTATGGCACTGCGTGCCCGCGACAAGCTTCTGAATGACGTGAACTGGGCGCTCGAAAATGGGCTCCCGCCTCGCGATTTGGTGCCCATGCTCCGAAGCCTGCTCGCTCAGGTCGAGCCGGAAAGTGCCGAGGCCCTGCGCGCCAAGCGGCATCTGGCGGAGCTGCTTGTAGAGTCGGATCCGTGGCGCGCAGCTGGGTACGCCCGCGACGTGCTGAAGGCCGAGCAGGATGATCGCTCCTACGCTGTGCTCGGGCTAGCCCACACGTTGCTCGGGAATTTTCGTGCGGCAGCGAGCGCCTATCGCTCGGCGATCCATCTCCGAGCAGACTGCGCCTGGTACCTTCATAATCTAGGGCATTTGCTAGATGTTGCCCTCAAGCGCCCCGAAGATGCACTGCTTTACCTGCGCAAAGCGCACCTGAGTGTTCCCGATGAGCCAGAAATGGCTGCATCTTACGCGCATGCGTTGTTGCGTACCGCCCGAGAGTCCGAGGCTCGCTCCGTGTTGGCGGGTGTCTTGGAAGGGCCGGCTGAGGTCGAAGCGCTTTTGGCACGCTGGTCTCGCGTTCCCGGCTGAGACCCCCTTTCCGATCGGGGCCGACCCCACTATCGAAGGGACACTATGCGCCCGTTGTTCCTTGCCTCCTGGGTTGTGGCCGCCACGGCAGTTTTTTCCCAGGCACACGCCCAAACCGTCACTCCGGCTTCTCCCCCTGCGCCGAGGCCGCCCGAAGCTGCTGGGCCTCCCGCCTCGGCCACCTCCCAAGCGCCAGCTGCCGCTGACGGAGTCTCCACTTCCACCACTCCCGCAGCTCCTGAATTTAATCTGAGCGATCCTTTGTTGCAGGCCCAATTGCCAGCCGCCAAGGTGCTTTCCAACTGGCAGCAGGCTATCACCCTCGTTCGGAGTAACTCGACGAACTTGAAGAGCGCTCTGCTGCAGATCCAACAGGCAGAAGCACAAGCGCGCCAGGCGCTGGCTCAATCTTACCCCTCCTTGAGCGCCAACGGAAATATTTCCAGGCATCTACTCTTAGGCGAAGCGGCCCCCAATCCCCTGAACCCCGCCAGCAATGGAGGGAGCATTCCGGATCCGGCAACCACCTGGCAGGCTGGACTCAACCTTCGCATCCCCGTGATCGCACCCCAAGCATGGTACGACGGTGCGACGGCCAAATCCGCCATCGAACTTGCAAAGTTAAGCTCCAGCGAAACCGAAAGGCTGCTTCTAGCCGGGCTCGCGGATGCAATTGTCAATGTGATCACGTCTGAACGCTTGCTGGAAGTCAGCCAGGTGTCACTTCGCTCAACGCTTTCCACTTTAGAGCTGAATACTCGGCGCGAAAGCCTGGGGGGCGGCAGCCAAGTGGATGTGTTGCGCGCGGAGCAGGAAGTTGCGTCAGCGCGTGCTCAAGTGATTGCGGCGATCGAAGGCGTGCAACGTTCACGTGAAGCGCTCGGCTTGGCCCTGGGTTCCGAAGAATCGTATTCCGTAGCCCCCAACATCCAGATCGATGCCCTGGTGAGTGATGCCAATGCCGTCTGCCACCGCGAACAGAACGTAACCCAACGGTCCGACATCCGGGTGGCTCAGAGCAACACCGAGCTCGCTGCCCGGCGCCTCAAGAGCGTTGACTACGGATTCTACCCCACGCTCGATTTGGTTTCCGGAGCTACGCTTTTTGGCAGCACCAATCAGAGCCCCAACCGTGAACGCGTGACCTGGACGGTAGCGGGCGTCCTCAACTGGACCCTGTACGATGGTGGCGCACGCTACGCTGGTCGCGACGTCGCAGCCACCCAACTGGGCCTTGCCCGAGAAACGCTCACAGATACGCGTCGTAAAGCGTTGCTCCAACTTTCCCAAACCGCACGCGCGGTGCGCGTCGCCGCGGCCAACCTCGCCGTCAGCCAGAAGGCCCGCGATATTTCGCAGAAGAGCTCGGAGCTCTCAAAAATCGCCTTTATCAACGGCGCTGGGACTGCCTTTGACGTCGTAGACACCGAGCGCCGCTTGCGTTCCAGCGAACTGGACCTCGCGATTAAGGAATTTGAGCTCGTAAAAGCGAAGATTACGGCGCTGCTTGCTCAGGCGAGCTGCGACATTTAGTCGCCGGCAAAGGGTCGAACAAGGCTCACGGTTGGGCTAAGCTCCCGAAGCTTTCCGCGGCTTGCCCATGGCTCAGAAGAAACTCTATCCCATCCTCTTGGTCGCGACCGCGCTGCTCTTCTTTTATCTGATCCAGTTCGTCGGCTTTACGGTGCCACAGGCACAAGCCGAGGCTGGAGGGATCGCTCAGAAGATCTTCTACTTTCACGTACCTTCCGCGTACGCGATGTACCTGTGCGGCACGGTGTGTTTTGTTGCAAGTTGCGGCTACCTATACCGCCCCTCGGATACCTGGGACGCTTGGGCGAGGGCCGGCTCCGAGTGCGCCGTGGCCTTTGGTAGCATGGTGCTGTTGAGTGGGCCGCTTTGGGCAAAGAAAGCCTGGGGCGTCTATTGGACATGGGATCCGCGCCTCACTACTCTGCTGCTAACGGTGCTCATCTATGCCGCGCTGGTGGTGATGCGGGCGTTTACCGGTGACGGCGACGCGGAGCGCAAGTTCGCGGCGGGATTTGGGATCCTTGGAACGGTTAACCTACCCATCGTCCACTATTCGGTTAAAAAGTGGGGAGGCAATCACCCCACGGTGGTTGGGCAGGGCGGCGGAGGCCTCCGCGATCCCGACATGGTGACGGCTCTTTCACTCGGCTTTTTGGCCATGACGTTGCTTGCCGTGCTCCTCATCGTAGCTCGAGCGAATTTGGCCCAGGCGCGCGCACGGGTAGCAGCCCTTGAAGAGCAGGCTGCCGTCGATGGCATCCTAGAAAGCCCTTAATTCCGAAGCGTCTTGATTTGAGTAGTCCCATGCAGACACCGTCAGCCAATCCGAATCTCAATAAGACTCCTGAAGGCCGCGCCCAAGAGTTCCAGGCGGTTCAGGGGGCCCCCGAAACCACGAGCGCCGAAGCGTTACTGATAACCGCTTATATCGGCATGTGGGCCATCCTCATGGTTTTCGTGTTTCTTTCCTGGCGTCGCCAGCAGAAGCTCAACGTGCGGATTGCGGAGCTTGAGGCGGCGCTCGCCAAGCGCAAAGGAGCCTGAGGGCGGGCCCCATGCCTCTTGAGCATGTTATCTATATTCCGGTCATATTGGGCCTTGGGTTCGCGGTCGGTTATGTCGTGGGAATGCGGGCCGTACGCACTGAAGTAGCTAAAGCCAAGAAGGCAGCGAAGGAGTAGGCGATGTTAAATTTCGGTCTTTCAGAAGAACAGCAGGCCCTCGTTGAAGCAGCGCGGCGTTTCGCCAAAGAGCGGATCATTCCCATCGCTGCGGCCTGCGATAAAGAAAGCACCTTTCCCAAAGATGTGTTCGAAGCTGGCCACGCACTTGGCTTCGTGAACGCCACCGTGCCGGCTGAGTATGGTGGGCCAGGTCTCGGCGAACTCGAAAACGCCTTAATCGCCGAACAGTTAGCCTACGGCTGCACGGGGATCCAAACCAGCATGCTGGCCAACACGCTCGCGGCCACTCCCATCAAGCTCGCTGGTAGCGAAGAGCAGAAGAAGAAGTACCTTGGCATGCTCACAAGCTCGCCGGTGTTTGCCAGCTACTGCACCACCGAGCCGAGCGGCGGCAGCGATGTTGCGGGCCTGCGCACCACTTATAAGCAGCACGGTTCGGATTACGTGCTCAACGGCGAAAAGTGCTGGATTACCAACGCTTCTTTTGCGAGCTTTTACGTGGTTTTCGCCACCACCAATCCCGAAAAACGCCACAAGGGCATCGCCGCCTTCATCATCGATAGAGATACTCCGGGCCTGCGCGTAGGCAAACATGAAGACAAGCTGGGCCAACGCGCGAGCGATACGGCGGCCGTGCACTTCGAAGATGTCGTTGTGAGTGCGGCAAATATGCTGGCGCCCGAGGGCGAAGGGTTCAAGCTCGCGATGGAGACCTTCAACCAGACGCGGCCCGATATCGGTGCGATGGCAACGGGGCTCATGCAGCGTTGCTTGGACGAATCGGTGGCTTACGCCAAGGAGCGTAAAACCTTCGGAGTGGCTATCTCTGAGCACCAGCTTATTCAAGCGATGCTTGCCGAGATGGCCATCGGCGCCGAGGCAACTCGCCTTTTGTACCAAAAAGCCGCCTGGAACCTCGACAACGACGTGCGGGACCCAATTGTCTCAAGCTACGCCAAAGCGTTCGGCGCCGACCGCGCCATGCAGACAGCCATCGACGCCGTGCAGGTCTTTGGTGGCAACGGGTACGTGCGGGATTATCCAGTCGAAAAACTCATGCGTGACGCGAAAGTCCTTCAGATCTACGAGGGTACCAGCCAGATCCAGCGGCTCGTCATCGCACGGCAGCTGATTCGATAAGGGCCGCTCGGCGTTCGTACCCAAAAGCGTCGGGGCGCCTCCAAATCAGCCATTTTAAGGCTCTCAAACGATTGCGGCAGGCGACCTTCGGGGGTAGCTTGGTCCCGTGTTTGGAATGGGTTTTTCGGAGATGTTGGTCGTCGGGACCGTGCTTCTCCTCGCCGTTGGGCCAAAGCGCTTGCCTGGGATGTTGCAGACGCTCGGCCAGTGGGTTCGCAAACTCAGGCGCATGGCTTTTGACATGCGCAACCAAAGTGGCCTGGACGATATCTTGCGTCAGGAAGGCCTAGCGGGCGGCTTCGCTGAGCTGCGTGAATTGCGAGATACGTTGAAGGGGGACATTGGGGCGATGCGACGGCAATGGGAAATGGAGCATCGCCCTGCACCTGCGGCGACTCCCGATCCCGTAAGGCACACCCCGGGCGCCCTCCAAATCGATCCCACTCGCGAATACCCACCTGAAGGTGTGGACGCTCACGGCGCGTTGCCGGAAGACCTCGCGCACCAGGCGTACGAAGACGAAGACGTTGAGCACCACGAGGAGCGCTACGGAGGGAAAGAACCTGTGGCTAACAAAGCTACAGAAAATGAACCTGTAGCTACCGAGCAGGCACCTCTCGCGCCCGAGCCTGTTCCCCCGCCCCCTGTCGAAGCTGCAGGTGGCGATCCGTCGCTCGCCGTTGAAGCAACAACCGCTGTTGCTGCGCCCACCCCGGCCCCCCAGCACACGGTCGGTGGCGTTCCGACGGGCTCAGCCTCAGCCTCTGCCTCGCGCCCCAGCCAACCCCCGCCGCCACCTCGCCCGAGCGCGCCACCGCGTCCAAGTGCCCCGCCGCGTCCAAGTGCTCCGCCGCGCCCGAGCGCACCAAGCCACAGCGCTCCGGCGTCTGCCGCGCCCTCCCAGGTAAAGGCCGAGCTCAACTCCGAGGCCACGGCAGCGAACACAAGTGCCTCCCCTGCGGAACCGCAAGGTGAGTAGCCGTTAACTCTAGTTCAACTACTGCGACGATTGCCGAACCCCTGAGAGAAAAGTGACCGAAAACCCCGAGGAACAGCACGAAGAAGGCACCATGACGATCTGGGAGCATCTCGAAGAGCTCCGGGCACGCATGGTCAAAGCGCTCCTTGCGGCCGTTTTGGGCGCGGCACTGGGTTGGTACTTCCGGGGTCAGCTCCTCCACTTTTTACTGGCGCCCCTGCTCGAAAGCTGGCCCGCGAAACTTGGTCCTGCCACGATAAACGCCAGGACGCTTCCGGAAGGTTTTTTGATAAGCCTCAAGGTCGCTATTTTGGGCGGCTTCATCATGGCCTTTCCGCTGATAGCCTATCAACTCTGGGCCTTCGTGGCGCCCGGGCTCTACAAGAAGGAAAAGCGCTACACGCTTCTATTTGTGGCGAGCTCGTGTGGGCTCTTTGCCGTTGGAAGCTATTTCTCGTGGCGTTTCGCGATCCCCGCGGGCTTTCAATACATGCTCACGTATCTCGGCCCAGACACCATACCCGGCGTACCGTTCGTGCCCACTTTCACGATTTCGGACTACGTGAACTTCGTCACCAAGCTCTTGATGGCGTTCGGCGTGATCTTCGAATTGCCGGTCGTGGTGCTTTTCCTTTCCGTAGCCGGGCTCATCAATCACACGCACCTAATCAAGTTCTTCCGCTATTTCGTCGTGATAGCGTTCGTGATTTCGGCCATCCTCACGCCGCCGGATCCCATCAGCCAGTTGCTTATGGCACTGCCGCTTGTCGGGCTCTACGGATTTTCGATTGGTGTGGCCTACGTGTTCGGGCGCAAAAAAGACGATACGGCAGACAGCAAAACGTGAGCTGCCAAACCCCGGGGCTGAAAAGCGGAACCTGGCCCTAGGCAAGAAACCAACGTCGTACGCGAGGGAGCGCCAAACCGCTGACGCTCGCCTTCATGGTTCTCGAATTGGGGCGTCGAAACCTCGACTCGCAGCGCCAAATCACCAACGTATTTGGGCCACCGGGCCCGATCCTTGGCGCCGTGAACACAGCGTCGCCTCAACGCTCCTTGGCCTTAAGCCCGCTCGTTCGAGGTCGTTTTCATGGGGGCACGCTCTTTGCTTAAGCGCGAGCCAACCCTATGCCCTCCCTCCCCAGCCTTCCTATTCTGTTCGTCGATGATGAAGCTCCTGTGCGCCGTGCCTTTGAACGTACGATGCGCCAACGCGGCTTCAAGGTAACTACGGCGGCGAGTGGCCCCGAGGCGCTGCGGGCGGTGCAGCTCCAGCAGTACCCGGTAGTGGTTACCGATCTCCGGATGCCGGGGCTCGACGGCATCGCGCTCATTGAACGCATCGTATCTATCTATCCGGATACTTCGTTCGTAGTGGTCACGGGCATGCCTGAGGTGGATCTGCGACGTGATCACGGCACGCACCACGGAATCACCGCCATAGTGCCCAAGCCGTGGAACGATGATGAACTCGCGAGCATTGTGGAGCGCGCCTACGAGCTCCAACGGCAGCGAGCCGAATCTGCAGCACTCGATGCGGACGTATACCGCGTATTGCTCGTGGAGAACGCCGCCGAACAGGATTCCTCCGTAGCCGATTGCCTGCGCAGCGCCTTCGACAAACGCCTCAAGCTCACCTTTGCGCAGAGCGTGCGAGAAGCCATTGCCAAACTCCACGATTCAGAGGTGGACATCATTCTTACAGATCTTGGCCTTCCTGACGCCGGCGGGCTCGACTGCGTCCGCGCCCTGCACCCAGCCTCCCAGGAAGCGGCCATCATTGTGCTCAGCGACATTCACGACGAAGCGCTTTCTTTGGAAGCTATCCGCGTAGGTGCTCAGGAATACATCGCCAAGCCAGATCTCCACGCTCGCCACCTTCGTCAGCTCATTCGCTTCGCCGTCGAGCGCAAGAAGGCCGAGCAGCGCCTGGCCCACCGGGCCAACTATGATCAACTCACCGGCCTGGCCAACCGCTCCACGCTGCGCCGAAAGCTCGTTCAATCGCTCGCCCGAGCCACACGAAGCAACGAGAAGCTGGCGGTAATGTTTCTCGATCTCGATCACTTCAAGGCCATCAACGATGCATACGGGCATGAAGGTGGAGATCGCCTGCTGCGCGAAGTCAGCGACCGTTTACTGGCAGCCGTGCGTGAATACGACACCGTTGCCAGGCTTTCTGGCGATGAATTTGCCATCTTGGTGGAGGGCCTGGAAAGCGCGGAGATCCCCGAAGCCCTAGCGCGCCGCATCGTGGCCTCACTCTCTCGCCCTATAACCCTAGATGGCGCAGAGCTTTGCGTCACATCCAGCATCGGAATTGCAAGTTACCCAGGTGCCGCCGAAACAGCGGACGAATTGCTCAAGGCCGCCGACTTTGCCATGTACCTTGCCAAGGAGCGAGGGCGAAACACCTACGTTCGGATGCAGGAGCCTCACGACGCTCAGGCAAAAAAAGCCCTAAGCCTTGCCGCACAGCTGCGCGTTGCCAAACAAGCCGATCAATTCTGCCTATTTTATCAGCCACAGGTAGCTCTGCCTTCGCTTGAAGTCGTGGGCCTGGAAGCGCTCTTGCGCTGGCGGCGTGATGATGGCGTGTTGGTTTCCCCTGCTGAATTTGTGCCGGTCCTCGAAGACAGCGGCCTCATTCTTGAAGCGGGTGCGTGGGTACTGCATGAAGCTTGCCGCAAGCTCGGCGAATTGCGCGAAGAAGGCCACCTACACCTTCGCATGGCCGTGAACCTATCGGCAAAACAATTCGAAGCTCAGGGCCTGGTGGATACGGTAAAAAGTGCCATGAAGGCTCACCGCGTTCCGCCGGGTTGTTTGGAGCTCGAAATCACCGAATCTCTCCTGATGCGAGACACCGAACGCACCAATTCAACGTTGGCGGAGCTCAAACGCCTCGGCGTTCGCATCGCGATTGATGACTTTGGCACGGGCTATTCGTCACTCGCCTATCTGGATCGCTTCGACGTAGACGTGCTCAAGATCGATCAGTCTTTCATTCGAGCGATTTCTCGCGACAATCAACGAGAAGCTGTGGCTGGAGCCATCGTAGGCCTCGGCCACCAGTTGGGGTTGGAGGTAGTCGCAGAAGGCGTCGAATCCGACTCCCAAATGCACTACATGATCGCGCAAGGCTGCAACATGGCTCAGGGCTACCTGTTCGGGCGCCCTGAAGAGCACTGGTCACCGCCGGCGCGGTCCTCGGTTCTCTTGGTCTCGCCGGGTGCCTCCCTGTCCTTGGCCGTTTGAGGCCGGACGAGCGCCCCCGCCTGCCGGGCGCGGGCCTGCGCCAAAGCCGCCTGCTGGACGCGACGCGGAGCCAAAGCCGCCTGATGGTGCTGTGCGGTAGCCGCCACCGCTAGATCCGCGTCGCTGGTTGCCTTGCGCGCGCTGCCGATGGCCTCCGCCACCTCCACCACCGCCGCCACCTCCGCTCACAGCGGCACTCTTCACGAACGCACCCGGGCTTCCACCGGCCACCGGGATCTTCTTCTGCGTCAGCTTTTCTATCGCTGCCAGGCAACCGAGCTCCGTGTTGTCACAAAAGGCGATCGCCTTGCCTTGCCCACCGGCACGAGCGGTACGCCCAATGCGGTGCACATAGCTCTCGGGCACGTTGGGCAGATCGTAATTGATCACCAAAGATACGCCTTGAACATCAATTCCACGTGCCGCGATATCGGTGGCCACGAGCACCAAGTTGGAACCGTCGCGAAATTCATTGAGAGCTTTCACACGCGCACCTTGGGATTTGTTGCCGTGAATCGCAGAAGCTTGAATGCCCGCTTTGGTAAGCTGCGTCGCGATGCGGTTGGCACCGTGTTTGGTTCTCGAAAAAATCAGCGTTCTGCCAGGAACCTCGGATTTTAAAACCGTCTCCAGCAAGGTGCGTTTCTCGGCCTGGGACGCAAAATACACAGACTCCGAAATCCCGGTGGCGGTGGTGCCCTGAGGCGCCACCGATACGCGAACTGGGTTACGCAAAAAGCGCTGGGCGAGCTCCACAATGGGCGCCGGCAGGGTCGCAGAAAATAGCAGCGTTTGCCGTGATTCCGGCACTTCGGCAAGAATACGTCGCACGTCATGAATGAAGCCCATGTCCAGCATGGTATCCGCTTCGTCCAACACCAAGATTTCCACGTTTCGTAGAGACACCACACGCTGCCCCATCAAATCGAGCAAGCGACCAGGCGTTGCAATCAACACATCCGGGCGCCGCGCCAGCTGCTCCTCCTGACGCTTCTGGCTAACACCTCCGTAAACAACTGTGTTGCTAAGCTTGAGGTTCCTGCCGTAGCCATCCGTGCGCTCCGCGATCTGGATCGCAAGCTCCCGGGTGGGAGTTACCACCAAGGCACGGATCATTCCGCGCGGTGCGCCCAGGCGCTGCAGCAGTGGCAGCGTGAAAGCTGCCGTTTTGCCTGTGCCCGTCTGAGCTGAACCCAACAAATCTTTGCCTTCCAAAATCGTAGGGATGCAATCACGCTGAATGGGCGTTGGCGTGGAGTACCCTTCTTCACCGAGCGCTGAAACGAGTTGTGCACATAGGCCTAACTCGGCGAAGGCGCTTGCGTCAGCTTGGAGCGCCGGGCGCCTGGAGGGAGGCGCTGATACGGGTGCCGTGGGTCGGGAATTCTGTTGAGACCGTTGGTCCCTCTGTGGCGGACGCCCTCTTTGCCCTCTGGCCTCTGGGCGTACTTCCGGCCGTTGAAATGGCGTCGCGGCGCGAGGAGTTTGGCTGCGTTGGGGGGGAGCCGTGAAGGGGGCTTCGACCCTGGCGCTCCTCGGTTCTCGGTCTTTTTGCCGTTCCGGCTGGGATCCTGGATGATTCTTGGGCAAAACGGTCATTTCAAGCGGCTCATTCTAACCTTCGCGGGCATACGGTTCATTGTTGTTGATGCTCATAGCGCGATACAGCTGCTCCAACAAAACAATTCTTGCCAGGCGATGCGGAAGCGTTAACTGAGAAAGACTAAGTTGAAAATCCGCTCGGGCGCTAAGCGCCTTGGGGATCCCTTCGGCTCCCCCAATTATGAACGCGATCACCCCTTTTCCGCGCGTACTCCAATGGGCGACGTACCGCGCCAAATCGAGACTTGTCGGCGATTTCCCCAGGACTTCCAGCGCCACCACCCAAGCCCCATCGGGAATAGCTCGCTCCAGCTTGTCCGCTGACCCCACTTCTTTTTCTTCCACGGGGCAATAGTGCGCGAGGCGCCCGAGATAGTCGTCACGCAACGCACGGTAGGCGGCTTCCTTCAGCTTGCCCTCGGCCACCACAACGATCTTCATCGAACCGCGCTTAAGTCAAAACTTCAAAACTGGCTTTTTTTTCGAGCATTTTGCGCGGAAAAACGCGAGACTTTCAGCGTTTTTGGCCTGAACTGGGAACGGGCTCGGCTTCGGGAACGGGCACTCGCCGTGCGTCCATCCAGAGGCCACCAAGGTCGTACAGAGCGCGTTCTTCGTCGAGGAACACGTGAACCACTACATCCACAAAATCGAGCAGCACCCAGTGCGCCTTGGGCAAACCCTCCACGGAAATCGGATGGGTACCGCTCTTGGAAAGGCGCTGGTCGACCTCGCCGGCAATGGCCGATACCTGTCGATCACTCATGCCCGTCATGATCACCAAAAAGTCTGCGTAATCGACCTTGCCCGTCACATCGATAATCTCGATGTCGATGGCCTGTTTCTCAAGGCCTGCTTCGGCGGCGAGTAACGCTAGGCGGCGTGACTCATCACTGGCGGCCTGCCGTGGCATGCCTTTACGCACAACGGTGTCTTTGCGAACTGGCGCTTTGATCTTCATAAATTATGCTCGAACCTGGCCTTGCCCGTAGACAACCCATTTCTCCGCAGTCAGGCTCAAAAGGCCCATGGGGCCATAAGCATGGAGCTTAGAAGTGCTGATACCTATCTCCGCACCCAGCCCCAACTGACCACCGTCATTAAAGCGAGTGGACGCGTTCACCAGCACACAGCTCGCATCCACCTCGTTCACCCAACGTTCTGCGTTGGAGTAATTTTCGGTACAAATACTCTCAGTGTGGTTCGAACCGTAACGGGCAATGTGCGCGAGGGCCTCGTCCAAATCATGCACCACGCGCACCGCCAAGATCTTGGCCAAAAATTCGGCGCCGAAATCACTCTCACTAACGGGCGTGGCCCAAGGCAGAAGGGCACGCGTTTTCTCGCACCCGCGAACTTCAACGCCCGCTTCTCGCAGGGCAGTGCCAAGAACGGGCAACAGATCGCTCGCTGCCTTTTCATGCACGAGCAAGCACTCAAGAGCGTTACACACACCTGGCCGCTGCGCCTTGGAGTTAATAACGAGCGGCACGGCCTTCTTGACGTCCGCGCTCTCATCCAAAAACATATGGCAGATGCCCTGATAGTGCTTCACCACGGGCACCCGAGCGTTCTCGGCCACGAAGCGAATCAAGCCTTCTCCGCCCCGTGGGATTGCCAGATCCACCAGATCATGCAGGGAAAGGAGCTCTTTCATCCCTTCGCGATCGGTGGCGGGAATAATCTGCACAACATCCCCGGGAATGCCACATTCAGTCAACGCTTCTGCAATGAGCCGCCCCAACAACTGATTGGTTTCCTCGGCCTCTTTGCCGCCTCGCAAGAGGACCGCGTTGCCAGATTTAATGCAAAGCGCCGCTGCATCCACCGTAACATTGGGGCGAGCTTCGTATATCATGGCAATAACGCCCAGTGGCAAGCGCTGCTGGCCCACAAGCAAGCCGTTATCCAAGCGCCGCGCTTCACTCCTTGAGCCAACCGGATCAGGCAATGAAACGATGTAATCCACGCCTTTGGCGGTAGCCTCAATTTGGCTCGGCCCCAAGGTGAGGCGATCGAGCATAGGTTCGCTCAAGCCGTTGGCGCGCGCCCGCTCGAGATCTTTCAGGTTCGTGGCCGTTATGGTTGCCACGTTGGCGCGCAACTTGGCCGCAATCGCCGCGAGTGCCTGATCTTTGGGCAGACGCCTAAGCGGGGCAAGCGTTCTTTGGGCAAGGCGAGCGAGCTCTGCCTGCTTTCGAACCGAGCTCATGAGCGTGAGGCTCCCGACGGGGTGTGCGACATGGGCACTAGCCTTTAGTGTAGCTATGGGGAGGGCGCAACGACTGGATTTTCCGGGGGCTCCGCGCTTGGCCCGGGTGTTGGTGCAGGGCCGCTCCCTGCCGCGCCTCCCGCTGGCCCGTCGGGAATGACCGCATCGTTGAGGTTTTGAAGCGGATCGGACGGCTGTGTAGCCGCTACGGGTGCCAACCGCGGGCGGATATATTCTGGAGGCGGGCCACTCGGGCGCGCCGGACGCTCACATTGAGACGCAAGCAGCAGCAAGCTTGCTCCGATGAGCCCTACCGCCGCAGGGTGCCAGTTATTCGTCAGGAACAAGTACGAACTCCGCATTATCAGGCCGGTTTGAGCTTAAGCCACCCAGCGTTCGGCGTCGACAGCTTGGAGCGTCTGCACCAGATCGAACTTGTGGCGATAGCCCAGCGTCTCGCGCGCTAGTTGATCGTCCACCATGCAAACGTAGCGGATAAAATCTAGCTCTGGCGCCGGGAAATTGCTCATTTTCGCCTTAAATAGGCCATCGATGGTCACTTTCGCCAGGCCGTGCGGAACGCCCACTGTGGCCCGCTTCAGGAGCTTAAGCGCCTGAGCCAGCGGTACGGGGGGCGGCCCCGCGATGTTGAAAGCGCCACGGATGCCAGGCTTGAGCGCCAACACCAACGCCTGCACCACATCTTGTTGGTGGACCACCTGCACCATCGGATCAAAGCCTAAAATAGTGGGGACCATGGGCAGCCGCAGGTAATTGCTCGGCGCGTTGTGCACCGTCCCTAGAACATGAGTGGGGCGCAGAATGACAGTTTCGAGATCCGCGTGTTGCCACATGAAAGACTGCACCAGCATGTCCACTTCCACGAGGTCCCGAATGTCGCTGAAGGGGCCAGCCGCTAGCAGCGGGGCCGTTTCCTTCAAGAATTGAGGATTGTCGGGCCTCGGCCCGTACACGTTGGCACTCGAAAGAAGAACCACCTTAGCCAGGCCGCCCTCGCGCGCGCCCTCGAGCAAGCTCTGCACGGCAACCACATTTCGGCGGTGTCGCTCAGCGTCAGGCTTGTGGGTGTTATGAGAAACCCCAAGATGTACCAGCGCCTGTACGTCTCCAGCTTTGAATAGCTCCCGCACTCGGTGGCTGGTTAGCGGCACCTGATGAAAAATGACGTCTTCGGGCTTGCCCACGAAGGGCCGCTCGTCCACGCCCACCACTGTGAGCATTCGGTGCAATTGTTGCACTAGGCGTCGACCGAGGCGCCCACAGGCTCCGGTGACAATCACCTTCGAGAAAGGTGCGGGCGTCAGCGAAATACCCCTTTTCGTTCACTCAGAGCTCCGTTCAATAGATTCTGGATCTCCTCGCGCACCAACCACACTTTGTGGTCCAGCGAGGCCGAATCATCGGAGGCGCTCTCGGTGAAGTACATCGGCTCACCAAACCGAATGTGGTACTTCGTGGGCAACGGAAGCTGGCCTCCGGGCACGAACATCTGGGGGATAACCGGCAAAGATTCCAACCCAAATGCCTTGGCCGCCCACTTGATGTTGCCAAGGTTTACGTATTGCTCTTCGGCACCCACAATCGCCACCGGTACAATGGGCGTATTAGTTTCGAGCGCTAACCGCATGAAGCCGCGGGAAAAATCCTGCATCTGGTAACGCTCGCTGAAGGGCTTGTTGATCCCACGCATACCTTCGGGGAAAACGAGCACCGTTTCGTCCATTTGCAGCAAGCGGCGAGCATTCTCCGGCAACCCCGGCACCTGCCCCACTCGGCTATAAAGTGTCGAAATGAACGGCAATCCGAAGGCCCACTTGTCGACCATCGCGCGCGTCACCCGCGGGGGCTCAGCGTCCAAAAAGAGCGCGGCTGCCAGCACCGTGGCATCCCACGGCAGTTGCCCCGAATGATTGCCCACAATGAGCACTCGGCCTTTGGGCAACCCTTCAATGCCTTGGCATTCAGTTCTGAAATAGAAGCGATGAAAAAACGCCGCCAGCTTAACAACTCTGGCCGCAACCTCTGGATCCAAACCAAATGGGTCACCGCCTGCCGAAGCGTAGCGTTCCCGCAGCATGGCCACACGGCGATCGAAATCATGCCCCAGGAGGCGCACGCTCACCTCTCGGCGCGAACGCTCCACGAAAGCCAACGCCTGACCAGCGAGGGGTAACAGGCGCGTCTCGGCGACCTGGGTGAGGCGGGCAAGGGCGGTGAAAGCGTTCATGTCGTCGAATGCGGCTGGGGCCCGGTGGGATCCCAGGGGCGGAGGTTGCGACAGAGGGGGCGGGTTGGCAACTTGCGAGTCCCGTGGCAAAGCCCTCGATCGGTGATCCTTCCGCCTCCGCTAGAGCCCGGCGCCCGCGTGCGCGTGATAGCACCTTCGAGCCCGTTCGACCGCGCTTTGGTGTATCGGGGGCTTAGCTTTCTGGCGCAGCGCTACCAAGTGCTGTTTGAACCCGAAATGTTCGAAAAAGAGGGATATTTGGCGGGAAACGACGACCGACGCCTGGGCGAACTCAATCGAGCCCTGCGGGACCCAGAAGCCCGAGCGATCGTTGCTGCACGCGGTGGGTACGGCGCCTCACGAGTCAGCTTTCGGGCCGATTTTGCAGCTTTGAGGCATCATCCGAAATGGCTTGTGGGGTTTTCGGATTTCACAGCGCTGCACGTGGAGGCAGCCCGAGTCGGCGTGATGTCCCTCCACGCCCACAATGCCGCGGGGCTTGGGCGGCACCACGTGAAAGTTTGGCAGCCTTGGGTTTCTGTTTTAGAGGCCGCAGCTTCACCCAGAACACTGACCGGCACGGATGTAGTGGCCCCAGGAAGGGGTCAAGGGACGCTGGTGGGCGGCAACCTAACCGTTTGGTTCACGGCGTGGGCGGCTGGGCGGGTTCGCCTGCCGGAAGCCTTCGTGCTCGCGCTCGAAGACGTGGGAGAGGCAACGTATCGCCTGGATCGCATGTTGATGGCCCTTCGGGCCGCGGGTGTTTTCGATGGGTGTCGCGGCATCGCTTTGGGCGAGTTCACCGATTGCACGCCCGGAAAATTCGGTGTTTCCCTGCCGCAAATGTTCCGCCAAACGCTCGGCGGGTTGAAGCTTCCCATCTTGGGGGGGCTCCCATTCGGCCACGGTGCTCAGAATGAACCGCTGATTCTCGGCGGCGAAGCAACGCTTGATACGGCAGCACTCACTTTGCGAATTGCTGCATCAGGCTAACACCCATCGTCCGCCTTAAGTGGCGGGGCGATCGATCAACTCGTCATCTTCGATGTCCATGGCGTCGTCAGCCTCCGCCTCCCGCACAGGAGGCGGAGGAACCGGTGCATTCGAGGCGGGCCGACGCGGCGGCGGTGGAGGGCCTGAGGAGGGCCCACGTGGCGGCGGAGGAGGCGCTTTGGAAGAACGACCATTCGGTGGTCGAGGCGGAGGAGCAAGCTTTTTGGCTGGAGGCGGAGGCTCGGGCGCCACCTCAGGCTCAATACCCATGTCGATGTCGACGTCAATTTCTTCTGAGCTTTGTGCGCGAGCTGCTGCCCTTACTGGGAAGGTCGGAGGCTCCCCTAGCTCGATTTCAGCGGAGGATTGGCGCACATCAGTCGCAAGAACCGAGCGCACGCTTTCCTCTAAGCTGCCCTCCACGTCCAACGTGCTTGCGGCGTTGGACGCCAGATCTATCTCCACGCGGCTGTCGAGGTTGGGCGCGGAAAAGGGTTCCTCGATCCGCCGAAAGACAGCTGAGAGTTCCTCGGCCATCGAATCTCCATCGATCTCCGGGGAGAAAGGCGGAGCCTCGTCGCCCAAAGTGTCTCCGTCCTCAGAGCTCGACTCCGCCGCGCTCGAAGCCAACAATGCCGAAGCCACCGGTTCTTCGCTGGGCACTTCGTCCTCGTCCCCAACCATCTCCCCATCTGCATCCTCCGAAGCCTCAGGCAAAACAAGGTTGCCAGCGGAGGTCTGCACGTCAGCATCGGCATCCGAAACAACCCCGGCTGCGACTGTATCCGTCTCAGAATCGCCTGCGCTGGTATCGGTGTCAGCCTCGCCCGCGGGCTCCAACTCGGCCGCTATCGGCGACGCCGCCACCTCTTCGGAAGCGGCATCAACCGTTCGCGCGGCCTGCAAAGACGAAGCCTCCGAGTCAGGAGGTTCCGCAGCCTCGGCTTCTGCTATTTGGGGCCCCTTTTCCTCGTGTTTTTCGGGCGCCGCTACAGATTGCTCAACAGAATTATCGCGGCCCGCGTCAGCGTCCGGCGTTTCTTCGGCATCTTCCACCGCCGGAGCGTTCAACATGCCCCGTTTAGCGTTGTCCAAGCCACGCGTGGCTTCGGGATCATTGGGCACCAGCCGCAAAACGCGCCGCCAAGCATCGGCCGCTTCACGTGGATCGCCAAGCTCGCCACCCCACAGCTTGGCAACCTTTCGCGAAAGCTCCGCACGCAGCTCCTTGTCCTTGCAGCGCAAGATGAGATCTTCGTAAAGCTTCACCAGGCCCGCGTAATTCTTCGTTTCGGAATACAGGCTAATAAGGCTATCTGTGACCTCTTGATCGGAAGGAGCGAGTTCGTGCAACCGTTTCAGATCAGCGCTCGCGCCCTCAATGTCATCCAGCTCCTCGCGTCGCAATTTCGCACGTTTTGCCAAAAGCAAGCGCACCCATGGCCCGTCGAACACCTCCGAGAGGGCTCGCTCGAAAACCGCGTCGGCCAACTTCATATCGTGAAGCTCCCGCGCCAACTCAAGCACACCGCGGATCCCATCTTCATCCACGTGAGCAATGAGAGCATCACCCATCCAAGCCAAAGCTTGACTGGTATCCTTGTAGTCGAAGGCCGCAAGCCTTCCGGCGCGCAAAAGGAAGCGCGAACGCGTTTTACCGCCATCTCTCGCCGATTGACCAGCCGCGCTAAGCACATCAGCCAGAAGCTTCACCACTACAGGCTCTTTGCCTGCAAGATCACACTCCCGAGCACTGTTAACCAGCAACTCTAACGCCTCAGCATCTAAAGAAGAACCCAGCGCGATTTCAAAAAAGCCACGAGCCCTATCCAATTGACCCGCGCGCGCAGCAACTTCGGCCGCACGAGCTAGCGCCCGCAAGCGATCCTTAGGATCTTTGCAGCGCATCACCTGGTGTTCGTAGAGATCCACCGTTTGCTCGGGGGAATCGGCACACGCAGAAAGCCGCTCCAAAAGCGGCTCCACTTCAGCTGGAGGCATGCTCGAAAGTGCTTGTTCCCCGTGCTCCAAAGCTTGCGCTGAATCCATACCGGCCCGGCGCAACACCAGGGCTTGTCGCACCAACTCTTCCGCGCGCGCTGGCCCAGTAAGCTGCTTCACCAAGAAGGCCTGAGCGAGAGAGAGAGCTCCCATGTGACGGCTCTTCTGGGCGAGCTCTTCGAGCTTAGAGGCAATTTCAGGGGTGGCGCCTCCGCTTCGCACGAGCTCTTCGGCCACGCTTACAAGTTGTTCGGTGTCTTCCAAGGCCAGAAAACGCTCAAAAACGGAGCGCAGCGCGGTATCTCGCCGTTCACTATGCCCAAGCGGCCGATACCAACTGAGCAGCGCGTTTGCCACTTCCGCTCGCCTCCCCAGCTTATCGCCAAGGGCCACGAACGCGTCTCTGCAAGCTTCATCCCCGGAATCGGCAACGGCTTTTAATGCCGCGAGAGCTTCGTCCCCACGCCCCAAATGTTGGTCCAGAATCTCAGCACGGCGGCGCGTCAGCTGGCTCACCTCTTCGTCGTCACCCTCGACTTCGATGAGCTCCACCATGTAGCCCGCAAGCGCGTCCCAATCCCCGAGGCGCTCAGAAAGGCTAGCCAGGCGCTGAACCGCACTAAAATCCTCAGGATCCTGGCTTCTCACCAAAGCTAGCAAACGGACCGCATCTTTCGGCTCGTCCAGCTTCTCTTCATAAATGTCCGCCAAGCGATTCGCCACTTCGAGCTTGCTCTCGGGCTCTTCCTGCAACTCGAGTAAACGTTCGAGAGCCTTGGCTGCGCCTGCAAAATTCTCTTCGGCCTCCTTGAGGTCAGCCACCCTGCGCAGGGCTTCCTGGTTCCTGGGATCGAGCGTATTCAAGATGAATTCGTAGCGCTCCATGGCGCCAACCGGATCTGCTAGCTGGGTCGCAAGAAACGCACCTTCCCGCAGAGTAATGGCTGTTTTTCGCGCCACATCTGGTTCGGCCGCGGCCTGGCGATGTAAGTAGTGGCAAGCCTCAGCCCAATTGCCTTGCTCCACCTCGTCGTTGGCCAAAAGCTCTAGCGCCTCGACATCTTCTGCGTCCTGCAGGATGAGGCCGAGGGTGTCGCGGGAACCTTCGATATCGCTCAATTCAGTGCGCTGAACCTCTGCTGCGCGTTTTCGCAGAGAGATCCCGAGAGCCCTATCTTTGGTGGACTCCGCGCGCTGCAGCAACACCGTCACGATATCTTCGAGCCGATTGTCGGCGCGGTAGGCTTCTTCAAGCTGGGCCGCTGCATCCGTAGCAGTTGGGTCCAGGTCCACCGCGCGTTCCAGCCGCACCAGGCTCTCATCACGGTCCCCTGCCCTACCCAGGTAGTCTGCCTCTAGCGCCAGAAGCTTCGCCTGAGCCTCGGGAGTCGTAGCTTTTTCTAGACGCGCTTCCACGCAGGTGGCAGCTTGATTCCAGGCCCCAGCACTTACGTAGCAACTCTCTGCAGCCTCAAAATGGGCTACCGCTCCCGAAAGCGCTCCGGCCTCCGTGTACGCGTCCCCAGCCGCCTCTTGGTCCCCAAGCTCGGAACGAAGGCTACCCAGTTTTGCGAACAGCTCTGCACGAGCGGCTTCGCTCGACACACTGGGGACCACTTCGGTGATCGCCTGCGCCGCTAGATCCGGGCGCTTCGCGGTCTGGAAGTGACTGAGAGCGGTTTGCATGGCTGCGTCGTCATCAGGCGCTAGGTTGGCAATGCGCGCCCAAACGGTTCCGGCAGCGACGGGATCTGAGCGCTTTTCGAGGTGGATCTTGGCGGCCTTCTTTTCGACCACTAGCCGGGCCTCAAGATCCGTAATCAGCTCCGCGCGCTGCTCCAGAAGCGAAGCCAAATCATCCCAGCGCCCAGCCTTTTCTAGCAAGAGTGCGAGCTGAGCCCCCGCTTGTTCGTCTTCGGGCGAAATCACGGAAATCTGGCTCCAAGCCCACACAGCGCTCTCAAGATCTTTCAGCTGTCCTTCGCTCAGCATCGCAATCTCTCGCAACCATTCAAGCTTTGCACTCGACTCTCCGTGGCTGCCGCGACACGCGTTCACCAGGATCTCGCGCAGCTCCTTGAACTTACGAGTTTGGCGCAAGTACCCCTGCAGAAATGCCAGCGCTTCGGCGTTTGCTGGGTCGTGCTCGAGCGCGCTTTGATACTTGGCTGCAGCATCGTGTTTTCGTGCCTTGCGGGCTAACGTTTGGCCTTCTTCGAGCAAGCGCACCACAACTGACAGATCCTTGCGCTCCGCAGAGGCCGGTGCTGCTGCTGGCGCAGTCGCTACGCTCGTCGGCACCCTTCGCTCGGACGGTGAAGCCGCCGCATGCTCACGAGGGCCCGCGATTGCCCTGGACCCAACTTGAGCGCGCCCCTCCGAAAGATACGCCTCGGTCGCCTCGGCACCCATCACCCGAGTGACAAAGGCTTGCGCCTCGTCCGACATGACACCGTCCGGGTTCACCCGCAGATATTCTGCAACCCTTGGGGCAACGTCTTCGTCTTGACCGAGCTCGGCACCGTAAAACATCACGAGCTGCACGGCACGTTCGTGTTCTGGGGCAAGCTCAAGCGCACAAGCGGAATACGAATAGCCGTGCTCGCCAGGGAATTCCTCGGCGAGCTCAATGAACAACTGAACGGCAAGCTCGCGCTCCTGGGGTGAAACAACGTGACCGAGCTGCACTCGCTCCAAAATCGTGGCGCCGAGCTGCTGTTTTAAGCTGGCATCTGAGCCACCTTCGAGCTCGCGAGCAGCCCGGAGCGCTTGCACTACAGAAGGCAAATCCCCAGCTTCGCGCTGTACTTCCGCTTCCTCCAGATAAAGGGCGATCTTGCGCTCAGGATCGGACAAAAGCAGCTGTTCTTTCGCATAATAGGGCAGCGCTTCGCGGGCCCGCTGATCGGCGCGGTACAGCTCCCTTAAGGACGAAATGGTAGAAAGGCTTTGATCGTTGAACTCGATCGCGCGTCGATAGTTGTCGATCGCCTTTGGGTGCTGAGAGAGGGGCGCTTCGCCCCACAAGCGGCCCAGTTGGCGGTGTACCGCTGCTGCCGCCGGGCGCAATGCGGGATCGGCAGCTGCGAGAGGATCGAGAGCCTTGGCGCGCCGCTCCAGCAAGGCGATCAACGCCTTCGAGTCTCCCTTCTCCCGATACATTTCGGCGAGTCGGTTTGCGGGCCCTTCTTGGGTAGGATCGCGGTCGATCGCCTTCATCAAGGCGCGCGCGGTCGCCGGTGCGTCCGCGAGTGACTCGCTCCACACGCTGGCCGCTTCGTTATACCAGTGGCACGCAATCGCCCCGTCGGCGGTCTGTTCCCCGACTTTTTCCAGAAACTCAGCGTAGAGCTTCGGATCCTCCGTCCCCACCTCATAAGCGGCGCCGAGCGCCTCCGCGTCGTGCGGATCATTGACCAAACGTACAACTAGGGGTTCGAGCGAAACCTGGTCCATCCCAGGCGGAACCTAGCATTTGGGGTGAACCCACAGCAATGAACGAATTTTGACTCCAGCAGAACCGGCTTAGAGGCCGACAGTTACGTCCACACTAAACACTAGTCGGCACCCAGGGCGAGGTTTGGTAGACTCCGCCCCCCATATGACCACCGCCCCCCAAGTGGGACCCTCCAGACCGCAAACGAACGCCGCCACATTGCGTGCGCGCATGTCAAGTTCACCAGTCCAACCTGCGTTTGACTTTCGGCAGGCGCTCGGACTTGTAGTTCCTCTATGCGTCGAACTCGCTGACTTCCATCGGCAGGGCCGTTCGATGCACGTGCATCCGTCGAGTTTGCGGATGTTGGGCGGGCTCTTAACTTTGGGTCCCGAACTCGGTGAGGCGCTGCCTACCAACCCACACGACCTTGCGTGTTTGCCGCCAGAGAGCCGTCACGGGGCGAAAGGCGGAGCGCGCGCAAGCATCTATTCAGTCGGCGCTCTGCTTTACGAACTGATCACGGGTAAGAGCGTGGGGCCCGGAATGCTTCGGCCCACGGAGGTTGTAGAGGGCCTTCCTGTTCAGCTTGAGCTCATTCTCAGCAAGGCCCTTGTCGCCGATCCGGCACATCGCCCCGACGATCTGAATGCGCTAGCCCAGGCCCTGCACGAGTTAGCACCTAAACACAGCATGACACCGCCACCCGCGGACGTGACACACCTCGATCACGATGGCGACTTGGATGTCGACATCTCACTTTCGATGTTACCACCGATCCCGACGGCGAAGCGGGTAGACGCGAGCAGTCCTTTCGAAATGCAGGTGCAAGTCCAGGCAGCGCCCCCGGTTGCGCGCCCCCGGATGGACGACGCCTCCAACGAACTTCTGGCTCTAAAAGCTCGCCTAGAAGCAGACCAACGGCCCCGCTACGTCATCGTAAAAGACGGGATGGACCACGGCCCCTTTAGTGCCGTGGAGCTCTTGCAGCAAATTGCCACTCACAGCTTCGTTGAAAACGACGTCCTTCGCGACGCCCTTGGAGGCGAAGAGCGCGAAATCAAAGCTTGGGAAGAATTCGCTCCCTTTGCCGATCATGCTCGGCGCCATCGCGATATCAAGGCCGAAAAAGAAGCCATTCAGCGTGTCGTGGTGCAAGAGGGTCGAAGCACGCGTGGCAAGGCTTTTCTAGGTATCGCGGCGCTAGCTGCGCTGCTGATCGCCGCCGGCGCGTGGTTCCTAACGTCTCGCGGTGAGAAAAATGATGCTATTTTAGTGCAGGAATCCAGCCAATCGAGCGTTGAAACGAACGACGGCCTCACTGGCAAACGTTTCGGTGGCGGGAAACGGCCTCGCGGGGCAGGTCAGCAGCAGGGCGGCGTTCCGGTGTTGAGCGGAGGCATGAGCTGCGAGGCTGCGCAAGCGGCCTACGTGGAGCAGATGTCCATCGGCGGGCCCAAAGCCCAGGCAGATCTCACCGCGGGCCAGTATGGCTCAATTCTAAACAGCAGCAGCTACTTCAGCCATTGCGGCATTCCTGATTCGATGAAGCTGAGCATTTGTGCGGCCGTGCAGAATGGTCGCGCAGTCGGTGTGTCGGTCAGCACCACGCCCCGAGATGCTGGAAAAGCGGGTTGCGTAGCCTCTGCGGTGCGGCGCCTTTCGTTCCCTAGCCATCCGAAGCTCGACGTGACACGAACCAACTTCTAGGCTCGGTGTCCGTGAAGTTGTTAACCCGCATTTGTCAGCAGGCGAACCTCGGTCTCACACTGCTCGCAGGGGTAACCCTCGTTGGCTGCGAAGCGCGCATCCTGGGTGCACTCGACGAGGGTGAAGCCAACCAAGCGATCACTCGGCTGCAAAAACGGGGCGTTTTGGCTCGAAAAGAGGCTGATACGTCAGCTGAGGGGCGCTTTCGGCTTTCGGTCGGGAGGCAAGACGCGGATCGCGCAGTGGCAGTGCTTCAAGCGGAAGGGCTCCCTCGACAACATTCGCCCGGCGTGCTTGAGGCGCTCGGTGAGGCCTCCATTCTGCCTTCCCGCTCATCGGAGCAGGCCAAGTGGCTCGCAGGTACCGCCGGAGAGCTAGAGCGATCGCTCAGCGACGTCGAGGGCATCGTGTCGGCTCGTGTGCATTTGGCAGTGCCCGCCGTCGATCCGCTGGCACCGCCTGAAGGTCCACTCCCGCGGCCCACCGCGTCGGTCCTCATCTCGTACCGCGGAACGCCTGGTTTGACCGACGGGCAGGTGCAACGTCTGGTGTCGGGGGCTGTTTCAGGGCTCGCACCGGAGGCTGTTGCGGTGGTGGCGCAACAGCTCCCACAAGCCACGGAGCAGGTGGACCTTCAGCGGCTAGGCCCTTTTACGGTTACTCGAGCCTCGGCCCCGATCCTAAAAGCTTTGCTAGGCGCTGCGTTTTCCCTCAACCTGCTGTTGCTCGGGGGTACTTTTTGGTTTTGGTACCGCTCCCGAAAGCTGGTGGCGGCGCCACAGGGCACCGCGCCCGCAAGCGCTTTGCCTACGCAAGCTTGACCAGGACGTCACCCTCTTCGACCGCCTGACCCTCGGTCACGGGTATCTCGCTCACAACGCCGTCGTCGGGTGCTTCCAATGGAAGCTCCATCTTCATCGACTCCAAGATCACCAGCGTTTCCCCCTCTTTCACGCTCTGCCCCACCTTTACGACAATCTTCCAAACCGTGCCGGTAATCTGCGCCACCACATCTGCCATGCGCACAAGAGTACACTCAATAAATGCGGGCACCCAATGTCCATCGCGTATGCCTGTCCAACGAGTACTTTGGCGCCACCGAGTTCACGATCCTGGCCAAGCGCGCACTCGTTGCTCTTACATAAACCTACATTGAGAAATCTGCGCGCGACGGAGCGCTTTGGGCTCGGCGCACACAACCGAACCGGTGGAACGGGATGATGCTTGACGGGGCAATCTTTAGATTGGTATTCGCCCTGTTTGGACTTTTATTTCCGCCTCGCTTGCCCGAGTATTGTTGTAACTAGATAGGAATCGTCCGCCCATGGCTGAACAGAAAGAAAGCTCCGTCCTCTTTTCCCTCAAAGAACTGATGAATCTTGAGGAAGATCGGATCAAATCCGAGGAAGACGCGAAGGTTGCCGCGCAACGCCAGGCTCAAGAACGCGCCGCCGCCGCTGAAAGAGCAAAGCGAGAAGCTGAAGAGGCTCGCATTCGAGCTGAGGAAGATGCTCGCCGCCAGGAAGAGCAGCGCAAGCGCGAGGAAGAAGCGCGGCTTGAAGCTATCCGCCAAGGCGAAATCGAAAAAGCCCGTGCTGAAGCTGAACACCGAGCTCGCATGGAGGCCCTGAGCGCTCAGCAAGCTCATGAGCAACAGCTGGCTGCGATGCAGGGGGATAAGTCGCAAAAGAAGTTGAAGGTGATCATCGGAGTCGTGGTGGGCGTGTTCCTGGTTGGAGCCATCGGGGGTGGCATCATCTACAAGAAGAACGTAGAGGAAGCGGAAAAGGCGAGCTTATTGGCGAAGCAACAGGCCGCTGCCGCCGAAGAGCAAAGGCAAGCGTTGCAGCGCAAGCTGGAAGAGCTGGATCAGGAGAGCAAGGAGTTGACGCGTAAGCTCGGCGAAGCCACGACGGCAGCCGACCGCGCGGCCGTTGAAGCTGCAATGGCGGCCCTCAAGGACAAAAAGAGCCAGCTCTCTGGCGGCAGCGGTCGTGCCCGGCCGAGCGGCGACAAGCCAGCAGGCAAGCCCTGCGCGTGCCCCCCGGGCGATCCGTTGTGTTCGTGTCTGTGAGTTGAGTCTGTCTTGAACGCTGCAAACTTTGACGAGGCGCGCCGTCGCCTCGTGTACCCCCTCGACTACCCCACCCTCGAAGAAGCACGTGCGGGTGCCGAGCTCATCGCTGAACACGTGGGCGTCTTAAAAGTTGGCTTGGAGTTGTTCGTGCGGGTGGGGCCTGCTGCCCTGGCGCTCGGGCGCCAACTGGGCTGCGAGGTCTTTTTGGATCTCAAGCTACACGACATCCCGGCAACCGTTGATGGGGCCGTGGCTTCCGCGATTTCGCATGGCGTGCGCTACCTCACCGTCCACGCTACGGGGGGCCAGAAGATGTTAGAGGCGGCTGCGGATCGCGTGGAGAAAGAGCAGTCGCATCTGGCGCTCCTAGCGGTAACGGTGCTCACCTCGCTGGACGAGTCCGATTTGCGAGCAACAGGCGTGAGTTTTCCCCCGAATGAGCAAGCGCTTCGCTTAGCGGTGTTAGCTCGTAAGTCTGGAATTCGAGGGATGGTGAGTTCAGTGGCGGAGGTTTCCATGCTCCGGTCCGAGCTCGGTCCGGATGTAGTGCTCGTAACGCCAGGTATTCGTCCAGCTGGCGCCGGAACTCAGGATCAGAAGCGGGTGGGTACTCCAGCCCAGGCAATGGCCGCGGGGTCTAGCTTGCTGGTCGTCGGTCGCCCCATTCGCGAAGCAAGCGATCCGCGCGCCGCCGCAGAGGCCATCCGTCGCGAAGTCGCGGAAGCGTTGGCTTAAGCTTTCGTGTCCGATCCCCGAGCTAACAGTCGCTTAGTGGTGGGGCTACAGCCCGTGCGCGAGGTGGTGCGGGTCCATGGGCCGCGCTGCCTAGAAGTGCTCATTGAAGCGAGTGGTTCTCCCAGGCTCGACGCGGTCCATCGCTTTGCTACCGATCAGGGTTGTGCGGTGGTCCGGAGAGTCTCCCGAAGCGAGCTGGATCGGTTGAGCCAGGGGGCCGTCCACCAGGGGTTGGCTGCTTTCGCTCCGCCACTCCGGTTCACGGACATCGCCGAGCTCATCGTTTCCGCAGATTTGGTTCTTGCTCTGGACTCGATCCAAGATCCTCAAAACTTTGGGGCGGCCATCCGGAGTGCCGTCGGCGTCGCCGGTGCAGCCGTCCTTTGGGCCGAGCATGACTCAGCGCCCCTCAGCCTCGCCACCTTCCGCGCGTCGGCCGGTGCGATCGAGCACGCTCGCCTCTGCCGGGTGCGTTCTCTCAGAAGCGCACTCGCGGATGCCCGAGCGGCGGGATTTTCGGTCGTGGGGCTGGATTCAAATGGCACCCACTCGATCCGAGACTCTCGGTTGTTGGGCCCGACCATCCTGGTGCTAGGGAGCGAACATGAGGGTCTCGCACGGGGCGTTCGGAAGGAGTGCACCGAGCTGGTGAAGCTGCCAATGGCCAAGGGTGTGGCTTCCCTGAACGCTTCGGTTGCAGCCGCACTCGCCCTGTATGAAGCAGCTTCTCAGCGAGCCATTTCAAACACTTAGATGCTATTGTCTGCGTGCTCACTTGAGCTCAAGCGCCGCTGACCATTCCAACTGAACAAGTGTCCGTGTGGGATATTGTTCAAATCTATTCAGTGTATTGGACGCCAGTCTGGAGAGAATGGCGAATAACTAATTAACTTCAAATACTTAGAAACCACAGCTGAGGTGCTGACCCCCACTTCCGGAAGTGCTTCAAGTCTTACTTCAAGGGTTGGGCCTCGCCTCTTCCAAACAGGAAAAACCAAGGATCTTCTAACAACGCAGGATCCGTCCGAGCGCCGCTATGAACGCGTCGATCTCCTCGGCTTGAGTGAGCTCCCCCAAGCTGATGCGCACCGCCTGACCCGCACGCTTTCGCCCCAACATGGACTCTATGACTGGCGAAAGCTCAGTAGTCCCCGCGCTGCAAGCGCTCCCGCTGGACACGCAGAACCCTTCGAGATCGAGTGCTGCTACCAGCTCATCTCCGCGCCAGCCGTGGAACGAAAGGTTGGCCACATGGCCCAAGCGCTCGGCCTCCGAACCATTTGCGTCGGCGAAACCGACAACGCACCGTTCGATCTTGTCCCGAAGTTCAGCTAGCCGACCGCGCTCGGGCCGGAGCCGCTCCCCACGTTGAAGAGCCACACCAAACCCGACCACCAGCGAAGCGTCCACTGTACCGGGACGCAGACCGCGCTCCTGCGCGCCGCCCAGCAAAACCGGATGTGGAGCCGAACCCGGTACCCATGCGAGCACGCCAATGCCCTTAGGGCCGCGGATCTTGTGGGACGCTATCGATACCCGGTCCGCTCCGGCCCAGTGACTCGGCGGCAGCTTCCCTACCCCTTGAACCGCATCAACATGAAGCCTGAACCCGGACGCGTGGACTACATCCGCGATCGCTCGCACCGGCTGAATCACCCCCGTCTCGTGGTTCACGGCCATGACAGAGACCCACGTTCCCGGCGGAAGCCCCACCAATTGCTCGCCAACGGCAGCCGGATCGAGCCTACCGCTGGGTGGAACCGAGAGCCACATCACCTTTCCGCCACGCGCGGCTAGCGCTTCGGCAACGCGGACTACCGACGGGTGCTCCAACCTGCTGGTAGCCAGGCTTGCTGCGTCCCATAGCGCCAGATTATTCGCCTCGGTGCCCCCCGAGGTGAACAGCAAATCGCGGGGACTTACCCCAAGCAAACCTGCGACGGCTTCCCGCGTTTCGTCGACTCGCTGCCGCGCACGCCTGCCGCTCGCATGCACGCTGCTCGGGTTGCCCCAAGCCTCGGTGAGGACGCTCTGTTGAGCCGCACGCACCTCTTCGCAGAGCGGGCTAGTCGCGTTCCAATCGAGGTAAATCTCAGGGCGCTGAGTCATGAACCGCTCAGCCCGGAGGTGGCCGGCTGGAGGGCGCGCTGTATTCGCCGCTCGGGGCACGGCCAGCGCGCTCGGCGATTACGAGGTAAAAAGCCGCGCCCTTGAGTGGAACGCCGATGACTTCCTCTTGGGCAGGAGAGGCCACCCGCACGTCACCCGAGTGCCCCCGGGCTACTCCGCGCACAATGGCCAAACCGATTCCTGTGCCGCCGTGGGACCGCGTGGGTGAGCCATCGACCTGATAAAATGGCTCAAAAAGCCTCTCCAGCTTGTCCTGCGGAACGCCGGGACCGCTATCCGCCACGCAGAGCTCCAGATGCCCAGATTCGAGCCGCCGCAAACGCACACCCACTTTGCCACCCCCAGGCGTGAACTTGGCAGCGTTCTCGAGCAAGTGATCGATCGCACGCGAAAGCCGCTCCGGATCCCCCAGAGCCAGAAGCGAGCCCGTTCGTGGCAAATCCGTAACTAGCTGGACCCCAGCGTCTTCGAAAGCCCGGGATTGGCGCGCAATCGAGCGATGCACCACATCCACAGCGTCGTACTCCCGAAAGACAAACTGCATGCGCCCCGTTTCCAGGGCTGTAACATCCAGGAGGCTGTCAATAAGCCGCCGCAACCGCTGCACGCAGTCATCCATGGCAGTGAGCGCCTTGGTTTGGGGCACAGCTAGTGGCCCCAACTCGTTGTCCAAGAGCAGCTTCAAATACCCCACGATAGGCGTCATGGGAGTGGCCAATTCGTGGGAAATATTGCGATAAAACTCGCGGCGTGCTTGATCTGCCACCAGCAAGCGTTCGTTCGCGTCGCTGAGCTCAGAAATCTTCTGCTCCAAGTGGGCCACAATGCGTTGCCCCTGCGCCCTCAAGTGCTCGCCGGTGGCCTGGGGCGACCCGTGTTCGCGATGTCCGCCCAAATACCCCTGAAGTGTCTGCGCAAACGATCTCGCGTCGATGGGCTTCTGCAGAAAACCATCACAGCCAACCGCCAGACTCGTCTCCCGGTTACCTTCCGCAGTGATCGCCACAATGGGAACACTTCGCAACCCGGGCTCGGCACGCAAACGCAGGGTTACCTCATAGCCATCCAGGCCGGGAATCGCGATATCAATCAGGATGAGATCGGGCTTGCACTCCCGAGCTTTTTTGATCCCATCGAGACCATCGAACGCCTCGACAACCTCAAACCCCGCCATAGTAAGCAGCTTTCGGACCAAAAGCTGATTGGCGGCGTCGTCTTCAATATGCAGGATTCGCGGCATGCCGGGGGTTGAACCCATAGCATGATTCGCAATACTTTTTGCCCATGCCGCGCCTTACGTTCCTAGCCATTTTGCCAATTTTTGCCTGCTCCGAGCTCACCGCACCCCCGGCGGGTCAATTCGACGGTTCCGCATCGGCATCCGCGCCAGCAGGTGGAACAAAGATGGCCCCCTCCCGGCGCGAGCAGTTGGCGCAGGCTCTCGCGAACCCCAAGGCCCGCCAGCAAGCACCCGTCACCGGGAACCCGCTTCCGCCTCCCGCCGACGAAGTGCATGCCGCACACATCCTGGTGGCTTACCGAGGCGCACAGCGCGCCCCAGCGTCTGTCACCCGGACAAAAGACGAAGCGCAACAATTAGCTCGGCGCCTCAAACAGCAAGCGTTCGATGCCCCCACCTTCGCCAAACTCGCCCAGCAGTTTTCCGATGATCCGGGTTCCCGTCCCAAAAGCGGAGATCTCGGCCGCTTCCAACGGAGCCAGATGGTCAAACCGTTCGCAGACGCCGCATTTTCGTTGTCTCCCGGCCAAGTCGCCGATGTGGTCGAGACACAGTTTGGCTTTCACGTGATTCGCCGGCTTGAGTGAAGCCTCTTCGGCGTTACAACACCTCGGAGGGCAGAGGGAGGCGGGTGAACAACGGGTGCAAAAAGTCCGAGCGCACGAGCCCACGAATATACGGTGCGAGCAGGGGGTCCAACGCGCGCGAGAAGTACTTAGCATGACAAGGATCGCCTGAACGGCAAGAACCCCGTGAGGGAGGCGGGTGAACAACGGGTGCAATAACGCCGAGCGCGCGAGCCCACGAACATACGGTGCGAGCGGGGGTTCAGCACGCGCGAGAAGTACTTAGCATGACAAGGATCTATCACTGGAGCGCAGCTCCCGAACCAAGAAAATCCCTCTCCGCCAATAACCACCGTAACGGAAGACGCGTTGGACCTTGAGGGAGGTTCCGGCGGGGCCTCGCGTAGTGTAAGCTCAGCACCATTCGCTTAGCCTTCATTTGAGGACGCCCGCTATGATTTCGTCAAATTACGTCAAGTTTGCTGCCTGTGCCGTCTTGGGTTCCCTGGTTGCTCTCGGTTGCACCATTACAACGGGCGATGGAGATTTTGATGGATTTGGTGGTGCTGATAGCGCGGGCGGTTCAAATTCTGGCGGTGGGAAGGCCACTGGCGGCACCGGAGGAAAGGCTTCCGGCGGCGCTAGCTCAGGGGGAACATCATCGGGCGGCGCGGCAACGGGTGGAAGCAATACTTCAGGTGGGGCGGCGAGCGGTGGAAGCACCACCGGCGGCAATGGAAGCGGCGGCGCGGCAGATGAAGTGATGTGCAACGACGCCGGCACCCTGATGCCCACCACCGTGTTGGTCACCTGTGCAGCGGATGACCCGAATAATCCCTGCCAAACATGTATTGCCAGTAAGTGCTGCGCTGAATTCGAAACGTGTCGAGGTGGTTCGCCTCGCACCGCGTGCGGTTATGGCGGGCTCACGGGGGCCGGTGAGGCCAAGGAGGTGCAGGCTTGCATCAAGAAGGCAGAACTAACCGACCCCATGACGATCATGGACTGTGAGATGGAAAACAAGACCCCCAACTGCGCCGGGGTCGATCCCAACACACACACGCTCATCCAGTGCCTCAAGGCGAAGTGCGATCTGGAGTGCCTGCAGCCTGACTGAGGCAACTGTCAACCTCACCCCGATCCGTACCCGCTGTACCGGATGCTGTGGCCGCCTGGCCATTGCTGGCCCACTGCACTCGCCTTTCTCCTCAAAGTCACCTAGTTGCTTTTTTTGTAGGAGCTCCCCTCACTCACGGGGTGCGAGTGTGATACCCTTCGCCGCGCATGTTAACGGTTGGTTGTGCTGGTTTTGCAGTTCCAGCAACGCGGTATTTCAAAGAGTACCTGTTCGTAGAAGTTCAGGAGACACACGTGGCCATTCCCGGGCCGGGCACCGTACGGCGCTGGCGCCGGGAAGCTCCTGAAGGGTTCGAGTTTGCGGTTCTTGGGCCTAAGCAGGTAGGGCTGGATGGGTTCAGATCCGGAGCCGAGTTGGATGCAGCCCTCCAGGTGCTGGTGGACGTGGCGGCCGATCTCAACGCCAAAACGGCTGTATTCGTAGCTCCGCCTGATTTCACGAACACCCGGACAAACAAATCAGCCTTAAAAGATTTCCTGAAAGCAGCTCGCGCGCGTTTCGACACGGTTGTGTTTGAAGGCGGCCCAGCTTGGAAGGCAGACGACCTAGACAAGCTTGCCGCCGAAACGGACACGTTGGCCGTTCGGGATCCCCTGCACCAGGGCCTATCAAAACGTGAAGTGGCTTATTACCGGCTGCCCGGCCCTGCAGGCCGCAAGTCACGCTACGAAGATCCGGCCATCGAACGTTTGGCAGAAATCGCGCAGGAAGATCTTTCGCAGAACGCCACTTACGTGTTCGCCAACGTAGATATGTTTGCGGACGCCAAGCGCTTCAAAAAGGCCATGGGGCTACCCACCAACGGTTAGAACCCACCCGGCTTGGCGGCGCTATGGCAGATCGTCGCTTGCCACGGGCAGCCCCAAGATTCGCTCGGCAAGGGCTTGGCCGGTCGCCTCAGCGGCCCTGCGAATAGCCTTTTCACGCTCAACGTTGTTGGCTGCCGCGCCCGCCGCGTGCCCATAGGCGCGGGTCCGTCGAACGTCCCCGGTGCTGCGGGTGGGGGCCTCGCCCTTAGCGCTCAGCACCCAAGCTCTAGCTGTAACGGAGACCTCGCTCCCGCGCCCCAACGGAACACCGGGCTTGAGCTCCAGCACACCCACCGGCCGCTCATCCACCCGTACCACCTCCAGCTCCACCCGAGGGTAGCCATCTGACCAGCTGTAAGCGGCGTTCTGGGAAAGCGCCGTCCTCAATCCATCCACAGCCCCCCCGACCGCTCCGAGGTACGCCACGCGGGACTTTGGAGCCGCCACCGACAAGCGCACTTTCCCAGGAAATTCCGCGTAAACCGAGCGATACCCGCACCCGTGCAGCACCGCAAGCATCAAACCGAAAAGTGGGCCAAGTTTCACGGGAAACAACAGATTATCCACAGCTCCCCAGATGTCTAGCAACTAAACAGACGAGCACTCACCAGGCATTCAGCTCGAACCACCTCAAGGCCCCTCACAAGTTACCGCCGTTAGGCCAAGAACCCGGGGAGATCACCCTTAGCGAAATCCGGGTGACCGAAACTTGTATCCGGTACATCGAACGCGTGAAGGATAGATAGCAGCAATTGGCTGTGTGGGACGGCGCCGTATTCCATGTAGCGCCCACCTGGAACGCGCCCGCCTAAAGTTCCCGCCACCAAGAACGGCATATTCACCAGTGTGTGGAGATTCCCCTTCGAAACCTCGCTGCACCAGACCACCAGCGTGTTGTCGAGGGCGCTCCCCTCGCCCTCGGCGATCGCTCCCAAGGAATCCATGAAATGCGCAAGCATCTGCGCATGCCACGTATGGCGCGTCACTACTTCCTGAGTGGCGGCGACGTCGTTATCGCCCGAATGTGAGAGGGTGTGGCCGGAGCCGAGGCTACCGAGCCAGGGGTAGCGGATCCGATTGAGGGCATTTGAAATCTGAACGCTGCCGACCCGCGTAAGATCACACGCAAAAGCGAGCGCCAAGAACTCGAAATGGAGCCGAACAATCTCAGGCATTTCGGCCTCGCCTTCGGGATCTTGTTCCGAAGGCGTCGCAGGCTTCGCACACACGGCCCCGCCGCTGGCGGACGCTGTGAGGCGGGCCTCCAAATCCCGAACCAAATCGAGGTGCCTTTCCAGCTTCGTCGCGTCGTTGGAGCTCACCTGCTTTTTCAGGATCCCATATTGCTCCTGTACTGTGTCCAACACGGATTTCCGCTTCGCGATCACCTGCGCGGCCAGGTTCACCGGTACATCCAGGTTCGCAAACAAGCGGTTGAATACTTCGAGCGGCGTATTCATGGGCGGCAAGGGATTGCCGGGCCCTGCGTAGCTGATGCGGGCCTGGACATCCGCTTGCGTGCACCGCGCCGCGAGCTCCAGGCTCTTGATCGGGACGCTCGCGCCCACAGCGGTTGCCACCACTTGGTCGATACTCACGCCATTTGCCCAGCCGGCATTGGCCCCGCAACCATCTACGAATTTGCCCTCTTGGAGCTCCCGCCCCGTAAAAAGCGCCCCGATCCCGCGTTGGTGTGGCCCTCCGGGGCCAACCCCCGTGACGGAAAGATCAACGCCGCCAAGGATGGTGAGGCGTGATTTGTGGGCCTCTAGCGGGGTCAACGTCGTGTTCAAATCAAATGACGTGGGGCCCGTTACGTTCTTGGGCCACCAAGCGCTCTGGATGGTGCCATTGGGCGTGTACATGAGCACCAGGCGCCGCGGAGTTGCTGCCATTTGCGCCCGAACCTGCAATGAATCCAGAAGCGGGAGCGCCACCAAAGCTCCGGCCGTGCCGCGCAGGAAGTGCCGCCTCCCCAACTTCACGGCGCACCTCCGGGATTGCGCACGTAGGGAGCGCGGTAGCGAAAGGCATCTGAGAGGGCAATCTTCACCAATACCTCCGGAAGAGCTCCTGTTTGCCGAAAGTCCTGCTGAATCGGGGCCAAACTGCACAGATCCGCCGCCGTTTCCGATCTGCCCGCAGCGTAACGCCACCATTGGGTGACCAAGCAATCCCGAGCGCTTGTGCTCGACGAAATGCGTGCGGCAAGCTCCTTCGGGCCGACAAACGGGCCATTGAGGCCTTCCTCGGCGAAGCCATTCATGGCGCCAGTAGAATCCACGGGCAGGCCATTTTCCTGAGTTCGGAAGCGCCCGAGTTGGTCGTAATTTTCGAAACCAAAGCCAAGTGGGTCGATCAAGGTGTGACACGCAGCGCATGTCGCGCTCGCGGTATGCTGCTTGAAGCGTTCACGCGTAGTTGCTTTGGGATCGGGATCCGGAGCTACGGCATTCAGGTTTGGGGGTGGCGGCGGAACATCGCTACACAGGAAATGTTCACGCACAAAGACGCCGCGAAAAACGGGCGCGGTTTGATTCGGGTGGGCCAACGCGACCATCAGCGCGGGCTGAGTGAGCAGGCCAAAACGCTGCTCGGGCTCGGGGAAGGCGGTGAACCCATCCGTTGTGGGCGTGTGCCCGAAAACGGGGCCAAGCTGCTTATCCAAAAACAGCTCATTGGAGTTAAAGAGGCTGTCGAACGTGCCCTTTTCCCAGAACATGGAATCGGTGAACGCCTGGAGCGAGCTCGCGAGCAGGGTACCGAAGTTCGCTGGCAGCGACAGCACCGGATCTTCCCGAACGATGCGCCCCAGCTCACCCGTACCCAACCACTGACCGTGAAAATTTGCGACCATCGCACGCGCGCGAGGTTGTTGGAGGAGGCGACGCACCTGTGCTTCCACGGCTAAAGGAGTGCTCAGGGCATCCGAAGATGCGGCCTGCAAGAGCTCCGGATCTGGGGCGCTATCGGTGAGAAAGTAGCTAAGGCGAGTGGCCATCTCGTACGGGCCGAGCAAAGCCGGTGCACTTTCGACGGCTTTTGGACGCACGCTCTCGATGCGATACAGAAACTGGGGCGACTGAAGCATCGCCTGAAGCACCACCGAAACTGCATTTGCATACGAATCCGTAGCGAGTGTTGCCGCAAAAAGCCTGCTAAAAACCTGCTCTTCTTCAAGGGTAAGTGGACGCCGAAAGAGCCTTTCGCCAACCGTGCGAATGAAAGCAGCACCGCATTCGACCGTTGCACCGGTGGGGCACGGCGCGATTTCATCTAGCTTGGCGCTCACCGTGCGCGCGGCGATGCCCTCGGCCGCGTTCAGCATTTCTGAAACCAAAAGCGGCGACGCTTGGTGGGCCTCGGCATTGTTGTTAAAGCCCAGCATCTGATTTTCCGGGGGAAACGCAGCCGCGGGGTGACTCGTGTCCCCCAAGATGTCCGCCACGCTGTTCTCATACGCACTGCGTGTGAGCAAACGTGCGGGCGCTTCGCCCGGAACGGGCCCCACTTGGCAATCCACCTGCGAGAGCACCTGGGGCTCTGTTGGAAGCGGCTCTTCGGGTGGTGGAGCCTCAGTTTGGCACCCCGCCGCAAGCCCCGAGAGGAGGCTCAAGAGGGAAACCAAAAGCGGTGCCGACGGCCGACTCATGCAAGCTCAGGGTGCACTCTGAACGGCGTCCGGTCAACGAAACGAAGCGCCAAATAAGTGACGCAGTGGGGGGCGTCAGCACCGGCGCCTTCACCGAACGCGGTACCCCCTTAGAAAGGCTTCAAGCCACGATCAGGTTCAAGATCCGCCCGGGAACGTAGATGAGCTTCTTGGGGGACTTCCCCGCCAGCAGCTTCTGGATGGTCTCGTCAGCTAGGGCTAGGGCCTGCGCTTGGGCCTCGGTAGCGTCCGCCGGCAGGCGGACGCGGCTCCGCACCTTGCCGTTAACTTGAACTGGCATCTCAACTTCCGCGTCCACGCACAGAGCTTCGTCATAGGTGGGCCAGGTGGCACTAGCGAGCGAACCCGTATAGCCGAGCTTCTCATAGAGCTCCTCGCCCAGGTGGGGAGCGAACGGAGACATGCACAAAACGAGCTTTTCTACAGCTTCACGGCTGGGGCGGGCCTGGGCCCCGAGGAATTTCACCAACTCCATCATGAACGCAATCGCTGTATTGAAGCGCAGCGCTTCGACATGTTCGGTGACTCGCTTGACCGTGCGGTGGACTTCCTTAGCCGTTTCTGGGTTCATGGGTGCATCTGAAAGCTCACGGGTAGCCAAGGCGTGCACCCTATCGAGAAAGCGCCTACAGCCCAGAATTCCGCTGGTTTGCCAGGGTTTGGACTGTTCCAGGGGCCCCATGAACATCTCGTAAACGCGCAAGCTATCGGCGCCCTGCTCTTGGATGGCAACATCGGGATTGACCACATTGCCCCGAGATTTGCTCATCTTTTCGGCCATCCCGAAAAGGGCCACCCCGTGCTCGGTGTGGAAGGGCTTGCCGTCTTTGAGCGTGATCTTGCTCTCAATTTCGTAGCGGGCTTCTACTCGCTCGCCGCTTGGCGTGTACTTTAAGCCTTCGCCCGAGGGTTCGACGCCCGGATCATCCCCGGCGAGCGCGCGCACCAGGGCTCCATTTTCATCGAGTACGGCGTACCAACGATAGACCATGCCCAAGATCAGACCTTGGTGCACCAGCTTGGTGAAGGGCTCGGCGTGTTTGACGACGCCAATATCAAAGAGCACTTTGTGCCAAAAACGTGCGTACATCAGGTGCAAAACCGCGTGTTCCGAGCCGCCCACGTAAAGATCGACCGGCATCCAAGCGTCGTACGCAGCCTCGCTGAAGATCTCTTTTTCGTTTTTAGGATCGAGGTACCGCAAGTAATACCAGCAGGAGCCAGCCCACTGCGGCATCGTGTTCGTTTCACGCGCGAACCATTTTCCGTCTTTTTGGAAAAAGCGCCAATCCGTGGCTTTAGCGAGCGGGCCCGCAGGATCTCCCGGCTTATAGTCTTCGAGCTCCGGGAGCCGCAGCGGCAATTCGCTTTCGTCGAGCGGTATCGGCTCCGAATAGTCAATCTCAAATTCTGCGCCGCGACGCGGATCCCCCGAGGTTTTTACCGGAAAATAGATGGGAATGGGCTCACCCCAGTAGCGCTGGCGGCTGAATACCCAGTCGCGCAATTTGTAATTAACCTGGCGTTTTCCGATCCCCTGTGCTTCAAGGTGGTCTAAGATTTTCGCCTTCATCTCTTCGGTGGGCAGGCCAGAATGGGGGCCACTCTGAACGCTGATGCCCGGCTCGGTGAAAGCGCTAGCCGAGTGCTCAGGTATCGTGCCCTCGCGGCTCACCACCGTGAGGATCGGCAAATCAAAAGCCTGAGCAAACTCGAAATCTCGATCGTCGTGGGCTGGCACCGCCATGATGGCGCCCGTGCCGTAGGAGCCCAATACGTAATCAGCCGTGTAGATCGGGATCTGCGTCAAAGAGAGCGGGTTAATCGCATAAGCACCGGTAAAAACGCCCGTTTTGGCCTTACCGAGCGCCGTACGCTCAAGGTCGCTCTTGCGAGCCGTGGCGTTTGCATATTGAGTCACCGCCTCGCGTTGCGCCTCAGAGCAAAGCGTTAAGGTGAGACGATGATCGGGCGCTATTACCATGTAAGTGGCGCCGTACAGCGTATCGGGGCGCGTGGTAAAAACGCGGAGCTTTTCCCTAGAGCCCACCACCTGAAAATCCACTTCCGCCCCAACGCTGCGGCCGATCCAATCCCGCTGTTTTTGCTTGGTTTCAGGCCAATCCAGGGGTTCGAGGTCGCTCGCTAACCTATCGGCATAGGCCGTAATTCGGAGCTGCCACTGGCGCAACGGTTGACGCACCACCGGATGGCCGCCCACTTCGCTGACGCCGTCGACAACCTCCTCATTGGAGAGCACCGTGCCGAGCTCGGGACACCAATTTACGGGGATTTTAGCCTGAAACGCCAACCCCTTCTTGAACAGCTGAAGGAAAATCCACTGCGTCCAGCGCACGTAGCTGGGGTCGGTAGTGTCGACTTCGCGATCCCAATCGATGCTAAAGCCTAGTGATTTTAGCTGGCGTCGAAAGGTATGAATATTTTCGGCGGTGGTTTTAGCGGGGTGTGTGCCCGTGCGAATGGCGTGTTGCTCGGCAGGCAGCCCAAACGCATCCCAGCCCATGGGGTGCAACACATCGAAACCGCGCATGCGCTTATAGCGCGCTAGGATATCTGTGGCTGTGTAGCCCTCGGGGTGGCCCACATGCAGCCCTGAGCCCGAAGGATAAGGGAACATATCCAGCACGTAGAACTTTGGGTGCCCCGCGCGGCGCTCGGCCCGAAAGCTCTTGTGTTCGTCCCAATATGTCTGCCAGCGCTGTTCAACCGCCCGGTGATCGTAAGCCATAAGGTTAGTGACCATACAGGCGGTTGCCTGCGGGCAACAAGCGGGCGCGGCAACAAGCGGGCGCGGCGACACACGAAAACGCGCGGCGACAAGCGACAACGCGCGGCGACACACGCGGCGGGCGCCGACACTTCGGGGTTCGGCTCGGACAGGCCACTGCGCCCAAGCCTTTGAACGACGGGGGCGAGGGGTTCACACGTACCCGCGAGATACTTCGCATGCTAAGTATCCGTTTTTCCGCCCTGCCCTCACTCCTCACTCGGCGCTGCGCCCCCGAATACACCCGAATCAAGCTCTACACCCGAATCAGGCTCTACAATTAAGAGGCTTTAGCGGCGGGGAGGGGGTCCCCACATTATTTGCGATACTTAGCATGCTAAGTATCGCCTCTGCTGCTCGAACGCCCTTGCCCAACCTGCGCCTTTGCCCAACCGGGTGCGCCTTTGCCCAACCGGGTGCGCCCTTGCCCAACCGGGTGTGCCTTTGCGCCAACATGCCGCGCAACAACGCTCACGTTCAGTGCTCGGCCCTCGCGCCATCATATACTTAGCATGCGAGCATGCGAAGTATCTCTCCCCCGGCTGGCTCGTTACCGCTAGGAACGCTTGGTTGTTTTGGATCTGTGTTGGGCGCGCTCCACTTTGCGGCTGAGGCGCGAGACGCGGCGAGATTGGGCCTCGGCTGCCTCGGAGGTACCCAAAAGTGCCAAATTGAGCGCTTTTAGTGGCTCTTTTGCGTAGTGCTCGTAAAGCTTGGAGAGCTCAAGGCGAGCCTGAGAATCATCCAGCTCCACCACCAACGTTTCGAAATCTGCGAGGGCTCGTGCACGATCGCCGCGCGCTTTAGCGATTTCGCCGCGCGCCCGAATGGCCTGTACGCCGGCACCTCGCTGCAAAGCGTGTTCGATGGCTTCGTCGGCGCGAGTTGCATCCCCTGCCCTGTGGAACGTGCGTGCAAGCGCCACAAGATCCTGTTCATGCAGGCCCCCCAACGGCTCGCCGTACAGGCCCACCAACGCGGCCATACTCACGACATCGAACGCATTGTGCTCCACCACGTCACGCAGGGCCTCTTCATCCCCAGTTCGCAGAAAATGGCTATATCTGGCGGGAATATCCCCTCCTTGAATGTCCGGCCCACGCTCGAAACCCAAGATCTCACTCTCCAAAGTTGTTAACTTGCAGGCACCAAGGCGCGTGCGGTGCAAGCGGCGCGCCACGTGCAGAAGGTCGAGGTGGGGCCGCACCGGCAACGAGGGCTCCCGATTCATCACGGCTCGGGTTGCCAACAAGGGCAAATCAAAGCTCTTTCCATTGTAAGAAACGAGCAACGAGGCCTGATGGATGCGCTCGGCAACCACACGCAACCCCGCCTTTTCTTCGGCAGGGCTTCGAAGCAAGACCTGCTCCAAGCGAAGGCTTTCGCCTTCGAACCAGGCCATGCCGATCAGAAAGGCGATGGCCCCCGAACCCCCAAGCCCTGTCGTTTCCGTGTCGATGTAGAGGGCACCTCGGGGATCTACGCCCGAAAGGCCTGGATCGAGCGCTAGCAGTGCCAAGAGGGCAGCGTTGGCGGCGTGGGCGGCGCTGGTTGGAATGCGTCCCACGTGGTGTGAAGGCGCCAATAGCTCCGAACGCCAGGAAAATTCACCGAACTCCGTCGCCCTCACTACGAAGGGGAGCGTCGTCTCCCAAGCATTGCTCAACGGAGCGGGTTCCATCGGGAGAGCCCCCTGCTCCAAAAGCTTTGCCATACGAGCGCGGAGCTCGGCTAACGTCGTCTCTCGATTCGACGAATCAGGCTCAGGTGCAGACGCACGTTTTTCCCCCGACGGGGGCGGCAGCTGTCCAAGCTTACGACGCAGATCCAAGGGCTACCCAGCTGAAGGTCCTCGCGCGTTTACTGCGGGAAAGCAAGCGCTCTCGCTGGGGGCAGCGCAAAGGCGTGAAGGAAGTGTGAGTCATCCCCCAACAGAAGCAGTGAGCGGGAGGGATCATGGTCCGCCGCGCCGGGGACTTCAACCGACGCCATGAAGAGCACCCGCGTTTGGCAGGTATCCGAAATGGTCTGAATGCGGCCGTCTTCGGTCACCGTAACAATTTTTCCGGACGGCATGAGCACCTGCGCCGCTCCATCGCTGCCAAGCGCCAGCTGGGATGCCCCCAATTCGCCCAGATTTACTCGCGAAAGCTCCTGCCCAGAGCGACTCAACCAGACTACTTGAGCGCCCTCCAACACCGCTAGCCTGCCCCCGCGGGCCGCCAAGCCTGTTGCTCGAGGCCGCGTCCACTCAACGCCACCCTTCCCCACTGCCGCCATCCCCTCGGAGCTCTGAACCAACAACAAGCTCTCGTCAAAAACCGCGAGACGCTCCGCGGCACTCGGGAGCGAAACCGTGCGCAACTTGCGATCAACAGGCACCAACCAAAGCTCACGGCCAAGCCCCAGCGCAATTTCCTTGCCCCACACCACCGGTTCGGCCGTAATTTCGGCTGCAAGTGACACCCTCCAAATGGCCACTCCGTTCTTGGCCACGGCGTAGAGGCCGCGATTGGCATCGGCGAAATAGAGGTAGCCGCGTGCCCCGCGGAGCACAGGGCCGGACACTCCGGCTGGGAAATGCATGCGCCAGGCGGGCGACCCCTGAGCCGTGATAGCGTCCAGCGTACCGGCGGACGTTCCTACCACGCAGCGCTGGGACACCGGATCGACCACCACGCTGCCGCTCACCGCGCCCACCAAGGTGTAGCTCCACAGGTACTCACCCGTAGGCCGGAGCGCGTGCACGTAGCCTTCGTTGGTGCCGAAAAACAGACTACCTTCAGCTGTTGCAAATGGCTCACCTGCGAACGCAGCCCCCGCACCGAAGCGCCACTGCTCTCCGCGAAATGGCTCGCAGCTCGGAGTTGCTAACCGGTGGCTTGGCCCCGCTAGTGGCTTCAAAACGTGCGCAGAAGGAACCTGTAAGCTTGCCGGTTCCTTCGCCACCGGTGCACAGCCGAGAACGGAGAGCGACAGAGCGGCCCCAAGAGCGCCCATAAAAGCCCTGCAAACTCTAGGAGTTGGGAAAGGTCTGGCGCGCACGCCCAAACCTTTTCGCCCGCGTCGGCCGTTGCGGCAAGGGGCCGGCAATGCGCCCCACCTGAAAACGACGCACGACACTGCTGCTGGGGGCGTGCATCTTCGTGCGGAGACCTCTAAGATGCCCGTGTGGCGCTCCGGGTTTTTGGACTCACGGGTGGGATTGGCTCGGGGAAATCGAGCGTGGCGGCGATTTGGCGCGAACACGGGCTGCCAGTGGTGGACGCGGACGTATTGGCTCGCGCTGCGGTCGCGAAAGGGTCGAGGGCCCTGTCGGCGATCTTGGCTGAATTCGGTCAGGAATATTTGGGGCCCGACGGCGAGCTCGATAGGCGGCGCCTTGCGGAGCGCATATTTGGGGACACCGCAGCCACAGCCCGCTTAAACGCCATCGTGCACCCGGAAGTTCGGAGGCTCTCACAATTGAAGTTTGCGGAGCTTGCCCAAACAGATCACCCCCTCGCCTGCTACGAAGTGCCTCTGCTATTTGAGAATGGACTGGAGTCAACCCTTCGGCCCGTGGTCGTAGTGAATTGCTCCAGCACCGAGCAGCTCAAACGGGCGATGGCCCGCGACGGGAGCCCCGCTTCGAGTGTTGCACGGAGGCTACAGGCGCAGTGGCCCTTGGCAGAAAAAGTCGCGCGTGCGGACGTGGTGATCGACAACAATGGAAGCCCTTCAGAGCTCCGCGCGCTGGCGTTGCGGGCCCTGGGCGAGGTTTGCCGCAAGGTGGAGTGCGATGCTACGCGCTACCAGCTCGTCTAAATGCAGCTTGCACCGTGTTTTCAAGCAACATCGCGATGGTCATGGGCCCAACACCGCCGGGCACCGGCGTGATCGCTCGTGCCAGTGGCTCCACCTGAGCAAAGTCCACATCGCCACACAATTTGCCGTTTTCGTCGCGATTCATGCCCACATCCAGCACCACAGCTCCCGGTTTCACGAACTCCGCGGTAATGAATTTGGCCCTCCCGATTGCCGCAACCAAGATGTCCGCCTCACGGCAACGAGCAGCGAGCTCCGCTGTTTTTGAATGAGCGATAGTGACGGTGGCATTTTCTTGCAAGAGTAGCGCCGCCATAGGTTTCCCAACAATATTACTGCGCCCCACCACCACCGCGCGCGCGCCTGCTAGCGATACGTTGGCCTCCTTGAGCAAGCGAATGCAGCCACGCGGCGTGCAGGGCACCAGGCCGGGCTGCCCCGTCCAAAGGGCGTGCACATTGGCTGCGTGAAACCCATCCACGTCCTTGCACGGATCGATAGCGTGGAGGATTTGCGCTGCCGGAACCCCCTCAGGCAGGGGCAGTTGGACCAAGATGCCATCCACTTCAAGGTCACGGTTCAGCTGAGCCACCAGATCCAGGATCTCCCGTTCAGTGACAGTTTTGGGGAGCCGATGGACCCGACCCCTCATTCCCACCTCTTCGGCGGCTTTCTCTTTGTTTCGGACGTACACCGCCGACGCCGGATCCTCCCCCGCAAGAACCACATCTAGCCCCGGAGCGCGACCAAACCGGTCCCGAAAGCGCGCCACTTCTCGGGAGACTTCCGTGCGCACCTTCTGGGCTACGGCTTTTCCATCCATCAACATCGCCATACGCGGCGTTTAGCATTCGGCTTGCGGGGCGCCTAGAACAAAGCCGCCTCTGTTCGTACCTAGCCCAAGGGGCTAGGCTGCGGGTGCAATGGATATCCTTGCTGGGATTTGCTTTGGTTTTCTTTTCTGGTTCCTCGCCCGTTACGGCATCGGCGGCTTCTACACGATCGGGCCGAATGAGCGGGCGGTTCTGGCAACGTTCGGGAAGGCACAGCGCCTGGGTGATATGACCACCCTGCAAGATCCCATATCTATCCCGCTTCGCCCCGAAGAGCGCGAGCGCTACCTCTACCCTCAGGTGCGCGTGATCGGCCCTGGCTTCTATTGGAAGCTCCCTTGGCAAAGCCTCCACAAAGTCTCCATCGCAACGGTGACGCTCCCCATCGCCTACGATCCTGAAGATCCTTCTCTCAACCAGAACGGACAAATTCTGGAGGCGGTAACCAAGGACCAACTCAATACCGCGCTGAGCGGCCAGCTGCGTTACACCGTCGCGGAGAACAACCTCTACGCAGTGTTGTTCGGCGTGAAAAACCCAGTAGCCCATGTGATGGGATATTTCATCTCCGTGCTCCGCGACCGAATTGCAAACTTCGAAGCCCCAAACGCTTCGGCTGCGTTGATTGACCCGCTCGCCGATACCAACGGAGTGGCGCAAGGCATCTCGATCAACGATTTACGGAAGAACTTGCGGGATTTAAACGAACGCATGGACGATGAGTGTGCCTCAGCCGCCGCCCGTTACGGAATTCGGCTCGACGCCGCTTTGATTACGGCTATTGATCCTCCGCAGGATGTTGATTCGGCCCTTGCCGCGATCAACACGGCGCACAACCATGTATCGAGCGAGATTAGCTTGGCTCAAGCCTCGGCGGATCAACGCATTGTCCAATCCAAGCGCGCCGTGGAGATCGAAACCCTGAATGCCCACGCTGAGGTTGAGCCGCTCTTGGCTCTCGCGACGCAGCTTCGAGAATTGGCAGGCTCGGGCGGCCCCGGAGCTATCTCCGCGTACGTGAGAAACGCGCGGTTGGCCTTACATAGGCGAGCAGGCCAGGTGGTGATCAACGAAGTGGATGGGGTGGCCAAATGAACTTCTTGATTGCCCTCGGCGTTACCTTTTTTGCATGTTTTCTCTTGGTGCCCATGGCGCTTGGCCTGGCGCGCCTGTTTGCGCTCTACGTAGTGGTGCGCGAGCGCCAGTGCGTGGTGTTTGAGCTCTTTGGCAAGGTTCGCTCCGTGATCGTGGAACCAGGCCTGCACAGCCCTTGGCTCAGCATGGGGCCATTTGCGATGCTGGTACCATTCTTCGGCAAAAAATTCACTGTGGATCTACGCTTGGATCAGATCTACCTGCGAAGCCAGCCCGTCAATTCTGAAGAAGGTGCCCCTATGGGGATCGGTGTCTGGTGCGAAATGTTCGTAAGCGACCCTGTCGCCTATCTGTACAAGAACACCGATCCATTTGGCTCGCTGCGGGCCAATGTCTCCAACGCCACCGTCCGTTGCCTCAGCAACATGAAGCTTGCGGAAATGCTCGAAAATCGCCACGCCATGAGCGGTGTGGTGCGTGAAGAGGTATCCGGGAAATCCCAAGAGTGGGGCTTTCGTGTGGGGAGCATCTACATTCGAAAGGTCCACTTTCGCGACTACGGCATGATCTCGCAAATCGAGCAAAAGGTAGTCAATCGCTTGCGCCAAGTAACCGCCGCGATCCAGCAGGACGGTTCCAATCGGGTGAATGTTATCCACTCCACTGCGGAGCGCGAAGCCGCTATCGAATTCGCGAAAGCCCAAGCCACACGTCCGCTCATAGTGGGCCGCGCACTTTCCGAAATCTCCAGAGAGCCACATATTGCGGCGGCGCTGTTTGACGTGCTCGAGATCCAGAGCCAGCTACAAAGCCCTAACCTACAGATTAACATCGTACCTGCAGGCACTACCGTTATCGCCGGCATATCCGGTGCGGTTGCAAGTTAACATCAGGAGAATGCCCTCGTGTCCCTCTCTGATCGAGAAGCCCCACCCCGCCCTCCCGCGCCCACCCCTGTTCGGTTTAGCAGGCTGAGCGAGGTAGCTCGCGGAGGCATGGGGCGCATCGATGCCGCTCATGATCCTGTGCTGGGGCGCAGAGTGGCAATCAAGAGCCTTCACCCCGAGCTTCTGCAAGATCCGTTGGCAGCCATCCGCTTCTCCGAGGAGGCCCAAATTACGGGGCAATTAGAACATCCCAATGTCGCCCCTATTTATGACCTCGGCGAGGACGAAAACGGCCCTTTTATTGTGATGAAGCTCTTGGCCGGGCGAAGCCTCGGCCAATTATTGTTCGACGCGGCGGGGCATCCGCGAAGGGATGCAGAAGGTGTGGATCAGCTGCACCGATTCGTGCAAATGGTGGTCCGCTTATGCGATGCTCTATCGTTTGCGCATAGCCGCGGAGTCATCCACTGTGACGTAAAGCCCGATAACATCATGATCGGCGAGCACGGTCAGGTGTATTTGATGGACTGGGGCGTAGCCCTGCTTCTGAGCGATCGCACGGCAGCCGAACACTCTACCAGCGAAGCCCCTCTAGAAGCCACCGCACCGAGTGAAGCCGCTAACTGGGCAACGCGGGACTCCTTTGTGCGCGTCACCGGCAGCCCGGAAGACACGGGGGCCTTCCGGGGTACTCCCGCGTATATGTCGCCCGAACAGATCCTCGGGAAAACGGAGCTGATCGACGCTCGCACCGACGTATTTGGCCTGGGCGGTGTGTTATTCGAAATCCTCACCGGCCATCCGCCAAATGATCCAGCGCGGCTGCGCGGCCCCGCTTTCAACCGCGAACACACCCTCCCGCTGAAGAGCACGGTATGGGAACAACTGCCACCCGAGCTCTGTCGCATCGCTATAAAGTGCCTTTCACCCCTGCAGGAGAATCGCTATCCCTCAGTGGAGGCATTGAAGGCGGATCTAGAGCAATTCCTAAAAGGTGGCGGCTGGTTCGAAACGGCCATCTTTAAGCCGGGCGAAAGCATCGTGGCAGAGGGGGCGCCAGGAGACACCGCCTACATCATTCAGAGCGGCAATTGCGACGTCTTCAAGGATATTCAAGGCCAGCGCGTGTTCATCCGCCAGCTGGGGCCGGGCGCCGTTTTTGGCGAAGCGGCAGTGTTCACAGGGGGGTCTCGAACAGCTTCCGTGGTCGCCGTGGATACCGTAACCGTTAAGGTAATAACGGGTGCGGCGCTCAATCGAGAGCTCGATCAAAACCCGTGGTTGGCCGCCTTCGTTCGCTCACTAGCGGGGCTGTTCCGCGAGGCGGATGCTGCCATCTCGCAACGCACACCAGCTAAGGCCGAACCGTAAGCACACTCACAGCACCGCCGAGCACCCGCACGGGAACCTGGCGCACCAGTGTACCCGAGAGCTCCAGGGTAACGTCTCGAAATACGCCATTGGCCGCCGGAATATTCCCCACAAACGCCCGCCCCAGTGCCGTTGTTTCGGAAATATTACTCGCCCAGCTGACCCCGATTGCGTAGGCAACAAGGGTATCTGTGGGGGCAGCGACGGCCACACCAAGCAACGGCAAGTTATTTGCATCCACAACATTCAAGACCACATGAGCTGCCGTGTCGCTCCGCAGAATGCGGCTTGGAGCTTGAGCAAATACAGAGTCAACCGCCGACGAACGAGCCAACACGATGTCAGTTGTCTTCAATGCCTGAGTGTTGAACGAGAACAAAGTGGTGAGCGCATCTTGGCCACCATCAGGCTTGGCGCTGAACCAATTGGCTGTGGCTTCTTTGACCTCAAAGCGAAAGACACCGTTGCCGAGGTAAAGCGTATTTACCCGAGTGCCCATGGCTCCATCTGCCGAAATAGTCACCTGCCCGCCAAAGCCCGATTTGCTCGTGAACTGCTCATCGCGATACAGCTCCACCTTGCCGGAGACCGCGACCGCCTTACCCGACGTGCCCGGCTGCCCTCCAGTTCCCGATACGCCACCGCCACCCGCAGTGGGTACCGTGGGCACGCCACTCGTAACGCGCACTGGGCCGACACAAGTTGCCCCGGCGCTCCCACAGGGATCGGCGTACGGAGGCTTCGCATCTGGCTTCGTGCTGCAGCCAGCCCCGGGAACTGTAGCGAGCAGTGCTAGGGCCGAGAGGAGGCGGATGTTCATCTGCTCAGCATACGTCCGTCGAGAGCCGCGACCAAGCGGAACTGGGGTGAGCGGAGCGCTACTCGGCAGCGCCTGCCGTACAGCCGCATACCGATGGAGAGGCATCCCATTGAGTGCCCCGCTTGCAGCTCCCGACAACCTCACACGCGCACACCCCGCCGCAATCTGCACCGCCGTTTGCAGGGTCACAGTTGTCGCTTGGGTCGTCAACGCAGTTACCTGCGCCCGGGCACGCGAAGGCGGCAATACCGCCGCAGAATACCTTCGCCGGAGCAGAGCTTTGGAGGCAGGCTTTAAGCTCAGCGCTTGGTGTAAACCCACATTCTCCCGAGGCTTGGCGCTCGCACGCCGCCTTTTGAAAGCAAGCGAATTCTGGGCGATACTCGCATGTGGAAGCCACATCTTGATTGGAACAGATTTCACCCGAGCAACCCGTGCGGCGGCAATCTGTAGTTGAAGCCTGACACTCGCCTTCGTGCTTCACTTCAACGGACGCACATTTCGCTTCACAAGCATTACCGTACGTTTGCCCGTTTGCTCCGCACACCGGGAAGTACTCCTTGGTGCACGCGCAGGCCGGAACACACCGCGCAACGGGCAGACAAGGGGCAGCGACGCAAACAACCTGCTCCGCCACGCACTGCTCGCCCTCCGGGCAGCTGGTGCTTGCGCATGGATCCTGCTCATTTGGCACGCACATCGGGGCATCAGCCGGGGCGCTGCAATGCTCATCGCTCGGACATGCAAAACCCTGACATGGGTCAACCAGAGCTACGCATTGCGCGCCATTCACACCTTCAACACACTTACTACCCTGTTCGCATTGAAGGCTTGCGCAAGACGGCGGGGGCGTGGTGCTGGGGGCGGTAGGGGTTGGAACGCCAGAAGCGGTAGTGCTTGGGGGGGGAGCAATAGGGCCACCTGCAGGCGTTGTGCTACTCCCCGGCGGGGGATTGCCAGGCTGCGTGGGGGAGGTGCTTTGCGTGACAGTGGGGGACGGCGACGCACCATCCAACGACACTTGCCCATTCGAAGCATCGAACAAACCGTCTGTTTGCTTGCCTCCGCAAGCCGTGAACAACAGAAGCAACAATCCCGTTAAGCAGATATTCTGTTTCGCCATGACTCGCTCTCCGACAGCGCTCGACTTGCATAGCACAACTTATGGTGAACGTCACAGCGCCATTTGAGCGAGTTACTCGCGAAAGCAGAATGCAGGATACCCATTCAAAGTATACTTACGAGTATACGTGGTGCTTGGACGCCCGCGACGCGGGAATGTATGTTTGACCGCGACACGTTCACTTACCATGACAGGAACTGGTCAATGTGCGTACCAGCCCATTCTGCTGGATTTTTCCGCTGATCGCCCATGCACGCTTTGCGCCGTCCAATTGTTAGTTGGAGCAGTCGGCGGCTTCGCGGCTGTCGGCATTCAAACATCACCAAAATCCGAGTGCGTTTAGCTGGGGTTGCGGTGTTTGGTTTGAGCACGTTCCGAGGCTTCTTCGGCGCGATAACAGTGGGGCGCGTAATGATCTCAAAAAGGAGGTCGGCGTAGCGGGTAACAGCATCGATGCAGCGCAGCTGCGGGAGCGTGTGCATTCACCCTAGCGAGAGGTACTTGTCATGCTAAGTACCTCTCAGCGACGAGAAGAGCCTCTGCGGAGCCTCGAAAACCGACCTCCGGTTCGAGCGCTTGCCGCCAGCAGCGCTCGACGCACCAAGCGGTTTGAAGCACGTCCATGGGATAAAGCTCGACGCCATCACGCATAAAACTCGACGCCATTGAACAATTTGCAGCAAACAACGAATTCGTTAGCAATTACAAAATTTTAGACGGCGAAGCACCACTCGCACGCAACCGCCTGTGCACCAAGATTGCCGCAGCCGCCAGCCCCACCCCAATGAGCTGTGAGGTACTCAGCCCCAACAACCCCCCACGCTCGTCGTCGCGCCAGAACTCAAGCACAAACCGCAGCGCGGCGTAGAGCAAAACGAACATAACAAACACATGGCCGTCGTAACGTTTGCGTCCGTGAAAATACAATATCAGAAACGCCGCGATAGCGAAGCTGCCAAAAGATTCATAGATCTGCGTCGGGTGCACAGGGAGCGAAACATCCAGAGGCGACCCGATGCTCCCCGCCTTGAACTGCGCTTCACTTGCTGGGCTGTTCGATGGGAAGCTGAGGCCAATCGGCATAGGTGTGGGGCTACCAAAACAGCAACCTGCCAAGAGGCACCCCATGCGGCCGAAGCCGAGCCCCACCGGGACGACCAAACCCGCCATGTCTGCCGCGCGCCAGAAGGGAAACTTATCCACGCGCAGCAAACGCACGGCTACGAGCGCTGCCCCTATGAACCCGCCGTAATAGGTGAGGCCTCCAGCCCAAAATTCGGCCCAACGAAAGCAATCTCGCTCAACAGGGTGGCACACCTTGCGCGCCGCATCCCAGACGCCGCCGTAATCTGCGCTCGTGCATTGCCCCTGCGTGACCAACCAGTCCACCTTGCTAGGATCGGTGCAGAGGTGCACATAATCCATGAAATGGCCATCCGCGATAACGTGCAAGATACGCGCGCCCAACACACCCGCGATGAGCATGGCAACCCCGAGATCCACGATCACGTCTGGGTTGTGGCCCAGGCGACGTGCCCAGAGGGCCCCCATCGATGTTGCGAATACGAAGCCAACTAGCAGCAGAACAAAATAGCTAGGGAAGCCGGTATCAAACAGGGTGAACAGGCGACCTTGCATGACGCTCAGGAGTTGCGTGGGGCTCTAAGGCGCGGCCGTATCCGAACCTTGGGGGATGGCTGGGTCGAGCGTTGAACCCGCGTGGGGTTCGGCCTCGTGGTGGCGGTGAGAGGTGAACATGTCTACCGCCATAAGGCCAACGCCGATGCAAATCGAAATATCAGCCACGTTGAAGGTGGGCCAATGATCAGTGATGCCCCAACCTGAGTGCAGCTTGGCGATGATTCGATTCATGCTTTCGACCCAAGCGGCGCGGTAATCGATGAAATCAACGACGCTGCTGCGAGTAATGCGATCCGAAAGATTCCCGAGCGCACCACCCAGTACCAAAGGCAAGCCCCACTTGAGCGCCCACTGGCGCGGATTCAGACGCCCATACAAAGATACAATGAACGCAATTGCCAACAGGCTAACCATTAAGAAAAATGGCCGACGGATAGACTCGCTGGCATCCTGCAAAAGGCCCCACGCACCGCCTCTGTTGTACGCTAGCGTGAATGCTAGGTGGTCTTCCACCAAGGTGTACGGTGGGTCGAATGGGGTCCGACGCGTGAGCGTAATCTCTGCCCATGCTTTGGACGCGACATCCAACGCTAACGATATCGCGGAAACGACACCGAAAAACACGAACGTGGGGCGACCATGCCACGCGGGCGTGGTGCCTTGGACCACCTCGGGCACGCGCGCCACCGGTGGCTGCGCCTCGGAATTGGAAGCGGCGCCTCCGGGCTCCGTGTGGGCGCCAGAGTGGGGGTGTTCGTTTGCGTTGGTTTCTTCAGACATCGAGCCTCCGCTTCCCTTACGACAAACGCCTAAGCTTTTCCTACCCCGTTTACAAACCACCGCACATCTGTTTAGTCTTCTATATGGTCAGAGCGCCCTGGGCCAAGTCGGTTGGTATCGATAACGTGCTCGAGGAATGGGGCCGATCTGGGAGCATTCAGGAGTGTTTTGCCACCCAGCGGAGCATCGGCGCCCAGGCAGCTCGCATGAGCCCTGCGCCTTCAGGGTTGGCCCCTGAGCTCGTCCAGGCGCTGGCGGCGCGAGGCATTCATGATCTTTACAGCCATCAGGCCCAAGCGGTGTCTGCGGCGCTTGCAGGTCGCCATGTGGTGGTCGCCACGCCCACAGCGAGCGGCAAGAGCTACTGCTTTCATTTGCCCGTGCTCGATGCCTTGGTACGGAACCCTAGCGCCACCGCCCTTTACCTCTACCCCACCAAGGCGCTCTCCCGCGATCAGGAGCATAACCTCAGGGCTTTTATGGGCGACGCTGGCATGCAAACACCCGCCACTGTGTTCGACGGGGACACACCAGGCGATGCACGGCGGGTCGCTCGCGAGCAAGCACGGGTTATCCTCACCAATCCAGATATGCTGCATTCGGGGATCCTGCCGAATCACGCGCGTTGGGCGAGCCTATTTCGAGGCTTGCGGTATGTGGTTTTAGACGAGCTACACACCTATCGCGGTATTTTTGGTTCCCACATGGCGCACGTGGTGGCGCGCCTGCGGCGTATCGCGAATTTTCACGGTAGTGATCCGAAATTTATCGCTGCCACCGCCACCATTGGAAATCCTAAAGAGCATGCAGCGCGGCTGTTGGGTGTTGAGCCCGAAAGCATTGAGCTTGTGGATGAGTCGGGAGCGCCACGCACCGCACGTGAATTTTTTCTCTACAATCCGCCGATCGTGAATGAAGAGCTGGGGATTCGTGGCAGCTCTTTACACCATTCGGTAAATTTGGCGGCGGATCTCGTGCGGGCGCGGGTGCCCACCATCGTGTTCGGCCCTTCCCGCAATTCCGTAGAAATCATGCTGAAATACTTGCGCGATCAATGCCGGGATGTTCCGGCAGAAGCCATCATGGCCTACCGGGGCGGCTATCTGCCACAAGCGCGAAGGGAAATAGAGCGGGGGCTGCGCGAGGGGGAGATTTTGTGTGTGGTGGCCACCAACGCGCTGGAGCTCGGCATTGATATTGGAGATCTGCAGGCGGTGGTGTGTGCCGGCTATCCGGGCTCCGTTGCCGGGCTGTGGCAGCGTTTTGGGCGAGCCGGGCGTCGAGGTGAAAAGAGCATCGCTGTGTTGGTGTGCGGCAGCTCCGGCCTGGATCAGTATCTAGCTCAAGATCCTGAATACTTGTTGAAAGCCTCCGCCGAGGAAGCTCGTATTGATCCGGCAAACGTTGAGATTGTGATCTCGCACCTCAAGTGCGCCACGTTTGAAGCTCCTTTTGAGTTAACGGCTCAGGGCAATAGGCCCGCTTCCCCCGTTGCACCGAGCGGAGAGCACTACCTTTCTTTAACCACCGAAGGCACACGAGATGCGCTCGAATATTTGGCGAGCCACGGCCTGGTGCATGCCACAAAGGATCGTTATTTTTGGGCCGGAGAGGCGTTTCCAGCCAGCCACGTTTCGTTGAGAAATATTGGCTGGGATAACTTCGTGATCATCGATACCGCCACCGATAAAACCCTGGCAGAGCTCGATTTTCGCGCCGCGCACACCATGCTGCATGAGCAGGCCATCTACCAGCACGATGCCGAACAATACCAAGTGGAGCGCCTCGACTTCGAGAATCACAAGGCCTACGTCACCAAAGTAAAGCCCGATTATTTCACCACTGCCCTCACCTATCGCACCGTGCAGGTGATCGAGGAAAGCAGCACCTCACGCTTAGGGAAAGCAAGGATCGGCCTCGGGGACGTGAAGGTGGAAGAAAAGGTTACCGGCTACAAAAAAGTGAAGTTTTTCACCCACGAGAACGCAGGCTACGGGGAGGTATTTCTTCCAGAAATGCAGATGCACACCACCTCCTTCTGGCTCACGGTACCAGAGGCGCTCGTGGCCGGCTTGGGGCATGAGCGGCCCGACGTGATCGACGGGCTCCGCGGCTTAGGAACGGCCTTGGAAACGATCGCCACCTTGGCCCTCATGTGTGATCCGCGAGACATTGGGCAAACTTTGGGGGACGGCGGGGACGAAGCCCTGGCACTACGTGCCGAACATGCCCCTTTGCCACAATCAGCCGAGGTGAGGGCTCCCGAGCAAGCTTTGAGTTACAGCACGGCGCCAGGAAGAAATCCGCACACTGGCCAAACCGGTCAGCACGATCCGACCATTTTCTTATTCGACGCCCACCCGGGCGGTGTCGGTTTAGCGCCACGGATTTATGAACGCGCAGTGGAATTGTTGGGTCGAGCCAAACTGTTGATTGAAGGCTGTGGGTGCCAAGTTGGGTGTCCAGGCTGCGTCGGTCCGAGTGATATGCGGCGCACTAGGCGCAGCATGGCGCTCCGGCTAGCTTCAGCCTTACTCGATCCGGTGGTCGTCCCCCGCCCCGACGTTGCGGCTCTGCACATGTCGCCGTAGCCTAGGCGCCAGGCTGACATGCGGCGCCCTCACCCACAAAACCCCTTGTTCCCCTCGTGGCCGGCGGGGGTCGTTTTGGTTGCTGCTCTCGGTGGGATGGCCTGCGTTCCAAAGGTCTCGGTGGATGAACGCGAAGCTTTACCAGAGATGGTTACCCCCGTGCCGAGCGGTATCGATTTCGGTTCCGGCACCGGAATGAACCCCGACGTGAATCTGGATCCGTATGCTTTGCTCGGCATCCAGCCCAACCACGGCCCGTTTTCCGGCGGGCAGCTGGCCATCTTACGCGGTAACGGGTTCACTCCTGAAGCACGGGTCTGGATTGGTGGTGAGGAGCTACCCAAGCAAAACGTCCAACCTGTGGATTCCAAGCGGCTTCAGATCGTGATCCCAGCTGGCTCTCCCGGGCCAGTAGATGTGGCGACGCAGAATGGAGACGCCACCGAATCCCGACGCACACTCGTGCGGGGCTACACTTTCGACACCTTCGTGGTGTCGCCCGATCTCGGTCCCACCGCGGGTGGTACGGAGGTCCGTTTGCAGGGCAAAGGCACGGCCTGGAACGACACCACTCAAGTGTACGTCGATGCCAAGCCTTGTTCTTCGGTCCGTGCCGTGAGCGCAGAGGAACTCGTTTGCGTTACTCCGCCCGGTAGCACCGGGGCTAAACCCGTTAGCGTGCAAACGTCTGATGGCGTCGCCGTTGATGTCGTCGACGCGTTTGCCTACTCAGACAGTAAGACGAATTTTCGCGGCGGCCTGAGTGGCAATGCCCTGAACGGCAAGCTGGAAGTATTGGTTCTAGATCGGAACATGGGCACACCCCTCGCTGGCGCCGCGGTGGTGGTGGGTTCCGCACAGAAGCCAGCAGATGCGACGGGGCGAGCCGTTTTTGAGGGCCCGGAGTTGCTCACCGCACAGCCCGTTACGGTAGCGGCTAAGTGCTACCAGCCGATGACATTCGCACAGGTTCCTGTGGAAACCGCGACGATTTACCTAGATCCGGTGCTCTCCCCCGCGTGCGGCATGCCGGACGACGTACGGCTCACGGGCGGCGCGTCTATCTATACGGAGAGCGTCGAAGGTGAGCTCTTCTGGCCGGATGTCCGTGAATTTCAAGCGGGTGGCTGGACGAATGTTCCTACACCCAAGAACACGGACGAACAGCGTGCCGCGTACGTTTTCCCACTAGCAACGGATCCAGCAACTCCGTTCGTGCTACCCGAAACCTACGACGCTGTCACCCCTTCAGATCTAACAAACTCAGGTTATCGCTTCTCCCTACGCAGCTATCCGGACACCGTCACTCTGTACGCTTTAGCAGGTATCGAGAATCGCAAGCTCACCCCTCCCCTCTTTATTCCGTATGCGATGGGCATCACGCGCGGGGTAAAGGTCGAGCCGGAACAAACCAAATCAGAGGTGTTCCTGGCCATGAGCATCCCCATCGATCAGGGGCTCAATCTGCAAGTTGCTGGCCCTGAGGTTACCTCGCGGGGGCCGAATCGAATGGACGCGTCGGTGGCGGTGGGGATCCCGGGGCAGGGCTACGTGATCCTACCTGGCGCTCGCCAAAAGGGCTTATATCCTACCGTTTCGCCCCTCAGCATCGTTGGCCTACCGCCACTCGTGGATCGTTTGAGTGGCTCCACGTATGTGGCCACTGCCACCGTCTACACGGGCGAAAGTGGCGGAGTTCCACGCTCGCGAGGCGCGCTCTTGGAAACACCAGTATCCGGCCAATTGCTCACGCTGGACCGGTTTGTGCAAATCCCCAACGTCACAGCGCCACTCCCCAATACTGCCTGGAATGGTCGCTCTATCAGCTTGGATTGGGCGAACGGTAATACCGAAGCAGATTTGCTGGTGCTCGACATCTCGAGCGGCGGAGGGCTCGTGCACTGGACGGTGGTGGTCCCTGGGGGCACAAAAACGATCGAGCTGCCGGATCTGCGATCGATCTCCACTGACCTTGGCATACTCCCTGGGGGCATCACGCTCAAAGTGTCGGCTGCAAGCATCGAGAACTTCCAGTACGGTAAATTCAGCTACGGGGACCTCTCAGCGCGATCGTGGGCGGCCTACGCCGTCGATGTGGTCGATAGGCGTTACTCGCCTTAAATCCTGACATGGCGCTGGGCGTGAAGATCCAAAGCTCAAGGTTGCACACCTTTCGGGTCCTCGGGGGCACCTTGCTGCTGTTGCTCGCCTTCATCGGCGGCTCAAGTTGCGACTTCGATCGGCAAGATCGCTGGCTCACCTCAAAGCCTGCGCGAGCCCCCGAATGCGTTCCCGGAACGTTGCGATGCTCTTCAGATCGCCTCGAACGCTGCGAAGGGCCGGCTGATTCGGCGAAGTTTGCGCTGCGCGAAGCGTGCGGGCAAAGCGGAAAGATCTGCGCGCCCAGCCTGCTTCAGTGCTCCCAGTGTATTCCGGGAGAACAGAAGTGCGATGGGCAAACCATCATCAAGTGCGACGCTGATGGCGGGGCTTTCACTCCCGGGGAAACCTGCGACACGGCCCAAGGTGCCGCCTGCCGGGGCGGAACGTGCACACCGCTATGTGCCCAAGCCAGCGAGCGCCGCAGCAACGTGGGTTGTGAATATTGGGGCGTTGATCTCGATAACGCCAACGTTAGGAGCCGCAATGTTGACCGCATTGCGAACGCTGCCGCGCAGCAGTTTGCAATAGTTGTCAGTAACATTCAGCCAGATGTCACGGCCACGGTACTGGTCGAACGCGACGATAGCGCGATTTCTGGCCCCGGCAGTCCCGTGCGTGTGGTCGAGCAAAAGATCGCCCCCATGAGCTTGTTTGTCTTCAAATTGGGGCCCCGAGAGGTGGATGGCTCCCCGCCCGGTGAGTTCGACACCGGCACCCACACGGCGCTCACTCGCCACGCTTACCGCGTCACCTCTAACTTTCCGGTCGTCGCTTACCAATTCAACCCACTTGAGAACGTGGACGTCTTCTCTAACGACGCGTCGCTTTTAAAGCCGGTGGAGGCGCTCAGCATGCCCGGTACACCAGGCGAATTGGTGGATTCCTACGTCGTACTAGGCTGGCCAGAAACCATCGGCTCTTCGGAGGATCGCAACACCAATTTCGATCCCGAGACGCCGGTGAATTTGCGCTCATTTCTAACGATCGTCGGCACGCGTCCCAACACCCGAGTAAAAATTCAAACCCGCGCACGCATCGTGCCCGGCGGCCCAGTACTCGACACACCGGTTGGCGGCATTGTGGAGCAAACGCTAGAGCCGTTTGATGTGCTCAACCTGGAAACGGGGCAATTTGGTGCGGATTTTACGGGCTCCGTGATCAGCGCGGACGCACCCGTCGTCGTCTTTAGTGGCAGCGAAGCGGCGGATGTTCCCCTCTTCTCTACCCTCTCCTCGCGCCGCTGTTGTGCGGACCACCTCGAAGAACAGCTAGATCCGATCCGGACGGCAGGCACGAGCTTTGTTGCCGCAGTTTCTCCAAGCCGTTCACGTGCCCTCCAAAACGCTGGAGCCGGTGTCGAAGAGGTAGCGCAATCCGAGGTTTTTCGAGTCGTCGCCGTCAATGAAAAGGGCGCGGAAATCACCACCACGCTCGCCCCCGATGGCCCCGCGACGATCAGTTTGAAAGCCCGCGGAGATTACGCCGACATTGTGGCCTCCAGAAACTTCATTTTAACTAGCTCTTTGCCAGTAATGCTTGGAGCTTTTTCGCCGAGTGCCGAGGCCGCCGGTATTTTAGGCAATCAGCCCGGGGGTGATCCGAGCTTTGTGATCGTGCCACCCACCGTGCAGTTTCGTTCGTCGTACGTGTTCCTAACGCCCGACAAGTACAACTTCGACTTCGCCCAAATCATTGCTCCGTTGGGCACCGAAGTAGCCTTGGATCGGCAACCCATCAGTAGTATCCCAGGTTGCCAAAGCTCAACCGCTGATGGTTTACCGAGCGCTGATGCCGGGGGGCCCATGGGGCCGGGTGCCTTGGATTTGGGGCTGGGCGGCCTAGGAGTGTCCGCTTCAGCCCTCAGGGTGTACACGTGCCAGCTGAGCTTTCCACGAATTGATGAAACCAACCAAAGCGGCACGTGTCCCGAAGTATCCGGCGCAGCACCAAGCGGCGACGGCCGAGTGTGTCCAGGCCTCCAGAATGATGGCGTGCACGTTCTTGAGGCGAGTACCCCGGTGGGCCTCTTGGTGAGCGGATTCGATGCCTATGTGAGTTATGGATACGCGGGTGGCACCGAGCTTTCCGTCATCGTGCCGAGGTAAGCGGGAGCGGAGCGGTGATGGGCGTGAACTCCGGTGCGCTTGAGGCATTCGCTGCCGTCGCCTCGAACAACGGCCAAGGTTTGAGCAGTGGCACCGCGGCACCTGGCCCACTCTGCTTGTAGGCGCGTTCACACTCAGCGATAGAGAGCCGGCGGGGCCCGAAAATTGTCGGATCCGAAGCATCAGCGTCCATCAAGCTGGTGGCCTTATCGACTCCGAAATCATCGGGGTGCCCTGGCATATCGAGCAATACATGCCCAAGCTCATGGGCGAGCGCAAACGATCGGGAGCCCGCCAACATCCCGGCACGATCCACAATCACAACGTTCTGAATACTGGCACCATCTCCGACAATGAAAGATTCGCCGATCCGCCCAGAGGACGCGAACGAAGGCACCACGTAGACATCTATGGTGGTAGGGTCTCCGTCGTCGAAGGCTTTGATAAGCGCACGTTCCTCAAGAGTGCCTGCACTCGCGTTAAAGTCGTTGAAGTGATGGAGCCCAGCTGCAAGATCTACCTGCCCCAAGCAAACGCTCAGGCTCCTATCTGAGCTGAGCGGATGTTGCGCGGAGCGGGAAATCTCCACAGGGCGCCCTTTGCGATCTCGAACCAGAAGGTCCACGGTCCGTAGGGCACCGGTCGCGATCGAAGCGTTGGGGCTCAGCGTAACCTGAAAGCCCTGCGCGCCGAGTTCTTGTGCCAAACGATGCGCTACGCTGGTGGGCGTTTGCTGCGGTTCCGTCTTGATTGAGATGGTGCGCTTCTCGACTGTGAAGTGAATTTCCCCGCCGCTTGCAGGTGCGCCGAGCTCGCACCCAACAGCCACTAGGGACGACACTGGAGGGTCGACGAGCTGAACGTCCATTTGGCCGGGTACGCCGAGGTGGATGCCACATTGCCCCCACAAGGCCGTTGCCGCCTCCAACTCGGCTCGCCCCATTTGTAGCGCGCTTCGATCGTCCTCCCCGAGCGGTGGCGCACCGCCGCGCGTCTGTCGAACAAGCCTTAACCGCACTGTCGCTCGTAGCCGCCCCACCTCTCCGAGAGAGCTATTGCGGGGGCCACCCACGCGCAAAGATGCTGCCTTGTCCCCGCCAACATAAACCGAGAGCCTGCCGCCCACCTCAGCGCGCAGAGCGCTTTTTTGGAGACTCGGATGGTTGCGTTCCAGCGCATCGAAAGTTGCTCGAATTGGCGCCGTCTGCCGACACGCGAGGCCTTGGGATACGTTTTTCGGACAGGTGGCAGCCCCGAGTGGCACATCTTCTAACGCGTCGAGGGCATTACCGTTGGGTCGCAGGGACACTAGCGTAATGAATTTCGGCAACGAAGCTTCACTCCCCACCAAAACCCACCTGAGCGCATCGGGATCTTCGGGTGTGCCAAAGTCCCCATTCTCCAACGATGGCGGCAACCCACGAGAGATCGAGGCATGCGAGGTCGCAAGATCTACTTTCTCACCACGAGCATCTAACGCCATAACCTCGATGGCGCTCGCTCGAATGGCGACTCCCTCGATCTGTAGCGCAGAATCACCAGGCTTGAGGGCCTGGAGGCCCAACCGCACATGGGGGCCAACGCTTTCGAGCATCGGCAGTGGTCGGTCTCCAGCGATCAACCGTATGCCAGGGTCCAACATTGTCTTGGCAGTGCCGTCGCGACCCGAGAGCCAACGCACATCAGTCGCGGCGCGCAAAGTCAACGTCGAGGAAACGCCATCCGCCACACCGTTGTCGTCGTCATCGTCGTTGTCGACGAACAGCTTGAGCTCCACCGGGGTGCCCCCATCTGCCAGAACCGAACCTGGGTGCAGAGCCGTAAGAGCGAAGGCTGACACGAACCCGAAGAGGCGACTTCGCAAGAATCGGCCGGGCTCAGGGGGAGCTTTCATGCCGCTCTTTGTTGGTCGATCCATTCAAGCTGAATCCGGCAAAATGGTGGGTGTTAGATTAAGTGTGAACTCGAATGCTCTACTTCGCTAGTAAACAGGCCAACTGAAGCAAGGGTGAGGAAGCGCCTACCGCTGAATAGATCTGAAGCAAAGGTGAGAGCTCGCTTCCGCTCACCTACTTCCGGCAATACAACACCTGCGAGGCCTTAAAGATCTGCCTCTCAAAGTTCAATTACGGGCGAACAGCGGCAAGGGTTTACAGAATTCGACACTTTCGGATTATTTTTGACTCCGAACGCCGTGCTATTTGCGGCTTGCAGCGCCGTTCTCGTTGTCGAAGGAAATCTTCGAGCGAACGGCTCCCCGCCGAAACACGACGCGCACCAATGGGAAACAAGAACGCTCTATCATCTTTCGAACCCAGTTGATGCCTTGGACCGCAGATCACCTCCAGTGTGGGACGCGAGCGGTGCCGGCCTGGCCTCCCGCGTCGGCGTGTAGGTGCACCCAAGGGTTGCCTTCACTCGGCGGGCCGAGCTCGATGCAGTGGAGAAGGCCCCGGTTTTAGCTAGGCGAGTTGACCCGGATGCCCAGGGAAACTACTGAAGGGCGGCTGTCGACGGAGAAATTCATGCACTTCAAAACTTCAATGGTTCTCGCCCTCCTTGCTGCCCTCACGGCTAACGCGTGTAAGAAGAACGAAGAGCAGCCTCCTCCCCAGCAGGGCGGGTATCAGCAGGGCCAACCTGGTTATGGCCAACAGCCTCAGCCCGGCTACGGCCAGCAGCCCCAGCCTGGTTATGGCCAGCAACCTCAGCCCGGGTATGGCCAGCAGCCTCAACCTGGCTATGGCCAGCAGCCCCAGCCCGGCTACGGCCAGCAGCCCCAACCTGGTCCCGTCGCCCCGGCTCCAATGTCAAAGCCTGCCGATGCAGCGCTGGCGTGCCAGTCTGATGCTCAGTGCCTCACGCACCGTTGCAACACCCAATACGGCAAGTGCGCTTGGCCCTGCCAGAGCAACAACGACTGCATGCCTGGCAATCAGTGTGTAGCAGCAGTTGGCGGCTGCATGCCTCAGATCCCTCAGGTGGCTCCGCCCCCGCAGCAGTGAACGAGCGGCTAACCCTTTCAAGGGTGGACGTTCGTGAGCAGCGGCCCTAGGCCAGAGTCACGCCCTTCCCCCCATAGCTAGCTCTTCAAGCAAGGCTTCCGCACCGCCATCCCAGGCTGCACCTTGCACGGCAACACCGTCTGCGCCCGCGTGCAAGCACGCCTGCGCCAAGCCCGCCCGAACACCACCCAGCGCGAAAACCAGCGGCCTCTCGCGCGGATCAGGACAGCGTCCTTCTAGGTGCTTCTTTGCGCGAGCTAGCGTCGCAAAGCCAAGCGCCGAGCGCCCTTTACGCGCCTCAACAACGGGCGACAACAACCAAGCGAACGGACCAGGCCCCAGGCTCGCGACGTTGTGCGCCGCTTGGGTGAAGAACGGACAAGACCCGCGGGCAAGGCCGGAAGCAGGCGACACCGACGGACTCTGGGAATAGAGTGCACGAGCAGCATCCAACGTGAAACTCCGCTCACCGAGATGCACACCGTCAGCGGCAAGAAGCGCGGCAAGGTCGAGCCTGTCGTTCACAATGAAGAGCGCGGAATAGCGGCGCGTAAGGTCGCGAAGGTCTTTGCCAATTTCCAGGCGGACACGCGCGGGAAGCGAATGGTCTCGAAGCTGGATCGCTACCGCACCAGGCCTGCTGTGGCGAACCAAAAGCTCGCTCTGCTGCAGCGTTTTCTCGACACCAAAACGAGCAACATCTGTTATCGCCATTAGGCGGAGCTCACCCCGAGCTTTCATGCGCCTTCTGAGCTGGGAATCTGTGGCGCCCAAGTGCCACGATTAGCCCCGTTCCGAGGAGCACCCCCAAAGCATCCGCGAGCAGATCTGCCCAGTCTCCAGAACGATACGGCAGAGCTGTTTGCCAGAGCTCAATGAAGCCCCCAAATGCCGTGCACCCCACGCCTGCAACCACAAGATTCATCCGTTCGGTCGCAAAAACGCGCTCATGCAGCAATGCTCGATGCACCAAGAGCTGCATGCCAAAAAAGGCAAGCGCATGTTGAACTTTATCGATAGAGAGCAGCGGCACGCCCACGCTGGGCACTATCGGAATCGAACAAGCGAAAAACACACCAAAAATGTAGAGCAGCGGCGGCCCATCAATGAGCAGGCGTTCCTTCCAGCTTCTTGGCACCTCGCTGGGTGGAGGGAGCGTGTCTGGATCGTTCATTGAATGGACCTTAACGCTCCAAGGTAGCTGTTTGTTCCAACTCGCGCGCGTTCGTTTCCGGCATCCACACCCAGATCAGGATAACCGCCAATATCGGGAAGATGGCCGTGAGCCGAATCGCGTTCCCCCAGCCCCACTCGGAGGCCAGTGCACCCAGCGCTGCAGGAGAAAGCACGTAGCCGATACGGCCAAGCAGATTATTGGACCAAGCAAATGCCGCGCCCCGATGTTCGGTGGGGAACAGCTCGGTAGTGAACGCATTCAACACAGGGAGAACGGCACTTACTCCAAAAATCGACAACGCCACCGCCACCGTCAGCGGCCACTGCCCATGGAGCGTGTAGCCGCCGAACACCCCGAGAGAAGTGAGTCCGAAGATGACCAATGCCCCACGGCGACGCCCCACCCTATCCAAAAGGTGACCCGCAAAAAATACGAGCGGCATAGCGACCACCGCAGCGATTGTGATCACGGCCCCAACCTGAGCATCCGTCATCGATCGTTCCGCCAGTGCGAATTCCTTCCAAAAGACCACGGCGTTGTTCGTACAGAGGTAAGACAAGAACCAAATCAAGCCGAGCTTCATGACGCGGCCTCGGTACGGTGTGCGCCAGATGTCAAATAGCGAATGTGCGCGTTGTTCCGCCGTAGAAGCCGCGAAGCGCTCCGTTTCTTTTAAACCTCGCCGCGCGTACGCAATCAGCAAGAGCGGCACAATTCCGACGAAGTAGACGCTTCGCCAGCCGTAAGCGGTGTTCAGCAGAAGCGGAGCCACCCCGCCGCACACCACGGAGCCGAGTGACGACATAGCAACGACGACCCCCATCGCCGTTCCCCGACGCTCGGCGGAGAACTCCTCAGCCGCCACCACCATGCTGGTTGCCCATTCGCCAATAAGAAAGATCCGCCCAATCATCTGAAACAGGGCGAACGAATAAACGTCCGGTGAAAGCCCGGATAGTACGGTAAATAACGTGTACCCCAGGATCGTAACCGTGAGCACTCGTTTGCGCCCCCAGCCGTCCGCGCGCCGCACGAAGAGATACGCGATCACCGTTCCAAGGTTGATGAACGCCGAAAGGAAGCCTCCCCCCGTTTCACCAAGCCCCATGTCCGCCCGTAAATTGGGCAACACCATCGCAAACGCGTAGTGATCATACCCTTCAAAGAAGTTGGCAACGCCCAAAAATGCGAGCAGGCGCCGCTGGTAAGGAGTGAACCTGTTGCTCATTCGATCAGCCCCACCGTGGGGCTCGAGGCGTTAGCGTAACGCTGAACTTGCATTCTACCGGCCAAAAATGCCTTGCGCCCCGCAGATATCGCCTCACGCATGGCCTCTGCCATGAGCACCGGCTTCTTCGCATGTGCAACGGCCGTATTGAGCAATACTCCGTGGGCGCCCAGCTCCATGGCGATGGCGGCGTCACTCGCTGTGCCGACGCCAGCATCGACGATGACGGGCACTTTGGCATTCTCAAGGATTAACTGCAGATTGTGCGGGTTGCGGATCCCGAGCCCGGAGCCAATGGGAGCAGCGAGCGGCATCACGGCGGCGCATCCAACGTCCTCCAGCTTGCGACACATGATGGGGTCATCGAAGCAATAGGGGAGCACCATGAAGCCCTCCTTCACCAAAATCTTGGCGGCTTCAAGCGTGGCTTCGTTGTCCGGATACAGTGTCTTCGGATCACCAATCACTTCCAACTTCACCAAATCCGCAATGCCGAGCTCCCGCGCTAGGCGCAGAGTTCGCACGGCATCGTCGGCGGTGTAACAGCCGGCCGTATTCGGCAAGATGGTCCAGCGCCCACTGCGAAGGAGGCCCATCAGGGAGCCCTGCCGTTGATCTTTCAGATCGACACGACGCAGCGCAACCGTGACGACTTCGGCCCCCGAAGCCACTAGCGCCGCTTCCGTCTCCTCGACGTCTTTATACTTACCCGTGCCGATGAACAGGCGGGAGTGAAACGTGCGACCACCCACGGTGAGCAGATCGTCGAGAGAAGCTGCTGTCATACCCTCGGGCGTAACCCTTTGGGCCAAGGGGAGCAAGAGATCAGGGTGATTTGGGGCATTCCCCCCAACTCAAACGAACCCAGCTTTACGTGCACTTTGCTGCGGAGCATCCACCGAGCCGGCGTAAATGTCCGCGAGGGCTAGGACATAGATCTCGTCCTTAACGGTGCGCAGCCTCACGAGCGGCCCGTCCGCGCGCAAGGCGCCAATTCGGCTCACCGACATGCCTGTACCGGCTGCCGACACGTACAACGTGATGTGCCGCCCTTCGGGCAACTCCATCCAACCTTCTGCGGCCTTCTTCGCGCCTGCCTCGGCGATCAACGCCTCCAAATGCTCGTTTGTCATGGCGGAAACTTAGCGCACCTTTGAGGCCCGCGAGTCAAGCCTTGGGCATTTTTAGCCGTGTTCTTGTGCATTCATGGGGGCGCCCTATGCTCGCTCGCTCTTGCATGGCGGCCTCCCCGGACCCGATCCCCTCGACGAAAGCCTCGCCCGCACACGCCGGGCCTTCCGGCCCGCATATTGTGATCCAGGGCCTCGGCAAGAAGTTCGGAGACTTCGAAGCGCTTGCGGACGTGAATATGAGCATCGGCCGCGGCGAAATCGTAGTCGTGATTGGAGGCTCGGGCGCTGGAAAAAGCACGTTGCTGAAAATCCTCATTGGCCTCGATAAGCCAAGCACGGGATCGATTCTGGTAAACGGCGCGGACATTGTTCCGCTGAAGGAACGCGAGATGAATCGCGTCCGCACCAAATTCGGCATGGTTTTCCAGTATTCCGCCCTGCTCGATTCGATGAATGTGCTCGACAACGTGGCTTTCCCCCTGCGCGAACACACAAAATTGAGTGAAAAAGAAATCCGAACACGCGTCATCGAAAAGCTAAAGGTCCTAGATCTAGTGGACATCGAAGAGCGTTTCCCGAGCCAACTCTCAGGCGGCATGCGAAAACGCGTGGGGCTCGCGCGCGCTCTCATGTTGGAGCCCGAAGTCCTGATGTACGACGAGCCCACGAGCGGCCTCGATCCCATCACAAGCCGCCTCGTGGATCGCCTAATTGTCGAAACGCGCGATCGCTTCGGCGTCACGAGTATCGTGATCAGCCACGATATGGCCGGCGCCCTCAGAATCGCAGACCAAATCCATATTCTGTCAAAGGGCCGGCTGGTGGCGAGCGGTACTCCGAAGGAGCTTGTGGAGGGGGATAACGCGTTGGCTCAGGAGTTCTTTGAGTCGAGCGGGATTGATGCGCGGGGGTTGGCGGGGATGGCGGCGCGCTGAGTTGCGTTGGGGCCGAGCCGAAGTCATTGCGCGCGCGGACGGGCTGAGTCTATGGTTCGGGGAGTGGCAAAATCAATTCTCGTAACAGGCTCGGCAGGCTTCATCGGCTCCCACACGGCCGAAGCGCTGCTTCGTCGGGGCGATCAGGTCATCGGGCTCGACAATCTGAACGACTATTACAGCCCAAAGCGCAAGCGCCAGAACCTCGCCGAAATCGCGGCCACGGCCCGAGCGTCAGGAGGGACCTTCGAGTTCATCGAGGGAGACATTCGGGATCGGGCGCTTTTGGATCAGCTCTTCGCCAAGTACTCCATTTCATCGGTTGCTCATCTTGCCGCCATGGCCGGAGTCCGCGTGTCTGTGGAAGATCCTTGGCTTTACTACGACGTGAACCTGACGGGCACACTCAACCTGTTGGATGCGGCGCTCCGCCACGGGAAGCCTAATTTCGCCTTCGCGGGAACCAGCAGCGCCTATGGGCGCTCAGATGTGGTGCCATTCGTCGAGACGGATCCAGCGGATCGCCCCCTCGCACCCTATCCCGCAAGCAAGCGTTCCGCCGAATTGTTGGGCCACGCCTACCACCACTTGCACGGCATCGATTTCACTGCTTTGCGCTTTTTCACGGTGTATGGCCCGCGCGGTCGCCCGGACATGATGGCCTACAAGGTCCTCGATTCTATTCGTCTGGGTGTTGAAATTCCCCTGTATAACGCGGGGAAAATGCACCGAGATTGGACCTACGTGGATGACATCGTAAGTGGCGTGGTAGCCGCGTGCGATACTCGCCTTGGCTACGAAGTGATCAACCTTGGGCGCGGTGAGCCCGTGTTGCTGGCTGACTTCGTCGAGGGGGTTCAGTCGTTAGCCGGCAAGCCGGCCAAGCTGAAAGATGCGCCCATGATGGATGCTGACGTCAGCTACACCTATGCTGACATCTCGAAAGCACGCCGGCTCTTGGGCTATCAGCCCAAGACCAGTGTAGAAGTCGGCGTTCGGAATTTTTACAAGTGGTACCAAGCGGCTGTTGCGTCAGAATAGCGGCCTAATCGATCGAATTTAGCGGGAAACGAATCTTCTATGGGACTTGGCTCAGCAAGAAAAACTGCACTGGTGACCGGCGCAGCCGGATTTCTAGGGTCACACCTGGTGGATCGCTTACTCGCCGAAGGTTTTGAGGTGGTGGGCCTCGATAATTTGATGACGGGGGATCTTACGAACCTTTCGAGTGCGGCCCGCGATCCACACTTTCATTTCCAGGCGGGTGACGTTCGCGAACCGATGCACGTGTACGCTGAGGTCATCTTCAATTTCGCTTGTCCTGCCTCACCGGTTCACTACCAACACGATCCTTACGCGACGTTTACGACAAGCGTAATGGGGGCACAGCGGCTGATCGAAATGGCCCGAGGGCGGCCGTGCACTATCATTCAAGCTTCCACCTCAGAGGTGTACGGAGATCCACTTATCCACCCGCAGCCCGAAAGCTACTGGGGCAATGTGAACCCCATTGGTGAGCGCGCGTGCTACGACGAAGGTAAGCGCGGCGCCGAAACACTGCTAAATGACGCCCGGCGCCGATGGGGTGTGGACGCACGGTTAGTCCGGATCTTCAACACGTATGGGCCACGCATGGCCCGCAATGATGGTCGGGTTGTTTCGAATTTCATCATGCAGGCGCTGGAGCAAAAGCCGCTCACAATTTTTGGGACGGGCAGCCAATCTCGATCATTCTGTTACGTAGATGACCTGATTGAGGGGTTTTTCCGGGTCTCGCGCTTGGCGGAGCTCAACGGCCCCATGAACTTGGGAAACCCGAATGAGTTCACAGTGCGGGAGCTCGCGGAAATGGTAATTCGGCTCACTGAATCTAGGTCTCCGCTAGTTGCGGAGCCGCTGCCATCGGACGATCCAAAACAGCGGCGCCCCGACATCACGACTGCGCAGCGTCTGATCGACTTCGTACCTGCCGTGCCGCTGCAAGAAGGGCTTCGAAAGACCATCGACGACTTTCGCGGGCGGTTTGCGTGAGAGCCGAGGGCTCGGGCTTCACTGTTTGGTTCACTGGGCTTCCAAATCATGAGCCGCTTGCTCACTTAGGCGCGGGACCCGAGGGCATCAGGCCGGCATAAACACGCTCGTACTTAGCTACTATGTTCCCCGCATCGAACAGTTCGCGAGCGACGACTTCGGCACGGCGCCCGACTTGCTGCCAATCTTCGGGTGACCTTGCTTGAGCGGCTACGGTGGCAAGGAGTGCTTCATAGTCTCCCTGCTTGATGACCAGTCCGCAGGCGTGCCCATCGAGTATTTCTTGCGCTGATGCCACGTCGAAAGAGATCACGCCCGTACCGCATGCCAGGCTCTCGATCATCGCGCGTGCCAAACCCTCGTGAGCACTTGCACAGAGGACGCAGTCCAAGCTTTGATAAAAACGGGCAACATGCGCCGAAAAGCCGACAAAGCGTACCAGGTCTTCCAACCCGTGCTTCGCCACCGCTTCTTGACAGGACCTCGCATACTGGTCCGTATGAGGTACAAAATCGCCGACGAACCAGAATCGAACATTCTGTGGCAACAGGTTTCGATACTTAGCTAACGCCAGAATGAGTTCGAGTTGTTGTTTTTTGGGTACAATCGCTCCCACAATGCCCACGGCAAATTCACCTGGCCGCATCCCCAACGCATCCCGCATCCGCTCCCGACTCTCCGCGTCGAGAGCGCACATCACCGTAAAATCAACCACGCTGTAGATGGCTCGTATGGGGGCTACCCAGTGCCCCGGAACGCAACGCGGGAGCGTGGTCTTGGCCTCAACGAAAAGGCGCATTTCCTCAGACAGTACGATCACCTCGTTGGCAACGAGCCTCGCCGCTGACCATTTGGTTCCCCCGACCCCCAAAGTGTCCCGAATGTTGTGCACAATCCCCGCGCCTGCGAGCCGGGCGCCAATGCCGTAGTGGATCATCGCATACAGGTCATTGCAGTGAACCACATGGACCCGCGTTCGGCTTATGTAGCGATAGGCGTGGATGTTGGAGCGCAGAATGCCCATGGCTCGTTCCAACTTCGACATTCGGCGTGTTTCGGTTGCCGGCGTGGCAATCGGCCACACCTCGACGCGGCGTCCCGGTTCGGCCCAACGCGTCGTCGCGTCTGACTGAATCTGAGTCACGAGCAGTGGCGTGAACTCCTTGAGGTTGGAAAGCAGGTGCAGCAGACTTGAAATCCCCCCATTGGCCTGGTGCGTGCTTTGAAACGCTATCACCAAGAGGGGGGGTCGTAGCTCGGACATCAAGGGAATTCTTTACCTCCTGCCTCGGGGCCCTGCCCACCCCGCAGAAATCTAAGCACTGACATTTCGGGCCATACGGCCGAACTGGGGCGACCGTTGGTTGTGAGTTTCGCAGTGTGCTGAATCGCGATGAACCAGAACGCCCGAGGGTGCAACCTATTCACACCGGGAAGCCCCAAAATTCGTGGTGATCGGGCTAGGCATTGCTCGCGATTGAGCGTATTCCGATCCGCATCGCTCCTATCATGACCCCAGCACGTCCAGACCTACTACCCGCAGAAGACGCTATAACCCTCCCTCGCCTCATGGCAGCCGCTCGAAAGAGCTGGGGGTTAATTCTTCTAATTGGCGCCTCCGTTCTTGTTGCGACAGCCTTTTATACACTGCGACAGAGGCCGATCTATCAGTCGAAAGTTACCGTGCAGATCGATCCAAACCCGGTCCGTCCGCTGGGCAAGGACGTTCAAGGAGTCGTAGATATTGGAACTGGCGCCTATTGGAGCAACCAGGAATATTACAACACTCAGTACAAGATCATCCAAAGCCGGAAAATAGCTGAACAGACGGTCCAGAAGCTTGGTCTCAACCTCGACGTCAACTTCATGCGCAATCAGCCGGGGGACGCCCGGGGCGACGGTAAGCCAGCCTCCGTGGAGTTAGCTGGTGAGGTGCTGCGCAGTCGCCTCACTGTGGAGCCAGTGAAGGACTCGCGCCTCGTAGTGATCAGCCTCGAGGATGCTAGCCCAACCCGAGCACAGCGGATTGTGGCCACGCTCGCAGAAATTTACGTAGAGCAGAACATTGATCGCTTCGTGGACTCCACGAACTCAGCGGTCGAATGGCTCGGCGAGCAGCTCGACAAGCTAAAGAAGGAACTCGAGCAATCCGAATTTGCCCTGCATCAATATAAGCAGAAAAACAGCATACTTTCTCTTTCTCTGGACGATCAATCGAACATGCTGCGGGCAGAGATGACCCAGCTCAACGACCAGCTAACCAACGTGCGAACGCGCATTGAGCACCTCAGCGCGCGCGCGGCGGAAATTGAAAAGCTGCCGGTTGACGACCTTGACAAACTGGCGGTCACCGAACTCCTTCAAAACGCGGTGGTGAACGACCTCCGAAAGTCCTACCTTGATGCAGTCCGCGAGCGCGACAGCCTGCTCAGATCAGGCAAAGGTGAAGAGCATCCCCAGAGCCTCTCGGCGACTTCGCGAGTCGAAACGGCGAAGGCAGCCCTGCTATCCGAAATTCGCAACGTAAGGCTTGCCCTGAAGAATGACCTGGTCGCGTCACGCCGAGAAGCAGAAGGCCTGCGTTCCCTGTTCGCAAACTCTGAAAAACGAGCGCTCGATCTCAACCTTTTAGAGATGGAGTACGGGCGGCTCCAACGCAGCAAGAATAACACAGAAAAGCTGTATTCTGTGGTGCTGGATCGGACCAAAGAAAGCGGCTTGAGCGGCCTCATGCGGTTCAACAACATTATGGTCGTTGACTCTGCGCAGCTACCCAAGGGTCCCATCAAGCCCAATGTCACCTCCAACCTTGCTATTGGAGCCTTCGCGGGCTTGCTGCTGGGATTCATGGTCGCGCTCGGTCGGGATCTCCTTGATCGAAGCGTGAAGCACCCCGAACAGCTGGAAACGGATCTTGGGCTCACTTTTCTCGGCACACTGCCCCGCGGTGACGCCGCAGACGGAGGCCGCCACTATGGTCGCCGAAATAGACGCACCGTTCCCGCTGCCGAAGCTGCCGGAAGGATTGAATTGCTCGGCCACACGGATCCCACGAGCGGCCTTGCTGAGGCAGCCCGGGCAATTCGCACCAACATCCTCTTTATGTCGCCGGACAACCCTCATCGACGTCTCCTAATTACAAGCGCCGGTCCATCTGAGGGCAAAACGACGGCGGCGTGCTGCATCGCTGTCGCCATGGCGCAAGCCGGCCAACGAGTCCTCCTAGTAGATTGCGACCTCCGTCGACCCAGGATCCATCGGGTATTCGGCAAGACGAATGACGTCGGAGTTACGACAGCACTTTTAGATCCGGCTTCGCTCGATGCCGCTATCCAGTCAACGCCCGTCCAAGGAATGAGCGTTCTGGTCAGTGGCCCTCAGGTGCCAAACCCGGCGGAAATTCTGCAGAGTGACGCCTTTGGCCATTTGCTCGACGAGCTCTCCGGACGCTTCGATCGAGTTGTAATCGACAGCCCGCCCATTGTGCCTGTCACGGACGCAACGGTGCTGTCGAAGCGTGTTGATGGACTCATTCTGGTTGTCCGCGCCTTTGCAACTAATCGCGAATTGGTGCGCCAAGCCGTGCGTGTTTTGAGGGACGTTAGCGCTCCGTTGATCGGGGCCCTGCTGAACGGCGTGGACTCGGAACGCTCAGGCTACAGCCAGTACCAGTACTACTATTCTCGTGGCTACGGGGATAACCCCACCTCCACCGGGGACCGAACGGCATGATTTGCAGCTACAGCGGAGGCTCGAACGGTGCGTCGTCTCCTCAATAGAACTTCCCAAATCCTCCTTGATCTCCTGGCGTTGAGCATTGCCTTCGCCTTAGCGTTCTTCGCCCGCTTTGACTGGGCACCACCGGCGGAAATGGTCACGCGCGGCGGTCTTTTGTTGCCCTATGTAGTTGCCCTGCAGTACGCAATCCTGACGAGCTTTGGAATCAATCGCTACGTGTGGCGCTACGTGGGGCTGCGCGAGGCTACCCGCATTTTCATTGCGATCTCGCTTTCCTCGGCTCTCTTGTTGCTCTGCCGGCTGGTGCTGCCGCTGTTCTTCAATTCAAGGCTCGTGACCGTCGTTTTGCCCCTAGGCGTCATCCTCATCAATTTTCCGCTAGCGTTTCTCTCGACTGCAGGCCTTCGTGTCGCGCGACGCCTTTTCGCAGAGCGGAACCTGCTGCGGTCTAGGCAAGCCGATACGGCGGAGCCCATTCCCACTATCTTGGTCGGCGCAGGGCAGGTCGGCCTCCTGGTCGCCAAGGAGCTCGAAGCTCGCCCCGATGTTGGCATTATGCCCATTGCATTCGTCGACGACGACTCACTCAAACACGGCAGCGTACTTCACGGGCTCCCGGTGAGAGGCGGTCCCGACGCAATATTAAAAATCGTCAGAGAAACAGGCGCGCAACAGGTGCTCATAACCATCGCTAACCCTTCGGGCGACGTAATCCGTCGCATCAGTGAGTTGAGCGAGTCTATTGGTATCTCGGTAAAAATTGTTCCGGGCCTCTACGAGTTGATGACAGGCTCGGTAAACCTTTCGCGTATACGAAGCGTCTCGATCGAAGACCTGCTTCGGCGCAAACCCGTGATTCTTACCACGGATAAGATTGAGGGGTTTCTCGCTGCGCGAACGGTAGCCGTTACCGGAGCTGGGGGCAGCATCGGCTCCGAGCTGTGCCGCCAGATCTGTGCGTTCCAGCCCGGATGCTTGGTGCTGGTGGAGCAAGCCGAGAACGCCTTATTTTCAATCCATTGCGAGCTCGCACGGGCATTCCCCAACCTCGAGATCGTCCCCTGTATCGCGGACGTCTGCGATAGCAAGCGAATTGAGACAATCTTTGCGCAGCACAGGCCTTCGGCGGTGTTCCATGCGGCCGCGCACAAGCACGTACCGATGATGGAATTGAATGTTGGCGAGGCAATCAAGAACAATATTAACGGAACGCGCATCGTAGCCGACGCCGCGCATGCCGCAGGTGTTGAGCGCTTTGTGCTTGTTTCCACAGACAAAGCCGTTAACCCCTCGTCGGTGATGGGCGCCACTAAGCGCGCAGCGGAGCTCTACATCCAGTCGCTTTCCGAACGCAGCGCAACGAGATTTGCGGCTGTGCGCTTTGGTAATGTGCTCGGAAGTGCAGGCAGCGTCGTGCCCATCTTTCAGGCGCAGATTGCCCGGGGTGGGCCTGTTACGGTGACAGACCCAGAGATGAGGCGCTACTTCATGACCATTCCGGAGGCGTGTCAGCTCGTGCTGCAAGCCGCTTCAATGGGAGAAGGTGGGGAGATTTTCGTGCTGGATATGGGTCAACCGGTCAAGATTGTGGACCTTGCCCGAGACCTCATTCGCCTAAGCGGCCTTCGACCTGACCTTGACGTGAAAATCGTTTTCACTGGCGTGAGGCCGGGAGAAAAACTCTTCGAGGAGCTCATCGCCGACGATGAACGCACGATGAAGACAACCCACCCAAGCATTCTGATCGGGCGTTTGAAATCACCTCCCTGGGAGTCAACATCAGAGCGAGTCGACTCAATCGTTAATGCAGCGCTTGCGCAACAGCCGGAGGATGCACTCCGAGAAAGGCTCCTAGCTCTCGTCCCTGAGTACGCAAGGCCGACGGAAGACCACTCCGCCGACCGCCTGGCTCGCTCCATTGATGTCCACCAATCGGCTCACGCGCCTCACCTCATGCAGAAGGCCGTTCCAACTACCTAAACTTCATGACCGTTTCTCTTAAAGACTGTGCGGCGCGGAGCTCGTCCACCGGTCCGTCTACCGACCATCCAATGCCAGGGCAGCATGCGCCAAGGCGCGTTAGGGTCGGGTAGGCCATGGCCTCGGCGCCAATCACAGCAGTCCCCGGTGCCCGCAACCCTGCTTGGACGCTCCTTCGAATTTTCCTTTTCGCCGGCGCAGCATGCATCGTTTTCCTATTTGTCACTAACCAGGCGAGCAATGAGGAGATCATAGCTGTTCTCCCATGGCTTTGCGTTGCGGTGGCGTTGCAGCTCCTTCCCATATTCACAACACGCTCGGGCGACCTATTCAGCCCGCCATCTTGGACTGGGCTCAAGGACGGTTTCGATCTCATAGTGATCATCGTCGGGGTCTTCGCAGCCCAACGGATCGAGCTGGGCCCGCTGTCGGCCCTGTCCACGGCAACCCGTATTGACCTCACCCAGCAAGTGGCGATGCTGCAAATCACCTCGCGCGGCGCGTACCTCCTTGGGTACTTTTGGCCAATTAATCGCGGGCTCGCTACCCGCTTCCCGGACTTAACCGCGCGCGCTTGGCGGCCCACTCGCCTCCTCTTCGCTTCGCTAATTCTAGCGAGCATTTTCGTGTTTACGTACGCCCAGTTTCAGTCGCGTTTGGGGGGCGATCTTTGGGACATCACGCGACTCCGGGAAGGAAAGGCCGTATGGCGCGACGATGTGACGATGACCTGGATGACGCGCGGGGTTCAATTCGGCTTCTTACCTGTCATCTTGCTATTTCTGTACTCGGGAACTACGCGTTCGCGGGCAGCCCTAGTCACGAGCGGTCTGCTCTTCCTAGTTGTGGCTTTCTTCGCTAACCGCTTGGGGCAGCGGGGCCCGGCTGTTGCGGTGGGCGCTGCCCTGCTGATGCTCTTTCACTATACCTGGCGGCGGGTGCCCCTGGCCTCCTTTGTGGGCTTACTGCTCATTGCGCTAGTCACAACCAATGTGCTCGGAACCTTTCGCAGCAGTGAACGCGTCGACACCACCTTCGAGGATGAATTTTCTGCTCGTATTTCCAAACCAGGAGATGCGATGGCCGAGCATGCCACTGATCGAGCCAGGCTAACGGCTCAAGCAGCTGTGCTATATTACTTTCCCGACAAGCGCAGCTATCTTTTGGGCGAGAGCTGGGAGCCGCTAGCAACGCTGCTCATCCCCAAATGGATTTGGCCGGAAAAGCACGACGGGGAACTCTGGACCGACACGCGTATCGTCCCAAGGCTCATCGGAGTCCTTGCGCCAGTTTCGTTTCCCACGATGCTTTACGCAAATTTCTCATGGATTGGAGTATTCTTGTGCATGTATCTATGGGGAGTGTTCCACGCGAACCTGTATGCATGGCACACAAACGCCAGCGTCCCCTCCACCGCAATGCTGTACGTCCTCACTCTCGTGGTGTTCACGCCGACCTTTTTGGGTATTTCAGGGGCGCTACAATTCGTATTGCCGATGCTTTTATTGCTGCGTTTTGTCACTGTGAAGCGCCACACTACTCCGGCTGAGAACCGTAGGAATACGCCTCGAACGTTCTGAAATACTCACAAAGCTAGTAGCCAGCGCCATCAGCGCCCAAACATGGCGGGCCTCTTCGACCGCGGCAAAAAAGCCATGGAAGAGGAACGCTCCCGTGAAGCACGCGAGCAGTACCACCGCAAGAGCACGAGAGTCCCCTGAAGAAGAACGGGTTAACTCGCCTACAGGTTTCCAAATCACCCAGAGGAGGACCAGCAACGCAAGCAGACCCAAAACCCCGGATTGACCTGCAACATTTAGCCACACGTTGTGCGCTTCTAGCCATTGGGGAGCCAACTCACTGCCCAGCAGCTTGTCTAGCTTCGTGGCGGGCACGAATGCCCGTGGGTCACTGACAAGCGCAACGGGGCGGCCGTAGCCGATGCCAGTGATCGGATGCTCTCTCAGTGTCGTCCAGGCGGCGCGCCAAACGGACGGGCGGGAGGCGCCAGTGATAGCAACACCGTGGTCCCCCCAGGTAAAGTCCCCTTTGCCGGCTGGCACCACTGATGCTACAGAGGCAAACACCAAAATCGCCGCGGCAGCGAGCGTTCCAACGCTAGAGGCGAGAAGAACGGCTGGCCGCCACATTGTTCGGTTCGGCCTCCAACGATTAAACAGTACAGCGAGGGAACCCGCCAAGAGGGCTGGGAAACCATTAGACATGGCCAATGCACCGACCACGAGCGCACCTAACCCGCCGAGCACAAGGACCGTGGACGAAAGGCGATCCCAGAGCGCAAACAAGCCCAAGGGAACCGCCACGGCGAGGTAGTTTTCCAACATGTTCGAGTTGCGAAACGGTGCGCACAACCGCGGAAGGTCCCCCGGGGAAAGGCTCCCATACCCGCAGCTTAGCAGCGTATTCACGCCGCCAGGGTCCCAGTAGAAGGCCACTAACCCGACGATCCCTGTAACCACCGATGCGGCTGCGCCAAGCGCCCATGCGACAAGCACTTTTTCGACTTTCGCTCTGCTATCAACGACTGTCGGCCAAACTGCAACCTGGAGAATGTACCCTCCGTACGCGACCAGCTTAACGAAGCCCCACGGGCTCGCCAGCGTAGAGGCCAGGAGCGACACAGCCAGTGCCGCCAGAAAACTAAGCGCAGAAAGCACCGGCGCCCGCCACTCGACGCGATGCACGCCCCGAACCGATTGGCACACCCACACGCAATAAAACGCAACCAGAAGCGCATCCGAGAGGGTTACCGGTGTGGCTCCGATCGTGGCGGAAATTCGAGGTAACGCGAGCGACAGAACTCCGAGGCGAAGGATACAAAAAGACAGACCCCCAGTGCCTTCGGAGGGCTCAATTGTCAATTCCCTGCCTGGCAAGGGCGTCATCCTCGATTAGAGGTATGGCACGTTTCGGAGATGCTAATCAACACTCGGGTCCCCGTCTTCGAGGGCGCATTTGCGAGGGTTACGCGAAGTGGTTGCGGGGCGCGCCAACCCGGGCGAAACAGCCATCCCCCGCCCAACAAACAATCGGCGCGCAACTTTGCATGCTTTACTTCCCACAATCCTTTTCCGGGGATCCGTTGCACCAGGCGTGGTAGCTTGATATGCGTGGTGTTGTGTGTGGTATCGTCGGCATTGTATCGAACGAGCGGATAAGCGTCGAAGCCCTCACGACTGCCCGCGACACACTCTCTCATCGCGGGCGTGACGACAGCGGCACATGGTTGTCTCCTTCGGGACGGGCGGCATTGGCACACCGGCGTCTCTCGATCCTCGACCTTTCCTCCGCGGGCCGCCAGCCATTATTGAGCGCACAGGGCCGCCTTGCAATCTCGTACAATGGCGAGATTTACAATTTTGCTGAATTGCGACGAGACTTGCAGGGTTTCGGTCACTCCTTTCGAACAAATACCGACACAGAGGTGGTGTTAGCTGCTTACGACCAGTGGGGCCCAGATTGCGTCCGTCGGTTTCGCGGGATGTTCGCGTTTGCCATTTGGGACGAACGCAAACAAGAATTGTTTATTGCGCGGGATCGGCTTGGGATCAAACCACTCTACTATTACCACGACGGGACGACGTTTGCGTTCGCATCTGAGCTCAAAGCGATCGAGAGACTATCGTCCTTGACGTTGGTTGTCGATGAGACAGCCTTGTACGACTTCCTTACGTACATGTATATTCCAGCCCCAAAAACGCCCTATACCAACGTAAGGAAGGTTTTGCCTGCACACACCCTGACGCTGAGCGATGGGCGCTTGACTACTCACTGCTATTGGGATGTGGCGTTCGATAGCCACGGGGGACCGAAAAGCGAGAAGGATGCCGTCGAGGGTGTGACGAGCCTCTTGCGGGACGCCGTGAGAAGCCACTTGGTGGCCGACGTGCCGGTCGGGTGTCTCCTCTCGGGCGGCGTAGATTCAAGCGGTGTGACGGCCATTGCTCAAGAATTTGTTGCACGTCCGCTTCAGACTTTCTCAATTGGATTTGATGTCGCAAGTCAGAATGAAACATTATTCGCGCGGGAGATCGCTAACAAGTTCAGAACCGAGCACACTGAGTACACGGTTTCAGCGGCGCGAGCGAAGGAGTTACTCGGGCGCCTTCCGGGAATCTACGACGAACCATTTGGCGATAGCTCGGCAATTCCGACCTTTGCCGTTTGCGAGCTCGCCAAACGTTCAGTTACCGTGGCACTCAGCGGGGATGGAGGCGACGAAGTGTTCGGAGGTTACACCTGGTACGAAAGGCACCGCACTCTGAGGTCGCTAGCCCACCTCCCCGATGCCTTTCGCGAACTCTTTCCGTTTGCGATCGATCGATCGGCACTTTTACGCCTCCCTAGGGTCCCTGCGATCCTGAATCGCATCCGTTCTCAGATCGAGCGTCACGTTTTGCTGTTGGGAGGATTTAGCAAGGGACAAAAGGCTACGCTGCTAACGCCTGAAATGGCTCGTCGCTATCGAGACTACGACGACTATTGGTATTTTAAGGCCCACTGGCGAGCAGATTTGCCACTCATTTCCCGCCTTCAATACCTCGATCTCCACACCTATTTGCCCGACGACATCTTGACCAAGGTGGATCGCGCCAGCATGGCGCTCGGGCTTGAGCTGCGTCCCCCACTAATCGACCACCCGCTGCTGGAATTTGTCGCGTCTGTTCCAGCGAAGATTCGAGTGCCACCGGGACGGCTGAAACATCTTCTTAAGATGGCCCTTCGGGAGGTCCTCCCTCGTTCTATTCTGGAAAGGCCCAAGCAGGGGTTCAGCGTCCCTTTGGCGGCATGGGCTGCTGAGCTTCGATTGCCGGCACACAGAAGCTGGTCTGGAACTGTTACCCAAAGCTGGCTCACGCACGTTTTGGCTACCTGGGAGCGTGCGCATAATTTCGGGGGCCGCACTAAATTGATCAACGAGCGCTTGTTCCAGGGTCCAACCGCACAATGAGAATTGCCTATATTTCAGAAAACTATCAGCCCTCCATCGCTGCCAATTCCACACAGACTCTTCAAATGGCCGCCGCGCTGGGAGCGCTCGGGCACAAGGTCGAGGTTCTCTCACCCAATCATCCGAGTGCAGTTCGAGAAGCTAGGTTTGCTCGCCTCTGCGAAGACTATTCCCTCGAACCGACCTTCTTACTACGCTATCTTCCCCATCTAAGGTTAGCCAACGGACGGTTCGGTGGCTCATTTGGGCTCCTGGCGACGTTTCTGGCTCGGGCCGAGAACTTCGATCTTGTCTTTACGCGAAATGTCCGAATTGCTTCCGCAGCCGCAAGGCTAGGTTGTCGCGTTGTTCAGGAATCGCACTCCCCTCACGGCTCGGCCGAAAGTGAGCGCCAGCATAAAGCCGCCCTTCGCCTCGCGAGAAGTCCTTCGCTAAAACGCTGGGTCTTTATAAGCAAAAGGCTTATGGATCTCGTCCGTGAAGACGTCCCGATCCCTGGCCCGCTCTGTGTGGTTGCCCACGACGCGGTCGACCTCGCTCGGTTCTCACCAGGGATGGCAAGGGATGAGGCGAGAGCGAAACTTGGGCTTGCCCTGCCACGACCTTTGGTAGTGCATTCCGGGCACCTGTATCCCGGGCGGGGTGCAGACCTTCTTGTCCAAGTCGCTCAGCGCCTTCCGCAGGCTGACTTTGTGTTTGTCGGCGGCGCCAGCCACGATATTGCCCGCATCCAAGCGGAGGCTAAGAAGCTTAAGCTTTCCAACGTGCGGCTCGTAGGCCACCTTCGGCTACCGGACATTCCGCCCTATTTGTTCGCCGCCAATGTCCTCGTTATGCCCTACACCTCTAACACGGTCACGTCTGATCGAAAGACGCATACAATCGAATACGCTTCGCCCATGAAGCTCTTTGAGTACATGGCCGCTGGCCGCGGGATCGTGGCCACACGGTTCCCGGCCATCCTTGAAGTCCTTAAAGACGGCACCAACGCACGTATTGTTGAGGCGGACTCGGTTGAGGCTCTCTACAACGGCATTCTAGACTTGGTGTCAAATCCCAGCGCTTCTGACCTTCTCGGTGCCCAGGCGCGGGCGGATGTGAGCTCCCATACCTGGGAAGGTCGCGCCAGAACCATCCTGCAAGGTCTGGAGATCTCTTGATGCTTCCAAAACCGGCATGCGCGTGCGGCGCCGTTCTCGAATGGCGGGTAATGATCGGTATCGGCGCCGACGGTACCCCTCGTTCGATCCTCCGGTGCCGCCGCTGCGACTTATTGTCACCCCATCCGCTGCCCTCAGCAGAGGAACTGCGTGCCCAGTATAATGGATATGGAACCTATGCCATGCGTGCACAGCTTTCAGACGACGTGGCACTCAAACGTTCGCAAGCCCAGGATGTAGCGGCGAAGCTCAAAAAGCGCCTGGGGAAGAGTATCCAAGGCCTTAAGCTGGTTGAAGTGGGATGCGCCGCCGGAGCCCTTCTCGTCGGATTGGCAGACGCGGGGTTCGACGTCCGGGGTGTCGAGGTGGACCAGGTGAACGGCCAAGTGGCGCTCCAGCGAATGGGTACTGGAAAGGTTCACATCGGATCATTGGAAACGGCTGCCTTCGCCGATGAGTCGTTTGATGTTGTTTTCTCAGACCAGGTTATCGAACACGTTGCAGACACTCGACCATTCGTGAACGAGTGTTTTCGAATTCTGAAGCCCGGGGGGCTGATGTGGGTTGGAACCCCAAACTTTGGAGGCCTCTCAGCAAGACTGCTAAAGCACCGGTGGAAGGAATGCGTTCCGACAGAACACATACGTATGTTTACGCCTGAGTCGATGAGATACTACCTGATGGGCGGTGGGTTCTCTAGGGTGGAGGTTTGGACTCACGGTCTCTCACTCGTCCGGCGCGTTGGCCATGCGGAATCGGAGTATCGTCAGAACCTCTTGCCTCTACGTCGCGAAGGGTTGGCTAGGCGCACTCTCTCTAAGTTAGCTTCCTTGGCGTCGATGGGTGATGGTCTTTCAGCCTTTGCTCTGCGATCCTAGCTGGCCTTTGCTGCTCACCCGCAATGTCGTCGAGCGAATGTCAAAGCTTCACGAGGCTAAACCTCTCTGACAGCACGCAAAGGGCGAAATGCCAACTCGCGCCTCTCCGCCTATGAATTCGAGCACTGAAAAGTCGATACTTCAACGGTCTCTCAACGGCCTCGCTGGTCAGGGACTCTGGACTGCGGCCGGAACTGTAACGAGTTCCGCAATTGGGTTGGCTCAAGTTGTCATAGTGACGAGGCTGCTCGGCGTGGAAACGTTTGGACAAATCGCACTAATAATGGCGGTTACCTTGACCGTGCGTCAAGTCGTCGGCGTGCGTGTGTGGGAGTGGGCCATGCGCGAATTCTCCGGTGCGTACGTTAGGCGAGATGCTGCCGCGGGCGGAACGGTGATTCGAACGGGGTTCGCCTTGAGTATAGGGGTTAATCTTGTGTCTTTTTTGATCGTGCTGGGAGTGAGTCGCTTCTCGGCTCAGAACTTCCTCCACGCTGAGAACCTAACCGTATGGATAGCAATATACGGCATGTCACTCCTCGTCAGCTGGATTCCCGACACCGCTTACGGCGTGATGCGTGTTTCGGAGCGATTCCGCTTTTTGGCGGTCCAATCGGTCGTGTTGAGTTTGCTGCGGTTTTCAATTCTTTCTGGTGCAGCTTGGTTCAGGCCGACTGTGGGAAGCGCGGTCGTAGCTTATCTTGCGGTCGAGTCTTTGTCTGCAGCGTGGATGCTCGCCTCCACTGGGCGCATTTTCAGGAAGGACTTCGGGATATCCTGGTGGCAAGCCTCAAGGTCGCGCCGCTTGCTTTTTGATCGTTCGATGCGAAAGCTGCTTCTCATCGGGAGCTTGACAGACCTTCTAAAGATTGCGGGCGGGCGGGCTGACCTTCTCGTCCTCGGCTGGTTTAGCCCTCCAAGCGACGTGGGGTTGTATCGGGCTGCGTGGAATCTCGTCGAGATCTTTGATAGGTTGTCCAGCCCACTGTCAATGATCGTTTTCTCACGCCTTGCCAAGCTTGCGACGCTTAAGGCCCGTTCTGAGTATCTGGCGCTCCTAAGAAACATCTCCTTAGGGGCGGCTGCCTTGGTGATTCCTGGGTGTTTGAGCTTGTTTTTTCTTGCCCCATGGCTTGTTGCGACTCTGTATGGTCCAAGCTACGCTCCCGCGACTCGGATTGTGCAAACAGTCGCCTGGTGTCCTCTTTGGCTGGTGGGTATTTGGATGCAGCCCAACTCCGTGAGTGTTGGGCGGGCCGAATGGGGGCTAAAGTTAGTTACCGGCGTGACGATCTGGAAATTGGCCTTGTTGGCTGCATTTGTTCCAACGCTCGGCGCTCAGGGATTGGCGAGCGCAAACTTGCTTTACAATCTGGCCATTCCACTTTTCCTACCGTGGATGTACGTGCAGACGAAAAAACTCACAAAACTTTGGGTCGCTATACCCACCGAATAGAGGACAGGCAAAATGGTTAGCAAGGAGGAGCTGTTACGGCGCAACTTCGGTATCCCCGCTGGTTACGAGGTGAATTCGATCCCCGTCACGTTGGATTCCAGGTCGGAGTCTGTCTACTGGAACGAAAATAGAGTAGCGGCCGCCCAGAGTTTCCAATTTCCCGTCTATCGATACGCGGCTGGGCTCGTTAGGAAGCACGGATTCCAGACGATTCTCGACATCGGTTGCGGTGTGGGTGTCAAACTCGCACTGCTTCACAAGGAAAATGCGGGCGGACGAATTGTCGGGATAGATCAACCAAGGGCGGTTGAGTACTGCCAGAAACACTTGGCTTTTGGCGAATGGTACAGCGATGACTTCGAGAACCCTCGCCTCGACTTGAATGTAGACGCAGATCTTGTCATTGCCGCCGATGTTATCGAGCACCTTGTCGACCCCAACTGCTTACTAGACTACGCACGACGCCGAATGAAACCCGACGGATTAATGCTCTTGTCTACGCCCGATCGGGAACGCCTCTGGGGGCGCGGGATGATGAGGAGTCCAAACCCATCACATGTTCGCGAATGGACTGCCCAGGAATTTGGGGGTTACCTTCGCAGTCGCGGATTTTTCGTGGTTGAACATTTTCATCAACTTCCTGTAAAAACGGAGATCTCTCGAATGTTCTTCCGGGAAGTGGTGCGACGCGTGCTACGGGGCCAATCGCCAGCGTACAATCAGGTTTGTTTGGTCAAAGCGCTCCCGTGAGAGCCTGCAGGGCCTGCTCCTCCAGGCGAACTCCTCGCAGGGGACATGCAGGGGCGAGCATCCCTTGACCGAAGTGTTCGATATCCACTACAACCATCCTGAACCGGTGGCAGGGAAGAAAGCGCATCCACCCAGAAGCCCAGGCGCACCGAGGCGGGAGGCTCCACCGAGATGGGCGCTGTAGTAGGCACTGCGAAAGGGTCGGTCTGCGTGCTCATGCCAGTCTACGACGATTGGCAGTCGGCCCAAGTGCTCGCCCGCGAGCTTCTATCCAAGCTCACGCCCCACGTTGGAATTCCTCGAGTGGTCTTTGTGGATGATGGATCGCAAGAGCCCTTTCTGAACCCAGCACCAGGTCCGGGCGAAGATCAGGTGGAGGTGCTTCATTTGCGCCGCAACGTTGGGCACCAACGAGCAATTGCCATCGGCTTGGCCCACGTTCAGGCAACTGGTGGCTACCGTGCCCTCGTTGTGATGGATGCAGACGGTGAGGATACCGTGGAAGGCGCACTCGCACTCCTCCAAAGGTTCGACGAATTAGAGGGGAGGCATACCGTTTTTGGTGCGCGCAGACGGCGAACTGAAAACTTCACGTTTCGCTTCTCCTACCGCGCGTACCGCGTGCTCCATGCTTTGCTCACGGGCCGTGAGGCACGGGAAGGGAACTTCTGTGTGCTCCCCCGCCACCACGTAGACCGCATGGCTGCTGTTTCCGAGCTCTGGAATCATTTCGCGGCCTCTATCTTTAAAGCACGTTTACCGATTGATCGGATCTTCATTGATCGCGGTGTGCGCATCGCAGGCAAATCGAAAATGAACTTCCTTTCGCTCATCACGCACGGCTTGAGCGCGATATCCGTTTTCGCAGACATCGTGGGTTTGAGGCTGCTGATAGCCACTTTCTTCCTGGCACTCGTGGTGGGGCTCTCACTGCTTGGCGTCATTTTAGTGCGGCTCACTACCGGGCTGGCCGTGCCAGGTTGGGCCACCGCAGCTACCGGTTTACTGCTCATCCTCCTAAGCCAAGCCGGCTTGTTGGCGTTCGTGTTCGTATTCATCGTCCTACAATCTAGGAACATGGCCTCGTTTATTCCCCTGCGTGACTACTCCTTTTTCGTCGAACGAGTTGCCTGCCACAAGATATGATTCACACTGATAAATATGCTGGGTCTGAGCTGGAATTGTTCGCCCAAGCTCACAATTGGAAGGCTTACTTCCGAAAAATCTTGGCACCGCACATTCGTGGCAAGATCCTGGAAGTGGGGGCCGGCATCGGAGGCACCACACGCGTTCTCCGAGGGCTTACCCAGGGCCCGTGGACCTGCCTGGAGCCCGATAAAGAGCTCGTGGAACAGCTCAGGGTCACCATTGCGACTGAGTTGCTCCGCGCGGACGCCGAGGTAGGAACCCTGCGTTCACTCCCAGAAGTGCCAACTTTCGATACCATCTTATACATCGATGTGCTCGAACACATCGAACACGATGCCGAGGAGCTGGCGGAAGCAGCGAAGCGCTTGAATCCCGGAGGAACGATTGTCGTGCTTTCACCCGCCCACGGCTGGCTCTTTACACCGTTCGATAGCGCTATCGGCCATTTCCGACGCTACAATAAGGAGGGGCTCCGCGCTCTCTGCCCTGCCACGTGCTTGAATCGAGACCTCTTCTATCTCGATTCGGTTGGCATGTTAGCATCAGGCGCGAACCGCCTTTTGCTCAAGAGCGCCATGCCTTCAAAGGCTCAAATTGCCGTATGGGATCGTATCATGATCCCGGCCACCGTCGTGGTTGACAGGTTAACGGGCCACCGATTGGGCAAGTCGATCGTCGCGACCTACGAGTTGCGTTCGGCGCCATGACTTTCTGCCCTCCACAAAAGGGCCCGCCACTCCGGCAGTTAGTACGCGCTGCACTCTGGCCCGCTTCTACCTATGCCCGAGGTTTGCTTGTCTTGGTCGCCTGCCGGCCGCTCATCATCTGGGCCGCGAGCCGCCTGCTCCGAGTAGAGCCTCTAGGAGTTACCGCGCTGTATCGCCCCGGGGGGGATGTTCAATATTACGAACTGGTCGCAGCCCTTGCGCGCGGAACCTTAGGGGAATCAAACTTGTGGGAAACCTACGGTGAAGGGCTGCACCCCTTTCCGCTCGCCGGAATCGCGCTGCACGCGCTCGGGTTTGCCTTGGCGGGGGCCTATGGCCTGCTCTTGGCCGATACGCTGGTTGCTTACGCGTTCTTCGTACTCTACAGCCTGCTGGCGCGGCTACTGGGAGCACGAGAGAACACCGCCTCGACGCTCGCCGGGTTTGCGGCAAGTTATCTGTTCGCAGCCGCTTGGCCCATAACGGATAGCCTGGGTTTTTGGCGAGACCTCTACTGGGGTGATCGTTTTCCGCGCCCCTACGTGACTTCTGTGTTTGTCTATTTGGCTCTCAGCGTGCTTGCGGTGCTTTGGACGCGCCCGCGCGAACCTCGAAGTATCACGTTCTTCAGCGTCGCGGGCGTGTCCGCTGCTTTGTTGGTGCAGTCTGACATCTATTCGGCGTTTATCGTGAGCCTCGCGACTTTACCGGTATTGCTTAACCTCTGGCGAACCAGAAGCTCCGGCAGCCTTGGCCCACTCTCTTTGCGGCTGGCGTTCTTTCTCTCCTCGTTCGCGCTCGTCGTATGGCCATTCGTGCTGCAGAAGCACAGCACCACGGCGGCGCTCTTGGTGCGCTGGGGGGCGTATCCTGTTTCTCGCCTTCACGCCCTCACCTGGATCCGCGAAGTGCCTCCTGCTGGGTTCCTGGTGCTGGCGGGCTTCGCGGCACTTACCTGGCTCGCGCTTCGCCGCTCTTTGCCCGAGCGGCGCGCGCTCGCGCTCTCTCACGCCGCCTTTTGGCTCACCCTCGTAGTGGGCGCTAGCGTTAGCCTGCCACTCTTTTCGGCTGTTTTAGGTCAAGGGCTCTACCCCTACATGTTCCCCGACCGAATTCGCCGATTCGCGCTGGATGGCGCGCTGTTCTTGTTTGCTATTGCTATCGTGCCAGCGGCCCTGGCGCGCTTCCGCGAAGTTACGCACAACAACAAGAGCGGGGAGAGTTCTGGGAGGTTCTGGCCACGCATGCTAGGCGCTGGCTTTACGCTTGCTGTAGCGCTCTCCATCGTCGGGCGCGGAGTTCAAAATGCCCGGCGAGAAACCCACACCCGTGTCAGTTGGTACAACTTTGAGTCCCTTGGCTCGTACCGTCACAATTTTTCTGAGCTCGCTTATGAGCTCAAGAACGCCCGCTATTCAAACCTGGCAGTGCTTGGCACTCTCGATCAACAGGTGCATGTTTATTGGCAAGCATTCCACGGGGGGTACGCTTTCGTACCCGATGCTTGGGTGTCAATAGCAAATGAAGCTGAGCTTGAGCACCGTTTCGCGAGCTTTGCGCACCTTTTGGGCGCTACCGAGGCCCAGTACGCCGGGCTCCTCGGCACGAGTGGGCTCCAGATCGTGTTCATGAGCGTCTCCAAGTACGCCGCTAACCGCGAGCACACCTACGCTCCGCTCTCGGACTACACGCCCGAACAGCGCGCGCGCATCGCCAGAAGGGGTCTCTTCGTGGCCTTCCAGCCCGAGCTTCCCGAGTCGGAATTACGGCGCCTGACGGCGAAGTACCGGGCACGCGCCCAGCACCCTGAAACGCGGAGGTTGGATCTTGTTGTGTTGACCAACGATGCCCCATTCCGTGACCTCGCACCGCCTGCGGACCGCTTCCAGAGAACCTTCGAAAATGAGATCTTTCGAGTTTACGTCCGGAATGAGCGTCAGCTACGAACGAACACCAACTGAACCTGGGAAGCAAATACCTTCGGCAGCTTCTGCGTGAGGACACTGTCGGCCCGCTCGACCCACTTCGCCAGGCCCAAGGGGAGCGGCACATAGGCAGTGGTCGCGATGACGCCCCCCGAGTTCAGTAACGTGAGAAACTCGGAGTACGAGCGGTGCATTAACGCCAACTCTGGAACACGTCGAGCGAGCTCATCCTCGCGCGCTAGGAGCAAATCCACCACGGCGTTGTTGCCCGCCCAGGGATTATCTGGGTTCGTACAAGGCGCACTCTCATCGTACACATCCACCCCGAAATCATAGCCCTCATGCCGCTGCAAGCGCAGCGCCGCCCGCAAGAACAAGGAACACCGGACATCTTGGACGATGAGGCGACCGCCAGGGCGCAGAATACGCACCATCTCACGAAAGAAGCGGAGCGGGTACGCCAGGTGGTGAATCATGTTCACAGAAATGGCGAAGTCAAACTCCCCATTTTCGAACGGGGTGGCCATTGCATCCACGTTCTTTACGTCGAGCCAGTCGCTCTCAGCATAGTCCGTGATCAAGAGTTCCTTGGCTTGCACCAATTCCCTGGAGAATCCGGGGCCGGCACCCAACTCCACCCCGCGATCGTTCGGCCCTATGAAGCTATTCATCCAGCGATATCTATTCTCTACCAAGAGCTTCAGGTTAGCGCTTGGATGCCCGTAGTAGCGTTTCCTGGCTGCCACCGTATCATTAGGACCCTTCATACGGTTATCCGCAGCCTGCGGAACATATCGAGACAACGCGCTCATTAGTGGCTCTCGCTTGCCGCTGTAGGGAGCGAACCCGCCGGTGAACTGCTCGGGACCGTGCCTTTACTTGTAGGAAAATGAAGCGCGGCCACCAAGAGACCGATTAGCACCCAAATATGCCTGGCATCCTCAAAGGCACCGCTTAAGCCTTGATACCCCAGGCTACCCACAAGCGCACAGCCAAGCGCGCGCGGCCAAACGCCCGCTTCGCCCGTGTTCCAGCTTCGTAAGCGCCACGAGCGAAGCAAGTGCACCATGAGCCAGCCAAACGCCGAAAGCCCGACGATCCCCTCTTGCGCGGCGACACTCAGGACCACGTTGTGCGCTTCGGTGAGGTTCTCCTGAATGCCGGAAGGCACGACCCAGGAAACGTTCACCGGATCGGTGCCCACGCCTTTTCCGAGCACAGGATGCTGCAAGAACGTCCGAAGGGCATCCTTCCAAACCAAGATCCTGACACTCGGGGCGAAGCTCCCAGAGAGCGACACCGTTGTGGCGGCGAACAAGGCTGTTGCCAGAAGTGCTCCCGTGCCGAGCGCTAGCCGACCCAGCCTAGCATTGGAGGTGCCTCGCGTCTCTAGCCAGAGCCACAGCCCCGCGCCGAGCGCGATGCCTCCAATGCCTGTGGAAAAGGTGAACGCCGCTGCAGCAGCGGTTAGCAGAAGCAAACACGCGGCGGCTAGGCGAGAGATGAATCTTCGATAAAGAGCTGCGAGCGTTATCAACACGCTCACTATGAGGTAATTGCAGAACATGTTCCCGTTGGTGAAAAATCCATAGAGGCGCGGGTAATTCCCAGGTGGAAGGGAGCCGTAGTTCCAGAGCACCAAGTTCACGGCACGTTCGCGAACTCCTAGATAAAAAATCGCAACACCGAGAGCACACGCCACAACGCTGAGGCCTGTTACCGAGAGCCACACGCGCACCACGCTTCTGAGCCTGGCTTCGGTGGTTATCAGATTCATACCCAAGAAAGCCAACGCGAGTAGATAAATCTCCCCAGCAAACTTGATAAGGCTTCGCTTCGGTTCTGCGGACACCAAAATGGACAAGCCCATGGCCGCCGCGTACGCCAACATGGGCCAGTACACCGAGAGGCTCCGGACCTTCACGCCTCTGAGCAGGCTGGCGCCACCGAACAGCGTTGCGGCCACAAGGAAAGCCAAATCCGACAGGCCAACGACCTGCCCAGCGATGCGGATCGAACCGAAGCGGAACGCGAGCACTCCGACTATCAGGAGGTACACGGCCCATGCTCCGCGTCCGAGTAGGATCCCCACTGGCGAAGCTGCTCGGACGGAGGCACTCATCGGTCGTACGCCTTCTTGCCTTGTTCGCGTGCGTAAGGCAATGTTAGAAGCAGTAAGATTGTCCAAAAGCGCGGTCATGCGGCCGATAACCCCGCAGCACCAGCAGCGAAAGCCACGGATGCCAAAACTGTCAGTCGTAGTCCCCGTCTACAATGAAGAACCTCAGTTAGCAGAGGTGATTGCCCTCTTGTTTGCGTCACCCTGCCCCATCGAACGCGAATGGATATTCATTGACGATTGCTCGACGGATCGAAGCCTTGAGATCTTGAAGAGAGAGTCTGAGCGCTACGGCTTCAAGCTTCTGGCCCAGGCGCGCAACCAGGGAAAAGGGGCAGCGGTAATCCGCGGCATTCGCGAGGCCACGGGCGATTTTATCGTTATCCAAGATGCAGATCGCGAGTACGATCCGGCGGATATTCCCGCGCTTTTGCAGCCCCTTCTCGATGGGAAAGCTGATGTCGTTTATGGCAGCCGATTCAAGAAGAGCGGTAATCAAGTCCATCGAACGTATCACTACTTCGTCAATCGCTCGCTAACGATCGCGAGCAATCTGCTCTCTGGCTGTTACCTCACAGACATGGAAACTTGCTACAAGGTCTTCCGCGCGGATCTCTTGAAAGCGATGAAGCTGGAGTCCCAGCGCTTCGGCATTGAGGTCGAGCTCACCGCCAAAATCGCCAAGGTTCGAGCACGCGTCTACGAGCTTCCGATTTCCTACTACCCGCGCACGCGGCTACAGGGCAAGAAAATCGGGTGGAAAGACGGCGCGGCGGCGCTCGCCCATTTAGTGCGTTACAACCTCCTCACGTCGGTTGAGGATTCCTTCGATCACGTCGACGAGCGCTACCGTCGATAATGAACGAGCTTCACGGTCATCGATGAAGGAAGCGCTCACACGCGAGAATGCGAACGGTACCAAAGGGCCGAAGCTCGCTGAGCTAGAGTGCCTGCGGGGGCTCGCAGCATTCTACGTATTTCTGCACCACTACGTGCGCCGCGGCGTGCCCGAGTTGCCGATCTTGGTGCGTTTCTTCAGCTTCGGCCAAGTGGCAGTCATGCTCTTTTTCTTGGTGTCCGGGTTCGTGATTCACCTGGCTACACGCTCAGCCACCGGTCCGTTTCAATTTTTCCCGTACCTCTTGAGACGCATCCGTCGCATCTATCCGCCCTACTTGATCGCGCTGCTATTGACGTGGGTTTGCTGGTGGGTGGTGCCCATCAACCTGCCTTTCAGCTTCAAAGAGTTGGCCGGCAACGCCCTGATGCTCCAAGGCGAATCTGGGACCTCCTCCATCAAACATTTTCTCGACAACTATCCGCTGTGGTCTCTGAGCTACGAGTTTTGGTTTTATGTGCTGTATGGGCTCCTGGTAAGCTCCGGCCTTAGCTTCGAGCAACAGCGCAGGGTCACGCTCGTGGTCACCGCCCTGGCCACGATCGTGGATCTAACGATCCCCAATCAGGCTGCACGCTTCATCTCCTACTTTCCGCTTTGGTGGGTCGGCGTTGAGCTCGCCGAACTGTACGAGCAGAGCAAGAGGATCCGGCTTCGCTCTTTGCTTCCGGCGCTCTCCGTGCTCGCCCTCCCCTTTTTGGCCCGCGCTTTAGACCTCTTATGGCGCTCCGGCTTGGAGATTTCGGTCTATGGCGCGCGCGAAACCACGGTGCGGCGCTTTGTAACGGTGGCACTCTTGCTGAGCGTTGGTCTTGTTTGGCAGCGCTTCAGCTTTCGAGGCTTCTGGCCGATTCTTGGGGTATTTCGCTGGCTTGCCCCCATCTCTTACGCGCTCTACGTCACCCACGCTCCGGTGTTGCGCATTGCCGTGATGAGCTCACCCATCCGTTCGGGGCTGCTAAATTTTCTGTGGATTTGCCCGCTCGTGCTGGCTGTAGCCTGGGTGATTGAGGTACCCATCCAGAACGCCGTGAACCGCGCTTTTCCTCTCAGGCCTCGAAAGTAAAGGGGAGCACTCGCGTCAGGTGCGCATTAGGCAGCGCCGCCACGCGCTCGAAGTGGGTGGCCCGCCCCGTATAGGGGAACGGCTCCCCCAGCCAGTTCGAAAGCTTGCCCCCAGCCTCAGAGAGGATCACCTCGCCCGGCGCGATATCCCACAACTTCAGCTTAAATTCTTTGAAATAAACGTTCCCACTGCCGTCGGCAATGCGACAAATCTTTAGGCCGGCACTGCCGCATTCGAGAAGCTCCGCATTCAGACGTTCAAACAGCACGCCGGCCGGCCCTTTAGGGTGCGTGCTATCGACAAACTTTGGCCGCTCGGGCCAGGCTACGCTGGGATCGAGGTGGAGTCGCTCCGAGCGATCTTCGGCGTCTATAAGGTAAGAGCCCTCGCCTCGGATGCCGACGTAACACCTCGATGCTGCGGGTTCAGCGATGGCTCCCAGCTGAACAACTCCGGACTCGATGTACGCGACCTGCACGCAATAGCCGTCGAACCCTTCCACGTAGCTGCGGGTGCCATCGAGTGCGTCCACCGTCCAAAATGGGCGGGTGGTATCGAGAGGCTTGGAATTTCCTCCGTCAAAGCGCTCCTCGCTCAAGAATTGGTCATCCGGGAAGCTCCCCTCCAGCAAGCCGAGCACCCAGCCTTCGGCCGCGATGTCGACGTTGGTCTTGAGTTGCGTTCCGTCGTCCGAGGCCATCACGCCAAACCCACGGAGCTCCTGAAGCGCTGCACCGCACGACGTGACAGAAGCCACGGCCACCTCCATGCGCCTTCGGAAGCCGGATGCGTTCCACTCTTCTGGCAGACGATAGGTCACGATTCACCGTAGGCTGCGAACAGCTCCCGAAGACGCGCGTTGAGCGAAGGCGGGCTCCAGCCCAAAAGGGTGCGCGCTTTGGCAATCGACATCTGAAAGACGGGATGCATGATGGGCGGCTCCACTTCGATGTTCGAGGAGGTGCCCGCGATTTCGAGAATGCGTGCTGCTATAACGCGCATCTCCACGCCTTCGCCGTAGCTCACATTCAATGCGCCGGCGTTTGTTGATGGAGCGCCCAAGGCAGCTTGAATGGCCCATGCGGCATCCCGAACGTCCAATACATCCCATGGTGTGGGCTCCGGGGCAGTGATCCGAATAGGACGCCCTTGCCGCGCGGCCTGCATGAAGTGAAAGAGCGCGCCGCCGCGGCGTGTCGCCGAAAAGAGACCGGGAAGCCTGAGACACCAAAGATCGCGCTCGGCGTTGGCGAGCCAAACATCTTCTGCAAGCAGCTTTCCGAGCCCATACATATGCCGAGGCTGGCGGGGATGAGTTTCTTCAATCGGGAGCGACTCGGGTGTTCCGTACACCGTCATCGAGGAGGTGTGCAACACACGCCCATCCCACTGGCGCGGAAGAGACGCCGCGACCTGGAGCGCCATCCGAACGTGGGTCGTGACTAACGAACGTTCGCCTGCCCAATCAAGCGCACTGTGAGCCACGGGCCCAGCAAGGTGTACCACGGCATCCCACCGCCACGTGCCAAAGGCAGCGTGGAGGGCCTGGGGGGCAAGCAGATCCAGCGACTGATATTCAATGTCTCTTTCAAACGGCGATACCTGGGTGCGGCCACCCACTGCCGTCACCGAGTGCCCAGCGTCTCGCAAGAGGGGTGTTAGCACTCGGCCGAGAAAACCTGTGGCTCCGGTGACAAGGACCTTCACGCTCCGGACTCCGTGCCCAAAAATCGCCGATTCCACTCAGCTTCTGGAACGTAGAGCTGAGTTTGATAACGAATCATGAGTAGATCCGGCTGAAACCGCTGCGGTTCATTCGGCAGACCGTCCGCTGCCCGCAGCACACAGTCCACTTCATCGATGCCAGCGGCCAGGGTAAGGGCCACGGTGGTGGAATAGCGTGGGTTGACTTCAAAAACCCAGGGAATGCCGGCCTTGTCGAGAACAAGCTGAACATTGAATGGGCCGTCTGCACGCAGCTTGCTTTGGATATCTCGCCCCAGGCGCTCAATTGCAGGCACGGCGCGTGTTGCGCCGAGCTGGGTGATGCCGCGCTTTGAGAGCACTTCTTTCGGAACCACTGCGAGTGTTTCCCCGGCGAGCGTAACAACGACGCTTGTTGTGTACTCCGCGCCCAAAAGGCGTTCTTGGACAATGTAGCGATCTTCTGGGAGGTTGGCTTCGGCTAGGTACGCGTTCAAATCCTTTTCGGAATCGATGTAGGCAAAGCCGCGGCTCCCGCGCCCCTCGCGCGGCTTGATAATCGCTGGGAATTCGCACTTGCCTTTAGCTTCGCTGGCCAGCCAGGTACGCGCCACTGAGAGCCCCTGCGCGCTCAGGCGCTGGTACATTTGCCACTTGTCGAGCATCGACGTGCAGAACTCGAGGCGCGGCGCGACTACCGTAACTTTGCCTCTAAACTCGCTTGCAACCAGCTCATGCACGATGGGGATTTCTTCGTCGACCAGGGGGATCATGAACGCGGGCCGTTCACGCTCCAAAAGCTCCCGCATGTGCCCTCTGAACTCTGGGCTGCTCCCGAAAGGTATCACGTAGCCGCGGTCAGCCAGAGGAAGGCCGGCAGAGTACGGCGAGGCATCAGCAACGACGATTTCGTACCTTCCCTTAGCTCTGAGCGCGCGGATAATTTCAATCGTGCCTGCGCCGCCCGCCCCTGTAATGAAGACTCGCCGAGTGTTAGACATAGGCCGCGATTTATCGCACCCCAAGCGGCCGTCGTAAACATCCCTTCCGACTTACCCCCCGAACCATGAGCACGAACTCCTTCTATTGTCGTTACACCAAACGCTGGCTGGACATAGCTATTGCTGGCGGCGGGCTCGCATTGGCTTCACCAGTGCTCTTGGGGCTCGGCGCTTTGGTGCGGGTGCTCCATGGCTCACCGGTTGTTTTCCGCCAGGTACGCACCGGGAAGGACGGGATCCCATTTCGCATCTCCAAGTTTCGGACCATGACCGACGAACGAGATGCACATGGCGCCCTGCTACCCGACTCAGCCCGCCTCACAAGTTTTGGGAAGTTCCTGCGAAAATCGAGTTTGGATGAGCTCCCCGAGCTTTGGAACGTACTCACCGGGGATATGAGCTTGGTTGGGCCTCGGCCGCTGCTTCATCAATATATGGAACATTACACCCCCGAACAGCATCGGCGTCACGAACTGCGTCCAGGCATCACGGGCTGGGCGGCGGTGAACGGCCGCAACACAACAACGTGGGAGCAACGCTTTGACCTCGATCTCTGGTATGTGAATCACGTGAGCTTCGCTGTAGATTTGGCGATCCTCGCCAAGACGGTAGCCATCGCACTCTCCATGAAGGGCGTGGATCCCGTGGGTGTCGATCGGATGCCCGAATACCGAGGAACGGGGGAGTCGCCCGGCGCACCCGGCTCAGTTTCGGGGTAACCTCAGCCCGCGCTTAGCAAGTAGCTCGGTATATTCTGCAAGCCAAAGGCCCCAGATTCGACGTCGATCAAACAGAGCCCGCGCGCGTGTTTGCGCTTCTTTTCCGTGGGCGACGCGTTCAGCAGCGTCCCTCACGTAACGCTCCAACGAAGCTGCCAGCCCTTTACCGTCCCCTACCGGCACCAGTAGCCCCGTCTGTCCGTCAACGATGACATCACGGGTTCCGGTAGCGCTAAATCCTATCGTGGGAACTCCCATTGCCGCAGCTTCGAGCGGTGCATTGGGAAACCCCTCGCGGTACGAGGGAAAAAGCAACACGCTCATGAGCGCATAATATGGCGCGGGCTCTGACACTTCACCCGCTGCGATAATGTCGTCGCGCCCGCGCATCCATTGAGCCAGCGCTTGGTCCACCGTGTCCCCGGCAAACCCCGCACCAACGATCAGGAGCCTGGCGGAGGGATTCACTTTGCGTGCCTTCTCCCAAGCAAAAATGAGTTCCCGAATGCCTTTGTCAGCCACTGGCCGGCCCACAAATCCAAAAACCATCGCGTCAGATGAAATGCCGAATTTTGCTCTCAGAGCTTCCGCCATAGGTTTTGCTCTTTCGGGATCGAACCGGTCCAGATCCACGCCGTTCGAAGAACCGGACCCAAGCACCGTGCACTTGGCTAGGGACGTCAAACCACGCTCCAAGTAGCCCGCACGAACTGACTCACTGACACAAACCACGCGGTTAGCACAACCTGCGGCGACCCTTTCCGTGCCCTCAAGAATCCAACGTTTAGCACCACGGGTGCCTTCAAATCGAAGCCCACGCAGCAGGTAGATCCGCACCGGTACGCGGCAAAGCGAGGCACTCATCATGCCCAAAAGGCCGGCTTTGGGGGTACTCGCATTCACAATGTCTGGAGCTAGCCGCGCAATGGTCGCTCGCAGCTCAGAAAATGCGCGCGCATCCCGCACGACATCAATTTCACGAGCCATCTGTACCCCCACTGTGCGAACTCCCTCCCGCTCCCCCACTTCCTCCAATTCTGGCCCGGGTGACGACACCACCGTAACGTCGAACCCCGCCTCCCTCATGAACGCGAGCTGACCACGCAACAGCACCCGCGCTGTGGTCGGCACGGTCACAATGTAGACGAGCTTCGGGCGTACCATCAGCAAGCTATGCGGGCTGGGCAGCAACCTCTCGCACACGTGTGGAAACCTCACCCATGGTTGCCCACCACAGACTCTCCCCGTATTCACGCGCAAGAACGGTAAACAAAGCGTCCAAGTAATTCATGTAGGTTGCATCCACACCGTCTAATGCGACAAACCCCATGGCGTTCTTGATGATGTGGGCCTTGATGGACAGTAAGCCTCCCTGATTCAGGATCGCGCGCGCACGTTCGAGCGTGGACGTTGCCTGAAAATTAACCGGAATATGCGCCATTCGCGGCTCCCGCCAAAGGCCTGGCTCAAACAGCGGAACCCCGCGCAAGCCGGACATTTTGGCGCGGGCCTTCGTTAGTGGCGCACTCAGAATGTCCCGAGCGGAAGCCACAAATTCCAAACCCGCCGCCGCCATGGCACGCAGAAGGTTATCCGGTGCATTCCACCCCGGAGGGCACATGCCCATTTCCCGAGGCAGCCCAGCCCGTTCGAACACCGCAACCATTTTTGCCAGCATTAGGGCGCACTCCTCCATGGATTCGGACTGGAACTCCACATGTACCTGCTGGCCGCGGTGGATGTGGTGAAGGCCGTGAAAGGCAATGGCTGTTCGCGGCAGGCTCTTCAAGTAGCTCACAAACTCCGGGTGGCGATCGAGTGCGCGTGCGCCTTCGGGCAAAATGCGCGTTAAGAATGTGTGGTCCTTAATCCACGGGATGCGGCTTAGAACCCGCGACGGAGCCGGAGAAATCTCTCGCCAATCCGCAGTTGTAAACAGGGTAACACGTAACGCCGGATGTTTTTCCAAAAGACGCTCAACGAGGCCTAAAGCCCCTTTACCCAAATCGCCGCCGCCGTCGTAGTGGTCCTCGGAGCGGCCTGGGTGAACATCGTCAATTGAGAAACAAACGGCTGCTTTTTTCCCCTGTGGTAGCCAGCCCTCGACAAAATCAAAGGCTATCGGCAGAGGCTCGACAACTTCCTTCACGCGACCGCCTCCTCGCAACCGCAGGGAGATGGTGGCACGGAGAGCACCGTGCCAAGACTCAAGTGGAGGAGCTCTTCGTAGACCTTCAGAACGCCCGCGACATACGCGCGCGTTGAAAAAACTGCCCGCACACGCTGCTTGCCTGCAATTCCCATCTGACGGCGTTTGTCTTCGCTCATTACCAGCTCGCTCAGCGCAGCAGCTAGCGCAACCGGATCGCTCGGCTCCACCACCAGTCCCGTTTGGCCGTGCACGATTTGCTCAGGTACACCTGCTAAGCGTGTACCCACCGTTGGAAGCCCATAACACATGGCCTCCAAGTTAGTTCGCGGGAAACCCTCATTTCCAACAATCCGCACGTAGCTGCCGGCATACCGCAGAAACTCATTGGCTGCCGTCGGGAGCACCGAAATGTCCGTGTAATTGTAGAAAGTGAACGGCTCCGATTGCCAGCCGACGAACGTCCAGTTGCTGACACCAAGCCGCGTACATTCATCCAGCAACCACTGAAAATAACGACTATCTTGGCTCGGGATGTCACCGATACATAACACCGCAAAGCGCTGGCCAAGACCCGTGGCATTGAGGAGCGCAGTGGCACCCAGCAGGTGATGGATCCCCTTGAACGGCGTAACCGATGCAAAGCAAGAAACAACCACTACACCTTGCTCCCGAAGGGACCGAAGCCACGGCATTGGCCTCGCCTTTGGATATTCACAACGGGTTCCGTTGTACACGGTGACGGCCTTTGCACGACCCACGGGGGAGAAATCCGAATGAATAGCGTCGCAAACAGTGATGATGCGATCGCATAAGCGTTCAAAGGCCTCCCAATATATCCCTCCGACTGCTTTGGTTCCGCGCAGGTGCCCAATCAACGGGATCCGTAAGGATTTGGTTGCTGGCCCTGCCAGGATCGCGCCCCGCGGATCGTTCACGTGCACAAGATCGATCTGGTGCTTTTTGAGCCACTTTCTGAAAGCCCAAGTGTATGGCAGAAGCTCGGTAACGCTCACCTGAAGGCGCTTGGCGCGCCCCCACTTCAGGCTCGCTTTGCCAAATTCGCCGAGTGCCCCAGCAGGGCGCAAAATGTGAGGCTCGATGCCCACTTCGCGATAGGCATCTGCCACCAAACCTTCATCTACAATGACCACTTCCGGCCGCACTGATGGAGGGAGATTAACGATTAACTCCATCAAGCTGCGATTGGCTCCCGCCATACGCTGCGGATAGGCGATCACATAGGCAATTTTTTGCTGCCTCGGGCTCATGGCCTAGCCGTTCACCGAGAGAGGATTCGCAACTACCCCGGCAGCTGCCTCAGGAAGCTTCGTACGGGCGATGGTCGCCAGAAACACTTCCTCGTGACGCCGCGCAATCTGTGATGGCTCAAAATCTCGCGCGCGTTCACGCCCGCCCTGTCGGAGGCGTGCGCTCAATTCGGGATCCGTGAGGACCCGCTCCAATGCAGCGCTCAAAGCAGTCGGATCCGCCACCGGTACCAAGAGCCCACTCTTTTCGGCTACGATGATCTCCGTTGGACCGAAATCACACGCTGTGGAAACCACAGGCGCGCCGGCGGCCATAGCTTCTACGATGACGTTCCCAAAGCCTTCAAAGGTTGAGGAAAGTACAAATACGTCCGCTGCCGCCATGTAGCGAAACGGATTGTCCTGGAACCCAAGAAAACGCACCTTCTCAGACAAGCCAAGCGACTGAACCTGGCGCGTGAGCGCTGCCCTATCGGGACCCTCGCCCAAGATCCACAATTTAACAGGTTGGTGAAGCTTCGATAGGGCTTCCAGGAGATAGGGATAACCTTTCTGTGCAGCCAAGCGACCACACGCGACTATCAGCTTTTCATCGCTCGCCACCCCTTCGCGCGGAACGGGATCTTGTGCGGCTTGCCACACCCGCGCATCTACAGCGGCATTCGGGATAACGTGCACGCGCCCTGAAAGCCGGGCATCTACCTGCAACAAATAATCCGCGACCCCCTGCGAAAGGGCGATGACCCCCGCCGCGCGATGGTACCCAAAGCGCTGAGTGCCCTTGAGCAAGTGATGCATCGCCGAAAATGGGTCGTTGTAGGCCAACGCGGGATTTACTTGAACCCCTAAGATGAGCGGAGGCTTGTGGCGCGCGACTTTTGAGGCCAAGAGCGCCGCGGCGTTGCCGTGGTCCATAATAGCGAAGACCAAATCCGGACGACGTTGATCGATCAGCCGTGCCAGCGGCAACACGGTCGAAACGACATCAAAGGTGCTGGAACGAGAGCGATTGCCGCGCAGGTGCACGACCTCCACAGACTCAGAAAGTTCGGCTTCATAGCCACCGCCCGGCCGTGAGATAGCAAGTATGGGGCGCAACAAATCTTGGTTGAGTTCGTTCAAGACGCGGAGCAAATGCATCTCAGCGCCACCACCACCGAGGTAGGGGGAATAGAAGAGGACCGTCGGCACTCGCGCTTGGGGCATGCTATCTGTCACCCGAAATGGCGCGCTTTAATGCCTCCCCCACCCGCTCCAAATCACTGTCTTCCAGGCTCGACCCACTCGGTAGGCACAGCCCCGTCGCAAACAGACGAGCCGCCACCCCACGCTCTATGACTTCGGCATCCCGGAACACCGGCTGCAAGTGCATTGGCTTCCACACCGGACGAGTCTCAATGTTTTGCGCCTCGAGCGCGACCCGGACTTGCTCAGGGCTCACCTTGATTACCCGCGGATCCAGCGTCAGACATGAAAGCCAACGCGTGCACCTCCCGTAGCTTGCCTCCGGCATAAAGCTCACGCCCTCAAACCCACTGAGTAGGGCGCTGTAATAAGCAAAGATGGCGCGGCGCCGGGCCACACGTGCATCGAGCGACTCCAACTGCGCCCGACCAACTGCCGCCAGGAGATTACTCATCCGGTAATTGTAGCCAACCTCCACGTGCTCGTAGTGCGGAGCCGGTTCCCTCGCCTGCGTTGCGAGATACCGGGCACGAGCCACCCAGGAAGCCTGGCTCGACAGAAGCGCGCCACCGCCGCTGGTGGTGATGATCTTGTTGCCGTTGAAGGAAAACACTCCGATATCAGCTAAGCCCCCGGCGGCTCTGTCGCGGTAAGTGGCGCCCAGCGCTTCAGCAGCGTCTTCGATACACGGCACTCCGTACTCCGCACAAGCTTTGCGAATGCGGTCCCAATCAGCGCACTGACCGTACAGATCCACGCCGACGAAAGCTCTTGGCAGATTTCCAGCTCGGGCACTTCTTGCCAATTCCTCTTCCAAAAGGCTTGGGTCGACGTTCCAAGTGTCGCTATCGCAATCGATGAGCACGGGCTCCGCGCCAACATACCGGATGGCGTTTACGGGTGCCGAAAAAGTGAGGTCGGAAACAAATACGCGATCGCCCCTTTGGACGCCAATGAGGATCAGCGCGAGGTGCAGTGCGGCGGTACCACTGCTGAGCGCGGCAACCTGCACACCGCCCGCGCGTGCACCTAGCTCAAGTTCAAAGCCGTCCACGTGGGGGCCGAGCGGAGCCACCCAATTGGAGCGAATCGCATCCAGCACGTACGCTTCTTCATTGCCAGCAACATGCGGTGGGGAAAGGTAGATCCGAGAATTTCCCATACTTAGCCTGCCTTTACCACAAGTGGCCGCGCTGGAACTCCTACCACCGTTTGCCCCGGCGCCACGTTCTTGGTGACCACAGCACCTGCGCCCACCGTGGCACCTCGGCCTACCGTGAGGTACTGAAGGACGCGCGCACCGGTTCCAACCAGCACGCCTTCCTCCAAAAGCACACCACCCGAAATGCTGGCGCCATGGTTCACCACAACGCCCGAGCCCAGAGTGGCCTCGTGCCCTAGCGTGCAACCTAAATTAACAAGAGCAAAATCACCAAGCTCGACGCTCACACTCCCCACAACCCCCGCGCCTATCATTGCCCCCTGGCCAAGCCGCAAGGTCTTCCGATCGATTTCCACACGGGGGTGAACCAGCGCCGGCCACTCCGCGCGGGGTGCTAGCCGACGAGCTTCCTCGGCCAAGCGCAAGCGAACTGCTGGGGAACCAACGCCTAGCGCCAAGGCCTGAAAGGCGCCCCCATGCGCCTCCAACCAAGACAGATCACCCAGAACCTGCGCGCGGCTATCCCGCTCCCCAAGCCTTTGAAGGTCGGACACCACAAACCCAACGAACTCAATATCCGCTCCGGCCGCAGCAATTTCCTGGATGAGCCAGGCGGTGTCTCGCGCCTGACCACCTGCGCCTAGCACCACAACTTTCATGGCCAGCTTGCCCCGACGCACTCCGAAGGGCTCACGCCGCCGACTCCAACACAAAGGGCCCCAGAGCCAACACTTCGAGGCGGCCATCTTGAAACGCCCGGAGCGCATCTGCTGGCGAGCAAACAATGGGTTCCTCGTGCATGTTGTAACTGGTGTTGATCAACGTGGGGATGCCGGAAAGCGCGTGATAGCGAGTGAGCACGTCGTAGAGCGACGGGTTGGTGGGCTGCCGCAAGAGCTGGGGCCGCGCCGTACCATCCACGTGTACAGCAGCGGGTGATTGACGCTTCATGAGCTCGGTACAATCAGCGGTGATCGTCATGAATTCAGCTGCGTAGCGAGCACCTCCAATGTTTTGGTAAAGAGAATCAGCGTGTTCGGCCAGGGTGATGGGAGCAAACGGCATAAATTCCGTGCGATTTAGGCGCTCATTCAACCACTTGTTCACCGAAGGCTCAGTGGCTGGATAAAGAATGGACCGATTCCCTAATGAGCGGGGCCCAAACTCCATAGCGCCGTCGAAGCGAGCCACCACCTTGTTGCGAAACAAGTGCTCTGCAATCTCTTGCTCAACGCAGGCCGCGCGATGATACGGCAATTGCGAACTTGCAAGCGTCTTCTCTAGTTCCGATTCGGTATAGCTCGGCCCAAGGTAGACGTGATCAAGCCGCGCCGGCTCAAGGCCTTCAAGATCTGCGGTGAGTGCGAGACCCGCTCCAACCCCCACGCCATTATCCCCCATCGCCGGGAAAATGAAGACTTGCTCAACCTCGGGGATTTCTAAGATGCGTTGATTCATCTTGACGTTAGCGAAGACGCCGCCTGCGCAAGCGACGTGCCGAACACCCGTGCGCTTCACCCAGCGGGTAACGTACTCGACCGCTACCCGCTCCAGCACTCGCTGGTACGCAGCCGCGATATCTTCTCGCCGATACTTGTTAACGAGTGTGCGTTCAAAATAAGGATCTTGCCCTGATTTGAAGCGAAAATAGTCGCCGTGCGAAAAATCAAACCGTTGAAAAATTTCTTCTTCAAGGATGCTTGGGTCACCAAATGCCGCCAAACCGACGATCTTGCCCTCGTGGCGATTGGGCTTAAATCCTAGAGCCTGGGTTACGCGCCGATAGAACGTTCCAAGGGAGTGTGGGTATGGGATAGGAGCGAGGCACGTCAGCCGCCCGCCTTCGCACAGATAAAAGGACCCGGCTTGGCCGCTCCCATAGCCATCTAGCGAAACAGCCAAGCAGCGATCGAAGCCCGAGGTGTAATAAGCCGAGGCGCAGTGGGCGCGGTGGTGGTCCACATACACAAGCTTCTCGCCAAGCCCGTAACCTTTAAGCGCCGTTAAGATCTCATGTTGCCCGGACGTGTACGGCAACCATTCACTGCGCAGCAACAGGCTGCGACCATAATTGGCCAAGTGGCGAAGCTTGTGTGCGGCTGTATCGCTACCCAGCGCGACGTACGCCACGTTGGTCGCGAAAGCCGACAAGTCCCGAAGCCGCTCCTCGGATATCGGAAGAGCTGCATACGCGACGTGATCCACCTCCGACGCATTCACCCCGGCCTGCTTCATTACATACTCAAGCGCCCGGTGTGGAAACCCAGCCTGATTTTTGACGCGACTGAAGCGCTCCTCAGAGGCCGCTGCGACAAGCTTACCGTTAACAATGATGCCAACAGCGCTCTCGTGCGCAATCGGAGAAAGACCAATGACAACCATTCAACTCCCGCTTTTCCGCTGACCCATGGGTTTGTAGCCTACCCTCATACCGAGGCGCGTCGCGTCTGTAAACCTGGCCCCACCCGAGATCAGGCTACGGAGTATTTAAGACTTCGCCCATTATGGCGCGGTATTTTTCGGCGATCTCGTCTTTGCGGCGAGGATCAGCTTCGGCCTCCCGCGCCGCATTGCGGAGCGCCCGGGCGATAACGTGAGTTGCACCCATTTGTTCGGCTGCCGAGACAACCCTAAGCCATGCGTCGACGCTCGGCTGCAACCGAGCCGCGGCTTCGTAGTGGCGCAGCGCATTCGCCGGGCGACCTCTGGAAACGAAGGTTGCTGCCACCTGGACCTCTCCCTCCGCACAGCTCGGCGCCTCCACGCAGCTGGCCGTTAGAAAAGCTGTAGCCGCGCGATCCAGACGCGTCTCATCCTCTTGTTGGCTGGCGACACTCAACCATCGGGAGTAACAGCTGAGGGAGGCAGTAGCTCCACAACCTTCCTCGAGAATCGCAACGCCTTCTTCCGGTCGGCCGAGCGCGGCCAGCATTAAAGCGCGAACCTCTAGTGCTGCTGACTTGTGCGGTGCCAGTTCCCTCATGATCTTAGCGTCGTGCTCGATGATTCGGCGCGTGGGCTTGATATCCGCCTGCCGGACCAAGCCAGCTGATAGCTCCCCGACAAGCAGCCATGCCCGCATTTCGCGAGCATCGTATAGCTCGGGATCGCGCGAAACTGCGTCGTTGATCAGGCGGAGCTTCTCGCGCTCAAACTTGCCCCCAGTTGATAGACGAGCTAGGTGTAGCAGCGACAGCGCGCCGGCGGGTCCCTCGGGAACGATGCGTAGTAGCTGCGACACATCCGCGCTCCATCGCAAAGCGTGCATAGCGGCAAGGTGGGCGGCTCCAGGATCGTATTCTGCGGCCAGCCGCAAGTGAAGAAACGCCTGCTCATTGGCGCGACGGCCGCGTAAGAGTTCAGCAACAAAGAGGTGCGCATGCGAGTCACGCGGGTCGCGCTCCAGCGCCCTTGAGGCCCATACTAGGGGAACCCCCACGTGACCCCTGCGCGCTGCCAAGCCCCCGAGGAGTGGCAAGTACGCATCCCCTGGGTGACTGACCATGGCGCCCCGGAGCTCGGCCATGAACTTTTCCACTTCTTTCGGGTCTGACCAGGCTACGGATTCGTAGGACTCACGTAACTGCTCGCGGTGGGCTTGAGCGGAAGGCCCCGCCATGGCCGTCCCGAGTAGCGACGCTGCAAAAATTCCTCCAATTGAGCTAAGCCACACGCGGTGTTTTGTACGACTCGTCACAGGTTGGATGTCTGGAGCGGCTCGTGCGGAAAGACTTCCAAGTAACGCGAAGAGGGCGATGCTCACTGCAGGCACCTCAAGCGCCAAATCAACCATGTTGTGGAGCAACAATACAGCAACGGCGAGAGCTGCCGCGGCGGATGCAGAGCGTTCGCCAATTCGCGTGCGAGCGGGGCGAAGTATCCAGAAGACCGCGCCGACCGTACCCAATGTAACGGGAATGCCCCATTCAGCCGCCCACTGCATCAGAAAGTTCTCTGCATGAGCATAAATGAGATGCCCCCGCCCTCCGTGGTAGGGAGGAAAGGCGGTTTCAAACGCACCGCGCCCCACACCAAACCAGGCGTTATCAAGAATCAGTGCAGGGGTCCAGGACAAGAGATCAATTTTCTCGGTCCCCTCGTTCAGGAGCCGCGTAATGACACCTGGCTCTACGGAAAGCCAAAGCAGGGCGCCCCCAGCAGCAATACTCGTGAGTATTACCAAAGGGGCATCGGAGGCTCCCATCCTGCGCCGCTGGCGGGAGTAGCGAACGACCATACCCACAGAAAACGCGACTAGTCCAAGCGCCAGGCTGATGAGCCCACCACGCGACGCAAGGAGCGCGCTCACTGCCATAACCAGCGCGCCCGAGGCCGCCAATAGCCAGCGCGGGGCCGCGCTTTCCCGGACGAGCATGCAGGCCAGCCCGCAAAACAAGCCGAAATTTAGATACCCCGCTAGATTGTTTGCGTTAACGAACGGCGAGATGATCCCCCCACCATGTGGACGATAGAGCCCGTAGACAATCTCGGCGCCGACGAGCCAGTGCACAAACGTAACCGCGGCAATGATCCCAGCACTCACCGTGAGGATCAGTGGAACCACTTGACGATGACCCCGCCGCTCCACCGTACCGGCCACCGACGCAATCAGGCCGTAAATAACCCACTTTAAACCTTCAGCGCGCGACGCACCTGGATCCAGAGACAGACTCCCCATCTGTAGCAACTCGCCGCTAAAGGGGATCAATGCTCGCCGCCACACATCCGCCACTCCCGGGCTCAGGTGAACAAGCCAGGTGATGGGCATAGGCACTGACTGAAGCAGCGAGTACGCTGCCAATGTGAACGCCGCCAAGCTTATTGGTGCCACGCTCCAGTAGGTTGAACGCATGGCAAGGAGCGTGACTGCGAGCGCACCCAGACTCACGGCCAATAGTACAGGGCGGTGTACGCTTCCAAGTGCGAGTGCGGACCCAAGCACCACCAGCGATAAGCCCACCGCTGCGCCGCGGTCTGCATGCCTATCGACAACGGTGAGCATCTGCTGGAGCGGCCCATACGGCTCGCCCTCGCTCGCCTGTCGCTGACGCGATCGTCGGCGGCGCCCGACGTGCTCATAGCTCGGCGTTGTGCCCGCATCCATGAAAGTGAAAATGTATCGTACAATTCGCGCTGGGTCTGCCCCCTGCCTCGATGACCCACTGCGGCACGCTTCAGTAAGCCGGGCGAACGAGCGGCACTTCTGCCGCTCGCTATTTGTGTGCCATAACGCCGCCATGTGTGGCATCGCCGGTATTCTCTGGTCTGGGCACCAGGAGCTCGGCAACTCCGTCGCAACCGTCCGCCGGATGACCGACGCGCTCAGCCACCGTGGCCCCGATGGCGCAGGTGTCTTTGCGCGCAGTGCAACCGGCGCCTTGCTTGAGAACACAGGTACCGCCCGACCACCAACTTCCCAGCAATTGTCGGTGAAAAGTGCGGGCCAATCCCTCGCGCTTGGCCACCGTCGCCTTTCCATTATCGACCTCGAAGGGGGCGCCCAGCCCATGTCCGAAGCTAGCGGTCGCATATGGGTAACCTTCAATGGCGAAATTTATAACTATCCCGAGCTCCGCGCGCAGTTGGAGGCAGAAGGCTGCGTTTTTCGCACCCAGAGTGACACCGAATCTATCCTGCACGCGTACCAGCGTTGGGGGCATAGCTGCGTGGAGCACCTGCACGGAATGTTCGCCTTCGCGCTCTGGGACGAAGCCGATCAGAGCCTATTTCTTGCCCGTGATCGCCTGGGCATCAAGCCGCTGCTTTTCGCACACACCGCCGAAGGTTTTCTATTTGCCTCCGAACTCAAAGGCCTACTCGCCTCTGGCTTACTCAACGCCCAGGTTCGGCCAAGTGGCATAAAACGCTTCCTCCACAATCTGTATATCCCCGCTCCCGAAGGGCCGCTTGAAGGTGTGGGGCTGCTTGAGCCCGGCCACACGCTGCTGCTCCGCAATGGGCAAGAACGCAAAGAACGTTACTGGAAGCTGGATTTTAGCCCCGGAATTCGACGCTCTGATACGGATTGGCTTGCGGATTTTGACCGGACTCTGCGTGATGCTGTGCGCTCACACCGCCTCGCCGACGTGCCTTTGGGAGCATTCTTAAGCGGTGGCCTTGATTCAAGCGCGGTCACAGCACTTTTGTCGGCGCCAGGCCAGGCCCCCGTTCTTACAACAACAGTAGGTTTTGACGACGTCGCGTTCGACGAATCCGAGGACGCCCAGCGAGTCGCCAACCACTTGGGCACAGACCACGCCGTAGTTCGCGTTACAAACCCCGACATTGAGGCCGCACTAGAGCGCGTATTGAGCGCTTACGACCAACCCTTCGCCGACCAATCCGCCATTGCCACGTTTCTACTCTGTCAGGGTGCGCGCCAACGCATGAAAGTAGCGTTAGCTGGTGACGGTGCTGATGAGCTACTCGCCGGATACCCGCGCCACCGGCACTACCTGGCTCTGGAAGCGTTACGCACCATAAGCGGGCCTTTGAGCGCTGCCGCGGGTAAAGTTCTTGTTGAAGCAGGTTCGCGCTTGCAGGGGCGCGGAAGGCGCGTGGCCGACCAAACCGGAGCCTTCCTGGGATCGGCGCCTCGCAAACCCGACACCACTTTCTCCTACGGCTATCTCCGCAACGCCTTCCGCGGCGGCCTCTTCGAACGTTTGGCCACTGAGGAATTTCAGCAAGAAACCGCGGCCGTGGATCCTTGGGAACACCTGCACAGGATCGTGGCGCAATCGCACGCGCCCAACCGCATGCAGGGGCTCCTCGAAATGGAGATCCACAGCTACTTGCCGAACGATATCCTGCACAAGGTGGACATCGCGAGCATGGCCTTTGGCTTGGAGGTTCGCGTGCCCTTTCTCGATCACCGCCTGGTGGAATTGGCCGCGAAGATGCCGCTTCATCTAAAGTGGAATGGGCGACAAACGAAGGTGGCTCTCAGGCGCAGTGTGGCAGCTTTACTGCCCAGTTCGACCTTCAAGAAAACGAAGCAAGGTTTTCATCCGCCCATTGCCTCGTGGTTTCGAACTTCCGGGCGCACCATTGTGCAAGAAACCCTCCTTTCCCAGCGTGCGCTTGAACGTGGCTACTTTCGCCGCCACGTTCTAGAAGCCCTCATCTCAGATCACTTGAGCAGCCAGCACAACCACGGCCCTCAACTCTGGGCACTTCTTCAGCTCGAATTTTGGCACCGAAATTTCGTCGACACGCACCCGTAAAAACAGCGCAGTGAGCATGACGCGAAGCGAACCCCACTACCCCATGGCATCTTCGAACCTTTCCGAGAAACTTGAGCGAGCCAAGCAAACGTTCGCTCAACCCACCGCCTATCTCCGCCAATTCGCAGCCATAGAATTGCGCGTCCGCGCCATGCGCGAGCTACTCGGCAATTGGCGCCCGAAGAGGCTCATCGACATTGGCTGCGGGGATGCGAGGATCTCGCTCCAGTTCCTAAAGTCCGACACGCACATCACCTTGGTGGATTACTCCCCAGGCATGCTGGAGATGGCGCGCCAACGCGTCCCGCTCGACCTCACGGGCAACGTCCGCTTTATCCATGAGTCCCTCGATGGACTCCAGCTGGACGAAACCTTCGACACAGTTTTCGCGATCGGTGTGCTTTCGCACATCCCTGATCTCGAAGGGGCCCTCAAGCGCCTGCACCAATTCCTCAGCCCCGGTGGGCGCTGCGTGGTGCAAATCACCGATGATGCAACGATCGGCGCCCAGCTTCACGGCAAGCTGAAGCAGGTGAGAAATGTCCTCATGCGACGCGAATCGCTGGAAGTTCGGCTGATTACTGGAACGGAGTTGGAGCAGACCGCAGCTAAGGTTGGCTTAACCTTCCTCAAAGCCAAGAGCTATTGGGTCCCCCTGCCCGGCATGGGAGCTCTGCCACCGGAACTCGTGAGCCGAGTAATGTTACGAGTGAACCGCGCCGAGCTTCTCAGGAACACAGGTCCTGAGAAGCTGTTCTTGTTTACGCGGGAGTAGGCGTTACTTCGGAGAGCTGAGCGAACTCAACTCCCCGACTGCAGTATCACCAGAGGACCAGGACTTTCCCTCGATACGTCGTCGCCGCACTCCTGGTCTCACCGATGGCGATGTCGCCGTAACCGTCGCCGTTCAGATCGTTAATGGCGCCGCTCCTCGAACTGCCGCCACCGAAACCAACCGGGAGCGTGTAGGTGACGTCTGCGACACCAACGATATCCCCGCCGGCTGTCGCGGCTGACCCGCGAAGGATGTACAGCTTAGGCGGGGCAACTCCGCCTTCGGACTTGCTAGTAAAGACCACATCCGGCTCATTATTGTCCCCGATGAACGAAACCTGAGTGCTTGTCCCAGAAAATCCACCACCGACGATGACGCTACCGAACGCATCCGCTGTAAGGGTAGCTGCTGAATTGGTGAAGTGGGCGACGGTTCCCCCGAAGGGACCAACAGCGGCGTTGCCAAAAAACAGATCGGGCTTGTTGTTAGCACCACCGACACCTACTGCTGGGTTACCAGACAGCTGTCCTACCAGGGCTAAGGTCTGGCTACCGTTCGATCCTGCCACACCTGCGGAATGCGTTGCGGCAGCTGCCGACAAGGCAGTCTTATTCGCCGTGCCTTGGAATGAGTACACCTTGTTCAGCCCAGGCGCAGAAACGATGAGATCGGCCTTATTGGGGTCGTAGAGATTCCCTATCCCGAGAACTGCGCTACCAAAGGCCCCGCTAAGACCGAAAAAATCTTCATTCCGAACCTCGATCGCGTCCGTCCCGTAGGCCTGAGGGATGGAGAGTGTGCCCGGGTACGGCTTCTTGCCCAGGAAGATAACAGCCAACCCTTTGGCCCTGATCGAACCATTTTCGGACACGGAATTATACCGGTTCGCACCGACTACAAAATCCGCGACACCGTCGCCGTTAAAGTCGCCTAGCCGTGCGATAGAAACACCAAAGGCGCAGCCGCTGAGCTTGCTGTCCGCAACCGTGTCGACGGACAGTACGTAGCTTGCGTCAATATTGGTGAGCGTCGTTACCGTCGCCCAGTCAATCCGGCTAAAGATGTACACCTTGTTCTCACTCGGGGAACCAACGCCAACGTCGAGGGCTCCGTCGCCGTCTATATCCCCGAGAACTGCGACTGCTTGCCCGAACCCGTTTGGACCGGTGATCGTGACGTTCGGCGTTGACGGGTATCCGTTGGCCGAGCCCCGATAAATTTCTACGTCGTTGACAACGGAGACAGGGGTGAGCGGCCATCCCTGCGCACCCACAAGAAGGTCAGCAAACGCGTCGCCATCGATACTTGCAGATCCGTCCACTCGGCGCTCCTTCGCGTTCGTGTCGCCGTTATCCAGCAGGGTCACGTTGAATGTCGCCCGGGTTGGTCCGGCGTTTGTAATGTCACTCACGTTCCCACCGGCGTCTGCCGAAGTGATCGCGAAGTAGTAATCAGTCTCGATGAATAGGCCTGAAGCCAGTACACTCTCGCTTGCGCCTGGGGACTGTGGCAGGCCCGAAATCGCAACGGGTGTCGCCGCCAAGAATTGCGTCATGTTGGTGATTGGAGACTTGGAACGACGTAGGTCGTAGCTAGCCACCGCCGCGCCTGAATCTGCGGGTGCAAGCCAATCAACTTTCATCTTGGTGGCTCGACGCTCAAGAGCGGGAACGCTCACCGTGAGGCTTGCGATGGCACTCGGTTTGACCGTGTCGATACTCAGCGGCGCGATGCTCGCCGACCCAACACCGAAGCTTGGAACCGATTCCGTCTGCGCCAAGAGGGTTGCACCTTGAGCGTCAGTCAGAGTGGCAGAAGCCACGGTAGCAAAACCGCTCCCGTCCGTAGTAGCTTCCACCACCATATTGCCATTCAGCTTAAAGGTGACCTTTACCCCAGATGCTGGCACTCGGCCTGAGCCTGGGTCCGTTTCAACCTTGACCTGCAGTTGGCCCTGCCAACCTGCCGCAACATCAGTATCCGAAGCAAGGTTGAGCTTTGTCGTGCCAGGAGCTGGCGAGATCCAAGTAACAACTGGTGTATTCCCCACCGTGACGGTGCATGGTTGTGCGAGCGACCCCGTATTTCCCGACGGCTCCACAAACACGGCTGATAAGGCATTGCTCCCGAGGGCGAACGGCAAAGAACCAAAACTCGCATTTCCTGCCCCATCAGCCGTGGTTACGTAGTCCGTCGCGCCACCATTCGTCACCTTCAAGGTTAGAGGCTGGCCGGGCGGCGACTTTAAGGTGACTGGAACCAATGCAGGCGGCGAGGGTGTATTCTCCTGTCTCGTGCAAAGGTTGTTGGGAATGTACGGCGTAACAGTGGGAACCGTTGAATCCACCCAAACTAGTGTCGCACCGCTGGTGTTCGTGGCCGTCGACGGAGCCGTGACAGCTACGCGCAGCTCGGTAGCCTTGTCGAGCGTACCGTTCGCTAGAACGCTGCTTTCCGTGAGCCTCGCGTTGGTAAAGCGGATAACATTGCCCAGGTTATTCGGGCAGCCATCAGACACCTGCGCGGGCGTAGCGGTTGCCGAGCCGATCACCGCCAGGGTGCCACCAGCTAGCCCGGAAAGAAGCTGCGCAGAACCACCCGCAGTGTCCGTGCAAGCGACCACCGTGAACTGCGCACCCAACGTGCCCCCATCGGCATCCTTCAGGGACTGCGCGGCGGTGGCCGCTAGGATGTTCGTCGACGGATCATTGGTGACGCTCGGAGTGGGAGTGATGATCTGGACGCTTGGAAGTGTGGACGCGCATTTTACGTTCTGGAGCGTCTGAGAGACGAGGTTCCCCGCTTCGTCCGAAAGAGTTAGGTTGAGATCAAAACCAGCACCGCCCGGGCACGTGACATTGACACAACCGCCGTTAGTACCGTTGGCTACTCCGTTGGTGGTAGCTGCCACACATGCCGGCGAACCCGTGCCCACGGCGACGCAGAAGTTATTCTGGCCAGCACCGAGCGTGGCTGCGAGATCGACTGCATCGGGCGACGTGGTGCTCCCACAGACTTTGAACTGAACCTCAGGTGCGTTGAGGTCTACATCATCCGAGGGGCCGAAATACTGCCCTCCCGCAATTCCAGACGGCGCAAGCACGGGGCCAGCCGTATCCACGTGGAACGTGGGTTTCGAGGATTTCGTGGTTTGACCTGCCTGCGAGGTACACGTGGCTTCCGCGGTGAAATCACCGTCTGGAACAAGCGTGACACCGGCAAAGGTAGCTACCCCGCCTGACGCAGGCGCAGCCAAGGACTGTGCCCCATCATTAATGCTGAGGAGAACCTGACGCCCATCTTCGACGTTAGTGGTGACCTCAAATGTTACCTGGTAGGGAGAGCCATTCTGGCTCACGCGATCACCAGCAGGCGCTGCCTCGCCGTTGAGGCTCGGATGCATGGCACTGATCACGGGCTTAGCTATGGTGCACACGACCGGCGAGCAAGCAACGGTTACGGGGATTTCCGCGCTACATTCTGGCGCCGCACCCACCTGCACCTTAAGATTCACTGTCGCGTTCGAGTCCAGCTGAACGCCGGTAAAGACAGCGGCGTTTCCGCTGACCGTTGCGGTGCCGACTTGCACGTTGCTGGCAAACAGCGTTGCGGCGGTGCCCTCAGCCGCGGAAGTCGCAACGCTTACTGTAGTCTGAAAGCCATTCGAACAATCGGTCGTTGCATCCGCCGCGGCTGTGAGCGTTGCGCCCGAAACCGGCGTCAAGAAAGAGGCCGATGGACACATAACGCCGGGTGTTCCAGCCACTCCACCGCCGCCAGCCATCCCGCCCATTGGCATACCGGGGGCGCCGCCAACTCCTGCCCCCGCAGCACCGCCGGTGGCCTTGGCGCCGCCCGTCTTCCCACCGCCGGTACCCGCCGCTCCGCCTAGCGCTGTGTTTGGCGAGAATTTCGGCTTCTCCTCAGAACCACAGCCCACAAGGCTCATGAACGTAATAATACCTACCCCAATTAGAGAAGAAGTCCCGCGCATTGATCCACTCCGGTGATGCCAAACCATAATGTCAGCCAAAAACTCTAGCAGGCTGACTAGGAGATGAAACCCCTAATTTTTTTCGCGAAACGTCCGTTTGGAGGTCGAGTGATCCCGGCCTTTGGTTCGGTGCCACAGTGGCAGCCTGCTTGGACGTTGCGAAATAGTGCACTACGAGAAGTGGTTTGCCGTATCCAACGAGGCTCGTGCTCCAAATGAAACGCTCGTTTACCATTCCTTCCGACGTTGTGAGCGAAGTCATCAACGGCGAGGCAATGCTGCTTAACCTCAGTACTGGGCGCTACTTCAGCCTCAATTCCACTGGTGCTTTTATCTGGCGGCAGCTCGAAACGCACGGCGACGTTGGCCGGATTGTCGGCGAGCTCGCAGCGACCTATTCGCTCGACGAACGCAAAGCTGTGGAGGACGTAAACGCGTTGCTCTCGGAACTTACCGCACAGGCTCTGATCACCCCTTATGTCGGCACGGGATAAGCTGATTCGCCGACTTCAGCTCGGGCTTGCGCTGACCAAGGGGGTCTTTGGTTGCGCTGTCATTCAACGCGGCTTGGCTAATTCTGACTTGCCGGCGCTCTGCGCACGCTTAGGTATACAGTTAGGACGGGATCGAACGGAGCCGAAGCTGGAGCTGGTAAGCGAGCAAGATCCAGCTGTTCGGCTTGCCGTTCGAGCGACCCTCCGTCTTTCACGCACCGTATGGCGCAAGCCAACGTGCCTCCAGCAATCCCTTCTAGCCGGTTTCTTGCTCCGCTCTAGAGAACCAGTGCTGCGCATCGGCTGGTGGAAAACTCCCGAATCGCAATCAGGCCATGCGTGGATCGAGGTCGGCGGTAAGGCGATAGCGGGGCTGTCGGGTGGGGACCCTCGCTGGGCCGAAAAGATAGGTGTACTTGGTAGAAGTGATGTCTAATGTCCCAGCCGCGTGCCCTCGAGCTTCAAAAAATTCCAACTAAACGGGCACGTGCTCCATACCCAATTGCCCCTGCCAGCTGCCACTGCGTCTGAAGGGGCTCGTACCCCAACCAGACTCGACGTGAACCGGCTTTCGCGCAACATACCCTCGACCCCTCCAGAGGGAATGGTTTTAGCCGAGTATCGTCGCGGAGCGATCGGGCACTGCGTTGCGCAGAATGAAGATCACTACGTGCTGCGCCTATTTGGGGCATGTGATTTCGTAATATCCAGAGATCTGAGAGCTGTCGAAATTCGGCCCGCACCGGAAATCACCGACGACCATTTGGTAACTTGGTGCTGCGGTATCTTCTCTGCCTCTCTCGCTATTCTGTCGGGTGCCTGGCCGCTTCATGCAAGCGCCGTGAACCTACCTGAGGGCGACGGACTCGCCTTTGTAGGGGGCTCGGGCGCTGGAAAAACCACGCTCGCCGCAGCTTGTTGCATGTTGGGAGCCCAACTTGTAACCGACGACGTCTTAGTGACTCAAACGGACACGACGGGGGTGGTAAGCTGTTACGCGGGCTCGACTGAGCTCCGGCTTAGGGCCCACGCGCTTGATCCGTCGAACGTGCCAAGTGAGTGGGCGCGGCGTAAGACGGCAGATGGCAGGCTCGCCGTGAGACCCAACTTGGTCGTGAGCGATCAGACGACGCTTCGTACCGTCGTGGTTCCGACGCGAACGGGGACAAGCTCCTTCAAGCTTACTCAGCTTAATGGACCGGAAGCTGTGCTCGAGTTGGCAAAGTTCCCCCGCGTCGCCGGGTGGCTTGAAGCGGGTAGGCATGCCGAACGCTTCTCTAGGCTCGCAGCGATCGCGCGCGGGGCTGCCGTCTTTCGCTTAGAAATGCCCAGCGATTCCGCCGAGCAAACAGTTTCCACCCTCCTGACGCAACTTGTTTAAGGTGCAGATGCTTCCCTATTTGGCAAACTTGACCGCCTTTTATTCAGAGAACCCGGCGCGCCTGGAGGAGCTGGCCCGCAGGTTGACTGAGCAGACTCCCGAGTTCAGGGTGCAACGGCCCCACCCCTATTGGGTCGTGCAAATGCGCCCTCTGCCGCACTCACCAGACCTGACCGCAGAACTGGCCCGGCGCGGGCTGTTCTTCCTCGAAGGGCCTGAGTATTTTCAGACATTAAATGCTGAATTCCTCCCGGATCCCTTGCTCGAAGAGTTGCGGAAAGACATCCCGCTGCTAGCTAAATTCGAAACGGATCTGGGCTTGCTTCACATCAACAACGAGGGAACGGCAACGTTGGTTCGGTCCTGTGCCGGGGGTGTCCCTCTCTACTATTGGCAGGTGCGGGACGTGTTTGCCATTTCGTCCACTCTTCACCAACGAGTGCACTGCTTTCCAGAGGAACCTGCGAACATCGACCCACTAGTTTGTGCGATGCATGCGAGCGGCGTCGGCGTGTTCCCCGAAGGGCGAACGACCGTGAAGGGAGTGCGCATTCTGGAGATAGGCCACCTCCTGAAGGTGTCGCGGCGTCTTCACCAGCCCTTGATGTATTGGCCAATTCCGCGATTCGAAGTTTCTCCGATGGATCCGGAAGCTTGGCTGGCCAGTGCAGAAATGTTGAAAAAGACGCTCCTCAAGAAAATGGATCGAGAGATGTCTTCCAGTGGCAACAACCTGGTCTCATTCTCGGGCGGAGTGGACTCATCATGTGTGGTGGCCTTAGCAGGCGCACTCAGCAAACCGACTGCGACGATTTCGTTCATCACTCCACATCGCGGAGACCAAGCCGAGCAGCAGCGGCAGATCCAGATTGGCCTCGCCCATGCCGGCATAGGTCAACACCTCAGCGAAGTGCTCTCGAATTCGTTGAGGGCAAGGTTGGCAGTGCAGGCCCCCCCACTTCCACAGATCCAGCTCCATCCCGTACTCAATTTCCTCCCCCGGCTGGTTGACTTGTGGGGGCCGGTGACGCTCGGCGGTGGGGAATTTGCTGACCGCCTGCTTGGCGGACGCACTCAAACGATTTGGGATCTGGCTCGTGATTCAAGCCTCGCAGGGCTTCGGCGATACACAACTCCGCGCGACTTCCTAGGCCTGAGCAAGGCTCGAGCTCTTTGGTTGGTAACGCCGATGGGGAAATTCCGAGGCAGCCCGTTTCCCGTTCGCTTGCGCCCATGGGCTCGAAATGACTTGAACAACGAATACACAGCCTGGCTTGAGCAGACTATCGGTCGAAATGACGTCCTTCCGCGCTGGCATCTCCGTCGCCGGCTCATGATGAATAGAGCGATTCCGATGAACTGGGAAGCCTGCAGCCGGTTGGGCGTTCGCCGGGTGTACCCATTTCTTTGCCGAACGATTTTGGACCTGGCGCTCAATTCGCACCCTTCCGACCACTTTGGTGTTCTGCCTTCCGGGGCACGTAGCGGACCCAAGCGGATGCTGAGAAGGTCCCTAAGCGAAATTGTCCCAAGAGAGGCCCTCTACCAGGCTGATAAGCCGCGGCCGCGGCACCCTCACGCGCCCGACCCTCTCCCCACGGAATTTTTCTCCGCCGCCCGGTCCCAGGCTGGGGAGTTGGGGGACGTAATTGCCTCCGAGGCCCTTGCAACGGTATGGACGGCACACTTCCCAGAACACGACGGATTGCAAGTCCTCGGGCTTCTGAATATAGTCAACGCCCTTCGCACCCGACCGCTAGGGTCAACTTGATTACAGATTGGATTGGCTCTTATGGAATCGCAAGCAATGAATGAAGACGATGTGACGGCTCAGAACCTAGCTAGCTACACCCCACCTCGACTCTTGGAGCTAGGTTCGGTTCAAGAGATAACGCTTGGTGTACCAAGCGCCGCCCCCGATATCGACGACCTCGGGGACATGTCCTAATGGCGAGGCGACCGTTGTAGCAGACGCGGTAACCCCATGAGTAACTTCATTCCATGACCCCCTCCGTCTCCCCCACCCAAATCCACGTCGTTGTAATGGGCATCGGCTACGTCGGCCTGCCCCTCGCTGTTGAGTTTGCCAAGGCGGGCTTCCAAACTGTCGGGCTCGATTACGATCTCAACAAGGTCAACGAGCTCAACGCGGGCCGTTCATACATCGGCGATGTTGCAACAGCGGATCTTGCGCCGCTCGTAGCTAGCGGCAAACTGAAGGGCACCAATCAAACTTCGGTTATCCGCGAGGCTGATGCCGTCATCGTGTGCGTGCCAACGCCGCTCAATAAGACGAAAGACCCGGATATGCGGTTCATCGTCGCCGCAGCCAATCAGATTGCAGAGCATCAGCACCCGGGGATGATCATTGTCCTTGAGTCGACGACGTACCCTGGCACCACGAGCGAAGTTCTGGTGCCCACGCTCACGGAAAAGGGCTTCACCGTCGGGAAGGATGTCTTCATTGCGTTTTCGCCCGAACGCGTAGATCCGGGGAACGAAAAGTTCCAAACGAGGAACACGCCCAAGGTTATCGGCGGCGTAACGCCCGAGTGCTTGCGCAAAGCAATGGCGCTTTACGAGCATGTTATCGACACGCTTGTACCCGTCTCTTCCACCGAGACGGCGGAGATGGTGAAGTTGCTCGAAAATACTTTTCGGGCCGTCAACATCGGCCTGGTAAATGAAGTGGCCATGATGAGCCGGAGGCTGGGTGTAGATCCCTTTGAGGTGATCCGAGCGTGCGCCACCAAGCCCTTTGGCTTCATGCCGTTCTATCCAGGGCCCGGCCTAGGCGGCCACTGTATCCCGATCGATCCGCTTTATCTCTCCTGGAAGCTGCGCTCGCTGAAGTACCAAGCGCGATTTATTGAGCTCGCCGACACGATCAATAGTGCGATGCCGGAATACGTTGTTGAGCGCGTAACGGACGCTTTGAACGCAAAGAAGAAGCCGATCAATGGCTCCAAGATCCTTATCTACGGCGTGGCTTACAAGCGGGACGTTGATGACGTCCGTGAATCCCCTGCGTTTACGATCATGCACGATTTACGTGAACGCGGCGCAGTCCTAAGCTACATGGATCCCCACGCTCTGCACGTGAATGAGGATGGTTTCGACATGACGAGCGTGCCCCAGTCCACGAGCTTTGCGGAGTTCGACGTGGTGGTTATAGTCACTGACCATAAGTTGCTGGAGCGCGAACGCCTCTTGCGCGAGGCTACGCTCATTGTCGATACGCGCGACGCACTGCGCGGGATTGATGGGGATCGGGCCAAGATCTACGGGCTTTAGGCCGTAGGCTCGGTTGGATGGGTACTCCACAAGCTCGGCGAATTCGGGAGCTCAGTCACAGAACAGTCCGGGGTGGGTTGTGGCTATTTGGCGGCACCGTTGGCACCAATGTCGCACGCCTGGGTGTCACTGCTGCCTTAGCGCGCCTGGTGCTCCCGGAGGAGTATGGGCTCAACGTCGAAGCCTCGGTCTTGCTCGGTCTGCTTGCAGTGGCGGTTGAAGTGGGCCTGGGCCAGGCCATGATCCAGCGCAAGGATCTACTACCTCAGCACGAAAGCACTTCACTCACCATCACACTCTTGGTCGGCGCAGCTTCAGCTCTCTTGCTCGCCGGAGGGGCGAGCAGCTGGGCGGCCTTTCGCGGCATCCCAGCACTGACCGCACTGCTCCAGATCCTCGCTATTTCCCTGATCTTTCGCGCAACAAGCAGCGTGCCGCGCATGCTTATGATGCGCGAATTGCGATTTAAAGAGGTCTCCGTTGTACAATTTGCGGCCTTTATTGCCCAATCTATCACCAGCGTCGCTCTTGCCGCGGCCGGCTACGGGGCGCTCGCTCTGGCGTGGGGCGCAGTTGCAGGTTCATTGGTAGACGCGAGCTTGACGTTTCAGCGACGGCCCATTGCCCGTCCCCTGGACTTTCACTGGGCCCGAGGGCGCGAGCTTCTCTCCTTTGGTGGGGGCCTTACAGTTGCCCGCATGGCCAATACCGTCGCGCTCCAGAGCGACAACCTGGTTGTCGGAATGGCACTTGGCCCCGCGGCGCTTGGCCTCTACAGCAGAGCCTACAGTGTGCTCGCCATCCCGGCAGGCCTTCTCCAGAGCATTGACGGTGCACTCTTCACTGCGCTTGCCCGGCTGCAGGATGACGTCCCCCAGCTGCGCTCGGCCTTCCGCTCGGGAATTTCGCTCACGGCGGCTCTGGTAATCCCAATCTCAGCATTCATCACGGTGATGGCGCCGGAGCTCGTAAGATGCCTGATGGGGCCCAATTGGGACGGGGCCGTGTTGCCCCTTCAAATCTTGGCGCCTACGATGTTCTTTCGAACAGCCTACAAGATTGCGGCCGTAAGCGTTAGAGCGCAGGGGGCTGTGAACCTGTTGGCCATTACTCAGGTTAGCTATGCACTCAGCGTCGTGGCTGGAGCTTTTTTAGGATGCCGCTTTGGCCTCGCGGGCGCAGCGGTGGGCGTTGGGTGCGCCGTCTTTTTTCAGTATCTATTTCTCGTCGGCGCGGGGGCTCGGCTTCTTGGGCTGCCCGTTATTCGTACTCTCCTCCCAAGTTATCAACCGCTGCTCCTCGGCGGGACGGCGGCAGCCCTAACCTGGGGTATTTCCCGCCTGTGCGGACTTGCCGCCGTGTCTTCTCCTCTTCGTTTGTTGTTCAGCGGCATGGCGTTCCTCGGTTTGGTCGGTGTTGCACGGCGAGTCGCCCCCAACAAGGCACTCGGGCCAGAACTCGTACGAGTGCTTGACGCCGCCTGGCGCCGCGTGGCGTTGGTTTGGGGATCCCGGCCTGCCGCCCCCGAGCCGAATAGCGGCCACTAAGAGATCATTGGCCCCCCTAGCAATAGCGTCTTTGCGGGTCGAGCTTCGCGCTTTTTCGTACTAGGGTTCGGCCATGCCTCGCGCATTGATCACAGGAATCACAGGTCAAGACGGCTCCTACCTCGCTGAACTCCTTCTCGGCAAAGGCTACGAGGTTTGGGGGATGGTGCGGCGCTCTTCGAGCTTCAACACTCAGCGCATCGATCACCTGTACCGCGACCCTCATGAATCCGGAGTGCGCTTACGGTTAGTCTACGGAGACCTGAACGATGCGTCTTCCTGCGCCAGCATTTTGGAGGAGGTGCGGCCCGACGAAGTCTACAATCTCGGCGCCCAAAGCCACGTGCGCGTAAGCTTCGACGTTCCTGAGTACACGGCTGAAATCACGGCCCTCGGAACCATTCGCCTGCTCGAAGCCATCCGCCGCTTGAAAGTCCAAACCCGATTCTACCAAGCCTCTTCGAGTGAACTTTACGGCAAAGTCATCGAAACCCCTCAATCCGAAAAGACGCCTTTTTACCCCCGCAGCCCGTATGCTGCCGCCAAAGCTTACGCGTTCTACATCACTCAGAATTACCGCGAAGCCTACAGCCTGTTCGCGGTTAACGGCTTGCTCTTCAACCATGAAAGCCCGCGTCGCGGCGAAACCTTCGTGACGCGCAAAATCACTCGCGCCGCCACACGCATCAAGCTCGGCCTTCAAGATAAGCTATACCTCGGCAATATCGAGGCCAAGCGCGACTGGGGCTTCGCTGGCGACTACGTGGATGCGATGTGGCGCATGCTCCAAGCCGACACACCTAGCGACTACGTGATAGCAACCGGAGAAACCCACAGCGTTCGCGAATTCCTGGGAGAAGCCTTCGGACTACTTGACCTCGACTACCGAGACTATGTGGCGCACGATCCTCGTTACGAACGGCCCGCCGAAGTCGATCTACTTCTTGGCGACGCTAGCAAGGCAAGGCGCGAGCTCGGCTGGGAGCCAAAAGTGAGCTTCAAAGCGCTCACCAAGATGATGGTGGACGCAGATATGGTGTTAGCCAAAGAAGAAAAGGTGCTCGGGGCTCACCGAACGAGCGTAGCGGCGGGGCCGGGGTGAATGGGAACTGCCGGCTCGCCTAGCCGGGAAAGACCGGGCGCCAGCTACCCAAGCGATTACCATTGACCTGGCGCAACCCCTGGAACTAGGGTCCGATAGGAAGATGGTTGAAGCGAGCTAGGCGGGATGGATGTCGAGTCATCGGGGCGGATCCAAAGTTGCATCGGCCGTAAGTTCTTCCGCGAACGAAGCTGAGCCAAGCACACCGCCTGCGCCGCGCGTGCTGCTCGAGCAAGTGTCTCAGGAATCGCTCCTGCTCAACAGCCGAGCCAACCTCCAGGTTGCGCTGCGTATCGGTGAAATCCTGGACCGCTACCTGCGTGAAATTCATGGCACGCCGCGAGAGCCCAAGCGAAGCCAAAGTTACCGTGAGATTGCGGAAGCCGCAAAGCTTGGGCGTAGTCCCTGTGTCCTGTGGCGCTGCGTTCAGATCCACGCTCTTGCCCAGAAGCTTCCCGAAATCCGAACGTTTGTGCATCTCAGCACTACCCACGTGAGGGCGGTAGTGAATCTGCCGCTGGAGGCGCAACGGCTCCTGCTCACGCAAGCTGAAGGCGAACGGTGGACGTGTGTTCGGCTGGAGAAAGCAGCCAGTGAGCTTCGCCGCGGCCCGCTGCGCGTGGTCGATGCTCCGGAAAAAGGCCGCCAATCGGGGTTCTTCGCATCACCCGGGGCGGATGTCCTGAGAGGTGTGAATACGGCTTTGAGGCACCTCCGTCGGGCGCAGCAGCATGCAGGAGGGCCCCTCCCCGCGCACATTAAGCAGGACATCGAGCAAAAGTTGCAGCAGCTCGAGCAAGCTTGCGCCGAGGTCAAGGAGGCATGCACTTTTTCGAGTGCCCGTGCCTCCCAAAAGCCTCACGAGAGCTCCTAATTCGCTGGGGCGGAGCCCGGCACCAAAAACGGAACTGGCTTGAGCGCCACAACAAGCTCCGCACGCGACCCGACACCGTTCTCGAACGCGGAAATAAGTGCCCCGTTCGAAAGCAGCGGTGCAGCTCCGATCGAGGGCTCCTGCTGAGAGCCCAAACGCGAGGCGATGCCGCCAAGCGGCACCTCGGGCTCTCGAACCAGCATCGTAGGGCCCACGCTCGACCAAGCGAGCTCCTGAATCCAGACTTCCCCGCTCAGCGGATCGCACGGAGGGCTCCCGGATTGCCATGACAGGTAGATCCTGTCGCCCACCCGCGCGAGTGTAGGCCGCTGTTGACTAATCGTCGCATCCGAAAAAGGGGCAACGAGCGGCGGCAACGGGAAGCTCTGAACTGGCCCCGGCGCTGCGTTGTCGAGAATTGCTCCGCGCAAGCGAGCGACCGTTGGAATGCCCAGATTGATAGGATCAGTGGTCTCCGTGAAGACCAAAAGGATATGCGTGGCGTCAAGCTGAACGAGAGCTGGGCGATTGTGAATGGGCCCCGCGTCAACTTCCTCAGTTGCCCACAACGAACCGTTCGTGTGCACAAAAATTGACTCACGCCCGCTCCGCCCACTTCGCCATGCCTGGGCATAACCCGACGCCAACGGCGCTAGAACCACCGTGGATTCGCTAGCGGACGAAGCCGCGAGCATCTCCTCTCCCGCCAAGGGGGCACCGTTCGCATCGAAGCGACGCAGATTAACATCGAGATTATTCTCCCAAGCTACTATCAGTTCACCCCCAACCCACAGCAGATCAACATCCCGCCCGTTGGCGCTACCACTCGAAGGCGCGTAAACAACGGTGCCAAGCCCCCCATCGGCTTCCACCATTCGAAACGCCGCACGCGGCCCACCGTTGTTATCGGTCCAAGCCACAGCATAACGCCCACTGGGCAGAGCCGCGACACCTGGATTGGGATCGCCCGCAGGCATGGCGCCAAGCGAAACTTCGATATCAACCCCAACTTTGCTCCCGCCGGCGTCAAATCGGGACAGGAAAACTCGAAGGGGTGAGCTAAGCGTGTACACCACCGCGAAGCCCTCCGCCCCAGCAGAGCTCACATGCCGGCTGGGCTCCAGATGGCGCCAAACCGGGCCACCTGGAGCTGGATAAATGATCGCACGCGCGTGACAATCCGGCGTACACAGGTCCTCGGCGGCGCCAGGCCCATCGTCGCATTCTTCGCTGAGCGGGTCGCGAATGCCATCCCCACACATCGTTGAAACCGGTGGGCTTCCGGCGAAGCCGCCAGTGTTCGCGACACCGCCGCTCATACCGACCACGCCGCCCAGGCTTCCGGCATCCGCTCCGCCACTTCCGAGCGTGCGCCCCCCCGCCCCGCCACCGGGCGTAGGCACCACCTCGCCGCCACCAGTTCCCAACAAGTCAGGCCGAAACGGCTTGAGAGGAGGCGGCGCAGCGTTCGAGCGTCCAGCGAAACCAGCAGCGGCCTCGGGCTCCGTGCCTTCAGGAGCATTGAGGCCTTGGGAGTGGCAGGCTTCAACAACCACGAGACCAACGGCTATAGCTGCAAGGATCTGATAATGACGCTTTGGAAACACGCTTGCACCCTAGCAAAGTGTTCGCGTGGCCGCATCCGGCTTCCGCTTCAACGCCGCCCTATGACCTCGTACACCTCGGCTTCCGAATCCGAGTAGACACAGCGTAACCCTTCAGACCTTCGCAAGAGTTCGAGGTAGCGTCGCTCGCCCTTGGTGGCCAAGGCGTATCGGGCGTGAAAACGGTTCGTGAGGAGCCCCGCTACACTCTGTTGCGTGCGCCCTTCAACCAGCGCTATCCATTCCCGATAGAGCTTTTTGTCTTCCCGAAACAGGAAGGTGGCATCCAACCCCGCAACGTACGTATTGCTGTCGTTGTGCAGAAAAAGCGAGGGAAAATCTGCCCAGTTCGCATGCACGACGAGCGCCCTTGGCGGCGTGTTGTTGCGCAGCCAGGTCGAAACCTTTTCGTAGGCTGTCCACGGCATCCCACCGCGGAGACTCTGCGCCACTTCACGCGCTCCTCCCCACGCCGCCGCAGCAAGCAGAGCTGCCGTCAAAAGGGCGCTCCTAACAAACCGCGCCGCTCCCTTCGAGCATCGTTCTGACAGGGCCTCAACATCCCCAAAAAGATACTGCCAAAAGAGCGCGCTAGCGGCGAGACCCAAGGGTGCGAAGTACTCAACGTTTCTTCGGCTCTTCATCGCCAACACCATGAAGAGTAGCGCAAGGGCGCTCAGCGAAAGCATGCAGCTGTTCGGAGCCTCAAGCGAGCGCGAGGCTGAGAGCCCGACGCGCGTAAGCTGCCGGGCGCCAGCAAGCGCCAACGCGACTAGAATCACGGCAAATATGGGCCAGGCCTTGGCCACGAGCTCCCACCAGCCCAAGGGCGCCCACTCCCCACCCACGCTAACCTGTTTGCCGTAGTTGATCAGCGCGATGTGCACGGTTTGCTCCCAGTAGAAGCGGAGATTCCCTGGGAAATAGGGGTTTAGGAGCACTCCTAGCGCATTGCCGGCTAGGACCACCTGGAGGTTGCGAGCCTCTCGCCAAGCCCAGAGTTCGCGCAGTGTCGTGTTAGAAGTTCGTTCACCCTCCGACAGCCAATGCCACAGGAGGCGACCGCTGAGCTCTGCCGCGCACGCTACCGCCAGAAGTGGCCAGGCACCGTAGGCCCAAACATAGGCCCACGCCCAGAAGAACAGGGAACGCGAACGCCCCCTCTGCATGAGCCACAAGCCCACGAATAACATCGCAACCGAGAACCCAATTGCCTTAGGCAGGCCGATTCGAAACAAGAACCCAGGGGTGAGCACCAAGAGGCCGCCCCAAAACCACGCGTTGCTCACGCCGCGACTCTGCAGAAACCACGTGAACGCCGCGACCGCACACCCCGAGAACACTGCCGTTCCAACGTGCATTCCATAAAGAGGGCCGAAGACAGCCAGGAACGGCGCCAAAGCAACATGATAGATAAAATATTGGTCCGCAAACCCATGTTGCAGCGTGGTGAGTGGTAACCAAGGGAAATCCCTTGGTATCACTCCGTGCCATATCAACAATGCCATTTTCGCGTGAAAAAAGCCGTCAGGATCCGTTAGCGATGGACTCCACACCGCCCAAAGCACGGCTCCTGTAACCGCACTACCAAGAACAAGAACTGTTTTCCAGCTACCCAAGCGCCTGCCTCTACCACAACTACAAGCTTTAGACTCAGCCTATACGCTTGCTTCAAACGCGTCTGGTGTCCTTTTTCCGTACGGAAAAAAGTAGCCACACCCGAGGGTATTCCCTCGCGTGCGAGGAGCTGCACTAGGGTCAACGAAATCTGCGTACGCAACCCAACCCTCTATTGCTTCGCGCTATCACGATCGATATGGTCCTCACAGAAGCTCAAGGTTCCACACAGCGCTGACCGTGTTGTTGAGGAGCGACAAGAATCTGTGAGGATGTTTTCCAAATGCTAGCCGGGGAAGTCGCAACATTGATCCGATACAGCTGGGCACCGCTCGCACTTGCTTGCGCAGTTGCCTGCGGAAAGGATGAGCGAGCCATTCACTACCCGCCGGTACCACCCGGCCTGGCCGGGGAAACCGTGACCGTTTCGGGGCCGGTTACGATTGGTTTCACTACAGGCCACCTGCGTGCGGAGGCCCACGTGGATACTGTGCGTATCTCAAAGTACCCAGTTACAGTCGCCCAGTTTGAGCAATGCGTTAAGGCTGGCGTCTGTCAGGCCGTGTCCCAACTTGGCTGCGGCACCACCGATGCGTCGCCTTCCAAGCAAGCCATGGCACTCTGTGTTGGGCAAGAAAACGCGGAACAGTATTGTGCTTGGCAGGGAGCACGTTTGCCACGCCTCCGAGAGTGGCTCCTGGCCTCGCGAGGTTCCAAGCCCGCCCGTTTCCCGTGGGGTCAGTCTGCGCCCACGTGCGCTCAACATCCCTACGCCGAGCTCGTGGTGGAGGGCAATGCCGTGCCAACCGGAAGGAGGCAGCTCCTCAAACAGGAGTGCGAGAGCCGAGCAGTTGGTCTGCTCGAAACAGCCAAACATCGCGATGGCAGAGCAATTGGGGGAATGGAGGATGTGTTGCTCGCTCCCAGAGAATTGGTGGGCCCTGATCCTGCCAGTCCCTACCCGCCTTGCAGCGGCGAGGCTCCCTCTTGCGTTATCTACGGCTTGGATGCCGCAGCGATAGATTTTGCTGGGCCACCGCGCGAGGTGAAAGACGAAGCGTACTCAATGCGCTGCGCATGGGGAGGGAAATAACATGCGACGAAGTTACCACTTTAAACGGCGCCCCTACAGGGCATTTCTGCTTCTCACAGCCGCCACCATTCTTTGCCTAGGCGCACTCGGCGTTAGCCCCCGCAGTCCACTCTTGCCATTGCCAGCAAACACGGACGCCAACGGGAATGTGACCCTAACTTGGGACGGCACGCTGGCGGAGCTTTTTGCGGCCGACGCGTACGCGGAGTGTGCGGTGGCGAGTGCTGACGATGCGGGGGCCACTAACGTGACGCCCGGGTCCGATACGGACTACGAGTTGAAACGGCTCAAGGGCAAGATGGAGTCAGCGGCCGGAATTTCTGTCAGCGCTTCAATTGAGCGGGACTGGTTAGAGCAAAGGACGGCGTACCCTGAGTACAACGCGGACCCGTACACGCTTGCCCCTGGTACCATCTCCATTTCGGAGCACGACCCTAATACCCCCTACAGCAGCTTTGGGACCGTCTCGCTGGCAGAATTTAAGGGATGGGGGGTTTTCTTTGATTCGGATCCGCGTGGTTCGGGTACGATCACGGAGGCCGGGCGCGAGGTGCGGTACGCACAGGTTAACCTCTGTATGGCCCTGAAGCTGCGGGCCAAGCTTGAGACGGCCAATGTCTTCCTCGCAACGCCCGAGGAACACGCCCAGCTTCTCGGAATTATCCACGGCCGCGCAAAACTCGCGGTGGCTTACTACAGCCTCATGGCAAAGGTGATCGGAAGCAGGGAGCCTCGCAGCTTCGGTGCTTCCGCTGCTAAGCCGATCAGCTCCGGCCAATGGCTCCACTTGTTCCGCATCTGGGCTGACCACGCAACGAGTGAAAGCCTCGCAGAACTAGGAGGTGACTTTCATTCAGCCGTGGCGTTGGAAATTGCCGCAGCCACGGACTATGCCCGCGAGCTTCAGCGACAAGCGTCAGCGCGGAAGAACGGGCGCACCTTGGCCAGCCGGGCCGAATCTGACTTTGGGCTTGGCTCACCTCGACTCCGCCTCCTCAACCTGCTGTACGGCGGTGACCCGCTTGGACCAACGGACGCCAAGCTCGACCACGCGCCCGGCGGGGCTCGAATGGATGGCACAGGCGTCCCATATGTCTCAGCATCGATGAGCGACCCAAGAGTCCTGCTGCTTCTGAACTTGGCGCGAGCACACGACGCGCTCAGGCTACGGCTCACTCAGAGTACTTCTGGAGGCGCGATCGATCGGGAGGCCTCGGCCAGCCGACTCTATGTTGCGGTCGAAACCGCGCTACGGATGACGGCATGCGAGCTGGCAACGCCCGGCACGTGTGTTCCCTCTGAAATCGAGGCAACCGTCTTGGGCGCCGAAAACACCAAACGCACCGAGCTTTCGAAGCTTTATCAGATCCAGAGAAAACACGCAGACGCCCTGATTGGCGCCTTGGCCGACGTGATAGAGCCGCTATTTTCGCAGGCAGCACCATCGGACAGACTGTTCGAAGGCCCTTTTCAAATCGATGGGCAGCTCACAACCGTCTCCGATCCCTCGGGTACGTGGGCGCACCTAGATAGTGATTTTAGCTTCGCGCAGTTCATGCCGCGCGAACTCGCTACTGGCTTCCAGTCGCTTAAGTATTTGATGTCCGAACCAGTTTTTGACGCAGTGGCCTACAAGCAAGGTTTCATCAACCAACAGGGCAACCCCGATGTAGCAAACCGCGTCAACAATTCAACGGACTTCAAGCTGCTAAGCCCCATGGGAACCATTCCCACCCTTACGTACGCGCGGGAGGCAATCCTCGCAGGAGCACCGGTCGCAACCGTTCCCAATCTAACCGCAGACGTCTACGCCTTCTTTCAACATGCCGCCAGGGCCCTCCCCGCCATTGAGGCAGCGGTCGGAACCACAACGGGTGTGTTGAGGCCGCTCATTAGTCGTGACTGCGGCGCGTCGTCCGATTGGTGCAACCAGACGGCGGGCGGAAAAGCCGGCTACACGTTTGACCTAGTGGCGCTGGAGGGGTCCCCCTACACGAGTGTAGCGGTGGCTCCGTATGCGCGTTACCTCACCTCCGTTGCGAATGCCCCCAATGCCAACATTCTTGGCGTGTCGCGGGCCCAGCTAGATGGCCTGACGTCAAGCCTTCCCACTCAAACTGCGCAACTTCAAGGCTTCGGGGTAGGCCGAGAGCGCCGCACATTTACGGTCTACGGTAGCCCACCTGACGCTCTAGCAACCTCAGGGTCACTGTTCACCCGCCCCCCCAACAGCGCACCTGCGGATATCCTCTTCTTGAAGGCTCCAGGCGCTTCAGCTTCTGAGACGCAATACACAACAGTATTTCGTCTGGGCCTCAACTACCAACAGGCATATTACTTCTCGGAAGGTGGCTCTCTCAACACCATCGCCGAGAAGGCCTGGGAAGTGCTCCCCAACGATTGGTCCACTCCAGCTAACGACGCTCTTGGCAACAGGGCAGATCAAATTGCCCCTACCGACGCCACTCTCGTTGGCGGAGCACCCGGCGAAGAAGTCTATCAGTACTACCTCAAGAGGGCCCGCGAAGCCGCTACCGATGCTACCGCCGCGGTGAAGACTGCGATTGACCTTCTGACCACAGCCGGGCTGAGCGAGGCAGAAACCAAAGCCCAAGAAGCCCGCAACAGCGGGCTCGCCGCCAACCAGCTCCAGTTACTATGCGGGCCATTCAGCGACTGCAGCCTCCCAGGAGCTAGCTACGTTCGAACGTTTGATGGCGGGGTTAAGGACGCCCTCTGCAAGGACGCCCTAGCTGCCAATCCGGTGCTTGATCAGAGGATCCCAGATCCAAACGCTCCACCAGTGGATCCAAACGCTCCACCGGCAGCTCCAATAGAAGTCACCCTCGCAAGCATCGCGCAGAAAAAATGCGAAGACCTAGTGGATAGCCTGGCTAGCATCGTGCCTCCCCTCAATGTCCCCCGGGCAGTCCTGGTCCTTCCAGACGCTCCGGTCGTGGCGGGGGAGGCGATAATCAGTGGCCAAGTCGCTTCGCTGCCGCCGACGATAGAGGGGGCCGAGGGCACTGAACTCCAGCTGCGAGTCACCGCCGCTTGGAGCAGTGTAAGCACACTGCACAACGCGATCGATGCCGCATCCAAGCTTGCAGCCTCGTTCGCAACCGAAGTCGCCCTGACCCGTAATGATCTGGTTCTCGCCGAAAAACGTCGTAACGACGCGGTTACTGCAATCGATAGGGTGCTCAACTGCAATTTAAACGCCCCTCCACCGCCTGACGGGTCCTCCCGCCTCACCAGCCAAAGCTGCGACGCCGCGTTCACGTGCGGAAGCAACGTAAATCCCTACCAAACTGAGTTGCGAACGCTCTGCGGAGCCGAGGTACAACTGGAGAACGACTACTCCTTCGTGGATAAGAATTTCCACAGGTGGTGCGACGACCCTGGGCAGCGGAAACAAGATGCGACGGATTATTCCCTCGCGGACTACAATCTTACCCAGACGGTGTACACGTCGCATTATAATCCCCAGGACCAGGCGGACTGCCTGTGCCGCAAGTGGGATCGGCTAGAGGATATTAAGTATCAGGTCGCAGCTAGAGAGAGACAACTCAAGGCTAACGTCGGCTGCAAGAGCGAATCTAATGGCTACCGAAAATGCGCGTCGGAGGGGGAGTGGGTCAAGGGGAATTGCTCCAAGTGCCCTTTCACTAAGCCCCCGCCTCCGAAGCCATGCAAGTACCCGAAGCCACCACCCGGAGGAACAAATGAAGATCCGAATGATGGCTCCGACGAGTATGGCAGGTGGGCCGCAGGTGTGGAACAAAGCGCGGCTAATCAACCGTCGAACCAGACGGTGACCGATGGTGAAGAAAACGGAAAGTCTGAGACGCTTGATACGACTGTCGACAAAGCCAAATGTGACGGAATAAGTACGCTACCGCACACCGTCAACGCACGGCTAGAACTCCAAACTCCCTTTCCCGAACTCGTGCGTCAAGGCCACTGTGATGTCGCTACTGGTGAAAAAGAACGCCAAGACGACGACCCCAGCGGAGACCCCGGCCAGAAAGCAATCGACCTCGCAAACATCAAACGACAGGAGGAATTCTTGCTCGCGTTGGTGGGCGCAGACAACGTCAGGCTTGCTAATGAAAAAGAACAAGCTATTGCAAACTACGACGCGCAAGTTACTCGCCTCGGCCGAGTGAGCAACGAGGTCAATGCAAGATTTACTGCACAGCTCACGCAGGTGCAGAACGCCATCGGTGCCGTGAACAAGGCCAGCGCCAGTCTCGCGCAGCTGGAGCAGGAAGCGCGGAGCGTTACCCAACAGAGCGAGCTAGAGAATGCTCTCATCACCGCGCAGGCGCAGGCCAAATCAGGCCTTTCGACCGTATTTCAGAACCATGACATCTGGCGAGCGCGTGCCTTGCTCGCAAATGCGCGCCAACTCAGTATCGCTGCGCGGCGTGCCATTGAATCTCGCTTCGTGGTCGATCTGTCGAACATGCAAGAAGCACAGGCCTACGTAGCGGCCCCCGCGCTCTGGGCAGATGACATCTACGACTCGGACTTAAGCGCCCCTGCGGTGGTGGGCCTCGACATCTCTCCGAAAATCAAGGGGGCAGTGTACCCTAACAAGCTCACGGATTACGTAACGAACTTGGAGCGATTCGTTCAAGGATACTCCGCTTCATACCCCACTTCCCAAGTGAAGGGTGACACCGAGGTTGTCTCGCTGCCCGCACCGGACACCCGTGCCTCAACGACAAGTGCCGCGGGCGACGAGCTCAAGTACCTTGCGCCAGAAGCTTCTGGTTGGAGCTTCACCTGCCCCCAGAGCAACACCCCGATGATCACACACCCGCTGGGTGTGGGCTCGAATGCAACCATGGACACCGCGTGCCTCAATCGAGATGGCACGCGTTCTAAGCCAGCCACCGCTATCTACGCCTTCCACCTCGACCCCTGGGGGAGAGTGAATGGGAATTGGGCATCGCCGCCCTACTCGCAGCGCTACAACATCCGCTGGCAACGCCTCGCGCTGAACCTGGTTGGGACCGGAGTTAGGGACTGTTCCCGAGCGCAGGGTTCTGAGGGGTGCAGTGTGCGCTACGCCTTGCGCCACAGCGGCCCCGCGCTCATCTCAGACTTCAATGGGGACTGGCGTTCTCAGTCCATTCCGGATGCGACCATTGAAGGCGGGCGCGCCCTGGCGGTCGAGGAGATTGTCGACCCAGTAACGCGCGGCTTCACCGATCCGCTGGTGGCAAACGTAGCGCGCACCGAGTTCCGCGGGCGCCCGTTGCACGGAACCTATGAGCTTATCTTGTATCTTGATGAAGGGGTTACGCTGAGCCAACTTGAGCACCTTCAGCTGCTCATCCAGAGCGACTACTGGGTCGCTCAGAACCGCCCGAACGAGCAAGTGCATGAGGCCATTGAGCCGCTCTTTTCGCCGAAAGACTTAGGCACCAAGCTGGCAATGTGGCTTTCTCCGGATAAGGACTTCACGCTGGTCGACGGCCGCTATTCAGAAGTTGGGGACCTATCGTCCAACGGCAATAAGGCGCTCCAGGCAGACCCTCTCAAGCGACCTGAACGGCGACTTGGGGCCGACGGATTTGGCTCCTTCATATTTTCGGGGGCCCAACGGCTCGACGTTCCAGATTCCACTTCGCTCAGCTGGCGCGAGCGAGGTGGCTACGCATTCTGGTACCGCCAAGCTCCCGAGGACCGGGATCGGCTTTGCTGCGGGTACCTGCTTGCTTCTGATTCCGCGGGGAATCGCTCCATAATTCGATCGGGCTACAGCACATCTATGGTGTGGAATCTGCGTCCTGACGGGGAAATTGGCACAGCAGGGGTTGATCCAAACTGGCACTTCTGGGTGTTCCAGTTTGACGGCTCCAGGCCTCCAAACGAACGAGCGTTGATCTACCGCGACGGGGTACGAACGACCACAAACAGCTCGGGCTCTGCGCCAGTAACGCTCGTTGATCCGTCGAGCGCTCTTGCAATCGGAAACGGCGATACGCCCAACGCAGGGCTGATGGGTGACCTGGGCAACATCTACGTGTTCGGGGAGACGCTCACGGCGCGCGAGATCGCACAGCTCTACGCCTTCGAAAGGCGTCGCTAGGGGGTCCTATGAGCCAACTATCTGCCGAAAAAATCGTCGCCGTCAGCATACAGAGCGTTCTTGCGGCTGCTCTCCTATTTGCGTGCGGCAACAAGCCGAAGGCCCAGACGGGTCCCGAAGGGGACTTAGTTCAGATTGAAGACGGCGAAGTCACCGTAGGCTTTTCGGGGATGAAACTCGAAAAGACTCAAAAACTGCCCGCGTTCCGAATCTCCAAAACGCCGATAACCCAGGGAGACGTGGACCGCTGTGTGAAAGCCAAAGGTTGCAAAGCCTTCGCGCAGTGCGGCGGAGAACTCGAAGATCGGTCCTCGGCGCCCAACTCCGTCGAGACCTGCGCAACGTACGAAGCCGCTGTCAGCTACTGTCGATGGTTAGGAGGGAGGCTCCCAACCCTGCCCGAGTGGCTCTCGGCTGCACGCGGGCCAGAAGTCCAGCGGTTTGCCTGGGGGAAGTCCGCTCCTGATTGTTCGCGCCATGCACTGGCGGTGCGTGGCTCAAAATCCGACGAGAGCACGCCGTTGTCAGTACCCTTGCCGGCTCCAGATCCGTTCTTCTCCCCCCAAGTGGAAGCGGCTTCGAACACGAGTTTGGAGGCGGTGACCTATTGCGCTGAGGATCCGGCTGCGCGACGCAAGGTTGGCCAACACCCGGCAGGGGCTTCCTCGCGTGGGTTGCAGGACGTGCTCTTAGTTGGCAGTGAACTTGTAGCGACTTCCATAGACAGCCCGTTTGGCGCCTGCTACGCGAAGGAAGGCGCCTGTCTAGTTTTTGGCGGCATCGCTGGGTCGATCGATGGCGCCGAGAGGTTGCCTAGTCTGGTCGATGCCGAGAAGAGGCCCAACATCCGACCATTTTCGTTTCGATGTGTGTTCCCAGGGGCTGCGCTATGAAGTCTCTCATTTTCGTTCTAACACTCGCCGCATGCACCTGGGCCTGCTCGTCTAGGCCCAACGACCCCAGGGCAGCCAGCAAAACAAGCCCGCTCACCACGACACCTCTACCAGAGCCGGGCCCTAACCTCGTCGGCGGCAGATTCGTCCCAGGGCCCGTAGTGGTCGACACAACTACCGGAAAACCGATCGAGGAAAAGGACGGAACTTTCCGGAATGCTTGGGCAGGAAGCCTCAGTGATTTGCTTACTGCAGACGCATTCGCTGATTGCAGCGTCTCCTCGGCCGATTACCAGCTCTCAACCAGCCCACAGTGGTCTCAACCTGGCATCAGCGCAGAGGATGCCGGGGCACTTCACGGCATCGATGCATACCTCGGGTATCTAGAAGTGCTCATGGTGAGCTCGCTGCAGGCAAAGTGTCATGACCCCAACGAGAAGAGCATAACCGCACAATGGGTGCAGGCTCGCGCGAACCCAAACTGTAACGTAGACACAGAAACGCGCAAGCCCACCGCCCGAATCGATGTCGGCCCCAATCAGACGGCGATCGCAGCAGTTCGCCGGGACGTCGGTGCATATGCGACATTCAACGGTTCACCCACACTCTGGAAAGGCCCAAAAGGGGAAACCCTGAGCGGAGCGGCACTTGCGAGCGCACAACGCGCAGCGAGCCGTGAGCTCAACTACGCGGACTTAAACCTATGCATGGCTGAGAAGCTTCGGGAATACACCAACTCGCCCGCTATTTTCACCGCAAGTGCGAGGGACCACGAAGAGATCGTCGCGGCAACGCGCGAACGTGCCCAATTGTCGATGATTCAATATTCGATGTTGGCGTCGGTTTTCTCGGCGTGGCAGTGGAGCGAGACGCCATCGCACCTGGTTGTGAATGATGCAAACGCCTTTCTGCCACTTCTCCGAGCCTGGTCGGATTGGGCGCAGCTCAACTCCCCCGCGAGCCTCACGCGCGTTGGCGAAGATTACGCACGCGCAACACGGCTCACGATCAACGCAACCCAAGTCTACGCTGACCTTCTATCTCGCCGAGCGAGCGCGCAGCCCGCGCCCTCGAGTAGCGAGGCCCAAGGCACTCTCGGTTCTGCCAGAACCAGGCTCATGAACCTGCTGTACGGTGGCGATCCTCTGGGCTCTCCTACGGAGCCCGCCCCGCCCGGGCGCGGTCTGGGAGGGATTCGCGGGGACGGCAGCGCTCCGCCTGCGGTGCTGACGAGCCTGGCGGACCCAAAGTATCGCCTTCTGTTGGTGCTTGCGCGAGATGCCGACGCGCTCGACTTCAAATTGGGGTCCCCAAAGGGGATAGATGTCGTTGCATCCAGCACGCGGCTTCATCAGTCCCTGGAACGATGGATATTAACCCGTGAATGTGCATTCAAGCCTTCCGATCCGACATGCACACCCGATAACATTTCAACTAAGGTCGCAGTGAACCTACTTGCAGGCGATACCCTCCTCAAGAAGCAATACGGTATCGAAGCCTCCCAGATTAAAACGTTCGTTACCGCGTTCAACGAGGCGTTCGGAGAGATCTTCACCACGAACAATACCCTCCCTAACACGGTGTACGATGGGTTATTTCACCTGGTGGGTAAGCACAGCACATTCCAGGTAAAGCCAAGTGCCAACGTCACCGAGACGTGGTTCCACGTAGACAAGCGGGCGAAAGTTTCCGCCTTTTCGGGGAATGAGCTGCAGGCAGCCTACGCCCGGCTCCATTGGCTCCCGAGCTTCATCACGATGTTCTCGGCTTACCCCCAAGATCAAGGCTTCGTGGCGACAACGCCAGCTGGGGTTGCCACCCCGACTGACAAGGAAAAGTGGGAACACCTACGCGCTATGGGAGCCGTTCCGGCGTTAGTCTACGCGCGCCAAGCGTTGCTGCTGGGAGTTCATCCGAAAGCGCAAAGCTTGGCCCCCGCTTTTTTCGACGCTGCGGGAGTGGCCTTAGACGAGGTTGAAGAGGCCGTGGGAACGCGCTCCTTCAGTATTCAGCAGAATCAGTACAATACCGTCAAGAAAACGACCACATTGGACTGCCCTTACTCCCGAGGAGCTGCGACGTGTGCCCGCGTCAGCTTGTCCACACACGGCCCGATCGTCATCCAACCCATAGATGACCCCCATTCAACGCTAATCCTGGCGGCAAATCAGCGCGGAGTACCTGAAGTCGCTGCCGACCCTGACCACGTACCCTTCCTCGGAGGAATTACGCGCGCCAATCTGGACACGACGCGGCCTTGTCAACAGCCTGCACAAGGCCAAGCGTGGGTTGTTCCCTGCAAAGTCGACGCGCTGGCTCCAACGGAATTCGTTCGTTACGGCAAAGGGCGAATGTTCCGAACCTATGGCTCGGCTGCTCAGGATGTCCCACGCCTCGCTCTGCTGCAGGGCGTCGTGGGAGGCAAGGCGGTGTACTACCCGCTCTATCGAGATAGGCTCTTCCACGGTGCTGACGAAGGCTACTTCGTCGGATTCGGCGGCACACTGAATAACCTTGCGGAGCAGACTCTGAGTCCCTTGGCAGAAGATTGGTCACGGAGCGCCACAGATGCTTTTGGGCATGAATCCAATTGGGTCCCGCCCACCAATGCCGCTCTCCTTGGCGGTGCCGATGGCCAGGAGAGCTATCAGTACCTGCTAGAGCAGGCCAAGATTGCGGCAGCGGATGCGGCCATCTCTGTGCAGACAGCCATCAGCACGATTAGCAATGAGGCCGCCCAAACAGCAATCTCGGAAGCGGCCGTTACTGAGGCCAAGAGCAACGCCGAATTCGAAGTCAAATCCAAATGCGGGCGCACGGCGCCGGAAAATGGCTTGAAGCCCTGCGAAGTTAAGCGAGTTGCGCTCGCGTTAGGTAAGGAGGGTGCCGGGAACGCCAAGCTCCGCATGTGCACGGTGTTCCCAGCCGTCGGGGTCTCTCCGAAGCTCGACAATATCGGTTTGCTTGGTAACCCAGCTTTGACGGATGCGCCGCCGGGGCTGGACCTCGGCGAGAGCGGTAACCGAACTCTAACTGCAATTAAGAAACATCTCTGCGAAGGGTACATAGACAGCGTCTATGCCGCTCTGCCAAGCCTCAAGGTTGCTGCCTCCGTGCATGCCGCAGGCACGGACGCGCCGCCGGCAGAGGCGAGCGGGAGCGCACTAGGAACTGAGCTGGTCGCCCAGTGGGGGTTGGTCCAAAATCTCAACAAAGCCCTGGATGCCGCAGCCAAGCTTGCAGACGTCCACGCGCAAGACATCGCCATTGGCTACAAGAATCTAGACGTAAGCTGGAAGAACTTCGCTGACCAAAGAGACTACATCAACAAGCTAATCATCGCCGACGCCAATGGGACCTCGGCATGCGTCGCCGCTCCAACCGCCCAAAATTGCGCTGGTTTGCCCCAGGGGCCCCAGCTTGCGGCAATAGTTGACGACGAGGCGAAGGCGATGACGCCAAAGAACGAGGCCGACGCCCGAGCCCACTCGCTGTGTGCCCAAGAAGGAAAGCCTGGGGAGTGCCCTGATAAAGACAAGACAATCGTGCTTCCAGATGCCAATGCAAATGGTGGTGCCGAAAAAACTGACCCCGAGCCACTTCCCCCATTCGCTGGCAACCCCGGCGAACGGTGCATCGACCGCCCGGCTTATGTACAGCGAAAGTGGGGCTGTGAGGATGCCAAGACTCAGGCAGAAAATCTCGGGACGACCATCAAGACAAACGGCGAAACCAACACTGCGCTCACCGCTCTGCTGCTCAATCAGGCCGTCGCCCAGGCGCAAGACCTCACCAACCAGCGCGACACCTTGGAGAAAGAGGCGCAGGTTGGACGCTCGAACCTGACCAGGCGCTACCAAGCCGCTGGCTCCGAACTCGCTCCGCTCGTTATCCAGTTACAAGCCACCGCGGGCGAAATTTTCAAATCCAACGCTCGCATTGACAAGCTCAAGCGCGAGGCTGACAAAGCTGGCTCGGATGCCGCGCTGGAGTCCAGCTTCGAGGCAAACAAGGCAAAAGCTCGTTACGGCATCAACCGTGCCTTCCGCAGCTACGAAATGTGGCGAGCTGAAGCCTTGATGCACGACGCGAGGAACATGGCATTAGCTGCGCGCCGCGCTATCGAGGGACGCTTTGTTGTAGATCTTTCCAAGATCAATAAACCGCAGGCTTTTGTTGAATCCCCTTACCTGTGGGCGGATGACGTATACGAGCCAGACCTCGGCGCACCCTCGGTGGTGGGTGTGCAAGCCATCGATGCTATTGAAGGCGCAGTATATCCTAATAAGCTTGTCGACTACGTTGGCAATCTGGAGCGCTTCGTTCAGGGATATTCAACAAGCTACCCAACAGCCATCGCGGCGCCGGACACTGAAGTCCTCACCTTTCCCGGTCCCACCCAGGTAAATTCGTCAGGCGCTAGCCCTGCGGCTGAGGGTGAGCAACCTACCAATGCGAATTGGATCTTCTATTGTTCGCAGACGAATACCTGGCTCACGCATCCCAGCCTTAGCAGAATTGCGAGTAGCTCGCAGCCAGCACCCGCTGGCAATCCAATGGCCACCCTTTGCAGCGGAAAGCCCCCCACCCGTGCACGTTACAAGTTCACGCTCGATCCTTGGGGCAGGCTCACAGGCTATTTCGCGAGCAGCCCGCTGTACCAACGGTACAACACGCGCTGGCGGCGGCTCGCGGCAAACCTAGTCGGCAGCGGCATCCGCGACTGCGCCCGCGCCACCAATCCAAAGGATTGTCAGGCTAACAGCTTCATTCGCTACTCGCTCAATCACGTGGGGCCCTACTGGGTAACGGACCACGCGCAGAATTGGGTGGACCTGGCCCTTCCTTCCGCCAATATCGAAGGTGCCAAGGCCATCGCCAGCGAAACCTGGCTAAATCCAACGACCCACAATCTCAAAGACTCATCGGTTGCGAACGTGGCGCGGCAAGAGTTCTTCGGGCGCCCCGTGGATGGGGACTACGAGCTAACGATAGAGCTCACGCCGGATGTACGGCTGGAACGCATAGAACGCGTTCAACTCCTGACCGAACAGGATTACTGGGTCAGGCAGGGAGCCACGACAGACCCATCTATTTCTGATCCGCTGGACCCGAATCCGCCAGTGTTCGTTGGGGCGGGCGGGAGCACGGGCGCTGGGGGTTCGGTAGGAGCCGGCGGCTCAGCGGGAGCCGCTGGAGCTGGTGGTTCCGGTGCAACTGGTGGTTCTGGCGGCTCTGGCGGCACCCCTCCTGTCGCTGATCAGATCGGCGTGGGGAAGGTTGCGCAGTGGGGTACTTCCACAAACGAATACGTTTCACAGATTGTTACGGGCACCGACGGGAGCATTTACGCGGCGGGTTACAGTACTGGTGATCTGGACGGAAACGCGAACCGAGGGGCGGAAGATGCGTACTTCACCAAGTGGAATGCAACCACAGGTGCACGCTTGTGGACGAAAACCTACGGCACCTCAGCAACGGATTTTTGCACGGGGATCGCCACGGATGGCCAAGGCCACTTCTACTTGGCCATCCAAACTCAGGGCGAGCTCTTTGCACCGAACTTGGGCAACGTTGACAGCGCGCTCATCAAGCTCGACGAAAACGGAAGCATCCTTTGGGGGCGGCAGTGGGGTACCGCGAAAAAGGATGGCGCAACAAAAGTCGCTGTCGATGCCCAAGGGAACGTTTTCGTTACGGGCTTGTGGAATGGCAACGGTGTCGCCGACGTTGACGTGGCGTTAGCCAAGTTTAGCCCGGATGGGGACATGCTTTGGAACAAGAGCTGGGGAAGCCCTGGCGGTGAGTGGGGCACTGGGGTCGCAATCGGTTCAGAAGGGGACGCCTTTGTGGTTGGCCCCACCGAAGGGCCCCTTTTTGGACCATCGCTAGGCTGCCGCGATGGGTTCGTGATGCGCGTGAACGGCGTGGACGGTTCCCTGAAATGGGGCCGGCAGCTGGGGGGCCCAGGTTGGGATTTTTCGGGGCGACTGGATATCGATAGGAGTGGCGATCTTCTCGTCCCAATGCGCCTTGGGGAGAGCGGGTGTGATCCTCAAGGGGCCACCAGGTCAAAGCTGCTGAAACTGAGTGCCGTTGATGGTGGCGAAATTTGGAGTCGCACCTCCGGCCTTGGCGACGCTGGCCTCGCCGTGCGCACGGACGCCGACAACACCGTATACCTCGCGGGCACTACCAAGAACGAACTTGAAACCGGCCACTACGTCGGCGGGAGCGACCTCTTCCTCCAGAAATGGACCAGGGACGGTTGCCTCCTTTGGACAAAGCAATGGGGCTCCACGGGGAACGACGTGGTGGGAGATGTATTCCTCTTGAACAAGACAACGTTGCTTTACGCTGGCGGCGCGGCGGAATCAGTGGGTGGCGGAGTGTTCCACGGCGTCATCGACAACCTCATCATCGGCGTGGATGTCTCCGCAGGTACCCCGTCAACCATTCAAGCGTCGGCCGGCGTTCGCCAATGGGGCAGCGCGAGTGCCGAGGGCAACGGCGAAGCTGTCCGCGATGCCGCGGGCAACGTGATCACCACCACCTTTACACAAGGCAGTGTGTGCGGGGCAAACCGGGGTGCGAGTGACGTCCTGATCCAAAAACATAGCCCCACTGGCAAGGCGATCTGGAGCCTCCAGCTCGGCTCCTCTGGCGAAGATTACCCAAGCGGGCTAACGCTCGCTCCAAACGGCAACATTCTTCTAGCTGGCCAAACAACCGGCGACTGGTTCTCACCGCCCGCGGGTGGGAGAGACGCGGTTTTGCTCGAACTGGACCCCGCCGGCAACACCGTTCTTGGCAAACAATGGGGCTCGGCAGCCAACGACCAACCGTACGCCCTTATCGCTCCCACAGATAATGACCTCTACGTCGGCGGTACCACTCTTGGGGACCTTGCAGGAGCCCAGGCGGGCCAAGGCGACGCCTTTGTCTCGCGCCTTAATCGCGCAGGCGACGTGGTCTGGACCAAACAATGGGGAGCCGCCCAACTGGATCGCGTCTCGGGCCTGAGCGCGGACGCGGTGGGCAACGTCGTTGCGAGCGGCTTGACTGACATGGTCACAGCAACCGGCTGCTCTGCTGCATTTGTTACCAAGCTAACCCCCACTGACGGCTCCACACTCTGGAACCAACGCTGGAGCGCCGCTGGAACTTACAAGGCGCAGCAACCGCTGTTTGACACGAGCGGCGCGCTTTTCGTAACGGGCGTGAAGGGCGACAACGCGGATTGCTCAAAGGCTGCCCCCTACGTGCACAGGCTCGATGCCTCCACAGGGCAGGTCCTTTCAACCACGAGTTGGGGCGACCCCAACACGTTCAACCTCGCGCTCCGGATCACGGAAACATCACCAGATGGTCTCGCGGTCCTTAGCAACACAGACGGCCCCTACCCCGGTACGCTTGCCAGCGAGAGCCGCGACGTTGCCCTCACCTACTTGCTCAAGACTGGCGAAATTCAATGGCATCAGAGGTGGGGTTCAGCTGGGCTCGACCTCGGCTTCGGCATGACAAACGCCATGAACGGCGAGCTAGCGTTAGTGGGAGCCACCTACGGCGCGCTCGGTTCCAGCCTTAACCTCGGCAGTTCGGATAGCTTCCTCGTCTACGCGGACACCACGTCGCCGCCGGGCCAGTCCCTCCTCCCCTCCACCGAGGTTGCCAACGTGAATCGGTCAAATGTTCTCGACCGCACCGGAGCACGCTACACGGTGGAAACCATAGTCGCCCAACCCGCGGGAGCCTATGGTGCGCCCGCTGACGCCAAAGGTGTCGACATAGCGTTAACCAAACGTGATGCTACGGGAGGCACCGTCTGGACACGCCAATGGGGTTCTCCTGCGGACGAAGGACTTACCGGTGGCCACTCACTGGCGACCACGTGGGATGACACAGTCATTGTGGTCGGGAACACGGCTGGGAGTATCGACGGCAACCGGACCCTGGGCTTGACCGATGCATTCGCAACCAAATGGGCCGCGGACGGTACCAAGCTCTGGACACGTCAGCTTGGTACATCCGGTGCGGACCTCGCATCGGGCGTGGCCGTAGATCCGGTAGGAAATCTGTACGTTGCTGGAAGCAGCGAAGGAACCTTTGCGGGTAATCTGAGCGCTGGGAAGACGGACGCCTTCGTGGCCAAGTTCGACCCCACGGGTGTACTGCAATGGACGCGCCAGTACGGCGAAATCGGCTCGGAGTGGGTGAAAGCCATAGCAGTTGGTGCGAACGGTGACCTTTGGGTTACCGGCTCCACGACCTCATCTTGGGCCGCCGTGAACACCGGATGTCGCGATGTCTTTATCGCCAAGATCGATCCATCGGACGGCACACTTTTGGGCATCTTTCAGTCTGGCACCGCAGGCGATGACAACGGCCAAGATCTTAACGTCGATCCGACGGGGCAAGTATTGCTCACGTCCTCGTGGAATGGCTCCCACAACTGCCCTGGCGGTGGGGACGGTCAGGCCCGGCTCACCAAGTTGAACCCCAACGGAGCCGAAATATGGGCTCGCGAATGGGGCAGCTCAGCCGCTGATACACCCACAGCATTAGCAGTCGACGACGTCGGAAGCGGCTGGGTTACAGGTTACACGCAGGGAGGTCTTTTTGGTTACTTCAGCCACGGGGGGTCAGACGCCTTTCTCACCAAGTTCCAAGCCAACGGCGAACAAGTTTGGGGTCGGCAGTGGGGCTCCCCCGCCGATGATCGACTGTTCGACGTGGCGCTATTGCCCAATGAACAGGCAGAGCTAGTAGGGTTCACACAAGGGGATCTGGGTGGGGTCAACCTCGACAGCGGCACTCGCCTGCGCATGCTCTCCGCACCGCTGGGAACGCCAGACACTTGGACTCCAAGCAACGAGCCAAGCTTGGTCCAGTGGCTTTCGCCGCGGCGAGGCGTGCAGATTGCCGCCAACTCCGCAATCACCACGGTGGTGGATCAAAGTTCCTATGGGAACACCGCGAGCCAAACGGTTGCCACCAAACGCCCGACGCTCTCTTACGACTCCGGGGCGCCCACCTTCAAGTTCGACGGCGTTAGCCAATATTTGGAGGCTCCGGATTCGCCCAGCCTGAGTTGGACAAACAAGGGCACGTACGCATTCTGGGTGAAGTTTGACGAGCCCAACAACCCGCGTGAGGAAGACGTGCTCACGCAATGGCACCCAGGCAATCGCTTTCTTTTCAGAAAGTACATGAGTGCCTCGGGGCCCATGCTCGCCTGGTACGCCGGCACCGCTATTTCGTACAATTTCACACGAGCCTCCACGCCAATCGACGACCAGTGGCACTTCTGGGCATTTGAATTTGACGGAAGCCTGCCAGTTGCGGAGCGTATGAAGGTTTACCGCGACGGTGTCCGCATGTCGCCCGTTGTCGACAACAGCATCGAAGCTCCCCCACACGTGTGGCTGCCTCCTCCGGCAGCTCTGCTTGATAGCAGCGGGCCAATGGACATCGGCTCCTACGTTCCGGGCGGTGTGCCTAAGTTCCTGAAGGGCGCCATTGGCTCCATCTACGTGTTCCGCGATGTGCTGCGCGATGATCACCGAACGCGGCTGATGTCGCTGGAAGCGCCACAAACTGCTCCCCCAGCAGGCTCTACTTACGTTGCCCAACCTGCCCTGCCAGGCAGCTCTGGCTCCACGGTCCAATCCAATTCCGCCGGCGACGCTAACCGCCCCCTGCAAACGCTGAGCGCGCCCGAAGCCGCGGCCCTTGACCGCGCCGGCAACCTCTACGTCGCCACCACTGGTTCCGCAGCCGCCTCCCAGAGCGACATTGTCCTCAGTAAGTGGTCCGCCAACGGCACCTGGCTATGGTCACGCACCTGGGGAACGCTTGCCGAGGAGCGGGTGCACGATCTGCAAATTGACGTGAATGAAAACGTGGCACTCGTCGGAGACACCAAGGGCTCCTTGTTCACGAACAACGCGGGTGCTCGCGATTCCTTCACGCTGAAGGTTAGCCCCAATGGTGCCCTCATTGGCGCTTACCAATGGGGTGGCCAAAACGACGACAGCGCCATGGCCATCCAGGTGGATCCCCAGGGCGCCACGCTGGTGGCGGGCCTATCCGGAGGCACGGGCGGCGAAAGCTACACCACCGGCGATATCGACGTTCTCAAGCTATCGGCAACGGGTGCCACCTTATGGCGTAAGACGTGGGGGTCCCTTGGCGCAGAATGGGCGACGGGAGCGTCGCTCGACCCGCAGGGCAACCTGTTCATCTCCGGGCGCACAGATGGCGCTCTCACGCAAGCCAATGCCGGCTGCAGCGATGCCTTCGCAGCAAAGCTCAACGGCGCGGATGGCACATTGACATGGCAGCAGCAATGGGGCTCCACCGGGGGCGATTGGGCAAAGAAAGGCACGATCGACGTCAACGGGGACTTTGTCACCGCAGGTTTCGCCGACGACGCTGCGTGCAGCGGTTTGAGCGGCCATGCTGTGCTGCGAAAGGTCAGCGGCGCCACAGGTGAAGAAGTGTGGACACGCCACTTCCCTTCCGAGGCCACCGACGCCCTAACGCTCGCTACGCGCCCTGACGGGACGATTCTCGTTGGCGGTCGCGCACTCGGAGCGTTCGCACCCACGGGCGTTTCGGCCGGCGGCGACGCCTACCTAGCCAAATGGTCGGAAGACGGCTGCGAGCTCTGGCGTCAACAATGGGGCACCTCCGGCGAGGAAGCCGCGAGCGCCCTGGCGATCAAACCTGACGGCACAGCCATCGTTGCGGGTTTCACCACGGGGCAATTCCCGAATGCTCCTGGACCAAACGGCATCTTCCTTACGTCCATCGACGCGGCTCCGGGTGTTCCCAACGTGATCCACAAGAGTGGCAATGTTTGGCAATTCGGAACCGCCGCAAACGATGAGGCAAAGGCCCAATACGATCGTGACGGGAATGTCATTCTTTCTGGCTATACATTCGGCGCGATGTGCGGCCCTTCACGTGGCGGCACCGACGTCTACGTACGCAAGGTAACACCTCAAGGGCGCCCGATCTGGAGCGTTCAGCTTGGAACGCCAGCAGACGATTTGCCCAACCGACTCCAAATCTCTCCGTCGGGAATGATTCACTTAGCCGCATACACGAAAGGCAGCTGGTTTGGTCCCTCCGCCGGTGATAACGACAACGTGTACCTCGCCCTCGACCGCGCGGGAAATCTGGTGCGCAGCAAACAGTGGGGGACCGCGCAAACCGACGTGCTCCTCGCGCTCGCAGTCGCTTCCGATAGCGAAATTTACGTGGGGGGCCAGGCTCCTGGTTCCGACGCCCGTGATGCGGTCGTGTACAGGCTCAATGCGGCGGGCGACATGATCTGGACCCAACACTGGGGCGGCGTCGGTACGGACTCCGTGCTGGGGCTTGCGATTGCCCCCGACGGAGCGCTGATCGCTTCGGGCGTTCTTGGCTACACCGCTGGCGCGCAGGGCGTTCCCGGAGCTCAATGTTCAGGGGGCTTCGTTCGAAAGCTTCAAACAGGCTACGGCTCGGCAATCTGGAATCGGGATTGGCCGTTAGGGCCCGGGCTCGACCGGCGACAAGATGTGGTAATCAGCGGAGGCGAGCTATACGTCTCCGGCGGTTTTGCGCGAGTCCCTGACCTGACTCAGGGGTGCTTCGCTTCCTCCCCTATGGTCCTAAAACTGGATCTCGCTTCTGGGACTGACATCTGGACCACCGTTCTCGGATACGGCACCGTGAGCGGCAACGTCTTCCGTCTGGCAGCTGCGCCCGAAGGCGGAGTACTGGCGGCAATGAACAATACGCCGCCGCCACTCGAAGGGGTCCTACGCAGCGCCGACCGCTCCGCCGCAGTGACGATGGTGACCCCAGACGGCACGAAGGCATGGACTCGTAACTGGGGCTCCGAAGGTCTCGAGCTTGGCTATACGGTCGACGTATTCCAGAACAAAGCGATCGCAGCTGGACTCACCACGGGGCCGCTCGGCGGGACCACCAATTCTGGCGGACAAGACGGCTTCCTAGCCTTCATGGACCTCACGCCGCCTCCAGAGCATTTTTTGCTGCGTGCGAACACCATTGCCACCGTTAACCACTCGGGCATCAAGGATTCCAACGGTAACCAGTACACGGTCGGTATCGTTGCAGCGCCGCCGGCAAGCGCGTCCTACCCTATCTCGACCACCAACGGTGCCGACATCACCCTTACGAAGCGTGACTCCGCCGGGACACCGCTCTGGACCCGCCAGTGGGGCAGCACGAGCGATGAAGGCTTAGCTGGCGGACACTCGCTCGCACTTGCCCTAAACGATTCGGTAGCCGTTGCTGGCACTACGGTTGGAACCCTCCCGAATAACACCACCCAGGGCCTCGCTGATGCATTTGTCACGCGCTGGGGCGGCGACGGCACAGAACTTTGGACTAGGCAGCTAGGCACAGTGGCGTCCGATCTGGGCTCAGCCACCGCCATTGATTCACAGGGTAACATCTACTTAGTCGGAAGCACCGAGGGCACGCTCCCTGGCAACTTGAGTGCCGGCAAGGCGGACGCCTTCGTAGCGAAGTTCGATCCTAACGGCACGCTACTTTGGGTTCACCAATACGGTTCCGGTGGCGATGAATGGGTAACGAGCGCCACTTTTGGGGCGGATGGGTCACTGTGGATCACAGGACCTACCACCTCCAGTTGGGCGGCAGTGAACGCCGGCTGCCGCGACGTCTTCCTCGCACAGATCGATCCCTCAACTGGGATGCTGGGCGCGGTTTACCAGTGGGGTTCCTTGGGTGATGACCAGGGCGAGAATGTTGCCACCGACTCGGCGGGGAACCTTCTGCTCGCATCCTCGTGGAACGGGTCGGACAACTGCATCCTCGGCAGCGACGGCCAGTCGCGTCTTGCCAAGATTAGCCCTACCAACGGAACGGAGCTCTGGGCTCGCGAATGGGGCAGCTTGGCAGTGGACACCCCCACAGCTCTAGCCCTGGACGCCTCCGACAATGTTTGGGTCACAGGTTTCACCTCCGGCGACATGGATGGCTACGCCAACCTGGGCCAAAGCGATATCTTCCTCACGCAATTCTGGAGCGACGGCGCCAAAGTTTGGCACCGCCACTGGGGCAGCAATGCTGAAGATAAAGCCCTTGACCTAACGCTCCTCCCGGGGAACAAGGCGGAACTCTTGGGCTTCACACTTGGGAACCTGGGAGCTGCCAATTCAGACACCGGGACTCTCCTCAGGCTAACGGCGGACTTGACGCCAGTGCAGCAGCTGGGGGTGAATCAGTGGGGCGGATCTGGCTCGGACAGTGTCTCTCGCGCCACGAAGGATGCCATGGGCAACTATTACCTGACAGGTCAAACTGACGGGGTAATGGACGGGCCAGCTGGCAACGGCGGGATCGATGCCTATGTATCGAAGACCAACTCTGACGGCGTGTTGCAGTGGACACGGCAGCTAGGTGGGCCAGCAAACGATCAAGGTGTTGGTGTCGCAACGGATCTCACCGGCAACGTCCTCGTATCTGGCCTGACACAAAGCGCGCTGGTCGCGTTATATGGGGGCCGTGATGTGTTCCTTGCGAGTTGGTCTACATCCGGGTCCTTGAACTGGGTTCGTCAATGGGGAACATCTGCCGATGAGTGGATTCCCACTGTTACTGTGGACCCCGTGAGCGGAGACATCTTTGTTGTTGGACAAACGGATGGCGCCAGCGAGAGCAACGTGCAGCAGGGCTCCGGCGATATCTTCATCTCGCGCTGGACCCCCTTGGGGGATCTCATTTGGGTCAAACAGTGGGGAAGTGGCGGAGCAGACACCCCATACGCCGCGCTCGTAAGCTCGGGCGGATCACTCTACGTAGCTGGATTCACCGGAGGGGCGCTACCCGGCGCAGCTTCGTTCGGCGGCTGGGATGCCCTCATTGCACGCTGGACGCTCGACGGGAGTGTGTCGTGGGTACGCCAGTTTGGGGGCCCGACACTGGATTTCGCCACTGTCGTCTCAGAGGACCCCAGTGACGGTACACTGCTCCTCGGTGGCCAGACCCAGGGGACCTGGGCCGGCACGAATTTGGGCGGAACGGATGTCTTTGTGCGCAGGCTCACACCTGGGGGAGATGTATTGTGGACAAAACAATTTGGCTCCGCGGGCAATGACATACCCTATGCCGTCGGCACACGCCCCAACGGTGAGGTCTTCGTCGCGGGAGGCACCCAAGGAAGCTTGCCGGGATTTAGTTTGGGAGGGCCTCAAGACGCCTACGTCAGCGTGCTTACGAAGGACGGGCGGCAAGTCTGGATTCACCAGTTTGGCACTCCGCTCGATGACCTGGCTCGAGGTGCCTACACCGTCCCCAACGGTGGATTCATTATTTTTGGAACTACAAGCGGCACCCTTGGTTCCCTTTCTTCAGGCGGGAGGGACCCGTTCAGCATGACGCTTTGGGGAGGCTAGCCGTCAAGCGTGTCGGCACTGTGCCCCTTGGAGACTCTTTCCGTACGGAAACAAACAGCACCACAGGGTTTACCCTTAACGACGCAGCCAATAGTTAACAATCACACGAACGCCAAAAACCTCCTCGATTGACGCAGTGTGAGCACTCGGATAGTTATGAAACGCAATCTCCCCAATTCAGCTAAAAACCAAGGGGATGCACGCCCGGAGCAGAGAATGCAATTTGATCGTTGGCGCAGTGGAAGCACGCTAGTTATCGGCGTTGCTTCGCTCGTCGCTTGTGGGCGCGAAGAGGCTTCGTCTCGCCCGGCTCCACCAGATCTTACTCAATCCCAAACGCAGATCCCGCAGAGCAGTGTCACCCTGGGGTTCGCGGACGGCACCCTCCGCACACAGGTTGCGCTCCCCTCCTTTCGGATATCGACACACCCGATTACTCAGCAGCAGTATCAAGCCTGCGTGGCAGCTCACGCCTGCGGTGCTCCCCTCAACACTTGTGCCGCGGAACTCAGCGCAGGTTCTGCGCCCGAGCTAGCCATTCAAACCTGCGTCGGAGTGCAAAACGCACAAAAATACTGTGCTTGGGCAGGAGGGCAACTTCCGAACCTGTCGGAGTGGTTCCTGGCAGCACGCGGTCCGAATGTGGCCCCTTTTTCCTGGGGCACCGAAGCGGCCACGTGTGAACGGCATCCCTTTGGGAAGAAGCACTTTTCCGAAGCTGAGTTCACTGCGCTCAAGATGCGAGCGGGCTCCCCATGGAAGCTAGAAGAGCTCCTCGCCCAAGAATCAGACTGCGGGAGCGCAGCCAGAAGCCTCACCGTGAAGGGCCACCCTGAGGGAGCGTCGCCGCTCGGCGTGCAAGATGTTCTCCTCGCCCCGGCCGAGCTCGCGATGGGTCAGCCGGAGAGCCCCGTGAGTGCCTGTTCCGGAGCCAGCCCCTGCCTCATCTATCGTGACAGGCATGCGGTGATTTCGAATCTCGGTCCAATTGAGGACCGGGCACGTGAGCCCGCAGCGGACCCGAGCGGCGGCCAGGCTGCCCCGGAATACGCTTTTCGCTGCGTCTGGAAGGATGGCGGAACAGCACCATGAAGTATTCTCTCGTTTACCGCCACGTCGTCGGCACACTCATCGCAGGTGCTTTGGTTTTGGCTCTGGGCTGCAGCAGCCAGCAAGAACCTGCAGCTGCCACCCTCCAGAGTCGGCTTGGTCAAAGCCTACCGAAGACCGGCTTCGTACCGCTCCCGCTGAAGGCCACTCCGGTTGCACTTGGGGGGGACCCGAACGTCGCGTCGCCGCCCCAAACTGCATGGGAGGGCTCGCTTGCAGATCTTATCGCGGCCGATGCGCTCGTGCAGTGCACGTTGAAGAACAATGCGCGCAATTACATTTATGTCGAGTTCAAAGACGGGCCGGACGTCTACATCAAGCGGCTTATTACCTTGATGAGCCGCGCCTCCTGCTTCACGTGGAACGCGGAGGGCAAGCTCGATCGCGAGAGTTGGAGTGAGTCACGCAGAAACCCCGCGTGCAACTTGGATACGCGCACCGGGCTCAATGCATTTGTGCGAGACCCGGCAAAACGTGCGTTTACGACAGCCTTCAGCGATTTCCCCGACAACAGCAACGTAGTAGATGAGTTCGCGTACGTAGACCTCAACCTGTGCCTCGCTATGCAACTTCGGCAAGGGCTAAATAGCGCCGAAATCCTATTCGCCAGTGAGGACGAACAGGCACAGCTTCTCGGCATCATACGAGAACGCGCGCAAATTGCTGCGCTCGGGTACGCGAAACTAGCTCGGATATTGATGATGCCCCAACCACCGGCTTATCGCCCGACAAAGCGGTACTACTTCTCTGATATCCAGACGTGGGGAGCTGATCCAGCAAACGGCGATAGTCTCAAGTACCTTGGGGAAGACTTCGCAACGTCCGTCCGCCTTCTCATCAATTCCACCACCGAATACGCGCGGTTCCTACAGCGGCGGGCCGCCACGGGCTGGTCGTCGGAGGCAGGCGTCCCGCGTGCTCAAGCCTTGTGGGGAGAAGGCTCCGCGCGCGTTCGCCTCATGAACCTGTTGTATGGAGGTGGGGATCCATTAGGCCCCCTGAAGGCCGCACCTCCGGACCCGAAGTCCGCGCCCGCCGCGCGAGCACTCGGCGGAACGGCCAAGGTTAGGAATGCCCCCCCAGCCTTTGTATCCGAATCATTTCGTAGCCCGCAGGTAAAAGTCCTGCTCCGCCTAGCTCGCGAGGCGGATGCCGTTTTCCTGAAGCCGAATTCCGCCGTGTCCCCGACGGGAATCGACGTGGAAGCCTCCGCACGCAGGCTATTCCGTGCCGTGGAAACCAAGTTGATGCGCGAAAGTTGCGTGAACGCGGCGAACCGGCAGCCGTGTACTGACGATGAGCTCAAGGCAAGGATGCCCGACCCCGCCGCATATCCGAATAACTTCGGTGACTACGCGCTTTGGCGGCGCTACCAAATCACCCCGCAACAGGCCACAAGCCTGATCTCTGCGCTGAACCAGGGGTTCGGAGAACTGGTGGGAATCAAGACGGATCAAGCATGGCCCGGGAATTGGGCAGCGCTTTACCCCGCGCTGTACGAAGGTATCGGGCACCTCACGGGAAAGCATGGGCGACTATCCGTGCGGGTTGACCCTTCAGATCCCACCTCACCCCAAGAGGAGTGGCTGCATCTCGATCCAGACTTCAGCGTCACTCCGTTTAGTTCTAATGAGCTGGCGACGTCTTACACCACGCCACTGCTTCCCCTCTATCTCTGGGATGATAATGCCGAGCAAGTCCACCCAATCGACGCAGGCTACTTTCAGTGGCACGGGTCTCAAAAGCCCGAGGCAGAAGAGTATATCAGCCAGCTATGGGAACAACAGCGAACGGCCGGGGTGGTTTCCGTGCTTGCGTACGCGCAAGCGGCTATTCTCCACGGTCTGAGCAACGGCAGAGCAGCTCCCTTCTTCTCGGCCGCAAAGAGCACAGCTGGAGATATTGGCGCAGCAATTGGGCAGCGCACGCTCACCCTGGCACCCAATCGCCAGAAAAAATATGTGTTCTGGCCAGAATGTGCACCGATCAATTTCTCAGATCTTGAATGCCCGCGAGTCCTTCCTGGTGGAGGTCCAAGCGCCAGCACGTCCCGAACTGTCGTGGAAATTTACCAACCCAGCGACCAACCCGCTCCACGAGTCTCGTACGGGCCGCAGCAACGCCTATTGCAGACAGTCGCGTTAAGCCCAGAAACGACCACGTTTTACGGAACTGATCGCGGCAAGCTCACTGCACTAAGCCAGGCCCCCTGTATTCCTTCAGAAACAGTCGAAGGCCGTACCCGCTACCTGTGCACAGTGGACGAACCCGCACCGGGTGGCTCAGCGCTTTTCCTGGTGCGAGGCGAAGGCACGAGCGCCAGCTATGAAGCGATCTTCCGAACCGGAGTCCCGGGCAGTTACCACATGGCATCAGGAGGTGCCTTGGGAAGCATCGCCGAACAAACGATGGCGCTTTCAGCGGTCGATTGGTCCAAGCCGAAATTCGACGCATTCGGCCTTCCCACCGATTGGCTCCCCCCTGCGGAAGCCTCGCTAGTTGGCGGAAATCCTGGCGAGGAGTCTTACGCCTACTACCTCCGAACAGCGAAAGATGCCGCCTCGCAAGCTACGAGCGCCGTCCAAACGGCAATCGACTCCCTCACCGAGCAGGCCGTTCAAACCGCGAGTTTGACTGCTGCTGATGAGAAAGCGCGAGGCATTGCCGATCTGACAAAGAAGGCGCTGTGCGGTGAGAGCCGAAACTGCGAAATCCCGGACGGGCCGGAAATAGTGAGTGGCGCTGGGCTTTATACGCCCGTTGACTGCACGAAGATAGAAGTCCCCGGTATGCTGGAGCGGACCACGTACAAGGGCGGGGCCATAACGCGTCTGACCGATATAGCAGGAGTAGTTTGTGTAGAGCGCAACGAAGCGATCCTCGCGGCCATCCCCTCGAAATGGATACTGTCCAAACCCGTGTACGACGCGATCGACGCCACGAGCGCAACGTTCGACGAATACAAAGGGAGTGAGGTTCAGCTTGAACTTGTCCGCCAATGGAACGCCGTCCAGAGCCTAAAGCGGTCGGTTCAGGCACTTAAAGATACGGTTCCTGGGCGGGCTACGAAAGTTGCAATGGCCTACAAAGACGTGGATCTGGCCAAGAAAGTTCGAGACGACACCCAGCAGGAACTCCAGCAACTGATCGACACCCGCAGTATGGCTGGCTATGTGCCTCCTCAGCTCCTTGAACTTCGGCTCCAACGCCTCGGGGAACTGCAACCGCTGCTCGACGCTCAGGCCCAGTTGGCTACTCTATGCGCGACAGGGGGCCCGCCGGTGGACTTTTTGGGAGGGGACCTAAAGGGGTGCGAGCCGGGCAAAGTCGCTGGCTGTGTAACGCAAAAACTCCATGCCAACCTCAAGAACCAGCGGGTTCAAGACGCGCTCACTGAGTGCGGGTCAGTGGACTGCACGGCTGCCCAAGATGCGCAGAGAGCTTGCGACAATGCGATCCATGCAGCATGGGGATTAACCGGAAGCGACTTCCCAGGGTTGCAAGAGCTGAGCTTAAGCGATGGCGACGGCGGGTTAGCTGCCGAAATCCAGAAAAGACGGGATGAAATCACGACCCAGGAGAAGACAATCCTGCTGCAGGAGGGGAACACCGGCACCAAGCTTGTTACGGACAAAGCCAATGCAGAAGCCTCCTACGATGCTCTCATGCTTGATCGGCTGAACAGCGATAGTGGGGCCAACGGCGAGCTTGCCGCCCACATCGGCGAAATCAACGGTTTCGTGTCCCAAATCTATTCAAGCCGCGCCCGCCTGAAAGCGCTCAAGAGTGAGGCAGATGAGGCCGAGAATCGAGCCCAGCTTGAGGCGCAGCTCAACGAAAGCCAGGTTGAGAAACGTTTCGCGGTGGCGCGAGCGTACAGCAGCTATGACATCTGGCGGGCGCGTGCCCTGCTCCAGAGCGGCCGAATCATGGGGCTCGCAGCGCGACGCGCAATCGAATCCCGCTTTGTAGTGGACCTCTCCAACATCACTAAGGACCAACCCTTTGTGGTCGCGCCTTTCTCGTGGGCGGACGAGATCTACGCTTCAGATCTCGACGTGCCGAGCGCGGTAGGCTTAACCGCAGGGCCAGCGCAGGTGAAGGGGGCGATCTACCCGAACAAGCTTGTGGATTACGTAGGCAACCTGGAGCGATTCGTTCAAGGATACGCCATCGCCTACCCCACTGCCATTGCAAGCCCGGATGCCCAGATCATTTCACTGCCAGGCCCTGACCAACACGAGGACATCAGCATACAGACGGCCAGCGGCCTCGTGACGCGGCGAGTGCTCTCCTCCGCATCAAAAGGGTGGTCCTTCTACTGCCCGGGGCTCCGCAGCTGGGTACTACATCCTGAAGCTGGCCTCTCCCTCAACACAGATGCGCCCCCCGGCGCGTTGCTGAGCACAGCGTGTGCAGGGAGCCCGCCCACTCGAGCTCGCTATCGATTCTCCCTCAATCCATGGGGTTTCCACACAAGCTTGCGGGACAGAACCTTCGCTAACCGCTACAACGTTCGCTGGCGAAGGTTCGCAGCCAACCTCGTCGGCACGGGCATCAACGATTGCACCCGCTCAGACGACGCACTCGCCTGCTATTCAAACACCTTCCTCCGCTATTCGCTGGTTCACACCGGCCCCTCCTGGATTACGGACTTTAGTGAAGAGTGGCGCGGCCTCGATCTGCCCTCGGGAGTCATCGAGGGGGCCAAAGCGCTCGTCCTCGAAAAGTGGCTAGATCCGGTCCAACACAGTTGGAACGTGGGTGCTGTCGAAAGTGTCGGTCGCACGGAGCTGCTCGGCCGCCCCACGGATGGCCAGTACGACTTTATTCTAGAGCTGCCTAAAGAGATGCGGCCGGAACAGCTAGAGCAAGTCCAACTGCTCGCAGAGTACGACTACTGGGTTGCCAATGGGCGAAACATTATTCAGGGGGCCAGCGCCCCGGTGGCGCCGTGAGGGGCCGAAAGCAGGAATGAATATGCGTTTCTATCTCGACATCAAGTTATCCTCCGCCACCAGCTGCGCGCTGTTGGTGGCAATCTCCGCAATTGGATGCGGCAAGGAGGAGCAAGCACCGTACGGGCACGTGCCACCTACGCCGGAGGTTATTGGGGCACGTATTACCATCGGAGCCTCTAAGGTAACGATTGGCTTCGACCCAGGAGCACTGCGAGCGGAAGTGGATGTCGCGGGCTTCAGAATCTCAAAGCATCCGGTCACAGTCGACCAGGTTAAGCGCTGCACTCAGGCGGGCGCGTGCGATGCCAAGCTAGTTGCAGCGTGCGAGCAACCCCCGGGTGACCCCAAAACCACGGTGGCGCTGTGTGTGGATCCAACTCAAGCTCAAGCCTACTGCGCGTGGGTTGGAGCGAAGTTGCCAAGCCTGCCGGAGTGGTTTCTGGCGGCGCGCGGCCCGTCGGTAACCCAATACCCCTGGGGCAACAATGCTCCGACGTGTTCCCAGCATCCTGCAGGCGTTAACGCCCTTTCCGCGGACGATCTCCAAAACCTGCGGCGCCAAGCGAATCGCCCCGGCCCATATAGTGAGCTGCTTCGGAACGCTCAAGCTTGCCAGGGGGAGAACAGGTTCTCCAAGATCCACGCGCATCCGGAGGGTGCTTCTCCCACAGGCATGGAAGACGTGCTCCTCTCGGACGCCGAACTGATGCTGGGGTCAGGAGCTAGCCCCTATAATCTATGCGCAGACGCGACCGAACCCTGCCTTGTAACTAGGAACTACACAGCTCAAATAGCCGGGTTGAGCTCGCTGCCTCCGCGCACGTCTCCGCAAGCTCCCTTCGGGCCATCCGGGGCTGCCCAGGCTGATCAAGCCACCGCTGGCAGCATTTCTTATGCGTTTCGCTGCGTCTGGATCGAAGGAGCTGAATAATGACAACCCCAATTCGATCTCTTGGTTGCCTCGCTTTTTCACTGGTATTGAGCGCGTGTTCGCAGAACGTTGAGAAGGCACCCGCAACAACCAAGCAAGCACTAGGCGAGATACCGAATATGGGCTCTGTGCCCATCCCGATCACGGTCAAGGCGAAGACTGCATTGGAAGCCACGATCGCTCCTGTGCCGATAGCGCCTGCGCAATCGGCATGGGATGGAAGCCTTGTCGATCTCATGGCGGCGGACGCTTTGGGACAATGCACGTCGGGAGCTCGCCTTGGGATTACGGCTATCGACTACGGCGCCCAACCGGACGCGTACCTCGGAAAGCTTTGGGGCTTAATGGACAAGGCTGCGTGTCGGCACGTAGGGGACAATCCTATAGTATACGACACCAACGCTGCGTGGCGTGCCAGCCGCGCGACTCCGGAGTGCAACCTTGACACACGCACTGGGCGTCCGGCCGTCAGCGGCACGGCCAAAGGCAGGCCGAGCGTCCCCGCACTAGCAAGTGTTCAATTTAAGCTCACAAATGGCAACTGGTATTGGGCAAATAACTCCGTCGCCTACCCTGAGCTCAACCTCTGCATGGCCGCAAGGCTCCGTGAGAAGCTCAGTAGCGCCGAGATGCTTTTCGCCAGCGAAGATCAGCAGGCGGAAATGCTTGGCGTCATTCGCGAAAGAGCCCAGCTGGCCGCGATTGGATACTCCATCGTCGGACGCGCATTTGCCATGAACCTGTCCCTACCGACGGGAGCTTCCAGTCCAGATCTTGATGCGCTCGCCTCATGGGCTCAGGACCCACTTCGGGCGCAGGACGGTCATCTCGGCACCTTGGGCGACGATTTCGCAACGGCGACCCGCATCTTGATGGACGTCACTTACGAGTACGCGCGGTTTCTGCAGAGGCGAGCGGCGGCGGGCTGGAGTTCAGAAAATAGTTCAAACGCTGCAACCAAGCGTTGGGGGGAAGGTTCGGCGCGCACGCGCCTCATGAATCTGCTCTACGGCGGAGGCGATCCGCTTGGGCCCGTAAATGGACCAGCACCCGCGGGCCGGGCCATTGGTGGCAGGGCCACAGTCAGAGGCGCACCGCCGGCATTTGCGGGCAATGCAATCCGCGATCCCCAGATCCAAACGCTGCTGCAGTTAGCCCGTAGCGCCGATGCGCTTTACCTAAGACCCTCATCTGATCTTTCAGGGCTCGACATCGACCCAACTGCAGAGAGGCTTTACCGTGCAGTGGAACAGGGTCTACGGAAGAAGGCGTGTGAGAGCAATTCGGCGGCCACTGATTGCTCGGACGGCACCATGTGGCAGCAGGTTCCGCGGTATCCCGACCAATTCGCGGATTACTTGCTGTGGAAGCAGCAACGGATCAAACCCGAGCATGCGACGGCGTTGATAACTTCGTTCGCTGGGGCGATCGGCGAATTAGTCGGAGTGAAAACCGATCCGATCCAGGCGGGGCAGTGGGCCAACCTTTATCCGGCCCTCTTTGAGGGGCAGTTTCACCTTCTGGGAAAGCACGGCAAGGCCACGGTTAATCCGCACCTCACGTCGTCGGCGGCGACAACGGAGGAATGGCTCCACATGGATCCCCAGTTTGCGGTTTCCCCATTCCGGGCACACGAGTTAGCCGCGTCCTATGGACAAGCCGTGTTACCACTGTGGGACCTCTACCAGGCGAATGACCCTGCGGAGGTTGGTTTGTTTACCCAACAGAGGACGGCCGGGCTTGAGCGAAAGAATTGGGCAGCCCAACGCCAGGCCGGGGCAGTTCAGGTCCTTTCTCTGGTCCGCCAGAGCATTCTCGAAGGATTAAGCTCCAAACTGGCCGCGCGTTTCTTCGACCGCGCGCGTCCGGTGCTGCACGACATCGGCGTCGCTATAGGGAATCGCTCCGCGACATCGTTCCCCATGACATACTATTCGCCATTTCCGGCAGGATCCCCACAGTGCACAGAACTCGGTTTGCCTCCTACTTCGAGCTGCTCCCGAGCAGTGAACAACTCCTCGGCGAGCATCATCAAGATAACCCTCCCCTCAGGGGACCCCGCCCCGAAATTGGCTTATGGCGAGCAAAAACGGCTGTTGCAGACGGTCGCCGTCAGCCCCGAAACCACCACGTTTTATGGGACAAAAGGAAACGATCTGGCGAGCCTCTTTGTGGCTACCCCGGAGGATAAAAGTTACGGAAACGGTGCAATTGTTTTTTGGCCAGCCCAGTTCACCGAAGAAGGACTCACTACCTACAGCTTCTATGATTTCTTCAACCAAATTACCGGCGGGGCCCCTGGCGGAGAAGCCCTCTTCCTAGTCGAGACCCCGCCAAGCCAACCTGGGAGCCCTGCCTCTGCACCTGTGTACACGTCACTCTTTCGAACAGGCGATTATGGGACTCTGCACATCGCTATGGGTGGCGTTTTAGGAACAATTGCGGAGCAAACCATGGAGGTTTCGTCGGCTGATTGGTCCAAGCCGAAGTACGACGCTTTTGGGTTGCCCAATGATTGGGTACCCCCAGCGGACGCCTCGTTGGTGGGAGGTGCCCCGGGCGAAGAGAGCTACCGCTACTACTTGAATGCCGCGAAACAATCCGCGGGTCAGGCAACCGAAGCGGTGAAGACAGCAATCGATAGCCTCACACGGCAAGCCGTTGACCAAGCAAGCTTGGACGCCGCGGAACAGAAGGCTAAGGGCAACGCGGATCTGCAGAAACAGTCTCTTTGCGGGGCGTCGAAGAATTGTGACCTGGGCAAACCGGTATTCTGGCGAACTGCAGACATGACGGGCTATGCAGATCCCACAGCGTTCAAGGGGTCCGGCCAGGATACGAACTGCACGGACGCGAATGTTACGGTCAGCGGTGCACCGCTAGGGAATACGATTTACATACTCAATACGCTCTATGTGAATGGGCTACCGAACCGGCCGACCAACGATCTTACCCAGATCGCAAAGGATATCTGCATTACGCAAAGCCAAACTATTGCCGGTGCGCTTCCCTTCAAGCTCCAACTCGCCAAACCAGTGTATGAAGCCAGAGACCGAAGCATCGAATCCTTCAGCCAGTACGCAGGCAGCGAGCTGCAAGCAGTGCTCATTCGGCAGTGGAATGCACTCAAGGGTCTCAAGCTCGCAGCGTCCTCCAGCATCAAGCTGGCCATCTCCGAGAGCACTAAGGTCGCCGGCGTCTACAAGGATGTCGACCTCGCGGCGAAGGCCTTTTACGACACCGTCGACGAGATCAACACAGACCTCGGCTGTACTAAGGACGATGCTGGGGAACTGAACTGTCCATGCGGGGATTGGCAGGGAATGCCGGCAAATCTGAGCGATATCGAATACAAATGCGGCCTACGCACCAATACCCCCAATGGCCAAACGCTTATACCGGAGGCCAAAGCGTTCCTGGAGCGGGCGCAGGCAGACCAGCCGCTCTGGGATAACTATCGCGCGGCCAAGGCTCACGCCGAATCCGTGTGCAAGCCAGCCCCCGGCGGTCCCCAACCGTGGTACGATGCGGACAAGGGCACGTTCGTCAACTGGTATGGCCCTAATTCATCGGGCACCACCGAGTTTGACCCGAGCAAGATCGCACGCGTCCAGGCTGCCAACAGTGCTTGCGGCTCAGGCCCGTGTTTGGCCGCAACGACGGCAGCCAACGATTGCAGCGATGCTCTTGCAGCATGGAAAGCTGCCAACGAGACCGTAGAGGCGGCGGCAGTAGCTGCCAACAAACTTCAAATAGCCTACCTAAAGGTGGTCGGGGCGGCAGCCGAAAAGCTGGTACATCAGAAAGATCGAGCGAAAGAAGAGATGCTCGATCGATTGTTAGATCGCTTGGAAGCAGTGCGCGACGCCAATTCCCGTGTCGCGAGCTCGCTGACGGACCTTTCGCACTATCTCTCCGAGCTCAACGAGTCGAACGCGGCGCTAGAGAGATTGAAGGCCCAGGCCACCGAGGCGGATAGCCGAGCTGGGTTGGAAACTCTCATTGAGGCCGCGGGGGTGAAGACACGCTTCGGGCTCAGCCGAGCATTTGGCAGCTACGACATGTGGCGGGCCAGAGCGCTTCTGCAAAGTGGCCGCGTGATGGCTCTCGCTGCAAGGCGCGCAATTGAGGCGCGCTTTGTTGTGAATCTGTCTGAGCTCACCCAAGATCAGCCATTTGTAAAGGCGCCATCTACGTGGGCAGATGAGGTCTATCAATCGGATCTTGATGCCCCAGCTGCGGTGGGCCTTACCCCGGAGGGGGGCCAATCCGACGGGATTTACCCCAATAAACTGCTCGACTACGTGGGTAACCTAGAACGCTTCGTTCAGGGTTACGCAACGGCGTTCCCAACATCGGTGGCTTCGCCCGATTCGGAAGTGTTGGCGCTGCCAGGGCCGGATAGCTATCAGGACGGAGCGGTGCTGTCAGACCCGGCCGGGAATGCGACCGTGCGCCGCCTTTCTGCGGGATCCAAGGCGTGGTCCTTTTATTGCCCAGGATCAAGTTCCTGGATCCCCCATCCTCTGGCCAACGCCTCGATTGTGAATGCGCAGGGGTCGACATTGGCGACAGCTTGTAACGGGAGTGCCCCTTCGCAGGCGCGCTACAGGTTTCTCCTGAATCCGTGGGGGCAGCTTGCCACGTCTCAATTCAACCAACCCTTTGCAAATCGCTACAATGTGCGTTGGCGCCGGCTCGCCGTGAACCTGGTGGGAACGGGTATCCGCGACTGCAACAGCGCGCCTTCCCCGCAGGATTGTGTGGCCAACGCCTTCGTACCGTTCTCGATGCAGCATCTTGGCCCCTCATGGGTGGCGAGCCAGACGCAGGAATGGCGCACATTTGCGATACCCGCGGGCGTGATTGAGGGAGGCAAGGCACTGGCCGCAGAAGAGTGGCTCAACCCCGTGACCCAGAGCTGGAATCTTCCCAGCATCACAAACATTGGCCGAGGGGAGTTTTTCGGCAGGCCAATCGACGGTGTTTACGACTTCGTACTGAACCTAGGTACGGACGTGCACCCCGAGCGTATCGAGCAGGTCCAATTACTCTTGGAGCAGGATTACTGGGTCGCCAATGACCGTCCGCTCACGCCGGGATCCGCAGCGCCATGAGCGGGTTGCACTGGCCCAATAAGTTGCAAGGGAGCAAGGCTCGTCCGCTCACGCCCTTCGCGTTCGCCGCTATCGGGCTAAGCGCGCTGCTCGGCGTTGTGCATCCGCGCCTCCTGCAAGCGCAAAGCGCCACCGGAAACGAAGCGAGCCCCTCCTCCCCACCCACCGAAGGCGCCGCTATCGGCGAATACAACGAAAGCACCAATGCGGCCCTTGCGGAGAAGTTCAAGGGAGCAAGCACCGAGGCGCCTCCGGCCGACACCAGTGCCCCGGCGCCCACCAGCTCAGACGCATCGAAGCCTCCCCCTCCCGCCACCACCGACAAAGACAAGAAGCCCGAAGCCCTGCCCGGGCTCACTGACGTGCAGAAGGCACTCGCGGCGCTCCCCAAAGGTGGCGCAGCTATCGCTTCGCAAGCCATCTCGCTGCCGAAAGGCGCGGGCAGTGTGGAGGGGATGGGGGAAAGCTTTTCGGCTCAGCTTTCCACGGGCGTCGCTACATTCTCCGTGCCTTTTCATTTGCCGAAAGCTCGCGGTGGCGCGCAGCCTGAGCTCGGGCTGAGTTACAACTCCGGGGATGGGTTTGGGGATGCCGGAATGGGATGGTCCGTGGGTGCTCCCTCCATCGATCGACAAACCGACCGCGGTGCGCCCAGTTACGATGACCGCGCCGATTGGCACGCGGAGCAGGATCATTTTCGTTTTGGCTCCACCGAGCTCGTGCCCATTTGCACCGTCGCGTCGACGAACACCTGCGCGGGTGCCCCCACCGAAACCTTTATCGGTTACGCAGGCTGGCAGTATTTCCGCCCCCGCATGGAGGGCTCTTTTTCGCGGTTCTTTTGGTCCTGGGACCACAAGACGTGGGTGGTGCAGTCCAAAGACGGATTAGTGATGGAATTTGGTGTCCCCCGCGATGGTACTGGGGACAACAACGCGCTCGAATTCAATCCCGATAAGCCGAGCGAAATCTCCAGCTGGCAGCTCGTCCGCGCCTATGACACCCACTTCACCACTAACCCTGTGGGCTGGGTATTCCCGCTCAACGTTGTGGTTTACCGTTACTTGCGCGATGGCGGCACGCTCTACCTGAGCCACATTTACGACACACCTCCCGCATCTGCGCCCACAACAACCGATCTTAGCACCTACGCGCACCACACCGCACTCAGCTATTCCCCACGGCCTGATAGTGTTGTTTCGTATCGGACGGGCTGGGCCACACAACGCTCTTTGCGCTTAACGGGCGTCGACGTCACGAGCAAGCCCTTCGTTGTCGCCGCTGGAGCCCAGAGAACCCTCGTGCGGCGCTATCACTTGGGCTACGACCCCAGCACGCACACGTCGCTCCTCACCTCCGTGCAGGTGGAAGGCCGCTGCGGCGAGGTGCCCGAAAATGCGCTCGATGCTGGAGGGAACCCCATCGTTGCCCAAAGCACCAATTGCGCCCGTTTGCCTCCGTTGAAGCTCGACTATGAGCGAGTTTCCGGGGCTGCCCCGCTGCGGGATTCGCAGGGCTTCAACTTTGAGCCGTTCAACACGAGCGTGCGGGATCTGGGGAAAAGCCCGCCGCACTCGCTGGACGAAACACTCACCGAGCTGATGGACATCAACTCCGACGGCTTGCCGGATGTGGTGGTCACCGCCCCTGGCCTGTACGGCGGAGCCTTTGCGCTGTTTGAAAATGGCCTAGCGAGCGATGGCAGCCGTGGCTTTCGCGACCTCAAAACCATGGGCGTGATCCCGAACCTCGGGGTGGATTCCAACGTATTGCAGCTCAGCAACACCAACGTTACCCCGCTCGATGTCGACGGGGATGGGCGCATCAACTTGGTGCACATGCCACAGGTGAAGCAGTACTCCATCTTCTCGCCGCTTTGGCAACAGAACAAGTGGGTTTGGGCTGGGCGCAAAGTGGATACGGCGGGCGCTCAGAACGCCAAGATCGATTTCACGCGCGACGCTGCGAACTTGCGCGTAATGGATGTAAATGGCGACGGCCTGGTGGATGTTGTCTTCAGTGGCGCCACCGAATGGCAAACATTCCTTGCACTTGGTCGCTATCCAGGTGGCGACGGTCAGTTTGGGCAAGCCAAATGGACGGGTGCTGATACCGCATCGATTTCTCTTGAACCGATCCGCACCTGTGCGCCTTGGGCCTCCACTCCTGTGCGTTTCTCGGATCCGGATGTGAAGGTCGCCGACATGAACGGCGACGGCCTGGACGACATCGTGCGCGTGCGCTCCGAGCAGATCCAATATTGGCCGGGGCGCGGAAACGGCGTTTTTGGGACGGGCTCCCGCTCTGATTGCACCGCGGGTAGTGTTTCGCCCAGTCGTGCGATTGGCATGGCCACGGCTCCCACGTTCGGTGTTGCTGACGCTCAGGATCTGATGCTGAACGACGTGAACGGCGATGGCCTGGCAGATTTGGTCGAAGTGCGCTTCGACGCCGTTGATATTTACTTGAACGACAATGGCCTCAAGTGGACCTCCCGCGTCACCATTAGCGGTACGCCCCAACTGCCCAATGCTGCCCACTTCGCACGCCTCACCGACATCGATGGCTCCGGCACCCCGGACATTCTCTGGGGGCAAGCCTACCAATATCGCTACATCGATCTGGCGGGCGGCAAGCGCCCTTACGTGCTCACGAGCATCTCGAACGGCCTCGGCAGCAACACCGAGCTTCAATATTCCACCTCCACCCAGGTGATGCTGGACGCCGAAAAAGCCGGCAACAAATGGTCGAGCCAAGCTCCGAGCGTGGTACCCGTTGTTACGCGTTCCACGGTCTACGATAACTTACAAACGATCGGTCGCCCGGGCGGAGCGTACGTTACCGAATACGTCTACCGCGATCCCGTGTACGACGGGCGCGATCGCGAATTCCGAGGCTTTTCCCAGGCGGATTCCCGAAAGCTCGGGGATCCGGTGGCGCAGACGGATTTGCCCGCCAAGACAGCTATTCAGCGTTCTACGTTCCTGCTCGGAGAATGCCCAAGTAGCGATACCGCGCTGTGTGCCCCCGAGAACCGCTGGAAGGACAACTGGCGCGCCGCGCTCAAGGGGCTGCCCGTGTTGGTGGAAACCCTCGACGCCGGTGGCGCCTATTTGTCTACGCAACACACATCCTACGAGCTTCGCCCCATCTATACGGGCCGTGACGGCAGGAACGTGGTCGCCGCGCTACCGCGCACGGTGGACTCTTACCTGTACGACAACTCCCCCTTCACGCCAGCGCCAGCGAGCAATGTGGTCCTTGAAGATGTGGTGTACCTCACGCCCAGCTTCGTACGCCCCGCCGAGACGCGCACCGTGGCACGCCGCGCCACCACCGGCACGGCACATACGCGCGCCCACCAATTTTTTGACGCCGTGGGCAATCAGATCGAGTCCCGTAACGAGGGCTGCATTGAGGGCTGCGCACTCGGCACGGAGGAAACCATCTCCCAATTCGCTACCTATGAACTCGTCGCCGGTAGCGATTGGCTTTGGCGCAAGAGCCGCGAGTACGTAACGGGCAGTGCCCACGCAGGCAACCGCAAAGACACCACCACCACTTACCTCCCCACTGGCGAGGTTTACCAGGTCAAGGCCACGCTTTCCGGCACGCTGGCGCTCGATCGCTTTCACACAAACGCAACTGCCACCCTAGCGCCCGCCCCCACTGGAGCCGCCGCCGATGGCGAATTCGTGGCCTCCACCAACGCCTACGACAGCTTCGGGAACCTGGTGTCCACAACGGGCATTGATGGCCGCTGCCGCAGCATCACCTACGATTCCGACTTCGCCCAGTTGCCGCTTTCTGAAACAACCTTCGCTGGAGCCGTCGCCCAAAATGGCTGCGGCGCATTCCCGCTCACCACCGACGGTGTCGTCTACGACCGCGGCATGGAGCTCATCCTTGAAGCCAAAAGCCTGACGAAGCAACCGTCGCGCTTCGTGTACGACAGCTTCGGGCGCATCACGGAAATCTACTCCGTCGATCCGGCAACTCCAGGCGTCCTCGGCTCCCTCCCCACCACCAAGATCCAATATTTTCTGCCAAGCGAAGCCAGCCTCGGCACCACGCCGTATTCAGCCGTGCAGGTCTTGACTCAAGACGGCGCGACACCCGCCGTGAACTCCTACGCTGAAACATGGAGCTTCACCGATGGCCTCGGCCGAACACTGCTGAGCCTCACGCTCGATGACGCCCTCTCTCAGAAGTACATCCAAAGTGGCGTCACGATCTACAACGGGCACGGTTCGCCCAAGCGTGCGTACGAGAACCGCTACGTCGCAGTCGACCCGAGCTCCCTACTTTCCAACACCATAGCAAGCCGGGCCGTCCTCAGTACCCCCACTACGCTGGCATCCAAGAGCTCACTCTTTGATGCCTTCGACCGCGTCGTTGCAAGTTACGGCCTGGATGGCGCGCAGAACCTACGAACGGACTACCACGCGCTCAGCCAAGATCTCTGGGACGCCGCCGATCTGGGCAGCGGATTGTCCGGCGACTCCTTTGCGACCGCCACCAAAGACGGCCACGGGCGCCCCATCATCACCACAGAGCGCGTCAACCGGCCCGTCAAGGAAGAACGCCTCACCATCACGAGTTACCTTCCAACTGGCGAGCCCGAAGTGATCACGCGCCGCCGCCAGGGCAGCCCCGATGTCGTGCGCTGGATGCGGTACGATTCGCTTGGCCGCATGGTGCTCAACGTTGAGCCCAATACCTCGAAGAATTTCGACCCCAACCCGGCCGCCAACGTCGGCCCCGGCTCAACGCTGAAAGCCTGGCGCTACGCCTACAATCGCGCAGGCGACATCGTCGGCACCAGCGACGCTCGGGGCTGCGGCGTCAACTACACCTACGACGCGGCAGGTCGTTTGACGTCCGAAGACTATTCGCCGTGTGTCAACGGCGTCCACGCAGCGTATTCAACGCCCGTGTTCACAGCAGGCAGCGAAGCGGGCATTGAAATCCTCTACCGCTACGACACCCCCGATCCGGATGATGGTTCCTCGATTCAAGGCGCGAACAACCCTTGGAATACGCCCAGCCTCCTGCTCGGCAAGATGGTCTCCGTCTCGGATCGCGCCAGCAAGACCGTAACTCGATACGACGCCCGCGATCGCGTCACGGGAGTCGCCGTACGCGTCACCAAAAATGGCGCTGCGAGTTCGGTCAACTCCTCCATCAATAACCGCTACGCCCCCCGCTGGTACACCCGTACTTTTACGCTCGACGCCGCCAACCGTATCGTTAGCCAGAGCACAGGGGCCACCCTCCCTGACCTCACGGTAAACGGCCAAAGCAACCTCACGTACGTGTACGGAAAATCAGGCCGTATCCAGAGCATCGGCAGCAGCTACGGCACGCTTCTGCAAAGCGCCGAATACGCCGCCGATGGCTTGCCGATTAAGCTTACCATGGGGGACGCCGCAGCCACGCAACGCAGCTATTTTTACGACTCCCGCCGTCGCCTGGCGACCGTTGGGACGGAGCGCGCCGTGCCGCAACTTTGGTCCTCCTTGCCGGCCCAGACCCCAGACGAACCGACCCAGCAACTCCCGCTCGAAGATCTGAGCTACGCCTACGACGAGGTCGACAACCCAACCAGCATCACCGACAACCGGAACCCCGCAGATTGGCCCGCATCGGCGCAACCCGTTGACCGCACCTTCGCCTACGATGATCTCTACCGGCTGGTCCTAACTCAAAACACCTACAAGAACTCCGCAACGTGGAAATCCCCCCTAGCTCCAGAGCTGCCGCCCCCGCCGGCCACAGCCACAGCCGCCGCGCAAACTTCATTCTCAGAACGCATAGGGAGCCAATCCTACAACTACGATTGGCTCGGCAACACGCAATCCAGCGATGATAATCTCCACGGGTTCTACGACCGCTCCCTAGGCACCATCACCAACGGCACCGCCGCCGGCGGCACCACCAAATTTCCCTACCGCCTAACCGCCGCCTCGAATCGCACCATCACGACGACCACCAAGGGTGACCTAGGGGCAGCCTACGACGACGCCGGCAACCTCACAGGGCTCCTAGTAAAGCGCGACGGCCCCTGCCTCCCAGCCCCCGAAGCTCCGGCCTTGAGCGCCTGCTGGCAGCGCTTCGATTACCAGTGGGACGAAGTCGGCCAGCTCAAGAAAGCGCGGCGCTGGGACCTGACGTCCAAGCACACCCCAACACTCTCGGTCACCGCGTCCCCCAGCACCGGAGCCCTCAGCAGCACCCCCGCCGTTGCGCTCACGTACGCCTACAACAGTGGCGGCCAAAGAGTCATAAAAACATCCACCGCGAACGCCACCACCAACCATACGCTCTACATCTTCGACTCCCTAGAGCTCCGAGGCACCGAATGGCTCAGCGGCGAATACGGCCTCGACTCAACCACAGCTAGCGTACGCCTCCTCGCCGGCCCCGTAACGGCCCGCGTGGCGCTCAGTGCGGCGGCAGTACCTAC
>JANRKO010000048.1:0-55607 GCA_033763455.1 Polyangiaceae bacterium
GACTTTGCAGAGCCGAACTGCCCCGGCTCTGAACTCCGGCGTGAACACTCGCCGTTTCCTTCGTTGATGTTTCTTGACCATGGATCACTCCTGGCGCATTCTCGCGCTTTCTTGGGTGTCCACCAACTCGGGGGATCTTCAGTTGGGCTTCTACTCCCTAATGGCGAGACTCACCAGCCGCAGCTGGGCTCTCCTGGGCATGATCTTACTTGTCACGAATCATACTTTTCTGTGTCGCGTGGCAAACCCCGTTGCGCACATGCCTGTCGCCGCACTTTTCACTTGGGGATGCGCGCTGCTTTTGGCGTGGGAGGAAACGGGTACTCCGTGGCGCATAGCCCTCGCAGGGTTCCTCTTTGGAGCTATCCCTGCAGTGCGGTACCCGGACTCCGTGCTGTTGGTGGGTCCTTTTGTGTACTTGCTGCGCTCCAACCGCTGGGGTTTAAGCGAATGGCCCGTACGGCGCATCGCACTCTCTAGCTTCCTGGTTCCGGTTGCGTTGCTCCTACTCCGGAATCAGGTGGGGTTCGGGGCCTTCTGGCGCACGGGGTACTCGATTTCTGGAGAACAATCGGCCCTGATTGGGCCTTGGTTCTGGACGCACCTGGTTCAGTATTCGCGGCTGCTGCTGACGAACGGCCTCGGTCCGGTTTTCGTCGCCGGCGTGATGGGAATGCTTTTCATGCTGGACACCAGGCCAGTTGCTCCCTTTGGTGCCCTCGCCCTGCCAGCTGCCACGGCGCAAGTTCTGGTCTACGCCGCCTACTACTGGGCGCCGCCCGAGACCCCCGAAGACACCATGCGATTCATCATGCCAACCTTTCCCCTTTACTTTGCGGCCGCTGGGTGGCTGCTATGGCGAAGTGTTCAAGCTCTGAATCAGCGCATAGGCGTTCTTGTGATTGCTGTAGCCGTGGCGCTCCAAGCATCATGGCAAGGTCTCAATGGACTCCATCAGTTCCGGCTAATCTCCTACCAAACTGGGATCAACCGAGTGATCGAGGAGGCCGTACGCAAATATGTGCCAGCGCAGTCGTTGGTGTTGGCGCATCCGACCATCGAGGCGACGCTAGAATACTTCTGGAACTGGAAGCTCGTTGAGCCAGGGGCATTTCTGCCAGCGCTTGATGAGCCCATGGTGCCCGAGGGGGTGACTGTTCCCTTCGAGCCGGGGCGCGACCGCTCACGGCTTCGACGCTTCCTCGAAGTTCCCGTTGCGAAACGAGGAAGTATGCTCGCGAAGGAGCTGAGGAAATGGAGCGGGCGCGACGAACTCTATGTGATTTCGCAGGGAAATCTGCGGCTTAAGGTAGAGGAGGCATTTGCTCCGATCCAGTGCTCACAGGTTGCGTCCATTCCCCTTCCTCCGGTTCCGTGGTGGCCGCGCAGCGAGGGGCACCTCGGTGCCGCGCTAGATGCCGCCCAGCCAGCTCAGTCTGAGGGAAGCTGGGATCAAGAGCTGCGCGCGGGCGCGCCCCCGGGCCTAATCCCAACGATCTTCCTGGACTTTCTGAATGTTCGAAATCCGCTACCGATTTATCGCTGCGCGCTTCCGAAGTGACTCCCCGATTTGCTATGCAGACCCTCTCGGTAATCGTTCCGGTCTATAACGAAGGTCCGCTCCTCAAAGAGTTGCTCCCGTTCCTGATGCGTTCGCCTTGCCCTATCAACCGCGAATGGATATTTGTCGACGACGGTTCATCGGACGGGAGCCTAGAGATACTTCGAAACGGTGCTGAGGCGTACGGGTATAAGCTCCTGATGCAGCCGACAAGAAGCGGAAAAGGCGCCGCTGTTATTCGTGCCATCCAGGAGGCGTCGGGTGATTTTATTGTCATCCAGGATGCCGATCGCGAGTACGACCCCGCCGATATCCCAATGCTGCTGGGGCCGCTCCTAGAGGGAAAAGCGGATGTAGTTTACGGGAGCCGTTTCAAGAAAGACGGCAACCAGGTCCACCGAACCTATCACTATCTCATAAACCGAGCACTAACGACCGCAAGTAACCTGCTTTCAGGATGCTACCTCACTGACATGGAGACCTGTTACAAAGTCTTTCGCGCGGATCTGCTGAAGTCAATGAGGCTGGAGTCTCCGCATTTTGGCATCGAAGTGGAGCTAACGGCGAAGGTGGCCAAGGTTCGGGCTAGAGTCTACGAGTTTCCGATCTCTTACTATCCTCGCACCCGCCTCCAGGGTAAAAAGATTGGCTGGAGGGACGGTGTTGCGGCCCTCGGGCACCTGGTGCGCTACAACCTGCTGACTACAGTCGAAGAGTCCTTTACCCACGTCGATGAACGGTACCGTGGTTGAAAGTCACCCTTCTCGCGGCGGCATTCTGTTACGCTCTCCACCCCAAACGTCGATTAAGCCAGCACAATCCATCCAAGCAACCACCACCCGCGGCGTGAACCTAGCCGCAGCCTCCCTGCGCCTTCTGGCCGCCTAGCTCGCCCACTGAGCAGGCCCCTTGCGGGCTAGTTACCCCACGTGCTACCGGGCGCCATGGCGAGGGCGGTTAATATCAATGGGGCATGGTCTGTGGGGGTCAGGCAATTTGGGCGTACGGCGCGGCTCTCAAGGACACTGCTGGCTCTCTGCGGATTTGTTTCAACGAGCTGTGGCAGCAGCAGCATTGACCCATCACCGTCCGTGACCCCGCCGAGCAAGCCCGCGCCACCGGTCGCTCCTGCCGCCAGCTCGCAACCGACAAGCACCGCTACGCCTATGCCGATGCCCATGCCGATGCCTGCGGTGACCAGCCCGGCGGTCACGCCAGTCCAAGCGTTTGTGAACGGGGCACCGCCGTGCGTGCGCCTCCCCAAAAGCACAACCTTAGACCTTGAAGCGGGTTGCGCTGGTGGTGCGTGCGTCGGAATGACGATGGCTGAAGTCAAATCAGTGCTGGGCGAACCCACAAATTGTGATGCCTTCTCGACGTCGGTGTCTTGTCAGTGGGCAGTGGGAGTAACCCTTCAGTTTGCCGATATCAACCAAGACAAGTTGCCCGATGTAGGGGCTGAGTCGGAGTACTTGTCCGTCGACCGACCGTTCAACGGGGCAACCGGAACAGGGCTCGGATTGGGCGTGAGCATGCGGTGCTTCGCGGAGACCTACGGCGACCCCGTGAATTTGAGCCTGAGCAGGAGCTTTGTGTCCGCAAGTTTTGGTGGCAATAGGAATTTCCTTGGACGATTTTCTGTCTACGACTTCTCTGGCAACGGAGAGAACCCGGACGGGCGCGCCGATTCCATCACGGTGTTTCAGGGATCCGTACCCCCTGTGAAGTCCTGTCGTATTGCGGCGCCGAATTGCCCCGCTGAGCGCCCGAAGTGCACCCTAACAGAGGGCTTGAATGGCTTCGAAGCGTCTTGCAAGCCAAGCCTCGGAAACAAGGCGGAAGGGGAAGCTTGCACTCAACCAACTAACGAGACAGGCATCGATGATTGCGCACCAGGGCTTCACTGCTCAAGCGAGACCGCTCCCCTCCCGATGCGGTGCCGGCGGTACTGCGAAGTAGGGGGACCAGGCTGCGGTGTCGGGGAGGCCTGCGTCTCCATCTTCGGCAGCCCGGTTGGAAGATGCCTGACAACGTGCACCGTTTTCGGAGCACCTTGCCCGGAGGGATTGAGTTGCGCGGGAACCCACCTGAACAACGCCTCGATTTGCGTTGCCGCTGGACCCAAAGCGCTCGGTGAGTCCTGCGGCACGTGCCAGCAGCCAAGTCAGCCATGCACCGTGGCCAGCAACGACCAGTGCCAAGTAGATCTCCAATGTATCCAGCCCCCAGGTGGATCGTTCGTGTGCAGCCAGGTTTGTGACCCCACGCACCCATGCAGGGTTGGGACTTGCTTCCCCCTTGAAAGCGGCGCGACTTACGGGTTTTGCAAGCCTTAGGGCTTTCGGGATACGTGCCTGCGGCTCTCCTCTTGGACGAACACAGCCATCACATGTTAACTCCAACCGAGTCGAAAGCTCATTGACTGTCGTGGTGCATAAGATGCATAAAAGGAGAATCTGATGGGGTGGTCATTTCGCCGGTCTGTGAAGATGGGGCCACTACGCTTAAATGTTTCCACTCGGGGAGTTGGGGTTTCGGCAGGCGTCCGTGGGGCTCGTGTGAACTTCGGGCCACGTGGCACCTATGTGACTGTCGGGCGCGGCGGCTTCCAGTACCGAACGAAGGTCGACGGGCCCGGGCGGCCCCTTGCGCCCAAGTCCGTCGTAACAATTCCAGTTCGTAGTGACGAGGCCAAGCACGAAGGCGCGATAGCAACCGCATCGGCCTCCGACCTCGCACTTTCCTCCCCCGATGAGTTTCTCAAGGAAATCCAGGCCCGACTTCGCAAACCAAACCTCTTTGCGTGGTTCCTGGTAGCCGGTGTACTGACTGCGTTGTTCTCGGGGGCCCCGCTGGGCGTGGGCATACTTGTAGCCGCCGCGGCTGTCCCCATTTTCATTTGGGATCGCGAACGTCGCTCAGCACGTATCATCTATGACGTTGACCAAACTGAAGTCGTGGAGCGGCTCGCACTCGCGAACGAAGTTGGCCGCTCCCTCGGTTCCACCGCGCGGCTCTGGCACATCTCTCACTCGGTTGCGACGACTGATCAGAAGAAGAATGCGGGGGCATCCAATCTAATACGGCGAACTCGAATCCGTTCGGTTCCAGGCTCACTACCGCGTGTAAAACTGAACGTGGAACCCTACTGTGTGCCAGCCGGGCCTCAGAAGGTAGTGATGCTGCCCGATCGACTCCTGGTGTGGGACGGTCGGACACTTGCAGGCGTTCCTTACGAGCACCTAGTAGTGAGCTCCGCAGCGACGAGGTTCATCGAAGAGGAGGGGCTACCCTCGGATTCTCGCCGAGTCGGCACAACTTGGCGCTATGTGAACAAGCAGGGCGGCCCAGATTTGCGTTTCAAAGGCAACGCAGAATTGCCCGTGATGGAGTACGGCGAACTCAATATCGAGTCCTCGAACGGTCTGAACCTTGTCTTTCAAACGTCGAACGCCCAAGCCGCTCATGCCGCCAGTTCGGCGCTTTCCGCGTTGGGCCAAAAAGCATTTTCCGATGCGCCAGCACACTTGGCTCACATCGAGGCACGGCCTGAGCACGCTGTTCCTATCCCCATGCACGCCCCCTCCCCTAGAGATGAGCAGGTGGAGCTCGCCGGTAGCGTCCTTACCTTAATGCGTTACGTTGCGGCGGCAGATCGCCGAACGGATAGCGGGGAAGTCGCCTTTGCTCACGCGACGACGGCACAACTGCTTCCTCCCGGCCATCCCGAGCTTCAGCGCCTAGCCGACTCCTTCCGCACATGCGCCATCGATGAGGCCTCCGTCAGCGCCGCACTAGCAGCAGTGGGTGCAACGAGCGAAGAATACCGTCGCTGGTTCCTCGATATCGCTGAAAGAATGACCCTAGCGGACGGCAAGGCCACCCCAAAGGAGCGCGAACGCGTGGCGGAGCTCAGGCGCACTTTGGGGGTCTGAATGCTGCAAGGCCTGGTTACTTCGCGTTCGCCGACGCCTGGCGTCGAGTGCACGTTGCCTCCGCTTTCGTTGCAGGGGCACAGCTGATCACAACGTCCGAGGGGCATGTCATTGTCCCGGTCCCCCCACGAACCTCCAAGTCTAACTGTAAAGCTGGGGGTATAACGGTTCCCTTTGAGGGGGCGCAGTGGCCGCCATTCAGCGCTCAGATTCTGCCCTTCGACTCAACGTGCACTTCCACGTGCTCGCTCTCGACGGCGTGTACCTGCGAGCGCCTGAAAAGGAAAAGCTCGTCTTCCACTCTCTGCCGACCCCGACCCGTGCGGAGGTCGCAGACATAGCGACGCGTACGCGCGCTCGCCTGGAGCGCATCTTCGATAAGCACGGCCGTTTTCTCGACTCGCATCCGCACAGCGTCGCTGAACCGCACCCATTGGAGCAAGAAGAGCCCGGCCTTTCTGCCTGCTACGCCGCTGCGGCTCAAGGTGTTGCTGTCTCAGGCGAGCGTGTGGGCCAGCCGGCCCTCCGCATCGTTATTGCGCAGCCCTCGCCGCCACAGGCTACCTCTAATACATCGCCTCCCGGTGAGCCCACAGCTGAAGTCGGCGGCATCAGCATCTTTGCTAAACAGCGCGTCGACGGTCGCAACCGCCGCCAACTCGAGCGGCTTTGCCGCTACATCACCCACCTCCCGTGGCCCAAGACCGCCTGGAAAAGCGCTCCGATGCCCGCTTCGAGGCACGTAGTTCAAGGTATTTCAGGACGACTGCCCGCTCATCCATCGCCAAACCCTAACATCTGAAGACCCAAGCGCACGCTCTGCGCAGAGGGCTTGCGACAATCAATGTCCGCCGCATCGACTTTCCGTGCAGCAGCGTTCCTCATCGCCTCACCACCTACAATTCGCTCTCGGTGTTCGTCGTGATCGCCTCTTTGAAGGCGCCCTTCACATTGTCGAAGATTCGGAGCGCGGGATGGGCTTTGGGCATGACCTCCTGCCCGCACGCAACCGCGATGGGGGCGGGAATCGCGGGGAATAGGCACATCGTTTGGAGTCCCGAGTGGGCCGAGCAAATGGACGCGAGTGCGCCTCGGTATGCCGTCCGGAACGCCAGCAGGTCTTCCCGTCGACGCAGCAACTCGACGCTTGGCTCAGCGCCGCGAGGAACGATCTCGTAGAGGGCGAAGCGATTGTCGACCTCCAGCGGCAGGGAGGCGAGATCAATCCGCCCACTGATTGAAAGCACTAGGCCAACGCAGTCAGGTGCGGTCCCGGCGCGGAGCGTACGCAGTTCAAAGTCGACGATCGGTCCGTCTTCGTACCATCGCCAACCGCGAACGGGGTCGCGCTGCCGCTGAAACAGGTCGACGTTGACCTTGTTGCCCAGCTCTCGACCAAGACAGACGAGGACTGGAATGGGCGCGAGCGCCAGCACGGAGTAGTGCTGAACGCGCTTGCTCTCGAGCTCGGCTCGGAGAGCTGGACGGAGTTCGCGCCGGATTTGGTCGCGGGCGAGGTCGAAGAAGGAGGCGCTCTCGCGCTGGATCGAGGTGAGATCGACAAGTACACCGGGGAGGCGTGCGGGGTAGCGCGGACGGAGCGCGGCTTCGATGTCCGTGCCCGGAATATCGACGGACTGACCACCGATCGTCCCGCGAACCTGCACGACAGTTGTTCGTTGCTCAGGCCCGAGTGCTGTCAGCGCGTAGATCCGTTCCTCGTGCTCGAGCTTGTGCTCTTTCAGAAGCTCAACGGAGTAGCTGCTCCTGTCGGCGTTGTCGATCAGGTGATGGCAGTCACCGCAAAGCAGCATGAGGTTTTCGAACGAGTTGATGTCCGTTGGTCGAGGTCCGCCGCCTCGCGGACCAGCGACCTTGAACGCGACGATGTGCGCAGCCTCTGCGAAATTGCCTGGTGTTCCGGTCACCGGGTGTTGGAGCAGGTCGCGGTTGCAGCCACGAAACTCGCATCGCCCGGCACTCGAAGCCACGAGGCGCATGCGCACGAGGTCAGAAATGCCACGAACTTCCTCGATCGGGGAGCCGCTGTTGGGCTGGGCTTTGGTGGTTGCCCTGGGGCGGGGTTTTGGCATGTCTGCTCGAAGGGTTTAGGTCAGCGGGCGTTCCTCGATGAGCGGCGACGGTTCGAGCTGAGTCAACGCTTCGCGCAACGCTGACGCTGAAAACGGTTCGTTGGCCGCGAACGCGGCAGCGACGGCAGCTTCAGCACCTCGCTCGACTAGATCGGAGTAGCTGAACGGCGGCTGGCGCTCAGTCGCATCGACGAGTGCGTCGATGTCGGTGGGCCCGTGTGGCACCTCTTGGAGCATCTGCTCGAAGAGCGCGCGTCGCGCGGCCGCGTCCGGGCGATTGAACCGGATGAGCTGCGCACGACGAATGAGCGCGGGATCGAGCGCCTGCACGCGGTTCGTGATGAGGATAACCGCGATCTTGGCGTCGTCGCGCGAGAGCCGGTCGATTTCCTTGATGAGGACGTTGAGTCCCGCGCGGTCTTCGTGGTGTGCCTGCGACTGGGCGCGGCTCGCGCCCAGGTCGTCGCCTTCGTCCAGGACGAGCAGGCCGCGGTGCTTGCCCACTTTGACGCGCGCTTCGTTGAACGCTGCGGTGATGCGCTCGGAGAGTTGGCCCACGAGCCCGCCGCCGCGGATGTCGGACGGTGTCTCCACCGTGACGACTTGCTTGTCTATCGCATTCGCGAGGACCGTCCCAACGGCGCGAGCAAGCTCCGTCTTACCGCAGCCGACCTCACCGCCCAAGATCACGAACGGCGCCCGGTCGTGCAAGCGTTCTGCAAGCGGCAAGCCCTTCGCGTGGTGCTGCTTCAACCACGTCGAAAGGCGCTCCGGCTCGAACACTCTGAGCAGGTAGTTCAGTAGCGCGGTCTTCTCGCCGTCGATTCCCACCAAGCGATCATACTTCGCTTGGAAAGCCGGCGACGGATGCTTGGTTTCGTGGAGTTGGATGGTGGTCATGGCCATGTCCCGAGCTTGCTGCGCACCAAGCCGTAGCCGTTGCTCGAGAACGCGCGCTGTTCGCTCTCCGGGGCTTCCAATTTCTTGCCGGTAAAGTGCCAGCCCCGACGTTCAAGCTCGGCCTGGACATATTGGGGGCGGGGCAGCTTCGTGCTCGCAAAGAGCTGCACTGGGGTGCCAGCAGCGAGCCCGTACACATCGATCCCTCCAGATGCGGAATCCTGATGGATGGATCCGTCGGCGCTGATCGTGTAACGCAAACCGAAGCTGCGCCCGGCGAGCTGAAGCTCGAAGAACTCAAGCTGTCCCTCCACCTGCAGGTAGGTGAGGTCGTCGACCCATTTCCGTGCTCGCTCAGCCGTGACCAGCCCCGCGACGACGAATGCGTTCAAGTTGGCGGCAACTTTCTGCATGACCACGCGCACGCGCGCCTCGGTCATGGTGTTGGTCTGTGTGGCAGTTGCGGTGTAAGTCATGGCTTTGCGTCAGAGTGATGGCGGACGGGGGTGCCGAAAACGCCAACCAGGCATTCCAGGCCGTCATTTTCTCGGCCGTCGTTGAAGGCGGCGATGGCTTCGTACATGGCGTCACGCCCCTCCTCGAGCCAATCGGCGAACTCGTCGCACATCAGGCCCGACCACTTGTCGACCACGTTGTTGGTCGCGTTGACCGGGTCCTGAACGAGCCAGGTCGCGGTCCCGACGGGCTTGGTCGCAGCAAACGAGACGGCCGCGCGCTGGCGCACCACCCGCGCCAGAAATCCGAACCAGTCGGCGATCGTCTCACCGTAGGTTGCCTGGACGCCGCGGATGTCGAACGCGTGCGCAGCGAGCAGGTTCATGAGGAAGCTGGGCACGCTCGTGAGGACGCGCGCATCGTCCTCGCGGAAGCACCGCCACCATTTCAGGAGACGCTGCATTTCATTGAACTTGACACGCCCGGCTACGGCGTTGCTTTTCTCGGTGCGCGACTTCGTGAAGTCGACGTGCTGTTGCACCGACGTCTCACGCCGCTCGCCGTCCGTGCGTACGAGGATCTGCCGCTCGGGGTCTGACGTACCGAACATCGGCACCAGATCGAAGTGGACCTTGTCCGAGAACTTCAGCTTCACCGAGCTCTTGCTCATCTCGCGCTCGGTGTCGGGGTACGACGCCTGCGCGTAGCGCTCGAAATAGGGCAACAGCACCGAAAGCTGCTCTTCTTCCTTGTTCTTCGGTGAAACGACGAACGGCAGATCCACGTCCTGTCCCTCGACCTCGGCGTGGCCGCGCATGTGACGGCGGAGCCCGGAGCGGGTAGCGAACGAACCCGAATTCGGCGTCGAACGGATCGTGAGCCCATCCGCCTCGGCCTGACCGCGAATGGCACTCCGAATCTTCTTGGCCCGCGTCTTGATCTCGTCGCGGCCGTCCGGATCGGGGGCGATCCAGTCGACGAAGTTTGAGAGCCGTCCATGAAGAGTAAGGATGAGGGCCGGCATGTACGTGTCTACAAGTAAGGAGGCGAGGTCGAAATCAGCGCGTTGCCGTACCGTAAGGATCGCCAACGGAGTCGTCAAGTCCGGTATAGCGATTGTTTGCCACCCGAGATCGCTGTAGGCTTAGCCCAATGAAGACGGACGATCGAGGCCCGGCCCTCGTCGCGATTGGTGGCCGGATCAAACAACGACGCAGAGAGCTCCGCATTACGCAGGAAGCTCTGGCGGAAAAGGCAGGACTCTCGAAGAGCTTCGTAAGTGAAATCGAAGGAGGGCAGGCATCAGCGGCGGGCCTGATGTACCTGAAACTCGCGAAGGCGTTGGAGGTGTCTGTCGAGTGGCTCCTGACTGGTGAGACACCAGAGCGGCCAATCGTGAGGCCGAGCGACGTGGAGATCCCGGCTTTCGTCGCCGACGTCGCTGAGGAGCAGGGTTGGTCGTATGGTGACACGCTCGACGTTGCGGCGGCGCTGGAGACCTATGTCGCGCGACGAACTAGGGGGCGCCGCGTGCAACCAGGCCGTGATGAATTGATCGCCCTAGCCGAGGCTCTCCGACGCCTGCAGCCTACCACCCATACCCACGAGACAAGAAAGAAGCGTTAGGTGAAGCGGGGCGGGGACGACATCGATCGAGATCCGGAGGTTGGGCGGATTGCTCAGGTGCTCGGCATTTCGGGCTCGGGCTTGAGCAAGAAACTTGTGCGCGTCCGCCGTCCATCGTGTCACGGCCCACATGGACCGCTTCGAGATCGAGCCGCCAGCTTGGCGGACGTACACGCGGTCGTGCTGGATCTGACCAGGGCAAAAGTCGAGCTCGTTAAGGACGACGACGACCTTGAGAGGTTCTCCAAGAAATACGCGAAGAAGCAGGCGGCGTGTTCAGCTCGCTTTCGAATTCGCGTGGAACACCGAAGCGCTTGTGTTTCGCGACGACGATACCGATCCGCGACGTCCCAGCTACACCGCGCTGGTCGACTCCGCGCGGTGAACGGGAGGATCGAGCCTGGTTCGGGGAACGACACGAGCCCGCCCACCTACTCATCCCGGATCCGTCGGGCGACGAAGTCGCTAGTTTTGCCCCCTCCCGCCAAGACCGCCCTGCCCCCAATTTTTTGAATTAAAAATATTCGTTCAAAAAAAACTAAAGGTCAAGATGCCTTTCCTGCGGGAAACATGCCCGATTTGAGCGATATTGGGTATTAAATTTAAATGCCGAATATATTCACCAGAAATTGCGAAAGCCCTACGCCTCTTCGCATGGTGCGTGGAGGCGTGAACCCTCTTTCGCAAGGCTCTGCCGGCTCCCGCCTATCTCACCGAGCGATCAGGTCACCAGCACGCATGGGTTCCGGAGCCAAGCCCTCACGGCGCGCAGGGAGCCCCAGCGTCTCCCTGCGCTCGTGATCCCAAGAGTGTTCGCCTACTGGCAAGTCCCCGCGCTGCAGACCGTGCCGCCACCGGCGACGCAATCTTCAGCGAATGAGCATGTCCCAGCGTTAGCCGGCGCACAGCTGATCACCACACTGGATGCCTCCTGCGGGCAGCTGCCGCAGCTCAGCTCATTGCCTTGCGCGTCGTAATCGCAACCAGCCAACGGCGCCGCGCCCAACTGACAAGGATCGCCAACGGTGCCAAGCGTGAAGCTGCCGTCGGCTGCTGTTTCAGTGAACAATGCGCTATCAACAATGCTTCCGTCGGGGCATTCCGCTGCGTAGCCATCGCAAATCGTGAATACTGAGTTGTTTCTGTATCCTCGACCTGCGTGCAACTTTTCACAGCATCGTCACCGTCGATACTCTCAGTCCACGTGAAGGAATTACTGCCCACGTAGTTAGCCTGATGAGTTACTGAAATGTAAATGTTCACGCCATGAACCGTAAGGTTCACGTCCGGCTGATCGAACGGGATCACAGTGGGGGTGGAGGAAATGGGATGATCGATCCCTTTGGCAACCAAAGGTGAAGGCGTGAGGGGGATACTCAGAGCCGCTTCGCAAGTGCCCTCGTTGCAGATGTTTGGAGAGGTGCAGTCGACGTCGTCCAAGCACTGTGTGCCAACTGCCGGGGGGCAAACGATATCCTCACCACCCCGGCCAACGGCGCAGATGCCGCAGGGCTGCTCTACGAGGGTTGGCCGCGACGCGTATGCTTCCGTCCTCCGGCGGCGGCTGCGTCGGCGCTGCCAAGGAAGGGCAACTGTCCTACACGGGCCTCACCCTGCACCACGACGAAGGCTTCCTGTTTCGCCCGCGTGATCGCGTTGTACGCGAGGCGCCGCTTGTGTTCATCGTTGCCGCTCACCTCATAGGGCCAGAGCACAATGACCCGGTCGAACTCGCGGTTCTTCGCCTGGTGAATCGTCAGCGCCACGAGACGACGCTCCTCTCGGTTCGAGAAGACGCGCCCCTGGTGAACGACTTCCTTCACGACTGCGCGAAGCTCGGCCGCGCTGAACTCGGTGCGACCAAAGAGACGGCGCTGGCGCGAAAGCCACGAATGCACTCTCGCGGAGCGCCCCTTGCTAGCAAGCGTCAGATCCTCAATGCGAACGTGCGCATCGTCCGCGTCTGGCAGTGCAATTTCACGGCAGGTCTCGGTGATCTGGTCGTCTGGTATTGACTCCCAGTGGAGCTTGAACGGCCCGACCTTCCACTTCTGTCCGAGCGGCGGCTCGCTCCGCACGCGCTCGACGAGCTGCCTCACGAACTGCGAGCGAGTGGCGCGAACGGGGGTGATGACGGCGACGGTCCCGAGCTTGAGCCACTTGGAGATCTTAGCGGCGACCTCGTACGCACCGAGTCCCCACGCCGAGACCCCCTTCAACCCGAAGCCCCCGGACACGGTGACGGCCTGCCCGCTTCGCAGAGCGGATGCTGCCGCGAGCAGCCCCGCGTTATTCGTGCGGTGCGTCGTCTCGAGCACGGTCCGAGCTCCCTGCTCGCGGGCCCACTCCACGCTCGGACAGGAGGCCTCGCCGTCGAGGTCCTGGAACGGGTCTCCCGCAGCGATGCACTCGCACCGCATGGCTAGCCCGCGCAGAAGGCGAAGCTGGCTGTCCTTGCTGTCCTGTAGTTCGTCGACGATGACAATAGGGAACGACACCGCGACCCACTTCTGCACGGAGGGTTCCTCGAGCAGGCGCCCAGCCAGAGCGCATCGCGCGTCGAACTCGGAAGGCAGGTCCCCCGGCGCAAGTACACGCGCAAGCGAACGCCATCGCGTGATCACGCGCGACGCGAAGCTGTCGATCGTGACCGACTCGAAGCGGCCCTTCAGCCCCACGACCCCGTGGAGCCGCTCGCGAACTCGGCGACGACTGCCGTGCATCTTCGTGAGCGCGAGGATGCGCTGATGTTCACCGAGGGGCGTGGCCGCAAGACGCTGACCGAGGCGCTCGACGACCATCGTGGTCTTGCCCGTGCCCGCGCCGCCCTCGATGAACTCTACGCTCACGGCTCAATCCGCAGGACGGTGGTGGCGGCCGTCGACTTCTCCTCGTCCTTCACGAGCCCCGTGCAGCCTGCGTGAGAGCCGAGGGCGGCCCGTGTGATGGCGTTGAGGACGAGACGAGCGCGCTCTCGGCACGCCTCGCTGTCGCGGATGACGCCTGCGATTTCCTCGTAGGCGAGATAGTCGGTCTTCGCCCGGCCCGGGCCATCCTTGGTCTTGAACTTCGCTAGCACGTCGGCGACCGATGATGCGCTCCAGTTGAGGCGCTCGTTGAGCGGCGGGAGCACAGCGGCTTCATCGGCGCTCAGAATCCACATCACCGCGTCCTCGATCTCCCAGCCCTCGCGCCAGGTGAGGACCGTCTTCGGGGCGTTGGTCGCTTTCAATAACCCGGCCAGCTTCTTCTGCCCTTCACTGTCGCCATCGACCATCGGCACGACGCCACGATGAAGCCGACGAAGCTCCTCGTACGTCTCCTGCACGGCCGAGGAGTGCGTGGGTACGACACCGACGACTGCACCGAATGGCGTGGCTTCGTCGGGCGTCGCACCGAACGCGTGCTCCCCGGTCTCCACAACATCGGACAGCAGGCGAAGCCACTCGTGGTCGCCGCGCCCTTCGGGTACGAGCACCCGGTGGTGCATCAGCGCGTCGACGATGCGTGATCGATCGTCGAGGTACAGTTTGCGCTCAACAGATGTTGCGGTCGGTGCAAGCGACTTCGCCAGCATGGGCGTCGCGCTCAGCGCGCCACCCGCGCGGTCGATAACCAGCGTCGACGTCGCGGGGTAGAATGCAGCTACACGCGGCGCGTGGCTCGTGCAGATCGTCTGCTCCGAGATGGCGACGGCCTGAGCCACCAGCTTCCGTTGCAGGCCCGGAGGCACATGCAGCTCGGGTTCCTCTAGGGCGAGGATGAACGGCAACCCCTTCTTGCGACGCTCGCGCCCGATCTCAAGCAGGAGCACGAAGGTCTGCAGCGAGAGAATGCCGGTTCCATGCCGGCTTGCAGGTAGCACCGCCCCGCCCGAGGGGGCGTAGTGCGGCACGAGACCTCGAAGCAGCGCCTCGGAGTCGGTAGCCGTGAGGCGGAGCTTGAGCTGCGGAGCATCGGCGAGCAGTTGGCGGAACTGCTCGTTCATCCGTTCGACAAGCGGCTTCAGCAGCGCATCGTCCTCAAGTGGGTTCGTCGGAGCGCGAAGTCGATCGCGTTCGGCGAGCAACGTCTGCGCTGGGATGCCTCCCAGCGTCGCGACGGCACGCCGGAACAGCTCCGACGCGAAGGAGACCGTCGCCTCCCAGGTGCGACGCACGGGTAGCACGAAGAAGCCGATCTCGTTGAGGAGTCGGTTCGGAAACTGGTTGACGGCGTCCTCGTCGAACGGGTCCACCGCGTCGTCGTCGTCGTGGAAGTAGCGAAGCTGCTCGACCTTCAGGTCCTCGTGGTCGAATCGCGCCGCGAGGCCGATCTGCACGCACAGAGTTGCGGCGTGGGCCGACTGTTGCGGCTCGACCGTATTCGTCTTCGCGTTCCACCACTTCGGCACGCCCCGCCCGTCGCGGAACCACTCGTGGTGGTCATCGGGTTCCTCGGTGGAGAAGCCGCCAATGGTTGCGACGAGACGGAATCGCGTCGCCTCGGCGGGCGCGCTCCCGAAGAAATCATGCTCGGTCAGCTCGCGCACCAGCTGCGTGCGGCCGAACGTGAGGGAGAGCGCATCGAGGATCGTGCTTTTGCCCGAGCCGTTCGGTCCGACGAGTGCGGCGTGCTGGCTGAAGACGACGCGGGCCTTGCGAACACCACGAAAGCCCTCGATGTCGAGCGCAAGTACTCTCATGCGACTGCCTCTTTTCGGAACTGGTAGTTCGCGATGAACGAGGACGACGTGGTGGCGTCCCCTCGGGCCACGCGGTTCGACAGCAAGCACGATGCAAAGAGCGCTTGCTCGAAGAGTCGCGGCGAGTACGCCCGCAGGTCTGGCTGGAGAACCGCGCGAAACGCCTCCAGCCGTTCCATGTTAAGGGGCATGAGAGGTTGACGGGCGAAGAGGGCACGGACGAGGCGCGCCGCGCGTTCACGGAGAATGTTGTTCTCGGGCGCGGCATTTACCGCGAGAAATCTGTGTGTGGGCCCCCTTACCCGTATGTTTGCCAGGTCCGCTGCATCCCCCTGGCCGACCGACCGCGGGGCAGCCTGTCGCTGAGGCGAAGACGGATGGCTCCAGAGAACATCCAGGCGAGGCCTATCGAGAACCTCTCCGTCCGGAAGCGGCATTCCAACTTCGACAGCCGGCCCGAAGCCAAGCTTGCTCCCCATCGTTACTACGTGCTCGTATTGTTCGTTCGTGGCATTTCGCATTGGATGAAGAAGTTACCCAGCGGTCGGAGGGTTGGGTTGGGAACGACTTTTACCAAGCCGCGCCGAGAACATGGAGCGAAATATTGGTGGACTGTGACAGACAGTGTCACTTGTTCATCTGTTCAGGACTGTGATACGGGGCTGGCCTTGAGGCTTCGGGCCTGGCGGGTCGAGGCGTCCTCCTCTAGAGGCCTGCCGACCACAACCGGCAAACACCGCCTCATGATCCCTCGCGTTCTCAAGCCAAAAGCGGCTCACTACAGTACTATCAGAAGCGGCACACTGCGGAACCTGGTCGCGCTAGAGCACACCCGGTGCGTTCGTAGCGCAACGGAACGCGGCGCAATAGGTTGCTCTGGGACGCGGTCCAAGGCAACAGCTGGGCAACACCTTTACCGAACCGCACTTGCCAACCGTGGGGTCTTGGGGCGCCCTCGACCTTGTTCAAAGTGGAACGTCACCGATTCTGGAAAGTGAGGACAGCTTCACTAATCCAAGCGCCGTCGTAGCTTCTGCCCGAAATTCTTCGCCAATGATTCGCGATGTTTGTTCCGGGAGTTGCCACGCGGTCGCAGACTCGAATGGCAAACCCGCGAGCAAGCTGACCGATTTGCTGGCCCGCTGGTTCTTGTCGAACCACTGCAACATCGTACGGTCCGGTGTATGTGACGATGGCATCTTCGCAGGTCTGAACTGCTGGTGCAGGAAGTGCAGCTTCCACCGGAGCCGGCTGCTCCACGATTTCGCTGGCCGCCGCGGAACCCTGTGGCTTCATCTCCCCTTCCCTAAACGCCGCCATCAGCCCGAGCACACTCAGCGCCGCCATAGCCAAAAAGGATACACCTGCGATCACAGCCAGCCATGTTGGTGAGCTTCGGTAGTCAGCGTCTGAGTTCGCGTCATCATCGAGCTCAACCCGCTTGCTTTCCTCGGACATGGGCTTCTATTCTCGGCGGTTGTCGTGGGAGAAGCAACAACCGAGTTCACAACCTATTGTCCTGCGTGCGGGCAGGCCCTGGCGCTCTCGGCTACTAAGCTGTCGCCCTACATTCGATGTCCGAGATGCAGCCAGAAGCTGACAACGGCCGAGCTCGTCGGGCACTCCGTTCCAGTGCCACCCGTGCCGGCGTCTGCGCCCCCTTTGTTGAACACAAATCCCGAACCGGCAGCGAGCGGTACTGGCGCCATCGCAGAACCCATCGAAGAAGTCGCGCTGTCGCCCTCGCTCGCGCAATCGTTCGACCCTCTCGGTCGCGTTTCCGGGTTCGGACGAAGGGTCTTGACCGCCTGCGAGAGGCTCGATCAACTCTTGACTGGCAAGCGCGTCTGGGTGCTTTCGATTGCGGCGCTGACTTCGGGCGTCGTGGCGCCGTTTCTCGATTCGATGCCAGGGGACGATTCACGCCTACTGGGCCCATTTACGGCGGTCGCTACGGTTGTTTTCCTCTTTCTGTGCTGGTTGTTTGCATTTGCGTTTGCCGGTAGCCTGCGGAACGAGGATGGGGGATGGCAAGGCGGCCTCGTGCTTGTGCGCGTTCGCGCCGCCTTTGTGGACTTGTGCGCAAGGTTCACCGAATTTCACGAATCCACCGGCCGTCAGAGGTGGCTAATCTTGTCTTGGGTAACACTGTTAGGTGGTGTGGCGGTGTTAGGCGCCTCGAAGGGATTGGCTCTGGCTTTCATGGCGCTATCAGAGATCGGGGTGCACTCGACGCTGGGCGGTAGCGCAGCCCAGCTGGCGGAGTTTGGATGGCCCCTGGTGGTTTTGGGGGGTCTCACCTGGTTGCTCTCGAAACTAGGGCAACGAAGCACTCACGCGGCCTCGGAGGCGGAGTTACGCGTGTCGACCGACGCAGCGCGCCGTCTTGGGGCTATCATCAACTTGGACGGGCGTGCACGCGACTTTGGAGAGGTTACGCTCGTGCACGAAGTACTTACCGCGCTCAGCAAATGGAAGACAAGGAGATGGTCCTCAGAAAAGGAATACCAGGATTCACTGGAGAGGCACCTCGAACGGGCGATCCCTCAGCTCCAGTTAGAGCGTGAAGTAAAAATGGGAGCAACGCGTCGCGATGGTAAGGCCGACTTTGTTGTTGCGAATGCGATTATCCTTGAACTGAAACGAGGCTTTCGAAAGAAGTCGGAACTCGATCGAATGGTGGGGCAAATGAGAGGCTATGCGAGGCGGTGGCCGGAAAGACCGGCGATCTTGGTGGTGTTCGAAGCCTCCGTCGACGACGTCTTGAGCGGCCCCGTTACCCCAGAACTTGAGCAACTCCACGCTCACCAGCCGATGCTAACCGTACGTATGCCGACGCCTAAGTGACCAAACGCCGCAGTCGACTGTCGCCCAATTTTCTGCCGTGTTGCTACGACTACGGAAAACATCCACGGCCTCGTGGCAATGCATGGCCTCATAACAGGCCTTTTTCTCCTCGGGATCACCAGCACCAGAGCCTAAGAGCTTTGTCATTTGGCTCAATGTGGTGTGCTAGCCGGAGCACCCCGAAGTTTGTCCCGACACATCCTGTACCGGAAACGCCGTAAGCTTCTTTTACTTCAGCTAACGAGCGAAGAAAGAAGGCTCTCTCCTCGCTCGTGGCTACGCGTTAAATCCTACTGACAAGTCCCCGCGCTACAAACCGTGCCGCCACTGGCGACGCAATCTTCAGCGAATGAGCACGCCCCAGCGTTAGCCGGCGCACAGCTGATCGCCACGCTGGATGCCTCCTGCGCGCAGTTGCCACAGCTCAGCTCATTGCCTTGGGCATCGTAATCACAGCCAGCCAACGGCGCTGCGCCCAACTGGCAAGGATCGCCTACTGTACCAAGCGTGAAGCTCCCGTCGGCTGCCGTTTCGGTAAACAACGCACTGTCGACAATGCTCCCGTTAGGGCATTCCGCCGCGTAGCCGTCGCAAATCGTGAATACTGAGTTGTTTTCTGTATCCTCGACCTGCGTGCAGCTTTCCACCGCATTGTCACTGTCGATATTCTCCGTCCAAGTAAAAGAATTGCTGCCAGCGTAGTTAGCCTGATGAGTTACCGAAATGTAAATATTCACGCCATGAACCGTGAGGTTCACGTCCGGCTGATCGAACGGGATCACGGTGGGGGTGGAGGAAACAGGATGGTCGATCCCTTTGGCCACCAGAGGTGAAGGCGTGAGGGGGATACTCAGAGCCGCTTCGCAAGTGCCCTCGTTGCAGATGTTTGGAGAGGTGCAATCGACGTCGTCCAAGCACTGCGTGCCAACTGCCGGCGAGCAAACGATATCTTCGCCGCCCCGGCCAACGGCGCAGACGCCACAGGACAGCTCTACGTCGTGCTCGTCATAGTCACACCCCAGCAAATCAGCACCCGAACCGCACAAATTCGTGCCTGCTGTGGCCACCGAATAGCTTCCATCGGGTGCCAGCTGAACGAAAAGGATCGCGTCGGGAATTGCTGTGTTGTCCTCACACGTCGTAGCAAACCCAGTGCACGTGAGAAACGTATAGCCCGTTTCAGCGTCATCAACCTCAGTGCAGGACTCCATATCGCCGTCACCGTCGACATCGGCGGACCACGTCCAGGTCTCGTCGCCAGTGTCGCCCGCGCCCTCTACGGTCGAAATGTTGATGATGGTCGTGTTGTTAACGACAACCGTTACGTTCGTGACGGGAGCCGCAGCAACAGCCGAAACGGGCTTCGTTGTGGCAGTCTTTCCCGTCATCGCGAGGATCTTTTTGGGTTTGCCCGTGCCTCCTGCACCACCGGTGCCAGGAGAGCCACCCGTCGTCAGCGCACCGCCGGAGCTTGTTGCCCCACCCGCGCTGGAGGTTCCGCCGGCGGCAGGCACACCGCCTGTGCTCGACATTCCGCCAGCGCTATGAGCACCGCCAACGGTCGAGGTGCCACCTGTGCTTGGCGCGCCGCCGGTAGTTGTTGTGCCACCCGCGCTTTGTGTGCCGCCGGTGCCCGGCGTTGCGGGCGGGGATGAACTGCCTGATGAACATGCAAAAACGACCAGTACGAATAGTGATGACAGTAAGAGCTTCGAATACATTTTTGGCTTCCTCTTAGATTCTTGAATCGACGCGACACTTAGTTCTTCGCCCGTCCTGTGCTGGGTCGGGCTCCACCGCGTGGAGAAAATCCGCACCTGGCTCCGCTCGCACGTGTTCGCACATGCGACATTCCGCATGACCGCGAGCAACACCGTGCAGCTGGGTGGCACCATGACCGCGCAAGCGCTCGGACCAGTTCAAGCGGATATCTGCACCACTAAACTGGCGGGATCGTCCCGAGCCACCCAGCCGTGCGGCTTCGATGGCGCTGATAATTCGCTGGGGCCTGAGCATTTTCGGAATCTTACACGTACCCAGAGTACGTTTCAATAGCACGTACTATCAGTTCATCGCTAGCCGGCCTTTTCGCGGCTTTTCTGGCGAGGATGAACCCCGCCGAGAAAAGGGTGGCAGCCAAAATCGGCACCGCCATACGCGCCCAGCGCACCCAGCGCCGCTGGTCCCAAGCCCTGCTTGCCGAGCACATAGGGACCAGTGTGGAACTCGTGTCATTCCTGGAACGGGGTGAACGGATGCCCTCGGTCGCAACACTGATCCGACTTGCCTCGGCCTTAGAGGTACCGATCGCTACGCTTTTCGGGGAACAGGAACATCTCGTCGAAAAACGTGACCCCGCCGTTGCGTTGCTTCAAGCCTTACCAGAGTCAGCTCGGCCACTCGTTATCGGCATGCTCCGCGGGGCGCTCGCGGTTTACCGAACGAAGAAGAAGGGGTCGCCTTAGGTCAAGGCTACCGGCTAGGCCCTATGGGCCGCTATCCGAGGGGCCCTCCGCAGATCCGACCTGACCACAAGGCCGTATTCGCGAGTAGTTAGGATTCACGCAACTGGCAACGGCTCATAGCTACGCAATTCCGATCGCGCGTGGCCCGGAGCGAGGGGGAGCCAGCCCCGTGAACTGGTGGCTTGACGCTCTGGCAACGACATGTAAACGTCCTGGGTTTGCAGGCAATCTGGCACCGATTAGGCAGGCGACCTGCACTTGCACAGGGTGAATCATGCGCTGGAATCTCGTTGGTGCGTTGCTGCTAGTCGCCAGCACAAGTTCAGGCTGTGGAACAGCCGCAGCAGTAAGGCCAGAGCTCGTATCTGGCGCCAGCGGCCCGCTGGTTGCACGACCTAGCGCGCAGCTGCTTGACGATGGGCTGAGCCCATTCGTCGTGGGTTGGGAGGCGTCACAGCTAGCGGATTTCCAGGCACAACTCTCTCTCGGGCAAATCGTAATCGTCCACTTCGACCGTGGCTTGTTGGTGCCGCTTAAGAGGTGCTCGACCGAGGGTACCTATTTCCATCAGAACGTTGCTGTCCAGACAGGAGTGACGTCGGACCGCGACCGTTCGAGCGTCGGAGCGGGGGCCTTAGGTTTTGGAACACAGGTTGCCAGCGAGCGCACAATCGCCTTCAAGTATGCAATATCGGGCAAGCTGGGCACCAATCGCGAGTTTGTGCGACGCTCAGAGTTGAGAGGCTACTACTGCGATGGGGCGACTCACTTTGTGAAGGGCGCGATGACCGGTGCATTCGAACGCAACGGTACGGCCCAGGGGTCCCTCGGTGCGACGGGCGACGTGGCTCCCCTGCACGTTGCCGGAGAAAGTCGGAGCGAACGGAACGAGAGTGCCCAAGGAGGGATCCTGTCTGCTTGCCTGCAACGTCAAAACTCGGCGCTGGTTGGCTACGGCAACATGGATCCGAGTGCCAGTGATGGGTGCAATTCACTCATTCGGCTGGAGCTTCAGCCAATCGACCCTTCCGTAACTGCCACCGTCAGCCTTGTTGGGTTCCGCGTGAGCGACGATTTGGACGCTTTTAGCCTCCCTGACATGAAGTTCCGCTTTGAAACGGACAGAGGCAGGACAATCCCAACTGAAACATTTCCAGATCAATCAACGTGGCAGGGTTCCATCCCCGTAGGGGCGTTCGAAGTTGTTGAACACACATTCCTGACCGTCCAGGCAATCGATGATGACGATCTTGAGGATGACGCAGTGGGGGTGGCCCGACTGAACTCGCTTGAGCTATCCAGGGGCGGCTCGATCGAAAAACTGCTGCTCGCAGATGGACAACAAGTTGGTGAAGTCACTTTCCAGATCGATCTGCAATATGGGCCCTAGCATCGTATTACCCAAGCCAGCGGAAGGAACTTATGACTGAGTCAGCAAGTATGAAGTTGTTCCCGGACGAACGGATCTTGCTTGAAGCCAATTCCGGGTTACTCAAGCTAACTACTCATCGAGTACGTTTTGAACATCAAAGATCCGGAGATTCGGTGGTGATCGGGATCACACTCGACGCGGTGGCCTCATGCGGGCTTGTAACTACCACCTACCCGATCTTGCTGCTCCTCGCTCTACTCGCAGCGATAGGCGGACTTGCGAGCTCCAGCCACGACTCCGGCGCCATGCTCTGGCTTTTCCTTGCCGCTTGCTTACTGGTGCTGGCCTATTTCCTATCGAGAAAAGTAGTGCTCCGGATATCGTCCGCCGGCGACGACATCATTGTCGGAGTGCAACGGGTTGGGAGGGCTCCGCTCCTGGAGTTCATCGACGCGTTGGAGCAGGCAAAGGTCCAGCGGCTGGAGAACTCGGCGGCTGCGCGACGCCAGGCAACCTAGTGCTTGCACACATGCGCCTCGACGGCGCCAAGCGATCCCGCAAGGCACCACCTACGTCCCCCCCAGCTTCAAGCCACAACAGACGTGCACGGGAACAGCCCTTGCGCCGCAAACATCGCAATGCTTGTGGCGTAAGGGCTGTGACCAGCCTCCTACGGCTTCAAGTTACCACCAGCGCCTAAACTTCCCGTTATAGCGCCGATAGCGTTCGACACGCGGATCCCAAGATGAGATTTGTCTGAGGAACAACGACGCGCCGACACCGATCGCCGCTGCGAACCCCAGGCTTATCATGTGGCCCGCAGTATTCGGCCGGACGGGCACCTGCGTCCGCGGTGGAGGTTGCGGCACACGGCTTGCCGTAGCTGGGGTCCACGTGGGGGCAGCAAGCTCGTCCCCTCCCGAGGGTGTATCCAAGCTCCGAGCAAGCGCGACCCAGTAGTCGGCCTCGTTGGGTAATGCTTCTGCTGGCTTTGATTTGATCATGGTGGTCATTCCAATTTCTTCCTTTCTGTTTGCAAGACTCCTGAATCCAGGAGGGAACACGGGTGAGGGCATCAAGCGGCGGCCTAAATCTCAGGGGCGCGACCAAGGGCGTCCGCAGATCCGAACGAGCCGAATGCGCAGACCAGGGGCCACCTACGCAGGCTCCCTATCGTGACAAATAGGGGCCGCTGAGGGTTTGCTGATGAACGCCTCAAGCTGCGTTTCGGTAACTCGTATCGAGTTAGCCACCCTCGCGTGCCCAAGCTCACCTCGCTGGCAAAGTGCGTAGACGGTCGCCGTGGACACGCGCAACCGGGCGGCCACCTCGCGTACTGTAAGCAATCTCCCCCTTGCAGCCTGCAGCACGGGTGCAGCAAACGGGTGGCTAATCCCTGCTAAACCCTGGAGCCTTTGGACTCGGACGCTAGCCCCAACCTGAGCGTTTCCGGCAACTTGCAACTCTTTACTAACCCCTGCTGATGGGTAGGTGCTTCCTCCGAAGCCGAAGGTCAGTGGTTCGAATCCACTCGGGCGCGCTGAAAAATCACGGCGGGGCTGCTACAGGGGGAGCTCCGTGCACGCCCTACCCCGCTCTGCCAGCCATCGCTTCCGCCGCTCGTAGTCCGGCATTGCTCGCTCCACCCGTGCCCAGAACTTAGGAGTGTGATGCGCCTCCAGCATATGCACTAGCTCGTGCACGACGACGTATTCGATGATCGGAGGCGGCAGAAGTACGGCACGCCAATGGAAGAACAGACGCCCACCTTTGCCGCACGAGCCCCAGCGGTAGCCTAGGTCCTGCACGTTCACCGCCGTAGGTTCTACGCCGACGCGACGCTGGAAGCGCCCAACCCGATTCTCCAGCCATGGCTGCCCGCGCTCAGAATACCAGCGGACCATGTGGGCGCCACCCTCCTTGGCGGCCGAACGGAGCATCTTGAACCGGCCGCGCTCTAGCTTTACCGGCACCTCTTGCGCGTCAACGAGGACGAGCCGGTAGCTGCGGCCGAGGTAAGAGAAACCTTCGCCGCTAACGAATTGTCTCTTCGGTGCCGCAGGCCCGAGGGCGTCTTTCTCGGCGAGCTTTGTATAAATCCAGAAGCGCTTCTCCCGGACAAACTTTTCCATCACGCGAATCGAGCAGCTCTCGGGTGCCGAGAGGAGCAGTTCGCCGCCGCGGTCGACGGTTATCTGCACTGACTGCCTGCGCGCACTACGACGCACCTCGAAGCTCAAATCCCCAACTGTGAGCTGGTTCACGTACCCCTCGTCAGCCGCTCGTGATTCGCCTTGGCGAGGTCCATCAACCGATCAGCCACAGCATCGGCGTTGTCAAAGTCGACAACGTTGTTGTCGTCGAGAAACATAAAGAGTTTGCCGCGCAGCTCTTCTTGCCTGGTGGCGCTCTTCCAGAATCCAACGTTGCTGACCTCATCACGGATGAGGCGGTCAACCATGTCAAGGGTCAGGCTCGCCAGCCATTGCTGGTCTTTCTGGCCCACCGGCGAGGTCTTGCCGCGCTCTTGTTTCAGGATGTCGAAGAACGGGGAGTGGATCTGCGGATCGAGCCCGGGGACGCCTTCGTCTAGCGTGCGACCCTTCTTTACCTCCTCAACGAACGCCTGGAGCGCGAGCGCGAGTTGCTCCCAGCTGTCGCCAAACTTGCTCAAGATCTCTTCGAGCCGCTCGGAGAGCTTCTGGTAATGCACCGGATCTTCATCGAGCTTCTTCTTGATGTGGTGCCGGATAGCGTGTTCCATCTCGGACGCTTTTGCGCGGTTCGAAACTTGGCGGCCGACTTGTTCGGCGAACTTGGCATCCGTGATGGCAATGGGGGGGATGCGCGGATCGATACCGAGCGAGATGATGTGCTCATCGATGAGCGCCTGCACCTTGCGGCCGACACTCTTGTCGAGCTGGGGCAGACCCTCACGGTAGCGGTTTCGTGCTCGCGCGTAGATCTCTCCGAGTCGTTCGGCATCGCGCACGAACGGCAGGGCTTCAGGGCGAGGCAGCACGAGATCCAGTGTCGCGAGGAACTGCTTCAATTTCACGGTAAATTCGGCTCGGAGGCGCTCGTCGCGCAGCGCTTCGATGGCTGCCTCGGCATCACCCATTACCTCAATGCTGCGAGACTCGAATAAACTCATCACGCGCGTATGCCGGTCGCGGAGCTTCGGGATCTCGTCGGCAAGGCTTTGCAGCGCTCCTTCGATATCTTCGGCGGTATACGCGGTGAGGGCTTCCTTTAGGTGCTTAGCGATGCCGTAGTAATCCACGACAATGCCAGCCGTCTTCCCGTGGCCGGTTCGGTTCACCCGCGCGATGGCCTGAAGCAGCTCGGCCTCTCGGATGGGGCGGTCGAGGTACATCACACCTTCGATGGGCGCATCGAAGCCGGTGAGAAGCATCGATTTGACGATTAGAAACGCGAGCGGGTCGCACTTCTCGGGATCCTTGTGCTCAAACGGCCGCTTGAAGCGGGCGATGCGGCTCTCCATCTTGGTGGCATCGCTCCACTCGCTCCACTCGGGCGGATCGTTGTTGTCAGGCGAAATAATGGCCGCAAATTCAAGCGCGCGAAGGCGGTCAAGTTGGCGTGCGGCACGAACAGCGGCACGCAGCTTCTTCGGTTTTCCGTAAAGCTCCAGATCGTCAAGCTTGCGTGTGTCCGCATCGAGGTTTTCGGCCTCGCTCACGCGTGTATCTCTCGCGGCGGTCAAGGCCGCCTGGTAGCGCACGGCGGCCCGCCTGCTGATCGCGACGAGCTGCGCCTTCAGCCCATTGGGCAAGATATTCTCGACATAGTGGCGGAGCATGTCGCTCGCCTTGTCGGCGATAACCTCTTCGGCTTCGAGGATGGCATGGAGCGTGCCATGCTTGCGTTTGAGGGCCTCGCGCTCCTCCACGCTCATCTCCGGGAACATCTCCGCCAGCTCATCGTCGAGCCCGGCGGCGTTGGACACGGCGCCTTTCGCATAACGACCCTCGTAAAGAATCGGCACGGTGGCGCCATCGGCCTCCGACTCCTTGAGGGTGTAGCGGTCGATGAACTCGCCAAAGATGTCATGTGTGCGCTTCTTGTCACCCATGATGATCGGCGTGCCGGTGAAGCCAATGCGCGCGCAGTTCGGCAGCGCCTGAAGCAGTGCCGCGTGGAGCGCACTCCCGTGGCTGCGGTGCGCTTCGTCAACCATCACCAGGATCGCTTCGTCGTCGTTCAGAAGGCCAATATCGCGCAATTCGTCGTCGGGCCCGAGCTTCTCCAGATCGCGATCAACGTACTTCTGGATGGTCGCAAACACGATCTCGGGCCCAGGCTTCGCAAGAAGCTTCTTCACGTCGCGGATGCTCTTGCCAACGTTCACCGTCTCGCCGATGAGCCCTGCCGTCTCGGAGAGTTGCCGCTGCAGATCTTTGCGGTCGGTGACGATGACGGTCTTGAACTTCCGCAGCTCAGCCACCGAGCGCATTTTCCGCACTAGGAACACCATGGTGAGGCTCTTGCCCGAGCCCTGCGTGTGCCAGACGATCCCACCACGCCGGTCGTGCTCACCGTCTTGCTTCCTCGTTTTGCCGGTGCGCAACCGCTCGACGGCGTAGTGAACAGCGCGGAACTGCTGATAGCGACAAACCACCTTCACGGTGCGGCTGTTGACCTGCTGGTAAATCGTGAAGTGGCGAATGATGTCGAGCAGGTGCTCCGGCCGCAGCATGCCCGCAATCAGCTTGTTTTGGCTGGAAAGTGTCGGTTTGTTCAGCTCGACCTGGACATCGGCAAGCGGGACGGGCGCGGTATCTTTCCACTCCAGGTAGTGCACCGCATCCGCCCCGATAGTGCCAACCCTAGCCTCGTCGTAGCTCGTCGCGATCACAAATTGGTTGGTGTAGAAAAGCCGCTCTGCGCCTTCGTTCTCATCGACCTCACCCGCGTCCTTGCGGGCGTTGTGGTAACGCCGAAGCTGGTCAATCGCGCTTGCCAGTGGCTCGGAGATAGTCGGGCTCTTGCACTCCACGACGACCAAGGGGATGCCATTGATGAACAGCGCGATATCGGGGCGTATCGAGCCCTTCGACATGCCACCATGGCAATCGACCTTGAACTGATTCACAGCCGTGAACATGTTCTGCTCGGGGTGGTTCCAGTCGATGAAGTGAACGGTCTTGTCGCGGCCTTGGTCCCAGCCGGGTAATCCCTCGACGGTGACACCATCGAGCAGGAGTTTCGTCGCTTCTTGGTTCGCCTCCATCAGGCGCGCGTGGCCGATGCGTTCGAGTGCGCCGATGGCTTGCGCAACGCGGGGGGCGTCAAGCCAGGGTTTGCCGTCGCGCAGGTTGATGCGCATGAGCGCCTGCGCGAGGTCGTCCTTAATGAGCACTTCGCGGAAGTTCTCGCGCCCCGTCACCGTGGGGTTATCGACACTGCCAATGACGATCTTCCAACCCATCGAAGCGAGCTGGTCGAGGAAGGGATTCTCGACGTAATCGAACTCGGGGCCGCCGCTCATGGTGCGCCCCGGGTGCGTTGGTTTGCGACGTGGGCCTCGATCGGCCCTTTCGAGGCACTTTGGTTAGAGGCTTTGGTTAGAGCTTTGGTTAGAGCTTTGGTTAGCGTGGCGGCCGGGTGGCCGCTGCTCCAATGAACGGATTCTATGCGCGCGCTCATAGAGTTCGAGGGATAGAAAGTCCGCGAAATAATTGCCATTCCCTGCGACACAAGCCCTCTATGGCCGGGTTCTATGAACGGTCTATGGCTCACGCCTCGTCCGGATCGTCTTGCTGCTTCTCGAAGGCCGACGCTTCCGTCAGGATCCAGCGACGGCCCGACTTCTGGAGTGTTCCGATCACGCGCACCCTGCGGCCCTCCTTGTGGGCCTGAATGGCGTCCGCGTAGGAGTTAGCATCAAGCTGCACCGAAACACGCCCTAATTCGCGCGCTTCTCCGTCTGTGGGCGCAATCACAATCTCACCGTCAGCATCCCTTTCGCGCTTCTCGCGATCAAGGCGGGTGACGTAACCCACAACCTCAAACCCCTTGCTCTTCTCTTGGCTGCGCATCGCCTCTGCGGCTACATCGAGACCAGCCAGAGCCTCCCCCGAAAAGCGAACCACCGAGACAACCCCCTCGGGGGCGCGCCGATTTCGCGCCCACGACATTGAAAGTTCAAGCGACCCGGTGCCCCCGGGTGGTGCCATGGATGCAAGGGCCCCGAGAAGGTTCCCGCTGACTCCGTCCTTCTGTAGTTCGAGCAAGCCATCGTACGCGCCGAGCGAGCGAACGCGGCGGACTCCGTCGAGCGCGCGAAGCAGGAGCTTCGTCACACGTCGACCGTAGGGCTCATCATCAAGCGAGAGCTGGCCCACCACCGGATCGACCGGTACAATAAATCGCGTAGTGAAGCTTCCACGCTGGGATTGGCCCTCGTGCACTGAGCTGAGCAGCTCCACGGCCTCTGTCCGGGACAGCCGAGGAAACCAAGCTTGCGCAGAGAGCACGCTGTGCGCAGCGGCAAGCAACAGAGTCTTCGTGCCCTGACGGAGCCGGAGCGAATCCTCCAGCGGAATCGTTCCTGTTGCAGTGGCTTCCGAATGAACCCGCAGCGCGAGCACGTCGCCTGCCGGCTGTAGCAGCGTGTCCAACAACTCCGTCGGCTTGACCTTCTCAAGCTCCGCAAGAAGCCCAACCAGCTCCTCGACACGCCGAGCATAGTCCGCAAAATCGGTTCGCACGGGGACATCCAGCTCTACGCCATCTCGGCGATAAACGACCACGCCTTGTGCGTCCTGCCGATCATGCTCGACGTTCCAGCCCCGACTGCGGAGTTGCTCCTGCAGGGTCACCGGACTGAGCGACCGGGCGACTTCACGGAGATCGAGGTTCACGGCGTGGTTCCTTGGCTGACTTGTTCCATGATGCCACGCAGGGCCGAGGGAGAAAACACCTGTGCTCTTGGTATCCGGACCGTTTTCGACTGGGCAGCCGGATCAAGGTCCATCTGTCCGGTCATAGTGACCCAGTATGCGCACCGACGGATCAACAGGTGGTTCACAGTATGCTCGATACTCTGACTGATGTCCGAGGGCAAAAGCAGCACAACAAGAAGGTGCGGCGCCGAAGCGGGAGCAACTAGGGCGTTGTAGTGGTCCGCTTCGAGCTGCCAAGAGATGAACTCGGGATGCTCGACGTCCGTGCGAGTGGTCGCCTTGAGCTGAATGTCGACCTTCGGCTTTGAAAGGTGCCCGCTGCCCACTGGCGACGCCGCACCGACCGTCACGTCCACGCAGCCATGATCTTGGGTCCAAGCGCCGAGCGCAAACGAGCACTGCGCCACGACTGCGTGCAGATATGCTTTGCTGATTTCTTCCTGTTGTTGTTCGGGCGTCATGGAGATTGCGAGATCGTGACGAGTGCTTCAGAGGCGATGAGGTGGTGTTCCATGGAGTTCTGCTTTGTCAAGCAGGGGGTTCTGCCTTCCGCGGGCGCCGGTGTGACGTGGCGGTTCATTCGGCGGCGGACTCCAGGAGTTTGGTGACGCGCACGCGTCCGGTGAGGAGGTCTTCCATGAGGCCGGATTTGAGGAGGCGAAGCTTGGCTAGGTGGACCGCCTCTTCGGCCACGCGAAGTCTGTGGGTTCGCGCAACCATGGAGATCCGGCGCTGTTCCTCTCCGCTCGGAACGGGGAGAACCAGCGATTGGAGAATCTCCGTGTTCAGGTTCACCATGGTCGACCCAACCGCCCGGGCCGCAACCTGCCGCTGAATGGTGTCGTGCCGATAGGAGGCGGCAAGCCATTCCGCGTCGAGCGCGTGCTCGGGTAACCGGGCGAGAAGGCAGCCCGTTCCGCAGATCCATTCCAATTCACGCGTTCCGATCGGAGCGCACCGAGACAAGTCGCCTCGGCGTGCGAACACAAGGTCGTTCGACTTCATTCGATGGCGTGCGAGCCGGGAGGCGACTCGCTCCGGTATTCGAGCCACGGACTTCGTCGACACGCCATCGTCTGAAATGTCTTGTGGCATCACGACTGGGACACCCACTGCGCTGTATTCATACGAGTGAAGCTGGGAGCCAAATGGACCGGTCTGAAGAAAGCCCCCGCAACGAGCAAGATGGCTCCCCAGACGCGTGGCCTCCCACTCCCTCGGAATTCGCCCCAGCGGCGAGTCCTTGAACTGCTCGGGATGGCGCTCGGGGTCGCGCAGCTCGCCGTTGTCGTCGATGCCGCGGGTGAGGAGGTCGTGGAGCAGGCCCTGCTTGACCTGCTTCAGCTTGGCGATGATCTGCTCGGTTTTGCGGATGGCGTCGTCGATGGTGTCGAGGATCGCGGCGATCTGGCGCTGCTCGGGGAGGGGTGGATGGGCCAGTCGAAACGCTTCGAGTGCTGTTTTGCTAAGGTTTGGCTGCCCGGACCCCTGTACCGACGCCAGCATCTGCGGCGCCGCGCGCTTGAGAGCCCAGAAAAGCCACCTCGCGTCGGCCAGCGCAAGAGAGGGTTCGGTGGCGAGCACGGCTTGATTGGTCGTCGCCCGTATTCCCAACCATGAGACTTGCCCCGCCGTCGCCCCGTACATCGCAATTAGCGGGGTGTCGGGCGGCACCCAGCGCGCCGATGAATTCGAGAGGCCGGCGAGCGAAATTGTCTCTTCGCTCTCTTGAATCTCATCAGCGTTTACTTCCCCAGATTTCACCCACGGGATTCCCCCGCCGAAGTTTGAAGCGAGCGCACGACTGGGCGTCCCTCCGGCGTAGCAATCGGCCAGTTCGTCCAGACGCAAAACACCCCAAGAAGCAGGCTCAGTCCGCATACCCCAGCCCTCCCAAGAACCCGCGCAGCTTCTCCGCGGCCACATCACGCTCCTCCTCGATACTCGTCAGTGTCACCCGGTACTTATCCCACCACGTCTTAAACGCAGCGACAACCTCCTGCCGATGGCTCGCAACATAACGACCAAGGATCGCATCGAGATCGCTCCGCAAGATACCCAGCACGAGGTCACGTGCGCTCGGCTCCAAGAGCGCCGCCCTCGCCTCCTTCAGCTTCTGCGCAAAGTCATCTTGCTTGCTTTTCAGCGCTCGTTTCGTCGTCGCGAGTTCCTTCTTGAGCGCCGCAAGCTCTTCGTCGGAGAGCTGCTCTTCGCTCTCTTCGGCCTCCTCACCCTCTTCGTCGTTGCCGCCGCTCGCGCCCTTGATAGTTGCCTCCGTCTCGGCCTTCTTCGCCTCAAGCTCCGCAAGATCAGCGAGGTATTCGGGCAAGAGTCGCTTCACCAAGCGATGGTCAAGCGGGTTGTCCTTGCTCTTTCCGTCTTCGAGCGCGGTGAGGATGCTCGTCTCCCACGCCTCGATCAGTCCTAGAAACCCGCGCGCCGTGATGGTGCGCAGATCGTTCTGGCTGTCGCCCCACCACGTGGCCACGACACCCGCAACCTGAAACCGATCGAGCAACCCCACGGGCCCTACCGCCTTCTCGAAGCTGCTGAGCAGACTCGCACGCGCCTTCATCAGCTCCTGCGTCTCAGGCAGGTCGGCTAGGACCTTCTTGTGCTTCTTCCACCAGCCTTCGACCGCGTCAGCGAGAACGCCTTCCTTACCCACGACGCCTTCATCGGTTTCGATGCGCTTCTTGAGGTCGGTCTTCTCCTTCACAGTCGCCGCAAAATCAAAGTAGCCGTTCGTTTTAGGGTGCTTCTTCAACAGGCGCGCAGGCTCGAAGCCGTGTGCCTCGAAGACGGCCTGTTTGGCCGTAACTTCGGACTTCGGGATCCCGCCATACAAGTGTGCGCGCACGTCGTGGGGTTCGGGAGGGGGTGCGTTGTCGGCGTAGCGGCGAATGTTGAGATTGTCGTCGTTCTGCTTCAGCTCGTCGCGCGATACCACGCGGGCAAAGCCGTCGATGTCGGCGAAGGCGTGCCAGGCGCTCACGATTTTCTCGATATGCTCCGGGAAAAGGTAGTTTTGCGCCCGGCCCTCGCTGAACTCGCGATCGCCGTTGATGAAGAGCACCTTGCCCTTTCGCGCCTTTGGCTTCGCTCCGGGTGCGCGCAACACGAGGATGCACGCGGGGATGCCGGTGCCGTAGAAGAGGTTCGCGCCCAGGCCGATCACGGCGTCGAGCATGTCTTCGTTTAAGATGCCCGTGCGGATCTCGCGCTCGGCACCGCCGCGAAACAGCACGCCGTGGGGCATGACTGTTGCGACCATGCCGCCCGGCCGCAGTACCGCGAGCATGTGTTGCACGAACATGAGATCGGCTTTCTTGCCGCCCTCGGGGCACCAGCCGAAACGGAAGCGTTCGGGGAACGCGAGATCTTTCTTTGTATAGTTCTGCGAGAAAGGAGGATTGGTGATCACACGGTCAAAGCGCATCAGCTCGCCGCCCTCGGTGTGTTGCGGCGCCGCCAGCGTGTCGTCGTTTCGAACGTCGGCGTCGGGGATGCCGTGCAGCAGCATGTTCATTTTGCTGATCGACCACACGCCGCCGTTCGACTCCTGCCCGTACAGGCCTAGGTTCTTTGAATTAAGGCCGTGCTCGTCGAGGTACTCCTTCGACATCACGAGCATGCCGCCCGAGCCCGAGCACGGGTCGTAGATCTTCATGCCCTCCTGCGGCTCAATGATGCGCACCATCATGCGAACCACCGAGCGGGGCGTGTAAAATTCGCCGCCCTTTTTGCCCGCCGAATCGGCAAAATCGCGGATCAAATACTCGTACGCTGCGCCGAGCAGATCCGGGAACTCAAAGTCCTCGTTGCGGAGGCGCACCTCTGAGAAGTGCATGATGAGATCGCGGAGCCGTTTGTCCGGCAATGTGGACTGGCCGACTTTTTTCGTGAAGTCGATGTGCCCGAGCACGCCTTCTAGGCTGGTGTTCTCGTGCTCTAGCGCAGCGAGCGCCTTGTTGAGCCCGTCCCCAACGTTCTTGTGCACCTCGTCCCGCAGGAACGACCAACGCGCCTCCAGTGGTACGAAAAACGAGCCCGTGTAGAAGTTCCTGTTGTCCGCGCGTTTCTTCGCCTCGGCGAGTGTGCGCCCCTTCTCCTTCTCGGAGCTCACGATCTCGTCGTAGCGAGCCTCGAACACATCCGAACAGCGCTTCAGGAACAGCGCGCCGAAGATGTACTCCTTGAACTCAGAGGCATCCATCTTGCCGCGCAGGATGTCGGCGGCAGCGAAGAGGTGACGTTCTAGTTGAGCGAGTGTGGTGGGCATAAAGGACTTGCTTAGGGCTGGCGTGATCCGGGTTCTTCCCGGACCCAAGAACGGAATTGTGACCGTAGACAATCGGCCGCGAGGCGTCGACGACAGAGAGCTGGAACGCCTCATTCTCGGCAAAATCTTCGCCAGGACGTTGAGTGTCCGCCTCAAGGCAGGATGCAGGCTTCCTTGGGTTCATGTCCCGCGCCTAACATGCGGCAACCGGGAGGACCGCCACACCTCGTCCTTCACGATTTCAGACCACCAATCCCGGCTGCGAAGCCAATTGTAACTTGACAGGAACGAAACCACCGCGCTGCCCCTCGCGAGGCACACCGAGTCGCCGCGGGCGTAGCAGAGCTCGTATTGTCCTCCGTTGAGGGTTCCTTAGGGTTCTCGCCCGTGAGCTACCGATACCCCTCGGATGAACCCCTCCAGCGCCCGTTCCGTGACCCGAATTGAGTTCCCCACGCGCGTGTGCTCCAGCTCCCCGCGCTGGCACATGGTGTAGACAGTGGCGGTGGACACACGCAAACGCTCCGCCACCTCTCGCACTGTCAGCAAAGGGTCGCTGAGCCCCTGTAACACCTGTGTAACAAACCGCGAGCTATTCTTGACTAAGGCCTGTGATGGTTGGATTCGGTTCTTCGCTCCAATCCGAGTATTTCCAACACTTTGCAAACGCTTGCTAACCCCTGCTGATGGGTAGGTGCTTCCTCCGAAGCCGAAGGTGTGTGGTTCGAATCCACTCGGGCGCGCTGAGTTAACCGATGAGATCTCTTCAGGATTCACGTCGGGGGGCGAGAGGGTGATCGGGGTGCTTGCGGAGGCTTGCAGCAAGGATGCAGCAAACGGGTCGAATCCGGCATTTGGTGCCGCACGCTGCTCCTCAGACGTTTCGGGAGGGATGGGCTGCAGCTTGGGAGGGGGCGGTTCGAACTGCAGCCGATCAACCTCGCTTTGCAGGTATGCAGGCGCGAGGTGTCTGTAGACTTCCGTGGTGATGGTGCACCTGCTCCGCCGGAACCCCCCTATTCTCACCTCAACCGTTAGGCCCCTCGGCTGCGCGCAGCGCGCTTAGCGCCACTTCGGAAATACCACGTCGTCCCGCGTTTCCCATTGTTTGTCGGGCCCGGCGGAGCTTGTGGTTATCCCGTCGTGGCAAGTGAGGCGTATGGGTGTGCCCCACGGGTCCTCGGCGCTGGCACAGTGCGGTTCGTTACCCAGGTCCTTCATCACGATGTCTACCGAAGGGCATGATCTTTCGTGCCGCAAGTACCAACCTTGTGCCTGGCTCCTGATAGTCTGAAGACTGCGGAGGAGCCGTTCATCGTCCGAGCCCCAGCAGTCCGTTATCAGGCGGTACCAGATCCACCAGGCCGCGATACAAGCCACGAACAGTAGCCCCACACCGATGCCTGCAATTAGGCCTTTTCCGTAACTGTGTTGCTTCCGTGCGGTCATCGGCTTTCCATCTCGCCTTATAGAGCACTTAGCCGGGCCTTTGGGTCAACACGGGGAGACCATCCCAGCCCGAGCCACCTTAGACTCGATGCTTCGCCCGGGGGAGTTAGCGAGTGGCTGTCGGCTGATTAGCCGACGTGCCTCCACTGCGCAGTTGCTGTAGTGTGCGGCCTCAACAGAACGCCCGAATGACGGGCGCTTGGACGTGAGACATGAGTGAAAAGCCGGTTTCAGATCGCTACCTCAAGCATCTTTTCTGGGTGTCCTTTGCCCTATTTGTCACCGCCGCTTCGATCAACTTCGCGGCCATCGAAACCAGCCCTGCGCCACTTTTCGGGCCCGGCGTCCCTCCCGTAGCACTTGGGTACACGCGGAGCCTCTTGCTATTTGTGGCTCCGGTAGCGGCACTTGCAGGGTGGTTCGTGGTGCACAGGAAGGCATACGTTGCCTCGTTGAAGGCGTTCAAAGTTACGGCCCTTGTGATCTTTGTTATTTGGTCTTTGCTGGACATCTTCTTGGCAAACGCGTTCTTCGTGTTTCCGGTACCGGAGGCGACGCTGGGCTTAAATGTACCCGCGTTTACCTTCGGGCAGGGGTGGCTGTGTAACGTTCCGATAGAAGAGTTCGTCTTTTACGCAACAGGATCGGCGTTCATCCTGCTGCTTTACATTTTCATGGGCGAGGTGTGGTTTGCCAGCTACGCCCGGAGTGACGAAGAGCGTCGCAAACATGGCCGCACTCTACCTAGGATCTGGCGCTTGAGTTGGGGCAACGTGGCGCTCGGCGTGGTACTGATTGCTGCTGCTTGGGGAGCAAAGCTTGCTTACAGCGAATTCCCGGAAGAATTCCCTGGATATGCAACATTTCTGATCACTCTGATCATTCTTCCGAGCATCGCCTTTCACCATACGATCGGTGATTTCATCAACATTCGCGCATTCTTAGTGGTGAGCCTATCGCTGACTTTGGTGAGCGTGCCCTGGGAAGTTACGCTCGCGCTACCCTATGGGTTCTGGGGGTATCGTGAACAGCAGATGGTGGGCATTTTTCTGCGACCCTGGTCCAACCTTCCGATTGAGGCCAGCGCGCTATGGATAGCGGCTGCTTGGAATAATGTGATCTTGTTCGAAGTGGCGCGGGTTATCCAAGCATCTGAGCGGTCAACGTGGGAGCTGCTCGGCTTCGGGAAAGAGCCCACGGCACGAGCACGCGCTTAAGACTTGAATAGGCGCGGGAGCAAGAGCGACTGCGACGCTCCGAGGCCTAGTTCGCGCGAGAGCTCACTCACACGGGTTTGATGAAACGCGCGAGCTTCTCCTATAAGCCCCGCGGACTCGGCAAGTAGATAATGGGCGGAGGCTTGGTCGTACGGCATGGCCAACCTTTTCGCGATCGCGAGACTCTTTTCCCAATGCGCGCGTGCTCCGCGGGTATTGCCACGCATGAGATCGCGCAGCCCCTCAACCAGTTGTGCGCTCGGCGCCGCAATGGGGCAGCCACGGGCAAAACGCAACAGGGCACGCGAGGCGTCACGAGCTTTCCCAGCAAGGGCGTCTCTCTTCTTGCCTTGCGATCGAAGACCAAGCGCCACGTAGGTGATCGCAATAGCGCAGTAGCCTTCGAATGCGTGAGGGGCTGCGAAGACGTGGGCTGGGTCAAAGAGCGCTAACCCTTCATCCGCCTCACGTTCCGCTTGGGCGGGCTCGCCGTGGTGGGCAAGCGCCAACGCCCTCATGCCGTGCTTTACTGCGACAGTGGCTGCGTCCGCCTGCGGAGGGAGCTCACGCACCAAGACCAAGGCATCACCAGGCCTCCCGCACCTGAGGGCGACGGACGCTCCAAAACAAACACCCACCGAGTGGTTTCTCGCGTCGTCCGCTTCTTTGGCGACATCCCGCAATAGCTTGTACTTGCGCCCCGCCTCGTCGAGCGCGCCAGTCAAGTACGCAAAATATGCTCGGAGGGCCAACGCGTAGCGCCACCCGGTACGCTCACCTGCGGTGTCGTACTGGAGCAATGCAGCATCGACCTCGGCCACACCCTGCGCGAAGTCACCTTCCGTCATCAGGTAACCAGCTCGATTATATCTGACTTCCGCCTCGACTAGTGGATCCTTGATGTCTATGGCCACTCTTAATGATGCTTCTGCATAACGCCTGGAAACACCACGCATCCCGAGCACACCAGTAACATACATCAAGAAGCTGTAGCCGCGCGCAAGCTCGGCCGAGCTCCCCACCCTTTCCGCATAGCTCAATGACCTAAGACCGGCGTAGAACAGAGTCCCGTTGTCTTGGATGTGAAACGACGCGGCGCCCAGCCAGTAGGCGGTGCGAGCAACTTCGCGAAAACGTTCCGTCAACTCGACATCCGCGCCAGGTTTTCGAATGGCCCCGCGCCGTGTCCAGACTAAGTAGTGCAGCGCCTGAGACACCGCCAAGCCGAACAAATGGAGGCCTTGGGTTATCCGTCCTTTGCGCAACGGAAAACCTTGAAGAACGAGCGCCCGCAGCAAATGCTGGCTCGCCTCCTTCATTCTCCCCAGGCCGTACCACGCTTGGCCGAGTTGGCGTTCCCAGCGCCCGCGCCGGCTCTCCATGGTGATGCTCGCGTCGCTCTGCGCTATTTCCAACGCTCGCTCAAGCGCTTCCCGCGCAGCCTGGAACATGCTGCCTTCGAGTGCCCTTTCGCCACAAAGCTCTAGGTACTCGCAAGCCTTCGCTGCGTCGTCAGCTCCTTCGAAATGATGCGCTAGCTGCGCAGGATCGACGCTCCCTTCTCTCAGAAACTGTGCTTCGAGCCAGGCCGCAGCGCGAGCGTGCAGCTTTTGGCGCTGCGAGAATGGCAGTTGCCCGTACGCAACGTCGCGACTGATGGCGTCGATGAACTCAAATGATTGACCCTCAGCGCCGGAATGACGCAAAAGGCCGGTTTGAGTGATAGCTTCGAGCTCGGAGAGGATCCGCTCGAGCCCAGGCTCAAGGGGGTGCACGGCGTCCAGCCAGCGTGCGGAAAACTCGCGACCCAGAACGCTTGCGCTCTTGAGCGTGAGCTGCTGCGCCGTGCTTAGGCGATCGATACGCTCGGTGATGACCCCCTGCACTGTGCTCGGCAGCGTCAGGTTGTTGAGGCTCGCCTCTCGCAACAAACAGCGGGCGTCGCGGACCTGGATCAAGCCTTGATCCAAAAGGGCAGTGGCTAACTGCTCTGAAAAGAGCGGGTGGCCTTCCGCTTTGGCCCAGATCAAATCCAGAATCTTAGCGGGCAGAGCGTCGACCTCTAGGCGATTGCAGACAAGAACCGATGTTTCGTCGCGCGTGAGTGGCCCCAAGCGCAGGTACTGGGCGGATGGATGGCTCAAGAGAGGCTGCTCATTCCTCAGGGCAACCTCCCCTGCAGAACGCGTCACAGCCACTACAAGCACGTGGTGGAGGGCATCTAGCAATGCGACCGCTAGTTGACCCGAAGCTTTGTCGAGCCACTGCGCGTCTTCCAGGATCAGAAGGAGCGGGGTATTTTGAGTAAGATTCCCGATGAGCTGAACCAACAGCTGGCGCGTGGCGTCGACTCGGCCCTGCTGGCTCAACGCGCCTAACGTGTCGGCTTCTGTATCCGGATCCGCACGAAATTGCAGCACGGGAGCAAGCAGGGGGGCCATACTGGCATGCGCCTCGCCCACGGCCTGACGAATCCGATTAAGTTGCTCTTCGCCTGCGGCGCGGCCCCTGACACCGAGAAGACGACGAAGGAGCGGACGGACTGCTGCGTATGGGGCGGACGAATCCACGCTATCACCCCGCACCATGAGGCACATCACGGGTGAGGCTTGCGCACGTTCACGTAGCTCACCGATGAGCGCGCTCTTCCCAATCCCCGGATCACCCTCAATGATGTAAATACCGCCGCGCTTGTTTTCCTCAAGTTGTTCAAAAGCGGCCGTGAGGGCCAGGCGTTGGGCTCGACGCCCAACCAATTGCCCGAGGCGCAAACGGTTCGTCGAACTCATTTCCTGCCCAAATTCGGCTATGGGCTCAAATACCGCTACTGGTTCGCTTCTGCCTTTGACACGAACGGGGTCGGATGTCCGAAATTCCAGCTTGTGCCCGGCGGCACGTCGCGTGGGGCCGTCGCACAGAATGGTACCGTTTGCAGCTTGCATCAGGTGGGCGGCAAGATTCACGGTTTTGCCGATGAGCGCGTAACTCGTACGTGAGGCGTTGCCGACGCCACCTACGAACACCGTGCCTGTGCTCACCCCCACCGCGGCACCGTAGCCTGCAGACAACAGCTCCTTAACGGCTTCTTCTGCGGCCCGCACTGCCCTGACGGCGTCGTCTTCGTATGTGTGCAGCGATAGCCCCCACCCGGCAACCATCACAGTTCCTTTGTCGTCGACCATGAATTGGTTAATGCTGCCGCCAAAGCGATACACCGCGTTCTGCAGCATAAGCGCAGCTTTCTGCAGGGAATCGAGCATAGCAACGTGCACGGCATTCACGCCCAACACTTTGACAAAGAGGACCGTGACTCGCCGAAATTCAGCGAGCCACTGCGATTGCCCAGCGTCAATGCGTGCGCAGAGCGCCCTCGGCACGTATGCACGGAGGGCCGCCTGAGCGCCGGGACTGACGGACTCGGGCGCCGCTGGCCCAGATGGTTCTATGCGGGCGCAATCAGTTAACCTGAAGCCTCCAGAATCCATCCTACTAGCCAACACTTTCTCGCGCACACCTGACCAAACCTCCTCGGACAATAGGATATCGCCCGACTGGGCTTCGCGATGGAGGCGCGCGATCTGCTCTAGCGGCGCACCGGTAATCAGGAACTCCCAGCGCCGTTCCACACCACCAACGGTGAGGCCATGCGCCATGCCACAGCCCAGTGCAAGTTTCAGCTGCAGGGTTGTTCCAGGGGCCAATAGCCTTCCGTTGAGCTCGCGCTGGATCGCCATTGCCGCGCCCAGAGCTTGCCAAATCGCATCCGTTACCTCGCTTTCCGATGTGCGCGGCCAGATCGAGAGGATGGCATCACCAGCAAAATTAAGGCTTTCTCCCCCGAAATTCGAAATAATGTCCAAAAGCGGACCGAAGCAATGGTCCAGTGCGTCGCGGATGCGTTCTGCGCCCGCAATTCCCTCCGACTCAAGCTCTTCGGCGAGCCGACTAAAGCCCGAGATATCGGCGAACAACACAACTGCCGGAAAACTGTGTTCGCTTGGCGCGGTAGGAACTTGAGCTGCTCGCGACAGCCGACGGCGAACCAACGCTGGAACGTAGCTTGCTAGAACCTCAACCGAATTTGCTACTCTATCAGGCACGGTGCTGCTTCTGGCCCAGCAGGCCAACTAACCACTCCCACATGCGCACCCACCATGGCGGCTCCGCGGCCTCGATAGCCTTCCAGTTTTCTCTTAGCTTCGCCGGAATCGAGAAAGAAGGCCGCTTGCCGCCGCGGTCCGCTAGGAGCAGGGCCTGCACCAAATCTAAGCCAAATCGGCGCACGAGCGATCGCACCTTTTCAGTGCCGTCACCCTCAAGGCCTCGTGCAACCAGCTCAGCAACGGCCACAACTTCTTTTTCGATAGCAGACAGCGCGGGCACTCCCAGCCGATTGGCCACGTCATTAGGTAGGAAGAAGCGCACCATACCTGCTGCAAAGAAGTCCATTGCGTCCCCCGGAATCGAGTTCTTGTACATCCCGAGGAGTGCGGCCATGAGGTTTCTGCCTTCGACGTTCTGGTCCTCCGGATCTTCCTTGGTTTGCCGCTTCTGGATGATTTCCGTGAGTTCCTTCGCTTCCTCAAAGCTTGCCGGAATAAGCGCGTCCTTTACTCCAAGGATCCTTCCGACCGCCATCCACGTCGCCAGATAGCTTTGACGTTCAGCGTTCGTTAGGCGGCAGCCCAACTTTTCGAGCCCGTCGAGCACCAAGTAGGAGAAGGTCATCAGTGTGCCCGCAAGATCCTCCTGGTTGATAGGAACCCCAAGCTTCTGCACGTCCCAAGGCTGCCTATCGGTGTCTGGCTTCTGCAACAAGTGGCGAATCGTGGCGTGCATGAGCCGGACTTTCTGCGCTGTGCGCACGCCCTTGCCATTCGGCCCAAGCCCACCAGGGCTCAAAACATCAATCACCATCTGCGTCGTTTCGCCCAAACGACGCGTGGGAGAACTACCCAGGTACCCGGTAGCCGCTAGCACTTTGACCCCTTTGGTCGCCGCGTAAGAAGCTGGCAATGCATAGCAACCGAGGATCACCAAGATTTCAGGTCCGAACTTTTCGAACACATGTTGGCCGGGAAGGGTGGATTCTAACAGCTCGTCGAGCTTGAGTTCCGTTTTCTCGAAGTAGGCCCTGACCTCCGTGGGGAGTTCACTATCTGGCACTTGGTCATTTGCCACGCAGCTATCGAGCAGGGTCCGTACCGAACCGCTTTGAGCAAGGTTGGCGGCTAGGCGGGCGACCACCTCGTCCGCTAGTTCATCGCCCTGCATGCGGAAGGCGTTAAGGGCGGCTTCTGTCCAGCGAGTCATGGGCGCACCTTACGTGCCCTATGCGCACAGTGCTAGGTTTTTTTGGGCTCCAAACCTCCAAAGCTAAGCTGCATCCGGCGGACCCAAGGACACGGGAAGCTCGTCATAGATTTCATCCCACGGTGCCTTGGAGGCAACAAAGATGTGACGCTGCGGGCGCACACCTGGGAACGCCCCGTACCTTTCGGCACCGCGAACAGTGACAGTGGTACACCCGTGAAGGCGTGCCCGTCATTTCAAACGCCACCTCACCACACAAACAACTGCCGTTGATGACTGCCATGGCAAGAACATACGCCAACTTGCGGCAGCTACGCAGCAGGAAAGCTCCAGCCGGTTTGGCCCTGAAACACTCGCCTTCGTGCTTGGTTCTTTTGGGCCCATTGAGACATCGGACTTGCCTTTGCCGGTCCGGATGCCAAAAGGGGCGGGTGACTGGAACTCCGTTCAACAACACCTCCCCTTGGGAGCATTTGGAGAAGCTCGGATTCGACGCGAACAGCCTGAGTTCCAACCAGCGTGAGCAGTTAGAACTGTATGTGAAGCTTCTGTTGGAGGCCAACCAGAGCTTCAACTTGACCGCCGTGCGGAATCCCGAAGAAGCGTGGCGAAAACACATCTTGGAGAGCCTTCAACTGGCGGAGCTCGTACCAACCTGTGAACGCTTGATCGATGTTGGTTCTGGGGGAGGATTGCCGGGTATGGTGCTCGCCATCACCAAGCCTGGCGTAGCCGTAACGCTGCTTGAAGCCACAGCCAAGAAAGCCAACTTCCTAATGCAGACGGCACAGGCACTCGGCCTCCGCAACCTGCGAGTTGAGTGCCAGCGGGCTGAGCTCGCTGGCGCTCCAGGTGCGGCGTTGCGCGAAACCTTCGACATCGCAACAGCCCGTGCCGTGGCACCACTACCGGTTCTGGTGGAGCTTGCGGCTCCATTTTTGAAAGTTGGAGGCAGCCTCATTGCCGTTAAAGGTGAAAAGGCAAACGAAGAGCTGCTCGCGGCCAAACGCGCACTCACGCTTCTCGGCCTGGAGCTCACACGCACAGAAGCTCAGCCCAACGCAACCGTGCTCTTTCTCCGCAAGCAAATGCCCACCGCCAACAAGTATCCCCGAGCGCCCGGCGAGCCAAAGCGCCGCCCACTGTGAGCCAATGGAAACGTAGTTCAGTCGGAAATAGGGTTGCTGGCCCCGGGGCTCAACTTCATGCTTTCTCTCACGATGAATAAACGTGAACTTGTGTTCTCTGGGTTTGGGGCTGGGCTGCTTCTCATCGGTTCAACGAGCTCAGCCTTTGCTTGCGGTGCTTGCGAATGCCCCACCCTTGCTTCATCCGAGTTGGTGAGCTTGATTCGCAGCGTACCGCTTAACCTGGATCTGGCCTTATTGGTGCACCCAGGCGAGCTGAGTCCGCCGCGCCTGGAGCGCGTTTCAGACCAGAGTGTGATAGCGACCGCCGAACTCGATGGGGCTTCCGCACGGCTCTGGCGGCTGAAGCCGTCCGCCGATCTAGCTTCGAATACAGAGTATCGGATCATGAGAAAGGATGGCGTCGTCGCGCAGTTCACCACGGGCACGTCGCGAGATGAGTCAGCGCCCACCTTGCAAGGTGTTAGCGCTTCTCCTGGCGGGAACGCGGCGCTGTGTTCTGCTTCCATAGGGGCCGGGCTCACGCTGGTAGGCGTAGCCGACGGGGAAAGTAATGAGGTTTGGGTGGAGCTCGAATTGCAATTGCCCCACGGCCCCACCAATATTTTCTCGCCCTACGTTTACGGGCAACCTTTGCGTGTCGGCCAAACTGCGATGGGCTGCTTTGGCACTAATGAGGTGGCTGGGCTCACGGATGCGCAATCCTTCCCCACCCGAGTTCGGGTGCACGATGCTGCCGGCCACACCAGCGAATGGCGAACGGTCTCCGTGAGCGTGGCTGCGGAAAAGCCCGAAGGCTGCGGTTCGAATGCTCCTGTGCTTGCGCAAGGTGGCGCTTCGGGGTCATCGACGGACGGCATCTCAACTCCGGATCCTTCAGAGGGCGACAATGCATCTTGTGCAGTGAACACGCTTGCGCGACACAGCGACATTAGGTTCGGGGTTTGGGGGGCACTCAGTGCGGCACTGTGGGCACTGTTCGCGCGACGTGGGCGCAAATGAGCCCTGCCACTTCAAGAATAAAGGCATTAATGCGCGAACAACTCTATCTGACAGCGCAGTCAGACGGCCCAATTCACCATTGTAAGGCCACGGACCTTGGAGAAGTGGCGCTCATTGTTGATCTTGCGCGAACGGCGCTTATCGGCACCAAAACGCAACTCAGCAACCGTGATTGCGCTGAGGCAGAGCTCTGATCTCTTGTGCTTGGCCAAGCGCACACCGACTTCGCCGACACCCCGCAAGGCGAAGCTGACCGTATCGGTATCGAGCATGAACAGATCCATACAGCGCAAGGCGCCTCGCAGCTACTCACGGCTACTGCGACTTTGGCCCTAACCATCCAACGCAGCTAGCAAAGCCCGCGTTTGCTCTGGAGTGCCGACGGTAATACGCAGCTTATCCGTCAACCCGGGCAAATTGAAGAAGCGCACCAGAACCCCGCGCGCTTTGAGTTGAGCGTAAAGCCCGGCGCCGTCCCCCGAAGGAGGGCGACCGAGCACGAAATTGGCCTGGCTCGAGATCACGTCCCAGCCACGTGCGACAAGCTCAGCGGTAAGGCGAGTGCGCTCAGCTTTGACTTTCTCCCACGCACCTTTGGCGTAGCTCTGATCGCTGATGGCGGCCGTAGCAGCCAAGATGGAAAGCGCGTCGCAATTGTAGCTATCTTTCACCTTCATCATCTCCGAGATGATGGAAGGATCGGAAAGGCCGTAGCCAAAGCGCACTCCCGCCAGGGAATAGGATTTGGAAAGTGTGCGCGAAATGAGCACATTTTTGTGCACCGAAAGCAGCGAAAGCGCACTATGTTCCGCGAACTCAGCATAGGCTTCATCTACCAACAGCAACCCGTCGAAGCGTGAAGCCAGATCGCTGAGAGCTTCAAGAGCGACGGGCGTTCCCGAAGGTGCGTTTGGGTGAGCCACAAAGATGGCGCGTGCACCGGTCGCAAGCAGCGCGTTGACTGGCAGCTTCCAACCAGCCTCCCAAGGCACAGGCGCGACCGTCACATCTTGAAGGCCCGCAAGCACGGGATACAAAGAGTACGTCGGATCAGGATAGGCCAAGATATCCCCCGCATCCAAATACGTACGGATTGCGATATTGAGAATGTCGTCACTGCCGTTGCCTGCAATGATTTGATCTCGCTCAAGGCCATAGAGCTTCGCCGCTGCGTCGCGAAAAGCATTCGCTGCCGGATCCGGATAGCGCCGCAAATCATCTGGGCTTACGTTGGCAAAAACTTCAAGTACGCGCGGGCTCGGCGGATACGGGTTTTCGTTGGTATTGAGCTTAACCACAGATTCACCGCGTAGAGGTTGCTCACCGGGTGCGTAACCCGCCATGCTGCTAATGCGGTTTCGCGGCTTCGCGATCTTCAAGGGAGGAGCCATAGGGGCGAGGAACCTAACGCGCGGCCCCCCACGCGACAAGGGCGGCCCGCCCCTACCAACCTCGGCTGCCGAGGCCCGTGGCGGTCAGCGTCACACGCGTCAGCGCTTGCTCGGAGCTCTAGGCGCCCGTAGATGCCCCGACGGCGAAAAACCCCTCGGGGCCCACGAGCGCTGCCAGATCCAGAGGAGCCCGTAGCTTCCCTCCACGCACAACCGAGGCCCGGCGCTCAATTGGGTTACGGAAACAGGCTAACACCGATAACTTCGGGTAGCGCCACCAACGAAGGCGAACCCAAGATCGATCCGAAAATCGCCGTGATACGGAGTGTCAGTGACAAAAACCGCTTCCCCTTTCGCACCCTTCCTATAGAGAAAATAGTCGGTAGGGCTGATGCCTGTCGATACGGTAACGAACCCGTCATAACCCGGGATCTTTCGCATAGGGCAGGCGGCTTTAGTCCCCGTTTGGTCGGCCACCAGTGCAGCCCTGCACGGATGCAGCGGCCGTCCGGGCCTGCTTGAGCTACCTTAACTTACGGCGCGCGCACAATCAGCGTTACCTGGACCTTTGCCGGGAAGCACTCAGCAGGCTTCGCCTTATCGCACCACATATCCCCACCAATCTGATGAAAGGCGTTATCCCACGTCCAATTATTGCCGACGCCCGAGCCGTAACTTCCGTCGAGTGAATGCTCCGTGTCTTTCACGGGCCAGCGCTCCGAATAGGTACCTTCCCCCTTATCTGCGTAGATTGCCGGGCGAATGAAGCCATTTTGAGTGGGCACCGCCCCTTGGGTCCACGTAATGGTGTAATAGAGCGAGGCATCTTTCTTCGGCAGACCGACGACCTCCACGCGCATCTCAAATTGGCCGTCTGCATAAGGAACAGCCTCTAGCCAGTTTGTCGGAGCGGCAGGGTTCACGTACCCTTCCCGCGTGAGATCAAAGTAGCCATTTTCGTGCTCCACGTGGGTGATAACCGGAGTTTTAACTAGCACAAAATCTCTAGGGCCAAGCCCATCCACGTAAAAGGGCGAGCCCACCATCGGAGCTACCACTAGAGTGCTCGCGGGAGCCGGCGGCCCGCTAGGCGCAGTGGCATTCGGATCTGAAGAGCAGCCCAACAGCGCACACCAGAGGTGGCCCGCCGCGACAAGTTGAATCGATATTCGATGCATAACCCGAGAGAATATCATGACGCCGCCGATTCTAGCGCGTGCAGCTCAGGAAAACGACTCGGCGGATCGATGGTGGTGGGCAAGGCTCAACTGAGCCGCTACCGTAAGATCCACGCCCGACGCAACGTCATTCGCCATCACTGTAGCCCAAGCGCCTCATACCGATAAACGTGCCTAATACCGATAAAAAGCCGCCCAGCGCAACCTTGACCAACCTGCTCTTGCTCATGCTGTGTGTGGTGTGGGGCAGCACCTGGCTCGCCATTAAGCTGGGCCTGCGGGATGTGCCTCCGTTTACCGGCGCGGCTGCGCGTTTCGCGGTCGCTGGTGTTTGCATGGCATTCGTGGCGCACATTTGGGCCAAGCGCGAAGGCGGCGGGCGGCCCCCACTACTGGTAATTCTGACGCACGGGCTTTTCCAATTCGCGCTCAATTTCGGGCTTGTTTACGTCGGTGAAACGGTGATCCCTTCGGGCCTTGTGGCCGTTTTGTGGGCTGTTTACCCAATATTCGTGTCCTTGGGCGGGCAATTCATCGCCAAGACGGAAACCATCTCAGGGCTTAAATGGTTGGGGATTTTGGTTTCTTTTGGTGGCGTTGCCACGTTATTCGCAACCGATATTGCTGCAATTAAGGGGCCCGCCGTGCTGATGGGGCTCTTGGTGTTGCTGGCGCCATTTTCGGTGAGCATCTCAACTTTGCTGATCAAAAAGTACGCAACGGGTGCCAGCTCGCTGATCTTGAACCGAGACGCGATGTTGATCGGCGCGGTTGTTTTAGCTGCGACGGCTTTCACGGTAGAAGCGCCACATCAAGCTTCCTGGACGGCTCCCGCCATTCTCAGCATGCTCTACCTTGCAATCTTCGGCACGGTGATCACCTTCGGTGCATACATGTGGCTTCTGCGCTACGTGCCCGCCTACCGCATGGCTCTGGTCAGCTTTGTGATACCCGTTGTGGCGCTTTTCCTGGGGGCGATGTTTGGGGATGAACCCATTGGGCCTCGCACGCTCCTTGGAACGGGCCTCGTGCTTGGAGGCCTGGGCCTCGCGAGTTACAGGAAGTAACTACAGCCAGCTCAGCTTGATCAGAAAGCCATCCACGCTGGCGGGTAGCAACGTTTGTGTTTGGGTGATGAGCGCATCGGCAGTGTTGCCCACCGCGTAAATGTCGCCACTCGGTGCCACTGCCAAATCAGCGACGGCGAGGTCAGACAAATCCATGGCCCACAAGAGCTTACCCGCTGGGCTCACACTGGCGAGCATGGTGCCAAGCCCGCTTAATGTGCCTTCCGCTTGGGTAACCCCACGCGTGATGGGGGCGCGATGCGAAGCCGCGAACACGAGGTTCCCGCTCGCGTCGACACTGCTCGCCAATACGCTATCGTTCGAGACGCTTCCGATCGGCAGAGACCACTTCAAGGTTCCAAGCAGAGGATCGTAGCCAGTGATCAAGATGTCCCGCAGGCCAACGGCAGTATCGGTTCCTCCCACCGTGAGCGTCCCGGAATATTCTGTTAAGGCGTACACCACTGCCCCTGCGGCGGAGTACTCCACCTTCTGCCCCATATCCGTGCCAAGGCCGCCGATAGACTTGGACCAACGGGCTTGGCCGTCGCTAGCAAACGCCGCGACAAACGCATCCGCGCCTCCGGCCGTAGTTATGGGTCCGAGACCGAAGTCGGTGGCGCCGTGCGTAACTCCTGTAAGAAAGTAGGAGTTGTCCGCGGTGCTGGAGCAGCCGTAATTCTCGTCGAACTCGGGGCCGCCGGTGCCACTCTGGAATAGCTTGCCCTGCGTGATAGCACTAAAATCCGAGGCAAACTGCACCTTACCAAAACCGAACGAGTTATTAAGCGTTGTACCGTTGAACCTAAGCGACGTATTCACGTTCACCGGCACCCAGCCACCGGCGATGCACGGGCTGAGGATTTCGGTACCGCCGTTGATTTGCATGGCGGATTGCGCCACGCCCGCATTATCCATTCTCACCAAATACGCGTGTGCTTGCCCGGCAGCGAAGACAAGATTGCCCGCCGAGGTGTTCATTGTCTGGCTGAATTCTCCAGCGACCAGCACCCGGCTTCCCGTAACTGCGAGGTCCTGTGCACCGTTAATGCCCCCATTGGCCGCGACAAAACGCTGATGCCATTGGTAGACGTTGTCAGCGGAGTAGGCGACGATCAAACTTTCCGCACCGCCGGTACTCGTAACGACTGGCGAAAGTACGATGTCACGCTCGACGGCCCCAGCCACAATCGGGGTACCCGCGGCCGTCAAAGCCACGCTATTCATGAAATCGTCACTATATTGGCCGAACAGCCTTCCCCAAACCATCACAGGGAGCACCGGCCCGCCTGGCCCGCATCCACCTGTGCCCGCACAGCCACCGGCTCCGTTCATTCCTCCGCTAGGGGCTCCTGCCGCTCCGGCCGCGCCAAGTGCGCCACCGCTTGCAACAGCCCCACCGCTTGCGACAGCCCCGCCGCTTGCGACAGCCCCGCCAACGGACGCTGAGTTCCCCCCACTACCCGTCCCAGTGCTGCCAGCGGCCCCACCGGTCGCGGGCGTGGGCTGGCCATCAGGGGGATCGAGGAGATTGTACCCGATGCGTCCACAGGCACTCGCCAGAAGAGCCGAGACGATAAGGCCCCCCATTATTATTATTGGTAGAGCCCGCGTGCCAATCAGGAATAGCGGTCTAAACATTCACCCAAGAAAACGGCCATTCCGAGCGAAAGCTTAGAAGTCACTAACCCGTTCGCGGGTGGGCCGAAACCGCCAAAGAACCTTACCGCACCTAGCTGGCTATTTGTTTAACGGCTAAACAGAGTGAGGTGCTGTACGGCAGTGTACAGGCAGCGCCCACAGGTGAAGCTCTTCAAGCCAGATGGCGTGTGCGGTAGGCCACGCTCACCCACGTGCATTCCGACGAACAGCAAAGGCGCTCAACATGGCCAAAATAGCCCAGGCCCACGTGGAGGGAGCTCGTGGTTTGCCAACGCCCATGCTGCACGCCAACCCATTCTGCGGGGGCTCACTGGGTCCGATGGGGGCTTGTGCGTCCTCGACGGCGCCGCCCGGAACTTCGGTGTTTACCTGACCACCATTGAAGGCATCGGCTGCCATTGGCACAGAAAGACTCTGCCACACGCTCGCGTTTCCAGACGCGTCGTGTAGGCGCACTCGGGTGGACACCACTTGCCCGTGGGCGAGCGCCGGCAATTCACTGGTGCCGAAGCAACCCATCTTCGAATGGCCCAATGCCAGCAAACCTCCGGGATTGTAGGGGGCAAAAACGGTTCTAGCCGCGACGCCCACCTCTGCTTCGATCTCAACCCACATCGGCGCGTTTTCGCGCCCATCCGCTACACCCGACAGCGCAAGCTGTGCCCCTACAGATTCACCGCACATTTTGTCGTTACCTTCGCTAGGCAAAACAGTGACATTATCCAGCGTTGGCGAAGAATTGTCCCGGGTTTTCCCAGTCACAAATTGTGTTGTGGATCCATCAGCGCGTACGAGCCGATATTCCGTGTTAGGGGAGAGATCGGTAACGGTGCCAAGCCACCAGTAGGGCAAAATCTCCAAGCGTACCACGGTGGTCGCGATGATTGCGCCATCAGCAACCCGTTCCAACCGTGGCGCGATCACCTCCCCGGGGAACGCGCGGAGGGGTAACTCGAGGTTAAGCGGTGCTCCGTGGCTCAACTCCAGCATGTTCCCCGGAATCTTTGCGCACTCGCAGGCTTCTGCGGGCGTTATCCAGCCAACAAACCCGATACTTATGAATAGACCTATAGTTACGCGATGTGCGAGGGCGTGAGGTTTTCGCATAGTGAGCACCGAAAGCAGCAAACGAGCCAAGGTGCACCGTAGTATGCTTTCGTGGGCAGAGGTGGGATAACTTATGCAAACGCAGCGTTTTCTCTCCCTCTGAACCGCCCATTTTGAGCCACTTTCGTCTCAAAGTGAGACACCGCGCACTCAGGAAGAAATTTTCCCCTCCGCGCGGCTTTCGATCGTCAGCGGCCGCTAACGTCACTTGTGTGGATCAGAGCCGGTGCCCCTCAGACACCTCTTGTGACATTGCCCTCGGCGCTTGCACGAGCTCAGGTTAAGCGTTCGGCGACTCGTTCTCTCAAGCCAGGCGTGAGTTGCTCGATAGCACCTTCCGGCAGTGCCAGGAGCGACTTGGCTGCAGAGATCCGCGCCGAAATGGCATCAAGATCAACAGGCCCAAGGTAGAGGCCCTCACGCTTGGCGAGGTCGTTGGCGAGCACGATGAAGTTCGTGACACTTCGCGGCGCGGCTTCGTCCAATTGGTCAGAGCTGCGGATGGCTTCACTCACAACCTCCGGCATTTCCCATTTAATTGCGAGGGCCAAGCCCGCCTGCCGATGAACTTCGTTGATCCACTCGATCCATTCATCAACGTTAAGCCAGTGCTGCGTGGCTTTACCCCGCAAGCGCCGTTCCGCATCAAGCAACAAACCAGCCACCACTGGCTTTCCAATGTCGTGAAGCAAGCCTCCCAGATACCCAGCTTCGGCGGCATCATCATCGATCGCGCCGAACGCAAGTAACTCGCGAGTAAGGAGCCCAACCGCAACAGAATGCTGCCACAAGGTCCGACAAGCTTGATTGATGGCAGGATCTTGGGATGCGAAAACTCTTTCCGCTGCGATCTGGAGCAGAAGCGTTCGCAATCTCAACGCTCCCAAACGCCCCACTGCTTGCAGGATGGACACTGCTGGCTGGGCCGCGGCAAGAGCGACGCTATTAACTAGGCGAATGCAGCGCAAGGCCACTACGGGGTCCGACTCCAACGTTCTGGCCACCTCAGCCATGTCGAACTCGGGCTTGCGCAGAGTAGCGAGGGCCTTCACCAACACAGTAGGGAAAGCAGCTGCGATCATTCGCTCATGGGTTATCTTGCGCAGCACGGCAGCCTGCAGATCTGCGCGCAGATCCGGACCTAGTGCAGCCACTCTTGGTAACCTTCCACGCGTTTCACAATCGGCTGTCTTTTATCAGGCTTCCCGAGGAAAACCAACAGCCCCGGGGGGACCGGCCATCGCGGCCCGCTCACGAAACCTAGCCACTGGCCGGAGCCAGGTAGGTGCAGGGAGTCACTGGCCCCTTCCGCTCATCCCCGGGATTAACAGCCTTGGTGACGACGGCATTTGCGATAGTAATCTGCTTCGATCACCTCTTCCATCAAAGGCTCGGACTTATGCCCATGTTCTTAACCCCCAAACACGCTGCTCTAGTTTCCGCCCTCCTCATCGGAGGCGCCCTCGCCACTGAGGCAGCCCTGGCCAAGCCAGGCGCACCTGGGCCCCAAGCAGCTGCGGCCAAGAAGGACCACAAGGACCACAAGGACCACAAGGATAAGAGCAAGAATAAAGAGAAGGATAACGACAAAGACAAAGCTGAAGAGCGCATCGCAAAGATGCAGGAGCGGCGCTCGCAAGCATTGGAAGAAGCCGGGATCACGGGCCCACGCGCCAAGCAGGTCCTGGACGCAACGCATTCCGTCGACCAAGAGCGACTCGACCTTATGAAAAAGGTCATGGAAAAGCGCCGTGCCCTACAAGCCCTGCTAGACGGCGGCAGCAAAGATGATGCGGCCTTTGCGCCGCTCATTGCGGCCCTCCGCACATTGGAGCGCAATGTGGCCGCGCTCCGCGATCGCGAGCTGGATGCAATGGCCAAGATCTTGAAGCCAAGCGAAATCGCCAAGCTGCTCATCGCCCGCGGCTGGGGCGATCGCGGGCGGCGGGGGGAAGGTGCCGGGAACTAAGCAAAGCCTTCGGTTGCAATCTCAGGTTTTTTTCTCGAAGCCCGAGAAATGGTCTTTCGATTGCGTAATGAGCCGCAGAGGCAAGCACTACAACAAGAGGTAAGCCCACGCTAAGAACAAAAAGGGTGCTTTGGGCCGCAAACGGAAACATGCGACGCACAGCTTCCAGAGCTGTAACGTGAGTGAGGTAGGCAGCGTAGCTAATGCGACCACCGAAGGTGATCCACCGCCGGCTGAGTAGCGGCGCCAGCCAATTTTCGGGCTGAAGTGCCACTGACCCGACCAACAGCGTGAGCAACACGCACAGTGAAAAGTACGGCGTATTGGGAAAAATGAGCGCTACCACCGCGCCCCCTAGTAAGAGCGGAGCCAAAGGCCGCCAGGTCAAGAAGCGCTCAAAGACGCGAAACGTACGCTCGCCGTCGAGCAATAGAGCGAGCAAAGATCCGAGGCCAATCGGCAACGCAAAACTTGTTACCACGCGCTGGTGCGCAGCAAGCCAAGGCAACGCCGCGAGGCCTCCGTGCTCCAACGCCCAATCCCCGCCAATGAGCACCAAGAGCACGAGCAATAAGAGCGCACGCGGGCGAACGAACGCTACGAGCAATGGCCAAAATACGTAGAATTGCTCTTCAACGCACAGCGACCACGAAAATGCAAACGGAACGGCGTGCCTCACATCGTAATTCGCGAACCAATTGGCAGTGTAGGTTGCATGATAATACCAATTATCGAAAAGGTGTTCGCGCTCCGCGTGGTCCGCTGGAAGTATCCACGCGTAGCCGAGGAGGGTGAGCCCAAGCACAGTGTAGTAGAGCGGAAAGATTCGGAGTGCGCGCCGCCCCCAGAATAAACGCAAGCTCACCTTTCCCTGCGCGCGTTGTTCCCGAACTAGCAACGTGGTAATCAGAAAGCCACTCAAGGCGAAAAATAGATCTACCCCGACGGCCCCTTTGCCCCAAATGCCCGCGAGTGGTCGCGGCGTTGCGTGGTGCACAATCACCGGCAAGATCGCTAGGCAGCGCAAGCCATCCAACCCATCGAAACGCTTGGTTTCCAGATACTGCAGGTGGGTCAGACTCACGGGGCGGTCCTCGCTCACAGGGCGGGGTCAGGTCAAACTTGGGCAAAGCTCAATGAGCGAGCTGGGCTCGGTCTAGAAGAAAGTATTTTGGAGCGAGGTAAAATTCATTACCGTGCGCGTAGCGATAACCTATAGCCAGAGTTAACAACTGCTGCATCCCCCAAATGTCGGTGCTACGTGGGGCATCCCAAGGGTACACCGGAGCACCCAGCCACGCGCCGGACATAAGCGCCGCGTTGCCACCTGCTTCTTTATCAAATCCCAATGTGGCACCCAGCAGAAGGCCCGGTTCGCCCGCGGCGTAGATGACCGTGTCCTTGCCTTCACCGAGGCTAAAGGCTTGCCCAGTGGCAACGCTTAAGATCGAATGCCCTCCTTTGGCCTCCCATCCCAACCTTGGGCCATCGCCAGCACGATACGCGAACACGGGCCCCAACCCCGCGTGGCAACCACTCACGCTGCCGGCCAGTAAGATGCCCATTGACGCTGAGTGCCTAAGAAAACGCATGCTACAGATCCTAAAGGAGGTGCGGCCAGGCGTCTCCAGCCAAACTCGAACTACCTAAGTTCAGTACAGCACAGCGCCCTGTGGCCCATGCTGTTCCCGGTTTTTAACCCGGCTTTGGGGCTCGATTGCCCCCTTTCGGGCCCCCGACTAGCCTCCGCGCCATGCCCACCATGGACGCCGTACTCCCGCTCACGCTACGCGACGTGGGCCGCGCCGAGATACTGCGGTGCTCTCTCGCGAAATTTTTTCCAGAGCTTGGCACCTTGTGGGTAGTGGTCCCGGACAAGCAGGTCGCCAAGATTGAGGATGCCCTCGCTCATCAACAGAGAGGGGCCGCGCCAGTACGCGTGGTACCGGAAACTGAGATAGTTCCTGAGTTCGCTCTCACTCCGGGACTTGGAGGTTGGTATCGCCAACAGCTTATCAAGCTGGCCATCTCTGAGCACGTGGGGACCCGCGCGTATCTTACGCTCGATGCCGACGTAATCGCCACCAGGCCATTCACCGTTGAAGAGGCGGCACCTGAAAAGGTGCCGTATTATGTGATCCCTGAAGATCTTCATCCGCGCTGGTATCAGCGTTCGGAAGCTGTGTTGGGGATGAAAGCTGTGCGGCGCGGCGTGGTACACAACGTAACGCCCGCTATCTTGGTGCGCGACGCAGTATTCGAAATTCGGGACTACTTTGAGAAAAAGACCCTTACCTTAGGTGTGCGAGGCATTAAACAAGCCACCGCTCTAACCAGGGCGAAATTTTCAGGCAAAAATGGCTTTGCCCGCTGGCGTATTATGTTGGCGGCCGGAGCTCCCTGGACGGAATACGCGCTCTACTACACGTACCTGGAAGGCACCGGGCACATCTCTCGCTACCACACAGAAGTGAACAGCGCCATTTACGATATTGAGCGCTCGTGCTGGTACAAAGACAAGGTAAACTTCGGCGAATGGGATCCGAAAGCCTGCTTTGAAGGGTCCGGGCCACCTTGGTTTGTTGTGGTGCAATCCAATACCGGGCTGGAGCCCACTCTGGTTTGGGACAAAGTTAGAAGTTATATTGCAACCGAGTAACCGCAGCGGAAACCCATGTGGGCACGTATTTCTGAGGTTTGGAAGAAAACCGAACTCGGTGCCCGCGAGCAAACGCTAACTATTTGGGTCTTCCTGCGCTGCCTCGGGCTCGTCTACCTAGTGGCCTTCTGGTCGCTTGGCACACAGGTGCTCGGTCTTGTGGGCGAAAATGGGCTTTTGCCAGCAGGTGCATTCTTGCGCAGAGTCGCCCAGAGTGCGGGGGCAAGCGCCTATTGGCAGGTGCCAACTCTGTGTTGGCTCAGCTCCAGCGACACCACGCTCATTCTGCTGTGTGTCGCGGGGGCCGCGTTCGCACTGGCGCTCATGGCGGGTGTGGTACCGCGCCTATGCCTGTTTGCTTGCTACGTCATGTACCTGTCGCTGGCCAGCGTCTGCCAGGATTTTCTCTGGTTCCAGTGGGATAGCTTGCTGCTGGAAGCGTCGTTTCTGAGTGTCTTTTTGGCACCTATGTGCGTGCGCCAAAGTCTCACCGCACTCCGGCCGCCGCCAGTCGTTGGGCTATACCTCCTGCGTTGGCTCATCTTTCGACTCATGTTGGCGTCAGCTGCTGTGAAGCTGACGAGTGGTGACCCAGCCTGGCGTGATCTTACTGCGCTCACGTTTCACTACGAAACACAGCCGTTGCCCAGTTGGACGGCTTGGTACGCGCACCTGTTGCCTCTCGGCTTTCAGAAAGCCTCCGCGCTCGGGATGTTTGCAATCGAAGGCCCGTGCGCGTTCTTGGTATTTGCACCCCGGCGGCTACGCATAGCGGGAGCTCTTGCCTTCATCTTTCTTCAGTTGCTCATTCTGGGGACCGGTAGCTACGGTTTTTTCAACCTGCTCACCATCGTGCTTTGTATCCCACTTTTCGATGATCGATGCTGGCCAAGGTGGCTACAGCAACGCGCCCAATCAAGTACGCAAAGCCAAGAAACGGTCGAGGGACCTTCATTCTCGGGACGCCGCCGGTTCGCTTCCCTCGGCGCTGCGTGCATCTTGGTTTGGCTCAGCTTGGTCCCGCTATGTGGCGCTCTTCACTGTTCGACCGAATGGCTCGGCCCCGCGGCACCTGCCGTGCAGGAGCTCGCTCCATTTCGCTTGATAAACCATTACGGCTTGTTCGCGGTGATGACCACCGAACGCCAGGAGCTAGTTAGTTCTCATCCAGAAACGGCAAGAGCTCGAAAATAAAGCTGTTCTTGATGGTTAATGATGGAAATAAAAGCATCGGAGTGCGTGTTTTCTCGGGGTTCCTCCAAGAACGCTCGAAAGAAACGGCACTCCGATGCGAG
>JANRKO010000049.1:0-57964 GCA_033763455.1 Polyangiaceae bacterium
CACCATTTGGCCAAGACCTGCGCGATGTTTCCTCCGAACGCAATTCCAATAAACACAAACCGAAGAGCCGGATGCGGGAAATTCGCAAGTCCGGTTCTGTAAGGAGCACCGGGTGGCAACACCCGGTGTTTACTTGATGGCTTCGTCGCCGGCGGAGGCGATAACGTTCGGATCGTCAGAACCTACGCCGAAGAGGATAGTGGCCCCCCAGCGGTGAAATCCTGATTTGGCGTTTTCATCGGTAAAATAGCCTCGCGAGTGAGCGCGCGAAGGAGCTCCGGGCTATATGTTTCGGCGTGACCAACACTACAAGCGAATCAGGCACCAGCGCCCTGTGGGACGCTTCAGACGTTGCGCGTTACCTTAAGGTGAGCAAATCCTGGGTTTATCACCGCGCTGAGTCAGGCGAATTGCCCTGCCTGCGTGTCGGCGGCCTACTGAGGTTCGAGCCGCGGATTATTCACGCCTTTGCGCGAGGCGAGCTAAGAATGGTCAAGGTATAGCTCCACGGATATAAAGGGATTGTCCAATGGCATCGGTCTACAAACGAGCTGACAAGTGGTACCTCCGCTACAAGGATGCCCAAGGCATCTGGCGCGATCGAGCGAGTAGCGCCCAGAGCAAGACCGAGGCCAAACGCTTGGCTGGGGACCTGGAGCGCAAGTGCGAACGGCAGCGCCTCGGGCTTGAGGCTCTCCCGGAGGAGGACGGCGGCGGGACGTTTGCTGAGCTGATGCATTGGTGGCTCCAAACGTACTCCAAGGGGTCACCCTCACATCAGCGAAACGAATCCACGATCGAGAAGAATCTGATCGGCTCCGAGCTTGGGCCACTCCGGTTGGCTGATGTCACCTCTGCGCGCATTGAGGTCTACTTGCAGGCACGCGCCCTGCGTCTATCTCCGCAAACCGTGAATCACCTGCGGCGGTTTATTTTGACTGCCTTCAATACCGCCAAGCGCGCGGGGCGCTTCAACGGCGCCAATCCTGCATCCGATGTATCAAGGCGCAAAGTTAGCAAACGCTTGCCGAATTTTCTCCAAGCGGAGGAGGTGCCGCGGGTTCTTAACGCGCTTTCTGAGAGGTGGCGCCCGCTGTTTGCGGCGGCGATCTACACAGGCATGCGCAAGGGAGAGCTGCTTGGCCTACGAAAGGTCGACGTTGATCTTGAGCGTGGCCTCATTCAGGTCTCGCGCTCCTACGACCACGATACCACCAAGGGGCAGCGGGCCGAGGCCGTGCCGGTCGCGCGCGAACTCAAACCCTACTTGCGCTCGTCAATGGCTTCATCACCCTCTGACTTGGTATTCCCCAAGGCTGATGGGGCAATGATGCGGCCAGACGTAGCCTTGGAGGGCGTCCTACGGCGTGCGCTCGGGCGGGCTGGCATCGTCGAGGGCTACACCCACGTTTGCCGGAAGAAAGGCTGCGCGCATTCTGAGGCGGCAAAGGACGCGCTCCCCCGGCGTTGCCCGGAACACAACCACCTGCTGTGGCCCAAAGCGAAGGTTCGCCCGATTCGCTTCCACGATCTGCGGCACACAACAGCTAGCCTCCTCATGATGGCCGGCGCTAATCCTGCAGCGGTTCAGCGCATCCTCCGGCATCGTGATCCGCGGCTCACCACGGAAGTCTACGGACACCTCGCGCCCGCGTACCTGCAAAGCGAGGTCGATCGGCTGCAGTTCGAACCGACCGATTCCCCGGTGCAGGCCCCGCCAGTCGAAACGTCTGAGGAGCAGCGTGCTGCAGCAAGTGCCCGATTCGATCCGTTTGCTGCATCCTTGCTGCAAGCCTCCGCAAGCACCCCGATCACCCTCTCGCACCCCGACGTGAATCCTGAAGAGATCTCGTCAGTTAACTTAGCGCGCCCGAGTGGATTCGAACCACTGACCTTCGGCTTCGGAGGCCGGCACTCTATCCAGCTGAGCTACGGGCGCTGATGGGTGAGCGCGGGGTGTAGCTCAGGCCGAAAGGCATGGGAAGGGGGTTTCAAAGAATGGGCGCCAGGCGGGAGTTCGGCGCGAATTCGGCAGCAATTTGCCTTAATTTTGCCCGTGCAGGGGCCTCGCCCCGCTCTCGGTGCCGAAGTGCGCCCCGATGGTGGTAGCGTGCCCGGTATGCAGGTTTTTGCGGTCCCGTGTTTGCGAGACAATTACGCGTATTTGATTGTTGGGGCTTCGGGCAGTGAAGCGCTGGTGGTGGATCCGAGCGAGGCGCTGCCAGTGGTGGCGGCGTTGAGTGAACACGGGCTAACGCTCAAGGGGATCCTAAATACGCATCATCATGTCGATCATGTGGGGGGCAATGCCGAGCTAGTGCAGCAGTTTGGGCCAATGCCAGTGTACGCTTATATGTCGGACAAAGGGCGCATCCCTGAGCAAACCCATTTTTTGCAAGATGGTGAAACGTTCACGGAGCTCGGGCTTGAGTTTCGAGTCCTGCATATTCCTGGGCACACCTTGGGAGCGATCGCTTACGTCTGCGAAGGTTGCGCGTTTACAGGAGATACCTTGTTTGCGGCTGGTTGTGGGCGCATGTTTGAAGGCACGGCCGAGATGATGGATAGATCGCTCAATGAACGCCTGGCTGAGCTTCCAGATGAAACACTCATCTATTGCGGCCACGAGTACACTGCCAAAAATCTCGAGTTTGCTCTGAGCGTGGAGCCGAATAATCCGGATGTGGCGCGTGAAATCGAGCGTGTGGCTGCCCTTCGGCGTGAAGGCAAGCCTACGGTTCCGTCCAATTTTGGGCGCGAGAGGCTCACCAATCCGTTCTTGCGTTGCAACCGCCCAGCCATTATCGCTGCGATGCAAAAACGCGAACCCGGTGTGCAAGATCGAGCGGCTGTTTTTGGTTTGCTTCGGGCGGCGAAAGATGTCTTTTAAGTACAGCACCGGCACGGTGCCGGGGCTCTTCTTCTTAGTGCTCGGCGTTGGGTTCGGCTGCAGGAGTCGTGAACCTTCAGCAGTCGCCGCTCAGGCCACCGACAGAGAAGCGGTTAACGCAGCTTCCACCCAGGCGCCACGCACGCCTACCCAAGCGCTAGGGCCCGCTTCTACCCAAAACCCAGAGCCGTCCTCTAAACAGAGCCAAGAGCCCGTCGTGATGCACTCGGCTTCCGAACTCACCTGGAGCTACCCCCAAACGGCGATTGGCCCGATGCGTGTCGTGGTTTCGATTCCTGCACATGTCGCCGGGGAACGGTTACCGGTTCTCTTTGCGTTTCATGGGCGTGGGGAGGCGCTGAAGGGCCCTGAACGGGGAGCGCGAGGGTGGTGGGATGATTATTGGCTCGGAAAAGCGATCCAAAAGCTTGCTCACCCGCCGCTCGATCCTGAGCTGTTCCTGGGCTTTGCGGATCCCGTACGCCTGCAGGCAATGAATGAGAGCCTGCGGGCAAGGCCCTACGCGGGGCTCATTGTGGTGACCCCCTACACGCCGGATAGGTTAGGGGGGGATGACGCGTTCGCCGCGGCGAAACCGCTTTCAGCTTGGGTAGTAGATGAACTCTTGCCTCGCGTTTACCGTGAGACGCCGGCGCTCGGTACTTACGAATCCACCGGGATTGACGGGGTTAGCTTGGGAGGGCGCGCGGCTTGGGCGATTGGTCTCTCGTATCCCGAAAAGTTCGGTGTGGTTTCCGGTATGCAGGCGGCGTTTGACTCTGAGGAGGGCGAGTGGGTCGCACGCGTGGCCGAGAAGGCGGTCAAGAAGAAGTTCGCCTTGAAGCTCAGGCTGCTAACGAGCGGCCAGGATTATTACCTGGAGCCGTCACGGGCACTCTCAGCTCGGCTCACGGGCCTTCGGGTGCCGCATCGCTTCGATGTGGTCCGAGGCACCCACAGCTACACGTTTAATCGCGGGCCGGGCGCTTACGAAATGCTGCTATTTCACGATCGCGCTTTGCGAGGGCTCCCGGCGCCTTGAGCGCACGTCGCGGCCCTCGTCGCGCGCACTGAACTCGCTCAGGAAGCCGTCGATTCGATCAGTTGTAGTAGGGTGCGCAGCGTCGGCCCATCGAGCCGATCGAAGTGCACCCCCGCTCGTGACGCGGTCCCGCCGGGGGACCCGCTCACCCAGGCGGTCACTGCTTCGATTTCGAGGGGATCCCACAACGTTGGAATTGAAATGGCCAGCCGTAGCCGAAGCCCTGGCTCCAGGCCCTCCCGAACGTCTAGGCAGGCGCCCGTGAGGCTCAAGTTCAGAAGGCTTGCGCTGGCCTGCCAACCCGAGGGCACCACGACGGTCGCCGTTAACGCCACCTTTTGGCGGGGGAAAGCTCGAAAATGGTCCAGCTTCGGCATGCGGAGGGTCAGGCTACCATGTGCTGCGTGGCGCGGCGCCCCACTCTGAATAATCTTCTGCCCGGGGCTTGGCCGGCCCGGTCCGACGTCACACACTTGTCGCAAAGCCCTCAAGTTCTTTGGGATTGGCGCAGTAGGTCCGGTAGGATAAGTCACTTGTCGCCCACGCGCTTTCTGCGGCGGCTGGAGAAGCGAGCGAATGTCCCAGGAAACCCGCAAAGACCCTCGAGCCAAGGTGCTGACCATGACGGTTCGGTACAAGAGTGCCACGCTCGATGAGTTCATCGAGCATCACTCGTACGATATCAGCCGTGGCGGGATGTTCATTAAGACGCCTTCACCATTTCCTCCGGGCACTCTGCTGAAGTTCGAGGTCAAGATCGGCGACGATCAGAGGCTGCTGCAAGGCGTTGGGCGTGTGGTCTGGAAGCGTGAGAAGACGGCGGAGGTTGGCGGCGAAGATAGCCCTGCGGGCATGGGCGTTAAATTCATCAAGATCAACGAAGAAGCCCAAGCGCTGATCCAAGATCTTACGGGGCGTCGTCCAACAGGTGGGGCTTTTGAAGCGGGCGGCGGGGATTCGCATGTTGATAGTTTGCCGGCGCCGAGTGCGCCATCCGGCGCAGCACTTCCAAGTGGTCCCCGCAAAGCCACCGTGCTCGGCCTGGGCAGCATCGCGGGGGCAGCTGAAAGTCTTGGGGACATCGATAAATCAGCGAATTTCTTTCCGGACACAGGTTCGTCCGAGGCTGACATGCCTGCGCCCGAAGACCGCACCGTGATGAAGCAAACATCCGAGCTTCTCCGTGATGCTCTACGGGAGGCCGGAGGGTCCGAGGAAGAGCTTGGTCAAGCCGCTGCCAGGGCTTCCAAGGGCGAAGCGAAGGCGGATGAGCCGAAGGCGGATGAGCCGAAGCCAGAAAAACGCGTCAGTCAGCCTCCTGCTTCGCGTCGAGCTCAAAGCCGCGATGGGCATCGTCGCTCAAACAGGCCGCCTGCCGCCAATCCGAACTCCACCGTTCCCCCGGCGCGCCCACGGCGTACGGCGCCCGCCTCCACCGCCCGTGCGGCGGCAGCTCCCGAGCGGGAGGACAACGGGATGGTTCGGTTGGGGTTGATTGTGGCAGGCCTTGTTGCCGCCGGCGGCGTCATCTGGGCCGTAACGAGGGAAAACGCTCCGCCCTCAGCCCCACCTGCGGCACCCGTCGTGCAAGCACCAGTTACGCCTGAGCCGCCCGCACCCACAGCGGCTCCTGAGGTTTCGGCGCCTCCGCAGGCATCGTCGCCTGCCAGCGCCGTTTCAACTGCGCCGAGCGCGAGCGCTGCTCCAACGCCTGCTTCGTCGCCGCCAGCCTCGGCAGTTCCGGCACCTGCAAAACCGGCTCCATCAACACAGGTTTCACCGACCCCCTCCGCCTCCACGGCGGCGCCCGCACCCAAGTCTACGGCCACCTCCTCCGCGGCCATTGCGGTCCCTCCCGCAGCCACCGCAGCTCCGACAGCTACCGCAGCGCCGGCTTCAGCACCTCCAAAGAAAACCAAAAAGTCGAAACCAGTCGAAGACTCGGATAACCCGTACTAAATCGCGTGCTTTAGCCGTTCCTGCCGTTGGCGCAGCAGCGCATCAATTGCGTGCCGAAACCCTTTAAGGGGCACCAAACCTTCAATCACGAAGCCGTTGAGCACAAAGCTGGGAGTCGCGCTGATGCCCATTAGGCGGCCGCGTTCAAGGTCTTGGCTGATGCGTGCCGTATAGCGGTTCTCATTCATGGCGCGCTCTACAAAGGTCGGAGCTACGCCGCTCTTCTCGGCGAAGGCCTGGATTTCCTCGTCGGTGAGCCCGGGTGAGCTTTCGGCGAAGTGGGTGGCAAACAAGAGGTCGTGCATTTGCCAAAAAGCGGAGTTGCCCCCTTGCTCGTACGCAGCAAGCGCAGCGTTGGCGGCGGGGACGGCTCTGGCATGGAATTCTAATGGGAAATTACGCCAAACCACGCGCACGTCGTTGGGATAAATCTGTTCAAGCTTGCGAAGTAGCACGGCGGCGTGCGCGCAATAAGGACACTCGAAATCGCCGTAGGTTTCGATCACGATCGGAGCATTTGCGGGACCGCGGCTTGGCGGATCCGAGAAGCTTGTTGGCTGTTCGTGCGCAGTCGCCGGATAGCCTGGAACGGCGCTGTCGGAGCTCGCGTGAGCGGCCAGCGGGCCCCCAGATTGAGGGCCCTTTGCGGCTTCTTTCACACAGCTGGGAGAAAGGCACAGCGCGCCGGCGAACAGAAGGTTCGCCAGCAGTGCTGTGAGGGGGGCTCTCACCGAGCTTCCCCGAGTGCGCGCTTGATCACCTTGTTGAATGCAGCGAAAGGCTGCGCGCCGCTTACGAAGTAGCCGTTAATAACGGACGCTGGTGTTCCCTGGATGCCGGCATCTTGGGCTACCTTCATGTCCTTATCGACCTTTGCCTTGTGCTTGTTCGTATCGAGTGCCTGCTTGAACTTAGCCATGTCGAGGCCGAGGTCGGTGGCGATCTTCTCAAGCGCCGGGCGCTTGATGTCTGATTGACCGGCGAAGAGGGCATCGTGGAATTTCCAGAACCCTTCGTTGCCCTTCTGCGCGAACGCTTCCTGGGCAGCTTGCGAAGCCAGAGGTGCGTCTTCGTGGAATGGAAGGGGCATGTGACGCCAAACAACCTTTACCTTGCTGCCGTAGGTTTTCTCGATTTCCGCAATGGTGGGATTCACGCGTTTACAGAACGGGCACTGGAAGTCCGAAAATACCTGGATCACGACCTTGGCATTCGCTCCGCCCTTGAAGGCGCTGTCTGCATCGGGTGCAGCGACTTCTTTTTTCTCGGGTGGCGGGGGCTGCTTACCCTCTTTCATCAGCTCAGCAAACACCTGGGCGCGCGGAGTACCTTTGGCGACCAGAGCTTTGGCAACAGCCAGCCGTGCGTCGATGACTTCCTTGAACTTCTCGAACGGCTGTGCACCTGCGAGGCGGTAGCCATTGATGAAGAAGTGTGGGGTGCCGCCAGCGTTGTAGTCCTGTCCAATTTCCTGGCTCTCTTCGAACTTGCTATTGTGCTTGCCACTGTCGAGAGCTGCCTTCACCATCGGCCAAGGCACTCCGGCTTCGGCGACGGCTTTCTGGTAGGTGGCCTCGTTCAGCTCACGCTGATTAGCGAACAGGAAGTCGTGAACCTTGAAGAAGGCAGCGTCGCCCTTTTGCTTGTAAACTTCACGTGCGACGGTTGCCGCAGGTTTAGCGTTCTGGTGGAACGGGAGGGGGTTGTCCTTCCAGACAATGCGCACGTCATCGCCGTAGGTCTCGACCACTTTTTTCAGGGTGTCGCCCACACGTGCGCAGAAGGGGCACTCGAACTCAGAGAATTCAACGATGGTCACCAGAGCGTCTGGCTTGCCCTTTATTGGATCGTCTTTCATCACCGGAACGGCCCAGATGGTCGTATCTTCGGCTGGCTGAGCGGGCTTCTCGGCAGCGGCCGGGGGAGGGGGGGCTGCCTGGGCGTTCTTCTTGGTGAGCGTGGTGTAAACCTGTGACGGCTTGGTTCCAGCAGCAATGAGCTTCTGCGCTTCAGCCAGCTGTGCGTCGATGACTTCCTTGAACTTGGCGAAAGGCTGCGCTCCGCTGATTTCTACGCCATTCACGCGAAAACCAGGCGTGCCGTTCACGCCCGCTTTGCTGCCTTCGGCGAGATCTTGGTCCACTTTGCTCGCGTACTTTTTGCCGCTGTATGCTTCCTTGAACTTCGCGCCATCCACGCCCGATTGGACCGCCCACTTTTGGTAGTTGTCGTCGGTTAGCGTGCTCTGGTTTTGAAAGACGAGATCGTGGAATTTCCAGAATGCGTCGTTGCCGCCGAGTGCAAACACCGTGGCTGCTGCTTCTGCGGCGGGCTTTGCCTGTTGGTGGAAGGGCAGTGGATTGTTCTTCCAAACAACCCGTACCTTGTCGGGGCCGTATTCCTTCTTGACCTGCTCCATGGTGGGGTTCACCCGAGTGCAGAATGGGCACTGAAAGTCGCTGAATACAACGACTGTCACGGGCGCGTCCGCCTTGCCCCAGCTCGGATCTTTGCTGGTCACGGGAACGGGCGAGTCGCTCTGATCCACCATTGCCGCGGCCTCGGAACCTTCAGCGCTGATGCTCACCCCATTTTTGCGGTCAATGCCCCACATGAGGAACATCCCCGCAAGGAAACACATTATGAAGCCGACGACGGCTGTACCTTTATTGATCATGGTTTAAACCTTTGTGCATTTTGTAGACATCGGACTAACTGCTAAAATTTCGGGTCCAGGCTTGATGGTGCTAAGGCGCCCGGGCTCGAGGACTGCTATTGCGCGCTAGTGGGGCTTGCTCGTTAGGACGTCGTTTTACGGTCCTCAAGAACAGCGCCGCTCCGCGATTAAAAGAGAATGTCGGCGGACCTCAGGCTCCGCAGGGCGGACGGAAGACTTCTGAAGCAACGCCTCTTGGGGCTCTCCAGGTTTCATGTGCTGGGATCTCTGACCTCAGCCACGCAGGGAGAGGAAGTGAAGGGGATGCGCTCGGCAGGCTTCTGAGCGGCTGGGAACCTAGGTCGATGGCACTCGGATCTGGGTCGAGGGGAGCTGGTGTTTCGTGCTGCCGCCCCACGGTTGGGCATGAAGTAGCCGTGGCGCCACTCAGAGGGCGCAGCGGGGCGTCAGCGCTCGCGCTTTGAGCCAGCATGTTGCAGACGGGCGCAGCTGCAGCGTCCGCACGGCTTGGTGAGAAACTCACGGCCAGGAGGATCAGTATGCCGAGTAAACAGCGGACAAGAGTCGCTCGCACCCGAGGGTTCCACGGGGCGCGGTGCCACACTATCAGCGGTTTCGATGCAGGGACCATCATGGGTTTGGAAAGCTGGTGCGGGAGTGTAACGCTCCGGACTCCACCAACAACCCTGTCAGCAGTCTATTCGCCGAGGCTAGCTGGCCGGGAAGCACCTGTAAGTTTTTTGCCTACCTTGTAGGATGCTGGCACCATGTTGCGTAATGCAAGCTCCTCAAGAAGCGCTGGACAACTCAATACCGAGCCGCACCGAAGGATCCGGGCCCCATTCGCTCGCATCCGCCGAGCTTCCCCTTCCGCGCAGGCTCGGGCGGCTGCTCTTACTGAAGCAACTCGCGCGGGGAGGAATGGGGGACGTATTCCTGGCAGTGAGTGGTGCCATCGACGGGGCGGAGCGGTTGTGTGTTGTGAAGACCATTCGCCGCGACCACGCGGACGATGAGTCCTTTCTCGCACGCTTCCTCGACGAAGCTCGCATCCAATCGCAGCTTCAGCATCCGGGCGTTGCTCAGGTGTTGGAAGCAGCCACTGACGAAGTGGGCAAGCCTTACGTCGTGGTCGAATTTGTGGAGGGGCGCAATCTAGCAGAGCTTCGTGTGCGCGCGGCCCAAACTAACGCGCGGTTAAACTGGGAAGATGCGGTCGCCGTGGCAATCGGTATGGCCGAGGGCTTGGCTTACATTCATGAGTGCCGGGATGCTAATGGCAAGCCTCTAGACATCGTGCATAGAGACTTGAGCCCTCAAAACGTGATGGTAGGTTACGCGGGCGACGTGAAGTTGATAGATTTCGGCACGGCTCGCGCGGAGAACCGACGTTGCCGCACGGTAGCGGGTGTTGTCTTTGCAAAGCCCGGCTATGTGGCCCCCGAGGTAGCCAACAATACTCCCGGCGGCATCCCCGCGGATATTTACGCGCTCGGAGTGATGCTTTGGGAGTTGATGGCCGGGCGCAGGTTCCTCTATGGCGACCCGGCACAGCACTTGGCTGCGGTAGGTGCAGGGAAACGTTCTCCAGCGAGACTCGAAAAGATCGCCAATTGCCCGGCCGAACTGGACAACATCATAGCGAAATTGACAGCAACCCTTATCGAGCAGCGCTACAGCTCCGCTCGGGCTGCGGTGCAGGATCTAACCCACCTGTTGGCCGTGCACGGCAACCCCGTGCTCGATGATTCGTCCACGCGTGCGCGGATCCGGCGTGTGATGGCGCAGCTTTTCCCAGGAGAACCCCAGAAGACACGAGCGGAGTTTGCAGAGCTCTTGTCGCTTGCCAAGAGCATTGAGCTTGCCCCAGCCACACGCCCTCCTGCACCCGCAGAACCAACCGCTTCGGCTCTTTTACCAGGCACGCGCTATCGCCTCGCCACGGAGTTAGGGCGCGGTTCAAGTAGCGTTGTCTACGAGGCCTACCACGTTGACCTCGATCGCGTATTTGCGCTCAAACTGCTGAGCTTGGAAGCATGTGAAGATGTAGAGGCAAAAGAGGGTTTGCGTGCGGAGGCCAAGCTCATCTTTGGAGTTGAGCATCCGAACCTCGTGAAGGTGCACGATTTTGGGTTCTGTTCTAACGGTCGTCCCTTCTTTGTGATGGAACGCCTTCGGGGTGAAACACTGGATAAGTACCTAGAACGAAAGCGCGGTATGGATTTTCGGGAAGTGTGTGCGCTCGGTATCCAGGCGCTCACGGCCCTTGAAGCGGCCCATGAACGAGGCCTCGTGCACCGAGACATCAAGCTCCAGAACCTCTTTCTTACCGACACGGGCACTCTCAAACTTTTGGACTTCGGTGTTGCGAAGAACAAGAACGAAGTGAAGGACGCCGAAGAAGGCACTCTTGCCGTGGTCGGAACTCCCGAAACTATGTCGCCGGAGCAGGCGCGCGGCAAGGCCGGGGATGCTCGTAGCGACCTCTACTCCTTGGGCGCGGTGCTCTACGAGCTCGTTACCGGTTTCCCGACGCACCAGGCTGAGAGCATGGCCGCTCTGCTGCGTGCGAAGTGTTGCAAAGATGCGCCGCCAATCCGCCAGCGCGCGCCAGGGCGGGGGTTGCCGCGTTCCCTCGAAAAGGTGTTGGCACGAGCGTTAGAGCGACATCCCGAGATGCGTTTTGGAAACGCGCGCGCATTCCGTGAGGAACTCGTGGCAGTTCTATCTCACTCGCAGCGCAGCGCACGACGGCTGCGGACCTCGATGTGGGCAGGGGCTGCCTGCCTTGTATCAGTCACCGCGTTGGCCGCGGTCCAACGCATGCACCCAGAATGGCTGGCGGCGGGGATGGCTCGGATCCAGCCCGTAGTCGTGGACAAATTTTGGGCACACGCTAAGGATGTCGGTGCGCGCCTCACCGGGCATAGACTTACGACTAAGCCTTCACTCGCCGCGACTAAGCGTGCCCAAGTGATGCATGATTTGACTGAAAATACTGCCCTGCGACCGCTTCTTCGGCTGAGCGAACCTCAAGCAATGGTCGATCCAACTGCCTCACCGCGCGAGGGAGAAGTAGCCGAGATGTCGGCAGGTGCTGCGGTGCAGCCGCAAGCTGGCAAGCTTTCATCGAAAGTTGAACCTGCGTTCGTTGAGTCTGCCGCAGAGGCGGTCGACGATGATGAGGTAGCAGTTCAGGTTGCTCAGATCCAAACTAAGCTCGAACGTGGCAAAAGCGTGACGGCTCTCCACTCTGCCCGCGCGCTCGCCAAGCAATACCCCAAAGATCCCCGATCGCTTCGTCTTTGGTCGGAGGTGGCGGCAAAGTCGAAGGCCTGGGGCGAAGCACTCAAAGCAGCCCGAGCGTGGGAGAAAATCGATTCAAGTGCAGAGGCCGCGCGCAACCTGATCCGGATGCTACGGAGCACAGGGCATGCCGAAGAGGCAGCGCGTCGAGCACTCTTGCTCGGCGATACGCCAACCTTCGCCATGCTCGACTAGCGCGCGCGGGCTTTGATCCCAATAAAGGTCGGGTCCTAAGCACAAAGTCCTTGCGGCCCGCCCCGAATCGGTTGATGAAGCTGGCTCAAGTTTCGCGCAAATGGCCTTGCCTGCCCCCACCAATCGGGTCAACGTTATCACCACAGGATCGCCGTACGCGGTGGTCCTGAAAATCGCGACCCCAACTGTCCTCGCCATGCTCACCCAGAGCGTGGTCAACGAGATTGACATCATCTTCTTCTCCTGGCTGCCCTGCCCGGAGTCCTCGAACGCGCAGGCTGCGCTCTTCCCGTCCTTGGTGTTGCTGTGGCTCTTCGGCGGGTCTCTGAGCGCAATCTCAGTCGGCACTCAGGCGATTGCCGCTAGGCGCTTTGCCGAGGGCAAGCTCAAAGATGCAGGGGCTGTGTTGGTGAACTCGTGGGTGTTCTCGCTCATTGCGAGCGTCACTCTCACCGCTGTGGCCTATGCAGCGCTGCCAAAGATTTTGGAGCTTTGGCTTGGGGTGCCGCACGTGCGGGAAGCTGCACAAGGGTACTTGCACTGGCGGCTGCTCGGCATCGCCTCGATGGTGATTACCTTCTCATTCAAATCCTTCTTCGACGGGATTGGGTGCACGCACGTGCACATGGTGAGCGCCGTCGTGATGAACGTCTTGAACATCCTCTTGTGCATGGCGCTCATTTTCGGCAACTGGGGCTTTCCGCGTATGGGAATAGCTGGCGCGGGCTTAGCGGGTTTCATCGCCACGTGGGTGGGCCTATCCGTCATGATTGGGTGGGCGTTGCGACAGCGTTTTCGTGGACCCTTCGGGCCATTCGATCTGAGTGTGCTTTCGCACAAGCTGCTCCGTGACATTCTACGTTTGTCGATTCCAAGTGGGGTCGCGACAATAGCGGTCATGACAGGTTTCGGTCTGTTTGCTGGGATTGTCGGTCACCTAGATTCGATTGCTCCGGGCAACGTCGTGCAGGGGGCTTGTCCGGGGGGCGCACCCGAAGCGGTAAACAGTGCTGCCACAACCGTCATCGTGGGTATCGTGAAGCTTACGTTCACGGCTTGTTTGGCTTTCGGTACCGCTACGGCCACGCTTGTAAGTCAATCCCTCGGTGAGAAAGACGGGGATAAGGCGGAGCGTTTTGGCTGGGTGTCTGTGCGGCTCGGTGTGGTGATTTTCGGTATCATTGGGCTGATCGAAGGCTTGGTATTTCCACGGGAAATCCTGGCGTTTGTAAGCCAGAGCCCAGCGGTACAAGAAGCCGCATTGGTCCCCCTACAGATGATGGGCGTGTGCACCCCTTGCATTGCAGTGGGTATGATCCTCACCCAAGCGTTATTTGGAGCCGGAAATGCACGGTTCGTGATGGTAGTGGAGCTCGTGCTTCACTTCGGGTGTCTCGTGCCGTTGGCATGGTTGCTCGGCATCACTATGGGCTTTGGCCTCGTGGGCATTTGGAGCGCCGCGGTGGTGTACGCGGTGCTTCTCACCGCGGTCATGATTGCCAAATTCCGTCGAGGCGAATGGAAGAGCATTCAAATCTGACAGCCGAACGACTAGATGGAAGAACATTCAAATCTGACAGCCCGAACGACTAGGAAGAGCTAGCAAACGTAGAGATGGGGCGCGTAAGGGATACCGCGCCGAAGCGATAGCGCGCAGTTAGGACTGGTGAGCTAGCGGCGAACAATTTCGCACGCTACAGACGCGCGCACCTTGGGATGAGCATCGGCTAACCCATCTGCTGCATCGGAATAGCGCTGCAGATCGAGCAGGGCAAACGCTGCGAGCTGTCGATGTTCCACGCCATCTGTTTGCAGTCGCTTGAGCAACCGAGGAGCCACGCTCTGGTCGCCGTGGCGTGCCAGCGCCTGTTCTGCGATCAATGCTGCATCGCCTTTATCAGCCAAAAGGCCCACCAGACCAAGCTTTGCCTTCTCAGCGTCCCCCGGGAGCGAAAGGAGCCGGATGAGAGCCTGAGCGCGCACGCTCACGTCGGCGTCGTTAGCTGCAACCTTCCGCACCGCAGCCAAAAGCCGAGTGTCGTCAAGGGGAGCTACCTGAACCACGACGCGACGTTCGGTTGAGGTGCCTTGCTCCAGCAAGCGCAGAAGCACGCCCGTGCCAACTTCACGAAGCTTGTCGTGGCGACCAAGCCCGACTGCAGCCGTGACGGCGGGTAATCCGTCGCCCGTTTGTGCCAACCAAACCAACATTTCGTCGCCGCCGGCCGCCAGCGACTTTGGTAGGGACCACGCTTCAGCAATGGCCATCTTGGTTGACTCATCGGCTTGCTCAAATCGATCTCGAAGCACGCGCACTGCACGCTCACCCCCCGACAGCCCAAGCGCACGAATGGCGAGGCTCCGACAACCCGGATCCGGATCAACCCGCGAGCTTTCGAAGAGGAGCGGAATATCCGCGGGATCTAGCTCAGCGAGGGCCGCCTTGAGAGCACTCTTGCGGACGCGAGGATCTGGATCGAGCAGAAATTCACGGCGCAATTTCCCAAATTCTGGCCCCACCGAGGCACGTGCCGCCACGGCCCGAAAAGCACCGGCTTCGGCTTTGGAAAAGCGAGAGATGGCATCTTCTGGGTCCAGTTCGTCCAAGGAAAGAAGCAGGAGCCGCGCTGCTGCGGCCACATCCCCTTCGGTGGCAGCGCGATCTTCCAGCGTCGATATGACAGGCTTCACGCACTCGGAAAAAGAAGCGAGCAAATCGGGTGCGTATTCGCCACGCATCGATTGGATCTCTCTCCTCAAAACGGCGATGGCAAGCTCACGGACCGTGCCCTCATCGAGCCCGCCAGCCTTCCTGGCCGACGCAACTTCACGCTTTAGTGCCGCGAGGTCCCCCCCGAGGGCAGTTTTGACTACCTGAGGTGAAGCGCAGGAGAGCGCCCAGAGCCCAAATCCAAAAAGCGCAATCTCTTTGAGAGCCGCCATCAGGTTTCAACGCAAAGGTTCGGGATTTCCCACTAATTGATGGTGTTTTCTTGGGGGAGCCCCCCTTCCGCGCGCGGTGACTCACTGAGAGCACTGGTGCGGATGGCCTCTCGATGACGAAGCGCTGCTGCCACAAATCCGGTAAACAGGGGATGTGCTGCGAGTGGCCGGCTCTTGAATTCCGGATGGAACTGGCAGGCAACAAAGTGCGGATGGAGAGGAAGCTCTACCATCTCAACGAGGCGGTTATCTGGGCTGGTTCCGCTCAGGATCAAGCCACCTTCGGTGAGGGCCCCGCGGTATTCATTGTTGAACTCGTAGCGATGCCGGTGGCGTTCGGAGATTTCACGCTTTCCGTACAACTTCTCGGCAACGGTACCTTCCTTGAGAACACACGGGTAAGCGCCCAAGCGCATGGTGCCGCCCTTGTCCTTCACTCCTTGTTGATCTGGCATCAGATCAATCACCGGATGCGGAGAATCCTTTCCAAACTCTGTGGAGCTTGCGCCCTTGAGGCCACAGACATGGCGAGCGTATTCGATGACAGCCAGCTGCATGCCCAAGCAGATCCCGAAAAACGGAATACCGTGCTCGCGCGCGTGTTGGATAGCCAAGATTTTTCCCTCAACGCCGCGGTCGCCGAAGCCGCCAGGAACAAGCACTGCATCCAGCCCTGAGAGCATGGAAGCCGCGTTGCTGCGATCAATTTGCTCCGAATCGATGTATTTCAGCTCGACCGAAACGTTGGTATCGAGCCCGCCGTGAACGAGCGCCTCATGCAAAGACTTATAGCTGTCTTTGAGGTGAACATATTTGCCAACAACCCCGATGTGAACGCTTCCGTGGGCGGGCTTTTTGAATTTTTCCACCGTGCTGCGCCAACTGGATAGCTCCGGCTGCCGAGACCAAATGTTCAAGCGCTCGGCAATCTGCGTATCTAGCCCTTCGGCGTGAAGTACGAGCGGGAGCTCATAGATGCAACTCACGTCGACCGCGGAGATAACGCTATCTACGGGCACGTTCGAGAAGAGCGCGATCTTTTCCTTCAAGCCGCGTGCAATGGGGCGATCACAGCGGCACACCAAAATATCGGGTTGGATCCCAATTTCGCGCATTTCGCGCACGGAGTGCTGCGTGGGCTTCGTCTTCAATTCTCCAGCCGATGAGATATGGGGCACGAGTGTTACGTGCACGCTTACGAAATTCTCACGGCCCTCTTCTAGGCGAAGCTGGCGCATGGCCTCCAAGAACGGCAATGACTCGATGTCGCCTACGGTGCCGCCTATCTCGACGATCGCCACGTCGACGTCGTGGCAAGCCTGACGAATTCGCAGTTTGATTTCGTCCGTGATGTGCGGAATCACCTGCACGGTGGCCCCGAGGTACTCACCGCGCCGCTCTTTTTCGATCACCGAATTGTAGACGCGCCCGGTGGTGATGTTGGCGGCTTTTTTAAGGACACAACTCGTGTAGCGCTCGTAATGGCCAAGATCGAGGTCTGTTTCGGCGCCATCATCCGTTACAAATACCTCGCCGTGTTGGTACGGCGACATCGTGCCGGGGTCGACGTTAATATACGGATCCAGCTTCATGTGGGTGACGCTGAGACCTCGGGCTTCCATCAGCGCGCCAATCGAGGCGCTCGTAAGCCCCTTACCGATTGAGGACACGACGCCACCGGTGACTAGGACGAACTTGGTCCTTCGACTCACAGTACCACCTCCATATTGATTACAGATACCACGCCCATGCGCTTCTCACTCGGGAACTTTTGGCGGTTCATCAAAACTCACCCATCACGCTGAGGATCCATCCGTGTCGAAGCGGCTGGGCATCTACGCTCGTGATGCTGGCCCCTTGTTTGGGTGGGGCAGCTTTGAGGAACAGCGATTCGGACGCGACCAGTAGCCCGCCCGCTTGAGCAACACCATTGGCGGTGGTCAGCACAGCTCGGACCACGGTGTTGAAAGTTGAGCAGTCGGGTTCGTCGTCTGCGCAACCGGTCTTTGCCAAGGCCATCCAGGGGCCCGCTACGGGCACTCGCAAGGAAGCTGAGCCCGGCGAGTCGGGAAAGACGTAAGAAGAACCGAGAGCAGCTCCGTACCAAAGAGTTGTTACGGCAAGGCCTGCGAGCGCCGTTCGTGCCGAAGTGGAAGCATCTGGTTGCCCAGCTACGTCGTAGCGGAGCGGTTCAACCGGCTCGTCCGCGTGCGCTACTTTTGAAGTGAGAGAGGCCGCGCAGAAGGCACATCCCAAAACCCATGCCCAGATCCGTTGCATGGGCTTCTTCCATCGTCGGAAACGCACGTTCTAGCAAGGGATAAATTTCCAGCAGGTTGTCCACACGCGTTCTGGCGAAAACCATTGGTGATTGGGTGGTAGAGCCCCGGGCGAGATCATTGCTAAAATGCTGTCCGTGCGTCGACAGAGAGTCCACTTTGCCCAATGGCTCCTGGTAACGGCACTCGGTTCAGCTCCGCGATTTGTCGCAAGCCAGCCGGCCCCAATGGGGACGGCTGCGAGTCAGCCGGTGGACACCGCGCGTCTTGTTCAGCCAGCGGCCGTGAGCCCACGGGCATCGTCGAATTTCTCTGCAACCGATCCGGGGCAAGATGGATCCGCTGTGACTCCACCCCTGGCGACCGCGCTGCGGAAGTTGGTGGAGTCGGTCACCCAGCGCGGCGGTAAGTTGTCTGCACTCGTTTTTGACCTCAACAACGACAAATCTGTGGCGAGCGTTGCCCCCAAGGTGGCGCTGAATCCCGCCTCCAACCAGAAACTGTTGCTCGCTTCAGGCGCGCTCGCGCTGCTCGGGCCCGGCTATCAGTTCAAGACCGGGGTGTACGGGGTGCAGAGGGGGGGCAGCGCGCCCTCGCTGGTCTTGCGGGGAAATGGGGACCCGTCGCTCGGTACGGAAGACCTATGGATCTTGGTGGATACTTTGGTCGCTCGTGGATTGGTTCAGGTGAACGGACCCATCTTCGTGGACCAGAGCGCGTTCGACGACAAGTTCACGCCACCGGCTTTTGACCAGCAGCCCAACGAGTGGGCCGCATTTCGCGCTCCCGTGTCGGCGCTCGCACTCGAAGAAAACACCGTCACGCTTCACGTTATTCCGACTGAGCCGGGAAAGCCCGCGCGGGCGTGGTTTACCCCCGCGTCGATGGTCGATGTAAGAGGCACGGTTTTGACCGCACCGAAGGGAAAGGCGTCCCAAGTGAGGCTCACCCTGCAAGCGAATGGTTTGCGCCTGAGTGCGCAGGTATCAGGCGTAATTGCAGCAGGGCAAGGCGAGCAACGTTTTACCCGGCGCGTTGAAGATCCGCGCCTTATGCCCGGGTACGTATTTCGAGAACTATTGCTCGCGCGGGGCGTTCAAGTAGCAGGTGGAGTGGAGCTGGGTGGCAGCGATGTAAAAGGCCGCTTGGCCCAGGTCACGAGTGAACCGTTGGCGCGCCTCGCATTTCAGCTCGGCAAAGAGAGCGACAATTTCTACGCTGAAATGCTGCTCAAGGCGATCGGCGCCCGTGCGTTTTCGGGCCCGGGTTCAAGCGAAGGCGGTGCGAATGCGCTTCGAACCTGGCTCCTGGCAGAAGGCCTATGGGTAGAGAGCTCCGTTCTCAAAAACGGCTCCGGGCTCTACGACGCGAACCGACTGAGCGCAGAGCAAATCGTCAACGTGCTCCGCTTCGCGCAGGGCAACTCGCAGATTGGCCCAGAGTTTGTGAGCCATCTTTCCGTGGCAGGCCGCGACGGAACTCTGCAGCGTAGGTTCCCGAAGCTAAAAGAAGCAGCAGCTGTGCGCGCCAAGACCGGCACGCTGGCTAAGGCCGTTGCCCTCAGCGGCTATGCCATGGAACGCGGTCGACCTCGTTATGCTTTCTCAATTCTCGTAAATGGAGTCGCTGATCACGCAAGCATCCGACCGCTTATGGACGCGGTGGTCGAAAGTTTGGTGGTGCTTCCCATGCCCCCATCGGCGAAGGTGCCGCGCTGACGAGGGTGGCGCGTTGGAAAGCTCGCGCCCGGTGCAACGTCCGCTGAGGCGAGATCGTCACTCTGGCCCCAGCATTTCGGTTCACGCCACTACACGTCACTTCAGCTTGAACGGGTACTTCTCGCCGTAACGGTCGACGTATGGTTTGTACTCGCCGCGATCTGCTACGACCATCGCTAGGAATAAGATTAGGAACAAGACGCCCGCGGCAAAGGCCAGCGCGTTGAATCGCTTATCCCAGGCCAAATGCATGAAGAAGGTCACCACGAGTCCGGCTTTGATGGTTGCGATAACCATCGCGATGATCAGGTTCCCGTCGGCCCCGAAGTCCAAAGCCGTAACCCCGACCGTCACGACCGTCAGGAACAACAGCGCCAACAAGATCCCAACCAGGAGCCACACAGGCGTTGTATGAGCGAGACCGTGGCCATGAGAGTCTTGCGAATCGTGCGAAGAAGGTGCTTTTGAGTCAGCCATGATGCGTTCCGTTCGAGCCAGACGAAAACTGCTCAGTGGATCAGGTAGAGGAGAGGGAAGAGGTAGATCCAGACAAGATCCACCAAGTGCCAATAGAGGGCGGCGTAGTCGATCGGCCCGAAGTAGTTGGGGCCAAACTGGCCCTTCCTGGCCTTCGTAAGCATCCAGAACCAAACAATGATACCGGCGACCACGTGAATGCCGTGGAGGCCTGTCATGAAGAAGTAAATGCCGAAGAAGATGTGGGCCGTGGGGGGACGCTCAAGACCTGTCGTGGACAGGACGTCGTGCTTGATGATGCCGGCCGCTACCAACGGATGGATGGCCTCTTCAGGAGCTTTCATCAGGAGGCGCTGAATGCGGCGCTCTTTGCTCTCCGTGGGCGAGGTGCCGGCTGCGACCGCAGCTACAGGCTCAGCTTTGGGTGCGGCATCGTTTCCTCGGCTGGGCTTGGCTTGGCCTTCGTATTGAATGGCGGAAATCTTCTCGGCTAGCTCGGCCGCTTCAGGGTGCTTGCCCTTGAAGCTATCTAGCTCCCAAAGTTCGTGTTCGGGGTTGAAGTGATGCCCCCAAAGCGTTCCTTCGTGGATCTTGTGCGAATACTCTTTGTATTTCACGCCCAAGAAGGCGAAAGCGCACAACAGCGTGATCACGATGTTGACAACGAGCTTATTTTTTTCCCCGAGCTGGGCATTTCTGACCGCCCACGCAGCCGTCAAGCTGCTGAGTAGCAGCACGCACGTGTTAACCGCACCCATCGTGGTGTCGAGGTGGTAGTGCGCGTAGACGAAGATCTCAGGGTTCTGCGCGCGATACACGGTGTACGCACAGAAAAGCCCCGCAAAGAACAGCACTTCTTGCACTAGGAAGAGCCAGATCCCGAGCTTACCGGCATCAAACTGCTGTTGAGGCGTGTCGAAGTGATGGGCTAGGTGCGGGAATTTGCCGTGGCCGTGGTCGTGCCCATTCGCCCCGTGGTCGTGGTCGTGAGCCGCGGCGTGGCTCGCTTCGGCTTCGCCCGTGCTTGGCGGTGGAGCGCTGTGCCCGTTGGTCCCGGAGGTCTTGGGTGTTTCGGAGGTTGTGTCCGTCATCGTAAGTCTCGCTCGGCGGGCGGTCAGGCCTTGGTAGGAACGTAGCCCTTGATTTTCTCGTCGTACTCAAGCGTGTCGTAACCGTCGTACGGGCCGCGGTTAACTTCAGGCGGAGTAGCGAAGTTGTAATAGGGCGGAGGCGAGGCCGTTTGCCACTCAAGCGTTGTTCCGCCCCAGGGATTCGCTGGAGCATCGAACTTCTTCTTCAGGCTTGTGAGCAACGAGTAGGCCGTGATTAAGAAGCCAAGCCCCAGCATGAAAGCCCCGATGGTGGACAGCTGGTGCAGCCCTTCGAACTCTTCCAAGTAGTTGTAGTAGCGGCGCGGCATGCCGCGGCTACCGAGGATGAACTGGGGGAAAAAGGTGAGGTTGAGGCCCAGAAACACGACAACGGCGGCAAGGCGCGAGGTGCTTTCTTTGTACATTCGGCCAAACGCTTTCGGCCACCAGTAATGAAGCCCACCTAGAAACGCCGTGATGGAGCCCCCCATCATCACGTAGTGAAAGTGTGCCACCACGAAGTAGGTATCGTGCAGGTGCACGTCCACGCTCATTACGGCGAGGAACATGCCGGTCACGCCACCGATCGTGAATACCCACAAGAAAGCCAAGGCATACAGCATCGGCGTTTCCAGGTGGATGCGCCCCTTGTACATGGTGGACAACCAGTTGAAGGTCTTGATGGCTGTTGGGATTGCGATCAGGAACGTGATGGCGCTGAAGATGGTGCCAGCGAGCGTGGATTGGCCGCTCACGAACATGTGATGGCCCCACACCAGAAAGCCCAAGATGGCAATGGCTACACTGCTCAGAGCAATGAACTTATAGCCGAAGATCGCTTTGCGCGAGAAAACGGGAATGATTTCGCTGATTACGCCGAAGGCCGGCACAATCATGATGTAAACCGCTGGGTGCGAGTAGAACCAGAAGAAGTGCTCAAAGAGCACAGGGTCACCGCCGAGGGCGGGGTCGAAAATGCCGATGCCGAAGGCGCGCTCCACGATGAGCATCAAAAGTGTGATGGCAATCACTGGGGTGGCGAGCACTTGAATCAAGGCCGTGGAATAGAGCGCCCACACAAAGAGGGGCATTCGAAACCAGGTCATGCCCTTCGGGCGCATCTTGTGGATGGTGACGATGAAGTTGAGACCTGTGAAGATGGACGAGAAGCCAAGCACGAAGGCCCCGAAAGCGGCGGGAATTACCGCTGTTTCGGTCATGGTGCTGTAGGGTGTGTAGAACGTCCAACCAGTGTCGGCCGCGCCCATCACGAGCGAGAGCAGCATGAAACACGCGCCCAGAATCCACACGTGGTAGCTCATCAAATTCAGCCGCGGGAATGCCACATCTTTGGCGCCCAACTGGAGAGGCAAGATGATGTTCCCAAGTGCGGCCGGAATTCCTGGAATGATCACGAGGAACACCATGATGGCGCCGTGCAACGTGAAGAACTGGTTGTACATGTCGGCGTCCACGCGCGGCAGCGTTGGGCCCGGGGTCCACAGCTCGGCACGGACGAGGAGGGCAAACAAGCCGCCGAGCGCGAAGGACGCCAAGACGCTGAATAGGTACATCACCCCAATGCGCTTGTGATCGAGCGTGAGCAGCCAAGAAAGGATGCCCTTCTCGTTGCCGAGATAGTTGTCCGTGGCGCTGGGCACGGGGCTTGCGAAATCGGTGGTGGTGGTAGTTGCCATCTCTTGTGTGGACTCCTACTTCAGGCTCTTGATGTATGCGATGAGCCCGTTGATCTGCTTATCCGTGAGCTGACCTTTGTACGTGGGCATAGAGGGGGGAAAGCCGACGCGAAGCTTGGCTTGCGGCTCTTCAATGGATTCTTTGAGGTGGTTCTCGTCGATCACCAATGTGGAGGCGTCGCTATAGCTCTGGCTGCTGCCAAACAGGCCCTTCCAGGTGGGGCCCACGCTGGGGCTGCCGTCGATGGAATGGCAGGTCCTGCAACCTCGCTGGTTGGAGAGCTTCTCTCCGAGTGCGGTGGGGGGCATGTTGTCGGCTTCTTCGAGCTCGCGTTTCTTCCAAGCTTCGAACTTCGCCTGCGACAGAACTACCACGCGGCTCCACATGTCAGAGTGGCTCGTCCCACAGTATTCCGCGCAATGGATGGGGAACTCACCCTCTTGATTGGCCTCGAACCAGAGGTCCGTGTAGCGACCAGGGACTGCATCCATTTTGGTGCGGAATGCGGGTATCCAGAGCGAATGCAGCACATCGACCGAACGAATAAGCACGCGAACCTTCGTGTTCACTGGCACAACAAGCCGCTTGTCGCCCGTCCCGCTGTGCTCGAACCACCAACTCCACTTCTGAGCCGTTACCTGAACTTCCAGCGAATCTTTGGGAATCGTCCGCAGGTTTACAAAGCCTTTGAAACCCCACGCGAAGAACGCGATGACGATGATGAGTGGAATCACCGACCAGGTGATTTCAAGAGCAGTATTGTGCTCGCTGGTCTTGTCGGCCTTTTCGTTGGCGGCACGCGATTTCGCGCCATACTTCTTTACGAAGTAGACCATTGCTAGGATGACCCCGATCGTCGTGATGGAGCACACCCACAAGATCACGTTGAAGAGCCAGTCGATTTCACCGGCGAAGGTCGCCGCCTGAGGCGGCAACAGAAACGACGGCGATTCAGGCAACTTCGGCGGCCCATCCGGTATCGCCTGGATGGAGCTAAGGCAGTGGAAAAGTAGGTTGGCCATCATGCTGCTCTAGGCTTTCTTTTTCTTTCGGAGCGCCACATAAAAGCCAGGAAGGCGCCGAGACCAAAAACGGTACCGGCTCCACCGAGCTTCATGATGTTGCGTGCGACAGGGGCGTAGCGCCCCTCCGAGGCGTCGTAGTGGAAGCAAAAAAGCATCAGTTGATCGACGGTAGTCCCGATTTTCCCTTGCGAAGCCTCGACCAGCGCAAGGCTGAGGGTCTTCGGGTTGTATTCGATGCCATACAAGTAGCGGGCAATCTGGCCAGCGGGAGTCATCAGGGCCACGGAGGCCGGATGCACGTACTCTTGGCGTTTTTCGTTGTAGTTGTAAGAGAAGCCAATCGCACGGGCCAACGCTTGGATGTTCTCTTCCTTGCCTGTGAGAAAATGCCAACCGCCTTTGGCCGTTTCGCCTCCTCGGCCGTACTGCTTCAAGTAGCGCTGCTGGCTCCTGTGGGCGCGTTCTTGGGTCTCTGTAGGATCCAGGCTCACGGTGATAACTCGGTAGTCCTTCCCGAGCTCCCAGGGCACCTGCTTCAACCCATCGACAAATCCGGTTAACACCAGGCTGCACAACATGGGGCAGTTCGAATAATTGAGGGTGACCACTACCGGCACGTCACCTCGGAAATAATCTTGGAGCTTTACCGCTCGGCCAGCTTCGTCGTGAAAGTCCAGATGAAGCGGCAACTTCTGGTCGAGGTGCTCGGTGACGCCCACGTTCTTCAGCCGCTTGGGCAGCAGAGCGGTCCGATCGGCAGCCGCGGGCGCAAGCGTGCTCAGGGTGGTGGGCGCAGCACTAGCTTCTCGGCTCAAGCCGACCAACAGTAGCAACGCTACTGCTCGAAACTGGTGTGCCCAAGCCGAGTGCATAAGATTACTGCTGACCGTCTGGAGCTGGTGTGGGCGGGGCAGGTGGGGCCGGAGGCGGCGTGGGAGCCTGGGGCGCTGGCGCAGTGGGAGCCGCGGGTGCGGTCGGCTGCGGTGCGACCGCCGGGGTGGTCTTGGGCGCCGGGACTGGGGCGGCCTTAATGGTGGCTCCGGGTGTCGGCGTGCTAGTGGTGGCTGGCGCGGGCGTCGTGCCCGCTTGGCCCGAACCGGTTGTTGGGACGATAGGCGCGGAGGTTGCCGGATCAATGGCAGGGGCGCCTGCAGCGCCGGCGGCCGCCGGCTCGTTACCTGCTCCAGCAGCCCCGGCATCCGGCGGAGTGGGGCTCGCAGCGAATGGGTTCTCGGTTACCTCTTTGAGAAACAGCTGCTTAGCGTCTTCAATCGGTAAGGTGGCCGCGCTCTTCTGAGCATCCGCCCATCCGCTCGGCTGGTTGAGCGATTCATGTTGCGCACGCTTGAGCTCGCTCACTTGCGTGAGGTTGGCGAGGGCGCCGTGCGTGTCGTCGAACGCAGACTGCTCACTGCGCACGAGCGCATACAGGGCAAAAGAGATACCCACCATCGCCGCGGTTCCTACGGCGAGGATGGTACCGATGGCGCCTGAATTGACCTGGTCGGCTTCGGTAGTTTCGGCGGAGTGGCTTTCAGCTTCGCTCATGGCTTCCTCAGACATTCTCGAACGCAAGGGAGGTTTCGAGGCGTGGATCCCCGACGGGCACCAGATTCACTTTTCGTGCTCGGTAGGCCACAGCCGCTATAAACACGCCGGTTAAGCCAATCCAGCAGGAAAGATCCAGGAGATGCAGCTCAGGGCCTTGCACGAAGGTGGTGGGCATTACCAGCCAGTACATGTCCACGTAGTGCACGAACAGCACCCAAAGCGCGCCCAAAGCGATGCCCGTGCGATGGCGTTTCACATGTCTAGACAAAAGGAAGGCGAAGGGCATGACGAAGTGCCCGATGAGCTGAAACCAGGTCACACTGAGCCAGCCATTTTCGACCCTGAGCAAGTACCAATGCGTTTCTTCAGGAATATTCGCGTACCAGATCAGCATGAACTGGCTAAAGGCGATGTACGCCCAGAAGATGGTGAAAGCGAACATCATCTTGCCGATGTCGTGGAAATGTTCTTGCGACACCGTCTTTACCAGCGTGCCGCGCTTCTGGAGCCACAACAGTGTGAGGGCGAGCGAAGCGTGAATAGCCAACACACAGCCGGCGAGGTAGTAGATCCCAAAAATCGTCGAGAACCAGAGAGGGTTCAGGGACATCAAGAAGTCGATAGCGGCGAACGTGAGCGTAACCGCGACGCCCATCATTGCTGGGCCGGCTAAGCGCCGCAGGCGCCGCGACTGAGTGTCGGAGCTTGCCTCGTCTTGCTTGAGTGAACTCTTTAGAAGGTGCTGCGACAAGAGCACCCAGAATGCAAAGTAAACGGCTACGCGAATCGCGAAGAACGGCACGTTGAGGTAGGCCGACTTGTGGTGAAGCGCGTGATCTTCCGCCATGCGGTTATGGTCGACCCAGAGGTAGAGGTCGGAATTGCCGAGCAAGGCGGGGATGACGATAGGGAGCGAGAGAATGGCCAAGAGGCCCGCGTTGGCCGCGATAAGCTCGCCTATACGCCGGACCACAATGCTCCATTTGGCGTTCACCAGATGCTGCAACGTGACCCACCACACGCCCCCAAGCCCGATGCTCAGCACCCACATGAAAGCGACCAGATACGAATACTGGAACCGCTTGAAGTCTCCCATGCCCAACACCGCGCTTGCAGCAAGGCCCAGGAGCCCAACGCTCCCCGCGGAAACGAACAGGCGTTGAGTGTCGACGGAATTGCGGATTACATCGCCCCACGCGCTCGTTCCGCCGCCGGACCCTTTGCCAGGGTTCTGAGGCTTTTCGGAGCCTTTGTTCTTTTTATTCTTGGAATTTGACTCTGCCATGGTCGTCTACTTCAGGTTCTGACGTTGCTCGGCTGTGAGTTCACCGAGGCTGGCAGCTCGGCTTTTCTGGAGAGCGCGCAGATAGAGGATGATTGCCCAGCGATCCTCTGCGGAGATTTGTGGTCCGTATGCGGGCATGCTGCGGATGCCGTTGGTGATGGTGTCGAAGAGCTGCCCAACCGGTTGTTGACGAAGGTACTCCTGGTGCACATTGGTGGGTGGCACCCAGCCTTGACCGAGCGTGCTAGCGCGCACGTGGACCATGCCTTTGCCGTCCCCCGTCTGTCCGTGACATGGCGTGCAGTAGATCCCAAAACGCTGCTCGCCGCGCGCCATCATGTCAGCATTTGGCGTCATCTGACTCGGGAACGTACGAGCCCACGCGTCCCCAACCTTGCCTCGATAGAGGTGGTCATCGTCCCAGAGCTGGCCGTGAGCTACGGTGCCTTTCACAGGCTCCCGCATCGAACGGCCGTCGTCGAACACCAGGTTTTCACGCTGAGTTTTGAACTTGGGCTGCGAATCCATGTCTGCGATGGCGTGGATTCGCGTGCTGCGGCTTTTGGCTGTGCGCGCTTTCGCGAAGAGCGCGAAGGGAACGAGCGCGATAGCGGTAACCACGATAACACCGTAGATGAGCCCCGTTGGGAACTTCGCGGAGGTCGTGCGGTCTTCGGGTACCTCCTCGAGCGCCACTGGGTGCGTCTTTTCGAGAAGGTGTTTGGTGCTCGCCTCATCAAACTTGGGATCGCGTGCTTCGACAACGAGGAAGAATTTATCGTCAGTGGAGCGAGCAAAACGCGTCTTGAGGTCCAGCGGGTGCGCAGGCTCGGGTAGGCCATTCATGACCAGCATGCCCACCATCGCAGTGATACCTGCGAAGAGCACGGTGAGCTCGAACATGATGGGGACGTTGGCTGGCAAGCTCCAGAAGGGCTTACCACTTACGATCCACGGGTAATCCACCGCGTTGGTCCACCACTGCAGCCACACCGCGAGGCTAAGGCCCGTGAGTGCCGCCCCCAGCACCAACCAGGGAAGGCGGGTCATGCGGATGCCCATGGCGCGGTCAATGCCGTGAACAGGGAAAGGCGTGAATGTGTCCCAACGCGTAAAGCCGGCGTCGCGCACCTTTTTGGAAGCTTCAATGAGCTCGCCGGGCGTATTGTACTCCGCTAGGAGGCCGAACAAGGGCGCTTCGGCTTGGCTTTCAGGCGTGGAGGCGTGCTTCTCGCTCATGTGGGGTTCCTCAAGCTGTCCTTGGCGAGTGGGAGTGTTCGTGTGCGTCGTGGCCATGGCCTGCATGCGCATCGCGATGCACGCTCTTGACTTCTGCGATCGCTACCATCGGCAGGAAGCGACAGAACAAGAGAAAGAGCGTGAAGAAGAGACCGAAGCTCCCACCCAGGGTCAAAAAGTCGATCTTGGAGGGAATGTAATAGCCCCAGTTAGCGGGCATGAAGTCGCGGGACATCGAAGTACAGATGATGACGAAGCGCTCAAACCACATGCCCACATTCACCACGACGCCAATAGCGAGGGTTGCCCACACGTTGGTGCGGACTTTTTCAAACCAGTGCAGCTGAGGTATCACGACGTTGCATGCGATCATCGTCCAGTATGCCCAGGCGTAGGGGCCAAACAGGCGATTGGCGAAGACGAAGTTTTCGTAGGGGTTGCCCGAATACCAGGCAATGAAAAACTCCATTCCATATGCGTAGCCAACCATCATGCCGGTTGCGAGAATGACCTTGTTCATTAGCTCAAGGTGTCGAATCTCGATGAGCCGCTTGAGTCCGAAGAATTGGCGGGCTGGCACGGCTAATGTGACGACCATCGCAAACCCACCGAAGATGGCGCCAGCAACGAAGTAAGGCGGAAAGATTGTGGTGTGCCAACCCGGCGCCTGCGAGGTCGCAAAGTCGAAACTCACCACTGAGTGCACGCTCAAAACCAAGGGGGTCGCGAGCGCCGCGAGCAAGAGGTAAGCGCGCTCATAACGGTGCCATTGGCGCGAAGAGCCCCGCCAACCCATAGCCAAGATGCCGTAGATGAAGCGGCGCGGAGTGGTGGTTGCGCGGTCGCGAATCGTCGCAAGGTCCGGGATCATGCCCATGAACCAAAACAACAGCGAAATAGTGAAGTACGTTCCAACAGCGAAGATGTCCCACTCGAGCGGGCTTCGGAATTGAGGCCACATACTCATCTGGTTGGGCACGGGGAACATGTAATACGGCATCCACGGGCGGCCGATGTGCACACCCGGAAAGATGCCGGCGCAGATCACCGCGAAGATGGTCATGGCTTCGGCGAAGCGGTTGATGGCTGTGCGCCAGGTTTGCCGCAGCAGGAACAGAATGGCGCTGATCAACGTGCCAGCGTGGCCGATACCGACCCAGAACACGAAGTTCACGATGGGGAAGGCCCAAGCCACCGGGTGCATGTTGCCCCAGGCGCCGATACCGACCCACATCACCCAGCCAAGGCTCGCACCGAAGCCGGTAAGCATCGCGAGTGCTATGCCGAAAGCGATGTACCAACCAATGGGCGGCTTGGGCGCCTCAGCGACGCGAGCGACGTTGTCTGTAATTCGCGCGAAATCCGTGTCGCCCTTGGGTTCCCCAAGGTACGGATTGGTTTCACTCCAAAGAGTTGCCATGGATTAACCAAGCTCCGGATGTGGATTGCGGATGCGCGCCAGGTAGCGCACACGGGGTCGATTGTTGAGCTCTTCGAGGATCGTGTAGGCCCGGGGCAGCGCGTGATCTTTGGCCACAGCGCTCGTAGGGTCGTTCAGATCCCCGAAGCTGATAGCCTGGGACGGACACGTTTCTTGGCATGCCGTTTTGATCTCACCGTCGGCTATCGCCCGCTTGGCATTTTTGGCCTTGATCTTCACGTTCTGGATGCGCTGCACGCAGAAGGTGCACTTCTCCATCACACCGCGTGCCCGCACCGTCACTTCTGGATTGAAGACCATGTGCATCAGGAGCTTCTTCTTGTCCTTCACCGACTGGAACGGCGTGGCTTCGACCTTATCGAGGTGGAAATTTAGGTAGTTGAAGCGCCGAACCTTGTAAGGACAGTTGGCTGAGCAATAGCGAGTACCAATGCAGCGGTTGTATACCATGTCATTCAGCCCCTCGTGGCTGTGCATGGTGGCGCCCACCGGGCACACCTGCTCACAAGGAGCATTTTCACATTGTTGACAAGGTACCGGCTGAAAGCTCAGCTTCGGGTTCTCGGGAGTGCCGCTGAAGTAGCGATCCACCCGAAGCCAAAGCATCTCGCGGCCCATGAGCACGCTATCTTTGCCAACAACGGGGATGTTGTTCTCCGCCTGGCACGCGGTGATGCAGGCGCTGCAGCCAGTACACTTGTTGAGGTCAATGGCCATGCCCCACTTGTGCCCCTCGTAAGCCACGGGGTCATTCCACATGCTTTCAAGTGGAGGGTGGTGCACCAGATGTTTGGCGAAGTCAGGCTCTTTCTCAAATTTTTCGAGGGTGGTTTCGGCGAGCAATAAACCTCGTCGTTCATCAATGCCCTGCTGCCCGATAGCGTCGATAGCGTGCAGGTCTTGCACTGTCGCTATTTCCTGGCGGCCGTCGACTCGCACGATGGTGGCGCCAGCGAGGACGAAAGGTGTGGCAGTAGTGCTGAGCGGGTAAGCGTTGGTCCCAACGGGCGTCACATTGGCGTCGTCGTGCCCACCTACGTGGCCAGCGAAATGGCGACCATACCCAAGCGGAATGCGCAGGGAACCCTCTGCTTGGCCAGGCACGTACAGGGCAGGGAGCGTCAGTTCCTTGCCGCTCACGGACACCTTTGCAAGATCCCCATCCCCAATTCCAAGAGCTTTGGCTGTGGCAGGGCTAAGCCAGACGGCGTTACCCCAGGTTTGTTTCGTGAGCGGTTCGGGCAGCTCCTGCAGCCAAGCGTTGTTGCTGAAACGACCGTCGTAGACTTTGGAGTCCGCGGCGAGCACTAGCTCTAACTTGCCGTTCGTGGCCCCAACCTCTGCGAGGTCGGATTCGGTAAGCGCAAAAGCAGGCAGAGTTGCCAAGGTAACGCTCGCGGGAGCCGGGGCACTGCCTGGGAGGAGCCCGTCGTGAACGGCTTTATTCCATGCTTTTTGACTGGGTAACAGGGCGGCATGGGTGCGCCGCACGATGTCCAGCCCGTCGCGTTTAATGTCGTTGACTAGCAACGCCAAAAACTCGATGGCGGATAGACCACCGTGCAGCGGTTCGATGAGTGGCTGAGAGAGGGTGAGGGTTCCGTCGTGAGCCAAGCCGTCGCCCCACGCTTCGAGTGCATGGGCTTGAGGAATGTGCCAGGTACAGAGCCGGGCTGTTTCATCGGCGAACTCGGTCAATGCGATGCTGGTCTTCACTTTGCTCAAGGCGCCCGCGAAATCTGCATCGGAAGGCGCGGTGAGTACTGGATTTTCACCAATGATGACCAACGTTTCCACGGCATTCGCGGCGATGTCCCGGAGCAGCCCACTCAGAGCTTCGCTGCGCCGTTCGCGCAAAGGGAGCTCTTGATAGGTGACGGTTTTCCCAACGCCATCGAGCAATACATTCAAACGGTGAGCAATCGCATGCGCTTCTGCCGGCAGGTGGTTACCTGCCAAGATCACTGAGGCTCCTCGGTTTGCTACGAGGTCTTTGGCCAGCGTCGCGATGAACTTTTGCGTTGCTGGCGCTTGGAGGGATTTTGCGGACGGAACAGGCTGTGCTCCCTTTCCGGCCTCGCCGAGCAACTTGCTCACTTCCGCATCGAGCGCCGCCAGGAACGCCTTGGCCGAGCATGCAGGCATCGACAAACGGTGGTCGGCGATTCCACCGATCAAGCTCAGCGAACTCTCAACGGCGTACACGCGGCTCATGGGCTTGCCCTCCGGCACACGACCTTGAGCGAGGCCACGCGAAGCGATCACTCCTGAGGGATCGGTGGCGCCTGCGGCGTCTGAATGCACGCTGAGGACGACGCGCGCGTTCTCTAGCTGGTAGACCGCCCGGTGCTGCTTACCAAAACAAAGGGCCGTACCCGCCTCAGGGTTGTCCGTTTCGACGGCCGAATATTCAACCCACTTGGCTCCGGGAAATGAGGCAAGCAAACGATCGCGGAGGCTGGCCAAGCTCGGAGAGGAGCTGACCGAAGCGAGGACGCGGAACTTGCTGCCGTTCGCCTGCCAGCGAGCGCGCTCGCTCACCAGGAACTCCTCGAACTTCTTCCGGGTGGAGGCGGTGCGCGCCCGCCCCTCAAGATGCGTTACGCCCTCGCTGCGATCCGGGTCGTAAACGCTCAGCACTGCGGCCTGATGGAACGCACTGGCTCCACCGGCGCTGGTCGGGTGGAGGGGGTTGCCAGTTACCTTGATGGGGCGACCATCATAGCTGGTTACCAAGAGACCCGTGGCCACACCGTTCAGTTCGACAGCTGTTGCGAACTGCCGTGATTCTCCGGGAACAACGCCTTCGGGGCGTCGGGAAAAAGCCAGCAGCTTGTCTTCCTTGAAGCGGCAGCCACTGAGCGCAATGGAGGCTCCCATGATCTGCAAGAAACGGCGGCGCGCTGGAGTGCCAGGGGCCATATCCGGACCCTCCAGAGGTTCCGCAAATTCGTTTTCCAGCATTTTCTGGAACTTCGGATCGTTGTCGAGCTCAGCCAGGCTCCGCCAATAGGTTGGCTTTGGGTGCTTCTCGTTCATCGATGACATGTCGAGCAATCCTCTGGAGGTGCAATGTTGTTTTCGGCGCGGAGGCGTTTCCCGTAGGTCGCTTGATCCTCCGGCGGCTTCCAGCTCATGTTCGTAACCTCGCTCACGGGGCGCAGATGATTTTCCGGTGCGCGGTGGCAATCTAGGCACCACCCCATGCTGAGAGGTTCCTGCTGAAAAACCTCTTCCATCTGGTCTACCCGACCGTGACAGGAAACGCAGCCGATCCCGCGGGTCACGTGAGCGCTGTGGTTGAAGTAGGCGTAGTCCGGGAGGTCGTGGACTTTGACCCAAGGCACGGCTGTGTTGGTCGCGTAGCTCTCCCTAATCGGCAAAAGCTTGGGGCTATCCGGGTGCACGAGCTTGTGGCAGTTCATGCACGTTTCCGTAGGAGGAATGGCGGCATGGCCCGTTTGTTCCACTGTGTTGTGGCAGTAGCGGCAGTCGATTCCGAGCTCCCCCGCATGCAGCGCATGGCTGTAGGGCACCGGCTGCTTCGGTTGGTAACCCACGTCCGTGGTCTTGGGCGAAGCCCCGTACCAAATGAGCGCAGTCAGATACACGGGGGTGACGCCCAGAAAAACCCCGGCAAGTTGACGGGTTTTGTTGGCCCAGCGAGGGAACACAAACAGCTTCATCGTGGTTATGCTCGGTTGAGAAGCCGCACTTGACGGCGATACAAGGGAATGGAGTCCAACAAGAGTGCCCAAGGCGCGAGCATCACGCTCTCCTTCCCGGAGGCGCAGCTCGACGGGCTGGCCCTATCACAGAAGTGGCAGGGAGGGCGATAGGGGCCTGCCGTAGCGAACTTACGCGCTCTGGAACAGCCGAGGCTTCAGGGCAATGCGGCACAGGGAAGAAGATAAGAGTTCGCAGCCAAATTACCGACGCGTAGCGCGCCGTTCGCGCGCCTTATGTGGTGGCCCGGGACAAATGTAAATGGAAATTCCTGCGCGAATGGCAAAGTGCTCCAGATCCAGTCCATCCCCACGTGCGCGAGCAAGTTCGTTGGGACTCGTACTGCCCGAGGATGGCAGCGCATCGCAGAATCATCGGCTTGGCGGGCCCCCTGGTCTCCGGCTCGGCTCAGCGGCCAGGTCCGCTTGGGGCGCCTGCCAAGGAGATCAGGTCGACATGTAGCGCCCGTTCCATGGGAGTCGGACGCGCGGGTGCTCCTTCGCATGGCGTCCCCAGAAAAAGAAACCCCCGCCACCAGGGCGGGGGTTTCAGTTCGGTGGAACTTTGCGAATGTGTCCGGAGCAATCCGGCATCTCGGCAGCCGGATTGCGCGAGGGATTAGTAGTCGCGCATTTGCTTGCGGATTTTCCCGATGGCTTGCTCTTGCAGCTGCCGAATTCGCTCCCGGGAGAGATTGTACTTATCCCCGATCTCTTTCAGCGTTAGCTCGTCTTCGTTGTCCAGGCCGAATCGCCAGCGAATGATGCGCGATTCAATCGGGGTCAATGTCGCGAGCAGACGCCGCACTTCGTCCGACCATTTCTGGCCAGCTAACGAGTCGTACGGCGACAGCGCATTCTCTTCCACGAGGAAGTCGATGAAACGTCGCCCATCTTCGTCGCCAACGGGGCGGTCAAGCGAAAATGGAGTTTCTGCGTAAAGGTCTTTAACCTTGTCCAGCTTATCGCGGGGGACGCCCGTTTCTTTCTCAAGCTCCTCGATGGAAGGCTCGTGCCCGGTACGCGCGATGATGGTCTGAGTCGCGCGGGCAACGCGATTGTAAGTGTCCAACATGTGTACCGGGATGCGAACCGCCCGCCCTTTATCCGCCAGTGCACGGCTAATCGCGTGACGAATCCACCAAGAAGCGTAAGTTGAGAATCGATAACCGCGGGCGTGGTCGAAGCGCTCTACAGCCTTCATTAGCCCGATGTTGCCTTCTTGAATTAGATCAATCAGGGGCAGGCGTCCGCGGTTGTAGCGTCGAGCGATACTCACCACCAAGCGCAGGTTCGCTTTCACGAAGCGATTCTTCGCCTGTTGTTGGCGCATGTTGGTTGCCGTTATCGCCACAAGGAAGCGCTGGTACGCCGCTGTCTCCGGCAGTACCTCGCGTGGCGGCTCATCTGGGTGGGGAGGCTTCACCATTTCGCGCGCGATTCGGTAGGCATTGGCCATCCACAATCGATCTGAATCCGCGAGCCGGATGGTCCGCGACAGCTCAGCGGTGCGTTGGAACCATCGCTCAGATTGCTCTGACGTTAGCTTGCCGCGCTGCTTGCGAGCCATTTCCAAAAGGTCGTTGAGCGCGACCATATGTGCAGGGTCCGGTCGATCTTCCTCGGGCGCGGCAGCAATGTCTGCGGCCAACTGTACGAGCTGGTACTCGGCCACGGCGGGGTAAGACAAAAGGGCCACCCAGTGGTTCACCTCGGCATCTTCAACGGCTTTGGCTGCGCGAAGCTCTTCTTCGGGCCCCATCACCTGGTGCGAAGCCATCTCTCGGAAGTAAAGAGAGAGTGTGGAGCCGCCGACAGTGTCTTCGGAATTAGCTGCCCGAGAAGGCTTTCCTTCTAGAGGAGCCTCCGACATTCGCGGCTCACGCCAATCCCCGCTAGGCGGAGGGAGCGTGTCTGGCCTGTTTCCCGGACGACTACGCTGCGGGCCGGCATCGAGAAACCGTGGATTGAACTCGGAGCGGATGGCGTTGGCTGGTCGTGACATGGGTTTTGACTAGCTTTCAGTGGGAAGAAACGTCTCAACTGAAGAAATTCATTAGGGCGGCCGGGCGGCTGACTTTATTTAGGTACTGCTTACAGGGTTAACCGACAGGGGTAGGAAATGATTCCGGGAGCGATTTGTGTCGTTGACTGGTGCTGTGCGTGGGGCTAATGCCTAGCTGGGGAATTGGGGAAGAACTTCTGGACGGTCTCTGTCTCTGCTGCAATGTCCGTACCCGGCTGGTTGTGATCTGTGGATTTTTCCCTGGCCGCTTATTGGGGCCCTGGAATAGGCCTCACCTAGGGATGAACGGCTTGACCCCAACTTGCTGACGCAATTGGCTCAGGTTGGGATTGTAGAGCCGAGGCGGCTTTTCCACGAGGTTCCCACGCCATGGGTCCCGAAGGTGAGCCGCTTACCTATTTAGTAGTGCAGAACGTCGGTCTCAGCTCATCGAACGTCAAGGCCTGACGGGTGTTTGGTCCGTTGCAAACCCGACGATCTGCGCAACGTGGCACAGACCCCTGATCACGATGTCAGAGGGAGAGAGCATGGCTCCGCCAGGTGCCAGGATGGCTTGCCCTGGCAGTCAGAACTGCGAGAGGAAGCGTGGGTTGTTCTCGAAGAGAAGCCGAATGTCTGGGATTCCGTAACGCAACATGGCAACGCGTTCGACACCAAGACCAAACGCAAACCCGGTGTAACGCTCTGCGTCGATTCCGCACTGGCGGAAGACCTCAGGATGAATCATCCCGCAGCCAAGGATCTCAAGCCAACCGGTGCCCTTGCAAACACGGCAGGTGGAGCGCGTTCCGTCCGTGGGGCTGCAGAACACACAACCCACATCTACTTCCGCCCCAGGTTCGACGAACGGGAAGTAGCTCGGGCGAAAGCGCACCGGTGTGTCGGCGCCATACAGGCGTTGGGCGAACTCTATCAGCACGCCCTTCAGCTCCGCGAAACTCACTCGCTCTGCGACGCGAAACCCTTCGATCTGATGGAACATCGGTGAATGGGTGACATCGTCGTCGCGCCGGTAAACGGCTCCACCGCTCACCACCGCCATGGGGGGCGTACGCGTGCTCATTTGCCGCACTTGAACGTTGCTCGTGTGCGTGCGGAGCAAGGCTCGCTGCCCAGTGGGCGCACCCGCGACGTCCACCCAAAAACTGTCCTGCATGTCGGTGGCGGGGTGGTCCGGTGGGAAGGCGAGCTTCTCGAAGTTGTTGGCCTCAAGCTCAACCTGTGGCCCCCACGCAATCTCAAATCCGAGTGAGGCAAAGATCTCTAAGATCTCGTCGCGTACTCGTGTGATCGGGTGGCGATGCCCCTCTGGGGCCCCAAACCGAGCAGGTAGGGTGAGATCTTCGGGTCGACCACCCAAAGCCGCGTCACGTTCGAGCTTCTTTATTTCCGCTAAACGGGCCTCGAATGCGAGCTCAACCAATTCGCGGATTTCGTTGACTCGCTCCCCAACTGCCTTGCGTTGATCCGCTGGCACTTCTGCCATGCCCCGCAAAAGAGCCGTAAGATGCCCTTTTTTACCCAAAAACTCGGCACGCGCTCCTCTTAGCTCAAGCTCAGAAGTCGCCGCGGCAAAGCTCTGCCGAGCGCGGCTGGGGGCTTCCCCAAGGGCCACGCTCAGTGACATTTCTGAGTCTGACACGCGAGAACGATTCTCAGTTAGTTAGACTGGGCGGCGAGCTGGGTCAGTTCTTTGAACGCAGGCACGTCATTGACGGCCAAGTCGGCCAAGACCTTCCGATCGACCTCAATGCCAGCCTTCTTCAGGCCGCCCATGAACTTGGAGTAGCTGACCCCGTGGTCACGGCAAGCTGCGTTAATACGTACGATCCACAGCCTGCGAAAGTCCCGCTTGCGGAGCTTGCGGCCCACGTAGGCGTACTGCCATGACTTAAAGAGGCAGCGCACCGCCTGACGGTAGACATTCTTTCGACCACCCCAGAAACCCTCGGTTTGGTCAAAAACTCGATTGTGACGGCGACGGGGCCCAGGTCCGCGTTTGACGCGCATTGCTCATTACCTCCAAAAAAAGCTTCAGCCGTAAGGCAGTAGGATCTTCACTCTGTGTTCCATCGCAGAGTCGACCATGTCGTTATTGCGAAGGCGACGACGACGTTTGCGCGACTTGCCATTGAGGCAGTGCTGCCCGCCGCACTTGGGGCGACGAACTCGCCCGCTGCCAGATACACGGAAACGCTTTGCGGCAGCGCGGTTCGTTTTCATCTTGGGCATCTTCTAAGGCCTTTCCTTTGAACGCGTCGATTTCTCCAGCCGGGCCAGCGTGCTCGGGCGCGACTGAGGGGCCGCGTATATGGCGGAACGTGTTCCGCGAGTCAAGCACGGTTCTCGGCCCGAAAAAACACTGCGGACCTGTACAGTCCGTGATCAGCGGGGGCCCGACTTCCAGCCCTAGCAGATTGCGGGCAAATCCGGCGATCCCGGGGCCTGGCTGAGCCCTCCAATGCGGGCTTGGTGCTCAAACCGCGCCCGTCGCCTCCCTCAGCTTGAGTGCACCACCATCGGTAGAGTCTCTGGGTACGGCTGTGCTAAGGGCGCTCCCGGTGCCGCGTCGAACTGATATAAACAAGATCCTTCTCATCGGCTCTGGTCCAATTGTGATCGGCCAAGCCTGTGAGTTTGACTACTCGGGAACTCAAGGGGCCAAGGCGCTTAGCGGCCTTGGTTACGATGTCGTGCTCGTTAACTCGAATCCGGCAACGATCATGACGGATCCTGAGCTCGTGAGGCGAACCTACATTGAGCCACTTACCGTGGCGACTTTGGAGGCCATCATCGAGCGAGAGCGCCCGGACGCGTTGCTTCCGACTTTGGGTGGGCAAACAGCGCTTAACCTCGCACTTGAATTGAACGAGCGCGGAGTGCTTTCGCGCCACGGCGTCAAGCTCATTGGCGCGCAGGTGGATGCGATTCGAAAAGCCGAAGATCGAGTGCTGTTCAAAGAGGCCATGGCGGCCATCGGCCTTGAATGTCCACGGAGTGGATACGCACGCACGGTGGAAGATGCCCGGCGCGTGGTCCAGGATACCGGCTATCCGGTTATCTTGCGCCCGAGCTTTACGATGGGTGGTTCCGGTGGGGCCGTTGTGGATGATCCCAATGAGCTTGATGAGAAGGTAGCTTGGGCGCTCCAGCAATCCCCCACCCACGAAGTGCTGGTGGAAGAGAGTGTTATTGGCTGGAAGGAGTATGAGCTGGAGGTTATCCGTGACGCTGCGGACAATTTCGTAGTTATCTGTACGATCGAGAATATCGATCCGATGGGCGTGCACACGGGGGACTCGGTGACGGTGGCTCCGGCGATGACCTTGACGGACCGAGAATACCAGCGATTGCGCGATGCTTCGCGCTTGGTGATGCGTGAGATAGGCGTCGAAACCGGGGGTTCTAACGTTCAATTTGCGGTCGATCCTAAGACAGGCCGCATGCTCGTTATTGAAATGAATCCGCGAGTTTCGCGTTCAAGTGCCCTGGCTTCCAAAGCGACGGGTTATCCGATTGCCAAAGTGGCCGCCAAGCTTGCCGTTGGGCTCACGCTCGATGAACTTGAAAACGATATCACCGGCACAAGTGCAGCATTCGAGCCTACGATCGACTATGTGATCGTTAAGTGGCCTCGCTTCGCTTTTGAGAAGTTTGTGGGTTCAGACAATCGCCTCGGAACTCAGATGAAGAGTGTCGGCGAGGCGATGAGCGTGGGGCGAACCTTCGCTGAAGCTTTCCAAAAAGCCACCCGCTCGCTCGAAACGGGTAAGGTGGGCTTCGTGAGCCTTCTGGACCGTGTGGACTACCGCACCGTAAAAACGGGCCCCACAGGCAAGCGCGATTTAACGCTCGATGCTCCACCGCAAGCCGAAGTGCCCCAGGTGCTCCCTCCCGCAACGAAGGACGAAATTCGCACGGCACTTGAGCGGCTCATTCAGGTTCCCACGGCTGAGCGTCTGTTCTACGTGGGGGACGCGCTTCGGATCGGGATTTCCGAGCAGCGTGTTACCGACCTTACCGGAATTGATCCGTGGTTTGTGAATCAATTCCAGCGCATCGTCGATCAAGAACGCGAACTTCAGGCCGTACCGGTGGTTGACCGAGAGTTGCTTCTGGAGAGCAAACGGCTCGGGTTTAGCGACGCGCAGATTGCCTCCCTTCGAGGAGAGAATGAAGCCGATATCCGAAAGCGCCGCGAAAGCATGTCGCTTTTTGCGATGTATAATCGCGTAGATACATGTGCAGCTGAGTTTGTTGCTCGCACGCCTTACCTCTACTCAAGTTACGAAAGCGCATCCGAGTCCGAGGTAAGCGGGAAGAAGAAAGTCATCATCCTGGGCGGTGGTCCCAATCGCATCGGGCAGGGCATTGAGTTCGATTATTGCTGTTGTCACGCCGTCTACGCTCTGCGTGAGCTGGGGATTGAGACCATCATGGTCAATTGCAATCCCGAAACGGTGTCGACCGATTACGATACGTCGGACCGTCTATATTTTGAGCCGCTCACCCTGGAAGACGTGCTCTCAATCGCTCGCGAAGAAGCCCAGTCAGGTGAACTGCTGGGAGTGATCGTGCAGTTTGGTGGGCAGACGCCGCTGCGCCTCAGCGTGCCTTTGGAGGCCGCCGGGGTGAGGCTTCTGGGCACCAGCGCTGACGCCATTGATCGCGCTGAAGATCGCCGCCGGTTCGAGGAGCTGCTCACCAAGCTCGGCCTGTTGCGTCCACGGGCCGGTATCGCCCGGGGACTTGATCAAGCTCGCGCGATTGCCAAAGACATCGGTTACCCCGTCTTGGTGCGTCCGTCTTACGTCCTGGGTGGTCGTGCGATGATGGTATGTTGGGGCGATTCGGAGCTCGACGCCTATGTGGGGCTCGCGCTCGAAGCTGCCCGACAAGAAGGTGGCTCAGAGAATCTGCTCATTGATCAGTTTCTTAAGAACGCGATTGAAGTCGACGTGGACTGCGTCTCAGACGGAAAACGCGCCGTAATTGGGGGGGTGATGCAGCACATTGAAGAAGCGGGCGTCCATTCGGGGGATTCCACGAGTGTGCTTCCGCCGCATTCGCTACCTCCGGAGGTGGTGGCCAAAATTGAACAGAGTACGCGTGCTTTGGCCCTAGAGCTGGGCGTCGTGGGCTTGATGAATGTGCAGTTCGCTGTGAAGGACAATACCGTCTACGTGATCGAGGTGAATCCGCGCGCCTCACGTACTGTGCCCTTTGTCTCGAAAGCCACGGGCCGGCCTTTGGCGAAGATTGCCGCCAAGGTGATGGTTGGCAAATCCCTCGATGAACAGGGCGTGTTTGATGAGCCGCTGCCAACGCATGTTGCCGTGAAGGAATCCGTCTTCCCCTTCGGAAAGTTTCCTGGAGTAGATACGATCCTTGGGCCCGAAATGCGTTCCACAGGCGAAGTTATGGGCGTTGCCACCTCCTTTGCGCTCGCGTTCAGCAAATCCCTTGCTGCGGCTGGAGTCACGCTTCCTAGCCGCGGGCGTGTGTTTATCAGCGTGAAGAACGACGACAAAGCCACTGCGTGCCATGTCGCGCGCCGCTTGCGGAACTTAGGATTTGAGATTGTGGCGACTCAGGGCACAGCCAAACTTCTGGAGAGCGCGCGGATCCCTGTGGAGCGAGTTAATAAGGTTCTCGAGGGCTCGCCGCACATTGTAGATGCGATGCGTGGCGGTAGCATTCAGCTGGTTATCAACACCACCGAAGGCGTTCAGGCGATCCGCGACAGTTACTCGCTTCGCCGCAACGCGCTGCTCTCGAACATTCCATACTTCACCACCATGGCGGCTGGTGCAGCCGTCGCGGATGCCCTCGAAGTTGAGGCGCTGTTCGAAGGCCAGCGAACCCAGGTACGGAGCGTCCAAGAATGGCACGCGCGTTCCCGGAGTGCGGAACGAGGGTGAGCCCGTCTCCGTGATGCGGCCGCTGGGGCTCAGAAAAGCCAACGTGTAGGCGTTTTAGCCACCAATGTCGCCGTTTCGGTCCACTTGCGCTAACTTGGCGCCGTGGTGAAGCGCTACCCACTCGAGACACTGGAGACGCTCAAGCGGCGGGCTCAGCAAGCTAAAGCCAACGAGCTCTTGCACCACAAGCGCGAGCTCGCGAATCGCGAGCGCGAGCTCGAAGTAGCCCAGGAAATCCTGATGGAGGCGCGAAAAGCAGCAGAAGAGCTGCGAGCCCACGAGCAGGCGCACCTGGCCAGCGGTGAGCTTCGTATTCGGGATATTGCGCTCGCCGAGGCCTTTGAGGCGACACAGTCGCGGATAGAAGCTGAGCTTAAGGGGCGTGCGGAAGCTGTAGCAAGCGAGGTTGGCTCAGCAGAGGCGCAGGTGCAACGCGCCGAGCGAGCGCTACGCCGGAGTGGTGTCGAACTCTTGAGTGTGGAAGCTCACCGGGAGCGCTGGCGAGCCCAGGTTGAGGCTCGTGCCGAATCGGTGTCTGAAGACGATGCTCTGGACGTTGCCAATAATCTGCGTGCTAACCGCGGAGGAAGCAACGCGTGAAGGGCCGGCTAGCCTTACTAGCCCCGTTGGTGGTTGGGGCAGGGACGGCGTTAGCCTGCTTGTCCAATGATTCGGTGATGCCCCCGCGTTCAGCTCCCCCGCGATCACGCCCGATTTTCTCAGGTATTCCGATCGGGCGCACGGTGCCAGTGAGTGAACAGGGGCGGATGGGGCTGGACCGATTCGCACCGTTCTTGGCGCGTCCGCGTTTCGCGGCCGTGAGGGTTGCGATTGAAGAGGCTAACTATGAAAATGCTGCCAACGAGCTCGAAAGCCTCAGCAGCGCGGCTCCTGGGGGCCCGGATGATGCGGCGCGAGTCCAGTTTCTGTTGGGACGTCTGCGCGAAAAATCAGGCAATCTAGCGAGTGCGGCAGGGCATTTTCAGCTCGCCAAGGTCGAGGGGTTTCCACTCGCTGGCTATGCGCGCATCTCACGCGCCCGCACTCTGTTCGGGCTAGGGGAGGGCGATTTGGCGAGGGGCGAGCTCGACGCCCTTCGGGCTGATGGGCCCGTGGGGGCCGAGAAGGATCGACTCGGGGCTAACATCGACGCACGCTTGGGGAAATTCGATCAGAGCTTGGATGTGCTGCGACGCATTACCGACGTTGCTGAGCCTGACACCGAAACACTTCTGAAGCTTGCCGAGGTGTTGTTGGCATCCGCCTCGCCTTCCAATTCAAAGTTTAGCGGAAGAGGCGAAGCCGCTGGAGCTGCCGGGGAGCAGGGCATCACTCCAGGTGGATTCAACGCTGCGGTCACTGTTGAGCGGAGCAGGGAGGCGCTGAAGTGCGTCAGGCGAGCGCGAAGCCTCGCCCCCGATGATTCGCTCGTGGGCAAACGTGCACGGGAATTGGAAGAGCGCGCTCGCGCAAGCTTAGCCCTGCAACGCGCGGAATTTGACCCGAAGCCATCCCTCGAGGAACGGCGGCTAGCGCTATCTGTAATGGTGCAACGTCGCCTGTTTAAGCAAGCCGCGGAAGAGGCCACACTCATTGAAAGCGCGCTCACGCCGCGCGAACGATTTACCCAGGTTGGCTGTGAAGTTGCGCTGCTTCATGCCAAAGCGCTTGCGGGGACAAAAGACTACAGCAGAGCGACAGATCTTCTCACAGATCCGATACTCATGTGCAAAGGAGACGTCGATTTTCGTGCGCGACTTCTCTATCTGGCGGCCAAGTATGGGGCAGCTGCGGGGCGGCATGCCTTTGCCGCGCGCACCTACCAACAACTGGAGATCGAAGCACCGAAGCACAGTCTCGCCGATGACGCGCGCTTGCGTGCAGCGCAGAGTTATCGAAAATTGGGCTCCGACGCGCGTTTCGTGGAGCTTCTGAGCACCATTTTGGACGACTACCCAGATGGTGACTCCATGTTAGATGGGGTTTTCGCACTCGCATTGAGCCGGATCGAAAACAACGATTGGCCCGCTGCCGCCGCTACCCTGGAGCGTGTCTACGAGCGCGCAAAAACCGATGATCACGGTCGTGGTCAGGAGTTCGCTGGCAGGGAGCGCTACTTCAGTGCCCGCGCTTGGATTGAGGGTGGGGAGCTGGCACGTGGCTTGGCTGAATATGAGACCATTATCGATGAATTGCCGTTCTCCTATTACATGCTCCACGCCTATTCGCGCCTCATGGAGCTCGACCCAGCGCGCGCCGCAGGTGCTCAGCAGCGCGCCCTCTTGAGAGCACGGGAACATGCATTCTCTTTCAAAGATCGCCCTGAATACGCCGCGCCAGGCTTCGTGCGTGCCATGGAGCTCCTGGGTCTTGGGGAGGTGGAGTGGGCGAAACAGGAAATTGTCGCGCTGGGCCTGGATCGCCCTTCAGCTTCACCAGGAGCTCTCTGGGGTGTAGCGCTTATGTACGATCGAGCCGGCGCTCCAGGCCTCGCGCACAATATTGCGCGAGGCTTACTGACTGATTGGCTTGAGCACTGGCCCGGTGGCGATTGGGAACAGGCTTGGAGAATAGCATTCCCGACACCCTACGCGGAGCTCGTCGAGCGGGAGTCCAAAAGAAGCGGCACGCCGAAGTTCCTCACCTACGCCATTATGCGCGAGGAGTCTGCGTTCGATCCAGAAGCCACGAGCCCGGCGAACGCGTTTGGGCTGATGCAGTTGATTATCCCCACGGCCAAGATGGTGGCCCAGCCTCTCGGGCTTCCCTACGATTCGCGCTCCCTATTTCGCCCGGCTATCAACATTCGATTGGGGTCGCAGCTGCTCGGGACGCTAATGAAAGATTTCAAGGACAATCCACTGTTGGCGATTCCAAGTTACAACGCCGGGGCATCGCGAGCTCGCGAGTGGAAGAAGGCGCGGCCGGCGGTAGATTTTGACGTTTGGGTTGAACTCATTCCTTTCCATGAAACACGCCGTTACGTGAAACGCGTACTGGTGAGCAGGGCGGCCTATGCTTGGCTCTACGAAAATAGCCGTGCCAACGAAGCATTGCTGCTCCCACGGAAGCTGAACTAGGATCTGCCCCATGTTGCTGAACTCAAATGGTGAAATGCCCATCGGTATGGCCATGCCAAGCTTCGCACTGCCAGATACCGTCTCCGAGAAGATGGTTGCATCGTCGGAGTTCGCCGGCGAGCCACTCGTGGTGGCCTTCTGGTGTAACCATTGCCCATACGTAAAACACATCCGCAACGAGTTCGTTCTATTTGCTCGCGAGTGTGCCAAACAAGGTGTGCGCGTTGTTGCGATAAGTTCAAATGATGAGGTGAAGTATCCCCAAGATGGGCCCGTGGCGATGGCAGCTGAGGCTCGGAGCGCAGGCTACGAATTCCCTTACCTGTTTGATGCGAGCCAAGAAACAGCGAAGGCGTTTGGCGCCGCGTGCACGCCAGACCTGTACCTGTTCGATGCAGCTGGGAAGCTCTTTTATCACGGCCAATTCGACGAAAGTAGGCCGAGTGCTGCCGTGGCCGTTACGGGGAGCGATCTTCGCGGTGCAGTTGCTCTTCTGTTGGCAAATCATTCGCCCCCGAGCCGGCAGCGGCCGAGCGTCGGATGCAGTATCAAGTGGCGTCCGGGCAACGCTCCTTCCTACGCGTAGTGCGCGATTTTCTCGAAAGTGGCGAGCGAGCAAACGTTGAGGGTGGCAGAGGGAAGATTCGGGGCAGTCGAGACGTTGCCTGAGGATCACGTCAGGGCTGCTGAAAATCGGTCCGTACCGATCAGCAGCGACCGAGCGAGCAAGGCGCCCATGAGTTCTTTCGGTGTAGAGGCCACTACCAGTACTTCTCGGTGTTGTTCTGCGATGAAGCCCTCCTGAACAGCGTGGTCAATCAACAAAAGAAGAGGATCAAAATATCCCGCCACATTGAGCAACCCTACTGGCTTGTGAATGAAGCCAAGCTGAGCCCAGGTTACCACCTCGAATAGCTCCTCCAGTGTTCCAAGGCCGCCAGGCAGAGCAACGAACGCATCGCTCCTGGCTGCCATCATCGCCTTTCGTTCGTGCATGTTCTCAACGACAACAAGCTCTGTGAGCCCTGTGTGCATGACCTCCGACGTCGCCAGAGCGCGAGGAATCACGCCCAGCACCGAGCCTCCGCAGCCGAGCGCGCCATTGGCGGCGTGGCCCATGAGCCCGATGCTGCCACCCCCATAAACGAGCCCCAAACCTCGATTCGCGATATCGGTGCCGAGCTCGCGGGCCGCCTCAGCGTAGGCCGGAAGCCTGCCCGAGCGTGCTCCCGCAAAAACACACACAGCCTTCATCATGGGTGGGGAAACACTAGTGCCGCTGCAGCCTCCTGAGAAGACGCTCGCCCGCCAACGGGCCCATGGTGAGTGGAGACGGATTGCTTCAAATTGCTCGTGGCCCTGAGGCCCAATGTGTGCGAACAGAGTACTTAGCATGCTAAGTACTCGTGTGGGCGCGGGAGATACTTATTCCGAACGGTTGGATGGCGGTGAGAGTTGTGGTGTGCAGGCTGGAGCGGATGTTTTTATCGCTCTTGGCTGCATGTTGGGGTTGGTGGCGGCATTTCTTTCGCAAACAGCCGCGGCGGAACCTTCCGGGAGCGTGGTCGATTCGGCGCCATTTCAAGTTGTCGATCTGCACGTCGACCTGCCCTACCAGTTTCTTTACGAAGGGCGGCCGTTTGACGAAGGTGCCGGACAATTTCAATCCAAGAGTTTGCTCCGTGCAGGAGTATCTGGGGTTGTGTTGCCGCTATTTGTGCCCAATCGCGTTCGCAGCGAAGGGAGACGGTTAGCCGACTTTGAACAGAGCTACTCGCGCGTTTTCGATCAGCTGATCCACCACGCGGTGTTCCTACCTCCAGGTTGTTACTCGCACCCCGGACGCGTACGAACTTGGTTCTCGTTTGAAGGCGTTGGCCCATTCAGCCCAGCGGATGTCCTGCCCTGGGCGGCCCGGGGCGTGAGGATTTTTGGGCTGGTGCACAACGAAAACAACGAGCTTATGAGCTCGGCTGCGGTGCCTCATGATTTTGGTATCACGGAGCGCGGCCGTGCGGTGATGCGGGAGATCGCAAAAGTGCACGGGCTGATCGACGTGTCTCATGCATCCGACGAAGCTGTGCTCGAAGCTACAGCCTACGCGAAAGAGATCGGTGCTGTCGTTATTGCCACTCACTCGAACTCTCGCGCTTTGGCCGCTAATCCGCGCAATCTGTCCGATGCTCTCATGCTTGCGATCGCCAAGACTGGCGGCGTCATCGGGATGAATTTTCACCAACCCTACGTGGTAAGGGGGCGTGCCGCCGCGCTCAAAGATGTGGTGACGCAGGTCCAGCACGCGCTCAGCGTCGTGGGTGGGCGCCACGTTGCGCTGGGTTCTGACTTTGAGGGGGATATTCGCCCAGCGGTGGGCTTGGAAAACGCTTCGTCCTATCCTGCCCTGGCTCGCGCCCTCTTGGATGCTGGGATCAAGGAGGCGACCGTTCGCGACGTGTTCGGGAAAAATGCGTTGCGGCTGCTGTGCGGTGAGGGATTTTGAGCTTCCGACGTGCCGGTGAGTGATGCTATGAGGAGGTGTTTACCATGACGATCGATCAAACACCGTTTCTCGACGCCTTTCCCACTTGGCTTAAGTCTTTGCCCGAAGACGTGCGGGGTTTAGCTGACATGTTGGGGCGGGAAGGCTTGGACCAGGGGTCTGCGCAGCAGCTGGCCGGCGCTTTGAACTACCTGTTTCGCTCCCTCGATCTGATTCCGGATGGCATTGAAGATCTAGGATTTGTAGACGACGCGTTCGTGTTGCGCGTCGCCGCCGCCGACCTCGTGGGCGACATGTTAGGCTCTGAGGAGCTTGTAGAAAAACTCGCGGCAGAGGCACAGGTTATTCGCGAATTTCTGCAGGACGATTACGCCAAGTTGGAGGCTTTCGTGGCTGGCCTTGGAAGCATGGCAGTGCGGGGCCGTTCCGTGGAAGCTATCGTCGCCGAATCAGGTGTTCGCGATGAGTTCTGCGCAGAACTGAAGAGCTGGGCAGATACGTTTTCGCCGCCCAGCTTCACGCGGGATCCACGAACCTTGACCAAGCTCCGGGCATTTTTGCACGCCAAGCTGGCCAAGCAGGGCTAGATTTCGCGCGCGGGGATGGCCCATCGGACCGGGGGCCACGGTGCTAGTAGGGGAGCGTCGTTGCGAGGGAGGCGCCGCTGAGCTGAGGAGCTCCCGTTAGCTGAGGGAGCCGCCGTTAGCTGAGCTCTTGCGGGGTGGTGTCGGTTGGGAGACGGAAAGCTCCATCAACTGGGTCATAAGGTCGCGACACTCGGGCTTGCCGTTGAGATGATTGGACAGCGCGGTTGCGGCGTCCTGGAAGTCTTTCTCAAGCGTGAGCCCTTCGCGCGTCTTGGTCGCGACTTTCTCGCGGCCGAGCGCCAGATCTTCTTCCAAGGCTTCTGCGTAGCGAGCTAGCTGGACCCGCAGATCTTCGATTTGTCGTCGCAAATCGCGCGCGACTTTCTCGCGCCCTTCGCGGCGCTGGCGGCGGGTGAGGAGCCATTGCTTACGTGCTTCGATGAGCGCCGCGGCCGCCCCCGCTTGTTCATAAATGGCGCGAGTGCCGGTACCTGCGCGCTCGGCTTGGTTGGCTTCGGCTAGCTTTTGCTTGCCAGAGTGTTCGGCGGCATCAGCTTCCACCTGCGCCTGATTCTCTTCCTCTTGGTACGCCGCAGCTTCGCGTAGCGCGCGGGATTCTTCCTGCGCCAGCTCTTCCACCTTGCGTCCGATTTCTGCACGCAGTGCGCGCCCGCGCCGCTCCAGGGCCTCAAGCTTGCGCGTGTGGCTTGCCAATGCTCCCTCTAGCCCGTTCGCTTTGGCTGCTACGTCCCACAACTTGCTCAATGCTGAACCAACATCAGGCGGCACGCTTCCAGAGGGGTGCGCGCGGGAAACCATTCGAGCGAAAAAACCTGCGCGTGTGGCCCATTGCGTGACATCCGCCGAACGTGACGGCGGTGGCGGTGGCGGCATTGCTGGCGCTTCAGTGCCCTCTTTTTCCCATGACGTGGTGTTGGGCAGGGAGCGCTGCAGCGCTTTCAGCTCTTCGAGCAGGTGATGGCCATCACGGTAGCGCTTGCGGGATTCCTTCTCCAGCAGGCGCAAAATGATGCGTTCTGCATCGGGATGACAATCTTTGCGCAGGCCAGATGGCTTGGGCGCTGGCGCCGTGCGTTGCATTTCGAGCAGAGTGTCGCGGTCAGCGGCACGAAACGGGAGCTGGCCAGTGAGCATCTCAAAAAACAAGATCCCGAGGGCGTATAGATCCGAGTGGGGGCCGGCCTGTTCTCCGCGCGCCTGCTCTGGAGACATGTATTCGGGGGTACCAAATACGGCGCCTTTGGGGGCAAGCCGCGGATCATGCGCTAGTGCGGCCAACCCGAAGTCGAGGATTTTCACGAAGTCTTTTCGACCACCTCGCGCAGTGAGCAAAATGTTGTCGCTCTTCAGATCGCGGTGCACCACGCCAAGATCGTGGGCACGCGATAGCGCGGCGCCCATTTGCTCGATGATGTCGACCGCCCGCTGAATGGGCATTTGCCCGCGGCCAATTTCTGTGGAAAGCGCCGTGCCCACGAGGTACTCCATCACCAAGTAGAGCTCGCCATCGTCGGTTTCCCCGATGTCGTGGATGTCGATGATGTGAGCGTGGTCTACACGGTTCGCGGCCCGTGCCTCACGGAGCATCCAAGCTCGAAGGTGCGTTTCGCCGCGCAGATCGGGCCGAATCAATTTGACGGCCACGACACGGTCGATGAGGACATGCCGTGCCCGGTAGACAATTCCCATACCCCCTTCGCCGATGCGGGCTTCCAGGCGGTAGCGCCCGGCTATCACTTTGCCCAATGCTGGATCGTCGCTCGCTTTAGTGCGGATGGGTCGGGGTGCGGGTTGTGCCATGCGTGCCAGTTAGAGATGTGGGGGAACGACCAAGTGGCTGATACCACTCTGATTCACTCATGTTACGGCAGCTGTTGGAGCGAACAAAGGGGGCGGCAGCGTGAACTCGAATCGCAAATGCACTTCTGCTCTGCGAGGTGTCGGCACACACACTCACATCCCGCTCGCGGGCCGTTTCGACAAAGTTCTTATAGGTGTGAGTGATCGGGCAGCCGCAGGTTGCGCGGCGCCATCAGAAAAACCAGTTAAGAACCGGAAGATTCCACTGCGCGCGTTGCGCGACCCCGAACTGGTCCAGTTCGCTGCGCGTAAACACGGGCGATAGCCCCACTGCGGGGACACTTAAGCTCACCACTTCATCACCGACCGCCACTAGCGCCGGCGGAACGACGGCCGCAACTTGGCGCTGCGAATGCGCTCGCCGCGCGTGAGAACTACCCTTCGACTGAGCGCGTGGTGGCTCAGCAACCGGCTCATCTGCCGGCCCGCGATCTTGAATGTCTCCAGTCGGGGGCTCGTACGCACGCGCGTTGAGGACGGCTACTGTCGTGGGTATGGCAAGCAACAACCCACCCGTGAACAGGAACATGTTCGTCTTTGCGCTGGCGGACTGCTCAAGAAAATAGCCGCCCACACCGCCGCCGGCCGCACCGCCCAAGCCCCCGACGATGTACGCCCAGGCGGGCTTCACGTCAGCTGCCGCTTCAACTGCTGTGACCAACTCGCCCCCGAGCAGCGCGCCACCCGTAATACCCAGGCCTGTGGGGGTGGCTTCCGGAACACCCGTTGCCCAGGCAGACATGGGAACTAGGGAAGCGACCGTTAAGGTGAAGGCGGCCAGATAAGGGGGTCTTCGCATAGGATCTCCAAAGACTTCTGTTGCAAGGCAACAGGGAAGCTCGCAAAGCATATCACCTTGCACCCTTGAGGGAAGGGGCCGTACGACATTGGAGGCCGCTCAGCGTCGACCTGCCACCCCGGCTCCACGGTCGGGGTACGCCATGCGGCGACGTGGGCCCATTGCGGCGATACACTTGGATTCATGCGGGCTTTCGCACACGCGGCTCTTGCGATCTTGCTGAGCGGCGTGGTGGTGGGCACGGCCTGCAGCCTGTTGCTGCTCGCTCGCCTGCAGCCTTGGTGGGGAAGCGTGCCTGTGAGTGTGCTCTGGCCGCTAGCCCGAGCCTTGTTATTTCACGCTTTCGAATGGACTTCCCTGCTCGCGGTCCCCCTCGGTGTGGGATGGTTTTCTGGGGTTAGGCACGAGCGCCCGCTGCTTCCGATGTTGTTGCTCTTGGCTTTGATGAGCGCCGTGCAATCGACCGTGCTGACGCGTGCCTATCAGGAATCTGAGGCGCCAGGGCAGCTCGTGCAGAAACTGATCAGTGAGGGGCGAGAAAGCTGCTTCAAGGAAGAGAGCCGCCAGGTGGCCATCCCGATTGTCGGCCTGAGTTGGAAGTGTGCGGACTCGCCACCGCGGCTCTCGGGCAAACTCGACCCCTGGGGCGCCTCGTTCAGCGCGCAATCGCTTCGGCCAAGTGACGATCTTCGATCTTTTGAGCTCGCTGGCTTGGCCCTCCGCCTACGGGCGCCTGGATTGGGAGAGGCCAATATTCGTGCTCGGCAGGCTTCCATTTCCGGCCTGCGATCTTGGGGGAGGCCCACATCTAACCAGTTCGTAGGTCGCGTGCCATTCGTCGCCGCGTCCACTTGGGCCTTGGCGTGGCTAGGGTGGCGCTTTTCGCAAGCTGGTTCACGAGGCCGGCGCTGGCTTGGCCTTGGCTGTGCGCTTGTGCCTGCGCTCACTTTCCTTTTTGGATACCTTTGGCTCGATCAACACAATGGCCCGGGGTGGGCCTATTGGTCGTTGCCCGTGGGTCTAACGCTTGCGAGCGAAGGTTTCTTGCTCCTTGCAGCGTGGGTGGCCCTCCGAGTTAGCGCGCAGCGAGGAACCAGCCCGAAGCTAACCAACCGGCAATGAAGCACAGCCCGCCCAACGGGGTGATCATCCCAAGCTGGCGAAACCCTGTAACCGCAAGCAGGTACAGAGACCCCGAGAACAGCAGGATACCTGCCAAGAAAAGTGAGGCTGGCCAGGCTATCGAGGTTCCCGTGGAGCGGGCGAAGAGCGCTAGGGCGAAAAGCACCACCGCATGAACCAGATGATACAAGGTCGCGGTTTGGTAGATGGCCAAGAGGTCTGGGTTGAGGCGAGACTTGAGGGCGTGGGCTCCGAACGCTCCACAGCCGACCGCTAGTGCCCCAACCATCGCGGAAATCCAGAGCCAGCGCATTCGGTGGGCATAACTCCCGCCCCTAAACGCTGCAACTAGGCCTGGAACTGGGCAGTTTGGTGGCACGAACCTGGGCCTTGAGCTAGCGTCGCGCCGGTTTGACGACAGACTCCGCGGTCCCCGGCCCCTTTGCTAGCGCACTTCCACCCGTGAAGGAGGGCTCGCTTGCGCGTCATCTTATAACGCTCACTAAGCCGGCGATTACACGCATGGTGCTCGTGACGATGATGTGCGGCGCCCTTTCGGCTCCTGGGCACATTGCGTGGAGCGTTCTGGCCCTTGCGATGCTTGGTACTGTCTTGGTGGTGGGTGGTGCGAACGCCCTCAACATGTACTTGGAGCGCGAGAGCGACAAACACATGAAGCGCACTCGCACTCGGCCTTTGCCAGCTGGCCTTTTAGCGCCTTCGGTGGCTCTTACCTTTGGGCTGGCTCTTGGCCTTTTTGGTACGCTCCTTTTGGCTTTAGCCGTGAACCTCGTAACGGCAGCGCTCGCCGCTTTTGCTCTGGTGAGTTACGTGTGGATCTACACCCCGCTCAAGCGCGTAAGCCCTTGGGCGCTTCACGCGGGGGCCGTGCCCGGCGCCATCCCTCCGGTTCTTGGGTACACCGCGGTGACCGGTCGGGTTGACGCCTCAGCTTTTGCGCTCTTCTTGATCCTCTTTCTCTGGCAGATCCCACATTTTCTGGCCATCTCCATCTTTCGCCAGTCCGAGTACGAAGCTGCGGGGATTCGTGTGCTTCCTGCCGTGAGTGGGTTGCCACATACCGTAGGGGCCGTTGTTTTTTATTCTCTGATACTTGTGCTTGGTACCTTGGCGCCCCTTTGCGTAGGGTTGGCTGGGCCCGTTTATGCGGTAGTGGCGCTCACTTTTGGCAGCGTTTTTATGCTGTGGGCGCTCATTGGGCTCAGAGCGGCTTCCACCGTTGGGTGGGCCCGCTCGCTGTTTTTTGCTTCGATGCCGTACCTCATCGCGCTGTATGCAGCGATTGTTGCGGTTAATGTGTGATTGCGTTTGCATTCGCGCGCGTCTTGTTGGACAAGTAAACAACTGCCAACGGCGCGATCAAGGCCGCAACTAAGAGCTGGAGGCCGAACACCGGGATATCTGCCGCGCCCCGCGCCAGCAGGGCTAGCGAAACGGCGGCCGCAAGTGGCTCCTTGGGCGTTTCCGCGAGCAAGAGGGCTAACGAGAAAGGCAACACGAGCGAGGTGAGCATACGAGAAACGCGCGCGTCCCCCCACGGAGTCGAGTTGGGCTGCAGATTATCCAGCGAGCGCTGCACCAGTACTTGGAAGAACGAAGCGTCCGAGTGCTGGGCACTTTCGGCGGCAAAATAGATCACGGCACCCAGAAGGAGAGCCGCCAAAAATAAACCAGCGTTGGCGCGCCTTCTGATGGGATTGAGCATACCCGCGGCAACGAGCAGCACTCCAATACTAGCGCTGAGACTCAGTATGCTAAGGACAGCGGAGGGATGTTTGGGTGCGCTCCCCCAGGGCAAGATGTCCCCTAGGGAGCCGAACAGTCGCGCGATAGTGGAGAACGCGCTCAATCCGAGGGCTAGCCCGAGCAGCCGGGTAGGTGCCTGGGTGACGGCAAGTGCTGCCGCGAAAAACGCGACAAAACTAGTAGTTAAACCGAGCACCAATAAGAGAAGCTCTGGGAGCTGCTTTTGCGTTGCTGCGACGCAGAGAAAAACAGCAAACCCTGCCATTGGGGCCACGGCAAGCCGATAAATGAGCGGCAAGCGCGACGTGCCTAGGCTTTGAGTCATTAGCTGAATGGCCAGCACAATGCCGAGCACCGCAAAGAACTGCGTGGCCCACGCGCCCACAAAATCCGAGAGCGAGATCCAACGTTCGATGCCCTGGCGTGCACCCGGTAGCGCTGCGCTCACCCCTTTGCCCGCAAGTGATGCCAAGACAGCAGCACCCGCTGTTAGCTTGAGAACCAGTGGCGAAAGCTCGAGCAGTGGGCCCGCGTGTCCCTTGGGTGCGCTCCGCTGCTCGCCCTTGGGCACGTTGTGTTCGGTAGTTGCCAAGCCGAGCCCGGACCTTACCAGCCTGCCGCGAGAACGGCATGTTTTCGGCCGAGGCCCGGCACCCGAGAGCCGTGTTGCTGCGGCTGCTCTTGGAAGGGCGGCCGCGGCGGGGCTTCTAAGGCAGGCGGCGCCGACGAGGGCTGTGCTTTCAACATGAACGGGTGAGCAAAATACGTGGAGCAGGCGTAAAAAGGGTTCCGATAAAATTCCCAGTGCAAGTAAACGCGCCCATCAGGTGATACGATTTCTTTCGGCGGCGGGCCAAAGGGTGAAGACTGCTGAATCGCTTCGAGTGCCGCGACGTCAAACGAGGTGACGCCGCTGGTTTTCGTGACGCCCATCCGCACCAGCTTTCCACTCTCTTGATCCAGCACAATCTCCAGGTTGGTGCTCAGATCTTTGCCGTTCATCACGTGATCCGATGGTAGCCTATCCAGCGAGCCAAGAAAGCGGATCGCGAACACCGGGTGGATGCGGTTGTGGATGTCATTTAAGTAGCTGGCAAACGGCACCGCAGCAGTATTTAACGCAGTGGTATTGCCGAGCTTGACGCTGGGTACGTAGTTTTCAATCGCGCTTCGCCACTTCTCTAGCCCCATCGTTTGAAAGGAGCCGCGGTGTCGGCTGCGCCTCTGCTCTGCATCGCGCTCGCGATCTTGCCGGAGCGTATCCTTGCCAATGGCAGCGAGGGCAGTGGAAGGTGACAGATTCAAGTTCACACCGTTTTCGGTCGTGCCTTGGGCTCCTAGCCCCAAAAAGTCGGTTGCGCGTTGCGCTTTGCGAGCCTGGCGGCGCTTCTGTGCCAATACCGCTTCACGCGCGGCTTGTGCGTCAGCCATGCCAAAGCTAGTCCCGCTTGAACGCAAGGTGTCTGGAATTTCCGGCGCTGCAGCTTGCGCGAGGTGCCCAGCTTGAGCCTTCTGTGCGGTCTCAGTCTTTTCGACCTTGAGCCCCACCGCGTTTAGGTTGGCTTCCTGTTTGGGTGCTGAAGCGGGCTCAGCCTCCGCCTTCTTCCCGCCCTCTTTGTCTTCGGATTGAGCGAGCTCGTTCTCCTCGGCGTCCCCTTGCGTTTCTTTGGGCCCACCCAGATGCGTGCCGGGGCTCGGTGCCGGATCATCCTGATTGGTGGAGGTAATCCGAGCTTGCGTTTCCTCTTCAACCTTGTTCGCGTTATCCGCAATCAAGGCGGCATTAGGATTAGACTGATCTTTGTCCTTTACGTGCTGCTTTACGGCGATGCGATTGGGAACAGCAACCACAGCAAGAGGGACTTCCTTCTTCGGTTCATCCGCTTTCTTGGGCGTTTCAGCTGGTTTTTCTTCAGGCTTGGGCTCCGCCTTCTTGAGCTCCTCTACCTTTTGAAGCTCTTTCTGTTTTTCCTTTTCGAGCGCCAACTTCTCCGGCCGCGGTGCCACGGCATCCTCCCGGGGTTGTTCGTCCTGCTCAGGGCTTGGGCCTTTGGGTGGCTCCGGCGCTATAACTTCTTCCTCCGGTACGTCTTCGTCCAGCAGGGTAACCTCGACTGGTGGCTCCAAGCGTGCCCGAACGTGGCTGCGGACGTCGTTGGCAAACGCGCGCACCATTTCACGTTGCTCCGCGATGCGAGCGCCTTGCTCGAGGCCCCCACCGGACGACAAATGAAGCAGCACCGCCACGGCAACCCAAAGAAAAATAGGGATGTGGGAGTCGCGGGGCATAAGCTCAGCCAGTGGAGGAGGACTCAAACCTACCACCCAGCTGGAGGCCCAGCAATTCAGAGCCTAAATGGGCTCAAAGCTTGCTAATGCCGTCCCAATTTTGCCCGATTTCTTCGGCCGTCCACACCCCATCGTTGGCCTCTTTGAAGCGGCCCGAGCTTTCGACCATCTTGTAGACGCTGAGCTTGGCGCCCGCGACGCTGAGGATGCTGCCGGTGATATCGCGAGAGAGTTCGCTGGCAAAGAAGAGATAACCAGGAGCGACGTGATCTGGGGAGAGGCTGCTCTCGATCTTTTCGAACATTGGGAGATCTTCAGTCATCCGTGTTTTAGCAATAGGGGCGATCGCATTGGCGGTAATTCCGTAGCGCTGAAGTTCAATGGCTGAAGTTCGCGTTAGCCCGTAGATGCCGGCCTTGGCTGCGGAATAGTTAGCCTGCCCAAAATTGCCGAGCAAGCCCGAGATGCTCGTCGTGTTGATGATGCGCCCGCTAGATTGGTTCTTCATGTGCTGAGCGGCGGCCTGTGAGCACAAGAAGGTTCCCTTGAGGTGTACGTTTATAACGGCATCCCAGAGCTCTTCTTCGAGCTTCAGCAAGGTCTTGTCACGGAGAATGCCGGCAATGTTGGCAAGAATATCGATTCGCCCAAATTGATCGAGCGCCGCTTGAATGATGTGAGAGGCACCTTCGCGCGTAGCGACGGTGTCCATGCTCGCCACAGCTTCTCCGCCCTGGGCTTTGATCTCAGCAACTACCTGATCGGCTACTTGGGTGCTTTCCCCGTTGCCATCGCGGGCACAGCCCACGTCATTAACAACAACTTTTGCCCCTTCCTTGGCAAAGAGCAGGGCGGTGGCGCGCCCAATGCCGTTGCCTGCCCCCGTAACTACTGCAGTCTTTCCGTCGAGTAAGCCCATGCGTTCACCTCTTGCCGTTCAATTACAGTTAAAGAAGAGCGTTTTCACTTTAGCCAAAAGCGTAGCGTGTTTGCTCCGAAGGGAACACGTTCGCGCGCGACCCAACTGCTACCAAACCAAAACCAACCCCTGAGCCACCCCGGCCGGCCGCGATGTTGGATGTTCGGGCCTTAGCGCCAAATCTGCTAAATAGGCGACAGAAACGCCGACAAGCGTGCCGGTGGCATCCCAGGCAAAATCTTTCCAGGAAGGATCGCCCCGGCCTGTTGCGTCGTAGAGCTCTTTTGCGGCGCCCGGCATGAGGCCGCCTAACGTGCCGGCAAGGATGCGCGAAGTGCTGTCTTCAACGAAGAGCGAGGAGAGAGCGTACGAGGACGAGGCCAGGCCGACGGAGACGCCAAAATGTAGAGCCTTGTCCTCACCGAACCACTGATCTTCTGCGTGCGCAGTGGCCCCGCACACCAAGGTGGCCAGAAATGCGCTGAATGCGGTGGCGAGTTTTAGGTGCATCCCATGGAGCTTCAGAGGTTGGTGAAGTGGAGCTTCAGAGGTTGGTGAAGTGGAGCGCTGCGGACGCGGAAGGGTGGGGGGTGTAGATACAGGAAAGGTACTTAGCATGCTCTCATGGTTGATCACTGTGTAGCTGTAATTTGGCGGCGGTCCAGCCTTCGGTCAGGGTGCTTAGTTTTTCAAAGCCTCGGGCGAGCGTGAGCCAACCCGGGTTCGGCTTGTACCTGATGTGACCGCCGAGGACCGCGATAGCGAAATACACTTCTTGGGTTGTCGGAGTTGCGCTCAGCTTCATGCGCCCTTTTACGCGCAGCACATCGATGTGGTCTTTGGATAGGACAGTGATGGCACTCTCATCGGGTGCTCGCCGGGCTTCACTTCGGAGCAGCAGTAAGTGGTACGCAATGGGTGCGAAAGTGGCCAGCAGGTTAACAAGAGACTCGTAATCTTGAAGTTGCCGTGCTTCGAAAGCACACCCAGTCTTCAACGCTTTGAAGTATTCCTCGATCGTCCACCGAGCACGGTAATAATCCACGATGGCGAGCTGCTGTTCAGGTGTTTCAATGGGTTCAGTCGTGTAGAGGTACCATTCAACTGCGGCTTCACCTTCGGGGGGTGATGCCTCCCATACTCGCACTACGTTGATCGTGAGCGTGGGTCCCGTTTCAGTTACGTGCTTGCGGCGTGTTTTCGGCCTCTTTAATGCGACCTCCGTCGCAGCTATAGAAAGCTTCGCAGTTCGCTCCGAACGAGGCGGATGGATCTTCGCCTGAATCGCCAACTGCTTCGGTTTTCGGCGTACAAGTGGCACTTCTCGTTCGATTGTGGACGGTGTCTGCTCAAGCAGAGTTCGTAGCTTTACGTTCCCTGTCGGAGTCTCCAACCATCGGTTGTTCAAGCACCTAGCTACGAAGCGATGCTTGTCTTCAACAAGAGCATGGAACATCTGGTAGTCGTCGGCCTCCCGATCCATCAAATGGATGGCCGTCTTATGAGCGTTGAGCTGCTCAGACGTTGCTTTGATTTGGTCCTCCCATCGCTGGTACTCAGTTCCAGTCGGTTCCGGACCACGCGTCCACGTTTTCAACCCAGCAACCCCCAACGGCCGACGCGTTCCGTCAGCAGCCACCGCCAAAGAGAAATGCCCAAAGAACCGCTGACCCGACTGCGGCTTCGAACGCACAATTCGGCCAAGACCCTGTCGCTCACCGCCCCAGCGATATGAAAAGTCCGTCGTATCGTGAAGCACAAGAACATCGCCGGCGCTCTCGCATCTTGCCCTCGTTGCCTCTATGTGCGGTCGCAGAATATCGTCGGACGTAACCTGAAAGTTCGAAAAGAATCGATACGCCGCCTCAAGCCCCGCGTCGTCCAACAAGCACGGCAGGCTCTTGCTCGGATCTTCCGCCAAACTAACGACAATCTGTCTCAGCCGCTTGTTGAGTCGTTCATCGGCAAAATTCCCATCCCCAACTTCGAGTGCAAGACCGTTGTGACGTGTAGCTTCTGACATCTGATCCTTTGATCACAGCCAGATCCTCAACACAATCAAGAAGTTAAATAACTCTCGCCCCCATCACGATTATTTCCACGCTGTAACTTTTCCGCCCTCACTGCGTTGATAGGTGAGCGCATGACAAGTATCTCTGCTCGCCGTGAACCCTCGCCTCCGGGTTACGGCGTGCTTGCTTCCCAGCGTCCCCAGCTATCGCTTCGTCGGCGCGAAGAAGGGGGCGTGTGCTTCGATCCTGATTCTTCGCATGACAAGTATCTCTGCTCGCCGTGAACCCTCGCCTCCGGGTTACGGCGTGGTTGCTTCCCAGCGTCCCCAGCTATCGCTTTGTCCGCGCGGCAAGGGGGGGGTGTGCTTCGATCTAGATTCTTCGCATGACCTCACCTATCAACGCAGTGAGGGCGGAAAAGTTACAGCGTGGAAATAATCGTGATGGGGGCGAGAGTTATTTAACTTCTTGATTGTGTTGAGGATCTGGCTGTGATCAAAGGATCAGATGTCAGAAGCTA
>JANRKO010000050.1:0-97338 GCA_033763455.1 Polyangiaceae bacterium
TGAGCTACTCGATGACCAGCGCTTCTCGCGCAACGTGCTCCCGTCCGAGGAACAGCTCGCCCGGGTGATGGTACGCCGTCTCAAGAGCGACCTCGTCGACGCCAAGGGCAAGAGGCTCTACCCGGTGCGCCGCCTCGAAGCGCTGAACGTCGAGTACACCGCCGAGGAGCGCGAGGCCCGACAACTTCTCGAACAGTACATCGCGAGCCGCAAGAAGCAGGACGAGCGCGAAGGCGCCGCCTCGCACTTCGTCCACCAGCTTCTCCGCAAGCGCCTCGCGTCGTCACCCGCCGCCTTCATGGCGACGCTGGCGCGGCACACAGCGACCATTGAGGGCAAGGGCGAGGCTCGCCGGGGGTCCAACCTCGACGACCGCATCCTCAGGCGCGCGATCGCCAAGACCGAAGAGGACTACGCAGACGACGACACGCGCGAAGCCGCCGAGTCCGAGGCCGTGGAAGAGGCGAGCCGTCGCCTGCGACCGCTATCGGCCGAGAACAAGAAGCTCCTCGGCCGCCTGCGCTCGTGGGCCGAGCAGGCGAGCCACAAGCCCGACTCGAAGGCGGCGGCGCTCCTGCGCTGGCTCGAAGAGAACCTGCGGCCCAAGGACCAATGGTCCAACGCGCGCGTCATCCTCTTCACCGAGTACCGCGCGACACAGAAGTGGCTGCACGAGATCCTCGCCAGCCACGACCTCGGTGGCGAGCGTCTCGCGCTGCTCTTCGGCGGCATGGACCCGAAGGAGCGCGAGACCATCAAGGCTGCGTTCCAGGCCGATCCGCGTGAATCGCCAGTGCGCATCCTGCTCGCGACCGACGCGGCCTCGGAAGGCATCGACCTTCAGAACCACTGCAACCTGCTGATTCACGTCGAGATCCCCTACAACCCGAACGTGATGGAGCAGCGCAACGGCCGCGTCGACCGTCACGGGCAGAAGCAAAGCGAAGTCGTCATCTGGCATCCCGTCGACGCGAGCGGCGGCCGCGGCGACGACATCCTCCGCGCGCTCAAGAAGCTCGACTCGATGCGCGCCGACATGGGAAGCGTGAACCCCGTCATCGCTCCGCAGCTGCCTGCGCTTCTCGAAGGCCGCCGCCGCGAGCTCGACACTGGCCTCGCCGAGAAGCGCATCGAACGCGCCAGACGTTACGTGAAGGCCGAGCGTGAGCTGCGCGAGCGCATCGCCAAGCTGCACGAACGGCTGACGACGACCCGCACAGAGCAGCACCTCACGCCCGACCGCATCGAGCGCGTGGTGCGCGTCGCGCTGGCGCTCACCGACAAGCCCGACCTCACGCCCGCGAAGCTGGCCGACCTTCCCGATGCCCGAGTGTTCCAAATGCCCGCGCTCGCGGGCTCGTGGTCGCGATGCCTCGACGGGCTCGACCACCCGTACACGAAGCGCACCCGCCCCATCACCTTCGACCACGACGCCGCCAAGGGCCGCGACGACGTGGTGCTCGTCCACCTGAACCACCCGCTCGTGCAGATGAGCCTGCGGTTGCTGCGTGCCGAGGTGTGGGCGCGCGACGACGTGAAGAAGCTGAACCGCGTTACGGTGCGCACACTGCCCGACGCGAAGCTCGACGCGCCCGCCGCCCTCGTCGTCTCGCGCCTCGTCATCACTGGTGGCAACCACCATCGCCTGCACGAGGAGCTGACGGAAGCAGGCGGCTACCTGCGCGACGCTGGCTTCAAGCGCGAGGACGGCATCACCAAGCTGCGCGACTGGCTCGACTCGTCGGCACCGGGGACCATCGACGACTCGCTCTTCGATGCCCTTCGCACGCGGTTCACGAAGCACACTGAGGCGGTCCTGAGCGCCGTCACCACGCGCTCGAGGGATCGCCTCAAGGGTCTCGGGTCCACGATCGAAGCCCGCAAGCGCAAAGAGATCGACGAGATGACCCAGCTCCTCGACGACCTCGCCAAGAACCTTGAGGCCGAGCTGAAGCGAGAGGAGCCGAAGCAGCTCTCGCTCTTCTCCGAGGACGAACGCACGCAGCTGCGGCGCGACAGGCTCGCACTCGAAGCGCGCCTGCGCCGCATCCCCGAGGAGCGCGAACGAGAGCGCCTCACGATCGAAGAGCGCCACACCGGCCTCGTCGACCACACGTTCCCCGTCTCGGTGATCCTCCTGGTGCCCGAGTCACTCGCCACGCGGAGGAAGCAGTGAGCGCCAAGCACGAGTGGCTGAACCTGCTCGAGGTCTCTGGCCCGTTCCTCGCGGTGCCCGTGCTCCGTGAGGTGTTCCCGCAGGGCCTCGAAGAGCTTGACTCCTCGCGCGCCAAGCGCCTGCACAGCGCCTACGAGGAATGGCGTGACGCGGTCGATGGCGACGACGCCGACCGCGACAAGCTCCACGCCGCGTGGATTGACGAGGTGCTGCGTACGGCGCTTGAGGCTGACGACGAGTTGCTCAAGGCCGGCAAGGACGTTCCGGCGTCGATCGTCGAGCTGCCCGAACACGACACCGCGATCGCGCCCGAGCTCGTGTTCGTCGACCCGACGCATGGCGCGGCGGTGCTTGCGCCGGTTCACGTCTTCCCGCCCGACACCGACCTCTCGGCGTCGATGAAGTTCGGAGGGCTGTCGTGCTCGCCGGGCGACCGCATGGCCTTCCACCTTCGCGCGCTGAACGTGCCGTTCGGAATCGTGACGAACGGCGAGCGTTGGATGCTCGTCCACGCGCCCACCGGTGAGGTGGCGACCTTCGCGAGCTGGTACGCGCGTATCTGGGGCCAGGAGCCCGCCACGCTGCGCTCGTTCACGTCGCTGCTCGGCGTGCGCCGCTTTTTCGCGCCCGCGCAGGACCGGCTTCCGGCGCTCTTCGAGCGCTCGCTGAAGCACCAGGACGAGGTCACCGACGCCCTCGGCGATCAGGTCCGGCGCGCCATCGAGGTGTTGGTGCAGGCGCTCGACCGCGCCGACCAGGATCGCAATCGCGAGCTGCTGCGCGACGTGAAGCCTCAGGAGCTGTACGAGGCCGGGCTCACCGTGATGATGCGGCTCGTGTTCCTCCTCGCCGCCGAGGAGCGCGGGCTCTTGCTCTTGGGTGAGCCCCGCTACGACTCGTTCTACGCGGTGTCGACACTGCGCATGCAGCTTCGGGCCGAGAGCGACGAGATCCTGGAACGACGGCGCGCATCGTGGTCGCGGTTGCTCGCTGTGTTCCGCGCGGTCTTCAGTGGCATCGACCACCCGACGTTGCGTCTGCCCGCGATGGGTGGCTCGCTCTTCGACCCCGACCGCTTTCCGTTCCTCGAAGGACGGCTGAAGGGCACGTCCTGGCGGCAGCATCGCGCCGAGCCGCTGCCCATCGACGACCGCACGGTGCTGCTGCTGCTCGAAGCCATCCAGACCTTCGAGGGGCGCACGCTCTCGTACCGTGCCCTCGACGTCGAGCAGATCGGTCACGTCTACGAGGGTCTGCTCGAACGCACCGTCTCGCGCGTCGAGGACGTGACGCTGGAGCTCGAAGCGGGCGCGCAGGCCAAGGACGCGCGCGTCACGCTCGGCGAGCTGGAGTCGGCGCGCCTCGACGGCCAAGCCGCCGTCACGAGCCTGCTCGTCGAGCGTTCGAAGCGCTCGGAGTCGGCCATCAAGAACGCCCTGGGCGCCGAGGTCGAGCCCCAGCAGGACGCGCGCCTGCTCTCTGCATGTCGCGGCGATGTGAAGCTCCGCGATCGCCTCGCGCCCTACGTCCGCCTGATGCGCACCGACCCGTGGGGCTACCCGCTGGTGCATCCGAAGGGCGCGTTCGTCGTGGTACTCGGCGCCGATCGCCGCGAGACCGGCACGCACTACACGCCCAAGAGTCTCACCGAGCGCATCGTCGAGGAGACGCTCACGCCGCTCGTCTACGACGGCCCCGCGAAGGGTGCACCGCGCGCTGAATGGAAGCTGAAGACTCCCGAGCAGCTCCTCGACCTAAAGGTCTGCGATCCCGCGATGGGATCGGGCGCGTTCCTCGTGCAGGCGTGTCGCTTCCTGAGCGCGCGCCTCGTCGAGGCTTGGGCCATCGAGGAGGCGGCCGGGCGTGTGGTCGACCTCACGGGACAGGTCCACGAGCCGCGCACCAGCGTCGAGTGCATGCCGCCCAGCGTAGAGGCGCGCGCCGAGAACGCGCGGCGCATCGTGGCAGAGCGATGCCTCTACGGCGTCGACCTGAATCCGCTGGCCGTCGAGCTGGCGAAGCTCTCGCTGTGGCTGGTGACGCTATCGAAGGGCCGCCCCTTCGGGTTTCTCGACCACAACCTCCGTCGCGGCGACAGCCTGCTCGGCATCAGCCGCCTCGAGCAGCTCACGGAGCTGTCGATGGCACCGAAGGAGCAGACGCAAGGACGCCTCTTCGGCAGGACCGTTCGGCAATCCGTCGAGGAGGCGTTGGCGATCCGCCTTCAGCTTCGCGAGATGCCCATCCGCGACATTCGCGACGTGGAGGCAATGGCCAGTCTCGACGCCGCAGCGCGAGCAAAGGTGACGACGTCCGAGAGTATTGCCGACGCCTTCATGGGCCTCGTCTTCGCCACCGAGAGCGCGCAAGATCTTGAGCGCCGGTTGGCCACCCTTGGACCGGATGCAGACGGCGCGGTTCAGGGCAACGCGACCGCGCTCCGGTCGCTCGAGCGCTTCGCTGACGACTCGCTGAGAGAGGGCTTCCTGCACGAACGCAAGGGGCTTCCGTTCCACTGGCCGCTCGAATTCCCTGAGGTTTTTCTCCGCGAGCATCCTGGCTTCGATGCATTTGTCGGCAACCCGCCTTTCCTGGGGAACAGACTCTGGAAGGGAACGCAGGGGCCTTCGCTACAGCGGATCGTGCAGCTCGTCCTGGGAGTGGCACCCGGGAAGATCGACCTCTCAGTGGCGTTCCATCGCCGCGCGGCTGAACTGCTGCGTGTCGACGGCGGGTACGGGCTCCTTGCGACGAACAACATCGCAGAAGGAAGTGCTGTAGCTGTTGGGCTCGAGCAGATCGCTGGGCAGGGTGACTTCTATTTCACGCGAAAGGGGCTGCCATGGCCGGGCTCTGCGTCGACGGTCGTGGCGATTGTGTGCTTCGCCAAGGGTCAGTGGAGCGGGCAACGACTTTGTGACGGCGTAGCGTGTGAGCGGATTGGCCCCCGGCTTGAACCGGAGGTCGCGGATGGCTGGGAGCCGAAACCCCTGCGCGATGCCGTGTTCGCCTTCGAAGGCGTCAACAACAGCAAGGGACTCGCCTTCGTCGTCACTGACCAGCACCCGTGGTTCGACCGTCTCAAGTCGGAGAGAAACTCGCTACTACGCCCCTACGTGACCGGGGACGACATCACCAGCGGTGCTCTCACCCGGCTTGAGCGGTGGGCACTCGACATAGCGGACATGTCGTTGGAGGCCGTCGCCAAGCACTGGCCCGTCGCGCATGCGTTTCTTACTGAAGTGGTCGAGCCAACTCGAACGCCGCAGGCGCTCAAGAGCTACAAGGGACTGATCGACCGCTGGTGGCAGTTCTGGAATCACCGTGCCGAACAGATGCGTCGACTCAGGAAACAGTCGGAGTTCATCGCCTTCTGCAAGGCCGCGAAGTACCCGGTCTGCATGCTCGCTCCAACGGAGTGGCTCTACACCAACAAGGTGATCTTGGTGGAGAACGCTCGACCGGATCTCCTTGCGATTTGCCTGAGCTCGCCGTTTCGCGACTGGGTGTCGCGCTTTTCCCTCCAGAGTCTCGGCGGCGACAACAATACCTTGTCGCTGTCGATCACCGAGGCGTTCAGCACATTTCCACAGCCAATCGCCACCACCAGTGAATCGGGAATCGACGCAGCAGCCAAGTTCCAAGAGGTGCTGACGTCTTGGAGCACGGAGAATCGCAAGGGCATGACCGATGCGATGAATGCGGTGAACTCTCCGGCTGCAACGGAAGATGCCATCCAGGAGCTTCGTCAGCTCTTGGAGAAGATCGATGGCGCGGTGAAGGCTGCCTACGGCTGGACCGACATTGACCTCTCGCACGACTTCCACATAGAGGTGGATGCCGAGGGCGCACCGGTCAATCGCCACGGGACTTCGGCTGCCGCGAGAGGTCGCGTGCTGGCGGCGCTACTGAAGCTCAACCGCGATCGCCACGAGCAGGAACGGTCGAGGCCGCCGGCGAGCACCAAGCGCGCCGCTCCGGTCGCTGACGGAGACTTCGCACTCACGTCGCCCGAATCGACCTCGAAGACCAAGGCCGCCTCCCCGGCACAGAAGGCCAAAACACGGAGAACTAGCCGATGAAACCAAGCACAGACAAGGCACAGGCTAGTCCGACCAAGCAGTTCTTCGTGTCGATGCTGACGCGCGACATCAGCCTCGACGACGCCATCCTCGACCTCCTCGACAACTGCCTCGACGGCGCGATGCGCATCGCTGATGGCGACAAGGTCGACTACGCCCAGCATTTCGTGAAGATCAAGCTGGCCAAGGACGAGTTCTCCATCGAGGACAACTGCGGTGGAATCCCGCGCGATGTCGCCATCAACTACGCCTTCAAGATGGGCCGCGAGCCCGACGACGACCGCGACTCCGACACCGAGACAATCGGCATGTACGGGGTCGGCATGAAGCGCGCGATTTTCAAGATGGGGAGGAACGCGCTGGTGCGGTCGCGCCACGGGGATGACACGTTCGAGGTGCCCATCACGTCCGAGTGGCTCGAGGCGAAGAACTGGGACCCGCTGCCGATCAACGAGCCGACGAGGGCGAACGAGAAGCTGCCGCAGCCGGGCACGAGGATCGTCGTTAGGGACCTCTACGAGGGCGTCGCCCGACACTTCGAGAACGACGCGTTCGAGAACAAAGTCCGCACTGCCATCTCGGAACACTTCACGATGTTCCTCCAGTGGGGCTTAAAGGTGGAACTGAACGGCCAGCCGGTGGAGCCGGTGCGCGTCGAGGTGCTCGTCTCGAAGCGCGAGGATGGCCCCGCGCCGTTCGTGTTCCGCAAGACCATCGACGGCGTTGTCGTCTCGATCACCGTCGGTCGCAACACCAACCGTTCCCTTGGAAACGAGGAAGACGACGACGCGGGCTTCGAGCGGGACCGCTCGTCGGCCACTGCCGGATGGACGGTCCTCTGCAACGATCGCGCGGTCATCGTCGGCGACAAGAGCCGTCTCACGGGTTGGGGCGATGGCATTCCGCTCTACCACCCGCAGTTCGCCATCATCACGGGCATCATCGAGTTCCGCTCGAAGCGCGCCGACAAGCTTCCCGTGACGACGACGAAGCGCGCACTCGACACGTCGTCGAACGTCTGGCTCGAGTCCCTCGTGAAGATGAAAGAGGGCATGCGGGTTTGGATCGACTACACGAACCAGTGGAAGAACCAGGCGGGCGCTGAGCAACAGCAGGCTCGCCACTGGGAGGACGCCCGGCCGATGCCCCTCAGCAAGGCGATCGAAGCCGTCGCTCAGCGCAAGGCCACGAAGAAGTCGGACGACGACGGCGTCGAGTTCAACCCGAAGAAGAACAAGGTTCTCCCCGAGCCCCCGAACAAGACGCCGTCATCTCGGCGGGTCACGTTCTCGAAACCTGCCGAAGAGGTCCGCCTCGTTGGCAAAGCGCTGCTTGACGACGAGAACGCAAGGCCTGGTGACGTCGGTGAAAAGGCGTTCGATCTGGCTCTGGCCAAGGCCAAGAAGCGGGGCGGCTGACCATGGGCGCTGGTTCTTCACTGCCGTATAGGTTGCGGCCGAACAAGGCCGTGGACCGCGAGCTGTTTCTGTCGCTCTTGATGCGGGTGGCGCCGAAGCTGGCGCTCGAGAAGTACCACTACGTCGGGCTCGGCGGACCGTTCCTCGAAGACTTCCGCTTGGTTCACGGGCGGCTTGGCATCGCCAAGATGACGTGCATCGAGACGGAGGAGCAGGTGCACAAGCGCCAAATCTTCAATCGGCCGATCGCCTCTATCGAGTGCGTTCACAAGACCCTTGAGGACTACCTGGACGAGACCGACTTCGAAACGCCCGCCATCATCTGGTTCGACTACACCGAGCCCAAAGGCATTACGACGCAGATCGAGCGCTTCGCACGCACCATCGGCACCGTGCCGATCGGCAGCATCCTCCGCGTGACGCTCAACGCGAACCCCACCTCCCTCGGGAAGCCAGACGCCAAGGACCTCTCCGTCGAGGTCGAGGGCGAGGCGTCGGAGGATCGCGCGGTGAAGCCGACGATCCAGGAGTGGCGGCTCGCACGCTTCAAGGAGCGGATGGGCGGGTTGTTCCCCAGCGGCCTGACTACCGAGGGAATGACCTTCAAGGCGTACGGGCCGAGCCTCCTGCGCGCCCTGAAGCTGGCCGTCGACAACGAGGTGTTGAGCTTCCGTGATCGCCGCATCGTGTGGGCGCTCGCCACGCACTACGCCGATGGCCAGGCGATGGTCACCGCCGCGTTGGTGGTCGCCCCGAATGCCGACACGAGCATCGATGAGCTCGTGAAGGGCTGGGAGTTCTACACGACGACCGATGCTCCGCACCGGCTCGACCTCCCGGCGCTCTCGACGTTGGAGAGGTTGACGATGGAGTCGAACGACGACGCCAAGACGCGGCTCGGCTTCGCTCTTCCGAATTCGGACATGGGGACCGACCCCTTCGAGGTCTTCAAGAAATTCTACCGTATCTACCCGCACTTCTCGCGGGTTGAGCTGTAGCGAGAGGAGCAACGCATGACGACGACCACCGCACCGAACGCACAGGCATGGCTTGCCAGGGAGGCAACGTCGATCGGCCCGTTCGTCGTTCGGCTCGACGGTGATCGTGTCGGCTTCGGAGCGCTCGCGACGGGCCACTGGGTCGTCGTAGTCGACGCGGCGGGCGCACTGAAGCGTGTGGGGCGCATCCTCCGCATCCGCGCCGACCTCGAAGCGACCACGCTCTACTTCGACAAGTTGCACACGGTGACAGTGGCGGGCTCGCTCGCCGACATCGGGCTGACGCTTCCCACCGGGCTCGTCACGCGGCTGCGCCCCGAGGACCTGTCAGCGGTTCTCGCACGCGACGGCGTGTTGTCGTCGGACGATGTTCCGCTCATCCAAGACGCCGCCTACGTGCGGGATCTGCTCGAGCTGGCGACGCGCGATGACCTGCTTGGGCCCGCCAACGGTCCCGAGGAGCTGGTCGTCGACATGAGCGTTCGCGACCGCTACCTCGTCGGCAAGCTCGCGCCGCGCGCTCCGGGTGACGCGACGACGGCGAGCGAGGTCGAACCCGCAGCGGCCTCGGACGAAGAGAACGACTCGGCGCAAGAGAACGACGCCCCGCTCCACGAACCGGGTGCCGAGTTCAACCGCGCGAGCGGGCGTGTCGAGCCCGACGAAGACGCGCTCGACGAGATCGACACGACCAACAACCAGTCGCTCGTGCCGTCGAGTCTGGGCCTCACGTTCTGCGTCGGTCCCGACGTGAAGACGCTCGACGTCACCGCACGCTGGGGCAGCTATGCGCGTGTTCCGAAGGAGGAACACGAGTACACGCGCCCGCGGAAGAACCGCGAGACGGGCGAAGTCCAAGAGACGAAGGTGAAGGTCTGGCGCCGCTCGCCGCGCGGTGGGCTCGTGACGCTCACGCTTGAGGACGGCCCCATCAAGCCACTCGCACCCGACAGCGAGCAGGACGAGGTTCGCATCCAGGGAGCCGTGCGCACCAACGCCAAGGGCGAACGCCTCGTCACGCTGTTCCTGGTCAACGACCAGCGCGAGCCCGAGACGAATCGCGACAGCGCCTGGCTTTTTCAGCCCGAGCTGAGCGTGAAGGGCGCGGGTAAGGCAGCCGGGACGCCGGTGTTCCTGCGTCGCCCAAGCAACGACATCGTCGTGGACGACGCCGAGCGCGACCACCTCGGGCTCATCTACCGGCGCCGCGTGGAGTTCGCCGTGGGTCACGGCGTTGCCGTCCACGCCGAGACGCCCGACGACGACCTGACGCGCGCCGTCGAGGTCCGCACCGAAGTCATCCCGAGCTTCGAGGTGCCCTTCACCGAGACGCCGGGCCTCGATCCCGACGATCGCCCCGCGATGAAGAAGATGGTCGAGCGGGGCTGGCTCGACATGCAATCGCTCGCGGATCTCGACAAGGCCGAGCTCGAAGAGGCGCTGAAGACGCTCGTCGACGACTACGCCGCGTGGATTGGCGACCAGCGCGCGCGCGTCGGCAAGGAGATCAAGGGTTACGACGCCCCGGCCAACGAGGCCCTCGACCGTTGCAAGACCACCCTCGAGCGCCTGCGCGCAGGGTTGAAGGTGCTGCTCTCCGACCCGAAGGCGCTCGACGCATTCCGCTTTGCCAACCGCGCGATGGCCCGCCAGCGCGTCCGAGGCATCTACGCACTGAAGCGTCGTCGCGGCGAGGAGCTGACCTTCGACTCCGTCGACGTGCGGAAGAACCGCTCGTGGCGCCCGTTCCAGCTCGCCTTCCTGCTTCTGTCGATCCCGTCGCTCGCCGACCCGAAGCACCCGGACCGCACGAGCCCCGCCGAAGCTTTCGCCGACCTACTCTGGTTCCCCACGGGCGGTGGCAAGACCGAGGCGTACTTGGGCGTTGCCGCCTTCGCGATGGGCATCCGACGCTTGCAGGGCGTCGTGGAGAACCTCGACGGTGGCCGCGGGCTCACCGTCATCATGCGCTACACGCTGCGCCTCCTGACGCTGCAGCAGTTCCAGCGGGCCGCGACGCTGCTTTGCGCGATGGAGATCATCCGCAGCGGGGATGTCGCTAAGTGGGGCGCGGAACCGTTCACGCTCGGGCTGTGGGTCGGCAACAAGGTGACGCCGGGGACCACCGAGACCTCGCACCAAGCGATCGAGGCCATCCGCGACAAGGACCGCAACCGTGCCGGCATCGCGTCGCCCGCGCAGCTCACGAGCTGCCCGTGGTGCGGCACCGAGATTCAGCCCGGACGCGACATCGAGGTCGACAAGACCGCTGGGCGGACCGCCATCTACTGCGGCGACAAGCTCTCGCAGTGCGAGTTCAGCAAGACGAAATCGAGCGGCAACGCGCACCCCGGGCTGCCGGTGAAGCTCGTCGACGAGGAGATCTACCACCGGCCTCCGACCATGATGATCGCCACCGTCGACAAGTTCGCGATGATGGCGTGGCGCGCCGAGGTGCGGACGCTCTTCGGCAACGTGCGTGAAGAGTGCGAGCGCCACGGACTGCTCTGGCCGGGCCATGACTGCGGCGGCGGCCACAAGGCGCGGAAGCCTCACCCCGGTGCGAAGGTCAAAGCGGTGCGCGGTGTGCGCCCGCCGGACCTCATCATTCAAGACGAGTTCCATCTGATCAGCGGACCGCTCGGAACGATGGTTGGTCTGTACGAGACCGCCGTCGACGACCTCTGCTCGTGGAAGATCGGGAAGACCAAGGTGCGCCCGAAGGTGGTCGCATCGACCGCAACCGTCCGACGCGCGGCCGACCAGGTGCGGAACGTCTTCATGCGGCGCCTCGCGATCTTCCCGCCCAAGGCGCTCGACGTGGAAGATGACTTTTTCTCGGTGCAGCGCGCGGTCGAGAGCAAGCCGGGGCGCCGGTACATGGGCATCTGCTCGCCGGGCAGTTCACGTCCTGCCGTGCTGATCCGCACGTACACCGCGTTCCTCACGGCGGCGCAGGGACTCTTCGATGCCTTCGGGAAGGTGGCCGACCCGTACATGACGATGGTCGGCTACTTCAACTCACTGCGCGAGCTCGGCGGCATGAAGCGCCTCGCGGAAGACGACGTCCAGACCCGTTCGTACCGCGTGAAGATGAGCCTCGTGCAGCGGCCTGGGCTCGAGCAGCGGAGCGTCTCGACCATCGCCGAGCTGACCTCGCGCGTGAGCAACGCCGACATCCCGAAGTACCTCGACCAGCTTGAGATTCCCTTCGACGCGGCGTACGACACCAATGCGGCGCGGCTTGCGAAGAACCACCGTGCTCCCGACGTTCCTCGACCCATCGACGTCGTGCTCGCGACCAACATGCTTTCGGTCGGTGTCGATGTCAGCCGTCTGGGTCTCATGGTCGTGAACGGGCAGCCGAAGGGAGCCGCGGAGTATATCCAGGCCACCAGCCGCGTTGGTCGCACAGAAAGGTCTCCAGGTCTTGTCGCAGCGGTACTCACGTGGGCGCGGCCGCGTGACCTCTCGCACTACGAGACCTTCGAGCATTACCACGCGACGTTCTACCAACACGTCGAGGCGCAGTCGGTCACGCCGTTCTCTCCACGCGCGATGGACCGTGGGCTCACCGGGACGATGCTCGCCGTCATGCGGAACCGTTTCGAGCCTTTCGCGCCGAACCCCGGTGCCGGTGCGCTGACGAGCCCGAGCCTCCCGGCCATGACGTCCACCGTTGACTCGGTCACCGAGCGCACGTGGGAGGTCACCGAGGATTCCGCGAAGAAGAACCTCGCGACCGCCGAGCTGAAGAGCCGCGCCGACGAGTGGGCGAAGGAGGCGGCGGTGCCAGGGCGCATGCTCGTCTACCAGAAGTACGGCGCGGGCCCGACCGCGTACGCGCTACTCGAATCCCCGGGCATCAAGCCGTGGTCGACGTGGACTGTGCCCATGTCGATGCGCGAGGTCGAGCCCGGAGTGAATCTCGTGATGGAGGACGATCGCTCGAACCAAGACCCGGTCTGGCGCCCGCGCCCCACGCCCGAGGATGAAGCGACGGATGTGGAGGAGTCGCCATGAGTAAGACCCCGGTGGGCGAAGTCCGCCCGAGTCAGCTCCTCTGGACCTACGGACCCGGCGCGCTGATCGATCTCCCGAACCTTTCCGTCATCACGATGGGCATCGACCGTTGGGAGCTTGGGCGCTGTCAGCCGATTCAGGAGGCGCGACTTCTCACGAACGTGCGCCGCGTGCTCGGCGACCAGGTCGAGTCGCTGCGCATGCCGCCGCTGACCGATAGCGACGTCGTCGACCCGTTCTCGGCCGAGGCGCTCGTAGGTGTTCCGGTGAAGCCGTTCCCCCGCTGGATGCGATGCGTGAAGTGCGGTCTGCTCTCGCCATTCGACGCGGGTCTGTTCGAGCTGAAGGCGAACCGCTATCGGCCAGAGAGGACGTGCTTCGTCCACAAGGGCTGCACCGGCTCGCGCGGCGACCAAAAGCCTCGCGCCGCCGACTCGGTGCCCGCACGCTTCCTGCTCGCGTGCCGCGAGGGGCACCTCGATGACTTCCCGTGGCACTGGTTCGTCCACGGCGGGCCGAGTGGCTGCAAGGGCACGCTGCGCTTCTTCGAGAGCGGCGCCTCGCTCCAGACCGAGAACCTGTGGGTGCGCTGCGATTCGTGCAGCGGCGCCAAGAGCATGGCGCAGGCTTTTGGTCAGGCAGGTAAGGATAACCTGCCGGGCTGTCGTGGGAGGCATCCGCACCTCAACAAGTTCGAGGACGGCTGCGCCGAAGTCCCGCGCGCCATCCTGCTCGGCGCAACGAACGGCTGGTTCCCGGTGACGCTCTCGGTGCTGGCCATCCCGCAGACGGGGAGCCCGCTCGCGCAGCTCGTCGGCGATGGCTGGACGTTCTTCGAGGACGTCGAGAGCGCCGTAGAAGTAGCGGCCGTCGTGAAGACACTGAAGAAGTCGGCGCAGCTCCCCGGCATCGACGCCTTCACGGGCGACCAGGTGTGGGAAGCCATCCAGGCCCACCGCGGTGGCACGGTGGGCGACGAGGACCTCGATCTGAAGGGGCCGGAGTGGGACGTGCTTACATCTCCGACGCCACCGACCGACTACCCGCACTTCATGAGCAAGAGGGCGGATGTACCCAAGGGCTTCGAGAAACATATCTCGCGCGTGCTGCTCCTGGAGCGGCTGCGTGAGGTGAATGCGCTCCTTGGCTTCACGCGCGTCGAGTCGCCAAATGAAGGTGCCGGAGCGGAACGTGCTCTACGCGCGCCCATTGGTCGTACCGCTCCTAACTGGGTGCCCGCCACCCAGGTCCACGGCGAAGGCATTTTCCTGCAGTTCTCGGAAAACGCGCTCGTGACCTGGGCTGCGGGACAGGGACCGCGCGCGCACGAAGCCGAGTTTCGTCGAGGACATCGTGGCTGGCGTGCCCGACGCGGCCTCGATCCCGATCCCGGCTTCCCCGGCATGAGGTTCGCGCTACTCCACACCATCGCGCACTTGCTCATCCGCGAGCTCGCGCTCGATTGCGGCTACAACGCGGCGAGCATCCGGGAGCGAGTCTACGCCGACACCGAAGGCGGCAAGTCGCAGGCGGGCATCTTGATCTACACGGCAGCGGCCGACTCCGACGGCACGCTCGGCGGGCTCGTCGACCTCGGCAAGCCCGAGAACCTCGGAAGGCTGCTGCGCCAAGCGCTCGACCGCGCGAAGATCTGCGCCTCCGATCCGCTGTGCGCCGAGCACAACCCAAGGACCGACTCGTCGCTGCATGCCGCCTCGTGCCACGCGTGCTCGTTCGTCTCCGAGACTTCGTGCGAGTGCGGCAACCGCTATCTCGATCGCGCGCTCGTCATCCCGACGCTGCAAGTCAACGACGCGGCCTTCTTCGCAGGGATCTGATGCAGGCGCTCCTCAATGCGGTCGTAGACCTCGTAGCTCTCGTCTCTCCAGCGAAGGTGCGCACGGTCGCATCGGCGCTGCGCGTGCTCGCGAACCCCGGCGCGGCTCCGAGCGCGAGCACGCTCGCCGACACGCCTGCAGCGCGCGCTGCCGTCGGGCGCGTCGTCGCAGCGTGGGGGCAAGCGCAGGCCAGCGGCGACGAAGTCGCGGGTATGCTCCTCGGCGCATCAGAAGCCCGACTGCGCGTCGAACGCGAGCTGAGCGTCGAGCTGGTGTGGACCGGTCCGACGACGCGCTTCGTCCCCACGCGCAGGACCGAGCAGGTGCTGCTGGATCTCATTGCAAGTGCCACCAAGGACTTCTTCCTCGTGAGCTTCGTCGCGTACGACGTCCCCAGCGTCGTCGCCGCGCTGAACGACGCTGCAAGCCGTGGCGTTCGCCTGCGCATCCTGCTCGAGGCTTCGACGAGCCACGGCGGCACTCTGAACTACGACCCGACGGCCACGATGCGTCTGCGTGTTCCGTCGGCGGAGCTCTTCTCGTGGAAGGAGAAGCCCGAGCCCTTCGTTGACGGCAAGGTCCACGCGAAGGTCGCGGTGGTCGATGGCGCGCGCGCCTTCATCACGAGCGCCAACTTAACCGGTCACGCGCTCGAGAAGAACATGGAGGCCGGCGTGCTTATCAACGGTGGTCCGGTCCCAAAGACTCTGAGCGACCACCTGCAGGCGCTCATCGACGTGAGGGTCATCGACCATGTTTGAAGGCGTCCAGAGGCCATCCATTCAAGTAAGCAATCAATGCGGCCACTGCCTCCGCCCTTCGCGGAGCACACGAGCATCTATTCTACCATTCACCTTCGCCACCCCCCCCAACTTATCCCTGCCAACTTCCGATGCACGGCCGGGAGTGGAAGCTCCGCGAGCTCCTTCCGGCTACACCAGCGAACCACGCGCGGTCGCTCTGTAGCTGCCACATTTCCCCTGCGCCCTTCGTGTCCCGCCCGTACTCCGCTTCCACCAGAGGTAAGCTGTAGCGTGCAGTAATGCGCCTCTAAAGTAATCCGATACCGTGTAACACTATGCTTCAGCGTCGCCGCGTGCTCACCCACTTGAAGCTTGCCCCCCAGCTGTTCCCGCCCAAGCCGAACCAACGCTTCTGTCGCGGTCTCCTTGCTCTTTCGTTCAACGTTAGGAAACTGCCACATTCCCGCCCAGCGTGGCGCATCCTCGGGAACTTGATACACCAAGAATCGCCCGCGCCGTTGAATCAGCGCCGCCACCATAGCCACCTGTGTCACGGCTTGGCGCGCTGGAAGCTCAGGTAACGTTTGAGTGAGGCCTCGTTTTCGTGCTTCGCACAGAGCATGCAGGGGGCAGGTGAGGCACAGCGGCTTCTGTGGAGTGCACACGAGCGCCCCAAACTCCATCAACGCTTGATTGGAGTCGCGGGCGCGGCCAGGAGCGATGAGTTGTTCGGCCAATTTCCAAATCTCACTCTTTAACGGCGCGCGTGTTGGGTCCCCACGCAAACCAAACAAACGTGTAATCACTCGGACCACGTTGCCGTCTACCAGCGGCACGGCTTGGTTGAAGGCGATGCTGGCGATGGCTCCGGCCGAATAAGGACCAATGCCGGGTAACTTCAGCAACTCTTCAACACTCTCGGGGATCGAGCCTTTATGTTCTGCCACCACGGCGCGCGCACCCGCAAGTAAACGTCGCGCGCGTGAGTAGTATCCCAGCCCCTGCCACAGCTTGAGCACGTCTGCTTCCTCAGCGGACGCAAGCTCCCGTATGTTCGGGAACCGATTGAGCCAGCGCGCGTAATACGGTCGGACCGTTTCCACTTGGGTTTGCTGGAGCATCACTTCGCTAACCCAGATGGCGTAGGGGTCAGAAGTGCGACGCCAGGGCAGGTCCCGCCGATGTGCGGTGTACCAGCGCAAAAGCTCGGCGGCTAAGTGCGTGGGCTTTGGCGCTGAATTCTCGTTGTTTTTCGGGGAACGAGGCATGGCTTTGGGACAGAATGGCCGCTCGAGTGGGCCATCTCACCTCACCCTACGTGGCGAAGCTTGTTCCGGGGCGCGCCTCCGTGACAAGATCAAGCTTCCCCAAAGATGTCTGACATCCGCGTCTTCCCCTTAGAATCCATCCGAACTGACGGTTGGTTCGAGCGGATAGGCGACAGCATCGGAAGCTTCCAAGCCCTCTGCGATATTGTAGGCGCACACTTCTTTGCGTTCGCGATGATCACGGGGGCTCGCATCACTGCGCTCACTGTCGATCGACGCAACCCCGATAACACAATGGTCGACTTCGCTGTCGGCGGCGACGACGCCGATAGCTTGCAGGCGGAGCCGCAGCGCCTAACGCTCGCGGAGTTCCGCAAACGCCTTGTGGGGGCGCTCATTGTGGACGACGAAGTGGGTCCCACCCCCGTTCGGCCTACGGATACCGAGGCGCTCCAACGCCATGTGGGGGTTCGGTACCTGCTGCTTGCCCCCATTTATGGTTACAGCTTGCTGGAGCTCACGGCGGGCCCCACAGGGTCGCACATCCGCGTGCTCCACGACGGCGTCGAAGAGTTGCATCCGCTCATCGCTTTTCGAGGTCGCTTGCGGGCCCACGTGCGGGAGGAGCTTTCCCGCTCCCAAAGGTCCGCGAGCGCGATTGATCTCACGCGCGTTGCGGAGGCTGAAAAAGCGGCAAGAGCTGGAGAGCACGTTCGGGTTTTGGAGCTGCTCGGCGCCTGGCCTGCACCACTCGCGATTTTTCTGCGCACGCCCGAGGGGCAGCAGCTCAGCGCCGAGACGCGCGCGACGATTGCGCGCGGGCTTGGATTGCTCGGGAGCGGCTGCATTGCACTCGACGAAGTAAATAAAGGGGAAGAAATTCTCCGGCTCGCCATCCAATACGCGGGGGATGGGCCAGAGGCGTCAGATATTTACCGGCGTTTGGGCCTTTCCATTGTGCAAGATGGCCGCCCCGGGGAGGCAATCGGTCCGCTCCGCAGGGCTGCCAATCTCGGCTCGCCAGCCGATGCGATTTGGCCAATTCTCGCAGAGGCCTTTGCCGCACGGGGGCGGAACTTGGCTGCGCTGGCCGCAGCTCTAGAGGGACAAGCGGGCGGGGTTCCTCCAGAACGCTTTTCAGAGGCTCGCAACCGCGCAGAGAGCGCACTCGGGGAGCCACTTAAGGCGTGGAATGAGCTCGTTTCAAAGCTTGCGAAGCCCGCCAATTAAAACCGGCCGAGAGGGGATAGGCGCATTGACACCGGCCGCGCGCGGGGACTAGATACGAGCGCGTTTTTACGGAAATTCCAAAGGTTTCGCTCACATGTCACTCGTAGACCTCTACTTGCCGATGGCGATCATGTTCGTGATTGCCATCGCGATTTGTTCGGGGATGTTTTTTGGTGGTCAGCTGGTTGGCCCGAAAAATCCAACTCCTGAAAAGATGATGCCGTTTGAGTGCGGTAACGACAGTGAAGGCGGCGGTGCGGCTCGTCTCAGCGTTAAGTTCTACCTGTCGGCGATTCTATTCGTAGTTTTCGATATCGAAGTGGTTTTCATGTACCCATGGGCCATCCTCTTTAAGGGGCTCGGCTGGACGGGGTTCATGAGTATGTTGGGCTTTATCGCCGCGCTCTTAATTGCGCTGGCTTATTGTTGGAAAAAGGGTGCGCTCGAATGGGAGAGCTGAAGCGAAGCACGCAGGTGATCGAAGCCGGTGAAGGTGCAGCCTTTGCCACCACGCGTCTAGCCGACATGTTGGCTTGGGCGCAGAAGTATTCGCTCTTCATGTATCCGTTCGTGACGGCTTGTTGCGGCATGGAATTCATGGCTGTTTCCAGCCCTCGCTATGATTTCTCGCGCTTCGGGTCAGAGGCCCCGCGGTTTTCTCCCCGCCAGTCGGATTTGCTGTGGGTGGTGGGCACCATCACGCAGCGGCAAGCACCCATTCTTAAGCGCATTTACGAACAAATGGCCGAGCCGAAGTGGGTTTTGGCGTTCGGCACCTGCGCTTCTTGCGGCGGGTTTTACGACAATTATGCGTGTGTCGCCGGGGTAGATAAGGTCATCCCGTGTGATGTCTATGTGCCCGGTTGCCCCCCGCGCCCCGAAGGTGTGCTCGATGGGCTCATGCTTTTACAAGACAAGATCCAAAGCGGAGATCGGCGTCCCAGCATCGTCAAGCCTCGGCATGATCCCGCCGTGGATCAGTCGCTTGGGCTAGTCGATCTCAAGCGCTCCGTGAAGGCCTAACGTTCGAGCCCCAAACCGCGAGATTGTATGGCTCAAGCACTCATCGACCTCCTTAAAAGTCAGTTTCCCACCGCAGTTCTAGAAACGCATTCGCAGCACGGAGACGAAACGGTCGTGCTCGACGTGCGTCAATGGAAGGCTGTTGCAGAATTCCTTTATTCTTCGCCGAAGGCGGCGATGAACATGCTGACGGATCTCACCGTGGTGGATTATCCGGATCGTGAGCCGCGGTTTGAGGTCGTCGCGCACCTCTTGTCGCTGAGCCTCGGTCATCGCTTGCGCATCAAAGCGCGCGTTGGAGATGAAGCCGGCGAGGGCGCCAACATCGATACCCTCACTGAGATTTGGGCCAGCGCCAACTGGGCAGAACGCGAAGCCTTCGATATGTTCGGCGTAAATTTTGTGGGTCACCCGGATCTACGGCGCATTCTCATGTATCCCGAATTTCAGGGGCATGCGCTGCGTAAAGATTATCCGGCGGACAAGATCCAACCGCTCGTGCCCTACCGGGAAATTCCTGGGATTGAGAAGGTTGCGCCCTTCGGTCGCGATGAAGGCATGAGCTTCGGCAGGCAAACTCACTCCCGCTGGGCGGATGATTCTGAGGACTCGCAGGCGAACTGATGGAACCGATTGACATTGAACTAGACGAAGCCGAGCTTGAGCTACCCGAAGAGCCAATGTTGCTCAACGTGGGGCCTTCGCATCCGGCGATGCACGGCACCGTGCGTTGCGTGATGGAGCTGAGCGGCGAGCTCATCCACCAGGTGGATGTCCAAGTTGGGTATCTCCATCGCGGGTTTGAGAAGATGTGCGAGCGCGGAACCTGGGCGCAGGTGTTCCCGTACGTCGACCGTTGCAACTACGTCTCCCCGATGCTCAATAACGTCGGCTTCGCGCTGGCGTGCGAGAAAATGCTCGGAATTGAAGTGCCTGAGCGTTGCCAGTGGTACCGGATGGCCCTCGGTGAGTTAGCGCGCCTGAGCGACCATCTCACCTGCGATGGCGCCATGGCGATGGAGCTTGGCGCCTTCACACCATTCCTCTGGATGATCAAAGGGCGCGAGATGGTGTGGGACATCATGGAGGAGGAAACGGGTGCGCGCCTTACGCACAGCTTTGGGCGTGTGGGCGGCATGGCTGCTCCTCCCACGAAGAACTTCAAGCAGCAATCCTTGGCCGTGGTGGAGCACATTCTCGGCATCGTGAGCGAAGTGGAGAAGCTTCTGTACGGCAACCGTATCTTCCTCGATCGTTTGGAGGATGTAGGAATTGTCTCCGCTGCGGATGCTATTTCTCTGGGTTGGACGGGCCCGTGTTTGCGCGCTTCCGGCGTGGCATATGACGTGCGCAAGGCTTCCCCTTACCTGAAGTACGACGAAGTGGAGTTCGACGTACCCGTGGGCGAAAAAGGCGATTGTTTGGATCGCTTCATTATTCGCCTGGAAGAGATGAAGCAGAGCGCGCGCATCATTCGCCAGGCGATCGCTCGCATGGCGGATAGCGGTCCCATCAACGTCGTGGATCCGAGAATTATTTTGCCTCCCAAAGATGAGGTCTACAACACCATTGAAGGCACCATTCAGCACTTCAAGATCATCATGGAGGGCCTGAAAATCCCGGCGGGCGAGGTCTATTCCTACACCGAGGCCGGCAACGGCGAGCTCGGTTTTTATCTGGTGAGCGACGGCAGCGGTACCCCATACCGAGTTCGCATTCGCCCGCCTTGTTACTACATTACCGGTGGCTTGGAGCGCGTTATCACGGGGCAAATGATGGCTGACGTGGTGCCGTGTTTTGGTTCGCTGAACATGATTGGCGGCGAGTGCGATCGCTAGCGCTCAAATCTCGGAGAAAGATATGCCCACGTTCAAGCTAGATGGCCGAGAGATCCCCTTCGAAAAGGGAGAGACTATTATTCGAGCGGCGCAGCGCGCAGGCGTTGATGTTCCGCACTATTGCTGGCACCCAGGCCTCAGTGTTGCTGCTAACTGCCGCATGTGTTTGGTGGAGTTAGCTCCGCCCCCGGGGCGCCCCGCTCTCATGCTGGATGTGCTCCGGTGGGACGCTGAGAAGTCCGAATACGTCGTTGAAAAGAAGCCGAAGCTGGTGCCCGCGTGTCAGCAGGGGGCGGCCGAGGGGCTGGATGTTAAGAGTCAAACGAGCGACCACGTCAAGCGCGCGCGGTCCGCCGTTCAAGAGCTGTTGCTGCTGAATCACCCCGTGGATTGCCCCATCTGCGATCAGGCCGGCGAATGCCGCCTGCAGGACTATTGGTTGGAGCATCAAGGCACCAAGAAGCGCATGCACGATGAGCCCATCCACAAGCCCAAGGGGCAGGTGTTTGGGCCAACGATTGTGTACGATGCCGAGCGCTGCATCGTTTGCACGCGCTGCGTGCGGGTGAGCGAAGAGCTCGCCGGGGATCCCGTCTTGAGCGTTCGCGAACGCGGGAATCTCAATGAGATCGTGGTGGCTCCAGGCCGAAAGCTAGATCACAACTACACCCTAATGACGGAGCACGTGTGCCCGGTGGGCGCACTCACGAGTTCGGATTTCCGCTTCAAAGCGCGTGTTTGGTTCTTGAGATCCGTAAGAAGCGTGTGCGTGGGTTGCTCTAAGGGCTGCAATTCGTACACAGATTTTGATCCCCGAAGCCTCAAAGTTCACCGGTATCGCCCCCGCGACAATGAGAAGGTGAACAAGTACTGGATGTGTGACGTGGGCATGCTGGATTACAAGCGGATCCACGAAGGCCGCATCCTGGAAGCTCGCACATCGGGCGAGAGCACAAGTCGGCAAGGCGCTGTGGCCCGCGCCGCAGCACTCCTCGGAGAAACTCGAGGCAAGCTTGCGTTGATCTTGAGTGCCGAGCACTCGAACGAAGATAACGCCGCGCTCTACGCTCTCGGCCGAACGTTCCTAGGCGCCACACACGTCTTCTACACGGGTCGTCCTGCGGGCCAGCCAGACAACATCTTGCTCGAAGCAGATAGAAACCCGAACACCACGGGTGTGTTGTCCGTTTGCCCAGAGGCCAAGCCGGTTACGGAGTTGGGTAAAGTGGTTGCTTCCGGTCAGGTGGCGTTCGCTTTGGCACTCGGATCAGCATTGCCAGATCAAGCCGTCAGCGCCTCGCTTGCAGGCCTTTCCGGGCTTGTCGTCTTTGCGAGTCACGAAGGCCCACTGCCTCAAGCTGCCCATGTGGTGCTGCCAGCTGCCAGCTGGGCCGAAGCCCAAGGCACCTTTATCAACTCGGCTGGCATGGAGCAGTTAAGTGAACGAGCCATCCCGCCCCAGGGAGACAGTCGGCCCGCTTGGAAGCTCATTGCTGAGCTCGGCCAAAAGCTCGGTCACCCGACTACCTGGAAAAGACCGGAACAAATCCAGGGTTCCGCATCCGCAAACGAGGTGAGAGCGTGAGCATCTGGCTGGGACTTATAATCGCGAAGTCCGCCTTCGTCGTGCTATTTGGCATGAATCTAGGCGTGCTTCTAACTTGGACGGATCGCCGCCAGGGCGCCATGATGCAAGATCGCATCGGGCCCAATCGCGCTGTCATCTGGTTGCCTACTCGCATAGTGCAAGCTGTGCTGGTGTTGGCCGCACTTGGTGCGGGCGGTGCGACTTTGTTTGCCGCCCAAGCACTCAAATCCGGCGGCGTTGCAGTTCCAAGCACTGCCTCAGCCGTATTGTTTGGTGAGCTCGCATTGTTCTTAAGCTGGTTTACGTTCATCGTGATCGCCAGCCGCGTTCGGGCCCGGGGGGCGCGCAATAGCTTCGATCGGTTTGTCGCTGATTTGAGCGCAGCGTTCGGCGGGGCGCGTTTTGTTGCGCTCGCTGGGATGATAGCGCAGTTAGTGCTCTTGCTTCTTATCGCCGCCACGAGTGGCACTGAACTCGGCGAGACGGTGCGCTCGGTGGCGTTCGGTGCAGGCGCGGCGCAGTTTGCCTGCGCGGCAGTTGGAGGCTCGTTGTATGCGGCGTTCAGCATTCACGAAGAGCCTCGTGTAGGGTTGCGCCTCGCAGGCCTTCTTCACCCGGCAGCGGATGGCTTGAAGACGCTCTTCAAGGAAGATTTCATTCCCCCGAATGCTGATCGCTTGATGCACAGTATCGCGCCGTTCATCACGTTTTTTCCCGCGTTGGTGGTGCTTGGCGTAGTGCCGTTCGGGGACACTCTGTGTTTCGACACACCTCCTGATCAGCCATTTACTCTTGAATCGCTTGGCACGCTGATGCGTACGGTGGGTTCGACCGGTGTGTGCCCAGCGGGTGCCACGGCTTTCAAGCTGCAGGCGCTCGATCTGAACATCGGCTTACTCTACTTCTTTGCGTTAGCTGGAACCGGCATCGTGGGCGCGGCGTTGGCCGGCTGGGCTAGCGACAATAAGTTCAGCTTGTTGGGCGGGCTGCGCGCGGCCAGCCAGATGGTCTCCTACGAGGTTGCCCTGGGGCTTACCTTGGTGGGTGCGCTCATGGTGTACGGCACCATTCGCATCGACGAAATGATCACGTGGCAGTCTCAGAATACCTGGGGGATTTTCGTTCAACCCTTGGCTTTCGTACTGTTTTTTGCGGCCGCCGTTGCTGAATCCAAGCGGATTCCATTTGATTTGCCAGAGGGCGAAAGTGAAATCGTGGCCGGGTACTTCACTGAATACGCGGGCATGAAGTTCGCGATGTTTTTCTTCTCCGAGTACATCGCCGTCGTATCGTCGAGTGCCCTCATGGTCGCCATTTTCTTGGGCGGCTGGCATCTTCCCTTCCTCGGGCGAGATGGCGTGCACATCGCACTCGGGGACACTGTGTATTTTCATCAGGCCATGTCGCATGGCGCCGTGGTGCTCATTGGGGTGCTTGGCTTCATTGGTAAGATCATCGCGCTGTGCTGGCTCCAGCTGAGCATTCGCTGGACTTTGCCAAGGTTTCGTTACGATCAGCTGATGCGTCTAGGCTGGAGGAAGCTTCTCCCGCTTTCTTTGGTCAATGTTCTCGCTACTGGCCTGGCGATTCTGCTGGTCCAGGAGGCGAGTGAGACGGTGTCAGCCGCACTTCACTACTTGGCGGATGCCACCATGGCGCTATTGGCCGCTGGGGGCTTACTCGGCTTCTTGGTGTTTATTGCGTTCCTTTTGAAAGCGCCTAACAAGAAACAAACCCTTTCGAGCACTTCCGCCCAATACGCGCATGCACAGGGCGGCACCCACACAAGAAGGATGGAGGCGTAAGTGACAACCAGCCCCCTAGGTCCCCGTGGCGTTGTTGGAACGCCCCTCAAACGGCCAAACCGTAGCACCTCCGTTCAGTCATACGTGCCCGAGATTGCCAAAGGTCTCGGCATCACTATGAGCCACTTCTTCAAGAACACGAAGGAGATGGTGCTCGGGCAGAGGAATGATCCGAATACCGAGGCAATTGAGGAAGGCATTAACACCGTAAGCTATCCCGAGCAGCGCCGCCCCTACCCAGAGCGCTTTCGTGGCGTTCATCGCCTCACGGAGCGTGAGGATGGCTCACCGCGTTGCGTCGCCTGCCTTTGCTGTTCCACCGCGTGTCCGGCTCAGTGCATTCACATTGAGGCCGGCGAGTACCCCGAAGGCGATCCTCGCCGAGGCTACGAGCGTTTCCCGGACAAGTTCGTGATCGACGAATTGCGCTGCATTTTTTGCGGCTATTGCGTCGAAGCGTGCCCGTGTGACGCCATCCGAATGGATACCGGAATTCACCCTGTTCCTTATGATTCGCGGGAACAGTTCATCTACGCGAAAGACTTGCTGCTGAAGATGCCGAGCCGCAAGAACGATCACGTTACCGAGAATCCTCGTCACGAGCCCGGCGAATCCTCCCACCCCGGTATCGACCGCGATCGCCACTGAGGCACCCGTGGCCGTAAGCTACGAACCTGTCATTGGGCTTGAGGTTCACGCTCAGCTTCAGACCAAGAGTAAGCTGTTCTGCGGTTGCTCCACTGAGTTTGGAAAGGGGCCTAATAGCAACGTATGCCCCGTGTGCTTGGGTCTGCCTGGGGCGCTGCCGGTTCTCAACGGTACGGCAGTGGAGATGGCTGTTCGCGCAGCCCTAGCGCTCGATTGCACCATTGCGGAAACGAGCATTTTTGCGCGCAAGAACTACTTCTACCCAGATCTGCCGAAGGGCTACCAGATAAGCCAATACGACCTCCCGCTCTGTAGCCACGGGCATCTGGATGTACCGGTTGAGACGGGCACTAAACGCATTGGCATTACCCGCATCCACATGGAGGAGGATGCCGGCAAGAACGTGCACGGGGTAGGTGGGGATTCAGCGGTAGATCTCAACCGCGCGGGGGTGCCACTCATCGAGATAGTGAGCGAACCCGATCTGCGTTCAAGCTCGGATGCTGCCAACTATCTGAGAACTCTACGCGATATCTTGGTGGCAATCGGCGTGAACGATGGCAACTTGGAGGAGGGAAGCTTCCGCTGCGATGCCAACGTTTCGATCCGGCCGGTGGGGCAGCAGAAATTCGGAACCCGTTGCGAGCTCAAGAACATCAATAGCTTCCGTTTTGTACAACGAGCGATCGATTCCGAGATCGCTCGCCAAACGGCGGTGCTGGATGCGGGCGGCACCATCACGCAGGAAACGCGAAGCTTCGACCCAGAGACGGGTCTCACCAAAACGTTGCGTTCGAAGGAAGATGCCCACGATTACCGTTATTTCCCCGAGCCTGATCTCCCGAGCGTGAGAGTTACTGCCGAGATGATTGCGGCGGAGCGGCCCCGGGTACAGGATTTGCCGCTGCGCGTGCGCGCGCGCTGGGTGGATGAGCTCGGGTTAACACCTGCAACTGCGCAAACGTTGAGTCAGCACCCAGGTTACGTTCAGTTCTTCGAGGCAGCTCGAAGGGGCTATGCCGATGCCGTAAAGCTTGCCAACTTCATGCAAACGGAAGTTTTGCGCGGTGCGAAAGTTCACGGGCTAAAGGCAGAATTTACCGTTTCGGCCGAACAAGTTGCAGAGCTTCTATCCTTGGTGGAAGCCAAAGCGATAAGCGGGAAGCAGGCAAAAGACGTATTCGCAGCCATGGAAGGCACGACCCTTTCACCTCGGGAAATTGTCAAAGGCCAAGGCATGGCCGTTATCTCGAGCGAGGAGGATTTAATTCCCGTTTGCGAGAGCTTGATTGCCCAATACCCGAAGCAAAAAGAACAATTCTTGGGCGGCAAGACGGCAATCTTGGGCTTCTTTGTCGGCCAGGTCATGAAGGAAACCAAAGGGCGTGCCGAGCCAGAGCTCGTGGCTCAGCTGCTCCCCCGTTTGCTCAAAGGCGAAGCGTCGTGAGCGCAGGGTTGCCGATTCGCGAACCGAAGCCCACCTGGCTGAAGGTGAGAGCGCCAGGTGGCGAAAACTACCGCCGGATCAAGCAAACGCTTCGAGAGCTAGATCTATTCACGGTGTGCGAAGAAGCACGTTGTCCCAACGTTGGTGAGTGTTGGAGCGAGGGCACCGCAACCGTCATGGTGCTAGGGCACATGTGTACGCGTGGCTGCAGGTTCTGTGCGGTTACAACCGGCAATCCAAAGGGAGCTGTTGACCCGCGTGAGCCTGAACACGTGGCCCGAGCACTGGCTAAGTTGGGGCTAAAGTATGTTGTCCTCACTATGGTAGATCGCGACGATCTTCTGGACGGTGGTGCTTCGCACGTGGCGCAAACCGTGTCAGCGCTTCGACGCCACCAGCCAGATCTGTTGGTGGAGACCCTCGTCGGTGATTTCGGTGGGCGGAAAACGGATATCCGAACCGTTCTAGAGGCCATGCCGGATGTCTATGCGCACAATATTGAAGTAACGCGCAGGTTAACGCCAATTATCCGCGATCAGCGGTGCCGTTATGAGCTTTCGCTCGAAACCCTGCGCTATGCCAAGGAAGTAGCTCCGGAACGGTACGTCAAGAGTTCACTGATGGTTGGGATCGGCGAAACAGACGAAGAAGTTTACGAAACCCTTTCCGATCTTCGACAGCACGGCGTTGATATTGTCACGCTCGGGCAGTACCTCAGGCCCACACCAAAGCACGCTCCCGTTCATCGCTATGTAACTCCTGAGCTGTTCGCATCCTTCGAGACCTTTGCCCGTGAGCTTGGGTTTGCGTTCGTAGCATCCGGCCCACTCGTCCGATCGAGTTACCGTGCTGCGGAAGGGTTTGTCGGAGCACGCCTTAGACCCGCGCCGCGACAAATCTCCGAGGATTTGGCTGAGCAGCCTGGTCAGCAGCTGGGTCATGGTTCCCCGGGAGCAAGTATCGACGCGGGCGGCTTGGTCGTGCTCCACAGGCGCTCGCCCTAAGGTCAAGGCGAGTGCCCGGCGGGGCTTGGATCGGGTGCTGGCCAGGAGCCTCACGCCGCGATACATATGAGTGTGGAGAAAAGATGCCCGACGCTGATCCCTCACTGCTGCAGCAAATCGTAAACACGCTGGGCACACCGCCCTCCTACGCGGAACGAGGGGTGTCGGGGTCGATCATGGCTATTGCCGCCCAGAGTTACGGCTCCAATTCGGTGATAGAGGACGTGACGCAGCCCACGGGGTTTGATCCCGAAGTTGCGGCCCTCTTCGAATCTCTCGTGGAAAGTGCCTTTCTGGTCGCGAATGCCGATGGGGATTTTGACGATGCCGAGCGTGAAGCCTTCGAGCATGTAGTGCTTGCCGTGTGTAACGGCAAAGTCGCGGTGCGTCAGGTGCACGCCCTGCTGCTCGATCTTGAGACACAACTGGAGGAAGACGGGCTGGAGCGTCGAGTTGAAATGATCGGCCGCACTGTGAAACGCCCCGAGCATGCGTTGGAGGTCTTGCGTGTAGCGGCGTTACTGGCTGAGGTCTCGGGCGGCGTGAGCGACATCGAACGCGACGTGCTAGGGGCGTTGGCCAAAGCGTGCAACGTGGATGAATCGAACCTATCTCGAGCGTTGAGCGAGGCCACTTTGGCATTCAGGAGTTAGGCTGCCGTAGGAGCGGGGGGTCCTCCACGAGGTCGGGTGCGAAGCCCATGACGCACTGCTGGCTTGAAGCAGAACTGTGGAGAAATACCGCATATCGTGAGCGTATTCGTAGATGCGGGGACGGCTTACCACGGAGCCTCGCTTAGATTAGGCTACGGCCGATTCAAATGCTGAGAACGAGCTCGAACGGCCCCGAAAACACCCAGCTAGATGTGGTGCAGGTTCTGCGCGAGGACGGAACTCTGGATGACGCTCACGATCCGAAGCTGAGCGATGAAGAGGTAGTGTACCTGCATCGCCGCATGGTGACCACGCGGCTCTTGGATGAACGGCTGGTAGCGTTGCAACGTCAGGGACGCATTGGGTTCCACGTGGGCTCCGTGGGCGAAGAGGCGGCGATCTTGGGGTCGACGTTTGCCATGGGGGAGCTTGATTGGCTCTTGCCTTGTTATCGTGAATTTGGTGGTGCCTTGATGCGGGGGCTGTCGCTCCAATGTTTTATGGACAACATGTTTGGCAATCGAAACGACACTGTTCGCGGTCGCCAAATGCCCGATCACTACACCTGCCGCGAGAAGCGTTGGGGCTCCATCAGCTCTCCGGTGGGCACACAGATCACCCAAGCGGTAGGCTTGGCGTGGGCAGCCAAATTGCGCAAAGAGGCGTCGTCGGTTTTGGTCTACTTCGGGGACGGCGCCACAAGTTCCTGTGAATTCCACAGCGGTCTCAATTTTGCCGGTGTATTTAAGACCCCAACCATCTTCTTCTGCCGCAACAACGGCTGGGCCATCAGCGTTCCCGCCGACCGGCAGACAGCTTCGCAAACCTTCGCAGAGAAAGCTCATGCGTATGGCCTGCCCGGCGTTCGCGTTGACGGCAATGACGTATTTGCTGTGGTCGCGGTCACGCGGAGGGCGCGGGAACGAGCCCTCCGCGGAGAGGGTGCCACCTTGATTGAGGCCCTCACCTATCGCATGGGGGGCCACTCAACGAGCGACGATCCAAACCGGTATCGACCGACGACGGATCTTGAGCCGTGGCAAAAACGCGATCCGATTGAACGTTTGCGCGAATACTTGGTAGGGCGCGGGCTGTGGAGCGAGGCGGACGACGAGGCCTTGGTGAATCAACTCGACATCGAGTTTCGCCAGGCGGTGCAGGTGGCTGAAGACACCCCACCGCCAGATCTGGCTAGCCTATTCGAGGACGTCTACGCTAAGCCCCCTTGGCACCTCGTAGAACAGCGCGCGAAGCTCTTGGGAGGTCCACGCGCCCCCTCAGCGCATTGACCGATTTTTGAAAGAGTTGAGCGAAGTAAAAATGCCCCAGATGAACATGGTTCAAGCGATCAACGACGCGTTGCGCATTGCGATGCGCCGGGACGATCGCGTCGTTATTTTGGGCGAAGACGTGGGCAAAGTCGGCGGTGTGTTTCGAGTAACCGCGGGGCTTTGGGACGAGTTCGGTGAGGAGCGCGTGATCGACACGCCGCTCAGTGAAGGTGGCATCATTGGGACGGCCGTGGGCATGGCTATGTACGGCATGGTGCCAATCCCCGAGATCCAATTTTCGGACTTCATTTGGCCGGCATACGATCAGATCGTCAATGAGCTCGCCAAGTACCGGTACCGGTCCGGTGGTGAGTATTCAGCCAGCATGGTGATCCGCACGCCGGTGGGCGGCGGTATCCGCGGAGGCCACTACCATTCGCAGCACCCCGAAGCGCACTTCATCAACGTGCCTGGGCTCAAGGTCGTGATCCCGTCAAACGCATACGACGCGAAGGGCCTCCTCTTAGCTGCGATTGAAGATCCCGATCCTGTCCTATTCTTTGAGCCGAAGCGAGTCTATCGAGCTGCGAAGGGTGAAGTTCCTGAGGGGCACTACAAGGTGCCGCTTGAGTCAGCAGCCATCGCGCGCGAGGGAGGCCATGTTACGGTGCTTGCGTATGGCGCCATGTTGTACGAGGCCCTCGATGCGGCGGGCAAGGCGGCCGAGCAGGGCGTGGAGTGCGAGGTGATCGATCTGCGCACCCTTTGGCCGGTGGATATTCAGACGATCCTCGCCAGCATCAAGAAGACTGGGCGGCTAGTGGTTGTGCATGAAGCCCCACAAACGGGCGGTTTTGGGGCGGAGCTTATCACGCTGGTCTGTGAGCGAGCTTTCTACCACCTGGAAGCACCACCGATTCGGGTGACGGGCTTCGACACACCGTTTCCGTACACGCTCGAGATGGAGTATATGCCGCTTTCGCATCGTATTTTGCCGGCACTCCTGGAGTCGGCGCGCGCCTGAGGAGAAAAGAGAGAAGATGTCAAAGTTTGAATTCAAGCTGCCGGATATTGGCGAAGGCGTAACCGAAGGCGAAATAGTTAACTGGCTCGCCAAAGTTGGGGACACGCTCGCGGCCGATCAGGACATGGTAGAGGTCATGACGGACAAAGCGACCGTTACGATCGGCTCGCCCAAGGCCGGAACGGTCGTGGAGTTGCGAGGGAAGGTGGGCGACGTCATTCCGGTGGGCAACGTGCTCGTCGTGCTTGAGCTCGGCGAAGGCGTAGCTGCATCCGTCGCACCAGCCGCCGCACCAGGTGTGGCACAACCCCCAGCCGCCGCGCCTGCCGTGGCACAACCCGCGCCCGGGGCTGCCGCCCCAGTGGCCGATTCGGGGACCACCGCGGTGGGCGACATCCGCGAACAGCTCCCAGGCATGGCAGCGCAGGCACCGCGTCAAGCTGCGCCCGCTGGGGGTTACTTCAACGATAAACCTCTGGCCGCTCCAGCAACGCGCAAGTTTGCGCGGGAGGCGGGCGTGGATATCCGGCGGGTTGCACCGTCGGGCCCCGCTGGTCGCATAACCCGCGAGGATATTGAGCGATTCGCACAAGGTGCTGCAACGCCCGAGCGCTCTCCCGCGGCTCCGGCGCACACGCCTGCAGTGGCCGCGCCGGTTGCTTCGGGTGCTGGCGATGAGCGCGTAACCATTCGCGGCGTGCGCAAGCGCATCTACGAAAACATGGCGCGCTCCAAGCACACCGCAGCTCACTTCACTTATGTGGACGAGTGTGACGGCACGGCGCTCAAAGGCCTGCGCGAACGGAGCAAGCCCTTCGCCGAACGCGCGCAAGTGAAGCTCACCTTCTTGCCCTTTATCGTAAAAGCAGTGGTTTCGGCTCTCAAGCGCCACCCGGAGTTGAATTGCTTGGTGGACGACACATCGATGGAGATGGTGTTCAAGCGAACTTACGACATCGGGATCGCTACCTCCACAGACGCTGGTCTTATCGTGCCGGTGTTGAGGAATGCGGATCGCCTGAGCATCCTTGAGATTGCGAAGGAAATCGACCGGATGGCTCGCAACGCGAAAGATGGCAAGACGCTCAAGGAAGATCTCGGCGGCTCCAGCTTCACGATCACATCGTTGGGCAAGCTGGGTGGCCTATTCGCAACCCCCGTGATCAATTATCCCGAGGTCGGGATTTTGGGCATCCACGAGATGAAAAGAAAGCCCGTCGTTCGGGGTGATGAGATCGTCATCGGCGATGTGATGCTGCTGAGCCTTTCGTTTGACCACCGCATCGTGGACGGTCACGTTGGGGCGGCATTCGCGCAGACCATCATCGAGTACCTGCAAGAGCCTGACCGTCTGCTCGTTGAGATGTCGTAGTAAGAGCTCGCCACGAACTGGAGCATAGGGGCCTACAGTGTAGTATAGGCTCCTCCCACGCCCTGCAGCGGGGAAGCTGCGCCTCGTTCGTGGGATTTTCTCGGGCGCGATCAACTCTGCTGAGGGGCCGAATTTCAGCACACGGCTCAAGGGTTATAGCGAGCCTTTATGCTGTCTTTCCGGGCACCTGGGCTCGCGACTACGAGCGTTTGGATGTAGCCTTGTTTTGAGGGCCGTCCTTGAACAGTGCAACTACGACAAAGAACCAGGTGTGGACCAATCGGTTTGCCTTGGGGCGTGTCTTAAAGGCCGCTGTGAAGCTGAACGCCCGACATTGGATGCCTTTGGGTGATACCTGCCGTCGTGCCCATACGGGTAAGCGAAGTGGGGGCCTTTGGTAGCCACTAAGTTTCTGAACGCTGGGGCGCATAGTCGTCAACGCATCGATCGCTACGAGCTGGTTGGCGAAATTGCGTCCGGCGGGATGGCAACCGTCTATCTAGCGCGCTTGACCGGAGTGGGCGGCTTTCAGCGCTTTGTCGCCATAAAACGCCTGCACCCGCACTTGGCAGGCGAGACAGAATTCGTCCAGATGTTCTTGGATGAAGCTCGCCTGGCCGCGGGCATTCATCATCCCAATGTGGTGCCCATTCTAGAAGTTGGCGCCAGTGACCTCGGTTACTACCTGGTCATGGAATACATCGAAGGCGACACGCTGGCGCGGCTTCTGGCACGTGCCGCTACTTCATCTGAGCGCCTGCCAATCCCGGTGGGTTTGAGGATCGTGATTGACATGCTGGCGGGGCTGCATGCGGCGCATGAATTGAAGGACGAAAAGGGTTTGCCCATGCACCTCGTCCACCGCGACGTATCACCGCAAAATGTGCTCGTAGGTACGGATGGCATCGCTCGAATTACGGACTTTGGAGTTGCCCGAGCCGCGTTCCGTTTGAGCGAAACCCGCGTGGGGCAGCTCAAAGGCAAGATCGCTTATATGGCGCCCGAGCAGGCCATGGGGGCCGAGGAGATCGATCGGCGCGCGGACGTGTTCTCTGCGGGCGTCGTGGTCTGGGAAGTACTTTCGGCGAAACGTTTGTTCAAGGCTGAGAACGACGCTGCAACACTCTCTCGGCTCATCTCAGATCCTATCCCACCGCTCACGGAGATGTGTCCCGAAGCTGGGGAAAGGCTGAGCGCGGTGGTGGCCCAAGCGCTGGAACGCGACCCGGAGAAGCGTTTCTCAAGCTGTGCAGAGTTTGCGACAGCGCTCGAGCTGGCGGCGGCATCAGGCCCCGGTGTGGGGCGGTCGCGCGATCTAGCTGCCTATGTCGCCGATACCATCGGCAATGAAATCGGGCAGCAAAGGGAGGCTGTTCGCGCGTGGCTCGCTCGTGGCGAAACGGGCGCGGATGGAGAACGCTGGCCATCCGGTATGTCTGGAGGAGCTACCGGCGTTGATGGGCAGTCAAGCGTTACAACGAACACCGGAACGGCGCCGTCACAGGTAACCATCGTATCGCGCGGAACGTCGACGCCGTTGTTGATCGCCCTCGGAGCGGTGATCGTCCTTTTGGCGATCATCGCCGCCCTGCTCTTCGAGCGGCGGGATGCGCGCTCCGGCGAGACCCCCAGGGAGGAGGCCCTTGGGCTGACGCCCACGGCGCCTGGAACGGAGCCGGCTGAGCGAGAGCTTCGAGTCCCGCCGGTCCAGCCCACCGATGCCCCGGCTGCCCCCGAGCTCAAGCCGAACGTCCCCGGTAGCGCGCCGACCCATCGAAAAAGGGCGCCTTCTCAACCTAGTGCTAGCCCCGCCCCGCAGGGCTCCGGCCTCCAGAATCCGTTTCGTTAAGTTGCCAGGACAGGCGCCCGCGTTGACACGTGGGGGCGCGCCTGCTAGTTGTCGCGCCCCCTCGGGCCTTTAGCCCACACTCCTTGAATACTTTCGCGTAGTTAACCTCATCCCCCCAATTAAAGGGAACCCTCGGCGAGTGGCCGTCAAACGTGTTTGTCTCTTCACTGGCAATGCCAACCCTGAGCTGGCTCACGAGATCGCCGCTGTTCTCGACACGCCGCTAGGGGAGGCGCGCGTTTCGCGCTTCAGTGACGGCGAGACATTCTGCGAAATCAAGGAGAATGTCCGGGGCCTGGAGACGTACGTAGTGCAGCCGACGAGCTCGCCTGTGAACGACAACCTAATGGAGTTGTTGATCATGTGCGATGCACTTCGCCGAGCGTCGGCGGGCTCGATTACGGCGGTGATCCCGTATTACGGGTACGCGCGGCAGGATCGAAAGATCGCTCCGCGGACTCCGATTACCTCGAAGTTGGTGGCGGATCTGCTTGTCGCCAGCGGGGTCACCCGTGTCGTGTGCGTGGATCTGCATGCTGGTCAGATCCAAGGGTTCTTCAATATTCCCTTTGATCATCTCTACGCACTGCCCGTTTTTCTCAATGATTACCTAAAGTCCCGCTTCACGAGTGACGTGGTTTTCGTGTCGCCTGATGCCGGCGGCGTGGAACGCACCCGAGCCTATTCGAAGCGTTTGGGGGCTTCTTTGGCCATCATTGATAAGCGTCGCGAGCGCGCCAATGTGAGCGAAGTGATGCACGTGATCGGGGAGGTTCAAGGAAAAGACTGCATTATCGTCGACGATATTATCGACACGGCGGGCACGCTGTGTAATGCCGCTCAGGCCGTGATGAAGTTTGGAGCTCGAAGAGTTGTGGCATGTGCCACGCACGGGGTTCTAAGTGGCCCTGCGGTAGAGCGCATTGAAGCCTCTGCGCTTGAGGAGGTGGTGGTGTCGAATTCGATTCCGCTCTCGGATGAGGCGCGCGCGTCCAAGAAAGTTAAAATCGTCTCAATTGGTCGGCTACTGGGCGAAGCAATTCGCCGCATTCACAACAGCGATTCAGTAAGTTCACTTTTCGTGTGAACAGGAGAACCAAGCAATGGAACCGGTAAAAATTGAAGCAACCATCCGCCCCGGCCGCGGAAAGAACCAAGCCCGCCAGTTGCGCCGTGAGGGCAAGATCCCAGCGGTTGCCTACGGCAGCGGGCTTTCCCCGCTTTCGATTGCTATCTCGCCGACGCCCATCGTCGAGTTGTTGCGCGGCAAGTTCGGACGCAACCAACTCATTGAGCTCAACGTTAGCGGCGAAAAGTCGATCAAGGCCTTGCTTGGCGATTTCCAGTATGATCCGCTAACCCGCAAGCTCAAGCATGCGGATTTTCTGCACGTGTTGATGGACCGTCCCATCGAAATCAGTGTGCCCCTTACTCTTACGGGTCGCGCTGCAGGTGTGGTCATGGGCGGAACGCTTCAGCAGATTTTCCGTACTCTGCCGCTCAGCTGCACCCCAGACAGCATTCCAGTTGGCATCGAATACGACGTTACCTCACTTGAAAAAGGTGGCTTCGTGACCGTGGCGGATTTGAAGCTGCCCGCCGGCGTTACGGTACGCATGGCTCCCACACAGCGCCTCGCGGTCATTCCAATGAAGGCGAGGGTGGTGGAAGAAACCGAAGAAGGCGCTGAAAAGAAGGCGGATCCGAAGGCGGCGGCGGCTGGTGCGAAGCCTGCTGCGGCGGCTGCGAAACCTGCGGCCAAGCCCGCTGCCAAGAAGTAAACAAGAGCCGATAGACGGGCGCCTGTGTTCTTGGTCGTTGGGCTCGGCAATCCTGGGTCGCGCTACTCAGGGACACGGCATAACATTGGCTTTTTAGCGGTGGAGTTTTTGGCGCGGGGGGCTGAATGGCGCCAAAAATTCCAGGGCGAAATTGCTCAGATCGAGCTCGGGGGCCAGAAGCTGACGCTGCTGAAGCCGCTCACTTACATGAATGAATCCGGGCAGAGCGTGGGCCCTGCCGCTAAGTTCTTCAAGGTTGAGCCGCGGGACGTCGTAGTAGTGCACGACGAGCTCGATCTGCCCCTCGGAACAGTGCGTATCAAGCAGGGGGGAGGGGATGCCGGCCACAATGGCCTGCGCTCGATTCGCGCGCACCTGGGCACGGGCGATTTCATTCGGATCCGACTTGGAATCGGCCGACCACCCCCAACGTTTCGGGGTGAAATCGCGGATTATGTGCTACAAGGCTTCCCCCTTGCAGACCAGGGGGCCCGAGACACCATGGCCGAACAAGCAGCTCTTGCACTTGAGCTCATCGTGGAACGAGGCCTTTCCTCTGCAATGAATACAGTTAATCAACGCAAGTAACTAGCAACCCCTACCCACTCCTTGCTTCAGCGCTTTGACACTGAGGCCTTAGGCCAGAAGGAGCCACCATGGCAGCCGAGCAACAAGCTCATACTAGAGAATACGAGACCATTTACATCCTGCGCCCTGACGTAACCGTCGAAGGCGCGCGCAAAGTCGCAGCTCGCGTGGAAGAAGTGACGCAGCGTGAAAACGGCCGTCTCACACTCGTTGAGAGTTGGGGTCGCCGGACACTTTCTTACCCGCTTAAGAAATGTCGTCGCGGTGTGTACGTTTACTTCAAGTACCTGGGTGGAGGCGTCGTTGTCAGCGAGATTGAGCGTAATCTGCGCATGCTCGACGAAGTGCTGAAGTACCAGACCGTGCTTGTTCGCCGGGATGTCGAAGTGGAGGCGCTGACGATCTCCGAGGAAGATACCAAGTTCACGGATATTGAGCCCTTGCCCGCGGATGAGCCACCCGAGACGCGCGAAGCGATCCTTGGGTTGGAATTCTCGCGAACTGTGCGTCGTGAAGAAGAAGATCGCGGCGGGGATGATGATGATGATTCAGATAGTCCCTTCGCGGACGTGAAAAAGACGGAGGATGACGAATGACTTTCGACGGACCCGAATCCAGGTTTGACAAGGACTCTCCCTTCAAGCGCACGTCGCGCCGCCGTGGCTGCGTGTTCTGCGCGGATGATGCCCCCGCCATCGACTACAAAGACACCCAGACGCTGCGCTACTTCATCACGGATCGCGGCAAGATCGTGCCGCGCCGAATTTCCAGTACGTGTGCCAAGCACCAGCGTTTTCTCACCGAAGCGATCAAGCGTTCGCGCAACATCGCTCTCATGCCCTTTACGGCCTAATACCGAGGCAAGCTATGGCAACGCATATCAAAGTGGTCTTACAGGACGACGTCCCGAACCTCGGAGCAAGTGGGGACGTAGTGCGCGTACGTCCCGGTTTTGCGAGGAATTTCTTGATTCCGCGCATCCTGGCCGTTCCGGCAACCGAGAAGAACCTCGCGAAGGTGGAAGAGCTCAAGCAGAAAGCGGCGCTTCGCGCGCAGGCGAAGCTCACTGAGGCTCAACAAGCGAAAGCCAAGCTTGAGGGCACCAGCGTGAAGATCAGTCGCGCGGTCGGCGAAGAGAACAAGATGTTCGGTTCAGTCACCGCTCACGACATCGAGAGCGCATTCGCAGAAGTTGGTATTGTGGTGGATCGCAAGAAGATCGTCCTCCCGGATCCCATCCGTGAGCTCGGTCTGCGCACGGTTTCTGTGAAGCTTCACTCGGAAGTAACCGCTAACCTGCGCGTTGAAGTGATCAAAGCAGCGCACTGAAGTTTGCTGATACGCAGGTGCCGCGCCGCTACGTGTTTTACACGAACGTGCGCGGCACAGCTTTGTGTGCTGCCTAGGGTTCTTACGTCGTAGCTTCGTGTGGGCTGCTGTTAGGGGCCGCAAATCAAAAGCCCTGCCCAACGTGTGATTCAAACTGGCTGGTGTTGGGGGGAAGATCAGGTGCCCCCACTCGCCCGTGCTCGCGCTGTGCGCTCCGCTCGGGCGTTCTCCCCCACGCCTCCGCTAGCGCTTCGCGGGGGAGAGCGGGGGGAGAAGCGCGGGAGAACGGGGGGGAGAAGCGCGGGAGAGCGAGTGCTGAAGCGCGCCAAGATCTACTTGACGAAGTGGGTGAAGGGCTGGCAGTGTTCGAAGTTCACCCCGGTCCGCTTTTTTGCGAATCGGGGTTACTGCATTTCGGACCCTGGGGATAAGCCGTGGACTTCATCTTAGAATGTTGGGGAAAATCCGGAACACACAAGGCCATCGCGGGTTTGCGCTTAACCGCCTGGTGTGTTGCCCCAGAAAGGCAAAGTGTTCGTGGCCGGTAATTTTCAGAAGCGTCCGCCTCTGGATTCCGCCGCAACCGTCGTTCCACACGAGGGGCGAGTTCCGCCCAATGATCTCGATGTAGAGGGGGCGGTTCTCGGCGCTATTCTGCTGGAGCCAGACGCGAGTGATCGCGTTTCGCAGCTGCTTTTGGCTGACCACTTTTATTCGGACGCGAATCGCCGGATCTACGAAGCCGTTCTGGAGCTGCGCAAGGTGGGTCGTCCTGCCGACATGGTGTCCGTCGCCAGCTGGCTCAAAGATCGCGAGCGCCTGGCACAGGTAGGGGGCGTCGCGTACCTCGCGCAACTTGCGGATGCCACGCCCGCGGTTGCGAACGTGGAGGCGCACGCGAGGGTGATCCGGGAGAAGTGGCGTCTACGGAAGCTTATCGCCACTTGCCAGCGCTTTGCAGCGGAGGGTTATTCCGACTGCGGGGATGTGCAGGGGTTTATTGATCGCGCGGAGCAGGAGGTCTTTGAGATAGGGCGGGTGGAGGAAGGTACATCCATTGTCCCTGTCAAAGACGCGATTACGGCAGCGTTTCAAGTTCTGATCGAAGCTTCGCGCAGAGGTGGTGCCGTTACAGGTATCGAAACTGGCTTTACGGAGCTCGACAAAAAGACTGCCGGCTTGCACCCAGGTGATTTGTACATCGTGGCGGGGCGCCCCGGTATGGGCAAGACCTCGTTCGTGATGAATATGGCGGTGAACGTCGCTCGTGCGCGTGATGTAGCGGTGGTAACCGATGAATCTAGTGGAGATGCGCCGGTTGAACAGCCAGGTTACGCGGTAGCTTTTTTCTCGTTAGAAATGCCACGTGAGCAGCTGGCTGCGCGGCTTCTTGCAAGTGAAGCCAGGATCGACGTGTCGCGGCTCCGCTCGGGTGACATTCGACGAGATGATTGGAACCGGCTCACCGAAGCCGCGGCGCAACTTGGACGGCTCCCGCTCTGGTTGGATGATACACCAGCGCTCACCTTGCTTGATCTGCGCGCAAAGATTAGGCGTCTGCAGGCATCCCTTGGAAGAGATGGGCAAGGGGCAACGCGGCTTGGCCTGGTAGCGATCGATTACTTACAGCTCATGCAGGGGCGGCGCGACGCTGGAAGCCGCGAGCAAGAGATCAGTGAGTTGTCCCGAGGGCTGAAGCAGCTCGCCAAGGAGATGAAGGTTCCAGTTTTGGCTTTGAGTCAGCTTAATCGCTCAGTGGAAACGCGCGGTACGAAAGACAAGCGCCCTCAATTGAGCGATCTTCGGGAATCCGGTGCTATCGAGCAGGACGCCGATACCATCATCTTCATCTACCGCGATGAGTATTACTTTCCGGACAGCCCCGATAAGGGTGCCGCCGAAATCATCATCGCTAAACAACGCAACGGACCGACCGGCAAGGTGATGACCAAGTTCACCAGTGAATACACACGCTTCGACAATCTGGCGCGCGAGGAATACAACTTCGACGAGTTTGACGATTTTGCGCAGGGGTAAGCGTTCAGGGCGCCTTGTTGCGGGCTCGCCCCACGTGCTCCGCAAGCAAGTTCATGAGGGGGCCGAGGCCACTGTTCGTGGCGGCACTGATGAGGTGCAGTTCGATACCCCGCCGCGCCATTTCATCGCGCACTTCCGGGTACGCGTCCTCTACGTCGGGTAGATCGGACTTTGTCATCGCGACAAGTTCGGGCTGCTTTGCCAATTCTGGATCAAAACGTTCAAGTTCGCGCCGAATGATCTCATAGTCGGTAATTGGTGAACGCGCAGGATCCCCCGAGAGCGTGATCAAGTGCAACAACACTCGCGTGCGCTCCAGGTGTTTCAGAAAGTGGGTGCCAAGACCGGCGCCTTCGCTCGCACCCTCTATGAGGCCTGGAATGTCGGCGATCACGAAGGTACCCTCGGCACTCATATGCCGTTCATCGAGCGTCACAACACCGAGGTGTGGCCTCAGGGTGGTGAATGGGTAGTCAGCAACTTCCGGCCGCGCGCGGCTAACGGCACGAATCAGTGTGCTTTTGCCCACGTTTGGAAATCCTAACAGCCCAACATCGGCGAGAACCTTCAGTTCGAGGCGCAACAAGCGCTGCTCCCCGGGGGTACCCGGTTCGGCTCTACGCGGCGCGCGATCGGTGGGAGTCGTAAAATGCTTGTTGCCGCGGCCCCCCTTGCCACCACGAACAACGACGAAGGTTTGGCCGGCCTCCGTCAGCTCAGCGAGCTGTTCACCCGTCTCCGCGTCGTAAATGATTGTGCCGAGGGGCAGGCGAATCTCGCGATCGCTGGCGGCCCTCCCATGGCAATCCCGACCTTCTCCGCGACCTCCCGGTTCGGCTTTCACCACACGGACATGCACGAGATCGAGCAAGGTGTTGCGCCCTGGGTCACCCACCAAAACAACGTCGCCGCCTCTGCCGCCATCCCCACCTGAAGGGCCCCCAAAGGGCACAAACTTGGCTCTGCGAAAGGCAATACAGCCGTCGCCGCCGTTGCCGGCAATGACCTGGAGGGTGCATTCATCAATAAAACGCATAGGGGTTTGGGCCTGGCCAAGCCCGCTTGGACCTGAAGCGGGGGGCGCCCTATACCCCGAACTCGGTCGTCAGTCCCGAATGATCACGCGAGCTACGGGTGGCCGGCTAGGCCGAGCGCGCACCTGCTTGGCGGAATGGGCCTGCCGAAAAGCCGTGAGCGCTGAAATCGTCGATTCAAGGCCCGCTCCTTTGGCGGCCTCGCGCGTGAAAACCTCCGGGATCTCGGCAAGGGCAAGAGCGGTGGTCTTGCTGAGGGTTACCTCGCGTTCCACGAAAGAGTCGAAATCTCTGTAGCCCTTAGGGGAGTAGAGCTTTTTGTCTCGAATCTCCGCGAGCAGCTCCCCCGCCTCATAGAAGGAGTCCGAAAGCGTCTTCTTGAACGTGTTGAGTTGGGTCAACATCGTGTGCAGCCGGAGGATCTGGGATTTAATGTCGTCCGCGTTGTCGGGGGTTCGAAGGGTGGCCCGGGCGCTGCCAGGGCGCACTGGCTCTTCGAGGCGACGCGCTTTTTCAGCGGCCTGCTTGGCGGCATGACGGGTGGCCCAGGGGGCGGCCCCCCTGCTCCCACGACGGGCTGCCTGGCTCGCTGCATCGGTTGAGTCGACCGTATCTACGGGCGTCGGCTCCGCAGCGGGGACGGGTGCGACTTCCGCCGGACGCACTGCCCGCGTGCTCACGGTTGACTTCGCCGCCCTGCGGGCGGCTGATACGGATGCGGGCTTGGTTCGGAGTGGAGTGCCTTTGTTTGCCATGGACTTCGCTCGTAATCTAGCAATTAGCTGTGTGAAAAACTGCGCCCAACGATAGGCGTCGGATTATTATTAAAATCTGTCGTAGTGTCCAATTGTTGGAGCCGGGCGCCGGTCAATTAAGATGAATTCTGTGTCGACGAACCCCTCCACCCATCCGCCGTCAGGGCCGCTTAGTGGCCCACGCCGTCGAAGTATCGCTGTTGTGGTCAATGGGAGGGCGAAGAGTGTCACCAACGAGGTAATCGCCACACTGGACCAGATCCTTAAGGGCGGCGATCTATTTGTTTCGCGGAGCGTGCGCGATGCGCGCGAGATTGCTCGGACGCTGGTCGAGCGCGGCTACGACACCGTTCTCACTGGTGGCGGGGACGGAACTTTCACCGTGGTGGTGACCGAAGTCGTCCGTGAGGCTCGGGCCGCAGGGGCTATTTTGCCGCGTTTTGGCCTGCTTCACCTGGGCACGGGCAACTCCCTGGCGTGGGTCGTTGGCGCCAGCAAGATCATCGGGCCGGCCGGAAAGGGGTTGGCCGCTGATATCCAGCGTTTGCAGGAAGACGCCGGCAGCCGAAGCCTGCGTTTGATCGAGGTTGAGGGCAACATTACCCCGTTCTGCGGGCTCGGCGCCGACGCCACCATGCTGGAGGACTACGCTCAGGCCAAGCAGCGGCTCAGTAAGACGGTGCTTAAGCCCATTGCGGCCGGACCGGTAAGTTATGCTGTCGCCGCCGTCACCCAGACGTTGCCTCGGTTCCTCGTTACGAAAATGCCACACTGTCGTGTGGTGAATCGCGGGGCTGACGCGTACCGCGTTGGGTCTCAGGGGCGAGTTCTGGGCAAGCCGATCCCCGAGGGGGCAGTCCTTTATGAGGGGCCGGCACGCATCGCGGCCCTCTCAACCATCCCGTATTATGGCTTTGGGTTTCGCATGTTCCCCTTTGCGGACGAGAGGGAAGATCGCATGCAGCTGCGCATCTCCACCATGCGTCCGCTGCCATTTGTTAAGAATTTCAGAGAGATATGGAAGGGAACTTATGCGAATCCTGAGATGCTGGCCGATTTCCTCGTGGAGAAGGTGAGCATCGAAATGGATCCGCCAACAGCCTTTCAGATCGGCGGTGATCCTCACGGCAAACGCAGCGAGGTTATCGCAGGGCTGATGCCCGAGACGGTTCGAATCGTGGACTACTACTCTCCGCCGAGTGCTGAGTAACAAGGTAGGGGGCCCGCTCGGACTATCGGTGAAAAGTTTGGCCAGCGGGGCTACAGACTGTTAGCGAAGGAGGGCCATGATCCTACCTGGGCGACTTTCACGCACAACGCTCGGCGATGTGTTGGGCGCTTTGCACCGAGAGCAGGCGGACGGCGTGCTGGAGCTCATCGAGACAGGTGGGGCCAATGACCGACGGCATCGTGTGGAGTTCGCCAGGGGGCTTGTGCAAGGCATTGAATCTCCGCTTGGAGCTCCGCGCCTTGGCGAGCTACTGCGCTCCCGAGGAGTGCTCGGGGCGGACGGTGTGGTGGAGAAGTTATTGGGAGGAAGCCAAGGACGCATTGGTCGGACTTTGGTCAGTGCGGCTCTGGTTAGCCCCGAGGTTGTGGGGGTGGCGCTTCGTACTCAGCTCAGGGCTCGCCTTGAGGCCCTCTTTCAGATCCCTGACGCCAAGGTGCGCTTCCACGTAGCGCGAAACGGGGCGCTGGAAGGGGTGCGTGTGGTGCCGCTGATGTCGTCGGAATTTCTGCGGGGCCGTCCGCGTTTTCGAGATTCAAGTTCGAGCCGAGCGGAGCCATTGGATAATCTAGAGCCGGGTGCAACGAAGCCAGCGACTCGGCGCGAACAGTTCCGAGCATTGGCGAAAGAGCTTCACCCCGACCGCTTTCCAAACGCCACGCCCGAGGAACGCGAAACATTCGCCAAGCGCTTCTCCGCGCTTAGTGCTTCCTATCATCAACTCTAGCTGAGCAACCCCGGGGCCGCGCGCTCGCATCGCTTCAATCGTGAGAGCTCATCCACGCGGCGTGTCCGACGAAGAATGGACCCATCTGGCTGATATAGCGCGAGGTTTGTTTGGTCTTGCGCATCGATTGCACCACATGCGACAGCGGGTGTAGTGCTTTACCGATCAAACCAATCACAAATTCATTGTCGTTCGCGTCTAGCCCGTGGCAGGCCAAGCGGATGTCGTGCGCCAGATCTGCGGCTCCGTAAGCTCGCCCAATCTCGGCGTGTTCACGCAAGATGCCGCCCTTTTCGCGACCTTCCAACTCCTCAAACGCCCCACTTCGCCGCAGCGGGTACCAGACTGCCCACGGCCAGGCAGGATTTTTTGCCGTTTGCCTGGGGCGATCGAGCAACCAATAGTTGAGATCCGATTCGTAGCCGCTCGAATAGGTGCGCCCCAGCATCGTGAGCTCCGGACGGACCTTGAGACCAAATGTTTTGTCGGCATTGCACGCCGGGCGGACGGCTCGCACGAACATCGTCGGATCCTCGCTCCAGCTGAGCAGGCCAATCGAACTCGGTTGGTTGACGTCTTCATACAGCACGCTTGGAACCTCGCGCTGTTCGAGCTCGGCCGCTAGGTTTTTCAGACTCTCAGCGGGGCGAATGGCGGTGCAGTCCATCACCAAGAGTTGCATGAAAAGTCGCCGGTCCATCGTCTGCGGGTGGCCATCTTTAGGCGCACCGTGCTCAAGAACGTCGACTTCGGATACGGGGTGTTCGTGGGACATTCCGCATGGATGACACCCTTTGTGCCGGGGGTCGAGAGCCAGGTGGCTTTCGCTTGGCGCCGGGCCGATTCCTGTTAAGCTCCGCCGCCTTGACGTACAAAAGGTCCGTTCCGCCGCTGGTTGATGCAGCCGAACCTCAAGCCATGAGTGGTAGGGATTTAGCACATCTTGCGCACCCGCTTCCGGCGGGGATGCGCGATCTGCTCCCGCCCGAAGCTGGAGCCCAGGCAGAGCTGGTTAGCCAGCTGCTAAAGAGTTTGGATCTCCACGGTTACCTCCAAGTGGAGTTGCCCGCCTTCGAATATGCGAGTGTGCTCGAACGAGGAATTGGCGCGCTGGATCCTTCGGAGGTGGTGCGCTTCATCGAACCCGGCACTGGCGAAGTTGTTGTCCTTCGGCCAGACATGACGCCCCAGGTGGCTAGGCTGGTCGCCACTCGTTTGGGCGAAGCGCCGGCCCCAGCGCGCATCGCGTATCGCGGAAGTGTGGTTCGGCAGCGTCGGCAACGCGCGCGTCGCCACCGTGAGATCCCGCAGGTTGGCTTGGAGCTGATTGGGTTGGGCGGTCAAGCGGGGGACCTAGAGGTCCTCACGGCTGCAACCAGGGCACTGGCCGCGACGGGCCTCGCTTCGTTCACTTTGGATCTTGGGAACGTGAAGATCACCCGCGCACTTTTGGCGAGTGTAAGCCCGCCCGAGCGCTCGGATCTCATTGAGGCGCTCCACCTAAAGGATTCGGCCAGCCTCGCGCGGCGCGCCGAACGGCTCGGGGTTTCAAAGGCCGAAACCGCAGCTCTAGCCGCGCTGGCAGAATTACACGGTGGCCCCGAAGTGTGGCCCCGCGCCGAGCGTGTACTCGCAGGTACTGCAGCTGAGCTGGCCCTTGCCGAGTTGCGTGAGCTCGCTGAAGCCGTCGAGAAGTACGAGCTTGCTAGTTCTGTTTTGGTAGATCTCGGGGAAACCTGGGATTTCAACTACTACACCGGTGCTGTGTTTCACCTGCTGGCTGAAGGTCCTGGCGAACCCATTGGCTCAGGAGGGCGCTACGACGGCTTGTCGGAGTTATTCGGAGCCCCGAATTACGCGGCGGGTTTTGCGATCGATGTGAGCAATCTGTCATGGGCACTTGAGAAGTCAGGACGAAAGCATTCGGTGCCGCGCGTCGTTGTCGCGGACGATCAAGCAGATGCAGCGATATTGTCAGCCCTGCGCCAGCGCGGGGTGCGGGTGGCCACCGCCAAAGCAGCGGACTTGTCGGGTTTTGCTCAAGCATGGGCCTATTCGCACCAGCTTGAGCTAAAGGCTGGCCAAGCCGTGTTGCGTGATCAGTATGGGGTTTTAGTCTCTTGCAGCTTCGAGTCCGCGGCCAGTTTGGCCGAATGGATAAAAAGCCGCGTGAATTGAAAGGTTAGGAATAATTTATGAGTGCGGTTGTGATCGTTGGCGCCCAGTGGGGAGATGAGGGCAAGGGCAAAATCGTGGATATTTACACGGAGTTTGCCGATGTCGTCGTCCGATATGCGGGGGGCCCGAATGCCGGTCACACGCTCGTTGTCGGCGACGAGAAGCTGGTGGTGCGTCTGCTGCCGAGCGGTATTTTGCGCGAGGGTTCAACCTGTATCCTAGGTCAGGGCATGGTGATCGATCTCGACGTCTTAGTCGGTGAGATCGACGAGCTCTTGCGGCGTGGAAAGTCCCATGTTGAAGGCCAGCTTTGGATCAGTGATAGGGCGCACCTGGTGCTCCCGTACCACATCTTGGTGGATACCTTGCGCGAAGGCACAGCCAAGGAAGGTAAGGCACTTGGAACTACTAAAAAGGGGATAGGTCCGGCCTACGAAGATAAGGTTCGTCGTGTCGGCATCCGCGCGGGGGATCTGAAAGATAGAGCCAAGTTAGCGTCAAAGTTGACCACAGCACTTGAAGCTTGGGAGCCCGTAATTCGTGCCCTCGGCGGGGAGCCGCCAACGGTAGCATCGGTGATGGCAACACTTGAGCCGCGGATTGGGCGTATTTTGCCCCGTTTGGCGAATGCTTCCAGAATGGTGGACGACGCGGTGCGCGCCAAGAAGCGCGTCATGTTTGAAGGCGCACAAGGTACACTGCTCGATGTTGATCACGGGACCTATCCGTTCGTTACCTCAAGCTCAGCGGTATCCGGTGGAGCGGCCATCGGCAGTGGCATCGGCCCCAACCGCATCTCTACGGTGATCGGTATCACCAAGGCTTATGCCACTCGGGTGGGTGCAGGCCCTTTCCCGACAGAGCTTGAAGACGCCTCGGGCAAACACTTGCGTGAAGTCGGGGCTGAGTTCGGATCGGTAACCGGTCGCCCCCGACGTACGGGTTGGCTCGATATTCCGGCCCTCCGTTATGCGGCCCGCGTCAATGGCTTGGACGGGCTTGCCCTCACGAAGGTGGACGTACTCACAGGACTCGACACTCTTAAGATTTGCGTGGCGTATGACACCCCAGAGGGCCGCACAGAGGATCTTCCGATTGACTGGTTGGATGAGCCCGAAAAAGCCGTGCCCGTCTTCGAGGAGCTGACGGGCTGGAAGGAGTCGTTGAATGCGGTGAGAGTACTGGAGCAATTGCCCGCCGCCGCACGGGCCTACGTGCGCTTCATTGAAGATCGAAGCGGGGTGCCGATTTATCTGGTGAGCGTGGGTCCGCGTCGCGACGAGACCATCATGTTGCACAATCCATTCGTCGGGCGCGCCGCAGCACCGTAACGCAGGGCGGAGCTATAGGTCCTCGCCGCCGCACTGTGTGCGGCAGCACTGCCTGTGGGGCTCCACTCCGCTTGCGTGTACGCGCTCGGCTGATAAATTGGCCTTGTGTCGTTCTATGCGTTCGCCTGGGTAGCGCTTGGGCTAGCCTCCGGTCCAAGCGTTGAGGCTCGGGAAGCCGTGGCACAGTTGAGCCCACGCTGGCCGGCTTGTGTCGCTCGCGAAGGGCGTGTCGCCGTGCGCCCTTGGGACCTCAAGGCCCGCTCCGAAGTTGAGGTTGCCTGTGAGCAGCTCGCATTAGGCCATGCTGTACTCGAAGCAACGCCAGAGCGTTCGCTGGCTCTTGCAGAAGGTTTGCTTAGAAAAAAGGGTGGGCTGCCCGATCTGTGGGCGCAAAGTGCGATCTTGGCGGGTAGGGCGCTCGTTCGTCTCGGGCGACCAGACTCTGCGTGGGAGTATTTCCAGCGAGCACAAAGCCGGGGCGTTCGACCCACGGGGCCACGCGCGCTCTACGACTTTGCTCGTGCCGCACAGTTCACGAACCACCAAACCGAAGCCTTGGTGGCTCTGAGGGCTGCTAGCACTCAAATGGCGTTCATGAGCCCTAGCTTCCGACAGGGCATTTACCTCGAAGCTGGTGCGATTTCGATCTTGGAAAATAAGCTGCAGCCAGCACTCGGTTTCTTGGAGCTAGCGCGCCGTGAGCCAGGTGCCGTTGAATACAGAAGCTTGGTACGCGCGCTGTTGAGCACAACGCTTGAGCTCCTCGGCAAACCCGAGCAAGCCCGCACCGTATTGTCCGAAATCCCGGATATCTGGGCTCTCACAGAGGGACCTTTGGATCCCGGTTTCGAGCCGAATCGCGGCCGAACGTTGACGCCTTTTTTGGACCCAATCCTCGCGAAAACGGCTGCCGCAGTGCTGCTTTCGACGGCCGACCCAAACGCCTCAGCTGAGCTGTTTGAGGAGCTAAGAAGCGATCCGAAGGCTCCCGAAATTCTTCGTAAATTGGCCGAGTTGAAGCTGCGTGGGGCGAACCCATGAGCGCTCGGCGTGGGCAAAAGTGCCTCCCGTTTACTGCACTGGTGATGGCTCTGGGGGTGTTGGCACAGGTTCGTCCCGCTCACGCGGACGTGGGCTTCTGGGATGGCGTGCGGGACTCTCGGGCGCATGTGCGTGCGGCTGCACGTCGCTTGGTACTCGGCTACGCGGCCTTGCCCGATTCGCGGGAGGTAACGGCGGCATGCCTTACAGTGCTGCCGTTTGCCTCTGCCGACCTCAAGTACTTGTGTGGCGCCCGCTTGGGGAGGGCTCATGACGGGATGAAGCAGAAGGCGCTCGGGTTGCTAAACAAAGCCATTCAGGAGGCGCCAGAGAGCCCATGGGTTGGCCAAGCCTGGTTTGAGGTGGGAGTGGTGGAGGCTGAGCTTGGGCATCCTGAGCGAGCGATCCGCGCCTTCTCAAGCGCACTTGAGCGGGTCTGGCAACCGTCACTCCGGGCCCATTTGCACTACAAGCGTGGCCTCGCGTACATGTTGCGCGGAGAGTTGCGTTATGCAACTTCAGATTATCGGCTCGCGCTCTTGTTGGGGAGCGGCTCCGAGCTCTTCGCTATGGCGCAAGCTAGCCTCGGGGTAGCGCTAGAGCGGCAGGGCGATTTGGCTTCGGCTTTGGCTGCGTTTTCAGCTGCTTCGAGCGTTCAGCCTGTGCATTCGTCCGTAGCTTCTCAAGGCCTGGGTCGCGCCGTGCCCGCGCTCATGCCGGTGTGGGAAAGCTACTATTACAAAGCGCTCGCAGCGATGGCTGAGGGGGAACAGGCGGGAACCCCTCAGGCCCGGGAGGTCGCCTACCGCCAGGCCGTGCTTGCGTGGAGTGCGTATCTGGATGAAGGCCGGAAGGTCTCGGCTCATTGGCTTGACCACGCCGAGGCCTTGCGTTCGCGATGCGAGTCGAAGGTGGAAGAATCCGTTGGGGATCGGAGCGCAAGAGCGTTCCCGCGTTGAACGTTATGGGGCTTGGCGAAGCAGTTTGCCGGCTCCGTCAGCATCTGTAACGGCAAAAAACACCGGCCTAAGATAGGCACTGCGTTCCAATTCACCGAATGCTCCGCTGAGAGCCAGCGAGCGCGCGCGGGGGCCGTCGAGTACAATAAACACGTCGCTTAGGCCTTCTCCCAGGGGCGCATCAATCACATCAACGATGCGTTTTCGGTCCAGATGCAACTCTTCATCCGCACGTTGGATGAGAACGCGCTTGTTCGTGATAAGATACTGCGTCTGGCGGAGAAGCCGCCCGGAGCGAATCAAGGCGTCGTAAACCAAATAGCCTGCAATTGAGAGCAATAAGCCCACGGTTACCAGAAGGCACAGGGCAATGGTCAAAAGAGGCCAAACTTCCAGGCCGCCGCTGTTCAGAAGCTCAAGGGCGCGGGTTCCGGTGGCCACCAACCGTACAGAGGCGAATAAGAGAACGGCGCAGATGAACAGCAACATCCAATCCCTCTGCCCGTGTGGCAGATACGCACGCCACTGTTGCGTTGGCTTGGACGACCACAACACCCGCTCGTCCTGATCCAGCCGCTGCGCGAGTGCTCTTGCGCCCACAGCGATGGGAGCTACGGCTTCCTCCCCGCGAATAATCGCCCACACGCGGTCAGGAGAGTTCACCCCCGTGAGTCGCAAGATCAGGCGACGGCGGAGCGCTCCGGTTGGCACTGCCCGAACCAACTCAAGATCGCCCATTCCGGGGTGTTTGGGATCCCAGAATATGCGAGCAAAGCTGATGGAGCTGCGCTCAATGCTTCGGCGAAATGGGCCACGCTTCCAGATGATTTGGTGTTCGGTAACCAGGTACTCCACGCGGCTGAACCAGATCTTTGGCGCCAGAAGGCTCCCGATGCCACACGTCACGCACCAAAAAGAAAACGCCAGCATGGCTGTCGGCGACTGTTCGATGACGAGGGCTAAGATGAAGGCGAACGCCAGAGCAATGGCACTGCTGAGGAACAGTAACAGCGCGAAGGCGCGCAGAATCGGCGGGGTTACAATGACACTCGGCGCACCCGACCACACGATCTTCTGGTGGAATAGCGAGTCTCGCTTCATCATGAATTGTGGGCCTAACTGAGCCTAGGTACGGACCTTTGCACCGGATCTATAGGGTTCCCAGCACGGACGCTGGGCCTTGCCATTATGTTGGGCCCGGATGCGGGCAAGTAAAGCGGGTGGGCGAGCTCATATGGTACCGAAGTTCGAAGAGGAGGCCTCGATCGCACCTCGAGTAGGTGTCGATAGCTCGCAAGGGTGGCTCAAAAAACGCTGTCGTGCGCCGAACCGCAGCTTACCTAGGTGCGCTAGGAGCTACGGTGTGGGCGAAACGAACACAACTTCGGCGCGTTCATTCCGAGCCTCTGCCCCCGGCTCGCCGGAAATCGCTATGGGCAGCGAACTTCCCGCGAAGTCTGAGGTGACGTTAGGGGCCCCAGCGTCGCGCAAAGCCTTTTCGAGCTCGGCTGTCTCGGGTGGCTTGCCCTTGGCACTGTGAAGTACCAGGAGCAGCGGGAATTCCGGGTGTGTTTTGGCTACGCGTCCGAGCGCCGCAAGCTGCTCGGCCACTTGGGGCGAGAGCTTGTTGCTGGGATCGAAAACCCCTCGGAGCGTGACCACCACTCCGCGATCATCCCGAAATGGGAAAAGCTTTGCATCGCTTAACTCTGCGAGTAAGCCCTCAGCGGCGAAGCTTTGCGGTTGCTCCCGCAGCTTTGGCTTTCGGATTTCGTACAGCATCTCCAGACACTGGGAGCGAAGTCGCCGCGCGGCGTCTATGGGGGCAGGGGAAAGCGCTTTGCCGGCGCCTTGCTCTATGCGGGCAATATCAGCAAGCCGAGCTTGTTCTTCTTCAGGGTGCGCCGGGTCGAGCAAGCGTGCCGAGACGCAAAGAAGGCGCGCCTGGCGCAAGAGCGCAAGCGCCGCCTTCTGGCGAGCGCGCTCCCTTTCCGGCGATGCAGGCTCACTCTTCGGCAGCGGCAAGGCGTCGCGGTTCACCTTGGTCCGGGCCTCAATCTCGGTAACTTCCGACTCCAGCTCCCGAGCCTCGCCATCGAGCCGCAGCAGCTCTTGCTGGGCCGCTACCACGCTTGTATCTGCTCGGGATATGCGCCCGAGCGCCACGGCAACGCGCGCAAGCACCACGGCGTGCTCATAGGCGGCGATGGCATGCTCGCTCAGCAGCTCTGCTTGTTCAGAATCCCCCTGATTGTAGGCTTCTTCTGCTTGATGGAAGAGATCTTCAGCCTGCAGAAATGCTTGGGGAGCAGCTTGCTCGGCGGCTTGCACGAGTGGGGCGGAACGAGTGGCATCCGCCTGGGAAAGCATCGGGGGCCGTGGTCCCGCCGAACAAGCCGCGAGCAGGAGGAACGCGATTGTTGGAAAGAAAGGCTTTGCGCCCGGCTTCGATGGGAGCCGCGCACTCATGGCTTTTTGACCTGCGCGGGCAAGGCTTTCGACTGCGTTTCGGACTCTTTGAGCTGAGCGAGCGCTCGATTTTTGCGGGCCAGGGCCTCTTCAATCAGGGCGCGGGCTCGCACTGTTTTTTCTTGCGCAAGGTTCAACTGAAGTTCGAGTGAGCTGGCCTGCCGCTCAAGATCGGTTGCCCGCAGCAGGTCCTGGGCGGTGAGGGCGAGGCGAAGTGCGACGGACTCCAGCTGCTCGGCAACCTTAAGCTGTTTCTTGGAAGTCGCCGCCAGCGCTCGAGTGAGCGCGGATTCTGCGCGGCGCGTGTACGTGGCGATGAGCGCCGCCCGTTCTGACTTCGCAAGCTTGGCGAGTAGGGCTTCGGCTTCTCTTCGTGGTGACGCCGCCTGGGCACCCGCCGGAGCCACAAGAACACCAGCGAGCAGGCCGAGGGTCCCGAAAGTGAGCCTTATCTTCACGATTGCTCAACACCAAGCCACGCGGGGCGGCGAAGGTCAAGGCTCTCGTAGGCACCCCAGGGTTCGCGGTATACGAAGAGGCGAAGAGGACAGCTCATATGACACGACGTCGCGCGACTTGGGACGAGTACTTTATGGCGATCGCCACCGAGGTGGCGACCCGCTCAACCTGTGATCGGAAACACGTGGGCGCTGTGATCGTGCGCGACAAGACCATTCTCGCAACTGGCTACAACGGTTCGATTCGGGGCTTGGGGCACTGTGACGACGAGGGCCACATGATGGAGGATGGTCATTGCGTGCGTACCGTCCATGCCGAGGCCAATGCCATCGTCCAAGCCGCCAGGAACGGAAGCAGGTTAGAAGGGAGCTACATCTACGTGACGGCTTCGCCCTGCTTCAAGTGCTTCCAGCTCATCGCGAATGCGGGGCTAGGGCGCATCGTGTTTGGTGAATTCTACCGGGACGAGCGCATTTTCAAGTTCGCCCACACGCTCAAGATAGAGCTCGCACACCTGCCCGCGGGGGCGGAGGTTGCTCAGATCGCGGCATACGAGGAGCCGAAGGGGTGACGGTGGGCTCACTTTCGGTCGCAGTGCTGGCAGGTGGGCCTTCGGCCGAGGCCGCCGTGAGTCGCGTATCGGCCAGGGCGGTGGCTGAGGCTTTGCGAGCGGCGGGGCACACTGTGCATGTGCTTGAGGTTTCAGAGGCTTTGCCGAGCCTTCTTGCGTCCATTCAGATTGACGCAGTTTTCCCGGCTCTTCACGGTCGTTTGGGTGAAGACGGCTGCGTGCAGGGTTTGCTCGAAGTGATGGGGCTTCCGTACGTGGGCTCCGGCGTGCTCGCAAGTGCAGTTGCAGCGTATAAGCCATTTGCGAAGGGGCGTTTCGCCGAATTAGGTGTCAACCAGGCGGAGGGGGTAGTTGTTAACTCGAGAATGCCTGTGGGAGAGTGTGTCGAACTTATTTGGAAGACACTCGGCAAACACGTGGTGCTCAAGCCTGCATCGGGAGGGTCTGCCATCGGCGTCACGCGCATGTCCGATGAAGACGATGGAGCCGCGTTTCGCGCGGCCCTGGAAGCCGCATTTCTGATCGAGGCGAACGTGCTGGTCGAACGACGTGAACACGGCCTGGAGGTGACGTGCGGGGTTCTTGAAGATGATGCGGGGGAGCCCAAAGCGTTGCCACCGACGCAAATCCTGGCCAAAGCTGCCGATTGGTATGATTTTAAGTCACGCTACGGCACTTCAGCCAGTGAACATCTGTGTCCGGCACCTTTCGAAACGGCGGTGATTGCAGAGATCCAGAAGCTAGCCGTATTAGCCCACCGTGCAGTGGGCGCGCGGGACCTGAGTCGTGTTGATTTTGTGGTGGATCCTGGTGCGCGCCGCGTCACGGTGCTGGAGGTCAATACGCTCCCGGGGATGACGCCCACCAGCCTTTTTCCGGAAGCTTGTGCCGTCATGGGTCTCAGCTTCAGCACCCTTTGCGACAAGCTGGTGCGCCGTGCTGCGGCGCGGCCTCGAACAGAAGCGCCCGCCGTTGTCCCCATGCCCGCCTAGGGCTTTCGTTTTTTCTCTACTGGTCGGGATGGGGGAAATAGCGGTAAACCGTGGCATGGAAAACGCACGCATCGTGGTGGTTGGCAGCGGCGCTCGCGAACATGCGCTCGCGTTGCGCCTTCTCGGCTCCCCTTCGGTAGCTGAGGTTGTAGTGAATCCTGGAAATGCAGGAACGCAGGGTGCGCCACACCAACTGTCCCACAAGAGGCTCTCCAACCGGGCAGGGGACACATTGAAGGTGGCTCAGGAGCTGGGGGCCGATTTGGTGGTTATTGGCCCTGAAGTTCCGCTGTGCGCGGGCCTCGTGGATGAGCTCACCGCGAATGGCATTCTTGCTTATGGCCCCACCGCGAACGCCGCAAAGCTCGAAGGCTCCAAGGCGTTCATGAAGGAATTTTGCTCCCGCCAGTCAATCAAAACCGCGCGCTTCGTGGTGGTGCGCGAGGTGGGGCAGCTTGCGCACGCGTTAGCCGGTTTCCCTGAGCCACCGGTTGTTAAGGCGGATGGGCCCTGTGCTGGAAAGGGGGTTGTGGTCGCCGAGACGCACGCTGAAGCAAAGAGCGCCGCCCAGGCTATGTTGAGCGGTGAAGCCTTCGGAGAAGCGGGTCGCGTGGTGGTGCTTGAGGAACGGATTCGGGGAGCTGAGGTGAGTGTGCACGTCGTGAGCGACGGCCAGCGCTTCCTCATGTTGCCAGCCGCCCAAGATCACAAACGGATCGGTGAGAACGACACAGGCCCGAATACCGGCGGAATGGGTGCCTATGCTCCGGCTCCGCTCCTGTCGCCTGAGCTAGAAGCGAAGGTAAAGCGTGAGATCATCGAGCGCATTGTTTCAGGCATGGCCACTGAAGGTTGCCCATTTCGAGGAACAATTTTCGCGGGTCTCATGATCACGCCCGAAGGGGACCCTTACCTTTTAGAAATTAACGTGCGCTTCGGAGATCCTGAAACGCAAGTTCTGGTTAATCTCTTGGACGGAGATCTGGCGGAGCTGCTTGCTAGTGCGGCTCGGGGGCAGCTGGCGCCCGGGAGCGTTCAGGTGGCGGGGCGTCATGCGATGTGTGTCGTGTTAGCTGCTGCTAACTATCCGGGAACTCCAAGGACGGGTGACAAGATTCTGGGGCTCGAACGCGCCGCAAACGTGGACGGCGTGCAGGTGTACCACGCAGGAACCGAGCTCCGTGACGGTGACGTATTGACCCGCGGCGGCCGAGTACTTGGTGTGACGGGAATTGGCAGCACCCTCAAGGCCGCCGCGGCCGCCGCTTACGAAGCTGCAAGCTACATCGAGTTCGATGGAAAGCAGCTGAGACGCGATATTGGTTATCGGGCGCTCTAACCTACAGCGCCTCCCTTGACGCTCCCGAGTATCAACGCTACGTGGCCGCTCGTCGGTAAAATTGAGGATTTTATGGCTCGCGCGATCAACTTTAATCCAGGCCCTGCAACTCTTCCCCTCGGTGCCCTCGAACGCGCTCAGCGTGAGCTCTTGGACATTCAGGGCACTGGGATGAGCATCATCGAGCACAGCCATCGGGGCAAAACGTTCGAGGCCATTCACAACGAAGCCCTTTCGCTCACCCGAGAGCTCCTCGGGGTGCCTGAGAACTATTCGATCCTGTTCTTGCAGGGCGGCGCAAGCCAACAGTTCGCTGTTGTCCCAATGAATCTCCTCGGGTCGGGGCAAAGCGCTGATTACCTGGTGACAGGGGTTTGGTCGAAAAGTGCTGTCAAGGAGGCAAAAATCGTGGGCGCAGCGCGGGTTGCAGCTAGCACCGAAGAGAACGGAAAATTCGTGCGCGTGCCCAAGCAAGAGGAGCTAACGCTCGATCCGAACGCAGCGTACGTTCACATCACGAGCAACAACACGATTTACGGGACGCAGTGGCACACGTGGCCCGATGTTGGCCAGGTGCCGCTGGTTGCAGACATGTCGAGCGATTTGATGTGGAAGCCCCTAGACGTTTCCCGTTTCGGACTCATTTACGCGGGGGCCCAGAAGAACCTCGGGCCAAGTGGCCTCGTTGTGGTTATCATTCGCAATGATCTGGTGGAAAGTGGCCGAAAAGACATCCCCACCATCTTTCAGTACCGCACGCACCAAGCCGCAAATTCGCTCTACCACACCCCACCCACCTTCTCGATCTACCTCTACCGCAATGTGCTTTTGGAGATGAAGCAAGCCGGAGGCCTTGAGGTGATGGAGCAGCGCAATCGGTCCAAGGCGGAGCTGCTCTACCAAGCGATCGATGCTCGGCCAGGCCTCTATCTTGCGCCGGTGGAGCGAGCCTCGCGTTCGACGATGAACGTTGTGTTTAACTTGCCGACGCCCGAGCTGGAGTCGGAGTTCCTGCGCGCGGCCGAAGCCGCAGGGATGGTAGGGTTGAAGGGGCATCGCTCGGCGGGAGGCGTGCGCGTCTCAATGTATAACGCCGCCCCACTCGAGTGGGTAAAGACGCTCGCGGACTTCATGGCCGATTTCAACCGTGGTGCCTAAGTCTGCAGGGGCCGCGGACGTCGTGGACTGTGATCCCGGCGTTCTGCAAATCCCGCTTGCGGTGCGTTTTGCGGCTGCAGTCCGGGGTGCGGCGGAAGACGAACAGCGCCGCGTCGTTTTCGGTAGGCTGCACGGCACGGTGGTCATCGTTGTGGACGATGTTTGGGCGCAGTTCACTCTGCGTTTTGATTTTGGGCGCTTAAGTGTTCACCTCGGTATTGTGGGCGTCCCAGATATCACGCTGCGAGGCCCGCAAGCGGAGTTGGAATCGCTCCTTCTCCTACCTTTTCGTACCCAATGGCCTGTGCTGCTCCCCGTTCGGCTTGCGGAGCTGCTAGTGGTGCACCGCGTGCTTACCGCTTGGGCCAAAAGCTCCCTGCGCGCCTACGGTGCTCTCAGCCACCCGGGTCTACTGGTGAATGTGCTGCGAGTCATCTCAGCTCCAGATGCATCGGCCCTAGATCCAAAAACTTGAGCTTGGACGGGGTGGGGGAAACCCTGTACATTTGTGCGCTGGCTCTCCCGCGGCCGAAGGTGTGCGCTTGATCCGTTTCCGTTTGCGCTTTCTCCTCCAGGAACTCGACCTCCCCCAGGGGGAGACGCTGCTTGGCCGAAGCACGTCTTGCCACCTGACGTTCGAGGACCCACTGGTGTCGCGCCAACACGCGCGCATCCGAGTGGATGGTGAACGCGCCACGGTAGAAGATCTCAGTTCGCGCAATGGGTTGCTGCTCAACGGTCGGCCCATCAAAGGAATGGCCCAACTCGAAGACGGCGATCGCCTTCGGATTGGGGTCCAAGAGCTGCTGATCTCCAAAATCCACAAGGTGGACCGGACCCGTGCCGATTCAAAGACGAGAATAACAGGATTTCTCTGTCATTGTGCGGCCTGCGGCGTTCCGTATCCAACGGACCTCGTGGAGTGCCCGAGTTGCGGTTCCGTCGAACGGGCGGACGAAGATACGTTAAGTGACGCGAAATCCGACCGTAGTTGGTCTCTGGAGTTACTTGTCGAAGTTATTAAGAAGGCGGCCTCGCTTGGCCGTTGGGACGACGTGGATCGTATCTTGATGCGAGCTAGAGCAAACGTGGAACGTCATGTCGCAGGCGGCCATCCCGTCGAGTTGCGTCTCATCGATGACATTGCCGAGGCCGCCTGTTCGCTGTCGCTGATAAGTAGCGATGCCCAGTGGGCTCGCTGGGTGCTGTCCGTGTACGAATCGGTCGCAGCCGTGCCTCCCACCTTGGCACTCGACCAAATGGCACGGTTGCCGGCATTGCATCGTGCGGCGCTCTTAGAACCAGCGAACCGATTGCTCGCGAGAATGCAGAATCGGCCGGGGTCCGATGCCGAGCGCATGGACGAGTTGGCTCGCGCTATTGGGCCTGCCTCTAACATTGCACCGGGAGCCGAGTGATGGCTTATCGCTTGCGTTACAAGTCTCAGGAGATCACGCTTACCCCGGGGCACTTTTTGATCGGCCGCAGCGACGAGTGTCAGTTGACACTGGACGACGGGCTTGTTTCCCGAGTGCACGCGCGCGTGTCCGAGGAAGCTGACGGGCTATTCATCGAAGATCTCGGCAGTCGAAATGGCGTGACGGTTAATGGGGAGCCCCTTTCGAGTAAACTCAGCTTGCACCATGGGGACCGCATCCAAATCGGTGAGCAGGAGATCACCGTGCTCCGCAAGACGGATGCACAAGCCAAGACGATGCAGCAGCGTTCGGTCGGAGTAGAAGAATCCCTCGCCGTGCTCTCCAGCGTTGCCGAAAAAGCGCTCGCTCTTGGGCGAGGGCAGGAGGCCGAGCGCCTTCTGGAGAATTACCTAGGAGGCATCCTCATCAGTGCTGAATCCGGCCAGCTACCCGAACCGGAAGTCGTTGCTCGTGCGTCGAGCTACGCGATCCAGCTTGCGTCTTTGACGAACAAGGCAAAGTGGGTTCACTTTATTTTTCGCCTGCACACCGTGGTTGCACGGCCGTGTTCAGCCGAGGTGGTCGACAAGCTCTATGAAGTTATTCGACGCATCAGTAACGTCGGTCCAGAGAGTCTGCGGAGCTACCTCGGCGTGCTCGATCGGCAGCAGAACAGCATGTCAAAGTCGGACCGCTTCCTCTTCAAGCGCCTCCAGGGGCTTGAGCCGCTCACATCGCTAAAGTAACCACACGCGCCCTCAAGGTGCTCGGCTCGGCCACATGGTGACGGTTGGCGAGGGGGATCTCCGGCACGCCAGCGACCTTTGCCTCGTGGGTAAATTTTCCTCATGCTCGACGAGCCGCTGGGAAGACACTACCCTTGATAGTAGATAGCTCGGCGCCAAGTTGGCCGGGCGTTTTCAGCAAATGCCGATGGAGTTCTGGTTAGAATATGGTGCGCAGCGACTCGAGCTGCGCCGGGGAGTTACCCTGATTGGGCGCAGTAGCTCCTGCCAGCTTGTTTTGAACGACGGCCTGGTTTCGCGTCAGCACCTCCGTATCGTTACGTCAGCGTCCGAGGCCATCGCGGAGGACCTCGGGAGCGTGAACGGGGCCTTCATCAATGACGAGCGCCTGGAGGGGCAGAGGGCCCTTCAGACAGGGGATCGCTTGGGCGTGGGCTCTCAAGTCCTCACGTTTCGGACGGCCCTAACTCAGGGGCGGGCGGAACATAGAACCCAAATATTGGAGCGTACGCAGGAGTCGACTGCCAGCGACAAGCTTCTTTCGTCGCGCCCGCAGCAAAGTGCCCGATCGATCTCCTTCGAAGATTCGGATAGCGCCACCGCTACGGCCGATCTGCTTGAGGTTCTGGGTTCGCTCGCGGAAAAGAATCTCGCACTTGGGCGAGGCGTGGAAGCTGAGCGCATTTTGCAGGGCCACCTTGAGGGCGTGCTACGGAGCGCCGCCGCGGGTGAGTTTCGCGAAATTGCTCTTGAACGTGCCGCGTCCTACGCCGTGAAGCTCGCGGCTGCGACGGGCAAAACCACCTGGCTTGAGTACCCCTTCAAGCTGTACACACTCTACCGCCGGCCCTTGCCCCGCGCTATGGCAGACGACCTTTACGCGGCGATGCACAAAGCGCCCAGCGTTAGCCTGACTTCCCTTCGGGACTATCTCGCCGTGCTGCACGGCGTTCAGAATGAGCTGACTCCGGCGGAGCGCTTCGTGGTTCAGCGGCTCGAGGGCCTCGAGCACTTGCTGGCGGTGAAGTAGAGCTTCGGTTCAGCGAGTAGCCCGCAGCCTGGGTAATGGCGTCGCGCAGCTTCGGGTCCTCAATTTGGTCGAGCTTTTCTCTTAGGTCGTCCGGAAGCATTGCCGCAGTGGGTTGCACAACGACACGAACTTCGGGCGGTTTGGCCTTTGGTCCTTGGGACCCTGGGACAAACCGCAGCTGGGAAAACTCGTAGCCGTGTTTCTTGAGCTTGGCTAAGATATCCGCTGACAGAAACGAAAGCTCCGCGGCCCAAGAGCTCGAAGCCGTTTCCACAAACAAGATCCCCCCGCGTGCGCGACCCGGTCTAGTCCGTTCGGCAATCCGTTCGCCTACGATAGCTAGCCAAGCCTGCGAAGTGATCGCAACGCCCGTCGCTTTTTGAGCGGCTTGGTGCACGCCATCAAGAAGGCTGCCGGCTTGCTCCAACCCCAAGGCGGGGCGGCGATATTGGCGGGCTCTGGCGGCGTCGGCAATGCGTGCCAGTGCCCGGAGCTCGTCGTCCTGGTCCGGGTGTTCCTGTGCCATCCGCGTGCGACTCAACGCTAGCTTGTTGCTGTCGTCGCCGCAAACCCGCTCTCCGTGTGGCAGCGGAGCTGGGTCTCAGGGGGCGTATGGCTTTTTGGTGCCGAAGATCGGAGTCGAACCGATACGAGGGGTTGCCTCGGCGGATTTTGAATCCGCTGCGTCTGCCAGTTCCGCCACTTCGGCTTGTTGAGTGATTCCGCGGGCTTCTAGGGTTGCTCTGCCATCTGGGTCAAGCGGTTTGTGCCAAACGCGACGCGACCGCAGGTGTTGGGCACCAAAGCTGGATGCGATTCCGCGGCCCGTCGGGTTCGGAGCGCGACCGCTCTATAGGGCAAAATCAGCTCTGACCGATGTTCCCGAGGAGATCCTTGAACCAGGGCGTGTCGGTATCGAAGTGTTTGCCCCCTTTGATCCTCGTGAACTCAATCGGGCGAAGGACGCCCCCTTGGTCTTCATCATGCCCAATTACACCGCTTTGCCCGCGGAGACCTGCATCAACCGCTAAATCGGTGCAACTCTTGATGAGTCGCAGATCTTCGGCGTTGGCTGCGGCGCTGCGGGCAAAATAGCCACTCTTTTGGACGAGTAGCTTTTCTGCATTTAACCGTGTTTGAAGTTGTTCCCCGAACCATTTGCCAACTTGAACTTTGTCGAGCTTCGGGTGGCCAAAGGCGTCGCGCGGAACCTCTTGGCCGCGGGCTTCTAGGTCGGCAATGATGGTGTCTGCTCCCGCTCCCTCGGCGATGAAGATATTGACGCTGTTCTTTTCGTCCATGCGCTTTCGCAGTCGGTTCGCCTCCCGTTCGAGATCGATACCGAGCTCAGGAATATAGACAGCATCCAAGTCTAGGTGGTGTTGGTTGAAGTTCAGGCCTGGCAGAAACTCTCGGCGCTTCAGCCGTGCGCGGTATTCCTGCGCTGTGGCAGCGGTGAGCCAACCAGAATGCCTCCCCATCACTTCGTGAACAATGAGCATCCGGGGGTTCGCGCTCTGCTCGTTTACGACATTCTCGAAGAAAATCGCGCCCTGTTCGGCCGCCGTGTACGCACCCAGTGATTGAACGATCGGGAAGACGTCGTTGTCGATGGTCTTGGGGAGCCCAACAACTGTTAGCCCATAGCCGTTCTTGGCAAGGTAAGCGGCAAGGTCGGCTGCCGTGGTGTTGGTGTCGTCGCCGCCAATGGTGTGCAAAATCGTGATGCCGTCTTTTCGAAGCTGTTCGGCGGCCACGTGGAGCGGATCTTGACCTTCCCGAATCAGTCCGCGAGCAACGCAATCTTTGACATTGGTTAGCTTGACGCGGCTATTGCCGAGCGGGCTCCCGCCGTGCCTATGTAGCCTCCCGGCCCCCTTTCGCACCTCCTGGCTGACGACGATTTGGCGACCGGTAAGCAGCCCCGCGTATCCATCCAAGTAACCTGTGATGGTCACCTCTGGCACCAGCTCGGAGTAGCGTTCAATAAGTCCTCCCACGGCGGATGCCAAACAGGGAGCCAGTCCACCGGCGGTTAGCAATGCAACTTTATGCGACGTCATGCTTTTTCTCGTTTCCGTATGCGGCGTGTTGAGCCCAGATAGCGAAGTCGTCGACGGCTGACAATCGCGGGGCGTTCGGGCCCGGCAAGGAGGGTAGGGGTGCTCACAAACACCCTACAAATCGGCCGTGTCAGAAGACGCACGTTGTATGTCCACTTTTTGGGAACGTTCTCCGAGGCTCGGTTTCCGGTGGCGCATGCACCTAAATCCCTCTGTTCAGCAAGCTCTGGTGCGCGGCCTAAAACGAAGCTGGAAGCGCGGGGCGGCACCCGCGAGCGCGAGTTCGGGGCAAACAACAGGCGTCAATTTTTTGGCACTCGTCAAAGCTTCGAGGCGTCAGCGATGTGAAGCTGATGTCAGTACATTGGCGTGCGCATTGCTTCAGTTTGCGAAAGGAGCGCGGCGACTTAAAGGTTTGTGCGTGATGTGCGTTCAATAGGCCAGGTTGTTGAAGTTGGCACAAGAGTTGAACTGAGCGCCGGCCATGGTCACAGAGAACGCCGTACTTGAAGTTGAGTCAAAGTTGAACGCCTTGGTGGAGGCGGCTCGCTACATCGTGCGCAGCGGACAACGCACGAGAACTTTCATGTTCGAAGTGGAGGATCACCCAGAGATAGCTGGCCTCATTTGCTTCGAGCCGAACCTCGGTACATTGACCTGCCAAATCGAGGACGGTTACTCCGTGCTCAAGTTCTTTCTTCGCTACGGTGCCCCGAACGTCTCTTACACAAATCTCAGCGATCAGACGTTCGAAGAGGTTACTTGTCTGTTTCAAGCAAGTGAGAGGGAGTTCCCCACGCTAGATTCAGCGTTCCGCGCGATCGTTCACGGCGCCCGAGCACTCCACAATATCACTGAGTTTCAGAGCACAGCCGGGCGTAATCTGCGAAAGGCGCCTCAGAGTGGCATTGAGGTTCGGAACAAGCTGCAGGTCTTTTCCCTCCCTGGTAAGCGCGTTGCCTAAGCGCGCGGGGTTCGCCAAACACCCGCTGGCCCGCCCAAGCAACCATGCCTGATGCGTGTTGCGAGCGGCGTGCCTTGAGCACTATGCGGTAAAAAACAGCCCCGTAGCCTCCTTGAGTCGCGGGGGGCTTGCCGTCGCGTTCACACTGCGCCAAAGATGACGCCACGTAACCTTCTCAATCGTAGGAGCCTTTGGACCATGGAATTTGAAGTCGCCCCGTTACCCTACAGCAAAGATGCCCTCGCCCCGGTGATGTCCCAGGAGACACTCGAGTTTCACTACGAGAAACACCACAAGGGCTACATGACCAAGCTCAAGGCGGCCATCGAAGGCAAGCCCGAAGCGAGCAAGAGCCTAGTGGACGTCATCAAGAGCAGTTCCGGCGGCGTATTCAACAACGCAGCCCAAGTCTACAATCACACGTTCTTCTGGGATGGGATGAAGCCGGGTGGAGGTGGCGCGCCAACTGCTGGTGCGGCGCTCGATATCATCAACAAGCTCGGTGGCTGGGCGAAGTTCCGTGAAGAGTGGGTCAACGTTGGCGCGGCCCGTTTTGGCTCGGGCTACGTGTGGCTCGTCTTGGAAGCGGGCGAGCCCAAGATCATCAGCACAGCCAACGCTGAGACGCCACTTACCACCAGCGCCAAGCCCATCCTTACGGCGGACGTATGGGAGCATGCCTACTACATTGACCACCGAAACAACCGCAATGCGTTCCTCGAAGCTTTCTGCGACAAGTTGGTCAATTGGGACTTCGTTGCCAAGAACCTGCAAGGATAGTTTCGAAGCGCTCAAGGCTCATTTGCTCGGAGCCTAAATGACGAAAGGGCCCAGCCTCCAAGGAGTGCTGGGCCCGCTCGCAACAGAGGTGGGGGTCAAATTATGCGTCTACGCGCTTGGCGATGGACTCGGCCGAGGCGGGGAGGATGGGGGCCCAGATGAGGCGCTCCAGCAAGCTATCGTTGATGAGCATGCCGCGGTCGCTGAAGCGCAACACGTTCTCAATGCCGTCTTCAAGCCATTCGCCGACGAAAATAATGCCCTGGCCAAGCTCATTGTAGCCAAGCTCAACAATCGCATTCTTGAGCCAGCGCCCGCCATTCTCAAACTCAAGCGTCTCCGGCAGGGTGTAAAACCCCTCCGACGGCAACTTCTTGAGAGTGCGGCTCCAAGTGGGTGAACGCAGCGGTGTAGTTGGGTCACCCCAAAACCAGCGGTTGCGTCGGTTCTGGCCTGGGCGCACCACGAACTGAGCGCCGGTGCCTTGGGTTTGGCCGATGAAGACCAGCACGCCTGCCGGGAAGGCCTCTGCGTTGCCGGGTAGGGGTTCGGTAGTTCGGTAAAGTCCCGGATCGGGTAAGTCTAACATTAGTGCTCCTTATGCTGCAGCTTAGCCCTCCAGTGCAGCACCACCAAGGGGCTTTTGCAACTGTTCGGTGACGTTGCTCCCTGGTAGCCTCGGGCCCACATAAGGTCAGAGCTGCATCGCGATTCGCAGACGACCGATTCCGCGGAGGATCTACATGGCAGGGAAGAAAAAAGTGAGCCGAGTAGCCGTTTCGGGCGCAAAGGCCGGAATAACCAAGACAGCCAAAACGCCTTCAAAAGGGTCTGCTGCGCCCAAGGGTCGAAAATCCCCGGCTGTAGCCATGGCCAAGGCCAAAGGCAAAGCGCCCCTAGGCGACCCAACGGGAGAAGTCGCGGGGGTTCGCGAAGGCGAACGCGTTCCCAGCTTCTCAGCGAAAAGCGCCACGGGAATAGTCTCCAACACCACGCTCAAGGGTAAACCTTTCGTCCTCTATTTCTATCCCAAAGACGATACGCCTGGCTGCACGCGTGAGGCGTGTGCTTTTCGCGATCTTGGGGCCAAGTTCAAAGCCAAAGGTGTGGAGATATTCGGAATTAGCCCCGATTCAAGCGAAAGCCACGCCCGCTTTGGCGAAAAGTACGGGCTCAAGTTCACGCTCCTTTCGGACACGGACAAGAGCGTTGCTATGGCCTTCGGAGTCTGGGTGAAGAAGCTCAACTACGGCAAAGAATACATGGGCATTTCGCGCTCCACGTTCTTGGTAGATGCTTCTGGTAAGGTTCGTCGCGTGTGGCGCAATGTGAAAGTTGACGGCCACGTGGCGCAGGTGCTGGAGGCTGTAGCGAGCCTCAGCTAGCGCTATGTCAGCGCGCGGGGGGGGAGGCTCTTGAGCCGCTTCACCGAGCGGTAGGGCGGGGACCAGCTAACCGGCGGGGGATGCGCTGAGGGACGAGCGAACAGATAGCCCTGCCCATAACAAATCCCCATGTCAGCCAGGGCGGCGTATTCATCGGCTGTTTCTATGCCTTCAGCGACGACGCGTGCGGATAGCTCATCGCACATGCGGACGACGCCCTGCACGAGCGTTCGCTGCCGGGAGCTATGTTCGATACCGACGATCAAGCTTCGATCAAGCTTTACGACGCTGGGCTCAAGATCCAAAATGCGCTTGAGGTTGGAGTACCCGGCGCCAAGGTCGTCGACCACCAGGTGAATGCCGCCCCGGCCACGGATCTCCTTCAAAACACTCATGCAGACGTCGAAGTGCGTCATCGGCACGGACTCGGTGACCTCAACATAAACGTCGAACCCATGAGAAAAAATCGCGTCGTCCGGGCGAATGAGCCAAGGATCCTGAAGCTCGGCCGGGTGCACGTTCACGAACACCGGGAGGTCCCCACATCTCGTTAGCGCCAAGCTGCGAATAATGCGGCCAAGGCGCCCCGTGCATCCGGTAGCTGCGGCATATTCGAAAAGGCGAATAGGCGATTGGAGTTCCGGCACGCGGCAGCGAACGAGCGCTTCATTGGCGAACACGCTGCCGTCAGCCATGTGCACTATTGGTTGGAAGACCACGTGCAGATCTTCAGGGCTTAGCATTCGCGCTAACGCCAGCGACGAATCCCGTTCTTCATCGACAAAGGGCTCAGGCACAACCGATGCCCGCGCGGGCCTACCCGGGCGCGGGATACCCTTCCCAATCCAGTGCTCTGATTCGCTCTTACCCATCTTTCTAGCTCAGCGCAGGTGCGCCACCCTTCACTGAAATATCCCCTAGCTCTTCAATATGCGCCAGGCTCAGGCTATACGAAATAGTAATGAATGCAGCAAAGGTCACCGGTTGGGTAGTTGGGTACTTGTGCACGCTTTCTGGGTGTACGGATTCGGGCGCGGTCAGTGAGGGGCATGCGAAAGCTCACGTAAAAGAGCTCGCCAAAGCCGTGAGTACGGACGTCGGTGAGGTTAGAAGAGGACTGCCGCTCGGGGCCCTGTGTATGGGAGCCTTCTTCAACCGTCCTTCTCTTGGCCCAGAACAAGCGAGCGACGCACGCGACGCTTTGGCCAAATGCCAGAACAAGGTTCAAGACTTACGCGTTGCGAAGAGCACCTTTTTCGCGGCGGCTACCGCCGACGGAACGGTGCTGCGCAATGATAGGGAGCAGGATCTGATGGCCGGCAAAAGCTTGTTTGGTGCGTACCCAGAGCTGCGCCAAGCGCTTACGCACGGGTACGTTGAGACGGAAGGTAGCATGCCGGAGGCTTCTGGCGTGAAAGGTAAGCCCGATGCGCAGTGGGTGGCTGGGTCGCCCGTGAAAGTGGACGGGCAGGTGCGGGGCTTATACGCCACAGGCTGGTCTTGGTCCGCTTACGCCTATCGCTTGGAGTTTGCTCTGCGGAGTTCTGTGCGAGGTGGGGTTACCGAACAGCAGAAGGAGCCTCTCGTTTACGTCTTTGTTGTGTCCGGCAAGCATGCTTATGGCGCGCCAGTGTCGCCGAGGGTGAGCGCTCAGGCCGTAGAGCAGCTCAATCCACTTGCTACAGCGACCGAACAGACACCCTTCTCGACGCACCTCGAGATAACTGGCCGTACCTTTGGCTTGGCGGTGATTCGAACGCCCAGCCTGGGCAAAAACGTGGGCATCGCGGTGTTGCGAAGCGAAACGTGAGCTGCGCTCAGGCCGGGCCTGAACGCCCAAGCTTGTGCAGGTGAAAGACTGCATAGAGAGCGCCAATAAGCGTTAACCAAGAACCTATATTCTGCTCGGCGTTCAAAGAGAACCCAATGCCGAACACAGCGAGCGTTAAGCCAAAAAGTAGCCCACGTTTGTTGGCTCGGCCCGGTTCGAGGGTGGCTTGCATGGGTTAAGGCCAGCGCTCTGCGTGAGCACGCACCAGAAAATCGCGTACGTCTCGCTCGAGCTTGCGCTCAGCGGTGATAGTACTAGCCTGATACGAGCCCCCGTACTGATCGTCGTACATGTAGTCGGAATCGTGCAACACGAGGATGCGCACGTTGGCGCTTTTGCCCAGGCCACTTACCAACTGCAGGGCATCTCCCATCGCCGGATCGCGAGGTGGCAACGCTGTGCCGAGCGCTGAAAGCTCGGTATGGGTTAGGTACGCGACCCCATACTCGTGGTTTTGGGCTTGGACGTCCACGGTCAGAAACTTGTTGTCGCCGAGGAGCACTGGTTGGCCCGCTGAAGGAGGCTCCCCCTCCGCGGTGAAGGCGTTCGCGATGACCTGGACGGCTCGTGTTTGGTCCAAGGGTTGGGCTGGCCGGGCGAAACGGGGCGCCGGTCCGGCACACGCGACCAGTAAAGTGGCAAGGCTCAAAAGCGAGCCGGAACGAACACTCCGCACGCCACTTTGGTGGCAAGAAGGGACGCCTTTGGAGGCTTCTGTGAACGTTTGACCGCCGTTCATCGGACCACACGCTAGCCAAGAGGCGTCGGTTTAGCTAGCTCTGGAGCGGAAATGCGGGCTCCGCTTTGGCTTCCTCTCGTCTTCGGTATGCTTGGCTGCGGTGCCAATCTTCCTGACCCACGGGTGGCAGCTCGAAACTTTGCGCTCGCTTTGGAAGAGGGAGATACGAAGGCCGCGGCCGCCATGCTCTCCGAGAAAGCGCACACGAACTGGGGTAAACCCGGCATCGAAGCTCGTTTGAAAGATCAAGCACCTGAGCTCAAGCGAAAGGCTCAGGCGCTCCTTGGTCCCGAAGAAACACTTTTGGCCTCGACGCAGGCCGAGGTTCCACTTGCCAACGGGCGGAACGCCCGGCTGCTGCTCGATGGTGAGGTTTTTCGCGTGGATTTTTCGACCGGTATTCCCACGAGAGCTAAGGATCCGAGGCAAGCTTTGGAGGCCTTCGGGGAGGCGCTGCGCCTGATGCCAATCGATCTCATGCTCCTCACCCTGAGCCCGCGACTGAGGCAAAGTGTCGAAGTGGATCGCCAGGGCTTGCTTCGAAGCCTTGAGGCACTTGATATCGCGAACATTGACGTATCCGGTGAGCGCGCTACGGCGTTGCTCGACGGCGGCTACGTGGTGACGCTAGTGGCCGAAGATGGGCTGTGGTTTGTTGAGGATTTTCGCTAGAAGGCACGCGGATGCGGATAGCTAGACAGTCTTTCCTCCTTGGCTTGGCGGCAAGCGTTGTGAGCCCGAAGGTTCTGGCGTTTGGTCAAGCTGGCGCGTTTCACCCACGGGTTCTCATTACAGGAGCAGCAACCTGGGCGGGGCCACGGGTCCGAGCGCCCGAGCGTTGGGGTTGGGAACTGGTGCGGCGAACTAGCGCTCCAGCCCGTGCTGTGTGCAAGACGGTGCGCGCCATTGATGGCAGCCTGTTTGCGGAGCCTTTCTGCATCTGGGTGGGCGAAGGGGATTTTCCACCCCTTTCCAGGCGAGAGCTGCGTCAGCTCGGGCGTTTCATCGCATTGGGTGGAGTGATGCTAGTGGACGACTTTGACCCAGCCGGGGGCGCGTTTGGGCGAGCAGCACGCCGCGAGCTTCGGAGGGTGCTCCCGGAATCCCCACCCGTTCGCTTGGATCCGAGGCACGTCTTGTTCAAGACGTACTATATTTTGGAAAGGCCTTTCGGAAGGGTGCTCGGGGTCGACCACGTGGACGCCATCGTTCGTGGGAACAACGCGCAAGTCCTTTTCCTTAACCATGATCTTTTGGGGGCGTTGGCTCAAGACGAAGCGGGCAACTGGGCCTTCGAGACGGAGTCTCCCGACCCGATGTTTCGAGAACAGGCCGCAAGGCTAGCGGTCAACATCGCAATGTACGTGCTTTGCTCCGATTACAAAGACGACCAAGTGCACGCCCCTTTTCTCATGCGCCGCCGCGCAGCCCGCTGAGCTTTGAGGGCGCACGCGATGACACTTGCTGACAGCACATGGTCGTTCTCAGAGGATTTTTCTCCGTTTTGGGTCGGGTGCGTTTTCGCCGTGGCCGCCTTGGCACTGCTTTTGGTGTGGTTGGATGCGGCGCACACCGAGCGAAGGCGGGCGTTGGTGCTCTTATCGGGAGGTGTGGCAACTGTAGCGCTTGTGTTCGCAATCCTACGCCCTGTGTCCGTTGTGCAGCGCTCGAACAACGTAGGCTCTAAGGTTTTGGTTTTGGTAGATGGCTCCGTACGCTTGAGGATCCCAAGCGAGGGTAGCACGCGGCGGGCACGAGCATTGGGTGTGGCAAAAGCCTTGGCTGGCACCTTCAAGGAAGCACGCCTAACTCTGTTAGAGTTCAGCGATGGTGCCTTGAAGCCGTTGGCAAAAGGAGATGATGAAAGCGGAGTCGGGGTCGGCGTCGAGAGCGACCTTACGGCGGCGCTTGCCGAGGTTGGCAACGGTGCGGAAGAAAAGCCTCAAGCCATAATTGTTGTAAGCGATGGGCAATTCAGCCATCCCGGTAAAGAAGACGATCTTGCGCGCATCACCCAGCTCGCAGGCGGTGTGCCGATCCACACTGTGAGCCTTGCCGAAAAAGATCCCCCCGACGTCGCCATTCGCGCTGTGCGAGCAGCGGGCGCGGCGGTCGCGCATCAACCCCTTGCGCTCACAATTGAGGTTTCCTGCACCGGAGGTGCCCAATGCCACGAAATCCCGGTGGAGGTGAGGGAGCTACGGTATGGGGTGCCGAAGGCGCTGTTAGCGTCCGGCAAGGCTCAAGTAAATGACGGGGCAGGCAAGATTGAGCTGCAAATTACGCTGGATCGTGCGGGGACGCGCGTGGTTGAAGTGGCAATTGCGGCACCCGATGGCGATTCGATCCCAGAGAATAACTCACGTGTCATCGCTTTTACCGTTACACGCGACCGCATCCGCTTGCTCCACGTTGCGGGTCGCCCCACCTATGACGTGCGCTCCCTTCGGATGTGGCTCAAGAGCGATGAGTCGGTGGATCTCATCGCGTTCTTCATTCTCAGGGGCAACGAGGACGACACTCGTACCACCAGTGATTCTGAGCTCGCACTCATCCCGTTCCCTGTAGAAGAGCTCTTTACCGAGCATCTGCCAAGTTTTGACGCAGTGGTGATTCAGGATCTCGACGCCGTTGCGTACAAGTTGGCAAGACATTTGCCGGCCCTGGCACGTTACGTGGAATCTGGAGGTGGGCTCATAATGGTCGGCGGGCCAACCTCGTTCTCCGGAGGGCGTTATGCTGGAACGGAGCTTGAGCGTGTGCTGCCGATCAAGCTTTCATCTTCCGAAAAGCCGTTCGATCTGGAGCAGTTCGTGCCCGCGTATACGGATTCTGGGCGCGCTGCGCCGGTACTGCGCGGTCTGCGTGATCTACTCGGGGAGAAGCTTCCAGAAATGCCCGGCACGAATATTCTAGGAGTACCACGCGACAACTCGCTGGTGCTTTGGGAGCATCCCCGCCTCAAAGCTGGAGATCGCTCGATGCCTGTGCTGGCGCTGGGTGAAGCCGGCGATGGTCGCTCTATCGCGTTGGGCGTGGATGGAACACATCTTCTCGCGATGAGTGAGCTTGGCGCCGACGTCGAGGGTAGAGGCTTTGGTGCTCTCTGGGATGGCTTGTTAGGCTGGCTCATGCGAGATCCGCGTTTTGAGGCGGCTCGAACGGAGGTGGTGGGCGAGTGCCTCGAAGGTCAGAAAACCACGCTGGTGTTGACACGTCTGCCAACCATGAAGGGAGACATCTCGCTCACGCTTGAACGCCTTGGAGCTACGGAGAAGGAGCTGGTTACGCGCCGCATAGTTAATCCACCGCCTGGCCCACTTAAGATCGAATTCGCTGACCTCAAGGCGGGCGGTTACATCGCCAAGGCCACCATTGGATCGGCACCGCCTACTCGTTACGATTTCGCGTGCGAACGCGGCGGCCAAGCATGGAGCGATACGCGAGTGGATCCGGAGCGGCTCGCCAAAATCGCCAGAGCAACCGGAGGTAAATCTGTGGTGGCGGAAGATGTCGGTAAGCTGCCTGTGCCAAAGCCAGCTCAAATCGCGTCTGAGCGCCGGGTGGAGCCGCTCTTTCCCGCGTGGGGCTGGTCACTTGCGGCGGCCGTTGCCTTGGGGGTGCATTGGCTCGTCAGGCGGCAGGGCGGGCTCGTCTAGCTGCGGGGGTGGTTCACCCCGGAGCGAGGCATCGGCGAATTCCACCCATTCGCTCATGATTCGCTCATCGATATGGCGATTCGGCTTGATTTGAGCGATGCCTGAGTGAAAGGCTCCGTGAGCCGGGGCGCTACGCGTCACCGAGGCCAGCGGAGGATCCATTTGTGAGTCAGTCATTACCGATCAATTCGAATCTCATTGCCGAACAAAACGCTCGCCTAACCGCCAACTTGGAGCGCGATTACCAGAGCCTCGGGGAGCGACTGAGTCGTCAAGGCAAAGACATCGAAGCGGTGACGGCGAGGGTCCAAGCGTATGGGGTCGCGATCCCTTCCTGGGGCGTAGGCACGGGGGGCACCCGCTTTGCCCGTTTCCCGGGTATCGGTGAGCCGCGAAATACTCTGGAGAAGCTCGACGACTGCGCGGTTATCCAGCAGTTGAGTCGCTCAACCCCCACCGTTTCTTTGCATTTCCCGTGGGACCGTGTGAGCGACTTTCGTGAATTGTTTGAAAAAGGGCGTTCACTTGGGCTTGGCTTCGATGCTGTTAACTCCAATACATTTCAAGATCAGCCTGGGCAGAAATCCTATAAATTTGGCAGCTTAACGCACACTGACCCCGCCGTGCGTGCGCAAGCTGTGGAGCACAACATCGAGTGCATTCGCGCCGGTGTGGAGCTCGGCTCCAAAGCCCTCACGGTGTGGGTTGGCGATGGTTCCAACTTCCCCGGTCAGCAGCATTTCTCACGCGCACTGGACCGCTATCTGGAGAGCACGCGCAAGATCTACGAGGCGCTGCCGAGCGACTGGCGCATGTTCTTGGAGCACAAGCTGTACGAACCGGCCGTCTATTCAACGGTGATCCAAGATTGGGGCACCAGCTACCTGTGCGCCACCGAATTGGGCGAAAAAGCCAAATGTTTGGTCGATCTGGGGCACCATGCACCCAACGTTAACATCGAAATGATTGTCGCTCGTCTAATACAGTTCAAGAAGCTGGCGGGCTTTCACTTCAACGATAGCAAGTACGGGGATGACGACCTCGACAGTGGCGCGATCAATCCCTTCCAGCTGTTCTTGGTGTTCAACGAGTTGGTGGATGCTGAGCAGCGGGGTGCGCCGGGTTTTGATCCGGCCTACATGCTGGACCAGTCCCATAACGTCACTGACCCGATTGAAAGCCTAATGACCAGCGCGGCCTCTGTGAAACGCGGGTTTGCTCAAGCGCTGCTCGTGGATAGGGCAGCTCTCGGGGCCTATCAGGAAAGCAATGATGCTCTGATGGCTGCCCAAACGTTGCAGCGCGCGTATCAAACAGACGTGGAGCCCATTCTTCAAATGGCTCGCTTGCGTGCTGGCGGTGCCATTGACCTCGTGGGGACCTATCGAGCGTCGGGCTACCGCAAACAGAAGGCGGAAGAGCGCCCGGCCGCGAGTGGTTCACGCTCAGGCATCGTATAACCATGCACGAACTCGAAAGACGAAAATTCATACTGAAAACTCTCACGGACCATGGTTCGTCGAGCCTGCGCAGCCTCGCTACCCTTCTGGACGCTTCACATGCGACGGTGCGTCGCGACCTAACTCGCTTGGAGAGCGAAGGCCTGGTGCGTCGCGTGCACGGCGGCGTCGAGGCAATCGGTGGCGCGCGTGCAAATGCCTTGAAGGGGCAAGATAGCTTTCGCGCGAGCTTAGAAGTGAACCTTGCCCAGAAACGCAGCATTGCCGAAGAGGCGGCGGAGCTCGTTGAAACCGGTGAATGCATTATTGTGGCGGGCGGCACTACCACCTTTGCTTTGGTCCAAAGCCTAGGGGATCGCGCGCTTCTGGTGCTTACCAACTCCTTTCACAATGCCGAGTACCTGCACAAGAACACGGGCAATCGTGTGATCTTGCCAGGCGGCGAGCTGTTCGAAGAACAGGGCGTCATTCTAAGCCCATTCGAGCAAGACGTTTTCCAGAACTACTACGCCTCCAAGTTGTTTATCAGTGCGCAAGCCGTTAGCGCCCAGGGGCTCATGCAAACAGATCCCACGCTTGCGCGCTCTGAACGCCGCTTGCTGGATCAGGCGGCCGAAATTATTGCAGTTGTGGATAGCTCTAAGTTCAGCGCACGGGGCAGCCTCATCTCCTGTCCGATAGATCGGGTGCACCGCGTCATCACGGACTCCAAGATAAGCCCCTCGGTCCTTGAAATGTTAAACGCTGCCAACGTGAAGGTAACGATCGCCAAACGGTACGCATATAGTGCTGCGGACACCAACACAGAACTTTCAGCATGAGCCAGCTTGGGCAAGAGTTCCTAGCCGTTGTCGACATCGGTAAGACCAACATCAAGCTCATCGTTGTGGGAAGCACGGGTGAGTCCGTAGAACAGCTTTCTGTCGCCAACGAGGTTATTCGTTCGGGGCTTTATCCACACTTCGATGTGGAAGCGATCTTCGAATGGATCCTCGCTGGGCTCAGTGAGTTCGCCAAGCGTTACACCATCTCCGCTATCGTACCCGTCACTCACGGCGCTACAGGCGTACTTTGTGCGGGGGATCGCCTCGCCTTGCCCGTGTTGGACTATGAGTTTGCGGGGCCAGAAGCCGTGAATTCAGAGTATCGAGCGGCGGCCAGTGAATTTTCGAAAACGTCTTCGCCGGACTTGCCCAACGGGCTGAATTTCGGAAAACAGCTGTTCTGGCAAAAACGAGAATTCTCGGAGGCCTTCGCGAGTGCCATGCACGTTTTGATGTATCCGCAATATTGGGCGTACAGGCTCACCGGGCATCGGCATACGGAGGTAACCTCCTTGGGGTGCCACACCGGGCTGTGGGAACCAGCCGGAGCGCGTTTCTCGAACCTCGCGATGCAAGAGGGTTTCGATAAACTGTTTCCACCACTAAAGCGTGCCTATGAATCAGCGGGGCCGCTCCTGCCCGAGTTGGCGCGCCGCACCGGCCTGAATGCAGACGTGAAGGTGCTTACAGGGATCCACGACAGCAACGCTTCTTACTTCGCGCACGCCGCGCCTCGCCGGGGACAAGGGGAGTTTGCTGTCGCCTCCACGGGGACGTGGGTGGTGTGCATGGCCAATGGGGTGGATGTTGCGGAGCTCCGGGAAGAGCTAGACATGCTTGCCAATTGCGATGCGTTCGGAGCGCCGGTAGCGTCCATTCGATTCATGGGCGGGCGTGAATATGAAGCGGTTGCTGGCACTGATGGGTTGCAAGAGGCTCCTGGCCTCGAAGACGTGGCGCTGGTGTTGGCTACTTCATTTGCATTGCCGTCGTTTGCCTCCCAAGGCGGGCCTTTTCGCAATCGGGTTGGGCGATTCGAAGGGGAAACGCCAACGGAGCCGAAACGCAAAGCGGCGCTGGCGGCGCTTTATTCCGCGCTCCTCACTGACCATTGTTTGGACCTTTTGGGTGCGCGAGGTGAATTAATCGTCGATGGTGCGTTCGCCAAAAATCAGCTCTTTCTGAGCCTCTTGAGCGCACTGCGGGGTGGCGCGGTGTGCGTTTCGGACAGCGCCCATGCAGGTACCGCTCGGGGCGCTGCGCAGCTTCTAGCCTGGCCCGAGTCGCTGCAAAGTGAGCTCGTTCGGGTCGAGGCGCTCGAAATCCCCGGGCTCAACGCGTATCGAGGCCGTTGGCGCCAGTACCTCACCGAGAACAGGTAGCGGCAGCGCTCGGCTTTTTGTGGTGCCGTAGCTGGCGGGAGCGGGAGCGTTATCGTGCCCGGAAGGCACCTTTAAGGCGCAACAGTGGAGAAGCAGTAGCGGCCTGGAGCAACGCGCAGAATCGCATGACGTTCCCTGTGTTCCAGATTGGTGAGGGCACGGCCGTGCTCGGTTACAGCGGCATCTTTCGGGCAGGGTATCCAAACTTCGGCGCTTGTATTGGCGGGAACTTCCACATTCACCTCCAGCTTACCTCCTTCCAGCTTCCAGTGGCTCGCGATGCGACCGTATTGACTGAGCCAGGAGGCATTTACGTGGGTTAGGCCGCCACCGATACTGGGACGTAAGCGAAACGTCTTGAAGCCGGGCGAGGTGGCTTCAATGCCAGCAACGTGTTCGTAGAGCCATTGTGCAACGGAGCCAAAGGCGTAGTGCGAGTACGAGTTCATTCCGGATTGGTTGGGACCCTCCTCCGTCCAGCTGTTCCAGCGTTCCCAAATGGTGGTTGCCCCATTTTTGATGGAAAATCCCCATGAAGGGTAGGTTTCATTGAGCACTAAGCGGTAGGCGAGATCGGTGCGGCCATGTCGCGAAAGTGTGGGCAAGAGGTAGGGGATACCCACAAACCCTGTTGCTAGGTGAAAATTGTTCTCTTCGATTAGGTTGACGAGTCGAGCGAAGGCGGCGCCCCTAAGCTCCTCTGGAACTAAATTGAAGTGAAGAGCGAGCACTTGGCCTGTTTGTGTCACCGGATCCATTGCGAGGCCGCGCACGTCTCCGTTTGGTTGGACGAAGCGCTCGATGAAAGCAGTTCGGATCCTTGCGTGAAGGGATCGAAGTCGTGCGGCATCCTCCTTCTTCCGCAAGATGTCTGCCGTGTTCGCAGCAAGCTCGGCGCTGTGCGCGAAAAAAGCGGTCATGATGATCTCGTGAGGCGTGTCCGGGCCGAGGCACACCCAATCACCGTAGATCTTGTACTTCGCGGGGTCAGGAGTGCGGAGGCCGTCTTTAGATTCGCGCTCCAGATACTCAAGCCAACGCAGCATCATCGAATAGCTGCGGGTCAAAAATTCCGTGTCCCCGTAGTACCAATACAATGCCCAAGGAGCGACCGTCGCGACGTCACCCCAAGCGGCGTCCCCACCCATGCCGTGCACGTGGTCGTGGGGAAGCTTGGGGGCGTAGTTCGGGATGTTGCCGCGCTCATCTTGGGAGTCGATGAGATCCTGAAGCCACTTGTTGAAGAAAGCGGACACGTCTCGATTCCAGATGGCCGAGCGGATGTAAACTTGAACGTCGCCTGTCCAGCCCAGGCGTTCATCGCGTTGTGGGCAGTCCGTTGGAATATCGACGAAATTCGAACGCTGGGTCCAGTCGATGTTCTGGACGAGCTGGTTGATGAGAGCGTTCGAGCACTCGAAGCTCCCAGCTTTGGGTGTGTCGCTGTGCACCACAATGCCCGTGAGCGCATCTAGCGACGGCGTCCCGGGAAAGCCAGTGAGTTCTGCGTAGCGGAAGCCGTGATAGGTGAATTTGGGCTCCCACATCTCCTCGCCCCCGCCGCTACAGGTGTAAGTATCGATGCTGGTGGCGCTTCGCAGGTTGTCCACGTAAAGCTCATTTTTCGGCCACAACATCTCACCGAATCGAATGCGGACCGTTGTCCCAGCCTGCCCAGCCACTCGTAAGCGGACACGGCCTGCAAAGTTTTGACCGAAGTCGTAGATGTACGAACCTGGTCGAGAACCAAACATTCGGATAGGAGAGAGTTCCTCGGTCGCGCGCACAGGCGGGCCGATGTGAGCTTCCAACTTTGGGGAGCTTTCGATCGGGGAAGGGCTCACTTTTGCCCAGCCGCTCTCATCGAACTCTGGCGTGTCAAAACCCACAAGGGTGAGCGTGGCATCGTGCGTTTCGCCTCGGAGAAAGGTGGATTCCAAGATCGGGCCGTTGTGAACACGCCATTCGGAATCGGTTCCCACCCATTCGACGCGGCCGTCCGCATATTCGAGCCGGAGCGTCATCAAGAGTGAGGGGCGCTTATCACCCGGCTGCTTCACGTACTGAAAAGGCCGGTGGTGAAATGCGAGTGGGCCAGCGTACCAACCGGGATTGAGGAACGCGCCAATGGCGTGTCTATTGTTGCCCAAGAGACGCGAAGTTACATCGTAACAACGGTACAAGATGCGCTGGTTATAGTCCGTCCAGCCGGGAGCGAAGCTCTCGTCGCTTACGGGGAGGCCGTTGATGGAGGCCGTGTAGATCCCTTTTGCGGTTGCATAGAGGCGCGCATCTACCACCTCGCCGTGTGTTTCAAAAGTGCGGCGGAAACAACAAGAATTGGGCGACCGTTGCGATTCGGGCGGCTGGATCCACTGCGCCTGCCAGTCATCTTCTGTGAGTAAACCCATCGCGAACTCCGCGGGTTCGCTGAAAGGGGAAGCCTCACCTTGTTCGTCCCAGACTCTGGCTCGCCACTTAACCCGCATGCAGCTGGAAAGAGAACGTCCGCCGTATTCAATGTGGAGCGAGGTGGAGCTCTCTACCTTGCCGGTGTCCCACAGCCGGGAGGGTGCATCCGAGAAATCTGTGGTGGTGGCTTGGAGCTGATAGGCAGTTTGGGCCCCAGCGCCTGAGAGTTCAAAGCTAAGGCGCGGTCGGGCGCGCTGAATGGCCAGGGGGTGAGTGAGGTATTCAGAACGGAGGGCGGCGGGGGCCAGCATTGTGGCCTGCTCTTACCATGGCTTGCGGGAAGCCGTCAGGTGAGGCCGGTGAGGGCCCCTTTTGAAACCGCTGGCGCCCCAAAGACAGTGAGATTGCTACCAAAGGCTTTGAGCAGCGAAAGATAGAGGTCGTTGTGAGAGGCGTCCGTATATTTCACGTAGCGCCCAGGGCGCAGCACGCCACCGCCACTACCGGCTAGGATGTATGGAATGCGGTCGGGTGAGTGAGGTTGCGCATCGCCCTGCTCGTTCACCCACATCACGATACTGTTATCGAGCGCACTTTGCCCCATTTCATCGATAGCGCCCAATTTGCCCAGAAGGTAAGCAAATTGCTCCGAATACCAATAGTGCATATCGATCATCTGTTGGCGCGACTCCATGGAATCGTCGACGGCGTGCGAGATAGTGTGGTGATCTCCCTGAATGCCCAACCAAGAGAAACGTGCGCTAGATTGCCCTGTGGACCACTGTAGGCTCACGACGCGGCTCAGATCGCAGGCCACCGCCAACGCCATGATGTCCATTTGTTGTTGGCCAATCATCGGGTAATTAGCCATGGGTTTAGGATCTGTGTTGGGGCCCATTGCCGGCACCTGACAGGTGACGGGGGGAGAGCTGAGGGCGAGGCTCGTTTCCAGCTCCCGAATCGCGTTGAGGTGGGCCTCCAACTTCTGTCGATCGAAGGCACTTACCTTGGGTATCAACGCCACGAGATCCTGCTGCGTTTTGTCCAACACGCTCTTGCGTTTGAGCTGCAGCGCATCCAGGGCCGGGGGCGCCATTTGGCCGGAAGGGGTGATGCCCGCAAAGAGAGTCGCGAAGGCTGCGCGAGGATCATTCTCTGGCTGAATTGCCTCGAAGGCCTTCTTGTAGCTCATGCGGCTAGTGATCTGCCGGACTGGATCGAGATTGGATCTATTGCCCAGCTCAATAGAGCGAAAGCGCGTTGTATTGCCGATCAAATTCGCGATTTCTTGATCGATGGAGATGCCGCCCGCCGAGCCATCGCTCAGGTGGCCGAATTCGCCGGACCCGCCCGGGCCTGCCAAGAGCGGCATGGCGCTCATCATGTGACCCATGCCGAGGTCGTGCCCGTTGGTGCCCGGACCAGGCAGGCTGCGCGAGTTCTGGTTCACTCCGTCGAGCACTATCAGCTTCTGCTTGAGCGCTTCGAGTGGAGCAAGGACGTGTTTCGCGGTCGGGTTGGCGGCAACCTTAAACTCGAACGCCGTTTCGGTTCCACTTGGCGTCCAGCTATCGGGAATCATACCGTTTGGGCTAAAGAAAACGATGAACCGCTGCGGCCCAGTACCCAGCGCTTGCCTGGTTTGCTTCGGTGTACGGGGATCGCTCGTTGTTGCCACGCGTTCCCCGCGTGAGCAGGCCATTGCTTCCAGCATCGGGAGCGCGATGATCGCGCCGCCGGTTCCGTTCAAGAAAGCACGCCGGTGAATTCGCTTCTTCATTGTTGTGCTCCCGTCGTGGTGTTGCGGTATAGAAAGGCGTCGCTCTGGGTTAAGGCCACGAGCAATTCTGGGATCTTGTACCCCGAGCTCTTGAAGGCGGTATTGAGCTGATTCAAAGTGCAAACGTCCGCGGCTGAATCCTGGCGGCCGTAGCCGTATCGGAACCACTGCGTCACGGCGCACGATCCCACGAGATCACTTTGGGCGGCAAGCTTTGCGAGCTCCGAAATCCCATCGAACGGGGCATCTACGTCGGTTCCTGTGAGGGCTCCTTTGGCGTCCACGGGCACGCCGCTATCTTGGTCTCGGTAACGGCCGACGGCGTCGAAGTGCTCAAAAGCGAAACCAAGCGGATCGAATTGTGCGTGGCACGCATTGCATACCGGATCGGTCCGGTGCTGTTCGAGGCGTGCGCGTGTGGAGAGCCCTTGCTGAAGAGGAGGCAGCTGCACGTTCACGGCGTCTGGGGGAGGCGGAGGCACCTGACAGAAAAGCCCACCTCGTACGAATACACCTCGGGCTACGATGGAGGTTTGGTTGGCTTTTGCGTGAGTCGCGAGGAAAGCCCCCTGAGTGAGCAACCCCGCACGTTTACCGGGCTCATCCAATGGTGAAAACTCTGTGCCAACGGGAGCTGGTACGCCGTAGAAGGCCGCGAGGCTTGGGTTTACAAAAGTACGCGGTGAGGTGAGCAGCGTGGATAACGAGCCGTCGCCCTCGAAGATGGCGTAGTCCAGAAAGCGGTTGACCTCCTCAATGTACAGCGCGTTAGTTGCGGGCGAAAAATCGGGGTAAGTTGCCGGATCTTTCTCGATTGTGGCGATGTCTTTGTAGTTCCACCACTGTTCATGAAAACGATGCGCCATCGTTCGCGTGCGTGGGTCTGCGAGCATTCTTCGGGCTTGAGATGCCACGAGATCCGGCTGGGCGAGCTGCCCTTGGGCCGCGGCGTCCAGCAGCGTTTGGTCCGGCATGCTGCCCCAGAGCAGGTAAGAAAGGCGGGAGGCCAGCTGATAGTCCGTAACCTTTACGGCCGCCCCCATCGCTCCCACTTCCACGCGGTATAGAAAGTGCGGGGACTCAAGGAATGCTTCGAGTACTGCTTGCACCGACTGCTCCAGAGTTAACGTGGTGCGAACGGCAGCAAAGAGTTCCCCCATTTGCTTGGTATCGGTGGCATCAAGTGGGCGCCGCCAAGCCCGATCGCCGAAAGATTTGATCCATGCCTGAACGCACGCCGTTTCTCCGCCTGCTGGATCACAGCCCAGAAGTGCCGTGAGGTTGGCTGTGGCACGCGCGGAGACTGCCTCTGCTGCCTCCATATATTTTTGGGCCGTTATTCTGGAAACCGCTCCAACCTCGGCGTTGTTGTCGTACCCGGCTCCACCCTCTACGGGGAGTTGTGCACCTGGGTATGCTGCATCCTTGGTGAGATCTCGAATCGTGTTATCGTACTCGAATGGCGTTAGCCTTCGAATGGGAGATGAGCCCGGCTGCGGGCCTGCGTTGCAGTCGATAACCGGAGGGGGTGGAACCACAGCGGTTCCCGTGGTACTCGGGCCAGGGGTGCCGGTGGGTGATACGGAAGGCATGGCGGTCGGGGATGACGCACCTGGGGCATCCGAGCCCCCGCCACTTCCACAAGCCGTTAGCAATGCCATGCCGAGTGGCACCCACGCTGACGGTGCGGTTAGCTGGAAACGGTGAAAGAGGATCTTCGAGAGGAGCATACGGGAGAATCACCCATTGGGCCTAAGCCGGCCCCCGCGAGGCGGTAACGCGTAGGGGCTGAACCCATCCATAATAGCGCTCAGAGGTAGCACTTTGGGGTCGAGGGTGCGGCGAGGTTAGCACGATTGCTCCACTTTTTCGGCTAGCGCCGGTGGCTCCGTTCAGCCGCCGCCGGAAGTCGCCTAGGATGAAGGCTGATGCCAAGATCGCAGCACCCAGGACACCGCCTGCGGCATTTTGCGTTCAGACTATCCAAGCCAGTTGGCGGGATGCTGTTGCCGCTAATCCTTGCGGCGCAAGGCGCCGCGGCGGCCGAGGTGGTGTGGCCGAGCGAGCTCGAGCGGCTTGCACACGGGCTCCGCGCGGCTGATATCAGCGAACGGAGGGAGGCGAGTCGGAAGCTCATTACTCTCCCTTCTGGCGTAAGCCGGGAACTTGTTATTTCAGCGCTGAAGGATGCTGACTCCGAGGTGCGATTGAGGGCGGCTCAGGCGGCGTCTCGCACGGCCATGTCAGGCACAGGCACTATCGTCTTGGGTTGGCTGAGTGATCCAAACGAAGAAGCTAGATTGGCCGCGCTGGCAGTTCTGAAGTTGGATCCAGTCTCCGCGAGCGCCGGAACCCTCGGGCGCTCGTTGAGCGACGCTGTTCCTCGGGTTCGTATTCGGGCCGCAGAGGCTTTGGGCGCGCTCGCTTCGCCCGATGCTGCACGAAGCCTGCTGGGGCATCTGGAGGATCAAGACAAACAGGTGAGGCTAACCGTGTACCGAGAGCTTGGCCTCCTCGGAGACAAAGCGAGCGCCCTTTCGCTGTTAGGGAAAGCTTCGGATCCGGACGCGGAAATTCGGGTGGTAGTGCTAAACTCCCTTGGAAAGCTCAAAGAGCCTCGGAGCCTGACCACGTTGCTCACGGCGCTCAAAGATCGCGACGAATCGGTGCGACAGGCAGCCCTTGGCGCTCTCGGTGCGCTCGGCGAGCCTCAAGCGGTTCCCGCCATCGATTCACTGCTTCAAAGTCAGCCGCGCGCAGCGGAGCAGCGAGCGGCACTCCTTGCGTTGGCCGCGATAGGGGGAGATGCGGCGATTGCGGTTAACCTGAAAGTTCTCACTTCCACCCATCCAATGGCGGCAACGGTGTTCGCGGACAGCAGCCTTGTGCGCATGGGGCAGAGAGCCGTTCCTTCCCTTCGTGAGTGTGTTACTTCTCGCAAGGAGCTGGAAATTGCCGATCGCTGCCTAGGTGTTTGGTCCAAGCTTGAACCCAAGAGCGCAGCGCTTGCAGGTGCCGAGGCTCTAAAGTCCGGCGCTACCTCGCGCTTGGCCGCCGTGCGCGCCATCGGGCTCGGTGGGCAGGCCTCGCTCCTACCGGGTGTGTTAGCTGAACTTGTGTCGGAGGACCCGAGCTTACGAGTCGCCGCCCGAGAGGCCTCCGCACTCATACTCAGCTCAAATCGCGGTCAAACCATGGCCGTGGATCCAATTGTCGAGGCGCTGGTGCGCTATCGCGCGGATTCGACCGTTCTGCTCGAACATCTGAAGCTCCTCGGCTTAACGGGGGCAACTCGCGCGGGCGCCCAATTGTTGCCGTTCAGCCGGGAGGGGAACCCGGCGGCTGTGCGCTTGGCGGCGATTGAGGCATTCGGGGATTTGTCGCCAGGAGCCTACGACCGAGTGCTCCTCGCTCTGCTCAGTGATGAAGACCCTCGGGTAGCGGGCGCAGCCGCTCTTGCGTTGCGGCGCATGGGGCGAGGAGAACTCCTGCCTAGTCTTATCGCGGAGCTCGGGCGTGCCACCGACACTAACGTGGAAACGTTAGCGGTGTCGCTGTTGGGGCCTCTCAGTCGTAACAAGGATGAAGCAGTCGGCGAGCAAGCGTTCGCGAAAATGTTGTACGCGGAGGGTCGAGAGCGAGACCTTTGGCTTGAGGCGTTGGGGCGCTCCCCGCTTCAGCCTTGGTTGCCACGCTTGAAGGATAAATTGGCAACCTTTGGCGGCGCTGATCGCCGCAAAGTGGCCGAAGCGTTCGCGGGGGTGAACGCTGCCCTTCCGTTATTACAAAGCCTTGCGCGCGATCCCGACGGCTCGGTGCGAGCATCTGCAGTGTGGTCACTTGGAACGCTGAGCCTCGCCGAAAATCTCCAGTTGTTAAGGGCAGCGACGCGTGACCGCGATGTAACGGTGGCTATCAACGCCACGGGAGCACTCGCCCGGTTCGCTTTGATCCATGCAGGGGCCGAGCGTCAGACGCTTTGTTCCCTCTTGGCGCACTCCCACCCTTACGTTCGAATGAACGCACTCGCTGGCTTGCAAACGAGCGTGCCTATGCTGAAAGCCGATTCCTGTTCGGCGGAAGTCCAAAGGTTGAAGCTCGAAGAGCTCTCTGAGGGAGTTCGTGGTGTGGCAGATGCGGTCATCGACCCAAGGCAGCTTCCATCTGCCGTCAGGGGGCCTCTCACGGTACTAGTTGTTCCGGTGGGACGTTCTCAACCCGAGCCGGAAGCGGCGTTTGCGTTGCGCCTGCCGGGCGGGCTGGTGCACACGGGTGTTGCCGATAGACGTGGCGGAGTGTTCGAGGTTGACGCGCCCCTTGGGGACGTGGCGCTCTTGGTGCCTGCGCACCTGGCATGGTGAAACGCGGGGATAGACGTTCTATCCCCGCACCACGCGAGCGGATTACTTGGATGCGCACTGCATGGCGCACATGAGATCCCCCGGCGCGCATCCGCACCCGCCACTCTTCTTTTTGGGGGCAGCTGCCGGGGCTGCCGCCGCAGGCTCGCTCGCCGCTTTGCTTGGGGCTGACGAGGAGGAAGCCTTGGGTGTTTTCCTGCCGCCGCTCGAAGGGCGAGACGCCTTGGCGGTGCTTGCAGATTTGGTGTCCGGAGCTTCGGCAGCTTCGGCGGTGCCAGTTGCCGGAGGGGCCGCGGCAGGCTCGGGTGCAGGCTCAGGCGCCTTTTCCTTCGCAACTACAGGTTCGGCCGTAGCTGTGGCAACGGGTGCCGTGGCAGTAGCGGCGGCTGCGCTTTCCTGACTAGGCCCGGCTGGCTTCAGAATGAAGGCAACAGCAACGGCCCCAAAGACTAGGAGCACAGCAGCCGCGAGGATGTAAATGCCCGTCTTGCTCTTCTTCGGCTGCTCGAAATCCATGCCACCCGCAAAGGGTGACGGCATCGCCATCGACACCGCAGGAGCACCAAGTGGTGAAGGCGCGCCCAATGGAGATAGCCCGAGTGGAACGGCGGCCATGCCCATATTGGGGGCGGCAGCAGGCGACTTCTGAGCAGCGGAAGCGAGTGCCTTCAGATCAATCAGCCCCGAATCCTCGCTTGGAGCAGATGGGCCCGGCGCCGGATGCGACGGCTTTGAAGCTGCCGCGGCGGTGAGCGCAGAGAGTGAGAACAGAACCGATGATTCGTTGCGAGCACCGGTTGAGGCCGTTACGGGCGCCGCCACTGGGGCAGGCGCGTCGTGTTGGTGCGCGCTCGTGGTGACTTCTTCTTCGCTCCCGGCGGTGGCAAAGCCACCAAAGAGATCTGCCGCACCGCTCAGGTTGGAGGTTCCGCGCGTGGCGATCTGGGTACGTTCGTCTGCATCCTCGTCGATGGTTGGGGTGGCCTTCTTGTCCCACGGCAATGCGGCGGCTGTTGGGGCTGCCGCTGCAGGCGCAGCGGCGCTTGCTTTGGGCGCTGTCGCTGCAACCGCTTGCGTTAACTCGGGAACGTCACCGAACGCTTTCCAATCGGCGAAGCCTTCCGCCCAGACGTACGTGTCGCGCGTAACCTGTCCGGCCTTGAACGCTTGGACGAGTTCTCCCAAGGTCATGTTGCGCTGGTCATTTTCACCGAAATCAACGGTGTATTCACCGCCGACACCCATGGACGCTTCTTCGGTTTCGCCCGGGCCGGGTGCAGCCGCTGCTGCCTCAGCTGCGTAGACGTTAGGCGGATCTACTTTTCCATCAATGACGATGGTCGTGCCGCACTTGCGACAACGGATCTTTGCCAGGCGATCCTGGACCTTTTCGTCTGTAATTGAGTACTTGGCGTCACAGACAGGGCAGGTGATCTTCACGATTGACCTTCGGTTGGTGCTTTGGTGCCGACGTTAGGTGGGCGACCAAGGGGGGGGTTGTGGGCATCAGAGGAGCCGTCCTCTCTTACCATCACTTGCGCCGAAGCTACACCGGCAGTGCAAAGTGGCAAAACGTTCGACTCCTCCACCCGCAAACTCTTGGGGTTCCGGGGGCTTACACGGGCCCACACCGGATGGGGAGGGCCACTTACGGAAGGTCGAGGCTCGCGAGAGCCCGATCGTACCAACGCTCCACCTGCGCTCGGAACGGCCACATCCAGCCGTAATCGGCCCCAGTGAAGCGGCTTACGATCCTTTCCCTAAGGATCGGGTCGCGTACCGCCTCGGGCCCTAGATATTCCGCGGTCGCGCGCAGCGTCTCGACGTACGCTTCCCACTCGATGCGTGCTCGGCCGAGAGCAAGGCCGACTGGGAACAACGGGACGAGGTAAAGGAATGCCATGGGCAGCAAGCCCCAGCGCTTCCTCTGCAACAGGTGGATGCGCTCGTGCCGCAGGGTGATAACGCGGTCCACCTCTGCCGTGCGCTCCCAGGCGAGGGGAGTATAAAGAGTGTTGCCAATCACCGTGTGGTAGTGGCTGATGAACGACCGCTGGCGTCCGAAGGTGACGAGCCGCAGCGCTCGGTCGATGAGATGCGAGAAGCGATCGTTTCGCTTACTCACGATGCGGAAGCCAGGAAACTCCCGGGCCAACGCCCGCAGAAAATCTTCAGACGATGGGCAGTTGGGGCGCATAGCGAATCCGTTGCGAGAGGGGTTGGTGGGATGTCTCTTTGATTAGCTTAGAAATGAGTGCCAACTGTTAGTATTTAAAGACTATTTCGCTACCATGCCAGGCTGCAGAGCGCGCCCACGCAGGAGCTCCGCGGGGCCCATCGCAGCACGCCCTTCAACCTGACCCAGGAGTATTTGAATGGCTTCACCACCCCCGCACCCGATCACCACGTCCTCCCCGTAGAGGACACCGACTTCACCGGGGGCAAGCGCTTGGCGTGGCGAAATTGGGCGACAGCGGAGGAGCTTGAAGCGTTTGCCCCCAATGAACGTGAAGGCCCCGGGTCGAGGGCTCAACCCCCGTACAAGGTTGGTGACAACCTCGGCCGGCTCACCGAAATTCAGTTTACAGATTTCGGCGGTGATGAGTGGAGCGTGTGTCGCGAGCGCTTCGTCTTGAGGAGTTGCGAGAAGGGTTTCGCTAACAACATCGGCAAGATACTTCCGCACGACATCGGCAGCGAGGAGTCCCAGTCTGTCCGCAAGATCCTGTCCGCTATCCTCCTTCCCGATGCTGATGGGCTCCCGCACATAGACGGGCCCGGTGTCGAGCCCCTCGTCCATTTGCATCAGGGAAATGCCGGTCTCGGTGTCCCCCCGAATGATAGACCACTGGATGGGTGCGGCGCCGCGTAGCCGGGGCAGGAGCGAGGCGTGCAGATTGACGCACCCTCGCCGAGGCGCGGACAGAACGTCGCCGGGTAGAATCCGCCCGTAAGCGATCACGACGCCAACATCTGGCTGACGCTCAAGCAGCCGCTGGCGAAGGGCGCCGTCGCGCACCTTGAGGGGCTGATAAACGTCGAGCCCGAGTTCGAGGGCGCGCTGCTTTACCGGGGGCTCTTGGAGTTTGAGCCCTCGGCCTTGAGGCCTATCCGGCTGGCAAATCACGCCGACCACCTCGGCGACCTCCACGAGGGCCTCGAGTGAAGGGACCGCGATGGCAGGGGTACCGAAAAATATTGCTCTCACACCGCCTCCTTAACACTTTCAGGCCTTGAGCCGCACCTGAGGTAGCTAGATTCTATCGAGATGGTTAGGCTTGGTTCCCTATGAGTGAAAAAAAGAAAGAAGCGCCCCCACCTCTTCCACCCAGTGACGAAGAGATCAAGTTCGGCGACGAGCTAGCGGTGTTGCCGATCCGCAACGCGGTGCTCTTTCCAGGAGCCGTGGCCCCGTTTGACGTTGGCCGCGAGAAATCTGTAGCGCTCGTGGAAGATGTGCATGAGCTCACGGGCCCCGTGATCGCGATCTTCGCACAGCGAGATCCTTCAACGGACGACCCGGGTGCTAACGATTTGTATCCCGTTGGCTGTGCCGCACGTGTGCTCAAAGCGTTGAAGCATTCTTCAGGTAACTACTCACTTATTCTGCAGGGCCTCACCCGCATTCGGCTAGACGAAGTTACGCAGAGCGGCCCCTTCATGAAGGCGCGCGTTAGCCGTCTGGAGGCGCCCGCACTTGAGGATGTTGAGGCTGAAGCCTTGGCGATGAGCCTGCGTGATGTGGCCAAGCAAGTCATTCAATTGATGCCGGAGTTGCCGCGTGAAGCAGGCTCCCTTATCGATTCGATTCAGGCTCCCGGAGCACTTGCCGACTTAGTGGCTGCAAACCTCGACGCGCCGGTCGAGGAAAAAGCACAACTTCTAGAGACCGTCGAAGTCAAAGATCGTATCCGGAAGGTGCTGCGTTTGCTTACCCGTCAGCTTGAGATCTTGAAGATGCGCGAACGCATCAACTCTCAGATCAAAGAAGAGATGGGAAAAAATCAGCGTGAATACGTGCTGAGGCAGCAGCTCAAAGCCATCAAGGAAGAGCTGGGCGAAGATGATGGTGATCAGGGAGATCTTGATGGTCTCGAAGAACGCATCGTCAAAGCGAATTTGCCGAGCGAAGCGGACAGCGTTTCCAAAAAGCAACTTAAGCGCCTGCGTTCGATGCAAGTGGGCAGCGCCGAATACACCGTTGTTCGCACCTACCTGGACTGGATCTTGGATTTGCCGTGGAGCCAATCCACCGAAGACAACATGGATATCGCGCAGGTGCGCTCCGTGCTCGACGAAGACCACTACGGCCTCGACAAGGTAAAGAAGCGTATTGTCGAGTACCTAGCGGTGCGAAAACTGAAGAAGGATAAGAAGGGCCCTATCTTGTGTCTGATTGGGCCGCCCGGCGTGGGTAAAACCTCCCTGGGGCGGAGCATTGCGCGCTCACTCGGCCGAAAATTCGTGCGTATTTCCCTGGGTGGCGTGCACGATGAGGCCGCAATTCGCGGTCACCGTCGCACGTACGTGGGGGCGCTCCCCGGCCAGATCATCCAAGGCATGAAGAAGGCGGGGACCATCAATCCCGTGTTCATGATGGATGAGGTGGACAAAATCGGTCACGATTTCCGTGGCGATCCAAGCGCCGCCCTGCTTGAGGTGCTGGATCCTGAACAGAACAACGCCTTCGCAGATCATTACCTGGAGATCCCGTACGATCTGTCCAACGTGATGTTCGTTGCGACTGCGAACATCGCCGATCCGATCCCGCCGCCGCTCCGCGATCGCATGGAGATCTTGGAAATTCCTGGCTACACGCGCCGGGAGAAGCTGGCCATAGCGCGCCAGCACTTGATCCCCAAGCAGCTCGACGAACACGGCCTGAAGGAAGCCCAGCTCAGCATCACGAACGAAGCGGTGGAAGAGCTCATCGAACACTACACGCGCGAAGCGGGCGTGCGGTCGCTGGAGCGCACCGTGGCCAGCGTGATCCGTGGTGTGGCCGTGAAGGTGGCCGAAGGCGACAAATCAGAACGCGTTATCAAGTCGGAAGACGAGCTGCGCGAATATTTGGGTGCTATCAAGTATACGAGCGAAGTCGCTGAACGCACCGAAGAAACGGGAGTGGCCACTGGCCTTGCTTGGACTGCGGTGGGCGGGGAGATCCTCTTCATCGAAGTTACTCGCATGTTTGGTAGCGGCAAGATGCAGCTCACCGGGCAGCTCGGAGATGTAATGAAGGAAAGCGCTCACGCCGCCTTGAGCTACGTGCGCACGAATGCAGAAAAATACGGTATTCCCAAGGATTTCTTGGAAAAGAGCGACATCCACGTGCACATCCCTGCCGGTGGTATGCCCAAAGACGGCCCAAGTGCCGGCATCACCATGTTCTCGGCATTGGTATCCCTGCTTACGGGTATCCGTGTGCGCCACGACGTCGCCATGACGGGCGAAATCTCGCTGCGTGGCCGCGTGCTCCCGATCGGCGGGCTAAAAGAGAAGACGCTAGCTGCCCACCGCGCGGGCATTCGCCGCGTCATTGTTCCCGAGCGCAATAAGCCCGATTTGGACGAAGTGCCGAAGGAAGTACGGGATGAGCTCGAGTTCGTGTTTGTCACCAAGCTCGACGAAGTGCTCGCGGCCGCTTTGGAATCAATGCCCCAGCCATCCGAAGCTTACTTGGAAGAGTTAGCTAAGAAGCAAGCTGCTGCGCAAACGTCAGCCAACTGAGCCTTTGGGGTTCAGGGTCCCTGCATGCACTCAGCGTGGGGGCCCTCTGGGCCCCGAGCCGTTGCATTCTCACGAGCCACGGTTTGGCTCAGTAGCCTTCGAGTTCCCAGAGCCGAACGCCGCCGCGAAGTGCGGTAGCATTCTGAAAAAGGCGGACATTGGCGGGCCATTCACCGCGGAATTTCTGCACATTGCCGCCTCCAATGTGGACGAGATTGTAGTTGAAGATGGGGTTTAACTGCTCAAGCGCTAAGAGCACGCGCCTGGTCCAGCGAGTCTTGCCGATTTGCTCGAGCGCGGCGTCCGACAAATTCTCTTCGTAGGTTTGCCCTTTGCGGAAGGGATGATGGCCGAGCTCAAGATTGGGCACCAGGTGGCCATTAACGAAGAGTGCTGTTCCAAGCCCCGTTCCGAGCGTCAGCACCAACTCCACCCCTTTACCTTCGACGACGCCGTAGCCTTGAAGGTCGGCGTCGTTGGCGACGCGCACTGGGCGCGCTAGCAAGGCATTGAGCTTGTCTGCGAGTGGCACAGAGCTCCATAAGCCAGCGGCGAGGTTCGGCGCGGTCATGCAAACTCCGTCAACCACAACCCCGGGGAAACCAACCGCAACGCGGTCGAACGCGGGGAGCTCCTTCACCATTTGCTCGATCACCCTCAAAATCGACTCAGGGCTGGCTGGCTGCGGTGTGAGCTCACGTTGGCGAGGAGTAATGGCGACGCCGGCGGCGTCGAGCACGAGCATTTTGATTCCGGTGCCACCGATGTCGATGGTGAGTGTTTTGGGCTGGTCGGTGGTGTTCGTCATTTCGTGCTCGAAGAAGGCTAGGAGTCTATCAAGATCCGGGAACGCGTGAAAAGTACACCTCGGTACTTGACCGAGCTTTGCTTCTCAAGCGAGTGTGAGGGGGTTAACGTAGAGGAGAGCGAACCGTGGTTGATAAGCCCCCAGTCAAGATTGGCCTTCTGGGTTGTGGCACCGTCGGCGGAGGCGTCCTCCGCTTGCTGCAGCAAAAAGAATCCGCGTGGGTAGCGCGTGTGGGCGCCCCCTTGGAGGTAACGCGCGTCGTCGTGCGGGATCTCGAAAAAGGCCGCGTGCCGGAGTGCCGCCCCGAGTGGTTGACTACAGACTACGAAAAGCTTTTCGGGTCAGATGTGGATCTCATCGTGGAGGTCATGGGCGGTGAGGAGCCCGCGAAGGGGCTCATCTTGCGCGCCCTCGGCGCTGGCAAGAGTGTAGTCACGGCCAACAAGCTTCTCATCGCCAAGCACGGGCCAATGCTTTTGAACACGGCCATCAGCCAGGGTGTAGATCTCGCGTTTGAAGCCTCCGTGGGTGGAGGCATCCCCATTATCCGAACCTTGCGAGAAGCCTTGGCGTCGGATTCCGTACAAACGCTGCACGCGATTTTAAACGGCACTTCGAACTACATTTTGACCCGCATGCGCGACGATCGAATGAGCTTCGATGCTGCGCTCGCAGAGGCCCAAGCACGGGGCTATGCCGAAGCGGATCCTACGCTAGATGTAGACGGCCACGATGCGGCGCAGAAGCTCGTGGTAGCGAGCTTGCTCGCTTTTGGAGCGGAGGTCGCCGAGGAAGCCGTAAGCGTAGAAGGGATCCGGGGCATTTCCCAGATCGATTTTAGAGCTGCAGAGCGTTTCGGCTACGCCATCAAGCATCTAGCGATCGCGCATGAGCTGGGGCACTCCGTGCGTCTGCGAGCGCATCCGGCCTTGGTTCCCAAGCACAGTGTGTTGGCCAGCATTGATGGCGTGTTGAACGGTGTGTTGATCACCGGCGAAGCTTTGGGCCCATGTTTTCTCGTGGGTCGTGGGGCGGGGGATATGCCCACAGCGGTGAGCGTCGTCTCGGATATTTTGGATTTGGCCCGTTCTCTCCGCGAAGGCGAGCCAGGTCGCCAAACCCGCGCTATTCAGTTCAAAAAGCGGCCCCTCGCTTCGCTCGACGATCTCACCACTCGCTATTACTTGCGCTTCGACGTGGCGGATAGGCCGGGTGTATTGAGTTTCATCGCGGGCGCGTTGGGTGAGCAGGGCGTCAGCATTGAGCAGATGTTCCAGCAAGGGCAAGCGGGCGATACCGAGGACGCCGTGCACGTGGTGTTGGTGACGCACACATGCCGAGAATCTGCGGTGCAAAAGGCCATTGTAGCGATCCAGAATGGCCCCTTCTTGAAGAGCCCCCCGCGGCTTATTCGAGTTGAAGGCTAAATCTAGCTAAATTCCCATGTCAGATCCGCGCGCGCTCGGCGTCTTTGATTCGGGCCTAGGTGGCCTCACAGTGGTGCACGCCCTGCTCGATGCTTTGCCGAACGAGCGCGTCATTTACCTGGGCGATACTGCTCGCGTTCCCTACGGCACACGTTCGGCGCAAACGGTGCTGCGCTATTCGCGCGGTTGCGCGCAAGTTCTAGTGGAACGTCAGGTGAAAGCCTTGGTGATAGCCTGCAATACGGCGAGCGCTGTCGCTGTCGAGATGTTGCGAGCGGAGCTGGATTTGCCAGTCATCGGGGTGATCGAGCCTGGGGCACAGGCGGCTGTTTCGGCGATGGACCGGCTGCTGGCGGACCCTTCATTTAGCGGTCCAGCGCGCATTGGAGTGCTCGGAACCCAGGGAACGATAGCTTCCGGGGCTTATCCCCGGGCGGTGAGTCAACTCTCCACACGGTATGAAGTGGTGGCGCGCGCGGCCCCACTGCTAGTGCCCTTGGTTGAAGAAGGTTGGCTCTCGGGGGACGTGCCGCGGCTCGCCGTGGAGCGATACGTCGGTGAATTAATTGAGCTTGGGGCACAAGTTCTGGTTCTTGGCTGCACGCACTATCCACTGCTGAAGCCGTTGATTGCCGAGGTGGCGGAGCGCCTGGCGGGCAAGCCCGTGCCAGTGGTGGATGGAGCACTCGCGACGGCAGATAGCGTCGTGAAGCTGATAGAAGAGCGGCGCATTAGCGAGGCTTTGGAGCCCGGAGAAGGGGCGCGCTTGAAGCTATTTGTTACAGATTTACCGGCGGGCTTTTCAGAATCCGCACGGCGTTTTTTGGGCGAAAATGTGTCGCAAGTGGAGCAGATCGATTTGAAGGCGGGTTAACCGCGAACGCTGATACCTGCGGCTACCAGGGGGTAACCCTTGGGTTTTGTTAGGCCGGATCGAACCGCGTTTTTAGCTTGACCCAAGGTTTGCTCTGGCGTACGCACCTTTCAGATTCACATCGGGGAGCCCTGTATGCGCATTTCAAATCTCAAATCTCAAACATTTCTAATATTCGCCTGCGTTCTGAGTGTGGCTACGGGGTGCTCGGGGGGTGAGGTTTCAGGGGGCGGCAGGGATCAGAAAGCCGCCGCCACTGTGCAGCAAGAGCTCTAGAATAAGCCTGTCGTGGAGGAGCATGGTTCGGGCGCCGTTCAGCCAGGCTCAAAGCCACCGCCCGCGGCGTGTCAGGTGGTTCCGCTGAACGAGGGTGGGGAACTTCGGTTTCAGTCACCGGTAGATGTAAGCATCCCCGCGGAGATCCCCGTAAAATCAGGCGAATGTGGCAACACGTCGGCAACCCTGACGCTGCGTGCCGCCACCGCTGAGGTGGTGTGTCGGTACGCCGCCCAGGGGCCGAAAGGCACGGTGCGTGCCGCGAACTCAAAGCTATCGTTCGTAGGATGTTCACCTGCTGCGTCCCCTGGGGCAGCCGTGCAGGCCGACTATATCCGGCTCGCGACAGTCGTTGCTAGAGCTGAGCCCGGCGACGACGAGGACGATGCTCAAGAGGAGCAGGACGACGACGACCAAGCTGATGACGCCGGGTCGCAAGTCCGACTTGCACTAGGGTTAAGCATTTGCCCGCGTGTGGACGCCCCCACCAACATCGAGTGGGCTGAATCCCCCGTGGAGCTCAGGGCAACTCGGTTTTATCACCCTGAACGGTCGGAGGATGCGTCGGTAAATCTCGCTGAACCCGTGGAATTTGAGATCCCGAGCAAGCTTCGCGTCATTGAAGGCGGCTCTGGGGACGGAGAAACAACGCTCACTTTTAAGGACGCAACCACGCAAAAGCAGGTCGTCTGCACCTACAGCGGAGGCGCCGATGACGAATGCCGAAGCGATGCGGCTTTGAGGGCGGCAAGGTCGCGCTTCTACTATTTCGACGGTTGCCAACGAGGTTATCAAGCTGGGCAGCGCGTACGTTCCAGTTCCTATCAGCTCAAAGTGCGGAGTGGGGATGAGGCGGCCTCGATCGCGCGAACCACCGTGGAGGTTTTCATGGGAGTTCATGGCTGTAGCGAACCGCTCGATCAGCCAATTTCTGCTGAGCAAAGTATTCGCATGCGTCGAGCCTTCTCTTGGAACAAGACGCGCTCTGTTCCTGAAACCTTGCCCGACGGAAAGCCAACTCTTTGGTACGCGAGCATCTACGTTCGCGACCGCGAAGAGTTGGCTGGCCTGGACGACCTATTGATTCACCACCAGAATCGGCCCCTATTCCTCACCGAGATGGAAGGCTATAGAGGCCGGTGTGGGGCCATCGAATATGACGGTGATGGTGCAGGGACATTTGTTTTCGCGGTGCTTCCCGGCATTACTTACAACTTGATCCGTCAAGCGGCGCTTGCAGATCCCCAGAACCCCCTCTTTGAGGCCCTGGTTTTACGGGATATTCCACCCACTGCCCGTGCGCGCGGCGGTTCGCTGTCGTGGGATGCCTTGAAGTTGGCAGGTTTCTACTATCGAGATCTGAGAACTTTCACTCTGAGCAATGAGCTTCAACAACCCTTCTGGAATGCGCTCAAGCGCCGCGTGGCCAAGACGATTGCGAAGGCCGTCCAAGTTGTCGTCAAGGTCGTCGTGGATGGGCTGGGGGAGATTGATAAGTTTGCCTCGGGCAAAATTGTTCAAGGCATCGAAGTACACATCGCCAATCGTGATCCGGCATTTGAGTCACCGACGATGACTCAAGCCTGGGGAGCGAAGGCGGGGCAGGAGCTCCGGCTGGACGGTGTGCGGGTCGAAGTGCGCCAGTGGGCTCAGCGCCTGTGGTCCCTTGGGATCCCGCTACCCACCAGCTTCAACAACACTCTCCAGGATGGCGTCACCTATATGGAAGTTGCCAAAGACGCTTCTCCGAGAGATGGCGGCATATGCATGGAGGTGAAAAACGCGGGAGCTGAGCTTACGACGTTCTTGCTGCCGACGGAAGTTTGCGACTTTGGCCAAGAGTTCAAGCTGAGCACCCAGCGTGACTCAACGGTGACCTTCACAACCGGAAGTTATCCTCTCCATACCCTGAACATGCTTACGGACGCTTACCGGTACTCCCAGAGCGTGGTCGGCTATTCGCCGCATCAGGTAACGGTCGCCCATGGTTGGCTGGGAACCCTCCTCGGTGGCGCTAAAGGGAGAATCTATGCTCCTTGCTTTGGGTTTCCAAATATTTCGCAAGATACGATGGGGGCGCTTCTGTCCTCGATTGTGCCGGTTGCAGGAGAAATCGTTGGCGTGTTGAGCGCGGTCGACATCGTGATGCCAAACGTGATTCGAGCTCGCAAGTCACGGGGCATTATGGTTCACGAGTATGGGCACTACTTCTTGTGCAGCTCACTGTTTGACGCGAAGCCAACGGCCATGTCGGGGTTCACGGCCGCCAGGGTTTTTGAGGATACGGAATTCGGGCCCGATGACGACAACGCAGTTCTCAACGAGGCTTTTGCAGATTTCTTTGTTCACCAGGTGGTGAGTGGGACGAATTATTTCGCCCTTCCAGACACCGGACTTTTTACATATGGGATGACCTACTGTACCGGTGGTTCCTGCCCAGATGCGAATGCTACCGGTATCCAGGGGAGCGGCGGTATCTTCGAATTCTATGCTCCCAACCCAGATCTTCCAGACCGCCTAGCTATCGATCGTGCCGATCTTGCCGTTGCGCGGGCCACAACCTTATTCCACGACGCTTTTGACGGCTGGGCTTGGCGTGGTCAAAACGTGCCCACCACCGGGGATGCGTGGGTCTCGCGCGGAGGCAAACTCGGGTTTAATGGATGGGGATTCCCTGAGGTGTTCTATGGTGACACCTCGGATGAGGTCATTAGCCTTCCAGGCAACTCAATCGCAAGCTGGCTTCAGGGCTGGGCACACAAGCAAACAGTCACAACGTTGAACCGTGATGATTTCTTTTCGTCCTTGCGCGAGGTCATTCGCGGACACAGCTGGTGCGAGATCTGCGACCTTTTCGCTTTGCACCAGCCGGACGTCGGGCCTTCCGCAAGGGAACGAATGACGGCGTGCGCCGCCTCACCGCTCGCAACGTGGGTTGGAGTACCCCCTGCACCGCTGTCTCGTCTCGCGGATAGTTGCACTGTTTGCCAGCCAACTGAAGTGCTCTCCGGTGGTGTTTGCGTTCCCTGTGGGGCCCGTGAAACCGCGGATCCATCTGGGCTTGCGTGCACCTGCGCGGACCCAGATGACGTCCGGATAAGTGGAACTTGCACTCCGTGCCTTGCGGGTCAAGTTCCGAATGCGGATCGCACTGCGTGCCTGGGGTGCCCAGTGGATGCCACTCTCAACATCGCGCCGCCGGGTGGATGGGATAGGTGCCTCTTCGCCGACAGTGAGGTTGTAGTCGGTGGCGGCTCAGCCGAGTGCGACGGTGTTCACGTCGCGGAGTTTGTGGGAATACAGGATAGCGTTCCGTTGGCGCCAGCCTGCGGCGTCACTGACTTTCCCTTCCGGACCGACGTCGCGGCTGCAACCCAGGCCGAGTGTGAAGCCGCTCGCGGGCAGGTGGTCATAGATCTAGTGCTAGTGAATGGGCAGACGCTGCGAATCATGGATCAGCCCCAGGTCGGGACGTTTCACGACGATGGGTCCTTGTGTGCCCCCCAAAGTACCTTTTGCGCATCGCTTGGGTCAACCTGTGAACTGGTTGATTTTACGCTCACCCCTAAACTTCTGACCGATGTAGAGCGGATTCGGGTGACGGTGAAGTCGAAGGCTAGTATCAAGTTTGCGTCGGAAGTTGGTTACGTCATCATAAGGTAAGAGGTCGGTCATGCGGGTCGTGTTTCTCATTGCTTCGATCCTTGTAGCTAGCCCTACCCTCGAGGCGTGTGGTGGAGGTTCGTCGGGGCAGGCCGTCGCATCAGGCGGCGCTCCGACGATTGGCGGTGCCGAGACTGGCGGCACAAGCCCGCGGCCAGGAGCTGGCGGTGGTTTAGCGGTCGGTGGTGCGGTTGGCGAGTTGGGGGGAATTTCGTCAGGCTCCGGTGGTGCAGCCATGGGTGGATCTGACGGCGGCACTGCAGGGCAACCTCCATCGCTCAGCGACGCATGTGTGGATTACTGCCGTGTGTCATCTAGCGTTGGTTGTGCTAATGGGCCGACTGCGGGCTCCTGCGACACCGCTACCTGTGATGGCTTTCCGAAAGCAGCGGTCTGCAAGAGCCAATATTACCGCTTGTTTGAGTGTTTCAGCGCACTCGGTCCGAGCGCTTTTGAGTGTACAGCAGATGGCCGCCCGACGGGCAAGGGTGACCAGTGTAGCGCACAAAGCGGTAACCTAAGGACATGCCTAGGTCTGTAGGTGACCATGCACGGTTGGCGCGTCGAGGAGAGTGAGCCGGTAAAGATTTCACACAGGTCGGCACTATCCCTGTGCCACTTCGAGTGGTACCGATAAGTTTGATGGCAAGGCTCTTAGTGACTACCCGACTCGTCAGCGTGCCCAGCGTTGTCGGTATTCTATTTCAATTGGTGGCCTGTAGTGGCGATTGTAATCCGTGTCGGCGGGGAGAGGTTCGGGTGCCAAATTTGGCCCAAGAGGCTGGGGTAAAGCTCACAGTAAGCGATGGGATGTCGCCCAAGCTGTTGTGCTCTTGGACGGGTTCGGCCTGGGAGTGCTCGGGGAGCGCGGGGCAACCCTTGTCAGGACGTGTTGGTGAGCTCATTACGACCTTCTCAGTCGTGGGGCTGGGTTCGCTGACGACCTACCCGGTCCAGGTCGATGCCGCAGCATCGATGCTTGAGAACTGGGGTCAGTCGGATGCGCCGAATAGCTGTGACTGCGAGTTTGTGGCCTATCGAGTCCCGGACGAGGTCTTTGAGCGGGCCGGCGTGAAAATTCAGAAGTAAGGCGGCTTCACCAGCATAGGATAGGATAGCGAAACCAATGCGACGCATTCACACGCTAGGCCTCCGTCTATCTTTCTATGTCTTTTAGACACTTCCTGCAGCAGCGATTGCGATCTGGAAGGAATGCCGCGTGTCAAAGTTTGGCGTCATTTCTTGTCTGCACGTAAGGCTTTGAGTGATGCTACCCTATATGGATGGAAAGGCTCCGAGTGATGAGTAACTGCCTCTTCAAGGCTTTGTGCTTTGTGGGAGTCATCTTTCAACTAGTGGCCTGTAGTGGCGATTGCAATCCGTGTCGGCGGGGGGAGGTTGATGTGCCTAATTTGGTTGGGCACGCCGGAGTGAAGCTTACGGTTGGCGAAGCCACCTCGCCGAAACTTTCGTGTTTGTGGACCGGTTTAGCTTGGGAGTGTTCAGGGAGCACGGGGCAGCCATTGGCCGGACGCGCTGGTAGACTTATCACGACGTTCTCGGTGGTTGGGTTGGGGTCGCTGTCGACCTATCCGGTTCAGGTCGATTCGGCGGCATCGACGCTTGAGAACGGAGGCCGGTTAGATTCACCAAACAGTTGCGACTGCGAGTTTGTGCTCTATTACGTGCCAGACGAGGTCTTTGAGCGAGCCGGTGTCCAGATCCAGAAGTAGGCGCACGGAAGCGTCCAGCTCCACAATCACCGATGCGAGAGAGAAACCACGCACCACGGACAATCGGTTCCGGCTGCAGGTTCCACTCGTTGGGCTGCTTGTGGTGGTGCTCACGTCTCAGTCGTCATACGCGTTCGTTCAATCGCGCTGCGAGAACGCTCAGTGTTATCTCACCCGTGCCACTACTCAGATCCATGTTGTGCTCTCCACCAATGAGCTTCCCCGCGGAATGACCGCAGCTGAGGTGGCAGCTTCTGCGCGTCGTGCGGCCCGACTTTGGAGGGCACCGTGCTCTTCCCTAGCAATCGATGTCGCCACGGAGTCCGCTTACCGGAAAACCGCGGAGGACGGAGTAAGCGCCATTACTTTTCGTCGAAGGGCCTGGTGTAGGGATGGAAACAGAGACGCTGTACGCTGCTACGAACCCGAGGCTCTTGCCATGACGACGCTCTATCGAGCCAACAAGCAGGGCGCCCAACAGATCGTCGAGGCGGACATTGAGATCAATGCGTTCTATTTTGATTGGGCAAAGGAGCCTACTGGTGAAAAAATGCCACTAGATCTCGTCCTTGCCCATGAGTGTCAGCGGGCATCCGAAACAGCGGCTAGCTGAGCGGAAAGGCGCCCAAGCTTATTTATCCGCTGGCACAAAGCTCAGATTCTGCGCTCAGGGGAAAGGCGTAAAATTGGTCCAAAGCGCGTTAGCTCTTGGATGATCG
>JANRKO010000051.1:0-62719 GCA_033763455.1 Polyangiaceae bacterium
ACCATTTGGCCAAGACCTGCGCGATGTTTCCTCCGAACGCAATTCCAATAAACACAAACCGAAGAGCCGGATGCGGGAAATTCGCAAGTCCGGTTCTGTAAGGAGCACCGGGTGGCAACACCCGGTGTTTACTTGATGAGCCGCTTGCTCCTTGTCGAGGATTACCCGCCGTTGGCGAAGGTTGTGGCAATCGGCTTGCAGCGGCTAGGCCACGAGGTCGAGCGCGCAGGGAACCTGGAGCGGGCCAAGCAGTTCGCTGGGCCTTTTGATCTGGCGATCTTGGACTTGGAATTACCGGATGGTGATGGTGTAGAGCTTGCCGGGTTCCTCTTCGAAAAGGGCACTGTTGCCCAGGTGGTGTTCTTCACGGCCTCCCGGGATGCAGCACTTCGCAGCGCCGCGCTGGAGTTCGGGCCCATCGTGGAAAAGGATCGCGGGACGGAGGAGCTCAGCCGCAAGGTGGTTGAGCTGTTGCAAATGTTGCAAATATCGAGGGAAGCGGTCGCCGTAGGTGCTGAAGTCAACCCTGTTGACGGGGCGCCACGAACGTCGCGGAAGTTTTCAGGCTTGCGTCGCAAGGTCGACGGCTGATTTCATCTCGCTCATGAAAAAGCTCACGGCCATTGAACTCGGCAAGAGGAAAGGCGTCGGGCCGAAGATAGCCGCACTCACGGCGTACGACGCGACGATGGCTCGGCTCTTGGATGCCGGCGGCGCTGACATCTTGTTGGTTGGGGATTCTCTGGGGATGGTTGTGCAAGGCCTATCCAACACGCTCCAGGTTACGGTGGATGATATTTGCTACCACGCCCGCGCTGTTGCCCGCGGGGCAGAGCGAGCCCACGTGGTGGGCGATTTGCCATTCATGAGCTACCAGGAGAGTCCGGAGCAAGCGGTGAGGAACGCAGGGCGCCTGGTGAAGGAAGGTGCGTGCGAAGCCGTGAAGCTAGAGGGCGGCCAAGTTGTGGCGGAACATGTGCGTCGTATCGTGGCTTGTGGCATTCCAGTAATGGGGCACATTGGGTTAACGCCACAGTCCATCCATGCCATGGGTGGTTTTCGCGTGCAAGGCAAGTCCGCATCGGAAGCAGAGCGCTTGCTTCAAGATGCGCAAGCTTTAGAACAAGCGGGCGCGTATAGCTTGGTCTTAGAGGGCGTGCCCGCTGAATTGGCAGAACGAATCACTCAAAGGGTGCGTATCCCCACGATCGGAATCGGTGCCGGCCCGGCTTGTGATGGCCAGGTGCTCGTATGTTACGATTTTCTCGGAATGTACCGCGGGCTGCAGCCCAAGTTCGTGAAACGCTTCGCCGAGCTTGGTGCTCTCATTGTCCAGGCTACCCAGAGCTACGTGAATGAGGTCGCGGCAGGTAAATTCCCTGCCGATGAGCACACCTTCAAAGCTCCTGCCGGGCTTCTGGGGGAATTGAGCGGCACAGTGCCTGTGGTGGGCCAAGCCAAGCCACCTGAAGGCTACGGACCAAATACGGACGAAAATTCCTGATCCTATGAGTGCAAGCATTCTGAGAGTCCCGAGCGAACTTCAACTCCGTTGCGATGAGCATCGTGCGCGTGGGCTAACGCTTGGGCTCGTTCCCACCATGGGTGCGCTGCATGAAGGCCACTTGGCGCTGGTGAAGGAGGCTCGGGAGCACGCATCTTTGGTGGTGGTCACCATCTTTGTGAACCCCACACAGTTTGGGCCCAATGAGGACTTTCAGAAGTACCCACGCGATACCGCAGGGGACATTCGGAAATGCGAACAGGCGGGCGCTGGGCTGATTTTTACGCCCGATGTTGCCGATATGTACCCCAAAGGAGATGCTACGCGAGTACAGGTTCATGGCTTAACGGAGTACCTGTGCGGTCCGTTGCGGCCCGGGCACTTTGAGGGGGTCGCGACGATCGTTACAAAGCTCTTCGCATTGGTGGGGCGCTCGGTGGCGGTCTTTGGTCGAAAAGATTACCAGCAGGTGAAGGTCATCGAACGCCTGGTGGCGGATCTGATGCTGCCGGTAAAAATTGTCACGCACCCTACCGTGCGCGAGACAGATGGTTTGGCGCTGAGCTCACGCAACGCGTACCTTTCTGCCGATGAGAGGGAACGCGCTCGGGTAATTCCACAGGCTCTCTCGCACGCGATTCAGCAACATGGCGCAGGGCTGCGGTCGGCTTCCGCACTTCGGGAGAACGTGCAAGCTCTGCTCACGAAGGCAGGCCTCAGGGTGGATTACGTGAGTGTGGCCGACCCCGAAACGTTGGTGCCTGTGTCGGAAAACGCAGATGTTCCGGATACAGCGTTATTGGCAGTGGCTGCTTTTTGCGGCAAGACGCGCCTGATCGACAACGTGGTGTTAGGGCGTGATGCGCCGCCAGTGGCGGGAGGTTCGGTGTGAGCACGCCTCTACCCGGTTATTTCATCGTGTTGGAGGGTTTGGATGGTTCCGGCACTACTACCCAATCGAGCCTCCTGTGTGCCGAGCTTGAGCGGCAGAATTTCCCCACTACACGTACCTTCGAACCCAGCGCCGGCCCGGTGGGGCAGCTGATTCGCCAAGCCCTTCAGCACCGCCTCGTGGCGCCCACGGGTGCACCTCATGCGTTGGATTGGACGGCGCTCGCACTCCTGTTCGCCGCTGATCGCATGGACCATCTGCATTCAACGGTACTGCCGGCGTTGGCAGCCGGGCGCGTGGTGGTGAGTGATCGCTATCGTCTCTCTAGCTTCATCTATCAGTCGCTGACGGCGGCCGATGAAGGCGACGCGCTCACTTGGGTAAAGGCGCTGAATGGGCACTCGCGCACGCCTGATCTTACGGTAGTTCTGGGAGTCTCAGCAGAAGAAGCGGAACGGCGCCGGGCGGCCCGTGGCGGAGAACGCGAGCTGTTCGAAGTGAGCTCATTCCAGGCGCGCCTCGCCCAGGCCTATTTAGAGGCGGAGCGCTTTGCCCCCGAAGATCACGTGGTGCACGTTTCTGCGGAGGGCCCGGTCGAGGCCGTGACGGATCGCATCTTGGACGTTGTTCGGGCCGCCTTGCCGCTCCTTGGGTAGTTTTGTTTTGCCCCGGGTGCGAGTTCTCGGTGATACTGCCGCCGTGCGCGCACAAGTACTTATTCTCACGGGATGTTGGTTGTTGGGTTGTGCGGGGGCAGCACCGCCAGTAGCCGTTTCAGCTCCACCGCCGAAGGTAGAGGCTACCGCCCCTCTGCCAGAAGCGCCGGCAAAGCCGCCCGAGGGAGCCCTTTGGCGCGATGACGTGGTGAGTACCGTCAATGCGGGGCTCGGGCGTTTCCTGCAGCACGTTGCTGTAGAGGCTAAGCTGGAAGACGGCGCCTTTCGCGGCTTTCAAATCGTGGCGCTTCAGCCCGAGAGCTTCTGGCGCGGAGCGGATCTTCAAACAGGGGATGTGGTCACGGCCGTCAATGGCATGCCGATCGAGCGGGAAACGCAGGCATTCGATGCCTTTCAGTCTCTAAAGAGCGCGAAAGAGCTAGTCGTGAGCTACCGGCGCGGGAGCGAAGCGCGCGAGCTCAAGTACAAGATCGTCGAGAAACCTGGCGTCGCCGCTGCACCTGCCGCTCCGACCCCCAAAAAGTGAAGCAGAAGAGGGCGGAATCTAGCACGGCCGTTCGCTAGGAGTTTTCGATCAGAAACCCCGCGAGGGAATCGAGCTCTTCGTGGAAGCGCGCGCGTGTAAAATCGGCGCCGCTCGTCATCCAATCCACGTGTTGGCCGGGGCGCACGTCGTCGTGAAAGTGGCCCAATACGTCCAAATGGTCGCCCTCGCCTGCCCAGAGCAGCTTACCCCAGAGCATGCTCAGCGTGGGAATAATGCCGTCGTTTTCCGTGTCAGCAAGGCTTCGTCCGAGGCTGCGCTCAAGGACCTCCGCTTGCTGCGAGGTGAGCTTGGCGTAGTTGTAGCTCGCCGGGCGCTGACACGTGAATTGGTAGAGTGTCGAGTAGATGGTCGCCGTCAACGCGGCATAGGGTGACCGGATCCGCGCTGCCATGCGCAATGAACGCGGGCGCGGCGCAAGCCCGGCGATGGAGCCGTACGCCACGTGTTCTGCATCGCGTGTGGTCGCATTAAAGAGGTCCATTGCCTCAGGCATGATCTGGATGATGGCACCTTGATCCACGCGCACTTTGCTTAAAAAGCTTACGATTTCTGTGCGGCCATCCCGATCGACAAACCGAAGTACTGAATCGGTGACCTTGCTGAACAGCTTCAGATCTTGACCGAAGAGCGAATCGATACCGCCGAGGCCAGAGAGGAGGCGTGAAAACACCGCTAAGGAAGGCTCACCCACGGAAAGCGACACCACCGTAAAGAGGCTCAGCGCATACAACATGCGCGCTCCGGAGACTGTCGTGAAGTAACTGGCGAGGGGTGTTCCGTAGTGCGGTGTGTTGATTGACACAGCCGTTCGCACGCGCGAGCGCCAGGCGAGCGCTTCCTCTGGAAGTTGGAGGTCCGCCGTCGGGCACAAAACGAGGCGAGCGTCCAACCCACCGGTGGAGTGACCGATCAGATGAATAGGATCGCCATTGGAGCCGGAGGTTTCGCGGAGCGTCTTTGCGAGGATCTTGGCGCGGTGGCGCACCGAAGACGTGGGGGGGCTCGGGACGTCATCGACGGAGACACGCAGACCCGCGGCCGCGAAGCGCCGTTCGAGCCCCGTACGCATGTGGTGGAAGTAGTCGTAACCGGCGAGGCGTCCGAAGCCAAACATGCCTGGTATGAAGTAGACGCGGTGCAGAACGCTCATGCTGTTCGGGAGGCCAGTGGGGCATTCTCTATACCACTTACACTGCGCGGGCCTCAAACTTGTTGTGGCCGCGAAACGAGTACAAAATGGCTTTCCAATCCGCGTGGCTCCAGCCACCGACGCGCGAACCCGGCCCCTCCTGTCGAAGCGATGCGCCTACTCGCGAATTTCAATCGGCAAAGTAACTTGAAAGTCGAAGCTGAGCTCGCCCGCTTGGCGCGCCAATGGGAGCGTACGGATCCGATGCAGCGATAGCCGCCCAGCCCCTCGCGTCGTGGCATGAGCCGCCACGGTGCCGGCACCGAGATCATCGCGGAAGGCGCAGACGACGCCACCTTCGGCGCCCGCCAGCTCGACCAACACGGTGTCGTTCGGATCGCCCTCTTCCCAGCTTACGTCAAGCGGTGCTGATGCGGACACATGTGCGACGCTTTCCAGAGCCTGGCCGCCGACATTGATGCCACCGAGCAGCTTGGGCGCGGAGCCTGTGGCTTCGAAACCTGAAAACTGGCCGCCCAACGCGCGCACCGAGTACTGGCGATCAGCGGGTAAGAGCAACTCATCTTGATCGCGCGACGTGTAGATAACGCCGGAAATCAGGTCCGCCACAGTGGGCAATGCGCGCGGCGCTAACGACCTTCGCGCCCCAGCCACATCTATGACGACATCCCCGGCGTCCACAAATTCGAGAGCCCCGCGAGCCTGCTCAGCTCGAGGAAAGTGCACGCATTGATTCAGCTCGGGCATCGCCGTGCCGAGCGCACCGAGGCTTCTTGCGGAAGCTTGCTGCCCGGGCTGGAGGCGAGCGAAGCCAACGACCGCTTGGGCGCGCGGAGCTTCGTGACCGTTAACTATGGTGCTCCTCTCCACGGCGATGAGCGCGTAGCTCTTCTCGACATGCGAATCGACCGGGCCCTGCTGGGCGTCCACGGAACACCCGAGCGCGCTCAGACCAAGGATGCTGAGGGCCGCTGCGGCGAGGGGGAGAAAACGACTCACGGCATCTAGGCTAAGCTGGCCGGGTGGTTGCTGCAAGGCAGGGACATCCCTTAGGGAGTGACAAGCCCGTGGCAATCTTGAAGGTCCGGGGCTAAGGTCCGCGTGCTTTTCATGCTTTCTGCTTTTCGTGGTTCGTGGCTCGTGGTGCTGCTTCTGGTGGGTTGCTCCCCCAAAATTGGGGACAAGTGCGATTTGTCCACCGATTGTTCAAGCGCTGGGGACCGCTTGTGTGACCCTACGCAGCCCGGTGGCTACTGTACGATATTTAATTGCGAGCCCGGCGGGTGCCCTGAGGAATCAGTGTGCGTCGCGTTCAAACGCTCGGTATCAGCAGCGGAAGGCTGCCCTGAAGGCGATACGCGCCTGCAGCGGACGTTCTGTATGGCCAACTGCGAGAGCAATTCCGATTGTCGCTCGGGGTACGAATGCCTCGATCTGAGCGCTGCCAATAACGGTATCGGTGCCACAGTGGTGGAACGTGGCTCCTTCTCGGGCAAGGTGTGCGCAGTTCCAGCAAGTGGTCCCCCTTCGGTGGTGATGGGGACCCCAGGGGTATGTTTGGGTAACACCCAGCCTTTTGTTTATCCACCCGCAGTCGGGGCTGGTGGCGCCGGGGTGGCCGGTGCCTCCGGAGCAGGGGCGGGCAGTGCGGGTGTCGCCCAAGGCGGCCAAGCTGCTTCGGCGGGCTCCGCTGGGCGCTAGCGTCAGGTTCCGATCGTGTTTGCGTTGAGCCCACTTCCGAGGACGCTCGAAGCGGCCCTTCGTGATGTGCATGATAAGAAGGTGCCTGTGAGGCGCTCGGCGTTAGCCGATCTGCAACGCTACGCCACCGAACCCGAAGCTCGCGCTGAATTACGCCGCGTGTTGCATCAAGATGCGGCCCCCGTCGTTAGGCGTGAAGTGGCTGCGGCTATGGGGGCTACGGGCCTTAAGGAGTTCACCGAGGCATTGCTCAGAGCCACGACGGATCCTGCGCTGGAGGTGCGCCAGATGGCCGTGCTAGCTCTCGGTGAAGTGCGTGCTGAGGGTCCGCAGGTAGTGCGTGCGCTGGAGAAGTTTCTCGATTCGGAGGGGCCAGCTTTTCGCTTCCAATCTTTGCTGGCGCTCAGCCAGATAGCGCCCGCGATCGCGCGTCCTCATCTGATGAAGGCACTCCGCGATGATGACGTGGAGGTTTCTTACCTGGCGGTGCGGTTGCTTGAGGAAAACTGGCTAAGCGCGTCTCCCATCAACGACGATGTGTTGGCTGCCGTGCAGAAGCAAGCTGCGCACTCGAGCCCCCGTGTGCGCCTGGCGGTTGGGTTGGCACTGGTTCGTTGGGTCCCGGAGGTCGGAGCCAAGCTCTTGGCGGAGATCCTGAACGCGCGTTACAAGATCGTTGATCCAGAAGATGAGCAATCTGCGATTGAACTCTCGGGGGAGCTTTCAATTTCGGCTGCATTGCCTGGGCTCAGGCGTCGCGCATTTCCACCGCTCTTTATGCCGAAAGGCCCTTTTGCCTGGCATGCCACGGCGAGCCTCGCGCGGTTAGGTGACGCCCAGGCGAAAGCTGTGATCTTCAGGGGGCTTAGAGCCTTCTTTCGAGATCAGCGCAACTTAGCTGTCGCGGCGGCTGGCGCGGCGCGGCTAGCGGAAGCGCGGCCCCTGTTGGAAGGGTTGTCCGGCAAGCCCCGTGTGGTGGACCCCGTGACTTTGGAAGAGGCCCTAGCTCAGCTTGGGAGCTATCCCACGATCAACCCGCCGTTGCCATAGGCTCGTGGGCAACGCTGGGCTACTCTCCGCTTCATGTCTTTCCCATCCGCCGACCAGGCCCCACGATATTTGGAGTTGCGGGCGTTGCGTCTACCGGCTGTGTTCGCTCTGACCTTGGCGGTGTTTAGCTGTGGAGAAAAGAGTACTCCGGCGGGGAGCGGGCCAAACAACGCCGGAGGATCGAATCACGCTGCTGGAGGTACCCCTGGCGTAGGGGGCAAGGCGTCGGTGACCGGAGGTACATTGAGTGCGTTGGGCGGGAACCCAACCGTTGGAGGAACGGGCGGGATGAACGCGATCGGAGGTGGCGGCAACTCATTGGTGGCTGGCGGTGGTGCATTCGCGACGGGTGGCACACCTAACGCTGGCGGTGGAATGGGCGGCGCTGGACTGGTAACTCCTAACGGAACCCCATTTGTCTTCATCGGCGAAACCGAGGGTGTGGTGCGTGCTTACACCATGAATCCTACCGATGGCTCGCTGACACCTTCCGGATCCCAGGCCGTGGCTGGGCTTGATTTCATGACCGTAGATGCCGCGCGCAAGGTCGTTTTCATTTCCGGATCAGACAATGTTTCCGCGTACAAGTACGACTCCAGCAATCACACCTTCACGTTTCTGGACTCTCAGGCATCTACTCAGGGCACGCACGTGGCTGTACACCCGAGTGGAAAGTTCGTGTTCACGGCGGGTTACAATCCCGGCAAGATGTTCTTTCACACTTTTTCGGAACAAGCTGGCTTTGGTGTCGGGCAGAGCTTTTCGCCCGGCATGAAAGCGCATGAGGTCCGTTGCTCGGCCTCTGGCAACGTGGTGTACGTTCCGTGCTTGGGGAGCGACCTTGTTCCTCAATATACGTTGGATCCAGTGGGTGGGGCGCTCTCCGCCAGTGGTACCGCCACGCTTCCACAAGGTAGCGGCCCCAGGCACATGGATTTTCATCCGTCGGCGAACGTCGCGTACGTACTCAGCGAGCTCAGTAGTCAGGTTTTTGTATTTGATATCGAGGTGCAGTCGGGTGCGTTGCAGGCACGGCCTGCGGATACAGTGTTCACGCATCCCGACGGTCAGTTTCACCAGAGTAGCGATATTCGCGTTACCCCCAGTGGAGCCTTCGTATACGCGGTCAATCGCCAACCGAATCAGATAGTGCCTTTTAAGGTTGAAGCCAACCACGCACTCACTCGGCAAAGCTCGCTTGCATTGAGCGGCGAGGTGCGCGCCTTTGGCGTGGATGCGGCCGGCACGTTCCTTCAGGTTGGGTCCAAAGATGGCAAGCTTTTGGCATTTCGGATCGACCCGATGAGCGGGGCGCTTACGGAGGCTTCCCGGCTTGAAGGCTTGGGAACCATCAACGTAACAGAAGTGCACTACCTGCAGTGATCCTGAGCACGCCGTAAAAGAGCCGGGAGGCACCGTCTCAAATGCTTGTTCTACCCCGCCTTTCGCGCTAGAGCGGCGCCATGAACGCGGAATATGATGCAATTGTTTTGGGTGGTGGCCCTGGCGGGTATGTGTGTGCGATTCGCTTGGGGCAGCTTGGGCAGAAGGTGGCCTGCGTTGAAGAGGAAGAGTATGGCGGCGTTTGCCTGAACTGGGGTTGCATCCCTTCCAAGGCGTTAATCGCAAACGCGCATTTTTTCACCAAAGCTCAAGAGATTGCGAGCCACGGCATTTCAGTGGAATCCGTGAAGGTGGATCCCAACAAGATGCAGGATTGGAAAAACGGCATCGTGAAGAAGCTCACGGGGGGCGTACGGGGCCTCCTGAAGAGCAACGGTGCCGAGGTGGTGGAGGGCAGGGGAAAGTTAGTGGCGGCGAATACCATTGAAGTCAAAGCCAAAGATGGCAGCACACGCCGCTTGGTTGCGAAAAAAGGCATCGTGCTCGCCACAGGCTCGGCCACCATTCAGGTTCCGGGTTTTGAATTTGACGGTCAAAACATCATCGGAGCTCGCGAGGCCGTGAGCTTGCGTAATATTCCAAAGCGGCTGGTGGTTATTGGCGGTGGGGTTATTGGCCTTGAATTAGGCATGGTGTACCAGAGCTTCGGAACAGAGCTCACCGTGGTGGAGCTCACGCCCAACCTGTTGCCCGGTACAGATCCCGAGTGCGTTAAGGTAGTAGAGCGCAAAATCACCAAACGCGGCGGCGTTATTCTGAAGAACACTCGTGCGGAGAGCTGCAAGAAATTGCCCGGCGGTGGCGTTGAAGTAACCGTCGTCGCGGATGGCAAGAGCCAGGTCATCGCGGCCGATCAGGTGTTGGTGGCCGTGGGCATGAAGCCGCGCTCGCGGGAGCTTGGGTTGGAGGCGCTGGGAGTTACGATCGATCAACGAGGCTTTGTGCCCACAGATGAGTTTTGCCAAACCAACGTCAAAGGGATCTACGCCATCGGTGACGTATCGGGTGCGCCCATGCTCGCGCACAAGGCCTCCAAGGAAGGCGAAGTGTGCGCTGAGGTGATAGCAGGGAAGCACTCCGCCAAAGATTGGCAGTTCATTCCGGGCATCATCTTTACCGATCCGGAAGTTGCTACCGCCGGCCTCACTGAGGAAGCCGCCAAGCAAGCCGGGTACGATGTTGCGACGGGAAAGTTCCCGTTTTCGGTATTGGGTCGAGCCATGAGCATCGGCGAAACCGAAGGCTTTGTGAAAGTGGTGCGAGATACGGCGTCCAACCGCGTGCTGGGCGTTCACATCGTGGGGCCCTCGGCGAGCGATCTCATCAGCGAAGCTATACTGGCCCTCGAAATGGTAGCCACCGCCGAAGACGTAGCGCTGGCTGTGCACCCGCATCCCACGTTGGGTGAAGCTTTGATGGAGGCCGCAGCTGCCTCTATGGGCCACGCCATTCATATCCCAAATCGCTGAGCGGCACGTCGTCGTCATATCCCCCGTGGCTTTGAGCGTCCCGCCGCCACTCCATACGGCTGAAGTTGGCACTTTCGCGCACAACACGTTGCGCGTGCGAGTGCCGGAGATCTTGCAGAAAGTGCGGCGCGCGCTCGAACCTCTGTCTCGGGAGGTCGCTGCGAATTTCGACCAGCTCTACGCCGAGCTCACGGCTGGTGTCATTGGTGAATTCCTAGATCTGGGGCCGGATGCCGAGGATTGGCGCTTGGCCGTAGCTCCCCATGTGGGCAAAAGTTGGCTTAATTTGCCGTGGTACTTCGCCGAAGCATTCTTTTATCGGCGCGTATTGGCAGCTACAGGTTTCTTTGGGAGCGGGGCGCTCGCTCGGGTGGACCCTTACGCATCCTTCAAGATGTCGGAACTGACCGATTCGGAAGGGTTAGGGAGATTGCGGCGTGTGCTCGATGATCTGGATCGGCTGAAGGGTGAGCGAGAACGCCTGAAAGCACTGTTCCTGGCCAGCCTCTGGGGGAACCGCGTGGACCTCAGCTACAACGTGGCGGAAAAGTTGGGCTCCCATGAAGGTGATACGGCTTCGGACCTCTTGGTGGATGATTCGGATAGGGTGGCAAGACTTTTGATCGAGAACCGAAACGCGCGGATTTCGCTGATTGCTGACAACGCGGGGACGGAATTTTTGATGGACCTCGCGCTCGTGCATGAGCTGATACAGCTTGGAGCAACGGTGGAGTTGCACTTAAAGGCCCAGCCGACGTTTGTTTCGGATGCTACCGCAGAGGATCTTGAAGCGACGCTCGCATGCCTCAGTAATTCGGCGAACGTTCGGCTTTCGGCGTTGGGGTCTGAACTTCGTGCGTTCTTGAGTCGCGGGCAGCTCGTTGCCGTGCCGGATCTGTTTTACACGTCCAGCTTTCACTACCCACAAATGCCCCTCGCATTGCGAACACGTTTGTCTCCATGTGCGCTCGTTATCTTGAAGGGTGATGCCAACTATCGGCGGCTATGTTCGGATGCTCACTGGCCCGCGGATACCTCGTTCTCAGCCGTTGTAGGCTATTTCCCCGCTCCACTGGTGGCGCTAAGAACGCTCAAATCCGAGGTGGTGGTTGGGCTAGCTCCCGGCGGAGCAGAAGCGTTATCGAAAGAAGATCCGGAGTGGCTAGTGAATGGTCGGCGCGGAGTGATTCAGGCGCGCCTTTAGCTGGCACTCTGCCGTTGCAGCTCGGCGGCTTCCAGTTGGCGTCGGCGTGCGCGAAGATCTGGATCCGCTTCTGCTTCGCGTGCTTCGGCCTGCACCTCGGCACGGCTCATGCGGTGGCGGGCCAGAAATGCGCCATAAGCCGCGAAAAATTCCCAACTTCCGAGTAGCAGCGCGCCACCTGCGGCAACCCAGCCGAGCCGATAACTGAGCTCGCCCGCGACGAGAAATGCTCCAGGTAGGTTGCCCAGGGACGCGGCGATATCTACCGCATGATGCTTGAGCAACATGAGGAGAGCGAAGAGCACCGAGGCAGCTCCAAGGAGCCCACGGAAAATGCGCCCGAATGGTTCCCCAGAGAAAATGCGTCGCAAGCCGCCTCCCGATGTTAAGCGGCCAAGATCCAGATGGAGACGCTTCGGCGCGATGTTGCCCCCTGTTTGCCCAAGGCCAACCAGCACGGTAGCTGCGGCCGCGAGCAAGAGAATGGGTGATGTTAACAGAAGAATGTCTTTTGCGAGGCGCGCCCCAAGCCCCGTGAAGAGCTTTTGCGGATCTCCTTGAAATTGTACTGCCAGGATGAGCTCCTCACGCCAAACGCTCAAGCCTGCAGCCAGCATCTTCGGTAAGATAGCCAAGCCTAGCGACAAGCTACCGCACACGAGAAAGAGGTTTGAAAACGGCAGATCGCCTTCGGCCCTGGCCTTTTTCAGGCGGCGTGGAGTGGGCTTTTCGGTCTTGCTCATGCGAAAATTGTCGCCCTTTTCCCGGCCTAGGTGAAAGCGAAAGCGAGCTCAAAAGAACGGACGAATGCCCATGCGCAAGCTGTTGGCGGTTGTTTGGATTACGGGCACGCGTAGCTCTGAAGGAGGGTGAGAACGGGCGAAATCAAATATATCGCCGCCGCCGCTTAAGCCGGCGAAAAACTTCATGGTGAGTAGGCCTCCCCCTTCGGTCCAGCGGTAGCCGCTCATCCGCGCTCCCGCATCGAGCACATTGACGGTGCCCGCCACATCGGCCGCGTATTCATTCGGTTGGTTGAATACAGGCACCTGGCTCGAAAGAATGTGCGAAAGCTCGGCGGCAGTGACGGCCATCCCCTGGGCTGTGCAGGGGAGGTGCCCAAGGTAATGGTGGCCAAGCTCGTGCCCCAAGACAAAGGCAATTTGTTCGTCCAGCAGCTGGTGTTGGCGCGCAAGTTTTCGAGAATCGAGGGCCTGCGCCGGTGTGTAAAAGCCAGGTGCTGGGCGCGGCGGAGGTTGATCGGCCTTGAGTTTGCTAGCCACAAGGCTGATGTATTCGCCAAGCTTTTGCGTCCCAAACACTTCGTCCGTCGCGGCGGCTTGCGCCAAATTGGCTTCAATATCGAGAATTCCAGCGGTAATTACCATGGCCGCTTTGTCCTTCGAGCACGAAGCAAATGCGTTCACTTCGGCGAGGTTGTTATCGAACAAGAGCGGAATGCTCGCAACGCGGCTACGCTTCGGATCCGGGAGTGCTTGGATCAAATTTGCCAAAATAGCTTGTGCTCGGCCATGAAGAAAGGCCATGTCGATGTTGTTGATCGGATCGCTGGTAACCTGTGGCCCAGGCTGTGGTGCCGGTGGAGCTGGCGGTGGGTAATTGGGAGCCGCGGGAGCTGGTGTAGGAGAGGTACTGGGAGCCGGCGGATAGCTTGGCGGCGGCGGATATCCAGGTTGAGGTGCAGGGGCTGGGCCGGGAGCGTAACCAGGCGGGGGCGCATAACCTGGGCCCTGTGCGTAGGGTGGCGCGTAGCCAGGAGGCGGAGAGTTGTTCGGGTACTGGACGGGCCTATCAGGTTCGCAGGCGGAAGCCGCGGAAAAGGCGAGGCCGAAAACGAAGCAAAATGGGGCTATCCTTGTGCGGGTCATGCGCCCCAGAACCAAACCACGCGGCAGGCGATTTGGCCAGTAAGGCGCGCGCGTGGCCAACAATCGCGGGCGTTCGGCAGCCTTTGGCACTATGAATCGACGGCTCGGTTAAAGGATCCATGTCTCGGCGTTTTCCCTTCGGACCCCAAAGAGACTCAGGCACGTTCATCGTTGGCACGCGCGTGGAGCTCCTGACCGAACCTGTGCTCGCGTTCGACGCGATGATCCGGGAAATCGATCAAGCCAAACATCAGGTGTTGCTGGAGATGTATTGGTTTGCTTCTGATACCGTGGGTTGGCGCTTCTGTGAGCACTTGTGTCAGGCGGCCGCACGGGGAGTGTGGGTAGCGGTGATGTACGACGCCTTGGGCTCTTGGGATACGGACGAAGCGCTCTTCGAGACGCTGCGCGCCGCGGGCGTGGAGGTCATAGAGTATGGCCCCATCGCTCCGTGGCGACGGCGGTTTGCCTGGCGTCGGCTCAGCCTGCGAGACCACCGAAAGATCTTAGTGGTAGATGGTAAGGTCGGGTTCACAGGTGGCCTCAATCTGTCCAAGGAGTCGCTCCCAGTGGCGGCTGGTGGTGATGGTTGGCGCGATGATGCTGTTCGTCTGGAAGGCCCGGCGGTGGCAGCTCTAGCCGATTGTTTTTGGCAGACTCATCGCCGAGAGCGTGGGCGCCAAACGATGCATCCACATGTTTCAGAAGCGGCCCCAGTTGCCGATGCGGCCATGGTGCGCGTGCTTTCGCAGAACGGCCCGCGGCGCCGCTATCAGATCCTCTCCGCTTACCTTGAGCGCATTCGCGGCGCCAAACAGCGCGTTTGGCTGAAAAATGCCTACTTTATTCCGGATCGCCGAGTTCGAAAGGCGCTTTCGGAAGCCGCTCGGCGCGGGGTAGATGTACGCGTGGTGGTGCCCATGAAGAGCGATGTGCCCATCGCAAAATATGCGGGCCAACGCACCTTCGGCGGGCTGATGCGAAATGGCGTGCGTTTGTTTGCGTGGCTGCCCAGCGTCTTGCACTCGAAAACAGCAGTGGTGGACGGCCTGTGGAGCACGGTGGGCACCTTTAACTTAGATCACATGTCCTTTCGCACGAACCTTGAGGTGAACGTGGGCGTGTTGGATGCCGGCTTTGCCCAGCAGATGGAAGCCTCCTTCTTGGCAGACCTAGAGCAATGCCGTGAGATTGTGCTGAGCGAGTTCGAACGCCGTTCGTTCGTGGAACGCTCGGTGGAGTTCTTCCTGTATCAGTTCAGGAGATTTCTGTAGGCTTCCGGGGATTTGAAAGATGGCCTTCGAGTTAAGAACCCACGCAAGCATCAGCGAGATTGGAAAAGCGGCGTGGGATGCGCTGCTCCATCCGAAGGATCCACCGTTTCTCTCTTACACGTGGCTTTCCCTGCTGGAGAAAACGGGTTGCGTTGCGCCTGAAAAAGGCTGGCAGCCCTCGCATATTTCGCTTTGGGAAGAGGGCGCGCTGGTGGCTGTTGCGCCGGCGTACCTGAAGGGTAACAGCGAAGGCGAATTCGTGTTCGATTACAGCTGGGCGGAGCTTTCACACCAGCGCTTAGGCACGCCGTATTATCCGAAATTGCTATTAGCAGTGCCTTTCACGCCTGCGAGTGGCCCGCGGCTCTTGGTGCGTGAGGGGCATGATGAAGCACAGCTCCTGCAAGTCTTGGCTCACGCCTTGGAGCGCTTAGTGGGTGAGCTCGATTGTTCGAGTGCGCATCTGCTTTTCCCTAATCGGGCACAGGCTTCGATCCTCGCGACCACCGAGCTCTTGCACCGTCAAGGCGTGCAATTTCATTGGACGAACTACGGGTACAAATCCTTCGATGATTTCTTGGCGCGCTTCAGCTCCAAGCGCCGCCACCAGATCCGGCGCGAGCGACGAGAAGTGCTCGCATCAGGTCTTGAGATTCGGGTGCACACGGGCCCGAGCATCACCGAAGAGGTGGTGCACGCCATGTACGAATTTTACGCGGATACGGTGAGCAAGCACTATTGGGGGCGGCACTATCTTTCACGCGAATTCTTCGTTGAGATCTGCACTGCCATGCCGGAATCCCTGCACATTGTGATGGCTTGGGAAGGCGGCAAACCGATCGGCGGAGCCTTCAATATCCTGGGCAAAGATGCACTTTATGGCCGCTATTGGGGCGCGCGCGCGGAGCGGCCATTCCTGCATTTTGAGGTGTGCTTCTATACAGGTATCGAGGAATGCATCCAGCGAGGCTTGAGTATTTTTGAGCCAGGTGCCGGCGGTGAGCATAAAGTGGCGCGAGGCTTCGAGCCAACGGCTACAGATTCTTGGCACTATTTGAAGCACCCGGTATTGGCGCGCGCCGTTGGGGATTTTGTGGCGCGAGAGCGAGCCACCATTGCGCAACATATTGAGGCTGCGCGTGCGGAGGGGGTGTTGAAGGGGATTTGAGGGGGGCTAGTCAATTGGCTTCCTTCGAAACGTAGTGGAACCCTCAGCTCCGCCCAGGACTGCCCCCGTGGCCTGGCCCCTACAGCTCCGTTTGGTCCCAAGCGGTGCATTCATGGGGGAGCACAAACTCAAGCCGTGGCGCATGTGGCGGAGCTGGAGTTGGAGCTTCAGCGCATTCGAGGTCGTTGAGGGAGCTCCTTTCGAGGCGCGGAACGCCCTATTGGGGAATCGCCGTTACCAGCGCACTGCTTGGAACAATCTCACCGGGTACGAGCTCCGATTCCCCGGGTTTGCTCCAGCGCACGACGGCATGGGTGTCGCCCAGGTTTTCACGGTGAAAAAGGTCGAGGTAGTATAACTTGCCAGCTTCTAACCGAATGGCGCTTGATTTTTGTTCTGGCCCGCTGAAGTCGCCCATAGGTGAATACGGGCTCACCCACGCGATCGGCTTGGCCTTGGTCGGGGACTCATCACTGCTTAACCACAACTGACACTCGTTATCGCCAGCGAGCCAGAATATGTAGTCCCCCGCTACGGGCATGAAGCGAGGTCGAGCCGCAATTCTCCTGATTTTGCCCGCCCTGGGCGCAGCCGCGCTCTGGGGTGGCCTTCGTACGGGTGGCCTCCATTCCTCCCCAAGCCCTTCTTTGGAACTTGGATCGCCGTCAGGTGCTCATCCAATTGTAGCTCCGCCCGCGTCTACCTCAGGAGTTCAGAGAGAACGTACGGCGCCACACGGTCCCGACCTAGCAGTATGGCGGGTGCCCATCCACCCCGATGATCCAGTTGCAGGACCAAGCGACGCCTTGGTGACGGTGGTTGCGTTCTCGGACTTTGAATCGCCACCCGCAAAACGCGCAGCACAGACGCTCACGGCCCTGCGCCACGAGTTCCCACGCGACCTTCGAGTTGTCTGGAAGGATGATCCTTTGCCCTTCAATCCCCACGCCAGGGCAGCAGCACGTTTCGCGCGCTCTGTTCACGCGCAGAGGGGAACTTCAGACTTCTGGCGCGCCCACGATTTGCTTTTTGAGAACCAGGCGAACCTAAATCCGGCTGGCCTGCGCGCTATCGCTGCAAAACTGGGCATCCCCTGGTCGAGCCTCGATCCAGAAAACGCAACATCTAAAGTTTTGGCGAAGGTCGACCAAAATATAGAACTGGCCCGTGATGTCGAAGCGCGCGGCACTCCCCACTTTTTCATCAATGGGGTGCGCCTCCCCGGTGCGAAACCCATCGAGAAGTTCAGAGAACGCATTCGCGCTGCTCTCACAAGCGCCCAAGCCCTAGAACAAACGGGCATAAATCGAGCCGAAATCTACGAACACATCCTCCGCACCGGAAAACAGCTGCCCGTCCCAGATAAGCGCGACCTCCCGCCGCCAAGCGCTCCCGCGCCATTCCTCGGTGCTCCCAAGGCAAAGGTGGTCATCCAGTATTGGTCCACCTTCCCCTGCGAAACCTGTGCTCGAACCATGTTCCTCCTCTACGACCTAGTGAAAGAATACCCCAAGGACGTTCAAATCATCTGGCGAAACGCCGCAGCCGCTCCCAGCTCCGATCCGTTCCGCGCTGCCCAAGCCCTTCGAGAAGTGTTCTCCCAGAAAGGCGCCGCCGCATTCTGGCCCTATCACAACCGCCTGCTCGAATCCCAAGGCGCCCCCGTCCCGTTTTCTCCAACCTCGCTCGAAAAGCTGGCCCAAGATCTAGAGCTGGATGTCCCCAAGTTCAAACGAGCGCTCACCTCCAACAAGCATGCTGCGATGGCTAGCGCAGATGCTGCAGTTGCGCAGCAAGCTGGCCTCACCACTGTGCCTTCGTTCACGGTCAACGGCTATGTTCTGAGCGGCGCACCGAGCCCGTCTGAGTTTCGGCGAATGATTCAGCGTGCGTTGAGGGAGGCTGGGGGGAGGTGAGGGGTATTTCCACCACCCACGAGCTGCACTAACGTGACCGGTGTGCGCCTGAACCCCACCAATGATCTCGTATTCAAGCTCCTGCTCGTGTCGGACCAAGCACTGCTCGTGGATATGATCGAAGCGGTTCTTGACCCGCCTTCGCCCATCGAGAGTCTCGAGGTCCTCGATCCGGAAATTCCCGGGGATCTCACTGGGGACAAAGCGATCCGCCTGGACGTTCGGGCCCGGTTCCGAGATGGCTCCCTTGTTGATGTAGAAATGCAAGCGCAAGGGCGGCCGGCGTTCCCCTCCCGGTTGCTGTTCTATTGGGGCCGCAACTACACTGACACGCTGGCGAGGGGGCAGGAATATTCGGCACTTCGCCCTGCGGTCTCAGTGGTGTGGTGCACGTCAACGGTGGTACCAACTGGGCGTTTCCACAACACTTTTCTGGCTTTAGAAAAGAGCTGCGGCTACCCGCTGAGCGACCACTTTCAGATCCATGTGCTACAGTTGCCGCACCTGTCCGAGGCCCTCGATGTTTCACTGCGGTTGCAGCGTTGGGCCAGGTTTCTCGGAGCTTCCACAGATCAAGAGTTTGATACCCTAGCGAAGGAAGACCCCATCATGGCCCAAGCAGTGCAAGACCTCGACAAGCTCTCGCTCGATCCACAGGCCCGTCGGCGCGCTCAAGCCCGCGAAGACGATTTGCGCATGTATAGGAACTCGCTCGTGGAGTCTCGTCTGGAGGGTGAAGCGAAAGGCAGGGCCGAAACGGTGTTGAAGGTGCTCACCTACCGGTTCGGTCCTGTGAGTGAATCTCTTGCAGCGAAAGTGCGAGCAGCGTCGGTCGACGTGCTGGATGAGTACACGTTGCGAGCGGTAACAGCGAAGAGCCTGGATGAAGTTTTGGAGTAGCACAGCCCGTGATGTCGAAGCGCGCGGCACTCCCACGTTTTCATCAATGGGGCACGCCTCCCAGGTGCCAAACCCATCGAGAAGTTCAGAGAACGCGTTCGCGACGCTCTCACGAGCGCCTGAGTCCTAGAACGAACGGGCGTAGCTCGAGCGGAAATCTACGAATACATCCTCCGTGCTGGAACACAGCTGCCCGTCCCAGATTACTCGGATAGATCTCGCCCGGAACCGGAAGTTGGTGTTTTCGAGCTACGCCGCTCGCCTCACGCCAACTTGAAGCTTTAGCCCTCCTTAGTTGGCTCAACGGCACGACTTCGATTTTCTTAGCAGGCGCATAGCGTTTCGCACCGGGGTAGACGACGCGCAGCTCGTCGAGCTTGAGATCGGCTAAGGCGATGCGCATTGAGGGGGTAAGCGTGGGTGCGTCGGCGCGGTTGCACTCGATACCTACGCGGCGGCCGCCCTTGAAGAGGAGAAGGTCAAGTGCGGCACCGTTGTGAGTGGTCCAGTAGGGGGCGTCGTCGGGTACTGACGAGGGCGGAGCAAAGCGACGATGCGGCTGCGCTTCAAGTGACCCATCAGCGACGCCAGCGGTTCGGACCGGAGCCATGTCGGTGGTTCGCTCGAACCACGCTCCAACCAGGCGCGATGAATATCCCGCAGTCGATGCGGGAATTTCATGGTGGAAGAGCAGCGGTGCAAACGGCTGGCTGCCCAAGCTTCGTGCCCCCGCTGCACGTTGTGAGAAGGTGCGGCAAACCACCTCATGCGAAGGACCGGATCGCCCCCGACGGACTTGAAGGTCCGAGATCGACGGCGACAGTTACCGATTATTAGCCGATTGATTTGAGACCTTCTCGCAAGGGTTGGATTGGCCGCGACGGTCATCCCATAGCTTGCGCCTCGGCTCAAACGCGCGAGGAGCGCCGGCTACGCGTGACGAGTGGCAAAACTGGAAGCTTGCGACGCTCCGTAGATATTCGTTTACCAAAGCCGGCGCTCGCGCTAACACGGCTCGCCGAATCGGTACTTCTGGCTTGGAAACGTGGTGAATGGCGAAAGCGAAACCTAAGAACGCGAAGAAGAAGAAGCCAGCCTGGCGAGGCATGGTGCCAGGTGGGAAGGTGCTCCCGAGCATGACGCTCGATGAGCTGCGCAACGTGAAGCACGCGCACGCCTTTCTGACCGAGGCATTCCCTGGGCCGCCCATCATAGGCTACACGGTGCGTTCGTTTCGTTTCTGCCAGTTGTTCGCCACAGCTTGCGTCGTCGAGAATAAGTTCCCGCCGCTAACGCGCTGCTGGAAAGAGCTCGACCGGTTATTTACGAGGGATGCCGCTTTCAGAGATGGGATGTTCGTGCCGAGTTGGATCATGTTCGATTTCCCTTGTGAGTCGAATGGCCGCACTCTGCTCGATTGCTTTGAGGACTTCCTGGATGAAAATGGGCGCGAGCACTTCGCGGTATTTCTTTCGGCAATAAGGCCGACTCGCCTTGGCCTTTACCAAGAGATTTTACGCACCGCTAAGGTCGTCAAATACCGGGAGCTCTTCACTGAGCGCGTGACGGAGGTGGTCCCGTCGATCGAGGGAGGAAGTCCCGGAGAGATTGTGCTCGGTCGCGTGGTGGAGTTGGACGGCCAGGCTTACTTCTGGGGTGACGTGAAGGCGTTTCCAGCGGAAAAACGGGCCGACATTGAGGACATGGTGGCGGGGAAGCTGTTTTACTTCGAAGGCGAAGCCCCAACCATGGGTGGGCTCTACGAGGCGTTCATGAAGCTCGCCGGGCCGTACTGGATGTCAATCGTTGCAAGCAACGACAGGTTGCCCATTCTCGACCCCGACCACTACCAGACCTACTTAACGTCGGTTTAGGCCAGCAACTCGCGGGTGTAGCTTTGGCCAGGCTGCAGGTGCGGCCAAACATGGCCATCGACGCCGTCGTGATGGCGTCAGCTGCCATGTGCGGCGACGTGGTGTATTCGGCCGACGTCGGCGATCTTACGAAGTTTCAGGAGGTCTTCCCATCTGTGCGCGTGCTCGGGATCTAGCGCGGGAATACGCGGGAGGTGGGCCTGGTTCACCAAATCCGCAGCCGAAGGCCGCCCCGTAAACGTCCCTCCCCACCAAGCGCGCGTTCTCTGCTACGCTCACCGGGTGATAGAAGAGCACGAGCCCTACCTCCGGGCCTGGAGAGCGCGAGATGCGGAAAGTGCAGGTCGTGCTCGAGAGCTCGCGAGCCGCGCGCGCGGTATCGCGGAAAGGTTGGCTCGAACGCTCCGGGGTGGCTTCGGTGCGCGCAGGGTTTGGTTGATTGGTTCAACGTGTATTCCCGAGAGCTTCAAGACAACTTCAGATATTGACTTAGTGGTCGAGGGCCTACCAATCGATCAGCTCTTTCGAGCGGGAGCAGATCTGGAACGCGATGCTGAGGGGTTTAGGGTGGATCTCATTCCCTTCGAAAGTGCCACTCCAGGCCTGCTCAGTATCCTCAAAGCGGAAGGGATCCTCTTGGAATGACGGACACCCTGCCCCTACCTCCCCGGCAATTTCGCCGTAGCTGGCGACAAGAATACCCAATCGAAGCTTAACAGCGCGCGCCCAAAAAAGCCTTCTCCTCCGCCGGAGCGCAGCCCGCTTTGAGCCATAAGCCAAACTCCGTTGGCTTCTCCAAGGAGCGGAACGCCGAACTCAAGCCACACTTCGCCACCGCCTCCGTCGCCGAAGGTTTTTCCGCTCGGCGTTGTTGCAAAGCCACCGGCCCCGAGCGTCAGCGAATCGAGCGTGAGATCCAATACCGCTGGCCCTCGTTCAAGATCTTCCCGCCAGCGCAACAAGAACAATGGCCTGAGCAGCATACCCAGGCTTCCTGCGCGGTCCACGCCAGCGCCGGATGTTTGCTTTGAGAGCGTCTCTTCGTAATTGGCGTAGACGCCCAGTGTCCAGAAAATATGGCCTTCCGCACCGAGCACGAGCCGTGTTCCTGGCTCGCCAAAGCTTATGTGCGGCCCCGCACGCAAGCTAAGATCCAGATCACCATCGAAGCGCCCATACACTCCGTCCGACGTCGTCGACGAAGCTGCCTGTGCGGTGCCAGCGCCGAGGAGAAACCAAAACACGGCCACCATCGCACCTGCTCGGTGGGCCCACGAGCGCCGCATGTTGCGCAGATTCCGGAATGAAAGCCGTGACATCGAAGCCTTGCGCGCTCTTAGGGGATCCATTTTCGTGTAGCGAGCTCACGCTTCAAATCAGCGCGAATTTCCGGTGGAAAAATCAGGCGGATGCGCTCCATGTGTTCGTCGCGCAGGCGGCTGAGCAAGAAGGAGACCTCGCCGGGGCGGCGGGTTTCACCCTCCGGAAACACCACCATCAAGGGTTCATCGCCGTCTTCGAACGGTGCAATAGAGGCGGTGTCGAGCCCGACGTAGGTGTCTGGATCCAAGCCCTGTGCCTTGCACAGCGAACGGGCCACCTCGAGTGCCTGCCGTCTTGGCCCGGGTGCTGCGGCGTCGCCGTAGAGGTCGTAGGTTTTGAAGAGGCGCCGAGCCACGAGGCGTTGGCAAAGATCGGCCAGGATTGGATCCTGTGCCGAGCGCCAGGCGCCGATGCTATGCCAGAGGGAGCTGTCGTCCATGTCGAGGTAATCATGAAGGGTGGCCTCTCCGGTGGTGCAGAGGTCGCGCAAAGCGCGAGGCACCTCTTCAATGCGTTTTCCGTTGCCTAGGAGCGTGCGAAGCCGCGCCAAAATTCCGGTGAGCATCCATTCGCTCGCACGGCAGGCCTTGTGAAAATAAACCTGCTGAAACATGAACATTCGGGAGAGCACGAAAGATTCGATGGCTGGGAGGCCGCGAGCTCCGTCGATAGCCAGAGGGGGCGCGCTTTGATCGTTTTCGGGGATGCCGAAGCGTAGGCTGCGAATGAGCCAATCGAGGTCAAAATGCCCGTACGTTACGCCGGTGAAGTACGCGTCGCGGAGCAAGTAGTCGCAGCGATCCACGTCGAAGATGCCGCTTACGGCTCGCGCTAGGTAGCGAAGTTCGTGGCGACCATTTACGAGTTCGGCTACGCGCTTCGGGAGCGTCGGTTCGTAGTTTTGGAGGACCTGATGCACCTCTGTGGCTTCGTCGAGCAAGATGCGCGTCGTCCACGCTTCATGCCGCCCACCTTCGGGGAGGGCTGCTTCGAATAGGTGCGAGAAAGGCCCGTGTCCGATGTCGTGCAAGAGGGCGGCGGCGAGTGCCTCCACTTTTCGATCGGAGGTAACCCGCTGCCAAAACGGAAGCTCATTGTCGAGGGAGCGCAGGTGCGAAAGGAGCTGCTTCATCACGTGGGCAGCACCAATGGCGTGCGAGAAGCGAGTATGTTCAGCGCCGGGGTAGGCAAGTGAAGCGAGCCCCAATTGACGAATGCGGCGCAGCCGCTGCATTTCGCGGGTTTCGAGCAGAGCTTCGACGATGGATTCTTCGGGCCCCTCAAAAGAAACCAGGCCGTGAATGGGGTCGCGCAGGATCATTGGCCGCGAGCTTGCCACGATGCGGTGCAGGAAGGCTCCTTTAGAACGTCTCGCGCTGAGACTCGCTGTTCAAGTTTTGCCGAAAGCCGTGCGGAGCGGCGTGAGGCCACCGTGCAGATCCCGAAGAACGAGGGTGGACACAGCCCCGCTCAAACGGCATCGTTCCCCGATCTATCGTTCATCATGCGGCCGTTCGGCCAAGTAGGCCTGGACAACGCGGCGTATTCAGGTTTTGCTTCCCTGCTTCTAGCCCGGCCTCTGTCCCAGCTTGGGACCTAATGAGCCCCCGAGTTTCCCCAATGACGCGTGCACCGAAGTCGAAGAATCCGCCCCCGCCAGTCCTTTCCCTGCGGCTTGAGGAAATCCTCCGTCAGCTCCCGGAAGCGGAGTTGGGGTCGATCATCCAGCGCATCGGCATCTCCGTAGACGCCAACAAGCGCATTGATGTCTCATCCCAGGTGGCGCGCGCACTGCTCATGTTGCCTGAAGCGAGGGACCCCAACCACTTCCCAGGGCCCACGCGCGAGCTCTTGTACCGAATCGCCGAAGCCAAAGGAGCTCTGAGGGTCCCCGAGCTTCCTGCGGCCGTCGAGCCGCTCGTGCAACGTGGAATGGTGTACGCGCGCGACCTTGCGGGTGGTGACGTACTGCTCGTCCTACCCATTGCGTTCATGATGCAGTTGAAGTCCTGGGAGGGTGAAGATCCTCGTGGGCTACGAGCGCTTCTTGCCCAGCTCCATCCGGACGTCGCTTCTAGCATTGCGTCTCACTACTTGGGGCGTACCGCGACGCCACCTGTGGCCCTCTCTTTGGAAGTAGCATGGGAGGCTGTGTCTGATCCGAGCGTCCTTGCTCAAGAGGTTGAGAAGCTGGCGCCGATGGAGCGCAAGCTCTTGCAGGCCATCGAGCGTGTTGGCGGCGAGGTCGATACGGAGGAGCTGTTGGATCTTGAGCGCGAGCCGATGCGCCTTCGGGGCGCTATGGGGGCCACCCCATCTAGGCGGGGCGTTGGATTTGCTCTGGAGCGTCGCGGCTTTCTGATGCCGGTGCATCCCAATCGCCACCTGGTTCCCACCGAGGTGGCTGAGTTGGTGGGGGCTGAGAGGCGCAAGGAGCGTGAAGCGCATCGTCGCGATATCCGTACGTTTGTGCTGGGCGAAGATCATTCCCCCAGGCGAGCTCGTTTTGCGGAAGATCCAGTACCGCTCGCGCTGGCTATGGCGCTCGTCGTGCGAGACCCGGGTGTGGAGGTGCGCGCGGGGGTAGGTACTCCACGTTCGTTGATTGCGAAGTTTGCAACGCGCTTTGGTCGTTCGCCTGAGGATGTCGCGATGGTAGCCGCCCTGAGCCGTGCGATTGGGCTCTGGGACCCATCGGCCATGGGCGTGGCGTCCCCCCCTGGCTCGTATACGGTGGGTGGTCTACTGCGCGAGCTGTTCCGTGCGTGGGAACGCGGTGGCGCTTGGGATGAAGCGCGCACCGATGGTGAGGTGGTGCGTGCTCAGGGTGAAGCTCGGGAGGCGAGTGCGGTCGGCGTGATCCGCTCGATGGTATTGGAGGCTCTTCGGGAGCTGAGCGACGGCCGCTGGGCTCCCTGGGAAGCCGTCGCAAGTTATGTGCGCTCGGACAGCCGAACTCCCGGGCTCACCCGCTTGATTGAGCGCTGGGCTCAACGGGCAATGGTGGAAGCCTTGAGCCCCGCTGAAATCGCGGCAAAAGTGGCGCTTGAGAGCCTACATGTGCTCGGAATTGTGGACCTCGGAGATCCTGAGAGTGACTCCGATAGCGAAAACGTACTGCCCACCATTCGCATCACTCCGCGTGGGCGGGAGCTTCTTAATGGATCCGGCGAGCCAGAGGCCGAAGATGTTTGTCGCTTTGTTGATAATCAAACGTTGCGTGTAGGGCGTTCCGCTACCGTGGGTCAGGTGGTGGCGCTTTCACCGTTTGTTGAGATTGGCCGTTGCACGGGGGCGCTCGATCTCGCCATAAGCCCGCAGACGGTGTCGCAGGCGTTAAGTGCGGGCTTTGAAGGTGAGGTCATTCAGGCTCGGCTGGAGGCTGTGGCGGCCCTGCCCGATCCGATTGCACGCCTTTTGGCTCAGGCTACAGCCGTGCTTGGCCGGGCCGAGTTCGTGGCCACCGCCGGCTTCATTTGGGTTGAGGATCCCGAAATTCGAGAGCTCCTGAGAAGCCGCCGGCAGACCGCAGATCTATTTATTGATCCTTCGCCTCCTTCCGGTCTCCTGCTCGCGGCGGGGGTGGATATGGACCGCTTGGCGCGTCGTTGCCGTTCATTGGGCGTTGAGCTCTATGTAGAAGGGGAGGTGCACCGTACGCGTTCGATCGCGCCCCCCGCGCGCGGGAGCGGCGCACGCCGGCTAGATTCGGGGACACTCAAGCCTCCGAGTTCGCGCCAGGGTACTCGGGGGCAGCGCGGAGCGAGCAGTCGCTCCTCGCAGTCGATGCCCGCCATACAAGTTAAGCGCGGCACCGAGACTGATTAGTCACGCGCGGGCGCGGCGTTTGACCCATTCAGCCGGGTCTTCGGCTGGGGACACGCTCACGATGCGCCCAGCTCGTACAAAGATTTCTGCCGGCAGCGCTCGAGCGTTGTACTGGCTTGCCATCACGTAGCCGTAAGCTCCTGCGTCCCGAATCACGACGTGGCTCGGCGCCTGCTCACCCAAGAGGTGCTGGCCAAAATCGTCCGAGCTTTCACATACGGGCCCCACCACCTTCCACTCCACAGTGCCGGTGCCACCTGTGAGTGGTTCGACGCGGTGGTGTGCGCCGTAGAGCGCGGGGCGAATCAAGTCGTTCATGCCTGCGTTGATCATGAGCCAACGCCTGCCGCTGGCGTGTTTCTCTGAGAGCACCTGAGCGACGAGTACTCCATTGGCACCCACCAAGGAGCGACCCGGCTCGGCGATGAGTTGTACGTCGAGTGCGTACTCTTTGAGCAGACCGCACGCAGCACGAATGTAGTCGCCGATAGGGGCGTAGGTACCGCTGCCATAGTTGATCCCAAAGCCGCCACCGAAGTCGCAGAAGGTGAGGGGGCCAGCCTTTTCCTGACGAGCCTTGGCAATCTCACACACGACTCGGGCCGCCTCAAGGTACGGCTCCGGAGTGCTTAACATCGAACCCACGTGCGTCGAGATCCCCACTGCCTTCAGCGTTGCGGCATGGCGATCGATCACCTCAAACGCGGCAGGTATGTCGTTCACAGCAATGCCGAACTTTGCGGCATCGTGCCCGGTAGCTATGTGCGAGTGGGTCTCAAACCGCACATTCGGGTTGACGCGCAGCGAGACTCTAGCCGGAACACCCAGGGCTTGTGCGCGCGCACTCACCCGAGCGAGCTCTTCAACACTCTCCACCTGAAGCGCCAAAATGCCGCGCCCGATGGCGCGCTCAATTTCGTCGTCCGATTTGGCGACTCCGCTCATCACAATTCGCTCTCTGGGCACCTGGCAAGCGAGAGCAAGTTCGAGCTCTCCACCGCTCACCACGTCCGCGCCGGCGCCTTGGCCCGTGATGGCCCGAATAACCGTGCCTGCCGAGTTCGCTTTCACGGCGTATGCGATGAAGCCTCGCTGCGTGCCGAAGGCGGCCATCGCTTCTGCCGCGATCTGCGCCATCGCTCCAACATCGTAAACGTACGCCGGCGTCGTGACGTTCGCCTGACTCACCGCGTCTGCGACGCGCATACCACCCATGAGGGCCTCTTGTTGCGCGTTGCGTCGAAAGCCCATCGTTTCGGTTTCCAAGGTGGCATCTGCATACCAGCGGGAAGCATCGGGTCAACCTAACTCGTCTTCTCTTGGAAGGCTGAGGTCGGGGCTGGTCATCCGGTTCGGCAAAAGCTAGGTTCGTCGCCTCCCTTTAGTCACAACGCGGAAACCTGAATCTCCCCATGACTCGTCGTACCAAAATTGTCTGCACGCTTGGCCCCGCCGTCGACACACTCGAACAAATTGAAAAGCTCATTCTCGCGGGAATGAACGTCGCTCGCCTCAATTACGCACAAGGGAGCCCCACCGAGCACGGTCGCCGAATTGCGCTCGTGCGAGAAGCTTCAAAACGTCTCAAGATCCCAGTCGCCATTCTTCAGGATCTATGTGGCCCGAAGATCCGCACGCTCCACCGGGATCCGGTGGAGCTCCAGGTCGGTGGAACACACGTGCTCGTGGGTGCTCGCGATCCGCTACGTGAAGCGGAGCTCAAAGCTCAGAACAACGTAATTGGCGTTGATTATGATCGCCTCAGCAAGGATCTGATTGTGGGCAGCCACATTATGTTCGCCGATGGGCACCTGCAGATGCTCGTCACGAAGATTGAAGGTGAAGAAGTTCACTGCGTCGTGGAGCACGGGGGAACGCTTCGCCCGCGTGCAGGAGTGAATCTGCCAGCGGATCAGATCCAGTTGCCCGCGCTCACAACCGAAGATCGTGAGCACCTCAAGCAAGGCCTTGCCGCGGGGGTTGATTGGGTATCGCTTTCCTTCGTTCGTGAGGCTTCGGAGGTGCACGAGCTTCGCGCCTTGTGCGCGTCGTTGGGTCGCCCCACGCCCGTTATATCGAAGATCGAAACACCGAGCGCCATTAGAAATCTTGACTCTATAGTGCGAGCTTCGGACGGCATCATGGTAGCGCGCGGAGATCTTGGCGTGGAATTCCCGCCGGAAGATGTGCCGGTGTTGCAGCGCCAAATTGTAGAGGCTTCCCGCCTTTTTCGTAAGCCGGTGATCGTTGCCACAGAGATGTTGCAGTCGATGATTCACTCTTCACGCCCAACCCGAGCGGAAACGAGTGACGTGGCGGCCGCGGTGTACGGCGGCGCCGATGCCGTCATGCTTTCGGCGGAGACGGCGATTGGTGAGTACGCCGTAGGTGCTTGCACGATGATGGCCCGCATCATTGAGCGGAGCGAAGAGAGCGCGTATTTCGATCCTCCGAGCGGTGATAACGGAGGGCCAGCCACGGTGGCGATTGCTTACGCCGCACGTCAAATTTCGACCAGCGTCGGTGCACAATTGATTGTGGCGCTCACCGAATCCGGAGCTACCGCGCAGTTGGTTTCAAAAGCGCGCCCGCAGGTGCCCATCATTGCGTACTCCTCGAGCGAAGTGACGCTAAATCGGCTCGCCCTTTTATGGGGAGTGGAGCCCGCATACCTCGAAGGGGGAGGAGCCAAGCAAGACCTTCAGGCCACGATTGATTTCATTTCACGGGACTTGAAAGAGCGCCAGCGGCTAGCAAGCGGCCAGTCGTACGTGCTTACCTACGGCGTGAAAATGGGCGTCGAAGGTTCAACTAACGCACTTCGGGTTGAGACGTTACCCTAAGTGCCAGGGACGCATGAGGGATGAGCCTCGCGCCGCAAAGCCTGCCTCAGGTCGACAAGTATGAACTAGTCGAGGAGTTGGGCCACGGCGGGATGGCAACCGTCTATCGAGCGCGTGATAAGCGACTCGGGCGAGAGGTTGCGCTCAAGATCATCCATCGGCACCTGCGGGAGAGTGCAGAAGTCTCGGCGCGCTTCGTCAGCGAAGCACGCGCGGTCGCAATGTTGCGGCATCCGAACATCGTCGAGGTTTATGACGTATCGGACGAAGGTGAGTCTGAGCGTTACTTGGTGGTGGAGCTCGTAGAGGGCACCACCCTGCGCAAGTTGCTTCAGGAACGCGGCCATCTCCCCCCCGAGGTGGGTGCGGCCATCGGCATTCAAATAGCCGGCGCCCTCGCCCACGCTCACGAAAAGGGCGTCATCCACCGCGACGTGAAGCCCGAGAATATTTTGGTGCCGCGGGACCTCAAATCCCACGACACCGGCACGGAGAAGCCACAGGTTATCGTTAAAATGACGGACTTTGGCATCGCCAAGTTGCTGGATGCACAAGGCGTTACCTCCACTGGTCAGGTGTTGGGGTCGCCCGCGCACATGGCCCCCGAGCAAATTGAAGGTTCTTCCGTGGATGAACGCGCGGATGTTTTTGGCCTCGGCGTGATGCTCTACGAGTGCATGACGGGGCGCTTGCCGTTTGAAGGAAGCAACCCAGCCCAGGTGCTCCGGCGGGTGCTAGAGGGTTCCTTTGCCGCGGCCGATCGCGTGCGGCCCACGGTTGGCGGGCAATGGGCACGCATTATCGGTCGAGCGCTTGCTCATGAGCCGGAGGGTAGGTTTCGCTACGCCCGGGATCTGCAAAAGGCGCTCGGGGACGAACTGCTCCGCGTTGGAATCAACGGTGAAGAGCTGCTGGCCGAATACCTGGCAGATCCGGACGCGGTCACAGCCAAATACGCTGACCGAGTCGTGCCACGGCTGGTGTCGAACGCGCGTCAAGCCCGAAAAGCGCGCCAGGGCAGGGCTGCTGCTGACGATTTCAACCGGGCACTGGCCTACCAACCACAGGACAAGGCGCTCCTCGCAGAAGTCGCGAAGCTCGCGCGTTTTCAGGGTTTGAAGCTGTGGGGCGTGCGCGCGTTCTTTTCACTCCTGGCACTCACCGTCGTCGGCATCGGGATCTACCGCTGGGTCAAACAATCGGACTTGAGCGCGGTTGAGAAGCCCGGCGCCGTTGCCCAGGTCCGGGAGCTCGCGAGTCGTGCTACTCATCAAGGAGGGAAGGTCCCCGAAGGTGCAGCACCAGCCACGAGCGACGTCAACATTCAAGTGGCAAGCCCCCGTGGCAGTGGCCGCTCTGGAGTGTCAGAGCGCGCGCGGCCGAAGCTTGCCTCCACGCGCGCGGTGAAGATTGTCGTATCCGGTCCGCAAAACCCTACCGTGAAGGTGGATGGCCAAGAAGTGGAATGGTTTGGTCGGCAATTCCAGTTAACAACTGGACCGCATACCTTCGAATTTGTCCCACCCAACGAAATCTGCTGCGTGGGTGCCGTCAAAATCACTCGCAATATAGAGCCCTCCGTTGACCCGAACAGCGAGTTGATAGTCTCCGGGAAGATAGAGCTCAGGCCCGCTACGCTCACCCTCCAGGCTCCCCTGGGGGTGCAGGCAAGCTGTGGCCAGCTGGGCGAGCTCGTCGCCCAGGAAAGCCGGCAGCTGACGATGGACAAACCTGTGGTGGAAGGACATTGCACTGTTTTCCCACCCCAAGGGAGCGCGTTGGCACCGAAGCGTATTGACGTTACCCTACGAGCTGGAGAACGCTTAGCCATTCCGTGGCCGTAACCACGGGTAACGTTCGGGCGGTTCGCTGCGCAGAATGGTCTCACGCTCCCTCTCATTTTTGGCAACCTTGGTCGCTTGCACGGTTGGGCTGTTCTCGCCTGTGTTGGCGCAGGCGCCCGAGCCCAGCACTTCACCACCTGCACCCGCTCCGCCTGAAGCCGGGCCCCGTGACGTTCAGCTTTCGGACGGGGCACGTGTGGAAAAGGCGATCACGCTGTACCAAAGTGGAGAGTACGGGCGCTGCGCCGATGAACTCAGTACGCTCCTCGACGGCGAACCGTCAGCGCGCTTGACCGATCCTTTGGCGATTGAAAGAGGTCGCCTGTGGCTCGCCACCTGTCTCATAGGAGACGGCCAGCCTGCTCGAGCTGAGACGGCGCTGGAGAGCGCACTCCGGGCGCGACCTGGAATGCGCACTCCCGATCCTTTGACGTTCCCTCGGGCCCTCGTAGATCTGTTCATTCAAGCTCAAGATCGCCTGCGCTTCGTGCTGCAGAAGGAAGAGGAAAAGAGGGTTCAAGCAGCGAAAGCTCAAACGGAACTGTTGGAAGGGCAGAGAGCACGGGAAGAGTTGCGCGTGAAAGCGCTTGAGCGTTTTGCGGCTACCGAGACTGTGACCTACCTGAATCGTCGGTGGATCGCGGCGTTGCCGTTCGGCGTGGGTCAATTCCAAAACGGGAATGATGGCCTCGGGTGGGTGTTGTTAAGTAGCGAGGCTATACTGGCCGGTACAGCCCTTGTTTCCACGGTGGCGTACGTGAATCTAGAGACCACTGGAGTAAATGCACTCAATTCTCGCTCCACGGCGACGGATCAAGCCGTGTTGGATAGCAGCGTTAACAGGAACCTCCGAGCGTGGTACACACTTTCCACAGTGAGCGGCTACGGGTTTGCCGCCGTGGCCCTTGGCGGAGTGCTCGAAGCACAGCTGAATTTCGTGCCGGAAGTTAGCTTTACGCGTCGCCGCGAGTTGCCCGAAGCCCTGCGGCGGAAGAAAAGCGCAGGGGCAGCGCGTGAGCTAGTTCGCGTTTGGCCAAGCGTGGCCCTTGCGGGCACCGACGTGGCGTTCGGTCTTTCAGGGTCGTTCTAGGAATAGGCACCGCGTGTCGACCCGACACGGGGCGACACGCAAGCCCTTGTTAAGAAGGTTCAGCTCAAGCTGATGGCGCCAGTGTTGAACTCGGCGTCACCCACGGTTGCAGCGTTGAGCCCCATCGTGTTCACAACTGTGGTGAGGATATCGTTGATGTTTCGCCCCTGCATGTCCACTCGGCGTCCGGTGCGGAACGCGCCGCCGGCCTTGCCAATGATGGTGGAAAGAGCCGGGGAAAGCACGTGAGAGCCGTTGCCCATCTCCGAGGCGAGGTACACAATGGAATTGTCCAACATGCTCCCGGTGCCCTCGGGCGTATTTTTGAGCTTGTTCACGAACTCCACCATTTGCTCAAAGATCCATGTCTGCGCTTTAATGTACTCGCCGCCGTTGATGCTGTGTTCCATGCCATGGTGATCGCCGGAGCAGCCGAGGAATTGGAAGCGAGGGATGTGGTCTCCCGAGGATAGCCACTGGAGGGCCACGATGCGCGTTAGATCGCAGTTGAGTGATTGGTAAGCTAGCTCATTGAAGGCTGCACTCACCGGGCGCACATCCGTGCCTGCCTGTACACGCGCTTCCATTCCCGGCAGCGCGCAGGTGGGCCCGGGGTTCGCAGGTCCGCCGCCACCAACGGTGCCCCCTCCACCGCCTCCCCCTCCGGGAACAATCGGTAGGCCGCGCTCAAGCTCGCGCAGCGAGGTGAGGTGTTGATCGAGCTTCGCCTGCTCCGCATTACCAGCCAATGCTTTCACATCGGCAATCTCGGCGTACAGGAGGTCCAATCGGCTCTTGCCGCGTTGATAAAGGTTCAGCGTCGCAGGGTCGGGGGCGGCGGTGCCCGTAGCCGTTGTAGTGGGTGCCGGCGTGGAGCCCACAGTGGGCAACCCATTTCCAAAAAGGCGAGTAAACGCGCTCATTGGATCTGACATGGGGCGCACGGCACGGCCACCCTTGTAGAAGCACTCCGCATGATCGCCGCCCTGGCCTTTGTCCCAAAGGGTTCCAAAGTGAAGCGCATCAAAGGGCGTGCTTTGGCCAATTGCCGCCGCTAGCGTCTGGTCAATCGTCGTAGCGGTGCCGTAGCTGTACACCACCGCATTGTAGGCTGCCTCATCCTCGGGGTTGAGGCCGGCGTCGCAAGCAGCCATTCCCTTGCAGCCTTGGTCGTTCACCGCGCCGCCGAAGATGGAGCGACACCCGCCGCCGTGGCCTTCTAGTTCGAAAAACGTCGCAACTTTGTCGCCCGCCTTATTCTGCACGTTGTCGAACACGATCATGTCCGACTGCAGTGCAGCCCACGGCTTGTAAATACCATCGAAGTAGGTATCGAGACCGCCGCTATCGCCTCCGCCTTTGAACGGAATGCCACCCGGCAAATTGAGTAAGATCAAACGCAAAGGGAACGTGGTTTGCGCTTCGGCTAGCACGGAGCGGAACACCGGTGTCGCCAAGAAAGCTGCGGCGCCCAACTGCTTCAACAGGCTTCTGCGTTTGAGAACAGATTTAGACATAGTGCGAGTCTCTTTCATCTCAAATTCCTTAGTATGAGCGCTCAGTTGAAGCTCCGGAACGCGAAGTTATCGGACTTCGTGAGGGCCACAACGAGCTCCTTGATGTTGAGCCCACCGGCAGCAAGCTCTTGGGCGATGGCGTCCACCCGAGCCGCTTCGTTGTTGCTTTCGTCGCGGCCGAACGCCCAGCGGTAGGCCTGCAGCGCGAGGCACTGCTTGCTTTCGATGCTGCCGGCAAGCTTCTGCGCCAGTGCCGGACCGCCTTGAAATGGGCCGTCCATGTCTATGGTGCTGGTAAAATTGCCGCTGGCGTCCACCGGTTTGCCGTTCTCCATGGTTCGGAACTTCCCAATGCCGTCGTAGTTTTCAAGACCAAACCCAACTGGATCGATCAAGGCGTGGCAACCTGAGCAACTAGGGCTCGCCGAATGGGCCAGGAAGCGTTCTCGAGTTGTGAGGTTGGGATCTTCGGGAACAGGCATCACTCCGAGGTTCTGAGGAGGTGAGGGCAACACCTGGCAGAGCAAGCCGATGCGAACGAATTTGCCCCGGCCAATCGGGAAAGACTCGAAGGCTTTGGAGTGCCGCGCAAGTACGCCGGGCTGCGTCAAAATTCCGGACCGTTCAGTGGCATTCAGCGACGTCTTCACGAGGGTAGCGCCCTGGCCGGGATCCGGAGCCCCATAGAGTGCTGCTAGGGGACCGTTCACGAAGGAATAGGGTGCCGTAAGCAGTGTGCTGAAGGTTGCGTCCCCCTGCCACAATACATCGTCGATGAACGTTTGGGTCTCTAGCTTCATCGCATCGCGAAGCTCGGGCGTGTAGGTGGGGTAAACGTTGGCATCTTTTGGCAGCTCTTCGAGCCGACTTATGCCCACAAACAGCTCAAGAAAGTGGCGGAGGGTGGGTTTCGCTCCGTCGAGGGTGAGCAGCCTTCGAGCTTGCTGTTCACGCTGTTCCACGGTCAGAAGCTGCCCGGCGTCGGCCGCGGCTGCCAAAGGCTCATCCGGTAAATTGTCTGTCAGAAGATACGAAAGCTCCGTGGCGATTTCGTGGGAGTTCAAGGAACGCTTGGCACCTTGGGCTGGGTCGCCAAGCTCCGCCCTGTACACGAAGTTGGGCGACTGGAGCATCGTCTCGATTACTTGCGTGACCGCACCCGTGTACCCAGTTCGAGAGAGCTCGCCCGCGAAGAGTGCTTGGTAACGCTGCAGCTCAGTAGCGTTGAGCGGCCGCCGATACGCACTCCTCCCAAACGTTTGGATGAACGTATCCCCGCAGGCCGTTTCCGAGCCCCCAGCGCAGGGGGTTACCGTGTAGGCTTTCACTAGCTTCTCGGCGAGCGTGGCATACTGTTTCGCCAGGATCGGCGAGACTGTCAGCGAAGCGCTGTTGTTGTCGAGGTAACGTGTGGATTGGCTGAGTGGCTCGGTTTCGAATGTGTCGGTGGGTACGGCACCAAGCTTCAAAAGCGTGGAGACGCTGTTCTTGTATTGAGTGTTCGTTAGGCGACGAATAGCTGTCGGTCCGAAGGCAGCACCTGGTGGAGCCTGGGGAGGGGTACCCACACCTGTTCCGGTCCCAGGCGTTCCGGTCCCAGTCGGGCTGGTTGCGGGCCCTGCTGGAGCCGTGCCGCCATTGGGGCGACTGCTGACCTCTGATGAACACCCAACAGCACTCAATAGCGCCAGGGACAAAACACTTCCCGTTACGAGTCTTTGCATCACTAACCTCGATTTCACCCATCAGTGTAGCAGCGCCCAATAGCACCATGCCTTCAATTTTCAGTGGCGTAATTGAGCACTTTTGCGGAACACGCAGGCTCACCGTAATCGCCGCGCCGCCCGTTCGGTAAGGTTCGAACGTGGGTAGCATTCTGCGGATTTCTCGACAAATATTACCAATTGACTTCTTTTGATCGGAGCGGCTGGCACAACTTGGTGTCGGGCTTCCAGTCGTTTTGATTCGAAAAGTTGTACCCACGGACCGGGCGAATGAGGAACAATTCAGTCATGTGACGCAAGTGTCCTATGTGGGAGAGCAGCGCCTAATGCTTCTTCCAAACCACAATGTAGAACCCCGCGAATCGCTTGAGTTGGGAGTCAGCAAGCCAGCGTTCTGCTTGGTAGAGGAGCGGTCGGAGAACGCCGATGCGCATCAGTTGTGCAGTAGGCGTTAATATACGAACGCCTCTTGAGGCCACAAGTTCAGAGCCGTATGGTACGAGTTTGGCCACCGCAGTTGGTGAGTCAAAGCGCGTGAACACGTCGCTCTCACGTTTGCCATGCGCAATCCTGCCGGCTGGCAGGAACCGCTTAAGGAGGCCTCGCAGGCTGTGTGGGTTGTAGAACTCAGCGATGACGTATCCACCCGGGCGAACTACTCGGGTCAACTCAGACACAGCGAGCTCGATATCTTTGATGTGCGCTAGCACTTTGAAAGAACACACTACGTCAAAGCTGTTGTCGGCGAAGGGCAAAGCCGTTGCACTGCCCAGCACCACGTCTAGGCCGCGCTCCCGGGCCTTCTCCAGCATGCCGGGAGACAAATCGAGCCCCTTGGCGCTTTTGGCGAACCGGGCAATGCGGTCGAGCACGAGCCCGGTTCCGCACCCCACCTCAAGCACGTCTTTACCCGCCCCGAAGCGGCGCACGAACTCGCTCTCCAATTCGTCGAGCAACTCGTGGTACCCCCCGGGGTCATTGGCCCCACGCACCCGCTCGTAGTTTTTGCTGAAGGCGTCGTAGTAGGCTCTGTTTTCTTGGTCTCGGCCGGCGGAGTCCATTTCCTGCCGGGGTGTAGTTCAGTCGCGGGCTGGGGCAAATGATGACCGCTTGGCTTTTTTGGGGGTGGACGGGGGTCGCCGAATGCGGCTATGGGCTGGTCCGTTCCCGCGCGGCGGGCGCTTGCACGCGGAAAATCCCTCCGCTAAGCTCCCCGCCGTCAAAACTTGGGTGGAGCCCCCGGGCCGCTCGTAAAGAGGGTCCTTTTTTTTTGCCATGAGTCAAATTGCACACGAGAAAATCACCGGTCTGGATCGCGATCGCCTTTTGGCGGCTGTGGAGCCGGTGTTACTCGCGCATGGCGTTGTTGGTGTTGAGCTCCTCTGGAAGACTGATCGCACGGGGCGTGTCTTGGAGCTCACTATCGAGCGGCCGGATAGCCTTGAGCCCGGAGGCGGCGTAACGCTCGATCTGTGCGGGGAAATCTCACGTGATGTGTCTGCTGCTCTCGACTTGGCGGAGGTCATTGATACGCGGTATTCGCTGCTCGTTGGCTCGCCCGGGCTAGAGCGCGGTTTGTATTCGCTGCAGGATTATGCGCGTTTTAAGGGGCGTCGGGCACGTCTCAAGTTGGTGGAGGCGCTCGACGGGCAAATGGTAGTTCACGGCGAGTTGTTGGGGCTCGACGACGCAGGTGAGCCTACACTTAATACGGAGTGGGGCGTGCGCACTATTCCGATGAAAAATATTGACCAGGCCCGGCTCGTGTTTGAGTGGTCTGGTGCAAAAGTGGCTGGTTCTTTCGGGAACCGAAGTGCAAATGGAAACGGACAAAAGTCTACGTTTCGAGCAAAGAGGTAGGTACAGAGAAGATGGCAACGCAACAAGCGGCCTTTGGCTTTGATCTAGGTTCGGTCGTCGATCAGGTGGCCCAGGAAAAGGGCATCAACAAGCAGGTTCTCATCGAAACGATGGAAGCTGCTATTCTGAAGGCTGCGCAAGCGGCATTCGGTGCCGAGCGTGAGCTCGAAGCTCGCTTTAATCCTGAGACCGGCAACATCGACCTCTTCCAGTACATGACGGTGGTTGAGGAAGTAGATCTCGCCGATCGCGAGATAGCGCTGGATGTGGCCCGAAAGCACGGCCTCGACGCCGAAATCGGCGAAGAGCTCGGCTTTCAGGTGTTCTGGCACCCGCGGGACGCTGAGCGAGCCAAGCAGCAGGATCAGGAATTTGGCTCGGTACTCGATATGTCCCAAGCACGCAGCACGTTCGGGCGCATTGCCGCCCAAACGGCCAAGCAAGTGCTGCTTCAGCGCGTGCGCGACGCGGAGCGCGACTTGATCTTCGAGGAGTACAAAGATCGTCAGGGCCAGCTGATCCGCGGAATTGTGCGGCGTTTTGAGCGTGGGCACAACATCGTGGTGGATCTCGGTAAGACGGAGGGCGTGTTGCCCGGCCGTGAACAGACTCCCCGTGAGACGTATCGCCCGGGCGACAGAATCGTTGCCTACGTGAAGAATATTGACCGCGAGTCTCGTGGCCCGATGATCATCCTAAGCCGTTCGGCACCTCAATTAGTGGAGAAGCTTTTTGAGGCTGAAGTGCCTGAAATCTATGAGGGCATTGTGCGCATCGTGGGTGTGGCGCGTGAGCCTGGGGCTCGCAGCAAGATAGCTGTGGCGAGTCGCGATTCAGATGTCGACCCCGTCGGCGCTTGCGTGGGCATCAAGGGTTCTCGCGTGCAGGCAGTAGTGATGGAGCTTCGCGGGGAAAAGATCGATATCGTTCCCTACGATGATGATCCCGCACGTTACATTATCAACGCCATTCAGCCTGCGGAAGTGAACAAGGTGATCTTGGACGAAAGCGGGCACCGGATGGAGCTGGTGGTTCCGGACGAGAAGCTTTCGTTGGCAATCGGCCGTAAGGGTCAGAACGTGCGGCTTGCGTCGCAGCTTACTCGCTGGAAACTCGACATCATCAGCGAGAGCAAGTTCAAGCAGATTGAAGACGAAGCGTTGGGCGCATTCCGTGGCGTTGAGGGCGTCGGGGAAGATCTTGCCCGCGCCATGTACCGCCTGGGTTTCCGCTCACTCGAAGAAGTGGCCGAAGCCGCGGCCGAAGAGCTCGTGGCCATCCCCGAGGTGGGAGGGCTCGAAAAGGCCCACGAGCTGCAACGCAATGCGCTAAGCGAGATGGAGCGTTCTCGGCTTGAGCGTCTTCAGAAGGCTCGTTCACAGAATGTGGCGCTGAGCGATCAGGACAAGCTGCGCTTGGTGCGCGGCATTGGTCTGCGTACGCTGCAACTGCTGGATGATGCGGGCTACAAGACCGTCAGCCACGTCGCGAATGAAGATCCGGATAAGCTTGTGCTGCAGTCCGGAATTAGTGCGGCCAAGGCTAAGGAAATCTCCGAAGCAGCTCGGGAGCTCATGAAGTCAGATGCGGCCATCTTGGAGCGCCGTTCGCCGCCCCCAGCCGAGATGGGTGTGCGAGCTGAATGAAGGAGCTTGCCTAGGTCGAATGTTGGAAAGCTCCGTCGTAGAGGTCGCCATTACAGACAGCCCGAGGCCACCAGGAACGCAAAGGCCAGGGCGGAGCTGTATCGGTTGTGGGCAACCCGGGTCGCGAAGCGATCTGGACCTGGTGCGCTTCGTTCTCGGCGAGGCCGGGACGGTGCACATCGATCTCAGGGGTCGTGCCTTCGGGCGTGGCGCTTGGGTCCACCCGACGCCAGCCTGCATCACGAGGGCGGCCAAAGTGGGGCTTTCGCGGAGCTTTCGCACGAACGTGAGCGCAACGGCTCCCGAGCTCATCGCGGCACTCCATGCCGCGATGCATCAGAGGGTTGAGGGGTTGCTCAAGGCGGGTGTCCGCTCCCGCAAGATCGTGGTCGGGTCCACCGCAGTGGCCGAGGCTTTCGGGCACGGCAAGGTCAAAGCGATCGTGGTCGGAAGCGACGCTCGGGCGGCGGCTTCGAGTCGCGAAGTGGCAGAAACCATCGCCGCAGGGCGCGCCATGGTGTGGGGGACAAAAGATCAACTCGGCAAGATTGCCGGTCGAACCGAGGTCGGGGTGATCGCGGTGGTCGACAGGGAGCTCGCTTTGGGACTATTGCGCTGCTCCGCGGTTTTGCAGATGCCTGAATCAATGGTGCCAGAGAAGACGCCTAAAAGGATGAATAGGGTCGATGAGTAAGTTGCGCGTCTATGAAGTCGCCAAAGATTTGGGCCTTGAAAACAAGGCCCTGGTTGCATTGTTCCAGTCTGTGGGGGTCACAGACGTTCGGAATCACATGAGCGTTGTTGGCATCGATTCGGTGGAACGCGTGAAAAGAGTGCTAGAAAAGCAGCACAGCGCCGAAAAAACGGTGGAGGAACGCATACGTCCGACGGTCGTAAAGCGTCGCGCTGCCGCCAAGCCCGCTGAGGGCGGGGAATCCGATGCCCCGGCGCAAACCGTTGTGGCTCGCGCACCCGAAGCCACGCGGCCAGCGGTCGTAGTTCGACGGCCAGCCGTTGATCCTACCCAACCCCGCGTCGCACCCGCGGCTGCGGGGGTTGCAGAGGTTCGTCCCCCTGTCCAAGCAGCGCCGGTGGCCGCGGTTCCGGAGGTCCCGCAAGTCGCTGCTCCTCCTCCAGCGGCGCCAGCCGTTGAGAAACCGGTGGCGCGTGAGAAAGCTCAGGCAGCTACCCCAGCGCCGGTGGCCGCGGCTGTTGAGCCCGCCGTCCTTGCGCAACCGAGCGTTTCAGAGGTGGAGGCGGTGCCAGCAAAGGTTGAGGCCGTTGTTGCGGCGCAGGAGCCCGCCGCCGCAGCCCCTGCCCAACCGGTTGAGCACCCCGTGGTGCCGCAAGCGCCCCCATCGGTAGCGGTTGCGCCGCCTGCTCCTCCTCCGCCGCCGCCTGCAGCTGAGGCAAGCCCAAGCCTTGCCCCAGCTACGCCCAGCCAGAAGCCAGCCGCACCGAAAACCGGCATTGATGTTTGGGAAGGCCGTCCAGGCGTGCCAATGCCACAGGTGCACCGGTCCACGGGTCCCGTTGCGCGTCGCGTCCAATACGACGCTAAGGCAGGCAATGTTGGCGGTCGTCCTCGACCAGGTGGCCCTATGGTGGGTGGCGGGGGGATGCCAAGCGGAGCCCCTGTTGGCGGAGGCAGTGGCTCCCGCGGCCCTCAGCAGCGCGGCGGCGGAATGCGGCAGCGCGGCCTCGGATCGCTCGGGCGCGGCAAAGGCATGGGCCAAGCCGTTACTCAGGAGCGGTCAGCTCACAAGAAGGTTGTGCGGGTTGAGGAGTCTGTTCTCTTGCAGACACTCGCGGGCAAGATGCAGATCAAGGCCACCGAAGTCCTCATGAAGCTCATGCGACTCGGGATGACCGGCGTTAACATCAACAGCACGCTCGATGCGGACACCGCAAAGATCGTTGCGAATGAATTTGGCTGGGAAGTCGAAGACGTTACGGTCAGCGAGGAAGATGCCATCGTTGCCGCTCAGGGCATCGAGACGGTTGAGGATGCTGGCGGCGTGCATCGTCCCCCCGTGGTTACGGTTATGGGCCACGTCGACCACGGTAAAACAAGCTTGCTTGATAAGATACGTCAGGCATCCGTGGCGTCCGGTGAAGCCGGTGGAATCACCCAGCATATCGGCGCGTACACCGTAGAAACCAAACACGGCACCATCGCGTTCCTGGATACTCCGGGCCACGAGGCCTTCACCGCCATGCGTGCCCGTGGCGCCCAAGCTACGGACATCGTGATCCTTGTCGTGGCGGCGGACGACGGCGTGATGCCGCAAACTTTGGAAGCCATCAACCACGCGCGTTCTGCCAAGGTTCCGATCTTGGTTGCCGTGAACAAATGCGACAAGCCCGATGCCCAGCCTGAGCGCGTTCGGCGTGAACTGAGCGACGTAGGCCTCCTCCCCGAAGAATGGGGCGGGGATACTTTGTTCGCTGAGGTTTCGGCTATGACCGGCGCTGGCATCGACGGCCTGCTCGATCAGGTCATTTTGCTCGCTGAAATGCTTGAGCTGAAAGCCAATCCTGACAAGCCCGCATCGGGCGTCGTGATTGAGGCCCAGCTGGATCGCGGCCGAGGCCCTGTGGCCACGGTGCTCATTACCGATGGAACGCTGCGCCAAGGTGACGTGATCCTTGCGGGTGGCGCCTACGGCAAGGTGCGGGCAATGGTCACTTCTAATCGCACGAGTGTGCTGAAAGCGGGCCCGTCAACGCCGGTGGAGATCATTGGCTTGAACGACGTTCCGAGCGCCGGTGACCCCGTCTATGTCATTCGTGACATGAAGACCGCGCAAGGCTTGGCGGAATCTCGCAAGGTCAAAGATCGTCGCAGCATCGGACCAAGCAGCGGCGGTCAGCGCATGAGTTTGGAAGAGCTCGCGCGCGCCATGTCCGAGACGGACCGACTCGATCTCAAGGTGATCATTAAGGCAGACGTGCAGGGCTCGGTAGAAGCTCTCACCGAAGCCATCCAGAAGCTCGCGACGCCGAAGGTTAAAGTGAGCGTGGTTCACGTTGGCGTGGGCGGCATCACGGAGGGTGACGTGAACCTAGCGATTGCCTCTGGTGCCATCATCATCGGCTTCAACGCTCGCCCGGCTGGCAAAGCAAGCGCCCTCGCGCAGCAAGAGAAGATCGAGATTCGGCAATACAGCATCATCTACAACGTCGTGGACGACATCCGAGCAGCCATGGAAGGCCTCTTGGCGCCTACGTTGGTGGAGAAGGTCATTGGTCGCGCCGAGGTTCGGATGACGTTCCGGATCAGCAAAGCTGGTACCGTGGCGGGTTGTATGGTTGTCGAAGGCATCATCAAGCGTGCGGCGGGCATGCGCCTTATTCGAGACAAAGAAGTCATCTTCACGGGCAAGGCTTCGAGCCTCAAGCGCTTCAAAGACGACGCACGCGAGGTCAAAGAAGGCTTCGAATGCGGTATTTCGCTGGAAGGCTACAACGACATCAAAGAGGGCGACATCATCGAAGCCTTCGAGATGGAAGAGATCAAGCAAACGCTCTAGCCCACGGGGGCTCTTTAGCTAGCGTTGGGACTCATGTTCGTTGGAGTTGCTCGCTATGTTTTACAGATCCCCGGGGCTCGTTCGCTCAAAGATAGGCGCCAGGTAGTTAAGAGCTTGAAGGAGCGCTTGCGTGCGCGCCTCGGGCTATCGGTGGCTGAAGTGGGCGATATTGAGCGCTACCAAGTGGCCACCTTGGGGCTGGCGGTTGTTGGGCGAAATTCTGGCTTGTGTCGCGAAACCCTGGCGAAGGTGACTCAGATGGTAGGTACAGCGAAGGATTCGATCTTGGCCGATTGCCGTACTGAGATCATTGCGTTTGGCGCGGCGGGCAAAGGCCTGAAGGAAGGCCTTGAGACACTGGATCTGACGGAGCTCGGGGCTGCCGAGGTGAGCTATCCGGACGGAGAAACGGAGTAGTATTGTGGCAACAAGTCGTCGTCCATTGCGTGTAGGGGATTTGGTGCGCGGCTACCTGACGCAAGCCTTGCTTCGGGACTTCAGTGACCCGCGCTTGACTCAGCTCATCATTACCGACGTTGAATTGACGGACGATCTCGCCCTCGCCACGGTGAGGGTTCGCTTACTCGTGGAGAGCGGGAAGCCGCGGGAGCGCCAGAATGTTCTGCGCCAGTTGAGTGCCGCGAGTGGTCGCTTAAAGCGCGGTTTGGGGCCCGCCTTGGGTCTGCGTAAGGTGCCAGATCTCCGCTTCTTTTATGACGAAGGGATCGACAAGGCCCAACGTGTAAATCAGATCTTGAACGAAATTGCCCGGGAAAGCCCCACCGAAACGCTCGACGGTGACCGTACGTCGGACGCCGACGACCGCGACGACGGATCCTAAGGCCAGAGGGCGGTAGGCTGCCCCGCCAATGGCTTGTGCAGCGGGAAAGGCGGCCCCCCGCCCACGGCTCGCAGAGCGGGAGACGAGCTGCTCGATCAGCCAAGGTGTGGCAACGAATAGCGGGCGGCCCCGCCCATGACTCCCGCAACGGGAGGCATCAGGGAGGGGCGAGCTGCCGCCAGAATGGCGGCAGCTGGGGAGGGCACCAAAACTCTCTAAGTGGTCTGGCTCTGCATCGATGACACCGGCGAGCCAGGGACTTGGCGGAGGTGCCCAACCAGAACTGGGCTGAAGCCCAAGCCCGGCAGATCAGCCGCGCTGCTTGATGATGATTTGGACGCGGCGGTTCTTGGCCATGTTGGGCTCGGTGGTATTGGGGACCAACGGCTTTTCTTGGCCGTAGCCTTTGGCTTCTAGCCGCCCGCGCGCAACCCCGAGGCGAACCAGCGCGTTGACTACAGATTCTGCGCGCTCCTGACTGAGCTTCAGGTTGTACGCGGAAGCGCCTGAATTGTCCGTGTGTCCCTGCACCTCCGCGAGCTTTACGTCAGGGCGCTCGTTCATGACCGTGGCAATTTCTTCCAAGAGCGCGAACGAATCCGGTGTGATTTCTGCTGAATCATGCTCGAAATTGACGGATTTGTTGAGCTTGATCTCACGGGTGAGAACCACAACGTTCGGCTTGGCTGGGCGCTTATTCAGCGAAAGCCTCGCGTCCACGTCATTTTGCGCCTTCACCTCGAACTCTTGTGCGCCCATCATGTACCCGGGAGCTTCCACTGAAACGAACGCGCGCCCCGGGATAACATTCTCAAAACGAAAAGACCCTTGAGCATCCGTTGAGAGCTCTAGCTCTCGACCGAGCTTGTCTTGGATCTTGATGCGTGCGTTGGCTACTGGTGCTTGGCTCTCGCTATCAAGAACCGCGCCCACTACGTTGCCCACTTTGGGCAGCGCTTCGAGCTCACATTGCATATCGAATACGATGGGTGCATTGGGGTTAACCGGAGGCGCGGCCGGGTTCGGTAGCGTTTGCCCAGGGGCGAGCGGCGCGCCCGGCTCGGTTGGACCATACCCTGGCTGCACGGGCGCCCCGCCGTAGCCGGGCTGCACCGGAGCTGGGCCGTAGCCCGGCTGAACCGGAGCAGTGGGTTGAGGCCCGTAGCCTGGCTGCTGTGGCTGGGGCCCGTAGCCTGGCTGCATCTGCCCGAAAGGGAGCCCAGGCATGCCGAGTTCGTTTCCAAGGCGTGGCCTACCAGATTGCGGGAACATCTGTGGATTCACCGGAGCCGCAGGCGGTGCGAACGGATTGGGATTCGCTGGAGCCATTCCGGGCCCCTGGATCGGTGCCTGGCCAGGTTGGATTGTGACGGAGCACTTGCCGTCCCGATAACCTGTCGCCGTAACATTGAACGAATAGGTGCCAGGCTCAAGATCGACACTTCGGAAGTGGCCGGTTGCGTCGCTGATCATGCCGGTGATTTCCCGGCCCTCGTAGCGAATGAGTGCATCGACCACTGGCGTCTGTGTGCCTTTTTCAACCACTTGGCCGTTCACCACGTAACGAGGTGCAGGTGGCAGCGGCTTTGCCACCTCTTCACTACTTGCCACTCGCTCGATGATGGGCTTCGGGGCTTGCGTGTCGAACGCGTAACCGAGGCCGAAGTAAAGATTCCAGGGTGACTCTGGGGCGACTTCCTCGATAAATTTCGAAGAACCACCGGTCGCGATCTCGACTGCACCGGTGAACTCTAGGCCGTGATCTTCCCACGGGTAAAGGCCAGCTCCGAGACCTAGCCGAGAAGGACTTGTCGCAAACCCTGCTTCTCGTCCAAGACACTTGTCCCCCACCTGGCCGGCGCGTGTGACGTTACACACGTGATTCTGTCGATTCGCAGGCAAATCGATGCTCCACTCCATGAACGGGCGGATAACCGGGTGCACAAACTCGGTGCCGAGACCCACTTGAATGCTGTCAACCCGATTCACATCAAGGCCGTAGCGCTCAATTCGCGTAATGCGCGTGCCACGACCCACCGGTGGCTGCTCGGTTTCGATAGGTTCAACGAGGTTCGCAGAATTATCGAACAAGTAACCGAAGTTTGCGTGAAAGCGCAGTGGGACCTGATCGTCCACGTTGGAACGGTTCGACAGATCGGCCGTGGCCAGGCCGCGAAGCCCAAAACTGGTTCCGCCGCCGTCTAGACCTACGCCGCCGGTGCCATTCAACAAGAAAAGATCGGCTTGGCCGCCGAATGTGAAGAGCTGATCGGGCTCCCACGGCATGAAGGCTTTGACGCCAAAATTAGTGTCCCCAAGGACTTGGAGCAGCTGCGGGCGACTGCGATTGTCTGAGGTGGCAGAATTGTGGAGCCCCAAATAACCTTCAAGAAAAGGTAAAACAGTTGCGGATGCAACAAAGTGAGCGCCGACGCGCTCTACCTCATCCTTCTTTGAGGGAGCCTCCGTTGACAGCGTTGGGCACGTGGTCCCCGAGTTGCAAAGAAACCCGGTGCTCGAAACCCATGAACCAATGAACGAGGCGCGGAAGATACCCGGTGCGCCAGCGCCGGCTTCGGTTACGCGCAAAAGCCCCGTTGCGGCGCCTAGGCCACTGCGGATCCCGAGTGAGGTCTTGCGAAAGGCTCGCTCACTTTCGGTAAGGTCCGCCGCGGGAGCTTCATCCGCCTCTGGGGTGGTGCCTTCAGAGGCCAACCCGAAATCGACCTGACTCGGACCACCGAGCTGCGCCGAGGCGCTCGCGTTCACAGAGGGACTCGCGTTTTGTGCGGGTGGCGGTGGGCCGTAGGCGGGAGCGGGCTGCCCCGAGGGGGGCGCCTGATAAGGATACGGTTGCTCCTGCGCTGCAGTGCGAGCGGCGAACGCGAGAAGCGCCAGCCCGGTCAACTGTGGTGTGAGAAGGACCCTTTTCATGGATTGCTTTTCCTTAAAATGACCGCCGGCCGTATCCGGGGTGGTTTAGTTGCAATGGCCCGCGCCTTGTAACATCTTTTTGGAGCCGTCGAACCCTGGGGTGGCCCTCGTTTTGTGTTTCTGTCGCGAAGAGGTGTCCGGGCCCAGACCTTGCGGGTCATCCCGGGAGTAAGGCTTGGTATTTCCGTCGGCCTTTTAGCCAGTGGCGGCCCCGTCGGTCCTAGTACACTTTCGGCTAGGGTTCGCCCTCGCAGCGTTGTGCTGGCTTCGGCTAGACTTGGCGTGGAGCCGAGAATCGCTTTGTCTGAATTTTTGATTTCCGTAAAAGATTTGCGCAAGTCCTTTCGCCAGGGCTTCTGGATGCGTCGGGTGGATGCCGTGAAGGGTGTCTCTTTCGGAGTTCCGGCAGGATCCATTTTTGGGTTTCTGGGGCCGAACGGCGCCGGGAAGACCACGACCATCAAGATGTTGACTGGGCTCATTGCTCCCACGTCCGGCGAAGCAACGCTTTTTGGGCAGCCGATCGGCACACGTGGCGCTCGCGCTCGGCTCGGCTTCTTGCCGGAGAACCCGTACATCTATCCCTACCTTACGCCGAGGGAATTTGTGGAGATGTCTGCCCGGCTCAGCGGGTTGGCGGGTCGCAACATTCCGTCGCGTACGCGCACCGTTCTTGAGGAGGTTGGGATTTGGTATGCAGCGGATCGGCCAGTGCGGCGCCTCTCAAAGGGGATGTTGCAGCGGGCGGGGTTAGCGGCAGCTCTCGTTGCAGATCCTGAACTCTTGGTTCTTGACGAACCTATGAGCGGGCTGGACCCGGTGGGGCGCAAGGAGGTTCGAGACCTTATTTTTCAGCAGCGCCACGTGGGCCGCACTATTTTCTTTTCGACGCATATTCTCTCGGATGTTGAAGTCTTGTGTGACCAAGTGACTATCTTGCGTCAGGGAGAGGTGGTTGTAAGCGGAGAATTGAAAACACTGCTCAAGGGAGACGTGCGGCGCATCGATGTGGTGCTGCTGGGTGTTCATGCGGGCTTTGAAGAGCGCGCCGCATCTCGTGGGTACAAAGCTCGCAGGGTTGGCGAGCGGCTCATTTTTGAGGTTGAAGGCGAAGATAGATTACCGCCTTTGCTAAGAGACGCCCTGGACGTGGGATTGCGAGTTGCCGAGGTGAACTCACGCCATGAAACTCTCGAAGATCTGTTCTTGCGCGAAGCAATCGACGAGAAGCGGGAAGTGCCATCAGAAAGTTGATGCGCTGAGCACTTACCTAGGGCGTTGCCGACTGAAGACTTGGCCCAAGACGGCGAGGTCAGCGCGGGAAAGTTCTCGCGTGATCACGAGGGCCACTATGTAGCCCGCAGCAACGAGGCCACAGAAGCCGACTGTGCCAAGCTTTCCTGTTGCGGGCAGCAGATGGGCCGCGAAAATAGTGATCGCCGTAACCCCAATAGTGCGCACCAGTGTCAAAGGGGCGACAACGCGGCCGACGGTGCGCTGTACCCAGAGTGCGGTGACTAAAGCTGCGACCAACAGACCGAGCGACGTACCGGTGGCGATACGGACCAATAGTTGTGCCCCAAAGGGAGCGCTCTCAGCGAAGGTAGCGGCGCCGAGCCCCACCGAGACAAGCCCCACAAGCGTGATGACGATATTGGCGCGCTCCTGGCGCAGGCTATTGAGAACGCTCACCATTACCGCAAAAATAGCGAAGCACCCGAGCCCGAGCGACAATATTCCCAAAGCCTCCGCACCCAACTCTGAAGCCGGGGACGGGAACACGAGCCGCAAAAGTGCGCCAGAAAGACCAGATATGACGCTCACCAGTAAGCCAACAACCAGCAAGGTGAGCCGCATGCCTGTTTGCACGTAGGTTTGGATCTTCCGCTTGTCAGCGTCAGCATCCGCGCGGGCGAGCATCGGAAAGATCACAAACGTGAGCGCCACGAGTAGCTGAAAGGGCAAAAACCCAAAAAGTTGAATGGCGCGGTAGGCTCCTACCAGGGAATCCGCCGCACTCGCAGGAAGGCCAGCCTGTGTGGCGGCACGCGCAGCAAAGTACCGAACAAGGGTTAGATCGGATTGCAGGAGTAAATTGAACAGCATCTGCCCAAGGAGCAGAGGCACAACAAAGCGCAGGTGCGAAGCGCGTTGAAACCCCGAGCCTTGGCGGCTGCCCAGGCCAACGACATACACCGCACCCAACAACACGAGGGCGCTCGTGATTACAAAGCCTAAAATCGCCCCCTCAATGGTCGCTCCGCTATCCGGGGTATATACCAGCTTTCCAAGCCAGATAGCGCCACCGATGAGCCCAAACGTGCGAAGCGTAGCCGATAGAATATCGAACCCCGCTTGATGTAAGAAGCGCTTCTCCCCATTGAGTGCGCCGATAAGCGGCGTGTAGATGGAGTAAAGAAAAAGCACCAAGCTGAGAAATCGCAACCCTGGTACGATGTGCGGTGCACCGATGGACTCGCCTATGAATGGCGCAACGAAAAAGAACACCAAAGCGGCGAATACGCCGAAAACTAGGTGGAGCTCCATCACGCGGCGGAGCACGAAGGGTTTATGCTCTGGCGCGGCGTGTGAGAGCGCTCGGCTAACGCTTTGGATCGACGTGGTGGTTATTGGATTGTAACTGATGCTCGCAATGGAGAGTGCACTCGCAAGTGCCCCGTAGCCGTCCATGCCAAGCACCCGGGGCAGAAGGATTTGCTGCAGCAGCCCTGCTAGAATGAAGTAGGCTTTCGCAAAGGCGATGGCTAATCCACCGCGCCCTGCCGTGCGCGCCACGGCATTCGGATCAGCTGCTAGGCCCGAAGGCTGCCCCGACGAGCTTTCAGTTTCGCTTTGGGCGCCGGACATCCGCCGAAGTCATGCCCCAAGCATGGGGAACTTTTCAATCGCTGGCTAAGCCTGGTTCAGGCTCAAGCCTTGTAGAATTCAACGGAAGGGCCAGAAAACCCCTTGACTGCATCCACCCGCTGTTGGCGCTCTTCAGGCGTCCAAGCGTTAGCACTCCGTGCGATGCGCGCGTTTTGCGCTACTTCCTCGGGGCTCTGCATCCCACTGATAACCACGCTTGTTGGTAATGACCAAACAAACCCCAAAGCATCCTCCAAAGGGAGCGCCTCTGGAACGATCTTGTTGAAGGCGACGTCCTTACGTGCCCAGCCCACGGCTTTGCCCAAGATCCGCCCGTACGCCAGCGTTTTCATTGCCAAAACGCCCACGTTGTTCTCGACACAGCGCGGTACGACATTGAGTGCAAAACTCTCATAGTGAGGATCCACCACATTGATGGGCATTTGCGCACTGGTGGCCTGTATGCCTCGCTCCTTAAGCAGCGTTAGCATGCGTAGATGTGCCTTGTAGGTGGTATGCCCGGTGAAGCCAATGTGCCTGACTTTCCCTTCTGCTTGGGCTTTGGCAAAATAGTCGACGACTCCGTCGCGTAGGCGATTCTCGACGTCCTCTTCGCTCGTAAGATCGTGCATTTGCCACAGATCCAGGTAATCCGTATTCAGATTGCGTAGAGTGTTCTCAAGCATGGCTTGCACACCTTGCGCGTTTCGCGCGTGGGCCTTGCTCATGATGAACGAAACCTCGCGATACTTGGGGACCAGGAATTGCCCGTAGCGCTTCTCGCTGGCACCATCTCCGTACATCGCGGCCGTATCGAAGAAGCGGATGCCGTGTTCGATGGCGGCCTCAATCACTTGCTGCCCCATGCTTTCGCCAACATCCAGCACATGGGCACCGCCTACTCCCAACATGGTAACGGCCGGGCCGTTGGGACCGAGCATGCGCTGTGGCAGCAACGCCCCAAATTTATCGGCCGTTGGTATTGGCTGTGCTGCCACACCCGCTGCCTCGGGCGGGCTGCCCTGCACCAGAGTTGCCGCTTCAGGCTTAGCCCCGGTTTTAGGCGTAGAAGGTGCCCGAGTCGACGCTTGGTTGTTACCACAGCCAACAGCTGAAGGCACCAAGATGGCCGTGGTGAGTGCACCAACAGCGTGCCAAGCTTCGCGGCGCGAGACGGCCTTCGATGCATCGTGTGTTCCAGCTTGGGGGCGCAGGCTAGCCATAGGTACCTCGGCGCTCACTTTGCCTCGACTTCAACTTCAAGTCGAGAGCGGTCGTAGTTCTCGTCGCAGTCTATTTGTTCACAAGCGAGGTCACGTAGGTGTGGATCTCTTCGCGATGAGCGTCGGACAGCTGCGTAAATTCGAGGCCGACGGCCGAGGCCATGCGCGCACTTCGCACCCAGCGCCCTTTTACCGGGACGCGGACTACGCGGCCGCTTATGGGTAAAGCGAACTCTGCAGCGGTGAGGAGTTCGGGCTTGCACGCGAGCGGCAGCAACACCAGCAAACCGCCTTCGGAAAGATCCTGGTTACGTCCTGAGAACTGGACGCCATCCAGCTGGATGGCGGTGACTGGCGTGACGTACGGTGCACGCGCGAAGCGTCGCTGCGGGCCTTTGGCGCCAGTTACCTCAGCCGCAGGGCGTATACCTAAAAGGGATTCTTCCGGCGATGGGAGCTTGGCTGCTATTGCGGCAAGTGCGTCCCCGAGCTTGCCCGCGTCTGCGAAGCGCGCGCTCGCGTCTTTTTCGATGCAGCGCGCCACCAGTCGCTCGACGTCCTCGGGGACCTCGACGCCGTTTTCCCGCAGGGCAGGGGCGTGTGACTGGTGAACTTTGAGTAGTACCTGCCCAAAAGTGCCCTCAAACGGCACAGCTCCGCTCAGGCACTCATACAGGCTGATGCCGAGCGCATACACGTCAATCCTGGGATCGGGATCGGTGCTGCCCAGCAATTGCTCAGGCGCCATGTATTCGGGGGTCCCGATAAGGGCACTTTGGTGCGTGATGCGCTGACCTTCTTCAGCTTCACTCAGGCTTGTGGTTCCGTAATCCAGCATCTTGAGGATCTCTTCGCCCTCCTCGGTATGGACCACGAACGCGTTGCCGGGCTTCACATCTCGGTGAACGAGCCCGAGCCGATGCATGCGACCCACGGCTGCCGCCATTTGTTGTGCTACCCATATCGCCTCTTCGGTTTTCAGACGTTTGCGGCTTGCCAAAAGTCCATCGAGCGAGCGCCCGTCGAGTAGTTCCATTACCAAGTAGGGTCCACCGGCTTCGCTTATCCCCGCGTCCAGAACTTCGACGACATTGCGGTGGCGCGCAATGGTCAGCGCCTGCGCCTCGCGCAATAGCCGTTCGCGATGTTCAGCGCTCACCAAGTACTGACTGGTGAGTAGCTTGATGGCTACGGGGCGCTTGGTGAACTGGTGAACTGCTTGAAACACTGCTCCGCCTCCCCCGCGCGCAATCTCGCGATTGAGCGCGTAGCGACCATCGACAATGTCTCCGACTTTGGGATCTGTGAGGAGTGCCACGGGTTGGTTGGGAAGAGGGCTTCCGAGGGATACGGATCCTTCCGCCCTCTGCCGAAGGGGCCAGACGCTAATGCCCCACAAATGTTTCAAAAACGGGCCGATTCGGGGGCCGGGCTCTATGGCTGCGCAGCGTATGCTAGGGGTCTGGCGTTATGGCCGTACAGCTGAGGTTTTTAGGCGCTACCGACACCGTCACCGGATCGCGCACTTTAGTCGAAAGTGGGAGCGCCCGAATTCTGATCGATTGCGGGCTCTTCCAGGGTTACAAGAAGCTCCGGGAGCGCAATTGGCTCCCCCTTTCCGTGGAGCCAAACCGCATTGACGCGGTGGTGTTGACGCACGCGCATATCGATCACTCGGGCTACCTGCCTCGTCTGGTGAAGCTCGGATTTGGTGGACGTATCTTTTGCACACCAGGTACCCAACAACTCCTAAAGATCTTGCTGCCGGATTCTGGCTATCTGCAAGAGGAAGAGGCACGCTTTGCCAACCGGCACGGCACCAGCAAGCACCAGCCAGCGTTACCTCTCTTCACACGCGAAGAGGCGGAGGCGGTGCTGCGCTACGTTGTGCCTATCAATTTCTCGACACCGTTCGAGCCCGCTTCGGGGATCCGGGCAAGCTATAGTAGGGCGGGTCATATCTTGGGTTCGGCAAGTTTGGCGCTTCAGGTAGAAGGCACCCGCATCACATTTACTGGAGACGTTGGGCGCTCTCTAGATCCAATCATGCGCCCGCCCGCACTCCTTGAACCCATGGATGTCCTTGTGACCGAGTCCACCTACGGAGATCGAAGGCACCCCTCAGATGACGTTGAGACGGAGTTGGCGAAAGTGATCGTCGAAACGGGGGCGCGTGGCGGAGTTGTACTGGTGCCGTCTTTTGCGGTGGGGCGAGCGCAGCACCTCTTGCATCTGATGGCTCGCCTAAAATCAGCCGGAACCATCGGCGACGTTGCGGTGTTTTTGGATAGCCCTATGGCCGTAAACGCCACCAACATCTTTGCCCCCCACCAAGATGAACACCGCCTTTCACCGGCTGAGTGTCGCGCCATGTGCGAAGGGGTTACTTTCTGCGTTACAGCCGATCAATCCAAAGAGATTGCTCAGAAGCGTGGCCCCAAGGTGATTATTTCGGCCAGTGGCATGGCCACCGGGGGTCGAGTATTGCATCACCTACAAGCCTTGCTGCCGGATCGCCGGAATACCGTGTTGTTCGTTGGGTTTCAGGCTGCGGGCACACGAGGGCGGTCGCTCCTTGATGGTGCCGACGAGGTCAAGATATTCGGCAAATATGTCCCCGTTCAGGCACAGATCCGCAAAGCGGAGGGCCTCTCGGCTCATGCGGACTACGCCGAGCTCCTGGATTGGTTCGGGGCCAGCAAGATTGCTCCACGTCGAGTGTTGGTGAATCACGGCGAGCCAGCTGCGGCGGACGCGTTTCGGCGGCGTGTCAAAGATCGTTTCGGTTGGCAAACAGAGGTTGCCGACGAGAGTACCACCTATTCTGTGTAGCGATTTTGGACTTGCCCACTGCAGCTGTTCTCGATAACCCTGATGGAGCGCCCAATGAGCCAGATGGAAGAGGAGACGGAGGTAGCTGTTTCACCGCGTCATTCGGTGCGCCTTGAGCCGGAATACGTTGCGTGGGTGAAGCGGGCGCCCCGGCAGGATTTCGTGGTGCGCACGATCACTCGGCGAGAGGCGAATGGTTTGCCCTTGATGTCGGCGGACATTGTGATCGCTGGTGAAGAAACCCGCGCGATGTTTCCGCTTGCAGCTCAATATCCGTTGCACTTCCGCAAGACGTACTTTCCTGGGCGCCTACACGGGGACCCAAAGACCGAGTTTGATAGGCAATCCGAGGCCAGCCAAATCCTCGGCTTACCGCCGCCCATCGGCCACACGCCCTCTGTGTTTCGGAGCTGCCTCCTGCCCGGCACTCCGTACAGTCGCTTAACGCCATTCGGCAATGAGCCCGTAGAAAGCAACGTGCCGGTAGCGCGCAAGCTTCACCTTGCCACAGCAGCTGGCCTTTGGATGTTATTGGAGCAGGCGTTTCTGAGCCTACAGCGGTTACAGGCCGCGGGGCTTTCGCATGGCGACGCGGAGCTCCACAACCTCATTGTGTGCCCTGCGCCGCTGGAAGCCTTGCTGATCGATTTCGAGGCGTCAGCCCGGCGTGAGGAGTTCGAGCCTGCAATGTGGTCTAAGCGCTGCGAGGCAGACTACGAGCCGCTGTTGCGGGAAGCCGTGTACTTGCAGTGCGCATTGGGGCGTCAGCCGGGCCGGCTCGGGCAACATGCGATTGAGCTTTTGGATTCGCTTTTCAAGAATCCCGGGCGTTTTCGCCAGGAAATTGGCGCTCAAACCGCGCCTTTGGCCTGAGCCAAAGAAAAATCTCAGTTCTGCTTCCGCCTACACCAAAGAAAAGGGGCCGGACTTTCGTCGCGGCCCCGATCTTCGAGGGTGTCTCGGGTCCGCTATTAGCGGATGAACAGCATCTCTTGGTACGTGGGAAGAGGCCAGAGGTCGTCTGCCACAACACCTTCAAGCGCGTCCGCAGCGGAGCGCACTGCCAGCATGGCCGGTAGTACTTTGTCTCGGAGGTGCTGGCACTCCGCCAGCAGCGAAGCGCTGCTGTGGGCTTCTGCCGCCGCGAGCACGCCAAGGTTCTCTTCGAGCTTGGTGATGAACGCGGTTACTTCGTTTGCAAGCGAGGTGCTAGTGCTAAGGCCCGCCGCCTTTGCGGCGACGATACCCTCGGCGAGGCTGTGTTGATAACGCAAAGCGGCCGGAAGGATCTGCGTCTTTCCGATCTTCGTTACAAGCTTTGCTTCCACGTTCACGGTCTTTACGTACTGCTCAAGATAGATCTCGTAGCGGCTGTGAAGTTCACGCGGTGTGAGCACGTTGTACTTGTCGAACAGCTTGGCAACTTCCGGATCGTTGAGCACAGGAAGCGCGTCGGCCGTGGTGCGGAGGTTTGGCAACCCTCGTTTTTCGGCCTCAGCGTGCCACTCGGCGGAGTACCCATTGCCATTGAAGACGACCGCCGAATGCTGGTTGGCAATTTCGGTGAGGAGGCCGGAAATGGCAGCATTGAGCGTCTTTCCACTAGCGATGGCAGCTTCGAGCTTGGTGGCGATGTAGTCCAACGATTCTGCCACGATGGTGTTGAGCGCGATGAGTGGCCCAGCAATGGACTGCCCACCACCCACCGCACGGAACTCGAAGCGATTGCCGGTGAAGGCGAACGGGCTCGTACGGTTGCGGTCCCCGGGGTCCTTCGGAAGCTTCGGCAGAGTGTCCACGCCGATTTCCAGCGTGCCCTTGCTGCGTGAAGACTTCGCGGCACCCGCCTTGATCTGTTCGAACACGTCGGTCAGCTGGTCCCCGAGGTACACCGAGAGGATGGCTGGCGGAGCCTCGTTCGCGCCCAAGCGGTGGTCATTGCTGGCCGTAGCGATAGAAGCGCGAAGAACGCTACCGTACTTGTGCACGCCACGAATCACAGCGCTGCAGAACACCAAGAACTGAGCATTTTCGTGCGGCGTGTCGCCCGGATCGAGCAGGTTGCCCTGCGTGCTGTTGCCGAACGAGAAGTTCACGTGTTTGCCGCTGCCGTTGACGCCTGCGAAGGGCTTCTCGTGCAGTAAGCATTCGAAACCATGGCGAACTGCCACGCGGCGCATCACGAACATGGTGAGCTGCTGGTGGTCCGCTGCAAGATTCGCGCTCTCAAACACGGGCGCGATCTCGAATTGGCCAGGAGCCACTTCGTTGTGGCGGGTCTTTACGGGGACGCCGAGCTTGAACAACTCTTTCTCCACTTCGACCATGTACGCGAGCACGCGCTCGGGAATGGCACCGAAGTAGTGATCTTCAAACTCCTGACCCCGGGGAGGGTTCGTACCAAAGAGAGTTCGGCCGGCATTCAAGAGATCTGGGCGTGCCAAGAAGAAGCGGCGATCGACCAAGAAATACTCCTGCTCGGGACCCGCATAGGCCACAACTTGCGCCGGATTGGCGTGTCCAAACAGCTTCAACACGCGCTGTGCGTGGAGGTTGAGTGCCTGCATGGAGCGAAGGAGTGGGGTCTTCTTGTCGAGCGCCTCTCCGGTCCAGGAAACGAAAGCTGTGGGAATGTAGAGGGTGGAGTCAACGATATAGGCCGGGCTGGTTACGTCCCACGCCGTGTAGCCGCGGGCTTCAGATGTCTGACGAATGCCACCGTTGGGAAAGCTAGAAGCATCGGGCTCACCCTGGATCAGTGCTTTGCCCGAAAATTCACCGAGCGCGCCGCCTTCACCGTCAGGTGAAAGAAAGGCGTCGTGCTTTTCGGCCATGCCACCAGTGAGCGGTGAGAAAATGTGAGCGAAGTGCGTGGCGCCGAGGGCTGCGGCCCAATCTTTCATGGCTGAAGCGACGGTATCTGCCACCATTGGGTTGAGCGCCTCGCCTTTGTCCAGAGTGCGCTTGACCGAGCGAAACACTTCTTTGGGGAGGTGCTTCTTCATTGCCGCAATGCCAAACACGTTGCACCCGAACATTGCGTCGGGTGACTCGGCCGCAGGGGGCAGTGAGGCAACCTTTCGGCTGGCTACCTCGGAGATCGCTTGTTTGCGTACGTTGCTTCCCGTCATGACGTTTTGGTTTCCTTTTTAGTTGGACCACTCAAACAGATTTGAGCGAGGATCGTGTGGAGATGGGCTTAGCCCGGCTTTTTTTTCCGGAATGTTTCCGAAAGGTCCCCGGGGTGGATTTTGCCCCAGACGGCCTTGGAACTTCCGTCGCTATTGCAATAATAACGTCGCCGCTGCAATCGTTCGCGACTTCTTCCCGGGTTTTACCTAGGGAAAGACCCGCCGGTTTCGCCTCCTCGGGCTTGCCGGAGGCTCAGAGCAGCGTTCCGCCGAGAACCACGCGCGCGACGCTGAAATAAATAACGAGGCCCGAGAGATCTACAATCGTCGCCACAAAGGGCGCAGAGGCACTTGCTGGGTCGAAGCCTAGGCGGCGCAGGAGGAACGGAAGCATTGACCCGCAGATGGTGCCAATGGTCACGACTCCCATCAGGCTGATACCTACAGTCGCTGCGATCAGACCGTAATGCTCACCATAATCGTTGAACAACTGCTCCCAAAGAACGATGCGCACGACTCCAACGGCCGCAAGAATGGCACCCAGGCACACACCGGCCGCGAACTCGCGACGTATAATGCGCCACCAATCGCGTAGCTTCACCTCACCGAGGGCCATGGCTCGGATAATGAGTGTGGAAGCTTGCGAACCAGAGTTGCCCCCGCTTGAGATGATCAGCGGAATGAACATGGCAAGCACCACGGCTCGGGCTATCTCGCCCTCGTAGCGAGCCATTGCGCTCGCTGTGAGCATTTCGCCCAAGAAGAGCACGGCGAGCCAGCCTCCACGCTTACGCAACATCTCCAGAAAGGCCGTCTGCAGGTAGGGGGCATCCAGGGCCTCCATGCCGCCGAACTTCTGAGCATCTTCGGTGGCCTCTTCTTGGACCACATCTACGATGTCGTCGATCGTGACGATGCCTTTCATGCGGTTGTCATTGTCGACCACGGGCAGCGCCAGAAAGCTGTAGTGCTGAAACATGCGCGCAACAGCTTCCTGATCCATCTCCTCGCGCACCGTAACCGGATCGGTGTGCATGATGGCTCGCACGGGCTGATCCGGGGCGTTAGCGAAGAGCTCGCGAAATGAACAGACGCCGAGAAGATGCTGCTCGGTGTCTAGTACATACGCGTAGTAAATGGTTTCCAAGTGTGCTCGTGCTTGCCGCTGCAAGTAGCGGATCGCTTCGTCTACGCGGAGTTCGGGCCGCACACGCGCAAAACGCGGGCTCATCAAGCCGCCGGCCTCGTCTTCGGCATAGGCTAACAGGGCATTTACTTCACGGCGGGTCACATCATCCAGAAGGCTCAGCAACTCCTCGCGAGCTTCCGGTTCTACTTCCTGCAATACGTCGGCCGCGTCGTCCGGCGGCAATACCCGCATCCATACTCGGCGTTCGCCTGGGAGCAAGCCCAAGAGAACCTGTGCTTGCCCAAGTGGCGTTAGGCTTAAAAAGAAGTCGTCATCGTCGGCGGCACCCAGCAACCGAAAGCCAGCCACCCGTTCGCCCGCCGAAAGCGCAGGCCATGCATCGCGCAGCTCTTCAATCGTGAGTCGCGCACGGGGGGGATCGGTGAGTGCCATGAAGCGGGCGGTCCAGTAGCACGCGGGTGGGGGGGGAGAAAGCCGGATCGGGAAAGCTCGCAGCGAGGGGGTGGGAGGGCTGGGGTCCCCAGAAAAAAACACGCCATGGTCTCGCTCGGTGAAGCAATTTTTAGATGATCACGGGGGCTCGCATACGCCCCCAATGGGAGGTGCGCACACCAGATCGCTTGCGCAAGCAAGGAACAAGAAGCCTGCCTCCGAGCTGATCAGCGCACACGCTTCACCGCGTTGGGAGCGGCGCTCCGTCCCTGTTGCGGTTCCACAAACTGACTGACCGTTAACGTTCTCGCACACCGGGATCGTTGAGGCCCCTGCCTCGCAGACATCGGTCGACTTGCAGGGGGACCCGGCGGGCATGTACTTCACGCATTGACTACCATAGCAGAACGCTCCGGAAACACAGTCCAACGTATGCTGGCAAGCATCACCAATCTGCGAGTGACCTCGAAGCGATCCGCGACAAGGATCTGGAAACGCTTGTTCAGAGATCGGACGCAAGACAGAACCCGTGCCGGCCCCAGGGCAGCCGTACCTCTTGAGCCAGTTGAGGCATGCGTCGGCACTCACAGGGTCGAAGACAAGGTGGCCGTCGTCCACAAGTCGGAGGAACTCAGGTTGCGGCGGTATTAATCCGCACACCTGGCTAACGGCGGTGAGAAAAGCCTCGTGGGCTGGCACACTCGCTTCAGTGTTGCCTGCGCACGACAGGCTGCCAAGGGAGGCGCCGACGATCGTGACTAGAGCGGACAGCTTAGAGTGAATTCCCATTGGGTATTGTTCGTTGCTCCACAATTAGCCTCAACGTTCACGTAGAGTTGAGTTGATGAACCGGAGTAGAGAAACGTTTGCGTGCAGGTGCGTGTGAGGCTCGTGTTGCCTTCGCGCAAGGGTCCACAGCAACTGCCCCCTGCGCAGAACGGTCCTGGGGGAGCACCTGGAAGAACTTGCCGTCGCCAAACAGTAGTTTTGAACACCAGGCGTCCATCTTAATCAGCATACCCGGCCCCTCCATTGTCAGGCCAATTCGCGTATACTGAGCTGCGGCACGCTTGGCAAGCGAAGCGTGTTTACATCGCTAGAAGTTTGCCTGTTCGCCAGTTTGGGGCGTGGCGCCGATCTGGCTTAACGGCGGTACGGCCTTCAGGCTGAGGGTTAGGTGGTACGCAGCTGCAGCAGTTTCTCTGGGGTTCTGTGATTGCACCAATCTTGGTCGCCACGTGCGGTGCTTTCCGCTCTGCACGGAAGCCGACGCTGGTAAGCTTCTGAGCATGATGCCGATGCTGTTGAGTTTCGCGCACGTGAAGTCCGCAGCAAGGGTGGCGGGGATTGCGTTTGTGGTGTTGGGGCTGTCAAGGTTGAGCGAAGCGCCGGGCTTGATCGCCGTAGCGCGGCAGACGTGTGACCTGCCATCTGGCACAATTCACGAAGGTCCGCGATGTCCGGAAGTCCTTTGGGCAACGTGGTACGCCGTGGCTGCGGTGTCGCTCACGGCGTTCGGTAGCGGACTCGTCACGGCACGACGCCGTTGGGTGGCGTGGAGTCTACTCGCCATTTCACTGATGTGGTTCTTGCATTTCCTGGCTCCGTATTTTCCCGGTTATCGGTTTGCGCTCGCGAGAGGCTACTTCTACGCCATGGAGCCTGTCATCATGTAGGGAACCCCAGCTGTGTCTAGAATTCCAGTGATGCGATGGACGACTTCTTCAGGTGTCTCGGCGGATGCCATAGAGTTCGAAGGCTAGCTGTTTGCGAGCGCCAAGCTCGTCGAGCTCGGGGTGATGAGCCCGGATCCGAGTCAGGGCTTGCTGCCGGAACATTTCGCTCATGCTGAGCGCCAAGCGGAGGCGCTCAACTCCGGACATTCTGCGGTGAACCTCCGTCTGGATTCGCTCGGCTTCTTCACTGGCATCGCGGGCCACTCCGGCGTGTTTAGCACGAACCAACGGCACGGGTCAGCTCTTGCTCTCTGACGTGGCTAATGCCACGCTGAAGCATTAGGTTTTCATGACTTCCATCTCCTGCTCAGCTCAGGGTCGGCCTGAGGTCAGACGAACCACTGCGTGACCGCAGAACCACACAGTTGTGAAGCCCAGCTCTTGTCAAAAGAGTGGCGAGATGAGCGCGATGGCTTGCGGCTCTATTTGTGGGCCACCTCGGAAACGCATCCGGTTCACATCACGCTCACGCGTGAGCGCGCGGTGATGTTTCTGGAGCGCGAGCGCGCGGGGAGGGCGGATGAGCGAAAGCCTGTTGGGCTTCGGACGCTGGGAGGGCGAGCCGTGGATGCTCTTTACTTCTTGCGAGAGGGTGATTTGCAGGCGGAGGCGGCGCGGCTGAAGGACGCAGGCACTTTGGCTCATGAGGCGGACATCAAGCCCGTGGATCGCTTTCTCATGGAACGTTTCATAACTGGCAGCCTGAAGGTAACGGGCCCAGCCGAGGAGCGCGATGGGGTGCTTTGCTTCACGAACCCACGCGTGGAGCGTTCTGATTTTAAGAAAACCCTTCGGCTGCTAGCTCTGGACATTGAAACGGAGGGGCTCGACGGCAAGCTCCTTTCCATCGCCGGGATTTGCGAGGGGGAAGCCAGGGTGTTCATGCTTGCGGAGGGTAACCTTGATGTTGCTCTGCCTTCGGTGAGCTACCTAGGCACGGAGCTCGCCGTAATTGAAGCGTTTTGCGATTGGGTGCGCACCAAAGATCCGGATCTACTGATCGGATGGAATGTTGTGGCCTATGATTTGCGTTTGCTTTGGGAGCTCTGCCGCAAGGCGGGGCGGAGCCTGCGTTTAGGAAGGCAGGGGGCGGCAGCGGAGGTGATGATCCCCAAAAATCCGCAGCAGCCATTTGCTGCAAGGGTTCCCGGGCGCGTGGTGCTCGATGGGATAGCGACGCTGCGCAGCGCCACTTGGGCCTTTGAAAGCTTTGCGCTTGAAGATGTGGCGCAGGAGCTTTTGGGGCGAGGCAAGAAGATTGACCACGTACCAGATCCAGTTGCGGAGATTATGCGGCTTTATCACGAGCATAAGGCTGGGCTGGTTGCCTATAATCTCGAAGATTGTCAGCTTGTTTTGGATATTTTTGAGCGCGCGAATTTGATTCGGTTTGTTGTGGAACGGCAAGCGCTCACAGGCCTTGCCCTCGATCGCCAAGGGGGGTCAGTGGCGGCGTTCGACTACCTCTACTTGCCGCGCTTGCATCGCGCGGGGTTTGTTGCCAACGCTCGCTCGGCCGCTTCGAGCCATGATTCCGCACCTGGTGGGTTCGTGATGGAATCGAAGCCTGGCCTCTATCAGAATGTGTTGCTGCTAGACTTCAAGAGCCTATACCCGAGCATCATCAGAACCTTCTGTATCGATCCGCTCGGCTTGGCTCAGCCGGGGGAGGACCCTGTGCCGGGCTTCGCTGGCGCAAGATTCTCGCGGGAACGACACATCCTGCCGGGGCTCATCGAGAGCCTTTGGGCCGCACGCGATGACGCCAAGGCGAAGAAAGATAAGGCTCTGAGCCAAGCTATCAAGATCTTGATGAACTCATTCTATGGTGTGTTGGGCACGCCTGGGTGTCGGTTCGCGAGCACCGAGCTCGTTACCTCGATTACACGGCGTGGTCATGAGATCTTGGGTCAAACAAGCCAGTTTATCGAAGCCCAAGGCTACAGCGTGATCTATGGGGACACCGATTCGGTGTTTGTTCACGTGGGCGGCGGGCTTGAGGCTCACGCCTGCCAAACCCTTGGGCAAGAGCTTGCGAGAAAGCTCAATCACTATTTCGAAGCGATGCTGAGCAACACGTTTCGTTTGCCGTGTTACCTCGAAGTGGAGTTTGAAGCGCACTACCAAGAGTTCGTGATGCCAACGCTTCGCGGATCGGAGCGGGGGAGTAAGAAGCGTTACGCTGGCGCGTGGCGAGAGCCAAATGGGGAACTGAAAATTACCTTCAAAGGCTTAGAGGCGGTGCGGACGGATTGGACGCCCTTGGCTCGGAATTTTCAGCGTGAATTGTATCGGCGCATCTTCTTGAAAGAGCCCTATGAAGAACTGATTCGCGAAACCTGCCGAGCCCTGCGCGCGGGGCGGCTAGATGCTGAGCTCGTGTACCGCAAGAGGCTACGCCGTGAATTGAGCGAATACGTAGCGAATGTGCCCCCGCACGTGCAGGCGGCGCGCAAGCAGGGCCAGGCCTCTAGAAGCGTTGAATATCTCATCACGCTTGCCGGGCCCGAGCCCGTGGGTCACCTCACTGCGGCCATCGACTACGAACACTATGTGGAACGCCAGCTCGAACCCATCGTCGATGGCATTCTGCATTTCTTGGGGCGGAGCTTCGCTGAGGTCGCAGGGAGCCAAATGCGGCTCTTTTCTTGAGTTAGCAACGCGGTGGGAACGCCAACCGTGCTTCAGCTAGCCTGCTCGCCCTCGTGCCTCAATCGGCAGAGGCGTGTCAGCATCACAAACCCAAGCGGGAGCGCCAAAGCTTGGAGATTGTCGCGCAGGTTTGGATGAAAGATCAGCACGAAGCCTCGATCTTTTATCAAAGCCGCGAAGCTTGAAACACAGAACGGCATCAGGAACAACCGCACCACCTGCCAACGCTCCAGCTTCGTGGGTGTGGAGCCACCGTGCGCAGTGCTCAGATAGAGGCCGATACCGATGATGAAACTGATGCCCAACGAGCTCAGCCAGAGGCGCGGGTCCGGATCAAAGTAGCGATAGGCAGCGTAGAGATACCAAAGTAGGTAACACCACAGCACGGTGCGCGATGTGGTGAGTTGGGAAAGGTATTGGTAAGCTCGCACTTAGGGAGCATATCGCCAGGAGTGTTTCGAGGGTGTCTCAGGGGGTGCTTGGGGGGCCGGAACGGCTCGGTGCTTGGCAGTGCACGAGCGCACGTCGCCTAGCGCTGGCAGATGCGTCCCTCTTCGGGTTGACCTCGACCGGGGCTCTCATTGACGTTGGCGGGCAACTACTCGGGCGAGGGCACGCCCCGAACTTCGGCGTTACCCGCTCGCCGTGTTCACGGCCGGGTACAAATAGACGGCCAGGTGGGTTGAAGGCCGACAAATCCAAGCACCCCCAGTTGGGAGGGCACACTCCAGGATTCGCGGTGCAGCCGGTGATAAGCGATTCGAGCAACAACTTTGACTCCGGGTACCACCAAGCGCGCGGGCGCATAGGCAATCGCCTCACGCAGGCTCGCCACGACCGGACCGCGAGGAGCCCGGTGGGCACCTGCCTGGGTGCCGCAGTTCCGCCCCCCGAGTGGGGCCCCCAGTTGAAAATGACTTTCATTATCAACTGGGTCCTGCTAGTGGAGTTGCTCATGTGCGTCACGAAGCTGCAGCTGACCAGCGGGTGCCGGCCTGGAGACGATCCGGGTCGAAGTCTCGTCAGCGGAAATACCGAAAGGTCGTTGTATCGAGTCTTGCGTCTTGCATCGCGAGGTGCCGGGCGAAGCGTA
>JANRKO010000052.1:0-46484 GCA_033763455.1 Polyangiaceae bacterium
GTAGAAATACTCTGCTTCGGCGCGCTCGTGAGCGAGGCGGGCGATCTCCGGATCTGAAGAGAGGTTTTTGAGCGTGTTGGCTGCGTCAGTCATCGAAGGTTCCTCTTGTTCTAGCTCTTCTAGCTCCTGCCGGCTCTTCACTGAAAGAAAACGGGCACAAAGCCGCACTTTACGTTCGAAATCTGACTCGGGCTCCCCGACTGGCTTGCGCCGCGGGGCCAGGCCCAGTTGTAGCACATGCAGCGACAGCGCTTCGCTGTAGATTTCCCCACTTTTGTCTCCTCGGAGCCGAAACACCTCGTGAAAACCGTACTCTGGGTGCGGCGCGCCCACCTGCCAGACCACACCGATCGACGGAGTGATCTCTTTGTACGGCATGCCTCGCGTCAGCTGGTTATGATGCTCCCTCGTGGGTGCGGAGAATCTACGGCCGCTAGCGCTTGCTTCGCGACGCGCTATCGAGGCCCTCTTGTCTGTGCTCGCGCGCGTTGTGCTTGCTCGCACGTGGGTGCCCGGCGCGCTGCGCGCAGCCGAGGGACCTAACGGCTGGGGTGAGAATAGGGGGCGCTGGGAAACGAGCGCTTATTCGCGGCCATTTTCCACATGTTTCACTTGCACTCTGTTCGCCAAAAACGCTATACAAAGATGCTGTGGCCAACCATCACGACGTACTTGTCAAGGAAGCCTTCAGCTCCCTTGAAGACGCCGCCGCCGAGTTCAAAGCCATATTGCCTGAAAGGCTCGTCCAGGCGCTCGACCTCAAGAAGCTCACATTGGTTCCCGGTTCTTTCCGCGACAAGAAGCTCGCCGAAAGTCACACGGATATTCTCTACAGTGTTCCTCTCCGCGCTCGCTCGGCGCTCGTCTACGTGCTCTTCGAACATAAGAGCGACGCTGATCGTTGGACAACCCTGCAGCTTCTCGGCTACATGCTGAACATCTGGGAACGCTTTCGAAAGGACAATCCCAACTCGACCCTGCTGCCGCCAATCATTCCGCTCGTCTTGCATCACAGCCGAGCCGGCTGGTCCCGCTCCACAAGCTTCAACTCTCTGTTCGATCCTGAGCTGCTCGCAATCCCCGGCGTGACCGAGGGGCTCCCCAACTTTCATTTTCATCTCGACGACATCAGCCATATTTCGGAAGCTGACCTCCGCGCCCGTGCGTTCAGCGCATTCTCCACCTTGGCTTTGGCTAGCCTCAGTCGCTCCCGCGCAGGCTCGGAAGACGCCTTTCTCCAAGCCCTGGCCCCGCTCGCCGACCTCTTTGCCCAGCTCCTTTCGGCTGCAGATGGGCCCCGTGCACTCCGCATCCTCTTCGAGTATATTTCCCGGGTCGCCCCAGGTGTTTCACCCCAGGATTTGGAACGCTATTTAGCCGCAAAATCTCCAGAAGTGCAGGATCTCGCCATGACCATCGCTGAACAGATCAAACAGGAAGGCCTTGTACAAGGCCGTGTCGAAGGCCGCGTGGAAGGCCAAGCATTAAGCGTGCTAAAGCAGCTCAAGCTCAAGTTCGGGCCAGTGCCAAGCACCACCGAAAGCGCGATTCTCGCCGCCTCACCAGAGAGGCTCGATCTCTACCTTGAACGTATCCTCACGGCCCAGTCCATCGACGATGTGATCAAAAGTTAGCTTGAATTTGTGACATCAGGCCTAATTGATCGTTGAAGCAGCCGGCCGATGCGGCCGCTGCTTAACGTGGGGCAGTAGGGCGGCGCGAACCCCGAGGGGCATTGGTAATCGAAATAATCTTGATCTCATAGGTGCCGCAAGCCGCGTCCCTGCAACGTCCGGCAGCCCAAATTTCGCCGTCTCCAAGCATTATCCCCTGAGTGTTGGCGAAAATCGTATCGACCGTCGCTGTTCGAATCACCTCGCTCACCAACGGTCCGAACAGTGAGTCAAAGCTGGACACTAGCTCTTGCTCACTCATAACGTTAACCCGACGCCCATTTGCCCAAGCATTCAGCGGAAAGGCAACCAAGGACGCCACTGCCTGCTTGTTGCGCTGGGAAATCGCAGCCTTCAGTCTTCGGAGAAACAGTTCAACATCTTCCCGCTTGAGCCCCGCGTATTTAACCTCAGCTGGACTTCTTTCGACGGTTCCCTCTTTGACGTCCAGGTGATCGGGCATTCCTGGTGGACCACCGTCTATGTCGCGGGTTGAGGTCTCCGCATGCTTCGCGCCGGTATCAGCCGTAACAGGTCCTGAACGCCGGTCTCGACCTTGGCATGCGCAATAATGCGCTGAGTAGAACATCAAGAGCATCATCAGCCCCAGCCGGCCCCCTTTAGTACGATCCACCATTGAACACCGCCGCCTCTCTAGCACGCCTGAAGACTAGCCCTTGATTCACCTGCCCGCCTGCTTTGTTATAGAGGGCGAACGAAGCGGCCGCTTGTTGGTAGTTTCCGGCATTCAGGTTCTGAAGCACTGCTGACTTCGCGAAAGCGCCCGTGCCAATGTTGTATGCCAAGCTAGTAAGAGCATCAAACTGGCGCTGAGTCACGGGAACCTTCACCAGGCTACTAACAGCCTGCGAACGCGGTTGGAGATCATTCATGAAGATTTCCTTGGCGCGTGCGTGGCTGATCCCGGCCTGAAATTCGGCGGATTCGGTTCCATCGATCGGTCCGTGGTGTACGAGGTGCCCATAGCCAATCGTCGCGTGGTTCGCAGAATCGTTGTACAACTGTGACCGGAAGCCCTCGAATCCTGCGATCATGTCGGCCCCTGCCGAACTGATCTGCCGCGAGGCGGCAGGGCGCGGGGCGCTTGCGCCACCACCTCTGCTCGCCAGCCTTGCGTCCCCATATTGTTCGTCCAGCGCGCTGCGAAACGCCTTCAGGTTCGCGTCGATCTCAGCAGCCCACGCTGCACCCTCGCTCAACGCCTGCCTTATTGAGGCGTCGGGTGCGTCCCCCTCCTGCGCCTTCGCCTTCCCCGCCCCTGGCGGAACCTTCTCCGCCTGCCCCGAAGACTCAATCACTTTGTATGCAGCCCCAACCCCCACACTCACCGCGCTACTGAACCCCCCTGTCCCCGCAGCCATCCCCAACCCCTTCGCCGACATCTTCTGCCCAGTCGCGACAGAAACAGCAACATAGCGCGCGGCACTCCCCACTGCGCCCAGGCCAATGGAGGTCGCGGCTGTCGGGTTTGTGCCGCCCATCGCTGATACTCCCCCGCTCACCCCGCCACTTAAGGCACCCGTGGCCAAACCCTTCGCTGATATCGATTCCCCGTGCAGTATGGAATTGGCCGCATTGCCGACCATACCGCTGGCAGCGCCCGCCATCACACCGCTCCCGAGAACGCTTCCCACACCACCGGTAATGGCCCCCACCGCCGCAGATATTGCTACCTCTTTCCAGTCTACTGTGCCGTTGACCGCAAGCTGGGTCACCGTGCTCACCACCGCCCCGACGATGGCGCCGATGGCCATCTGCGCGAAGTTGCCGTCTGGATCGACCCCCATGAGGGGTGACCCATGCACGTACGCATACGGGTTAGCGTCGCCCTGTAGGTCATGGATCGTCACCGCATCGGGACTCATCCACCGTCCCAGCGCTGTCGAGTAATACCGGGCTCCGAAGTACGAGAGGCCAACCTCGATATCCTCCTCTTTCCCTGTGAACTTATTTTTGATGCTCCCTCGTGGTTGCGGAGAATCTACAGCCGCTAGCGCTTGCTTCGCGGCGCGCTACCGAGGCCCTCTTGTCTGTGCTCGCGCGCGTTATGCTTGCTCGCACGCGGCTGCCCGGCGCGCTCCGCGCAGCCGAGGGACCTAACGGCTGGGGTGAGAATAGGGGGCGCTCGAACCCCCCTTTCGCTATCATTTTGCCTACATTCCCGCTTGCGTTCTGTTCTCCAATAGCGCTATGGAGAACGCGCTGTGGCCAAACATCACGACGTGCTCGTCAAGGAAGCCTTCAGCTCTCTTGAAGACGCCGCGGCTGAATTCAAAGCCATATTGCCTGAGCATCTCGTCAACGCGCTCGACCTCAAGAAGCTCACCTTGGTTCCAGGTTCCTTTCGCAAGAAGGAGCTTGCCGAGAGCCACACAGATATCCTCTACAGCGTTCCGCTTGGCGCGCGCTCCGCGCTCGTCTATGTACTTTTCGAACACAAGAGCGACGCTGATCGTTGGACAAACCTCCAGCTTCTCGGCTACATGGTAGACATTTGGGAAAACTTTCGAAAGAACAACCCGGGCGCCACGCTACTGCCGCCCATCATTCCGCTCGTCTTGCATCACAGCCTTGCCGGTTGGTCCCGCTCGACAAGCTTCAGCACCCTGTTCGATCCTGAGCTGCTCGCAATCCCCGGCGTGAGCGAGGGGCTCCCCAACTTTCACTTTCACCTCGACGACATCAGCGACATTTCTGAAGCCGAGCTCCGCGCTCGAGCGCTCAGCACATTTTCTACGCTCGCGTTGGCCAGCCTCAGTCGCTCCCGCAGGGGCTCGGAAACCGCCTTTCTCGACGCTTTGGCCCCGCTCGCCGACCTCTTCGTCCAGCTCCTCTCAGCCCCAAACGGTCCCCGTGCACTCCGCATCCTCTTCGAGTATATTTCCCGAGTCGCCCCAGGTGTTTCACCCCAGGACCTGGAACGCTACTTGTCCGAAAAAAATCCCCAAGTGCAGGACCTCGCCATGACTATCGCTGAACAGCTCAAACAGGAAGGCATCGCGCAAGGCATCCTGCGAGGGCAAGCCTTGAGCCTTCTGAAGCAGCTCAAACTCAAGTTCGGACCGGTGCCAAGCACTACCGAAAGCGCGATTCTCGCTGCCTCCCCCGAGCAGCTCGATCTCTACCTTGAACGTATTCTCACGGCCCAGTCAATTGACGATGTGGTCCGGAGTTAGCTTGACGTGCAAGCCAGACATTCAGGCCTAATGGATCGTTGAAGCAGCCGGCCGATGCGGCCGCTGCTTAACGTGGTGTATTAGGGGAAGCCACCTTCGCGTTGATCGCCATCCACGGGCGAGCGTGCATCCGCCATCCCCGAATTAGCAAACCGCAGCCACCGAACACGAACAAGAGGTCGATGTGATAGCCGCCCAGATTTAGGAAAATCGACAGGTAGATTGGAAACGTGCGCAACCCACCCAGTAGACCCAATCCAATAAGCAACGCGCCCCCCACCATGGTTCCCTTCGCACGCCGACGCACGGCTTTGCCTGCTGCTAGTGCGAGTGCCAAGTCGCCTGCCGCAAGGTCGAACCCGCATTCACATCTGACTTGCACCGCGGGAGCGACTTGACCGCAGAGTCCACAAGTCTGCAGGGGACCAAGTCTGCCCGTTGCTAGCGCTCGAAGAGCAGGGTCAGAATCGTTCTCGGCGATGACCCGAAGCAACGTTTGATTGCGCAAGACACGAACCGCTGCTTCGCGAACCTGGGTGCGCGCGTGAGAGCGAATATGATCGTCGGCAAAGAGGCGCTCTGCGGCGATCTCACGCACGTCGGGCGGTGCCTTGCTCTCCAGAATGAGCTCCAATGTGCCTCGGTCCGTGATACTTGCAATTGTGTCAGCCCGAACAACCGGGTTGGAGTGACGCCACTTCGGACGAAATGAATCTACAAATGACATCGCTGAGGCTTAGCCCAATTCCCAGGCCCGAAACCTTTATATCAAGCAATGAAGTACCCGCTCCCAGGTCCCCATAGCCCAACTTCTAGCCTTGAACTCGTGGGGCAGCTTCACCAATCCGCGTCCCACACTTCGCGCAGCGACTCCCGAGGTATGCCCTAGGGAGTCCTAGGAACAAGTCGTCCTCCCATCGGCGGGTTGACCAAAAGGTGGCCCGACACTTGGGGCATCGAAAATTGGTAACGAAAGCGTGACCCAAGGCCATCATCGCCATGGCTGCCAGCAGGAACGGCCAGCGATACGGCGAACCTTGTCTGGTGAGGCTGTTTGCAGCAAAAAAGGAGAGGGCGCTCAGAAGTACCAACGCTCGCCAGCCCCGTAGGCGGCGCTTTGCCTGCACTGCATTCTTGAGCTCGCTCATTGTATTGGGGTCGTGAACAAGTAGTCCAAAGGCACGGTCACTGTTGTCCCTACCACCCCACCCGCCCAGAGACCGGTCATTGGCCCAACGCCGACCTGCCCACTAAGTCCGCCCGCCGGCCCGGTAGTTCCCGTAAAACAGACTCCTGGTCCTTCGTATTTTACACCGTAACCAAGCCCGCCCAAGGTATCCAAACTACTGTAACCGCCTATGGCTGCTCCGGCTCCAAGGTACCCGCCCACGCCCGGGGTATAACTTGCGCTGCCAAGCGCGCCCACTCCGTCGAATCCCACGTAGACACCCGCGGATAGGTCTATCCCCCCACCCAAGTAGCTGAGCCCGGATCGGAAGGCTGGGCTTCAGTGTCCTTCGGCTCCCGCATTCCGCAAATGACATCCCTAAGCTATACTCTACTTCTGCCGGGTCCTGATCCTCCAGCTACTCCGAGAACACCCGAGGCTCCACCCATGGGCTGCACTACCTGGATAATTTGCGTATCTCCGCCGCAACACAGCGCTGCCCCAATCTGGTTACGTCACCATCAATGATGTTCGTGCTGCCGGATACTCTTCGGCGCTCCTCGAATACCACGTGCGTACCGGCCATCTGCAGCGCGTCATGCGCGGTCAGCCCCCTCGCTCGACAAAGTCCTCACAGATTAACCTCTTCGAACTTTGCAACTGTGCGGCGGCCGAGAAACGCCGCCTCCACATCGACCACGAAAACCTCGATACTTCCGCCGACAACTAACTTTTCCATCCGCACACCTGATACACGGAAGTCCCACCCGTCTCTTTCGCACTCGAAACCTGGGATCCCCCGCGTCTACCCTGGCTTCGGGCGTCGCCTTCGCGTAGCTTTACGCCCACGCTCCGGCCGTACCACCCCGGAGCCTTCAGGAGTCCTTATGCGCGTTTCCTTCGCCCGATTTGGGTTTGCTTGTGCAATTGCCTTCACCGCATCTTCTGCTGCTGCCCTTTCCGGCACCACAGATCCACTTTTTATTCCGGCTAAAGATTGTTCGCTGCCTGGCGTCAACATGAACTGCGTGTTGTGGGAACCGGCCAATTATAACCCGGCGACGAAATACCCGCTCATTGTGTACATGCATGGAGCAGGGCAATCGGGTTGGGACGCCAACCCCGCCTCCAATATGGAGAGGATAGAGAACACCAAGAATTTCGCTGCCATGCTCATGACCGTGGTGAGCGAAGAGATGGGGGTCACCAATGGCGAGTACCTGGTGATGATGCCGCAGGCGCCCGACTTTGAGACTACTCCTCCGAACGGCGGAGCCTACGTGCAATGGGACTGGGGCCAGCAGCAATCCTACTCGATGACAACCCTTGCGGAGAGCCCCACCATGCAGCGCGCGCGCGCCATGATCGATCAGGTGCGGGGGACGCACAACGTAGACGCTGATCGTATCTACGCCATCGGAGTTTCTATGGGAGGTTTCGGTGCTTGGGATGCGGCCTCGCGCTACCCGGGGGTGTTTGCCGCAACTCTCCCGAGCGCAGGCGGTGGGTCACCGGATGCCGCTTCTCTGCTCAAGAACATGGCCATTTGGTCGCATCATAGCGATGCCGATGGCGCCGTACCCTCAAACAGCGATCGAGAAATGTTTCGCGCTGTCGCACTCGCTGGTGGGCGCCCTGTATACACAGAAACCATAAGCTCCGATCACTCAGACGGAGGCGTTTCGAGCAATCCCAATTACCTCTCATGGATGTTAGCCCAACGTCGCGGAGTTCCAGCGACTTCCAATCCGGCGCTCGCCTTCGATCCGCCTGGCGGGGCACTTACATCGCCGGTAATGGTGACCATCTCGAGCGATCAAGGAAGCAACATCCGCTACACGCTTGACGGTACAGTGCCCTCTTCTTCAACGGGCATGGTGTACAATGGCCCCATTGCGCTCACGGATAGCGTGGTACTGATCGCCATGGTGGAGGGCGGCGGGGAAAGAGTCTTTCACGCGGCGCCGTTTCAGGTTGACGGCAAGCCGCTGCCTGCCGGAGCCGAACTTGTCAATGGCACACCCCCTCCCCTTCCTCCGGTAACGGGATCCGGGGGCTCGAATAGCGGTCCAACAAGCGGGGGCGGAGGCACACCGAACGTCCCCAATCCCGCGAGCGGCGGAGCTTTTAACGCGAGCGGCGGCGCGGCGAGTGCCAGTGGCGGCTCTTCCGCCAATCCTTTCCCGTCTTCAACCGGAACCGCATCGGCTCCTGTCCCCAGCGGGACCACACCTGTCCCCGGCTCCACCCCCGCACCTGCCGGCGGCACAACCGCGCCCAAGGCTTCAAGGGGCGAGGCAAAGTCCGGCTGCGCGCTACACAGTTCGGGGCAAGGCGGAGAGGGCACACTCGCTATCTTCGGCTTAGTGCTCGGCGGCCTCGCTCTCTCTAGGCGCAAACGCTCCTTTTGAGCGCTAGACACCTAAGCGCAAAGACGACGGTCTCAAAGATCCACACGGTGTGGGCAGCATGCAGGGCACCCCTCCGCGCTGCTCCTGAGGTACTTAGCATGCGAAGAGTTGCCTCAACCGCTGGAAAGGCAGCTCGGCCCCACCGTGAGCCCATAACTGCTTCCCTTCCCCTCGCCTAGGGCTCTAGCCTTGCGCGCCGCATGAAATACTTCGTCTCCGTCGACGGCACCGAGTTCGCTGTAGACATCACGTCGAACCCGGATGGCTCGCTCAGCGGATCCCTGTGTGAGCCCTCCACCGCCGCGGATGGCTCGCTCCGTGTCTTTCCTCGCGTGCAAGTGGCACAGATTCAAGGCGGTTCGGTGGTGCACGTGGGCAACCGGCCCATGGAGGTGTTTCTCGAACCCGCACGGAATGGCCTCCGAAATGCGATCGTCGCGGGCTTTCGAGCTCCAACTACCATTCAGAGTGAGCGCGATCGCCAGCTTTTGGTGGGTAATCGGCAGGGGCGGTCGGGAACAGGTTGGCTCCGAAGTCCGATGCCTGGCCGCATCATCAAGGTCACGGCCAAGGTAGGTGAACGAGTGGAGCGCGGGAGCGCCCTCGTGATTGTGGAGGCAATGAAAATGCAAAATGAGCTATTTGCGGAACATGCTGGCGTAGTGGGCGAAGTGCGAGTTTCCGCTGGCGATACGGTGGAACGCGACGCCGATTTGGTGCGGATCGACGCATGATCAATAAGCTTAGCTTCGCGCATCTGCCGACGCCTCTCTGGCACCACGATGCCCTGGATAGGCTCGTTGGGGCGGAAATTTGGGTCAAACGCGACGACATGACCTCGGGGGCCCAAGCTGGCAACAAGATCCGAAAGCTCGAATATTTGCTGGCAGATGCTCTCAGAAAGCGCTCCACTGCCGTGATAACCTGTGGGGGCCTCCAATCCAATCATGCTCGTGCTACGGCTCTTTTGTGCGCCCAGCTTGGCCTAGAATGCCATCTCTTTTTACGAACCAGCGCGCCTTCCGAACCACTACCGGCTACTGGCAACGTGCTACTCGATCGAATGGCGGGCGCAAAAGTTCACCTCATCACGAGCGCGCAGTATCAAGAACGCTCATCGCTGATGGCAGCTCTAGAGGCCAAGCTCCGCGCGCAAGGTACGGCGGCGTACGTGATCCCAGAAGGTGGCTCCAATGGGCTCGGCGCTTTCGGCTACGTCGAGGCCATCGCCGAAATCCGCCAACAGTTAGACGCCGGCTTGGGCCCAGGGCGGGGTGCGGAATTCGACGCCGTGGTGCACGCGTGCGGTTCGGGTGGCACTGCCGCCGGAGTAGCGCTCGGTATTGGAAAATGGGGAGTAGCGAGGCGTGCCATTGCCTTCGCTGTGTGCGACGACATTCGCTACTTCTCTGAGCAGATCGCTGCGATCATCCAAGATGCGCGTGGTCGTGAGCCGAGTTTGCCGGAACCGGGCCGCTGGTCCGTAGAGGATGCTTGGAAGGGTCCAGCGTATGGGATCGCAAGCGATGAGCAAAAGAGCTTCATCGTTGAGGTTTGCCGGAAAACAGGGCTCGTGTTGGATCCGGTCTACACGGGCAAAGCGCTGTTCGGCCTTTCTCGGCTGGAGCCAAAGCCCAATCGAGCGCTATTTCTGCACACGGGGGGCTTGCCTGGCCTTCTGGCAGAAGGCGAAACGTTCGAGGCCGCGTTAGCTCGTTAGCTCGTTAGCTCGTTAGCTCGCTAGCTCCTTTTGCAGGTTTCAATCTTCTTTGCGAATGAGCGGAACCTCTCGCAAACGCTTCTTGAACGCTTTGAAGCGCCCTAGCGCCTTCTCTTTAACTTCGGGGTTGGTAGACAGATCGTTCTTTTCGCCTGAATCTTTTGCAAGATCGTAAATGCCCAGCACCTTGCCATCGCTCATGATGACCTTCACGTCGTTCTCGATCAGCGCTTGTCGTTCCTCGTTGTAAGGGCCCGCACTCATGTCGATGAAGATGGGGCGCGCGGAAAGCTGGGGTAAAAAGAGCTCAGCCAGGAGCGACTGGCCGCTCATAAAATCGCGATCTTTTCCGCTGGGTGCCGGGACATCCAAGAGGTCCAGCAAGGTGGGCGCTACGTCGATGATGGAACGGCGCTCCTTTACCCGGCGCGGAGCAACGCCCGGCACATAGAGCAGAAGCGGAACGCGCACGAGCTCTTCCCACACCTCGTACCCATGCCGATACATCCCGTGTTCACCGAACGCTTCGCCATGATCGCTCGTGAACACGATCGCGGTGTTTTTCATCAGACCGCTTGCTTCTAGGTAATCGAGGAGGCGCCCGATCTGTTGGTCTACGAAGGCCACCTCGCCGTCGTAACGTTCACGGCCTTTGTGCCCAAAATCAAATTGGCGATGCGGCACATATTCGGCATGGGGATCCACGTAGTGCACCCACATGTAGAAAGGCTGCGCCGTATTTTTCGGGTCTTTTAAGACCTCAAGAGCATTGTCGGTGAGCTCATCCCCATTAGAGGTTTGGTCGCCCTCAATGATGTGTTTGGTGGGTGCCGCGCGCTTATCGATCTGATCAAAGCCGCGTTCGAAGCCGTAGCCGGCCTCATGAAAGTACCAATAGGCTTGCACGCTCAGAGTGCGGATCTTGCCTTGGATACGCTCGGGCACGAAGCGATCGAGCGGTCCAAACTTGTTGAAGTGTCGAAAGCCGATATCCGTTTCGCTCCCGTATTTACCGATCAACATTGGCGACAAGCTCTTGCTTGTATAGCTAGCCAAGGAATACGCGTTTTCGTATATTACGGCTTTTTTCGCGAGTTTATCCAAATTGGGGGAGACATTGCGCGCGTATCCGAGGTAACCCAAGTTGGCGCGGAGTGTATCCACCGTGATAACGATTACGTTTAAGCCTTTGGGGATTTGTGGGGGGTGCGCAATGTGCGGCACTGCCGGCACCGTAGAGGGCGCTTCTACGCTTTTCTCGGCATCTCGCCCTGAGCAATCTTCATCAATGTGGTTTCCCTCAAGGTCGTCCGCCGTTGGATTCATTCGCGGATCTTGATCGTTGCAATCCCCCCCCCCGAACCACGCGCTAAATCCGTCAGCATCACGATCCGTGAGTTTACGCAACGGCGCCAACGTCAGCTTGGTGAGCGGCGCATGGCGTTCGAGCGCACGCACCGTGCCGGCGTCGGAAAACGCCGCACTGGCGCTCCCTACAAAAACACCGAGAGCTAGAAGCGGGGTCACCACTAAGAGCCCTGCGGCCATCCGAGCTACCCCTGGAAGCACCACCACATAAGCTGCCACTCCCATCATTGCCAACAACCCCACGGCCCTCAAATCGAGCTCTTGTCGGCGAAAAACGCCCAAAGCTTGGTAGCTCGGCCCCTGTCCGCTCGTGGTGCCGATAAATACGAACAGGAGCACACCAGCCACCAAGCCGGCTGCTGCTAAACCCCAACTTCGCACAACGTTGGGAGCCGTTAACCTTGATTTACCAAGAATCTGCGCCAAAGCCACCCCCACCGCACCTAGCGTGAAGGTGGCGACGATAGCAGAAAAGCTCAAAGCCACTCCTGCGCTCCGCGCAACGCTCTCGGTTCCGAGCAGCCGAGTACTGAGCGTTGCGCCCAACACCCATGCTAGCAACAAAAGCACCGCCGCAACCGAGCCAAGCCTTGCGTACAGGGCGCGCTTTTCAACGGAAAGGGTTTCGAGCCAAGCCCGAAGATGTGCCAATGGCCCCCGTGCACCATGCACAAACAACGACGCAAAAAGCACCAACAGCGAAACTCCGAGCCCCATGAACGCGTGGATCCCCACCTGGGCATGAAACGCCGCAAGCCAGGCTCCCGTTTGAGCGGCCACCCAACGTGCCTCCCAAGCCGCGGCCGCCACGCTCGAAAGAAGGCCCACAGTAAAGACATTGGCTGCGCGCGCGACCCAAGTTGCGCTGTTCGGCTGGGAACTCATAGTCCCTCGTGCATACGCCGGATCAGGGCTTTTCGGGAGGCTCTATTGGCGCCGGGGCGGCCGCTCGGCGCGACAGGGGGTGGCTCTTGTCGTAGACGGCGAAGAGCTGATCCAGCGAAAGATGCGTGTAGCGCTGGGTCGTGGAAAGGCTGGTGTGGCCGAGCATTTCCTGGATCGAACGCAAATCCGCGCCACCTTCCAGCAAGTGCGTTGCGAAGGAATGCCGCAGGGCATGCGGGTGCAAATCTGGCCGAGCCGCCCCAAGAGCGCCGTAACGCCGGGTAAAATATTGGATGGCGCGCACCGTCATGCGCGCACCCCGCTGATTCAACAAGAGCGCCGTGGGATGCTGCATCCCAGTCTTCGGATGCACGAGCTCCGATCGGAGCGGCAAGTAGTCGTTGAGCACAGCGAGCGCCTGGGTGCCCAAAGGAACCAACCGCTCTTTGTTCCCCTTTCCCACTACGCGGATAAGCCCAGTTTGGCGATCCACATCACCCACATCCAAGCTGCCCAATTCGCTCACACGCAGGCCCGAGCCATAGAGCAGCTCCAGCGCCAAAGCATCGCGCAGCTTCACTGCGGACTTCGATAGTGGCTGCAAGAGGGGTGATTCCATCACCTCAGAGGCGCCATGTGGGCTAAGAAATGCGGGCATTTTGCGGCGCACTTTGGGGCTCGCCAAGAGCGTCGTGGGATTTTTCACGACGAGGCGCTGGCGTTCCAAAAAAGAAAAGAATGCACGCACCGCGGCTAACTTGCGTCCCAAGGTGGCCGGCACTACGCGCTCAGCTAGATCGCCCAGCCAAGCTCGCAACACTAAGCGGTCCACATCTACGGGAGTGGTGATGTTCGGGAAGCGCTCCTCCAGAAAGGTAAGTAACTGGTCAAGATCGCGCCGGTAAGCGTTCACGGTGTTCGCAGGCGAACGGCGCACCTCTACGAGCGAAGCAACAAACTCAGCCAGGGCACGACGCAGCGCTGTGTCCGCGCCAGAGGTCGTCATGCGGCACCAGCGCCTCGTTGCCCGAGCTCACCTTCGGCGCGAATCGCCCAGCGTGCCAACAAACCAAGCACCGAGCCCAGCCCAAGAAGCACGAAAAAGCCGGCAAATGGCGAGGCATGGGCGGAGGTGAGCTGGCGGAGCGCCGCCTGGTAGCGCGCGTCGCGCTGATCGACAGGGCTGCCATCGTTGAGCACTTGCAAGAGCGCCAGCTTAGAATTGGCGAGGGTCAGCTCCGCTTGGCGAGGCACGTGCACGTAGCTCGTTTCAAGGGCCGCGGCACGCATGGCACGGTAGGCCATTTGTGCTAGCCGCCAATCGCCGCGAGCCTCGGCGCCTGAGGCCGCCGCGCGCAAACGGGTGAACGCAAGCTCGGTATGTTCGGCAAAGGGCACGTACGCCAACGCCGCGCGCCGCGCATGCACCGTGGAAGCCCACACGTCGCCCCGATGAAAGGCTTCGTCGCTCAGGCGCATCTGCACGGTACCATCCCGCACCGAACGCACCCCAAGCGTTACTCCCGCGAGCAACGTGGCCAAAAGGCCCACTAATAACCAGCGAAAGCTAGGGCCTCTCACAAAAAATCCCTGCGTCTGAAGATCCCCGCGGCCAGCGCCAGCAAGAAGAGCGACCATCCCAATGCCTGCAACGCGGCACTCCCTATGTAGGGCAGGAGCTCGACACCGGAGGACTCGCCCGTCAGCAAGGTGCGCGGCGGAACATAAAACATGAGGTTCGGCACAACTCGGCTCAAGGCCTCACCAGCATCATGAATGGCCTCCCCAAACACGCGCGCCGGGAGGTGAGCCAGAGTGTCGGCGGAGCGACCGACGATGAACACGCCCAGAGTGAAGACGGCGCTCAAGAACGGTGAGGAAAAAGCCGCAAAAACGGTGGCTACCGCGCTCACGATGCACACTTCGAGGACGGTGAGAACGGCCGAGCCCAGAAGCACTCGGCGATCATCAGGGGCACCAGCGGCCATGAACCAGCCTACCAAGAGCAGGCAAAAAGCCCAAAAAATCGGTATATAGGTGCGCCTTCGGGGTAGAAGCAAAGCAGCGCCCCCAGCCAGCGCCAGGCTGAGCGCGCCAACCCCTGCGATTAAGGACAAGCTCTGATCGGTGAGTGCGCCGAGCGCCAGGAGCAACACTGCCGTGTTCGCGGCCACAAACGTGGCCATCGTGAGCACCGTGCCCAGAAACTTCCCGAGCAAATATTCGGTTCGGCTAATGGGGCGGGCCAAGATCGGGAAAATCGTCTTGAGCTCCAGCTCGCGGTAGAGCGACGTGGCGCCAAGAATGATGGCCACCAAAATCCCATAGATGGAAATCGAAGCCGCCCCAAGGTCACTCACCACGCGAAGGCTGTCGCGGAGGGCATAAGCGCCCACCACCAAGGAATAGCCGCCGGTGGCGAGGGCCAAGGCGAAAAGTCCGTGCAAAATACGGGCGCGCACCGCCTCGCGGTACGTGTTCAGGGTGATGGCTCCGATGCGGTGCAGCATGATCGACGATATTTATCCGATATTGGCCGAGGTACCAAGTGTGCGGCGGCTAAGGCGCCTTTGTGATGAATACATTAACGGCCCAGGGCCCCACGCTCTGGGCGAACCCATCTACCTGCAGGAAGTAGTCGCCCGGCTCCAAAGTTAGGTCTAGGAACGCGAGAAATGAGCCGGTTACTGAGGCTGCGCACGCTTCAGGGACTTCTGTTCCCGGGCACGTGGGGCCCCGCCGCACATTCAACAGCACGTCGTAGCCGCTGCCGTCCGAATCGATCACCACGCGGCTCCGTTCGCTCAGCGTAAACTTCAAGAGTTGATCGGCAGCTCCTCCTTTTACGAAGCTGCCAAAGTCGCAACTGGCGTCGAAATCAGCATTAAAGTTGGCCGTGTTGCCCGTAAAAAGGCCTCCCGCCGGCGGGATTTGGATGGCGTTTGCGCAAGCATCGGCACTCGCCACAGGTGTGGGGGCCCGGGCTTTTCGTACCCATGGTGTCAGATTAACGCTAGAGCCTAAGGCCGATTCAACGGCCACCCGGTAATCACCCGGGGCAAGGTTCGCGAGCCCTAAGCGCAGTGGACTTAGAAACGAGGATCTGCAAGCCACTCTAGCCGTGGCGTCACAAGCTGACTCAAATGCACCCACGCTGATCACGTCGTCTCTGGCGCCCTGAGCCACCAGAAGCACGTCCGAGGGCTCCTGAATTTTTAGCCGCAAAGCAGCGTCCACCGCGCCGCCGAGGCACGAAGCCTGCACAGCATCCACATGGCCAGAAAGCGCCACCGTATTGCCTTGATTCAGCAAAAGGTCCCGCGCGGTGGAGCAAGCGTTATCCAAAGGGGCTGCCGTGGGTGCCGAAAGCTCCAAAGAAACGCCCACATTGGTCGGACCGAAAGCACTCACCGCTACGAAGTAAGTTCCTGGTCCGAGCGCGCGCATAAAGAGCTCATTATTCGTCCCCACTCGGCAAGTAAGCTCACTTGCCTCGTCTGGCGCAGAGCCCGCAATCTCGAGGCAGCGAGCATCTCGCAAGGAAATCACAGGCACTCCCAGGTTATCTTCTGCCGCGGCAAACAAATGCACGTCTTTCGCCTCAGCCAGGGTAAATGTGTACAGAAGGTCCCCGGCCGGCAAAGGCCCGTAGCCAAACGTTGAATCCCCCGCACAGCGCGAAGCAAGCTCGGTCTTCACATCTACGAGCTTGGCCACTAAGGGTGTGCCGGGCACAAGCGGGAGCGCTGTCGCACACGTTTCGTGCGCTTGAAGCGGCGCCACGGGTAAGAAGCGCACGTCCAGAAAAACAGGCTCATCCGCCGTCGAAAACACGTAAAGCGGGTGCACTCCGGGGGCCAGCGCATGCAGTTTGGTGCGCGCCACAGCCCCGGCATCTGACCACGGGAACGAACCAACGCACCGAGTTTCGGTTGCTGGGTTCCCGCACACCTCCGACGCACCCAGCTTAAGTCGACCGCGCGCCGTTGTGGCCACCACCTCCACGTCTTGCGCGTCCCCAGGGGGAACCTTTATTGCCACCACGACGTCCCGAAACGGAGTTTTGGCGTCCATGCCAGAGCCCCCGGTTTGTACGAGCTGGGTAGTCTCGCAGCTCAACGCGTAGTCGCTCCTGGCTGCCGCCAAAGTTGCCTGATAACTGCCAGAGGCTTCTACTAGTAAAGGGTCCGCACAGGTATCGTTCTTGGGCCCCGCGCATGGCATCTCATCGGCCGCCCCATTGCAATTGTCGTCGCGAGTATTGTCGCAAACCTCAACAGCACCGCTACTTATTCTAGCGTTCGTATCGTCGCAATCGCCTCCAGCGCAGTGCCAATCAGGGTCACCATCCCCATCTGCATCCCGCGCACTGTGTTCGCAGGTGCGGGATGCCTCCACGCATACATCGATAGTGCAAGTATTGTTGTCCGAACACGCGATGGGGTCGCCTGCGCGGCAACCAAGAGTGTTGTCGCAATATTCACTGCCGTTGCAGAACTTCTCATCAGCGCAGCTGGCGTCGTTAGGAACAAACCGGCAGCGCCCCAGGTTCCCGTCGCAGGTGTTCACCGTGCAGGGTAATTGATCGTCACATTGGGCGTCTAAGGAACACGGCCCGCCGATGGTTGGTTCTCGGTTCTCCCCCGGCACCATTGGCGACAAGGGTGCTTGCCCACCAGCACCCCCAAGCGTGGATGTGGGCATCACGAACGGACTCGGGGCCGAACTCTCAGAACAGGCACCGAGCAATACGGCGACCCCCGCGGCCATGCAGACAATGTGGGAGCGCAGCGTCATCGTCACTTGGCGCGAGCATAGCGCTACCTAGGCACTTGGGGCAGCGTTCTTGCTAGAAGGGAATCGTAGCGCGTGGCATCATGCTTGGGTGGGACAAGATCGCTTAACTCGCCAAGAACTCGGCTGGCTCCTGGCACAGGAGGCCCGAGGCGCGGCTAAGGCGCTCCGCTCGGATATCGTCCGGCCGCCCTCCGCGGCCGCCATCATCACCCAAGCGGAGCCCGAGCCCGCTGCCGTCGAAACCACGCTAGATCAGCTGGACGACGCCATCAGCATGTTCGCGGCGCTTCAGTCTGGGCCCCAGGTTCAACGCCGGGGGCGCATCGATCTAGCAGCGCTTCTCTACGCGGTCGCCCCCAAGGCCCGCATCGCAATGGAGCCAGGAGCCGGTACGGAAGTGTTCGGCGTCGAAGCCGAGCTGCGGCGCATGCTGCACGTGCTGGTCAACCACACCACCACAAGTTTTTCGGGCCAAGATTCTTCCTCCCCAGAAGTTCGTATTCACCGCCAGGGCGATTGGGTGCGTATCAGCGTTGAACTCGGTCCTGATAGCTCGCCCACCGCAGAGCTGGAACGCCGCTGGCTGAGTCGGATGACGGTGCGTCACGGCGGCAGGCTCGATCTGGTCGCCGGAACGCTTTCGATCTTGCTGCCTGCCGACGGCGCCAGCGATCAAAGCGAGGTGGCGGAGCTCAGAAAAGAGTTGGAGCAAGCACAGCAACTCGGCGAAGCCTACGCACGCGAGCTGGCGAGTGTGTTCGCCACGGGGGATGCCCCTCAGCTTGCTGGGCCAAGCGAAAGCGCCATCCCGCAGGCCACCGAATTTGGCTTAGCCATTCGCTTTTCCACGCAGCTCTCTAGGATCTTGCGGCGTTTTTCGGATTCACTGCGCGCGGATGCGGACGCACTCAAGGAAAACGGCGCCGACATTGCGCCTCTTGAGTTGCGTCTCCATGGCCTCAACTCACTCCTCTTGGAGCTTTCCCGAGCCGCTGAAACACCCGAAGCCGAGCGCTCTACCGATTTTGACCTCACCCAAGCCGTCCAAGCAGCCATCCTTGAGCTCACCACCAAAGCGGAACGTAATGACGTAAGTTTTAGCGTCAATCTTCCTCAGCGCATGGCTAGCCGCACTCACAAGCACACGGCGGAGCTGTTGCTAAAGTGCTTGCTCACGCACGCTATCGATGCCAGCCCACGTGGCTCCAAAGTTCTGCTGCGCCTGACCCAGGCAGCCGAAGAGGCCCGCCTTGCGATCGAGGATGCTGGGCCGGTGGTCCCGGTGGCAGCTCGGGAATCGCTGGTGGCCGGGCGGCTGGATCCAACGTCGGTCGGTCGACCCTCGGGCGTTTCATTGCTTTTGGCCAATGCTGCCGTCGGCAAGCTTGGTGGGTGCCTGTTGCTCGGGGAATCCCAGAGCGGCAATGCGCTCCTTCAAGCGGTTTTCCCGCTCTATCAGCTGGGCTAACGCAGAAAAGTCGCACTTGGGGGCTAACCCGCCGCAGAAGATCCACGCTAGCCTAGCTTTGTCATGAGGATTCTCGTCGTTGAAGATCAGGACTCGATTCGCCGTATGATCGAGGCGTTGGTGAAAGCGCGTGGCTTTGAGGTTGAGCCTGTATCCTCAGGAGCCAAAGCCATTGATGTAGCGCTCACGAACCCACCAGATGTAGTGTTGTTAGATCTCATGATGCCGGGCCAATACGACGGCTTCGCGGTGTGTGAACGCCTTCGCGCTGAGCCCTCCACGCGCAAAGTTCCGATCGTTATCATTAGCGCCCTCGACGACGATCAATCACGGCAGCGGGCTACCGCCGCTGGTGCTACAGCTTTTTTCACCAAGCCCTTTAGCCCCATCGCGCTGCTCAAGGAATTGGAGCGCTTCAAGGCGCAACTATAAGGTAAACGCCTGCGAGATTTGGCGGCCGCTCAAACGCTAGCTTTTGAGGGACCCCAACAAATCGCGCGCTCGAAGCCGAGCCGTTTGCAGAAGGCCCGGCACTTCAAGTGCGGGAATGCGCAACCGCTGAGCTAGGTCCTTCAGCATCGCAAGTTCTTTTTCGTGCTGCTCCCCATCCACCATGGTCAGTAGCACTGCGTGTTGCAGTAGCACGCGGCGATCGTCCAAGCTGAGGTCAGACACGGCAATGTCATCCAGCGTTTTGGGCTCACGTGCAAAGGCCCGTATCTCGTGCGCCTCGCTCGGGGTGGCGTGGTAACCCGCCAAGAGCCCGTCAATCACCTGTGTCTCCTCGGCGGTAACGCGGCCATCGGCCCAGGCCACACTCACTAACGCCTTCAAAATTGCAATATCCTGCACGTGCATCGTAGAAATACGATACAGCTCAGAGCTCGTGCGTCAATCGGCGAAGATGGTGTGCTCGGCCCGGTCGGCGCTCCGCTTCGGCGTGAGGCTTTGTCCAGGTACGGGGATCCGCTTCCAGGAGCGCTCCGCTTCGCCCGCCCTAGCCACGATTACTTCCAAGGGTTCGCCGCACTTTAGCAGCTCAAAGCTCGGGTTTGGGCCAGGCTTGGTGGAGGCGGGTTGCTGGGAGTTGGCGTTGGCAGGCCGCACAGTCACGCTCGCATGCTCCCTCACGCCACGAACCTTGAGTCTCGCCTGGCATATGCCTTTCGCTCCCACCGGCGTGTGTTGAGAACCTGGAGCGATATTCGCACGGGCATGTGTGTTCACTCCTCGCCCGGCCGCAGCAGCCACAACGTCCGTGAGCTCGGCACGGTAGCGGGTGGCCGCAGCGCCGCCCATTACCAGAATCGTGAGGAGAGCCACCACGAAGCCCCCCTTGGGTGTCACGTCGGGCCCGGCAGCGGGCTTCTCCGTGATTTCCGCAGCGACTGGGGGTGGCGTGAGGTTCGAAAGCCAAGCGTCCGCATGCGGTGTCAGCTCCACGTCACACATCCCCTTCAAATCGTGGCGCACTTCTCGATCGGAACGCAGAAGGGCCGCATTGAAGCGCGATAACAGCGAGTCTAGGTGGCTCTTCCCAATCTCAATAGGCGGCGGCGTGGGCTCCAGCATCTCAACATCGCCCGGGGCTAAAGATTGGAAGATGTCCACGTCTTCGGGGGCGACAGGGACGAACTGCTCCACCTCGCTGAGAACCTCACGTTGCCCCAACTCGACGCCCTCTTGAGCCTGAAAATCTTCCGACGTTTCGAACCAACCACCGCCGCGATGTTCGGGCCTCACCTCAAGCGTCCCAAATAAGGAGGGATCGGTTTTTTGGGGGCGCTCCATCATGGTCACCACCTGCGTGCCCAAAAACGGCGTCTGATCATTGCGGGGCATCAGCGTACCCACATCCAGGGTACGGCGGACGCGAGGTTGCGGCACTGTGGCTTCCTCGCGCCCTGCAACGGTTGCTTTTTCGGGCTGTGCCGGCGTGCATTCCGTGCGAAAGTGCAGCGCTGTTCCCTGGCCATTCGGCACCTTCCGAGCGCGATCCTCTTTGCTATCAGTTTTTGCTACTTCAGCTGTAGCGTCGGCCAATCGCGTACGGGGAAGGCCGGAGGGATCGCTCGCGCCGACGGATGCAGACGCTTGGCGGGGCACTTGTTCGCCCATCCACCCCGCCAACATCTTTTCGACCTGTACACGAGGCTTCTCGAGCAACCCTCGCTTTTGGGCTCTCTCTGTATCCCTGCAAAGCCGCGCGAGCGATCTACGAGCAGCGGGCCGGTTCAACGGCACCAGCGCGCCCTGAAGTTCCAATGCGAGTGGCCCAAGACCTCGGCTCTCGGTTTCCGCGATGCGCACAACGGCTCGCGCCGGCCGGTGTGCACCTACTAAGAGCTGCCGTAAAAGCTTGCGCAGTGCCGTTTCACACTCAGCGGATGTGGCCTTGGGCCCGCTGAGCACGCAAACGTCACCTTCGGGCGTCAGAACCACATCACCCAGCCCAACGTTCCTCGGCCCCGCCGCCAAGGCTTGGGCCAAACAATAAGTCACAAACCCGGAATTTTCGCCGGTAAGGCAGGCCTGTTGCGCGCCGGCAGCGGCCAAAACTTCCAACAACGTGACGCTCATGGGGGCAACCTTGCTACCCAAGGCATAGGCTAGCGCGGGCAAATGGGACAAAGACCTTGCAGAAACAACTTCCAGGCAAGCCCTCCCCAAGCGGCAAGCGTCGAGTAAGATGCGCGGCTTATGGCTACCTGTCCCCAATGCGGCGCCGAAGGCGAAGCAACCCAGAGTGCGTGCGCCGTGTGTGGCACCCGGCTCCAAGTCGCCCGCGAACCGCTCCCCGCGCAGCCACCTGGGCAGGGCCAGTTCATGAAGACCATGTTGGGCATGCCGTCGCAGCCCCCGGCAGCAGGTCCTTCCACCAATCCGCCAGCGGTCGCCACCAATCCCGGACCCGCATCGCCAGCACCTGCACCCTCCGCCTCTACTCCGGCACCTGCACCGGCTGCAGCCTTCGGGCGCACCATGCTCGGAATCGCCCCTTCTGCCCCGCTTCCCCAAACCACACCCGCAGGCTCCCCACCCACAGCACCTTGGGGAACGGCGCCCGCGCATGAAGCCCCGCTCGACGCCAAACGGACGATGCTCGGCGGCATGGGAGCCCCTAGTTCTTTTGCCTCGCCTCCCGCTGCCGCACCGCAACCACAGCTTCCCGCCCAGAGCAACACGCAGCCTGGAGGCACTTCGGCGCCCCTTCCGAACCCTGCGCTAGCGGGCGGCAACCGAACCATCTTGGGCGTGGCTCGCCCAGGAATTGCGCCGCTCAACCCGGGCATGGCCAAGCCCCTGGAGCCGCAACAAGAATACGCCGACGAGCCCTTGGAACCTATTGCCGGGCTAGCACCGAAATCGGCGGGGCAAAAGCGTGGGTTGTTATTCCTACTGTTGGGCACCGGCCTAGCCGGCACCGCGTTGGCAGCTTTCTTCTTGTGGAAAAGCCCACCCAAGGTGAGTGTCGCGGTAGCGTTAGGTAAGAATGGCGAAGAGGTGCTCCAGGTAGAATGTCCCGAGTGCGCCGAAGGAACTGAAATAACGCTTGGACGGAGCCGTGCGAAGTTCGCCCAACACAAGGCGGAGCTTCAGCCCGAGGTGCCGCTCAAGGTCGGAAAAAATGATCTAGAATTGGGGCTGGTGAGCTCCAATGGCAAAACCACGCCGCTACAAATATCGGTTCCTATTCGCTACCGGGTAACGCCGCGTTTGGCGAGGCTCAGTGAAACGCCCCCCGTATTGGAAGTGGCAGTCGAAGCCGCGAACACCACAAGCGTCGTTGTGGGTACCAAGCCACTCACATTGAACTCGAGCGGCGTCGGCTCCTTTGCCTTGGACATTACACCCGATGTAACCGGACAAGCGTCCGAGGTGCGGGCGCTGGAACGCCAGGTGCCCTATGAGCTCAGCTTCTCAGACAGCGACGCAGTGAAGAGTGTTGTTACCTTTCAGCTTAGAATCATTCCCCTTCGCGTAGAAGCACCCGGTGATTCCATTACCATCGAGAAAGAGACCTTCCGCTTGGCGGGGCAAACGGAGCCGGGTGCCGAAGTTTCGGTAAGCGGCCGCAAGCTTGAGGTGGCTCCGAACGGTACCTTCAGTCAAACAATGCGAATTTCCGCCGCAGGGGAGACCACCTTTTGGGTGCGCGCAAGTCGGGAAGGCCAAGCTCCGCGCCTCGTAGCAGTGAAGGCGAAGCGAGTTTCAAGTCTTGCAGCCGAAGCTCAAGCGCTCGATGCGTTGGCATTGAAGTCGTACACCTCGGTCGTGCAAGACCTAAAGGGTCAAGTTGGGAAACCCATCGCGTGGAAAGGTAAGCTTGTGGAGGCTCGCCAGCTTGCCAACGCGTGGGTCTTGTTGATGGATGCAAGCAGTGGCTGCAGTAGCGCGCCTTGCCTGGCACGTGTCGCTTTCGGCGGCGAAGGCAGCTTTGCAAAGGGTGACGTCGTGAACCTGTATGGAGTACTTGAGGGAAGCGTTGATGGTCCGCGCTCGGGCACAACGATTCCGGTCGTGCGCGCCAATTTTATCGTCCGATGAAACGCTGGCAGTCGGCCCTGGTTTTTACGGCACTCCTTCGGAGTGCCGCAGCCGATGCTGCGCCCGAGGACAACGCTGATCGTTCCTCGTCTTTAGCGCACGCCGTGTCAGTGGCCAGCGTGCTGCCTTCCCGCAGTCTCCCGAAAGAGCTGCTCCTCCTCTGGGAGGCTCGCCAGAATTTTGGTGCCGTGGAAGGCTTCGCCGTTGGCGATGGTGGCATTTTTCTGGCTTCCGGTGCGCGCGGGGGCTCGGTGGCGCTCAATCGGAAAGGACAGCCCATTTGGTCGAACGGCGGTGCCTCGGGCTGGTTGCTCAGTCCACTGGCAGCGCGGTTCGGCTTTGTCGCGGTGGTGAGCCCGCTTTCCCTCGTGGGTTGGTCAGAGCGCGGCACTTTGCTTTACGAGCTGGCTCTCCGCGCTGACGAAACCGTTGAAAACCTGATGCTAGCTGCGCTCAGCAACGGCAGCGTGGCCCTGGTAAGTGGCAGACATTTGTTTGTCGTGGATGCCACGGGTCGCCAAACACTCGAGCTCCTCCTTCCAGAAAAGGCAGTAGCTCTCGTGGAAGTCGGCGCTGAGCTCACCGTTGCCCTAGCTTCAGGGCGAGTCGTGTCAGTTTCGACTTGGGGCACCATCCACTACCGCGGCGCTATTGGTCGGCAACCTGAGGCGGCGATGGCCTACCGGGAAGATTTGCTGATTGCTACGAGCGAGGGTGTCCACCTGCTGAACCTCACCTCGCGACGCTCGCGGCTGGTCTTGGCTTACGAGCCAGAGGAACGACTCCTGGCACTAGAAACGAACGCCTTGGGCTTCCAACTCATCTCTCGAAGCGGCCAGCTCAGGCGCGTGGATCTTGGCGGGCGCCTAGCATTCTCGCTCAAGTTGGAGCCCGGGCAGGCGACGGCTGGCGGCCCTAACTTCTTCATGACCACGGACGACATCGGACAGACGGCCGTCGCCACCCCGGAAGGGCGCCTACTCATCGTCAGCCCCGAAGGAGCCGTTCGAGCCCAGCAGACGCTCTTTTGTGCCCGAGTTACGCTGCTTTCCCAGAGGTCCGGCCAAGTCCTTGTGGGGTGCAGTGACGGCAAAATCGTTGCCTACGGCGCCGGTTAAGGTTGACGTGTGGCCCCCGGTGCTCATGATTAGACTCTGATGAGTTGGCCGGAGAAATTCGGTCGCGTTTATACCCGCCGAGAGAGCCCTATGATTTCAATCACCGCCCTGGCAGCCGACAAAGTTAAAGAGATTTCCGCAAGCGAAGGGCTCTCGGGGCATGGGCTGCGCCTACGTGTGATTGGGGGAGGCTGTGCGGGCTTCCAATATGATTTGTACTTCGAGGAGCAGCCTACAGAGATGGACGAAACGTTCGAGTCCAACGGCGTGCGCCTTTTTGTAGATCCTTTGAGCTATCAATACTTGGACGGCACCGAGGTTGATTTCGCCGAAGGCCCCCAAGGGTCTGGCTTTAAGTTCGGCAATCCCAACGTCACCAGCACTTGCGGCTGCGGTTCTTCGTTTCAAGCATAACCGCTCAAGTGGTCAAGCCGCGGTCGGCCGCGGCTACTTCAAAGTGGCACGTGAGCTGAACCGTGCGAGGTTGCATCGACCTTAGTGCACGGTCCGCATGACCTGACGCGTGTCTGTTTCCGTTCTTGGGCTGGCAATTGCCTGGGCGTCCAGGAACAGCGCGCCATCGTACGCGTGCACATGACAAACGTGTGACACAGCGGGATTTGTGCGCGTGGCTTCTGTTCATGCGTCCCGAATCGATCACCAATCGTACGAAGCTGCAGGTTGGGGGAATTGACGGAAACCAGACATGGTTACGTTACGTAGTCATTGGCGGCGGTCGAGGTACGGTTGCCCGGCCGGTGCGTGAAAGGCAGTTATCTTATGAAGCACTCCAGCGAAAGCGCAGTCAACCACTACATCACGGCGGTAAAGCACCTTCCTGCGCTGAGTCGAGCAGAGGAGCTTGAGCTCACCACCGTCTACGCCAAAACGGGTGACACCCAAGCCAAGGATAAGCTCATCCAAACGCACCTCCGTTACGTCGTGGCGATCGCACTCAAGTATCGGCGTTACGGCGTACCTGTGGCAGAGCTCATCGGTGAAGGCAATTTCGGCCTGTTGCACGCCCTTACGAAGTTCGATCCCGAGCGAGGCTTTCGCTTCGTCACCTACGCGGCGTATTGGATTAGGGCGTACGTGCTGAACTACGTCATCCGCTCCTGGAGTATGGTGGGCGTTGGGTCGGGCGCCCTTCGTTCCAAAATGTTCTTTAAGCTGCGGCGGGAACGCGTTCGCCTCTTGAACCTCGTGGGCGAGCCGGAAAAGGCCGATGAGCTCTTGGCGCAGCAGCTCAAGCTCCCGACCGAGAAGGTGAAAGACATGGTGCGCCGGCTTGAACAGAGAGATCTCTCCCTGGACGCCAAAGTCTTCGACGATTCTGGGGCCACCTTGGGGGATAGCTTGCCCGCCATGAATGAAAACCAAGAAGAAGTCGCGAGCAACAACGAGCGGCAGGGCCAAATCCAGTCCACGGTGAATTCGGCCCTTGGCGTTTTGGACGAACGTGAGCGTTTCATCGTCAACTTCCGCCTCATGGCGGACAATGAAGATGCGCTTTCCCTCGCCGAGATCGGGCGCCGCCTCGGTGTCTCGCGCGAACGCGCTCGTCAGCTCGAAACCCGAGCGAAGCGCAAGCTCCGCGGGCGCATCGAGGAGCTTTCTGGAAGCGCCCCACAGAGTTGGGTGAACGACGCAGCTTAACGTGATGCTGAGGTATTGGGTGCACCGAGCTCGGGCTTAGGCGTACAGACTTTGGCTGCCCTCCCCCGGCTGCCGCTGGATGCGGCAGCGCGCCCCCTCCCCGATGTCTCCGCGGCGGAGCCATGCGTGGGGCACCACAAAGAAGCCACGTCTGCTGCTTGGATCTCCCAGGCCCTGTTGCGTCGCCCATAATGGGTGAAGCAGCCGGATTTGCTTGCAAACTCGATCTCGGTTTGATCTTTTGTCTGCCAGAAAACGGGGAGTTGATCCTCGAAAGGCGGCAAAATGAACTGAGAAATCCGGGATAAGGACCCCTCAGGGGGAGTTGTTTCGAGTGCGGCTTGAAGTGCTTGTCGATCCGAAGCACCCACTGGTCGAGCTTGGGAAACGAGTCGACTGGGCGTGGTTTGAAGGCCAGTACGATGGGCTATTCACAGAAAATGGCCGACCGGCCTTGTCTGTACGGCTTGTGGTGGGCCTGACAATTCTCAAGCACATGGAGAACTTGTCTGATGAGCAAGTGGTCCTGCGGTGGGTTGAGAATCCGTACTGGCAACACTTCTGCGGTCGGGAGTTCTTTGAGCACAGGTTGCCATGTAACCCATCAAGCCTAACTCGCTGGCGTAACCGATGCGGAGAGGAAGGGGTCAAGAAAATGCTCTCTGAAAGCCTTCGTGTCGCCGCTGAAGATGGGCAGCTGAAAGCTCAGGCACTCACCGAGGTCGTTGTGGATACAACGGTGCAGCCCAAGGACATCACGTACCCAACTGATGCCAAACTGCTGGAGTCGGCCCGCAGAAATCTGGCTAAGGAAGCCGTTAATGCGGGCCTTGAGTTGCGCCGCAGCTACAAGCGCATGGGTCGCTTGTATGCAGTCAAAGCCGCTCGCTATCGTCACGCCAAGCAGTTCAATCGAGCCAAGAGGAGCGAGAAAAAACTCCGCACGTTCTTGGGTGCTCTCATGCGCGACGTGCGCCGAAAGGCTGAAAAAGTTGGCGTAACCATCGAAGGCGCGCTCCAGCAGGCTCTGCTGATTGCGCAGCGTATTCACCACCAGGTGGCTGACAAAAAATCAAAGAACAAGGTCTAAGCGTGCATCAGCCACATGTGGCCTGTATCGCCAAAGGCAAAGCACACCAGCCGTTTGAGTTTGGGAGCAAAGTCAGCATCGCAACCACCGTCAAAGGCTGCTGGGTCGTCGGCATCGAGAACTTTCGCGGCAATCCCTTCGACGGCGCTACGCTGAGGACCGCCATCGCTGGTGTTACCAGCGTAACTGGTTGCGAAGTGAAGCGCGCATTTGTGGACAAGGGTTACCGAGGAAGAAAACACCATCCCAGGGGCGTGCAGGTGTTGATCTCGGGCCGCAAGAATCTGAAACCAGCACTCGCGCGAAAACTGAAGCGGCGTCAGTCCGTCGAGCCCATCATTGGCCATCTGAAAACAGACCATCGTCTCAGGCGAAACTTCCTCCACGGCGAGCTCGGCGACATCCTCAACGCCGTCCTCGCCGGCGTTGGCTTCAACTTCCGCAAGCTCATGCGCGCCTGGCGCGACGCCTGGGTTTTGCTTGTCCAATTCGTGATGGCACTCGTACGGCTATTTTTCCAAAACCAGGCCGCCCATCGACTCTTGCCTGGGGCTTAGAGTCCCAGCGACCTTTTTGGGAAGGCGTTATTCAGAAGGGACTGTTGCCTTGGATGCTACCAGTAACGAACGCGCCATTTGGCGAGAGCATCCAGCTATCGTTTCAGATTAACAACTACTCGATTATCACAGATTTCGCAATTTTCACCCGGGGCAGCTGCACCCCCAACCATCAACACCGTCGATATAACGTCCCGCTGAGAGCGGCACCCCACTTTCTTAAAAATACGATTCCAATGGGTGGCGACAGTTTGGCGTGCACACCCAAGTTCGGAAGCTGCCTCGTCATTGTTAAGGCCTTCAAGGGCGCAGCGCAGCAAGTCCCGCTGTTTAGCACTCAGCCTATACCTAGAGACGATGTTCTCGATGGAGGGCAGGGGGAGTGATTTGCCTTCTGTACGCGCCCGAGACCTAATAAGTAATTGCACGAGAAGCGCCCATTGCGCTGGCTCGCCGGGAGCAGGCCCAACGAAATCGAAGACGTCCCATGCTTTGAGCACGTCGCAGAAACAGAGCGATCCGAGGAGCGCCATCGTGCGAGAACCACAGGGCTCGTGAAATTCCCCGGCCTCGCTCCATCGAAGGGTGGTGGTGTCAGTGAAAACCACTTCAAAATCCGCCCGTTCGCGGTTCAGGGCGCTCTGCCACAAAGCAGTCTGGGCGACGCGGAACCCACCGGCACGTATGGCTTTCGACCAAGCGCCCCGCGTTGCCTCGCAGCCACTCACAACGTGAACCAGAACGTCACCACCGCTTCTCATCCTTCGTCTTCCTCCCGCAAGCCCATTTAGACTGCGATGGGCTCCGCCGCAACCCTAGCGGGATTTGCTGACCGGCGAACCGGGATCGCGGCCAACAATCGACTCGGCGACGGGTATCCTGAATTCCCATCTGGATTCCGATAACGTCTTGCTCGTGGCCGACGAATCCCAGGCGGGTGGCGCCGTCGCTGCCGATTTCGAGTGCCCAACAGAGTAGTCGGCCTTCATAGCGTGCGGTGTGAGTTTGTTCACACGCATATCGCATGTTTGTGACCAAACGCATGTATCAACGTGGCTTTCACGATTCCTAGCCAGCACGAATTGTGATCAAAAGAGGGACTTGTAGCAAATGTGAACCCCACATAAACGAAGGTGCACTCGCTGCTTCCAGCGCGAACCCCCGGAACGCGAAGCAAAACGGTGTTGCTGCTGGGGCAAATAAAGAGAGAAATCAACCGAAAGGAACGCTAAATGAAAAGTTTAAGTATCATACTACTAGTGACTTCTCTGCCCTTGGGCGGATGCTCCGCCGCACAGGACGGCTACGTGGAGGATGCACCAGGTACTGTGTCGTCGCCGCTTGTGGCCCTGGACGACGCGAAGGTGGTAACGGCTACCAACAAGGCGAACCGGGCTCCCGTTAAGGTATCTCCGACCGGAGCCAAGTTCGCGGCCACGATTGTCGAGCCTGGTGCGGACCTGGCCACGTCCGATGACGTTGGCGTTGAGGTTGAAGCCAGCCCAGGCTCGAGGGAACTGACCGTCGTTAAGGGAGGATCAAAATGAAACGGCATGCACTTAAGGTGGCAAGCGCCCTGGCTCTGGGGTTAGCGGCCGTCGGGTCCGCGAGCAACGCTTCGGCTTGGCTCAAGTTTAAGAACAACACAGCGAATACCATCTGGACGAGTCACGCATGGGCCTCGACCAGCGGATTCGGCTGCGGCTACTGGGATGCGTGTGACAAGACCGATTCAAATGTTACGGGTTATCGCGTCCGCGGCTGGTGGGCAATCGCCCCAGGCGGTATCGTGACAGTCCAGAGCGAGAACTTCGGAAACGCGTGGCATCAGTACTATGCAGAGGACGCGGTCGGCCACAAATGGAATGGGGGCGGCTACACATTTTTCACGCCGCACGCTAGCGCCTATGGCCATTGTGGGGATTTCACAGGCTTTGGAGAAGCCGCTTCCGACTTCACCGTACACCGGTGGCTGTCCACAAGCCGCTGTTGTGGCGTCACATGTTCTCCCGACAACTACACATTAACGTTTGTTCCCTAAAAACAAATTGGTCTATAAGAAACAGCGCCTTACACCCCCTGTGTTCCGTGGCACGTGCCTGAATGACCGTGCCGCGGGCACTCCAAGATGCCGGGCACATTCATCACGCAGGACCAGGAAACAATGTTCCAAACGCTATCAAAAAGAAACTTGCTGCCAGTTCTTACAGCAGTCGTGCTGTCTGTCGCTTGCTCAAGGACGCAGGCCTCGGAGGCCCGGAGTCTCAACCCGGTGGTAGCCAAATATGGGGACACATCGATCCGTCTCGATGAGTTGGATCGTGACCTTGGGTCGCAGCTTTTTGAACTGAGGAGCTCGGCGATCTTCGACAGGATAGTAGAAGATCAGGTGAATTGGGAGGCAAGAAAGCTTGGGATTACTCCCGATCAGTTCTTTCGCGCCGAGGCGAACAAGTTGACACGTGCCCCAGAGGAATCGGAACTAAGACGCGAGTACGACAAGCGGGTGCTCGCTGGCGACCAGCCCGTCGCTGCCACGTTTGAAGCCGCGCGTGACGAGATTCTCGATGAAATTGAGAATTCTCGCAGGACCACGGCCATGCGGGAATTGAGAGAAAAGCTTCTTGATCAAGCCCACGCCCAGATCGATCTGAATGCTCTGGGTAAAACTCGACCAGTTCTCGAAACCAAACGACCAAGCACGGGAAGCACCCACCCGAAGATAATCATTCACGAGTACGTGGACCTTACAAGTTCGTTCTGTGCAGACGCAAATCTAACGCTCCAAAAAGTCTTGACGGAGTTCGGAGATAATGTGCGAATCGTATTTAAGCAGAAGCCAGACCCGAAGAGTGCGCTTAGCAAGCAGGCAGCTGAGGCGGCACTCTGTGCTCAAGATCAGGGGCAATACACGTCGTACAGACAGGCGGTTTTTGAGAACCAAGGGTCCTTGAGTCAAGAGCGTCTCCTAGCGCTGGCCGCCGAGGTCGGGATGGATCCCGATAAATTTGGGAAATGCGTCAAGAAGGAGGTTCATCAGAAACAGATTAGCGAGGACGTGCGTGAGGCAGCGGTGAACGGGTTCGAGGGAACCCCCGCGTTCTCCGTGAATGGCGTCCGGCTGTCCGGCGCGCACCCGTTTAGCACTTTTGCACGCCTAATCAGGTTTGAATTGGGCGAATACCCTGTTACAGCAACCAGGTGAGCGTTGACCTGGCTTCGATCAACGGGCGGACGGGTGTTTCGCCGCAGGGCGCCCGTTAGATGCTCACGGATTACGTCGGTGAGTGGCTTTCGTGTCCTCACTTTGGATCCCCGCGCCGGCGAAACGGTGCCAGGGATTGTGTGTCGAAATGCCGTGTCTGGGACGGGCTGGGCTGGGCCCTCCTGGCCGTTGCGGGAATGTTATTCGATGGCAGCCTGGCCATTGCAGCCCTACCACTCGGGTCGTCGGCTCAGTCGCGAGAGGAAATCACCAAACCGCTTGCCCTTTCGCCGTTAACCGCGATGTATCCGGAAGGAGCGTCGGGAGACGCGACTGTGGTTCTCGAGCTAACGGTTGATCTCGACGGAGACGCGACGTCAATCGTGGTGATCCAGGGTGATTCGCCATTTGCAGAAGAGGCGCAGATAGCGGCCTCGGCTTGGCGGTTTGAGCCCGCGAAACGGGGCGAAAAGCCCGTACCTGCACGGATTCGAGTAGGTGTGGAGTTCCGTCAACCATCCGAACCATCCTTTGACGAAAGGCCCGTGGGCCAGCCAACGGTACGCGTGCCCAGCCAACCACAAAAGTCTCCGAGTGCGGCGCATGGGCTCGCCGTGACAGTGCAAGGCGACCGCCTCCGAAGTACCGCGACGGTGCTCAGTGCGCGAGAGATCCGGCTGACGCCAGGGGCTTTTGGGGATCCTTTGAGGTCCGTGGAATCGCTGCCTGGAGTTACGCCGCTGCGAATGGGCCTGCCCTATTTCTACTTGCGTGGGGCCCCGCCAAGCAACACCGGTTACCTGGTGGACGGCATCCGCGTGCCCCAACTCTACCACTTGATGTTTGGTCCGTCTGTGCTCCATCCGGGAGTGCTTGAGTCGGTCAATGTCTATCCCTCCGTGTACCCAGTTGAGTACGGCGGTTTCGCGGGCGGTGTGATTGCCGCAGAGACCAAGTCGCAGCCCGCAAACGCGCGTGAGGTGGATGTGAGGGTAGTCGACGCAGGCGCGCTCGTAAGCCAGGAGTCCACGAGCACGAACTGGTCCGTTCTGGGTGCTGGGCGCTATTCCTACACGGGAGCCATCCTCTCGTTGGTTCAGCGCCAGACTGAGCTCGGTTATTGGGACTACCAAACCAAGGCAATCTATCAGTTAACTCCGAAGAGTCGCGTGAGCCTTTTCGCATTCGGGGGCGCCGACGTGCTAAAGAACGCCCCCGATTCAGCCAGCCAACACGCGCCCAAGCGAACAGTACTGGATTCGGCCTTCCATCGAGTCGCGTTGACCTACGAGCGTGAGTTGAAAGCCGCTCGACTCTCAGCGCGCGCATATGTTGGGCTGGATCGGAGTATCAACGGCCAGTTTGGAACCACCGAGCGCGTGGGGGAAACCCAGCAGGACTGGAAACTTAAGGATTCACTTTTCGGAGGCTCTGTGCGTCTCGATCAGACGTGGTCGCCGTCCGCGGATTTTCGAGTTGCGGTAGAAGGGCAGGCGGATAGCTATCACATTGTGGTTCCGCTCGGTGAAGATACGCGCCTGCAGGACCGCGTGGACCTGCGGCTCACATCTTGGACGGATGTGAAGTTGCGGGCTTCACCCAACATCACCGTGCAGCCTGGACTGCGAACAGACCTTTATGTTTCGGGAGTTCGGCACCCAGTGGCGCCAGATCCGCGGGCCATGGCGTGGTTCGATGTGGGAAGGGGGTGGAGTCTATTCAACGGCGTTGCGCTTACCAATCAACCCCCGGGGTTTCTCGTCGTGCTTCCCGGTGTCCCGACTACGGGTTTGAACGGACCACTGCAGCGGTCGATCCAATCGGTGGCGGGGATTGAAGGGCACCCCGTGGAAAAACTCACGGCCAAATTCAGCCTTTATCAGAGTGCCTCGTTCAATCTCACAGATCCGTTTGCGATCGCCGCGCGCGACAACCAAGGTTCGGGCACCGGGAGCGCTGCCGCCGGACCTCCCCCGGAACCTACGACTACTTCCTCGCGAGTTGCTGAGCGCAGTTTCGGCCACGCCGCGGGGATCGAAGGTAAGATCGAGCGCCAATTCCATCACGGATATGGCGGATTTGTTTCCTATACGCTCTCCCGTTCAACGCGCACGTATGCGACCGGGCGAGAGCTTGCTGCTTATGACCGAACCCATATTTTCACCATCAGCGGCGCCGGTGACTTAGGACGACAGTGGCTCGGCGGGGCTCGGGGAACGGCATTCTCAGGCGTGCCCGCACAGAGCGTAGGCAAAAATCCTGCTAAACGGGCGCACCCCTCTTACCATGTAGATCTACGACTCGAGAAACGTTGGCCTCTTGCGGGTGGGGCTTCTTGGTCACTCATCTTCGAAGTGTACAATGCGACGTTCAGCAAGGATGTCGTAAGTTACACGTGTGCGGACGGAGCATGCGAGCTAGATGAAGAGGGGCCGATCGTGATCCCGAGCGTGGGGCTACAAGGCGTTTGGTAACCGTTCCTTCCGGAAGGGCAAACGAAAGCCGGCGCTCGGACGCGCCGTTCTCCCGCTTGCCCAACCCCAAGAATATTTCGGCTAACGCGCTAGCACCACCTCCCGATGATCGCCCCTCCCGTGGCTCCCGCTTCGGGAGACACTGGGTGAGGGGCAAGCTGCCGCTTCAAGCGGCAGCAGGGGTGGGCATCCAACCCAATCGGTGGGTCCCACTGCGAATGTCTTCGCTCGCCGCTGAATCAGAGGTCTCCTCGCGACGGCGGCCTTACGATCAGGATCTCCTCGCGACAGGCGCCCTGGAGTACTCGCAAAATTTCTGGTACTCCTCGCGGGCCAGCGCAGTTCAGGCTGCCGCTCGGGGGCTTTGGTCCCCGGGAGGAAAGTCCGGGCTCTATAGGGCAGGATGCCGGGTAACGCCCGGTGGGGGTAACCTCGAGGAAAGTGCAACAGAAAATAGACCGCCCGCACCGTTTCGGCGTTGCGGGTAAGGGTGAAACGGTGGAGTAAAAGCCCACCGCACAACTGGTAACAGTGGTGGCAAGGCAAACCCCATCCAGAGCAAGACCCCGTATGGGAGCGTTTGAGGGCTGCCCGCCCGAGCTCCTGGGTAGGTCGCATGAGGCATTCGGCGACGGATGTCCCAGATGAATGGTAGCCGTCCCACGAAGGGCAACCGACGCGGGAAACAGAACCCGGCTTACGAACAGCGCCGACCGTGCCAGTGACTCAACATCACTGGCGCGTCTTTTTGTGCGATGTACCCCCCAAACCAGTGAGCATCGCGCGACGTGCGCGCCATTGCGACCCGCACTCGGCCCGGCACAGCACCGGCCTGCGACTACTGGGAGAAAAACTTGAAGGGCACGTTCACGGTGGTGCTCTCCGAAGTCGGCGGGAACTGCCACCCACGCACTCGCTGCTGGATGCAGGAAGCCAGGCCACGATAGCCAGGTGGATCCCCGGAGGTTGTCACGCCTTGAACACTTCCGGTGGTACCCACGGTGATTTGCACCGACACGCTTGCAGAGGGGGGCGCGTTGCGATCGCGAGAATCGAGCGCAGGCTGCCAGCATGCACGCTTCACGCTTCCGCTATACTTAGCCACAACTGCCTGAACGGAGCTGGCATCGAGCGGTGGGCCACCTGAAGTTGGCGGCCGAGTGCCCGCGGGGCCCCCAAGTGCTGGGCCACCCAACTTGAGCCCACCGAGGCCCTTGAGCGTCTCCGCAGGTTTCGCGGGTAGTTCCGTGGTCGCAGCGGAAGGCGCAGAGGTGCCGTTAGCCTTAGATGGTCGCTTGGATCTGGGCTGGCCTGGTTGCTCGCCTGGGTGATCAGCGTCCTCAGTGCCAGGTGCCTGTCCTGCACCAGGGTTCTGAGCCACGGTGGCTGCCTGAGCTGCGGCGCCAGGTTTCTCGATGTAGACAATTTCTTTGGTGTCGTCCGAAAAAAAGACAAAACCCAATGTCAGCCCCACGCCCCCTGCCAAAAGCCCCAGAAAGGCGACCCACCCAACGTTGCTCTTTTGCTTAGGCGCAGGCCAATCGCTCGTGCTTGCCGTGGTTACTGCACGACTGGTGTCGCTGTCAGTCGCCGAACTTGAAAAGGGATCGGCCATTACAACTTCGGGCCGTGCCGCCGCGGCTGCCGCAATTACCAGCGCTGCAGGTGCCGCTTGAATACTCGACAGCCCCTCCTCGATCACCGCTGCAAGCTCTGGGAACGAGCCAAGCGGCTTCCATTCCTCGAAGCCATCTTTCCAAACCAAAGATTCGAGCCCAACCACTCCCGCCATAGCTTTGGCTCGAAGCTCACTCAGCTTGATGGGGCCGATGGGCGAACCATTGACGCCGACGAACCATTCATCCGCCGACTGGGGTGGCGCTACCTCCGTAACGGCAACGGGCGCAGGCGTGGCTACGGCGGCGGAAAATGCCCCCGCAAGTCCACCGCCAAACACTGCAGCAGCTGGGGTGCGTTCGGCGGGGACACTGACTGAAACCGGCGGCTGCAATCGCACCGGTTCCGCTAAATCTGCGGCGACCGTGGGGTTGCTCAAGGTGGGACCATCGGTGCGCCGAGGCGGAGGCGCCGTACCCCGGGGCGCGGAGGGAGCCGGCGGGCGCTTGGCAGGCGCTGGAACCGGTCGCACGCCGGGTACCGCACCAACTGTGGGGCTCGGTACGCCAGGTGCGCCGCCAACTGTGGTGCTCGGTGCCCGCACGACCGGATTCGCCGGCGCTGGCTTGGGTGCGGCTATTATCGGCGCGTTCGGCGGGGCCACTTCCGTCGATGACGGAGGCTCGGCGTCCAGAGGCCCTGGCACCAAAGATGGCGGGGCGATGTTCTGCGCGACATCGATAATTTCCCCACATTTTCTGCACTTAATCCGAACAGCACGCCCGACGACCTTTTCGTCCGCTATTTGGTACTTAGCCTTACAGTTTGAACAGAGGAATTTCATTCAGAATCGCTTTGAGCAGACAGGCTGTGGCGGCGGGCTTGGCTTTCGTGATGGACGCTCCACACCAGACGGCCTTTATACCAGACCCTGAAGGTGCGCCTGAATGGATTGGCGGGTGGCGTCGTCTGGCGCCAGGGTAAGCGCCTTTTCCCAAGTTTCCGAGGCTTTGTTCCGAAAGCCGGCTTTTACGTAGAGAATGGCTAGGTTTTTCACGGCTGGGAAGTGGGTGCCGTTGATATCAACAGCCGTTTCGAGCTCGCGAATAGCCTCGTACACTTTTCCTCGGCGCCCGTAGAGAAGCCCCAGGTGAAAATGGAGCCGGTAGGCCAGTGGGTCAATCACCAGACCGCGCTCAAGGTGCGCAATGGCCTCCTCCTCCCGACCGGCCTTGTAGGCGGCGATCCCGGCCTCAAGTGCGCGCTCCACGTCGGTTGCCAAGCCTTCTTCGGATTCTCGGGAAGCCACCTCCGTGTGGTCGAAACAGGCCGATACTGCAGCAAGCAGGTCCCCGATGCGGAACGGCTTCTCGAGGAAGTGGTCAACGCCATAGCCGTGTTTGAGATCTTCCGCATAACGCCAACCTCTGTACACGGCGCTCACCATGATGATGGGAATATGGCCATAGCGGCGGCTGCCCTTGATTCGCCGAGCAATCTCAAAGCCGTGTACCTCCGGGAGCATGGCGTCGAGCACGATCAGATCCGGGGTGCGTTCCTTCACCATGCGAAGCGCGCGGAGGCCCGTCTCTGCCTCCATGACTCGAAAACCTCGGCTCTCAAGCAATCGACGCACCAGCTTCCTGATCTCGGTTTCGTCGTCCACCACGAGCGCCACTCTAGTGCCCGGGCTAACGGCTGACTCGAGCTCATGCTCGGGCAACGCCGTAACCACACTGAGCTCGCGGGATGTATCGCCGAAGCCGTCATCGCCATCGCCGTCGGTGCTCGAAAGATCTTGAGCGCTGTCGCTCATCACAAGGTTGGCGCCACCTGGCACGGGTTCGTCTGCCGCAGGCGGGTTCTCTTCCACTTCAAAGCCCTGGTGCAGAGAGACATTAGCCGTTGGCCGCAGGAACTTCCCGGCGCGATCAATCCCCAACTTCTGCAAGACATCGGCAGGACAACGCGGACCAACGTAGTACACCTCGCCCTGGGCTTTTCGCGCGTACGCCTCCGAAATCAGCTTCGCCAACGCCGTCGCGAGCGCGACGTAACAGTAGACTTTCTTGCCGGTAACGAATTCCAGCTCGTCCACCACATTGCGCTCCCCTGGATTCGCAAGCGCCACAAATATTCGCTCATCCCTGATCAGCACTGGAACCAGCTGGTGCTTCTCGGCGATTTCCCGGGGCACCAAATCCAAGTGCTCTAGGTTGATGCACACTTGGCCCAGATCTATTCCGGGAATGCCATGTTGCTCGCTCAGCCCCTTGAGTGCGTCCGTCTCGGAAATAACCCCGGTGTGAGCCAAATGTGACGCAAGCCGGCCTTGCTTCTGCGATCCAAGAGCGTCCTTCAGCTGGTCCCCACTGAGGGCCCGCTGTTGGAGCAGGATCTTGCCAAGTTGCTTCTTCTCCGACATCGGGACTACTGAACAAACATAGCGCGCACCGAATCCCGCGGAAAGCGCGAGCTCGGGAGTTTCTCTTCCGGCCCGCAATTCGGCCTAGCCTCACGGCTCTATGTTAAGCCGCTCCAGCCTTCGGGCTGCCCACGGCTCAAACTCGCCTTGCAAGATCGAAAGGCGCGCCTCGGCCACCAGGCTCTGATAAAGGTGAAGGTTGTGCACGGTGATGAGGCGAAGAGCCGTCATCTCGCCTGCCATGTAGGCGTGTCGAATGAAGGCTCGTGAAAAGCCCAGCTCGCAGGTCGGGCAAGAACACCCGGGCTCAAGCACCCTTGGATCGTCTCTGAACTTTTGGTTGCGGATAACCAGCTTGCCGTTCGTGAGAAATGCCTGCCCATTGCGGGCGTTGCGCGTAGGGAGGACGCAGTCGAACATATCCACCCCGGCCCCAATAGCTCGAATCAAGTCTTGTTGGGTTCCCACGCCCATAAGGTAGCGCGGGCGAGCCGCGTCCATTCTAAACACCACCTCGCGCAAAGTCTGGTGCATCAGCTCCGGTGGTTCCCCCACGCTAAAACCACCGAGGGCGAGCCCCTCAAAAGGCAACGACGCCAACTCCTCAGCGTGACGCAAGCGTAAAGCGACGTTCGAACCGCCTTGCACGATTCCAAAGACTGCCTGCCCCACACGGCGGGACGCCAAACAACGCTTCGCCCACCGCGTGGTCTGCTCAACGGCCTGCACTAGTTCTTCTGGAGAAGAGTTTGCGGGTGCGCAGATATCCAGCTGCATCGCGATATCGCTACCGAGGAGCCCCTGTACTCGCATCGCCTCTTCTGGTGAAAGGAAGCACCGCTTTCCGTCTAGGTGCGACGAAAATTCAAACCCGGCGTCGCTCGTGCGCGTTCGTTGGGCGAGCGAGAATGCCTGAAATCCGCCAGAATCAGTCACAATCACGTGGGGAAATCTTGAAAAACTGTGGAGGCCACCAAGCTCGGCGATAAGCTCGGGCCCCGGGCGCAACCACAAGTGATACGTGTTCATGATCGCCATGCGCGCGCCCATCTCGGTGAGCGTGCGTGGCTCCAGGCCTTTGACCGTAGCCTGCGTTGCCACAGGCATGAAAGCTGGGGTTTGCACCGACCCGTGATCCGTAGCGAGCGTGCCAGCACGGGCTTTGCCAGACGTTGCTTGAACTTTAAAGCTCAACACTTGCGGCCTCGACACGGGATCCACATCGCATCCCCGTAGGAAAGAAACCTGTAACCATCTGCCACCGCAGCGCGATAGGCTCCTAGCGTCGGGGCATGGCCGGCGAATGCCGCCACTAACATGAGCAGGGTGCTTTGTGGCATATGAAAATTGGTAAGCAGCGCGTCCACGACTCGGAAATCGTATCCTGGTGTGATGAAGAGCTGAGTGCTTCCGGAGAAGGCACTGAGGCGCCCCCCCTCCCCTCGGGCGGCGGCCGTTTCCAGCGCTCGCACCACCGTTGTTCCCACGGCCACAACCGGCCGCCCCTCGCGTTTTGCGGCCTCAATTCTCTGCACCAAGTCCGGAGACACATCCATTTCCTCGGAATGCATCACGTGGTCGGCAATATTCTCGACGCTCACGGGACGGAAGGTTCCTACGCCCACGTGCAGTGTCAATTTCCCAAACTCCACGCCCCGCGCGGCAAGCCGTGCGAGTAAGGGCTCGGTGAGGTGAAGGCCGGCAGTGGGTGCCGCCACCGAGCCACTTTTCTGTGCAAACACCGTCTGGTAGCGCTCAACATCCATCGCCTCCGCTTCTCGCTTCAGATACGGGGGGATCGGGACGTTCCCAAATCGATGCATGATTTCCCGAAGGGAAAGCTCGCCGACGCTGCGCACCTTGATCGAGCCGTCCGCTAGAGATTCTGCGATCTCAATCTTCCCCTCCCCCACGCAGATGGTTTGCCCAGGTTTGAGGCCCTTGCTGGATCGCCCCAGGGCCAACCAGGTTTCACCTCCCGAGTCGGGACCGAGCAGCAACAGTTCCACGCTGCCGCCCGAGGCCTGTTTCACTCCACGGAGACGCGCGCGCATCACTCGCGTTTCGTTCAGCACCACTAGTGACCCCGGCTCTACCCAATCGGGCCAGTCCCGAACCTGGTGATGCGATATCCCGCTGGGCCCAAGCATCAACAGCCGCGCCCCATCGCGTTCTTTCAATGGGTGCCGAGCGATCTGCTCGTCGGGCAGATCGTAGTGAAAAAAGTCCGCGCGCACAGTTTTCCCAGCCGTTTAACGACTTTCGTACGTCACGCCTAGGCGGGTCATCTTTCGCCACAACGTGGTAGGGCTGATGTGGAGAGCCTCTGCGGCACGTTCGCGACTTCCACCAAACGTTTCCAACGCTTCCACTACCGCGCGGCGTTCGGCATCATCTACAATGTCCGCAAGCGTCCTCTGGCGACCATCTTTGGTTTCCGGCGCAGTCTCCGGCAAAATGTCGTCGGCGGTGATAATCCCACCGGAGCACAACGCAACGGCCTGCTCCACCATGTTTTCGAGCTCACGCACGTTCCCCGGCAACGAATACGTCACAACCTTCTCGATAACGCCCTCGGCAAGCTTCGCGCGGGTGTTCATCTTCTTGTTGTATTTGTCGAGAAAGAACTCCACAAGGAGCGGTATGTCTTCGCGCCTCTCCCTTAGCGGAGGCAGCTGGAAGCGCACCACATTCAAGCGGTAATAAAGATCCTCGCGAAACCGCCGGTCTTCCACGGCGTAACGTAGGTCCACATTCGTGGCGGCTATCACGCGTATGTCGATGTGCTGCGTTTTGTTCTCGCCAATCCTCCGAATTTCCCCTTCCTGAATGGCGCGCAGCAGCTTGGCCTGAAAGCTCAACGTTGTTTCGGCAATTTCATCGAAGAAAAATGTGCCGCCGTCGGCCTCTTCAAATAGGCCCTTGCGGGCCGCAATGGCGCCCGTGAAAGCGCCCCGCGCGTGCCCAAAGAGCTCGCTCTCCAGCAACGTTTCGCTAATCGCGGCGCAGTTAACCGTTACAAAGGGATGCGCGCCACGTTTGCTGTTAGCGTGAACGGCACGGGCAATGAGCTCTTTGCCAGTACCGCTTTCCCCAGTAATAAGTACCGTGGCGTCCGTGGGCGCGATCTTCACCACACGGGTCATGATGTCACGCACGGCCTGGGAGCGACCCACGATATTGGCAAAGTGGTAGCGTTCTTTGAACTCCTCTTGAAAGAGGCGCATCTGCCCGTGAAGCCTGCGCGTTTCTAGCGCCTTATTCACCTTAACCAGCAACTCTTCTTCGGCGAACGGCTTCTGAATGTAGTCAAAAGCACCGAGGCGCATCGCTTGCACAGCGCTTTCGATGGTACCGTACGCGGTCATTACCACCACCTCGGTCATAGGCTGCGCTTCCTTCACAGCGCGCAGTACTTCAATTCCGTCGCAGTCCCCCATGCGCAGATCCGTCAGCACCAGGTCATAAGCTCCGGTGGCCCCCATCTCTTTGCCGGCCTGGCCGTCCGCGGCTTCCTCGACATCGCAACCCGCGCCGCGCAGCAACATAGAGAGCGTGGTGCGCATGTTGCGCTGATCATCCACCACCAAGATCTTGGCACCCGCTAGCGGCCCAGCTGAAGGTTCCGCATTGGCCAAGGTGGTGGTGGTTTCGGTTTTGCCGGATGCTGTCACACTCACTGTCTCCGTTTGGCTGGTGTAGCAACGCCTTGGCCCAAAACGCTACTCAGCCGCAAGATCGACGGCGCTTGGGTGCCCTTTTGACTGGGGGACATTTCCGGCTGCACCTGCCGTGGAGTGGGCGATAAAAAGGGCTAATAGGCTGGCAACCGCGAGCACCAAGGTGGCCCCAATAATCGCCACGTGGCGTGGTTGAGCCTGCACCCGAGCCAGCTGTTCGCGCAGCCTTCGCCCTGTTCGGCCCGCTACTTGCGAGTCTCCGTGCGCCTCAACGCCAGGCTGGGAGTGCTCCCAGGGAGTGGCCGGGGCGCCTGGGCCCGTAGGCGTAAACGCTGGATCGGGCGAAAGCAAACTAGGGTGAGCCTGGCGCTCAGAACCAAGCTCGATGAGCACATCCCTGACCGCTTGTCGGCGCGCTTCAATTCGTTCCCCCAACACGCGCTTCAGAAGGCCAGCGAGGCCGGAAGCGGTAACGACGATGCGCTCTCGTTTCAGGAAATCCTCAAGATCATCCTTCAACGCGTCGGCGGTTTGGTACCGGCTTTCCGGCGTTGGCGCCAAAGCCTTGAGGACGATGCGTTCAAGCTCTGGCGAATACCCAGCAACAACGCTCGAAGGTCGGGGCACCGTGCAGGTTAGCACCAACCGCAAGGTATCAATCTCATTTTTCCCCTTAAACAGTCGCCGGTTAGTCGTTAACTCGTAAAGGACTATCCCCAGCGAGAAAACATCGCTCCGCCGATCGACGCTTTTGCCCCGCGCCTGCTCGGGCGACATATACGAAAATTTACCCTTCAACTGACCTATCTGGGTGGCCTCCGTGAGGCGCCCCACCGCTTTAGCGATGCCAAAATCCACCAATTTTACGGCCCCCGCGCGGCTGAGTAGAATGTTGTGCGGTGAGATGTCTCGGTGCACCACACCCCGCGGCTTTCCATCTGCCCCGATAAGCTCGTGGGCCGCATGGAGCCCCGCGGCGGCATCCGCGATGATCTTTACGGCCATCTCCGGTGGGATCGGGCGGCGTTTGCCCGCCTCCTGCATGATCGCCTGGAGGGATTCGCCTTCCACCCATTCCATCGCCATGAACATGAGGCCCCCCTGTTGCGAGGCCTCGTAGACCTTCACGACGTTGGGGTGACGAATGGCCGATACGAGGCGCACCTCGTCCACAAACATGCTGACAAAATCCCCCTCAGCTTCGTCCAAATCGCTCAGCATCACCTTAATCGCGACCAAGCGGTCTTCTTCCGGCCGCGCTGTCAGCATCCGGGCCACCCACACCGAAGCCATGCCGCCACGCCCCACGGCCAGCAGCAGCTGGTAGTTGGCGAGTCGGGATCCTTTGCGCAGCTCGGTGGTCATGACTTGCTCTGGGCGGACACCACTCCGAGCGGTAGCTCGGCGGGGCTCCCCCAATGGACCTACGGTGGCCCTTCTACTAGGGTAAGGGCCGGAACCCTCCCGCGCGAGGAGTCAATTGGCGTTCAGATAGTACTTTTCTAGGGGCCACCCGAGCGGCGAGTAGGGTATATGCCGCAGCCTTCGCACGGACACCCACCCACCAACCGACCCCAAGGAAGCCAACGCAATGTCCTCACTGATGGAACAACTGGCCCAGTCACCAAAACGTGAAGCCGTCGTGCGCGACGCGTGCACGGTACTCAACCAAGAAGTTGCCGACAAAGGAGGCCTCTCGGGCCTTGCCATCAAAGGCGCATTTAAGCTGCTCGAGGGGATCAAGCCTGGGTTTGTCACAGAGGTCGTGGACGCTCTGCTCAACGATTTTCTGACCTCTCTCGACCCCATCTACCAGGAGGCGCTCGAGCGCCAAGTGAAGCCAGGCGCCCACCTCACGGCAAATGGCTCCCGGGTTGCTGACGCCTTGCTCCAGGTCACCGATCGCAAGGCTGAACACGCCACCCGCCAGGCCATCAAAAAGACGTACGAAAAACTCCGCCCTACGGCCAAAAAGCATGTTGAATCCGCGGTACCCCGGCTTGCTCAGCTCCTTGAGCGGCACGCGGCTAGCTGAGGCCCATTTCCGGAGGGGCCCGCCCGTATTGAGCGTGGGGGCAGCGGAAGTGTGCACAATTGTTGACTTCTGGCGTCCACACACTAGAAATCTGAGCAGCAGGTGCGGCTCGCTGAATTCTCTTGGTAACCGTCCTGAAAAAGTTCGGCATTGCGCTCGCCGCTCCAGTGCGTCACACGCAGATGCCCAACAATCCGGAAGATCCCCGGGGCCGGCAGACACGCCCTGCGCCCCAAAGAAAGGTCACAGACACACCACATGGCAACCGAGGCCGATCGAGTAGAGAGCAACTCGCAGTCTTCTAATTCTGTTGAGAAAGTCCCGAGCGCCATCGTGCGCTTCTGCGGCGACTCAGGTGATGGCATGCAGGTAACTGGTGACCAGTTTACCAGTGCGGCAGCGCTCGCTGGGAACGATCTTTCGACGTTCCCCGACTTCCCAGCCGAAATCCGTGCCCCCACCGGAACGCTGTATGGCGTATCTGGCTTCCAGATCAATTTCGCCTCGCGCGATGTGTTCACGCCCGGCGACGCACCAGATGTGCTGGTGGCAATGAATCCCGCCGCCTTAAAGACCAACCTGAAAGATCTGAAGCGCGGCGGCCTGCTTGTGGTGAATTCGGGTGCCTTCAATGCGCTCAACCTTAAGAAAGCCAACTACGAGGCCAACCCGCTCGAAGATGGCTCGCTCGCAGGCTACCAGGTGATGTCGATCGACATCAGCAAGCTAACGGTCACCGCCGTTGCCGAGGCCGGCCTCTCCAGTAAAGATGCCGGGCGCTGCAAGAACTTCTGGACCCTCGGGTTGATGTTCTGGATCTACGGTCGGGATCTTGCGCCCACTCTGAAGTGGATCGACAGCAAGTTCAAAAAGTCTGCTTCAGTGGCGCTCGCCAACACGCTAGCGCTCAAAGCGGGTTACGCCTACGGCGAAGCAGCAGAAGTTTTCCACCATCGCTATGAGGTCCCTAAGGCTCCCGTAGCAGCGGGCACCTATCGCAACATCGGGGGCAACACAGCCATGGCGTGGGGCTTGGTCGCCGCCACTCAACTCACAGGGCTCCCTGTCACGCTCGGTGCTTACCCCATCACCCCCGCCAGTGACGTGCTGCACGAGCTCAGCCGCTTCAAGCACTTTGGCGTTACTACCATCCAAGCTGAAGACGAAATCGCCGCCATCTGTGCCGCGATTGGCGCATCTTACGCAGGCAGCCTGGGTGTCACCGCAACCAGCGGGCCCGGTATGGCGCTCAAGATGGAGGCGGTGGGCCTTGCTGTGTCCGTTGAATTGCCGCTCGTAATCCTCAACATCCAGCGCGGCGGGCCCAGCACCGGCTTACCCACCAAAACCGAACAAGCGGATTTGTTCCAAGCAGTGCATGGTCGTAACGGCGAGGCCCCGGTATGTGTGCTAGCAGCCGCGACGCCGGGCGATTGCTTTCACATGGTGCTCGAAGCCGTGCGCATCGCCACCAAGTACATGACTCCGGTGATTCTGTTGAGCGACGGGTACCTCGCTAACGGTGCTGAGCCTTGGAAGATCCCGGATGTTAACAGCCTGCCGAAGATCAAGGTGGAGTTCCGCAAGGATCCAGAAGGCTTCCACCCATTCCTCAGGGACCCGCAGACGCTGGCGCGCCCTTGGGCCATTCCCGGTACGCCTGGCCTTTTGCACCGCATTGGTGGTCTCGAAAAAGACTACAAATCAGGCCATATTTCGTACGATCCGCAGAACCACGAGCTCATGTGTCAAACGCGAGCAGCCAAGATTGAGGGCATCGCTCAAGATGTGCCCGAGCTCGAAATGGTGGTCGGCGAAGATAGCGGGAAGCTTTTGGTTTTGGGTTGGGGTTCTACATACGGCGCCATTCGTGAAGGCGTCCAGCGTTGTCGCGAGCGCGGCTTGAGCGTGTCGCACGCCCATGTGCGCCACCTGAATCCTTTCCCCAAAAATCTCGGCGAAGTGCTGAAGCGCTTCGACCGGGTGCTCGTCCCCGAGCTGAACTTGGGTCAGCTCGTCCAACTCATCCGCGCCAAGTACCTGGTGCCCGCGGAAAGTTACCCGAAGATCCAGGGCCAACCGTTCAAGATCGACGAGATCGAAGCAAAGATCCGTTCGATGCTGGAGAGCTGATCATGACCGACACAACAGCCACCCCCGTCAAGCTTACCAAAAAAGACTTCGAATCGGACCAGGACATCCGCTGGTGTCCCGGCTGCGGTGATTATTCGATTCTGGCTAATGTACAGCGGGTAATGCCCGAGCTCGGTATTCCCTTGCACCAGATGGTGTGGGTGAGCGGAATCGGCTGCAGCAGCCGATTCCCGTATTACATGAACACCTACGGGTTTCACACGATCCACGGCCGAGCACCGGCGTTTGCGACCGGGATCAAAGCCGCCAATCCGGAGCTCTCCGTATGGTTGGTCACCGGCGATGGCGATGGCTTGAGCATCGGCGGCAACCACTTGCTGCACTGCTTGCGGCGCAACTTGGACATTAACCTCTTGATGTTCAACAACCGTATTTATGGTCTCACCAAGGGCCAATATTCGCCCACGAGCGAAGTCGGCAAAATCACCAAGAGCACCCCTTCGGGCTCCATCGATCAACCCGTAGATCCCGCGTCGCTCGCGCTGGGCGCCAACGCCAGCTTCGTCGCACGCTCGGTAGACATCGAAGCCAAGCACCTCGGTGAGATGCTCAAGCGTGCTGCCGCACACAAGGGCACGAGCTTTTTGGAAATCTACCAAAACTGCAACGTCTTCAACGACGGCGCCTTCGATCCGATCCGCGAAAAGGGTCAGAAGGAAGACACTCAGCTGTTGGTTGAAAACGGCAAGCCGCTCGTGTTTGGGCGAGAGCAGAACCGCGGGCTCAGGCTCAATCCCAAGACCATGAAGCTTGAAGTCGTCACGATTGGGGAAAACGGAGTCACCCTGGCGGACATTCTCGTCCACGATGAGTCGAACTCGGCTTTGGCCTACCTCTTGGCGAAGATGCCATTCCCAGCATTCCCCGTGGCCCTGGGTGTGCTCTTCTCCGAAGATCGCCCCACCTACGACGGAGATCTGCACCAACAGCGGGTCACCGCGCTCGAAAAATCGGGTACGCCGGACCTACAAAAGCTGCTCAATTCGGGCAACACCTGGACAGTCTGATCCCCGCGAGCTCAAAGCCAGCAGTTCCTCCCAGCATCACCTCAATTTCTCCTCCCACACTCCGACTTTCTGAGCTAGAAGGCCCCCCTCATGTGCGTCACGAAGCTGCAGCTGACCAGCGGGTGCCGGCCTGGAGACGATCCGGGTCGAAGTCTCGTCAGCGGAAATACCGAAAGGTCGTTGTATCGAGTCTTGCGTCTTGCATCGCGAGGTGCCGGGCGAAGCGTA
>JANRKO010000053.1:0-23057 GCA_033763455.1 Polyangiaceae bacterium
CATCACCCGCCCTTTCAAAGTGTACGGGTTTACGCCGTGTTTCTTAGCCAACTCGTGATACGTCGCGCCGCCTGCACGGTACTCCTCCACCACCGAGTTCCAGAACTTATCGTCTCGTCGCTCAACTTTCATCGGCCACAAATAGCCCGAACGCCGACCTCATCAGGCCGTGTACTTCACGCTACGGTTACACTCAATCGCCGAATACGCAGCCCCAAGCCCCACCACCCACCATCATTCCCTTCGCCTGCCGCCGCACGCCCTTGCTTGCACCCCGGGCGAGTAGCAAGTCGCCTCCTAAGAGGAGAACCAGCAGGGCAGATAAGTTACGAATCCGGGGAGGCTTGTGGCAGCGCGAACAACTGGGCTAGAATGCCACCACTTGGGACGAAAGAAATCAACAAATGGCATGGCTGACTCTTTCGCGGGCCACATCAGCAAGCAAATCTTCACCAATCCTACCCGTAACAGAAGGCCGCCCGGCACAGGAACTCAGCTAGCTCGCCCGCCGCAAGACTCACTGACAGGTGAGCCCGTTGCAGGTGCCACCACAGGTAACATTGCCGCTTTGCGCATAGGTCCTGTTCCAACCGCTGGCTGCAACGAGGGCCGCCTTCAGTGCGGTGGGATGACAAGACGGCAGCTGAGGGTTGTTCTGCACCGTCAAGTTACCAGCCAGATTCGCAAGCTTTCCCGTGCCCACTGAAGGTGCAATCAAGCCTGCGATGGATGTGAGCAGAGCGTTTTGGTTGATCTGCAGGTAATCTGCGGTGGTAGTGCCCACAGAAGTGAGGTTCAGAAGGCCGTTGAGCGATAGAAGCGCGTTGTTGTAGTAGATGTTGAAATAACCACCGACGGTCGTAAGCGCACTGAGCCCGATGCTCTGAAGCGCCTGATTGTTGTAGAAGTAGACGCGACCATTGACGCTTTGCAGACTGGTAAGGCCCACAGTTTGCAGCGCGGCATTAGACTGAACTTCGAAGTGACCTCCAATGGTTTGCAGGCCATTTAGGCCGTTCAGATTCTGGAGCTGGCCATTACTGCTTACGAAGAGATCCTTACTGACCGACTTCAGGTTCGTGATGCCACCCACATTGGTGAGCGCCGTACTTTCTACCTTGAGGAAGCCGGTAATGCTCGACACATATTTCATCCAGGACAAATCCACGGCGTTCACCACCTGAATGTCACCGAGGTAGGTTCCACTCTGATTGTCGGTGGGGTTGGTGCTACTCACGGTGCAGGCCGCCACAGTGCACGCAGAGCAGGGCAGGTTCGCGCCACTCTGGTCGGCCACAGTGCCCAGGGTGGCGCGCAGCGTGTTCACTTCACAGCTCGAGAGCACGGGGTTGCCGACTACGAAGTAATTGTTTCCAAGGCTCCCGCTGTGCAACGTTCCCGAGCGCAAGCCAGCAAGACCGCCCAGCATAGGATTGGAGGCCACGACGAGATTCAGCCCGATCGATGAAACACTATCCATTCCGTCGAATTGAGCAAGCACGTCGTTGTCTCGCACAATGAGCGAACTGCCAATCGTTGTAAGATTCGTGAAGCCCGCGACCGATGTAAGCTTGATATTATTCGCAATATTCAGGCTTCCGTTCACGTCCGTCAAAGCGCCGAATCCTGAGAGCGAGGTGAGGCCATTATCGCGGATATCAATATTAGCGTTGGCCACTTTGAAGAGCGTAAATCCTGCAATACTGCTCAACATCGGATTGTTGTAGATTGAGAGCGAGCCGCCGATGTTGTCGAGCTTCTCGAATCCATTCGTCGCGTCCAGCGTGCCAAGCTTCGCATTGTCGTAAATGTCCAGGGAGCCATAGATGGATGTGAGGTTGGAGAATCCACCAATTGTCGTCAGCAACGCATTCGTGTAAATCTTAAGGTGACCTGGCGAGACCGTTGTCAGCCCATCAAAACCATTGATAGAAACCAACGCTCCATTGCCGTTGATGGTCACGTCCCCACCCACGGTACCAAGGACTGCAAAGCCATTGACAGTCGAGAGTGCAGCATTAGAGGCGATCGTGAGATACTTCCCAACGGAGGTGAGCATGCCGAAACCGCTGAGATCGGCAAGCGTACCGTTGCCGGTAATCGCTAGGTAGTCACCCACTGACGTAAGCTTACTGAACCCGCTTCCGAATGTTGCTACGCCCGCGTTCTGACCGATGTTGAGGTATGTCCCCACAGAGGTGAGGCTGGAGATGCCTCCCAAGCTCGTAATTGCGTTGTTATAGTAGATATTGAGGTAGGTTCCGATGGTGGCGAGCTTGGTGAGCCCAACCGACTGGAGCGCCTGGTTGTTGTACAAGTAGAGGTAGTTGCCAATCGTCGTGAGATTGCCGAGGCCCGTCAGGCTGCTCAGCTGGGCGTTGGAAACGATGCTCACGTAGCCGTCAACCGTCTGAAGATTGTTGAGGCCCGTCAGGCTCGTTAGCACTGAATTGTTCTCAATCCTGAGATTGCCTCTGATACGGACCAGATTGTTCCCAAGAGCAGTAATCGAGGTGAGCGCAGTACCGGTGATGGTGAGGTCACCTGTTATCTCAGTCACGTTGACCAACGTTTGCAAATCCGACACAGTCTGAATCGTCACACTGCCTGTGTAGACCCCATTTTGCCCAGCTGTGCCGCCGGAAGTTCCCGTGCATACGCCCAGGGTGCAGGCTGTGCAGCCGAGGTTACAGCAGCTGCTATCTTGACCTGCCCACGGGGTCGGACTTGAGAGTAGATTCACCTTTAGTTGTTCGACCGCGCAGGTGGACAGCATGGGGTTGTTAGAGATCGCAAACTCATTGCCGAGGCTCTGAAGCCCATTAAGCAAAGCGTTGATGCTGTTCAGCTTCAGGTTGTTCTTGACCCAGAGATCGGTGCCAATACTCGTAAGCTTTGCCATCCCGTCGAAATTGGTGAGATTGCCGTTATGGATAACACTCAGGCGGCCACCAACCTGCGTAAGGGCGCCAAACCCACCCACCGACGCGAGTGCCGGGTTGTCCTCGATGTTGAGGCGCCCCACAACCTCCGCGAGTTTCGGAAACCCAGAAATAGAGGACAAGAGTGTGTTGTCGTGGATCTCAATGTGCCTGTTGACACCCAAGAGGCCACCGAACCCCGAAATCATGGTCATGACTGGATTGTTGTAAATCAACACATCGTTGCCCACCAACGCTAACGCGCCAAATCCATTAATCTCTGAGAGAAGGGCGTTGTCGTAGAGCGTCACGATCCCCGATACATTTTGGAGTGACGAAAACCCGGCAATCCCTGTGAGAGCTGCATTCGTGTGGATATCCAGCTTGGTAGTCTCCGTAAGCTTGGGGAAGCCTGTGAGGCTCGTTAGCTTGCTATTGCTGTTGATGACTACGCCTCCTGAAGTTAGCAGGTTCCCAAAACCTCCTACCGCAAGAGAAGAGCCGTTGTGGCTGCTGATCGTAACAGTGCCCGCAACGGACGTGAGTGTCTGAAACCCATCCAGACTCTGAAGTGAGCCATTATTGTTGATAGTGAGGTACCCGTTCGCTGGATTGGCGCCGCCCACGGTGGCCAATGCCGGAAATACGCCAGTCCCAAGTGCGGTAAGCGCACCGTTCTGGTCAATATTCAGATAGCTATCCACATCGGCCAATACCGGGAAAGCGATGCTATTGAGTCCGTTGTTGTAGTAAACGCTCAGATAACCGTAGACCTTTACTAGGCTCGTCAACCCAGTAAGGCTAGTCAGGGCCTGGTTGTTATAAAAGTCGAGATGGCCGCCGACCGTCCGCACGGCGCCGAGCCCAGTGACGTTGGTAAGAGCCGCATTACTCGTCACGGCGAGAGACCCGCCAATGGTTGTGAGGCCAGAAAGCCCCGCCAAGCTGTTCAATGAACCATTATTGCTGACCGTTACATTGCCGCCCACGTACTGCAGGTTTCCCAGACCCGTGAGATTGGTGAGGCTGGTGCCGCTGATCGTGAGATTGCCTGAGATGCACGTGGTGCCTGAACTGAAATTCGCGAGATCCGTACTATTTGCGATAGTCACGTTGCCGGGTGTTATGACCCCTCCGAGGCACTCGGTTGGGACGATCTCATTGCCGCAAGTCCCCGAAATGCACGTCGGCAGATTGCCGCCGCACACTTGCTTGCTGCCACACGTGGTTCCGCAACTGCTCGTAAGATTCAGATTCACTTCGCACGAATTGGTTGCTTCGTTGTCGCAGTTTCGACTCCCTTGGCCACACGGAACACAACCCAACACGCCGGTGCAGGTCTCCGTCTCGCTCGCGCAATTCACCGGGGCTCCCCATTGCCCGTTCGTGCACGTTTGCTGAGCGGTACCGACACTCGCACACCGCTTGCGGCCTTCGATACAAGCCGATCCGCCGCTTCCGCCAGTGCCCCCACTTCCCCCCGCACCAATCGTTCCGCCTGTTCCGCCTGTTCCCCCTGTTCCCCCCGCACTCGGCGTTCCACCCGAGCTTACCACGCCGCCGCTTCCAGGGCTCCCACCGTCGCTTGGCGAACCTCCGCTGCTCATCTCCCCTCCGGCGCCAGGCGTTCCGCCACTACCTACCTCCCCGCCGCTACCCATTTCCCCACCAGCTCCGGGGCTCCCACCGTCGCTTGGTGAGCCACCACTGCCATTGACCTCTCCACCGGTACCGCCCGCACCCACGCCACCACCGGTTCCCGGCTGGCCGCCCATGGCATTACCAGTTCCACCAGAGCCAGGAGTTCCGGGTGGCGCACCGATGAGCCTGCCGTCAGCCCCGATCTCGGAGGGTTCTGCGCAAACGTTCTGCACACAGATTTGCTTCTTTACGCAGTCCCGATCGGCTTTACATTCATTGCGACATTGGCCATCCACCGCACACACGAGGGGTGAATCGCACTCGGAGTTGAACTGGCACTTCTTCACGGATGGCAAGACGCACACGTTATTCATGGGTGCGCTTTCGCTCGCCGTGCCGGCGGCTCCGGCGCTATTCCCAGATGTAAACTTCAAACAGCGTTGAGGCGACGGGCAATCTTCCGTGGCCGCACACTGCGCATGGCAAATCCCAAATCCGCAAATGAGCCCGCTGCCGCAATCGCTATTGAGCATGCAGCTCTTATCGCCGGCCGGCAGTGCTGGATCCGAGCTACAGGCGCCGGCCAGCCCCATACCAAGGCTCAAACACCCGACCATCAGTGACCAACGAACCCACTTTACGAGCGACCACTCTTTCACTGAAGCAGACATACGAGACCTCTTTTTGGGAGCTAAGCTGGGCATGCACATGCGGGCAGCCGAACGCACTTCTCAAATATCGCTCCCCTCTACACGGTCTTGTCGACGCTGGATAGATGAAAGTGTGACTCACGGGGGCGGCCCTTCTCGTGATACTTTGTCTATGGCAATCTTGGGTCAGCGTGCTTTTTGTATGAATTCATATCGCTTTTCACCGTCCGGTCTTAGTTTTCGGGGTGTCCGACTCGTCCTCATGGGTGCCACCTTGTTGCTACCCGCACTCGCCCCTTCGGGCTGTGGAGAGTCCACATCCTGCACCCCTGGTCAGTCCATCGCCTGCGCCGGAAACGGCTGCATGGGACACCAGGTGTGTGCTGCAGATGGAAAGTCCTACGGCGAATGCCAATGTGATTCAAATCAAGGACAATTTCCCGCAAAAGGGCCCAACTCCGGCTTGATTGGCGCCGCTTGCACGGGCGCCGCAGACTGCCGTGCTGGCTTTGATTGCCTCACGGCCGATTCGAAAGTCATCAACGGCAGCGGGCCTAGTGCGGGCATTTGCCTCGTCAAATGCGTACCCGAACACGATTTTTGCAAAGAGCTCGACGCGCGCTCGAAATGTATCGTCGTGGACAATGGCAGTACGCCCGCGAACACACTGGATGACATCGCGTACTGCCTTCCGGGCTGCCAGATGGGCACCCAGGCGAATGACCTGGATAAGTGTCGCGGTCGTGTCGACATGGTGTGCAGCGAGTCTCTATTGGGTTCGGGAACGGGATATTGCATTCCGGCATGCCGAGCGGACCTCGATTGTGCTGGCCGCCACTGCAACCTAGACAGTGGCCTCTGCCAAGATGCTCCCCCCACAGGAGATCCCATTGGAGCGGCGTGCACGCCCGGGCAGGCAAAGTCGTGTGCCGGCAAATGCGTCGATCAGGGAGCAGCCTATGCAGAGTGCACGGGCACCTGCAGCTTCGACACACCGGGCTGCGGACAGAACGACAACACCTTGCCGTTGAATTTCTACTGCTACCGGGACCCATCTAAAGGCCTAGGGACGCCTCCCGGCGCTTCGGATTTGGGCTACTGCACCAAGCTCTGCGATCGCAATGCAGACTGTGGACGCTCCGATGGCGTGTGTGAGCCACAACCTACGCTTCAGCCGAAGACGGGTCGAGCCGGTGTGTGCGGCTCGAAGCTGCTACCCGGTGGGGGCGCTCGTCCTAACATCCCGTAAGTGCGGAGGCCCTATCCGAACAGCTCAAGCCGTGGTAGCCCGAGCGTGTGAAAGCTGCGTTTTCTAACCGATGTTTGGCGCAGAGCCTGCGCCGCGGCCGGGGGCTGTTTGTTGCCCTTCTAGTCTTTGCGCAACTACCGGCATCTGTGGTTCGCGCCGCTGATTCACCACTTCCTGCCACGGCAACAACACCCGCGGCTTTAGGCGATGCGCAAAAGGCAGAGGCGGCTGAGCGATTCGAGCGTGGGCTCAAGCTCTTTGACAGCAACGATAACGCCGGAGCGTTGGCAGAATTCAAGCGCACCTACGAGATCATGCCGAATCCGGTCGTGCTCTTTAACATCGGGCTGGTCTACGCGGCAATGCGCCGGCCAGTCGATGCCGTGGATGCACTCGAGCCGGCGATCAAAAGCGGTGCCTTATCGCCGGCCCAGCTGGAGCGCGCGCAGCTCACTTTGGCAGACCAAAAGGCCCGCGTCGGTAAGTTGATGGTTACCACCACCCCGCCAGAGGGAGCTCGCATCGAGTTGGACGGCATTGCCGTCGCTAAAACGCCCCTTGGGGAGCCCCTCCGGATTTCCGAAGGAAGTCATTTGGTAAGCGTGGTGGCAGAGGGGTTCGCACCGGCACGGAAAGAGATCCTCATCGCAGGAAACTCTGAGGTAACCGTACATCTCGACCTCGTGCCCACCCAAGGGAAACGCCTGGCAAACGTCAACGTGCGCAGTCGCACGGTTGGCGCAGAGGTTGTCCTCGACGGGCAAGTCGTCGGCAGGACACCCCTTAGCAATTCGATCAGCATGATCGCGGGGCGCCATGTTGTGGAAGTGCGACGCCCTGGGTACACAACGGCGCGGCGCGAGTTGGATTTGGGAGAAGGGGCAACCGGTGAAGTGAACGCCGATCTCGAGGTTGACACGGCTGCCCTAACAAAAGACGGGGCTACCCTTGTAGTCGAAGCGAGTGAATCGCCGATTGAGGTCCGGGTCGATGGCGGCCCCCAAAAAGCTTATGTGGCCCCACTCCGGCTACCGAAGGGGACCCACCACCTGATGATCACCTCCCCCGGTTTCATCCCCTACGAACGAGAGATCACCCTTGTTGCAACCCGGACGAATACTCTGCGGGTTGTGTTAGAACCCACTCTGGAAACGCGTGACCAGCACAAGAGCCGCGCACGTTTTCATCAAGTTGCGGGCTGGGCTGGAGTTATAGGCGGAGGGCTCTTGGCTGGCGGAGGCGCGGCTCTCGGTTTCACCACCGCCCCGGACAAAGACCGAGCTGACCGACAACTTGCGGACATCCAAGCCAAATCCGCCAACAATGAGCCCCCATGTGACGCGGGCTTTGCCGCCGAAGCCAATCAACCTCTGGGGATGCGCGGCTCCTATTGGTGCGACAAGTCCTTCGCTGATGCACAAAGCAAGGTCGACTCTGCCGATACTCGCATGCTCATCGGGTACATTGGGGCCGGCGTGGGCGGCGCCGTGGCCATCACCGGCGTCGTGCTCCTTCTGACGGGGGACGACCCGGACAAGTATGAACATCGTTCGGCGGCCACTGGCGGTAAGCGCACACGCATTGCACTCACTCCGGGACCTGGGGATGTCGGCTACGCCCTGAGCCTTGCGTTCTAAAGGGCCGGACCGTCGCTGGTTACCTTGAGCGCATCGCTGCACGACGCTCACTCAAACTTCTCCCAATTCTTCGAAAACCAACCGGACGTCAACGCGTCCAAGCGCGCCTCTACCTCTAGTGCTTTGAGCGCCTCGAGGGCGAGCTCGTCGTCTTCCACAGTGGACCCCGTGCTCTTCAAACGCGCACGCTGCCACTCGAACACCAGACGAATCAGGGATTGCTCGAACTCTACGCGCTCCTTTTCGCTTTGAGCACGTGCTTTTTCGATTGGCAATTCCTCGTCTGCAAACACCAATCGATCCAAACGGAACGTTGCGCGCCCTTCAAAAATCAGCGCATTTTGCCCCGATTGCGTGTAACGAAAGGGGTCGGTATCCGTCGGCGTTAGGCGTAGCGCCTGATCTTGAGATGTTTGAGCGCGGAAGCGCAGCTCCGGCAACAAAGCAGAGGAGCGGGAGCGCTCTTCGAGGCTAGAATACCGTGCTTCGGCTTCGGGATAACGCTGAGCGATGAGGCCTTGGTTCACCGTTTCACGCACGAGGCGCAAGATCGCTCTCTTTGGCGCGTGGTGGTCTTTTGCGGTTAAGGTCGGTGCCAGAAAAGCGGTGGCGTTCGACGGTGAAGCGGTGGGCGTACGGGGCGTCGGCTGAGGTGCCCCTGGTTCGGAGCCGGGAATTAGCTCTGTACGTTGGGAAGCGCTCGGCGGAGCTTCTTGTTCCAGCTCAGAGGTTGCCAACGCGGGCTCAGTTGTTGCCTCGGAAGAAACACCGGAGCTTGGTGATTTGTCCCGCTTGCGAGTGGCTCTCGCAGGCGTCGCAATTCTTTCGAGTGGCACATCCAAAAGCGCCAGCGCCCTGTACTCGGTATGCTCAGGGCTTTGCTGAACACTTCCGATTAACGACAGCTCAAGTGGAGACGCACTCGGAGGTTGGGCGAAGGCTTGGCTCTGCACGGTGATTGCGGCGGCCAAAAGTGGAGGGCAAGGGTGGCGGTGCCAGCTCGGAACTTTGCGCATGTGGGCGGCTCGACCACGCGGCGCGGGAGTTGCCTGCAAAGTGATGGAGCCTAAGCCAAAGCGCCCATGCGCCCCACTTTTAGCCGGATTAGTGCTGGAAAAAGCGCGAGAACGCGCAATGCACTGATCGTTCGAGCGGGTGAGAATGCAGGCTGCGCGGTGCTCTTGAGCGAAGATCTGCAGGCGGGCTCTGTGATTTCCGGGTTGCGGGTGAAGAACCCGTTTGTCGGCTAAAACCAAGTTCGCCTCCACATACAGGTGGCTCGATCACTGGGCAGAAGGCAATTGCCAAGAACAGAATATTGGTTAATTTTCAATTACTTAGACACGACCAAAATTCCATACATCGACGAATGGTCTTGACTATTCGACGATATAGCTAACATTAGTCAGCCCGATGACCGAACCTCGGCTCTACGACGCCATGCTCCGCCACCACCTGGCAGAGCACCGCCAAATGGCGTTCGTTTCGGGTCCACGGCAGGTCGGCAAAACGACTACCTGCCGAGCTCAGAGCACCCAGTATCTCAACTGGGACAACACCGACGATCGCCAGCGTATCCTGGCGGGGCCAGGGGCGCTTGCGGAGCATCTGGGCCTCACTAGGCTTTCAGCTGGGAGGAAAGTGGCTCTCTTCGACGAGCTGCATAAGTACGCGCGCTGGAAGGCGTTACTCAAGGGTTTTTTCGACACCTACGCCGACGATGTACGCATCATCGTCACCGGAAGCAGCAGGATGGACGTGTTCCGCCGGGGTGGAGATAGCTTGATGGGGCGCTACTTTCCGTACCGGATGCACCCCTTTTCAGTTGCGGAGCTCATCACCCAGGCACTTCCGGATCCGACGCACATTCTCCGCAGCCCGAGTGATCTCGCGCCCGCGAGGTGGCTCGCGCTCTGGGAGCACGGTGGCTTCCCTGAGCCATTTCTCAAGTGCAGTGCTCAATTTTCGAGGCGCTGGGGGACCCTGCGCGCGGAGCAGCTCACACGAGAGGATATTCGCGACTTCACCCGTGTGCAGGAGCTTGGCCAACTAGCTGCGCTCGCACACCTCCTCCGCTACCGCTCCGCTCAACAGTTGGTGTTCCAAAATCTCGCCAACGAAGTCCGTATATCTACCGACACCGCGCGGCGCTGGGTGGAGGCTCTACGGCAGTTGCATTTGGGCTTCCTGGTTCGCCCATGGTTCCGCAACGTGAGCCGCTCGCTGCGAAAAGAGCCCAAATGGTTCCTGCGCGATTGGTCCGGAATCGAAGACGAAGGCAGCCGAGCAGAGACATTTGTTGCGTGCCACCTGCTCAAAGCGGTCGAAGGTTGGACTGACATGGGGCTAGGGCAGTTTGAGCTCGCATACTTGCGCGACAAGGAAAGACGCGAGGTGGACTTCGTCGTCATCCGAGATGAAAAGCCGTGGTTCCTAGTGGAAACAAAGCTAAAGCAGGGGCCGCTTAGCCCGGCTCTGGCTCACTATCAAAAGCAAGTGAACGCCCCTTTCGCCTTTCAGGTGGCGCTCCAAGCAGATTTCGTCGATGCCAATTGTTTTGAGAAACCTCGCGGGCCACTAGGAGTGCCCGCAAAGACATTGCTATCGCAGTTGCTCTGACACGCTTAGAGCGCCCCAGGCTTCAACCTGCGCGCAACATCTCGAGCGCTCGCCGTTCACCGAGAGCAAGAGTCGGCAAATCAATGGCGGGGGGCGTGAAACGGCGGACAATTTGACCCGCGGTGAGTGCTCCTCCGTCCAATTCAATCGCGACCACTAGAGGCTTGAACAGGGCGCCGGAAAGCCATCCGCAAGCAACCCGCACTACAGTGTTGGGCTCAAAACCAGCCGCTACCGAGCAACCCAAACCAGAACTTAGCGCTATATCCTGAGAGGAACGCAGCGGCCGCCCAAGGGCGGGAGTGAGCCCGATGATGCGCGCCACCAAGCGCCCTTCGGGTGCTCGCTCTTTCATGCGAAGCAACGTGCTTTCGGAAATTTCCCAGTACAGGCGTACGTTCCCCGCGCCGATGCTAAAGAACGCAGCATCCGTCGTGATTTGAAGCGGGGTTGGTACCGATTCCACTGGAACCGATTCCGGCGGAGGCTCGGCCGGCTTGTTCGCTTCTGAGTCCGCTGCGTCCACGGGGCTCGCCTCGGAAGCTGGCGGGGCTTGTTCGGAAACTGGCGACGCTTGTTCAGAAATCGCCTCATCCTCAAGGACCGCGGCACGCGTTGTCTTCTTTAAGATGTCCTGGCGCAACTCCCTAGCTGCTTCGTGATCAGGCTCCTGGCGCAGAACCTCATCAAGCATCGAAAGTGCGCGATTGTAGTGGCGTTGAGTTGCGTAGATCTCAGCGAGCGTTACGGTTGCCACCGGCTTTCGCGTCACAGCTTTGGTGTCCGACCACGCTTCGCCACGTATAACGGCGGCTGCATCCGGCAGGTGGAGCCCGGCTTCGACCACGTTAGCTACGAGATCGCGCGCCACCCCCAACCACCCTCGCAAATCTTTGCGCGAATGGTCTGTCGGCGCTGTGATGCGAATGATCTCGTCGGCCAACTCAACACGCGTGAGCAACTCGGGCTTCGTAACGCCGAGAACACGCGCTTTTGCGATTATTTCTTCGCGGGAAAGCTGATCCAATTCCGACTGCGTGATCATCAAGCCTACCCCACTGTTCGTAGCTCCATTGCGTTACCAAGCGCCAGAGGCCGGGCCCCTGAGAGCCCATTCTATGCGGCGCCGAGGCCCGAATAGTTCGCTAGAATGCCCCTAGCGTGCTTTAAATCTTGCTGAACTTGGGCGACAAGAGCCTCAAGCGATGAGAATTTCTGCTCTTCCCGGAGGCCCTCCACGAGCCCCAGCCGCAGCTTTTCTCCATAGAGATCGCCACGGAAGTCCAAGATGTGGGCCTCCACACTGAAACCGGCGCCGAGCGTAGGGCGCACGCCAACGTTAGCCACACCTGGGCCGATGGCTCTCGGCCCAGAAGCCGTAAGCTCCTCGACGAACACCGCGTACACGCCCAAACGTGGAAGAGCTTCCGCCACCTCTGCAAGGTTGGCAGTTGGAAACCCAAGTGCTTGAGCGCGTCCCTGACCTCGCACAACCGTGCCGGAAAGCGTGTGGTAGCGCCCCAACACGCGCGACACTTCTTGGACGTTCCCAGCCTCCAGAGCCTGACGCACGCGCGAGCTGGAAAAGATCCCGCCGTCATCCCCCGAGAGGGCAACGGCCTCCGCTACAAAGCCGAACTTTTCTCCAAGCGCTACAAGGTCTTTGAACTTGCCGCTTCGATTTTTCCCAAACTCAAAATTCTCTCCCACCATCACTCGCTTGGCACCCAGAAGGCCAACCAAGAGCTCGCTCGCAAACTGCTCGGGAGATTTTTGCGAGAGCTCCAGCGTGAAAGGGTGAGCCACAACGGCGATGGTTGGGGACACGCGTGCGATCAATTCCGCTTTGAAGCTCAAGCTCGTAAGCTGCGGCAATTTTCCCCGACCTAGAACTTCCGCCGGGTGAGGATGAAAAGTGAGCAACACGGGGGATAGGCCCAAGCGTTCCGAGAGTTCCACGGCGCGCCGCAAGATGGCAACGTGCCCACGATGCACGCCGTCGAAGTTGCCGATGACCACCAGCGTGCCCGAAGCGGGTGCTTGAAAATCTTGGGCATTGGGAAACAGCGATATCGGCACGCGGCCGGCTCATACTACACCGTCGCCGAGGCGAGAATCGCTTCAACGCAAAAATCAAGGTGGCTAGCCTCGTGCTCTCCGAATGCGTAAAGTGGCGCCCATGACGCCCGATCAAGCTCTGCTGGAAGCCAAGTCGGGCACGCTCAAGCCCGTTTACCTGGTGTTGGGCGAAGAGGCTAGGCTCGCCACTGACGTGGTTCGGGCGCTCCGCGAAGCTGTGACGCGTTCAGGAGTCCTGGGCCTCAACGACGACCAAATGGTGGCCGGAGAACACTCGGTACAGGCCGTGCTCTCCACGGCGAAGACTCTACCCATGATGGCCAAACGGCGCGTGGTGGTCGTAAAACAAGTGGAGCGCTGGCAAACCGAGTCGAAGCAAGACAACTCGCTAGATCTGTTGGCGGACTACGCGGAGCACCCATCAGAATCTACCGTCCTAATCCTCTCGGCAGGCAAGCTGGATAAGCGCAAACGCTTGGTTACCCGTGCATTGAAGGCTGGGTTTCTGGTTAACTGCGATACCTTGGATCGCGCAGCCCTGCGCCAGTGGGTCGAACGTACAACCGCCGAGTTAGGTAACAGCATCAGCCGGCCAGCGGCGGAGCTCCTCGCGGAGTTGGCGGGCCCAGATCTTTCGGGAGTTGCAGATTCCTTGGAGCGGGTTTGCTTGTTTGTGGGTCAAGGCAACGCCGTCACCGAAGCGGCGATCACCGAATGTGTGGTTCGGCTCCGCGAGACCAACGTGTGGGCGCTGGTGGATGCGGTGGGGCGCAAGGATGTTGGGCTTGCACTCAAGGCTCTGGCCGAGGTGTACGATCCGTCGGACCGGGGCCTACGCCTCGTTTCGGTACTGGCTTGGTCCGCGCGTCAGCTCATTCGTTTTGAGTCCGCCGTTGCCGACGGGCTAGCCCCACCGGAAGCCGCCAAGCAGGCCGGGGCGCCCCCTTTCAAAGCTCGGGACCTTGCGGAGCAGGTCAAACGCCTCAGCCGGGCCGAGCTCGAGCAGTGGCTCGTGGCCTTGGCCGACATCGATCTAGACCTCAAAGGTGGCAGCAAAAGGCCGCCTAGAGCCGTTATCGAACACGCACTCATCCGGCTGTGCCAAGGGGGCCTGCGAGCCGGGGCTCGCCCCCTCACCGCTTGACCGGAGCCAAGTCGAGGCCCATGTAACCGGGTACTTGAACCTTCATGGGCCCCTCAAAGCCTAGGCCCCCACAAAAAACCTCGGCGCAACCCTCCGCGTGACGCTATGAAACCGGCTGCCTCCAGAACCTTCATGAAACTCGAGCCCCTTGCGAACGCCGCGTTGCCCACCAAGCACGGGGTTTTTCAGTTGCACGTGTACCGCTGGGATGATCCGCGCGCCCATGGGGATCTCAGCAACGAGCACTTAGCACTGGTAATGGGGGATATCACCGGGCGCGAAGATGTGCCGGTGCGCGTACATTCCGAGTGCCTCACGAGCGAAGTCTTCGGCTCGCTCAAGTGTGATTGCCGTGAACAGCTGGAACGCGCGCAAGCCGAGATTGCTAGGCTTGGATTTGGGGTAATCCTCTACCTGCGGCAGGAGGGGCGCGGAATTGGCCTAGCCAACAAGGTACGCGCCTACGCCCTCCAGGCCCAGGGTGCTGACACGATTGAAGCCAATCAGCTCTTGCACTTGCCAGTAGATGCAAGAACCTACGACGTTGCCGCAGCGATGTTGCGTTCTCTAGGTGTACGCTCGATTGAGCTTTTGACGAACAATCCGGAGAAAGTACGCTCGCTGCTCGCGCTGGGCGTAAAAGTTTCGAAGCGTCTTCCACTCCAGATCAGCGCGAACCCTCACTCGGCGCATTACCTAGAAATTAAGCGTTTGAAGATGAGGCATGAGTTGCCTGCAGCCATTGCAGAGCTTGCGCCCGAGCCGATCAGCTCCTAGCGCACCCGCCCTAGGGCACTGGGGTGGGAGCCACTGCTGGCCCCGCCATGGCAATGGGGCGATTCACACGGCGTACGTTTCCGTCCTCCGACGTGAAGTAGATGGCTGTAAGGTCGAGAGCCATATCCACCGTGGCTGAAGGGCCCGACCAGGCCTGCACAGGAGGGGATGGAGGCTGGGTGCGAATGATCTGCACGATTTCGAAGGTCGAGGGTCGTGGCCTATCCGCGGCAAACACGTCCACCGAGTCTGCGGCAATCGCGGTAATGAGCTCGTGATCATAGATGGTGAGGCCCATGCCACCACCGCAGTTAGCCAACGGGCAATCCTTCACCTGTTGAGTGCCATTTAGCCAATAGGCGTGCCCGCCAGCTATCGCCAGATGCCCAGGCAGGCTCTGTGCCGTCGCGAACGCCTGGGGGCCTCCAATACAGGTTGGGCCCTCGCAGTAGCGGATCTCACCCGCCATTGGCTCGGCCCAGAACACCCTGCCCTCGGAAAACTCCATGTCGCCCACGAGCTGGGGCTCATCAGCGAACGGCGCCGCCGCCGCCCCACAATCCCGGGAAATGGCGCAGCTCAAGAACTTCGTCGCTTCATGCCAGTAGACGTCGGTGTCCCCCGAAGCCATCACCCGAATGGCTTCGGGCGTCGTCGCGATGACTTTGGGGGTGACGTTGGCAACGCAGCCGTCTGGCAATGGGCACGAAAGGAGCTGAGAGCCGTTTCCTTGCGGACCTTGGTGACTGAACACCACCGCCTCGGAGGTAAGCTCCATCGCAAGCACTTTACCGGTACCCGAGAACACCGTCACAGGATTCATTCCACAGCCAGCCACCCCGCAGCGAAATATACCGCTTTGGCCGCCACGTTCTCCCATCCAAAACACGCCGTGTTTGTTAACGGCGATTGAATCGAGCGCCACAAATCCCGATGCCAAGATCTGCTCTTGGTTCGCCGGGGGATTGGTGGGCTGCGTAGTATTGGTGGGCGGTGTGGTAGGCTGAGTTGTGGGAATGGCGCCTCCCGTGGGACTTGGAACGCCTACGATCTGTCCAGAAACCGACGTTCCTGCACCGCAGCTGGGCATGGAACTTAACTTCGAGGGGCACCCCATCGCGGCCACGAGCGTTACCCCCAAAGAGGTTACGTCACAGACCGCCTTGGGGAAAACAACATCCGCGCCGTCGACTCGCCAACCATCATTTGTCCCAAAATCAAGTGGCACCACGCAGCCGTTCTGATTGCAAAGCCCCGCCCCTCCCGGCGCTGAACGCAAACCGAAGTTGATTTGGCTCGTATCCTGACCCTGAGGAATGGGAAGCCTGCAGCCGGCCATCGGGGTAAGTGGGAATGTCGTGGTGAAGCAGCCGGCGAGGTCAAAACACTGTCCTTCGCCTGCGGCTGTGCCACCTCCGAAGATCGCCTGCTCCGAGTAACTTTCCAGGTTGGCCGAGTTAACGCCTGCACTGGTGCAGGCCCCAGCCGAACACGACTGATCAGCGGGGCACGCAGACTGCACCTCGCCCTGAACACTGGTTTTCACGGAACGCGCATCCGCGCACAGCCAATGAAGCCTAACGGGTAGCGTAGCAACGCGATCGGCGGGTACCGTAGTGATTATCTCTTTGAGCACGCGCGGCACGCTCTTCTGAAAGGCAACCACGCGAATGTTCACGGGCAGCGACGGATCTTTACCGACCGCAAGCGCGAGCGTGGCCGGCAGCTTGAGCGCGCCTGGACCAAGCTCAAAGTCATTGGAGAACTGAATGGCACCGGAGCTTCGGATCTCAATGCGCACCGAATCAATATCCTTCGGGATACTCATGTCTGTTTCCAGAGTGAGCATGAGCTGACCTGCTGGCTCTTCAGCAGACTTTCCGCAGGCGCCTGCACAAGCAAGCGTCGCGAGCACAAGGAATCTTCTCCACGGCAACATAAGCTTCCTCTTCTTCAAGGCAAATGAACCGTGCCGGGCTTGATGGTACCGACAGGCCGTTGGGGGCTAGTAGAGTCCGACTGCCCAAAGATCAGGTAACCTGAAGCCGCAGCTCCACCGGCCACTAAGACGCCGCCCGTCACCCACAGCCACGTTGGCAGCCCGCCAGAAGCTTCGGCCTCAAGCTCGGCCGTGACGGTGCGAGTTCGCCCAGGCTCGATCGTAATTTCGGCATTAAATGAGCGTTTTCCTTCGGCACGCACGGTAAGCGAATGCGCTCCTCGACTGAGCTTTCCTTGCCAAGTGCCGGTGCCCACGGCTTTTCCGTCCACCAGGATGCGATCCCCTTGGCCCGCGCGAACGATAAGTGTGCCTTGGGTAACAACCTTCTCCAATGTGACACTCACGTTGAGCTTCTCATCCCCCGAAATTTCCAGCGCTTGAGTGAATTCCTTGTAACCACTCTTCTTCACGCTGACTTGACGTTTGCCAATGTCTACAAGAAGCGGGGCCGTCAAAGGCAACCGGCCAACCGATACCCCGTCTAGAAACACTTCAGCGTCGGCAGGCGTTCCCGAAACGTTGACGCTCGAAACGAGCGGCACAATCGCCGTCATCAAGCGACTCACATCTTCTTTGTCGTCGGCGCTGAGATAGGCGCCCGCATCCTTCTCGTACACACGCAACAAACGCAGTACTTCCGCGTAGTGGCGCAATGCCTTGTGGCAGACTGCTACGTTCCAGAGCAACCGCGGATCGTTGGATGCCCGGTACGCACTCTCAAACTTCACTAAAGCTCCCGCAAAGTCTCCATCTTCGTACAAGATCTTGCCCGAAACGTAGTCGGCTTTGGGCATCCCCTTGAGAGTGTCGGTGAGCGACGGAACTTCCGGGGCGGTGGGTGTTTCCTGAGCAAACACGGCTCCGCTCATTGCCATCTGCTGCAGGAGCAACGCGAAGCTCATATATCGGTAGACCTTCATGATTCCCTTACTTCAAGCCCATATGAAGGAGGCCATTGCCTGACACACTGGCTTCCTTAGCTTTGGGCTTTTCCGAGTTGGCCGGCGGTGCCTCCGCTTTCGCCTCGGCCGCTTTCTTTTCGTTCTTCTTGGATGCGTTCTTGCGGTGGGCCACTGGCGGCACCTGGCTCGAAACGACGGGCGCCGTCGGTTGTTGGGCAACAGGCTTGCTGGCAGCAACTTCAGCAACAGCAGCTGTGACAGGTACAACCTGTGGGGCTGCGGCTAGTGGCACAACCGGCTCAACGTGAGGCTCCGCACTCCGTGCTGGATTGCTTTGCGATTTGGGTGGCACAGCGACAGCCGCAGCAGAAGTCACTTCTGGCTTTGATGAGCCCGCGGCCACCCCGGGTTCTGGCGAGCTCGTAGAAGCGCTCAAACGCCAAGTTGCTAGCCCCCCAAGAAGAGCCAAAACACCGAGCCCTGCCACAATGCCAAACGTTCGGCTTCCCCGCGATTGGTGGGTGAATTGCGTGGTTCCAAAGTTTGCTTCGGTGCCCTGCACACTGGCAGCGGCTATGGCACTCGCTTGAGGATCGAACGCCGTCTTATTCGGATCGTACGCGGTCTGAGTGGCCGCAACGGGGGCGGGCCTTGGACGCTCTGTTTCCTGGGCTCCACCAATCACACGACTAATATTCGAAACGATCGAGGCCGCACCCGGGATTGTGAACGGCAGGAGCGCTCGAGAGAGCTCACCCACGTTCTGAAAGCGTTGCGCCTTGTCGCGGTGCATCGCTCGAGCAATGACGCGCTCCAGTTCGCCTGGCACCTCAGGATTAAGCGACGTAATCGGGCGCGGAGCCTCCGAGATAATCGACGCGATAATGGCTGTGGAGTTGTCCCCATCAAACGGCAAATTATCGGTCAGAAGCTCGAAAATGATCACACCCAGGGCCCAGATGTCACTGCGCGCATCCACGTCGCGCGTGGAACGGATCTGCTCGGGCGACATGTAGTGCGGCGTACCCATCACCATTTGCGTCGAAGTGAGGCCCCGCTCCCCGCTGGCATCCACGGTTGTCTTGGAGATACCAAAATCGAGCACTTTCGTGATCGGTGCGCCTCCAGCCGAACGAGTTAGAAATAGGTTCGCCGGTTTCAGATCGCGATGCACGATGCCGAGGCTGTGGGCCTCAGCCAGCGCATCACACGCTTGAATGATGTAGAGAATCGCTTCTGAAATCGGCAGCGCTCCGCGTTTCTTCAATTCGTCCGAGAGGTCGTTGCCATCAAGGTGCTCCATCACCATGAAGGGCGCACCGTTTTCGAACTCGCCCACATCGATCACCCGTGCAACGTGCTGGCTCTTGATCTTGGCGGCCGCGCGGGCTTCGCTCGCAAAGCGTTTCACCACATGGTCATGCGTCAGCGCCTCTGCATGCAGGAACTTGATGGCAACTTTCTGATCCAGCTTGAGGTGTTGAGCCGCAACAACCGTACCCATGCCCCCGGTACCGAGCACCCGCTCGACTCGGTATTTGCCATCAAGAATGTCGCCAGGCTTTGCTTCGGTGTGCACAGAGGAGCCCCAAGGTTCACGGCCTAAGACGGCCCCTTGGCTATGCGGTTTAAGCCCCACCGCTTCCCGCCTACATTGTCCCCCGAAAAAACAGCTACTTCACGGGCTTGCCGGCGGCACCGGCAAGCCGCTCGTGGAGGCGCAACGCGTAACCCGGCTTCACCTCAGGCCGTACCCGACCCACAACCAGCGCGTTCGCAGGTACGTCCGATGTAACGGTGGAGGCAGTGGCAATGAACGCGCCATCGCCAACGTTCACGGGGGCAACTAGCTGGGAGTCACTTCCAATGAACACGCCGCGCCCGATCACCGTTTGGTGCTTCCGGTAGCCGTCATAGTTGCAGAAGATCGTTCCGGCCCCGATGTTGCTTTCCTCCCCGACGTCGCCATCTCCCAAGTATGAAAGATGGCTGGCCTTGGCTCCACGGCGAAGGCGAGTTTTCTTCACTTCGACGAAATTGCCGACTTTGGTTTTATCGTCCAACTGGGTTCCTGGGCGCAGGTGCGCGAACGGCCCCACTTCCGCCTGAGGCCCCACCGAGCTGTCCGTGATCACGGTGTAGGGCTTAACAACGGCACCGTCAGCGATAGTTGAATCCACAATGATGGATCCAACGTCAATCGTCACGCCGCTGCCAATCCGTGTGCTCCCGCGGAGCTCCACACCGTTTCGTATCTCTGTATCAACGCCGATCTCCACGCCTTCTTCGATCAATGGTAAGCCACGCAGCGTTACACCATTCTTGAGGTGTTGCTCGCGGATGCGCTCGAACAAGATACTCTCCGCCTGGGCGAGTTGGCGCCGATCATTCACGCCCAGAAGCGCCGAGGGAGACCCTACGCAAGCTTTCACTTGCGACGTTCGAGAGAGGGAGGCTACCACATCTGTCAGGTAATATTCACCTTGTGCATTGGCCGGCCTGAGCTCCAAAAGTGCCTCCGCAAGTGCGCCCATGCGGGCCACATACATGCCCGCATTCACCTCTCGCACGTTCCGTTCGGCGTCGTTCGCAAGATCCCTATCTTCTCGAATTTGGGTCACTTGGCCCGAGGCATCACGCAGCACGCGCCCGTAGCCGGAAGGATCCTCCAAAACCACACTCAGAAGTGCCAGGTTCACAGCTTCCGACTTCACCGCATCAAAAAGCGGTCCAAGGTCATTGCCAGTAACGAGCGGCGTATCCCCGCACAAGATGAGGAGCGTATCGGCCACAAGCCCTGAAATGCCGGCACGAACCGCGTCCCCTGTGCCCAACGGCTGGGGCTGCACCACCGTAGAAATGCGTTCGGCGCCGAACAGCTTTTTCAGCTTATCTCCCATCTCCTGTTCATGACGCGCACTCGCTACGACGCGCACGTGCTCCACCCCCGCCTGAAGCGCCGCACGGACCGGATAATAAACGAGCGGCATCCCGGCGAGGCTGTGCAGCGTCTTCGGGACGCTACTTTGCATGCGCTTTCCTTCACCGGCGGCGAGAACAAGTGCGGCGATTTTTGTCATAGCGTGTGGCGTTTTGCCATCACGTCACTCAGCTGTAAAGCACCCGGCCGATCCCGCCAGCGCAGAATACGGATTAGTCCGCTCGGCTGCTTGAGTCGTCTACGTCACTCGGCCTTTGGTTCGCCACGGGAGCCGTGCGCGGAAGCGGCAAGGTAAGCTCTGGTGTTTGACCGAGCGTGCTTCCGAAAACGTCATGCCCCAACGTTGCCAAACGCTTTTCGACGTAGATCACCACAGGTTCCCCCGCAGCGAGGGTTTCTGTGCGTCCACGCCGATTGACGCGCTCGATCAAGCCCTCGCTCATGCCGTAGCGCCGAGCGATCTTGGGCAGCGTATCTTCTGGGTTCGCCGCAACCACCACGCGCCGGCGACCCTTGAGGGCCTCATAATAATCGTAGAATTCCGAGGTACCTGCGGTGAGCACGGTCACGTCTGTCCCGCGCAGAAACCGCACATTGCGTGGCGGGGCGTTCTTCTTGATGAACACCTGCAGCACCATCTTGGACTGAAGCCGAGCGGTTTCGTCCAGAGAGTTCCACGCAACAAGCTCCTCCACCGAAACTTCGAACGCGGCAGCAATATCTGCCAATGTTTCGTCACCGCGCACCGGATAAAAGACGCGCTCGCGGGATAGGTACGTGAACGTGCGGGGCGAAACCACAACCGGGGGCACTTCGGAGGGAGCCTCAACCTTAGCTGTCGGCTTGGGCAGCACCAGCACATCTCCCACAGACAGATCTTCATCGGGAGCCAAGCCGTTGGCGCCGCGCAACTCGCTCACGGACACCTGGCGCGATGCAGCGATCGAGGATGCCGTTTCCCCGAACTTCACTTGCAATGTTCCAACCTGCTGGCCGTCGCTCAGCTTACCCAAGCGTTGTTGCGCACGGGCGCCAGTACCTGGTGGGACGCGTACGGGCCATAGCTTCTGACCCTTGGCTACAAGCGGCGGGAGCTTTGCTTTGATGTATTGGGGGTTCAAATCCGAAAGCGCTTTGCTCGAAACGCCCGCGGCGAACGCAATTTGGGCGAACGTAGTTCCAGCTGCCACGCGCACCGTTTCGTAGGCCTCCGGCGGGTCAAAGTCGTTGAGATTCAGCCCAAATTCATCGGGGTTATTCATGACGATGCTCATCGCCACGATCTTGGGAACGTACAGCGTTGTTTCCCAGGGCAACCCGGCTTCGTAGCGGGAGAGCTCCCAGAAATCGTTGCAGTTAAACTTGGAAATCGCGTCTCCGAGTGCACCCATGCCCATGTTGTAGGCGGCCATCGCTAGCTCCCAATTACCGAAGCGTTGCTTCAATTCCGACAGGAACTTGATGGCTGCGAGCGTAGACTTTTCGGGATCCAAGCGCTCATCCACGTAGCGATCGATCTTGAGGCCGTAATGCAGGCCCGAAGCGGGCATAAATTGCCATAGGCCAGCCGCCCCGACGCGCGAACGAATGGTAGGATTGTGCCCGCTTTCCACCAAGCTGAGCCACATCACGTCACTTGGCAAACCGGCCGAAAGAACGCGGGAGCGGAGCCGCTTTGAGAAGCGGCCACTGCGCCGCGCAAAGGCTTGAATGATGGTTTGGCCGCGTGGGTCATCGCGATAAAATTTCAGATAACGCACCACTCGCGCGTCAAGCCGAGTGGGGAAATTGGGCATCGCCACGCCGCGCAACCACGACTCCTCCACGTCCGGGTACACGTCACGCAAAAGCGGCGGTGTGAGCACACGGCGCCCACCGAACTCCCCGTTCGGACCCTCATCCAGAAAACTAAACCCCGGCTTCACGCCCTCAAGCGGTTCGGGGAAAAGGGCGCGGTCAGCCTCTAAGAGCGCCTTCAACTCGGGATCGCTCGTTTCGGCTAGCGTGTGGGGCGGTCCCTCGTTGGGATCCGCAAGCACCTCAGGTTGCCGCGCTTCGGTAAGCGTGTCCTCGGGAGCATCTACAGTATCCTCAGGCGCCGCGGAGCGGACACCTCTCCCTTTTCCCGGTTGGAACGCCTCTTCGCCAGCGTTTGCGTGAGCCGGCCCAGAAGCCATCAAGCTCAGACCCAGAAGCCCCCATGGCCAAAGCCTGCCGAGTCGCCAAACGCGCATACCAACGCTTTAGGTACCTCCCGCCCAAAGGGTGGTCAAATATATGGCAATTTCGACGGGTCGCGGCGCGGGTGCTCGCGGCCGACCTTGATCCACCCGCCCAACTTGTGGGACCGGGAACCCATGTGCGTCACGAAGCTGCAGCTGACCAGCGGGTGCCGGCCTGGAGACGATCCGGGTCGAAGTCTCGTCAGCGGAAATACCGAAAGGTCGTTGTATCGAGTCTTGCGTCTTGCATCGCGAGGTGCCGGGCGAAGCGTA
>JANRKO010000054.1:0-7833 GCA_033763455.1 Polyangiaceae bacterium
GCGACTACATCGACAACTTCTACAACGCTGAGAGACGCCACTCCTACCTCGGCTTCCTCAACCCCATCGAATTCGAATTGCGATCCAAAATTCAACAACGTGTGGCATAGTCATGCTGTCCACTGAAACGGGGGATCTTCATTGCGCCCTTCTCGATGAGCGCACACACCACAGCTCTGAGGAGCTCTCCGTCAAACCCAGGCTCCACGCGCAAACGTGCGCCAGCTACCTCGACGACAATCGAGGCCTTCTCCGAAACCCTGATCGCTCGCGCAAACGTTACTCGACCAACGATTGGTCCGCACTGCCGTAAGGTAGCACAACAGTCCTTTATAGACCTCTTCAACCAGGGGGACCTCTATTCGACGGAAGCTCCAGGTCTGTGGGACGTTGATTTCCAAACGGCTGTGGCTCAAGCTGATGTCGAAGATCGGCTCGTGGCGGGCGCCATGCATGAGGTGGCGTTCGGAGTTCTCGACAGCGAAGAGGAGTTCGTAATCTCGACGACTCGTCCGGAACTTCTGCCCGCTTGTGTTGGGGTGGCCGAACCCTAGCACTAATACCCGCATACTCCCATGTCGACCACCGCCTTGTTGAGAATATGAAGGCCGCTCAGCTCCCGGCGACGACTCTGATAGGCTGCTCTGATCTCGTCAAGGCGCGCTCGTTCCTGTTGTCTCGTGCTTTGGGTACGGATGCGGAGGTTTTTCTCTTTATCGACGCTGATATGCTTCCCTCGGTGGATCAGCTCGAAACGCTGATGCTGTCGGAGCGGGTTGATTCGCAGTCCGCGGTGACCGGGGCTTATCTAAGCAAGGGCCAGACTCTCTGTGCTCGACCTGTAGACGGGCAAGATGAAGCCATAGTCATCGGAGGGATGGACCGCTATCGCGAGTGTCAGGGAGCGGGCCTAGGGTTCGCAGCTGTGCATAGGTCATCTGTCTTGCGATATCGTGCGACACTTCCGGTTCTCAGAGAGTCTGGAGTCGATTGGTGGCCCTTCTTCCTACCGACTCTGATCAGTGCAGAACAAGAGCCAGGGGGAAGGAGATACCTCGCCGAAGACTACGCCTTCTGGTGGAACCTGCGTGCGGCCGCTGGGGTCCGCCTGTGGCTCGACACCCATCTCAGTATTGGGCACCTCACGGCAGTGCCAGTAGCGCTTGAAGTAGGGGATGAAGTTGAGGTTGCGATCTGAGACCTTCGGGGGTCTCCATACACCTACAATGAAGGGGCCAACGTAAGAGTGGATTCAACTATGCGGGTCGCCGTTGTTACTCCTTACTTCACTGAATCAGAGTCGACGCTCCGTCGATGCTTCCAGTCTGTAGCAAGCCAGACCCACGCAGCCACGCACGTCCTAGTTGCAGACGGGTTTCCCCAACATTGGATTGATTGCACTCAAGCCCGGCATCTCCGTCTCGATCGCGCGCATGCGGATGCCGGGAACACCGCTAGGGCGGTCGGTGGGTTGCTTGCGGTTTCAGAGGGGTTTGACGCGGTATGTTTCCTCGACGCCGACAACTGGTATGACGCCGACCACATATCTGAATGTGTTCGGACTGCGACTGAAGCCTCGTATCTGCCCGACTTTGTGGCTGCGAAACGGAGACTAGTTCGGGAGGATGGGTCGAACCTGGCGCTACTGTGCCAAGAGGATGACGGCGGCGAGCACGTCGACACCAGCGCGTTTTTCCTGCTTCGAGGGTCGTTTCACACGATTCCTCACTGGGGAATGCTGCCAAAGCCACTGGCTCCAATTGGCGATCGGGTCTTCCTGTCACTTTTGAAGGCTAACGGGCTACGTGGCCTTGCAACGAGGCATCCAACTGTCAACTACCTTTGTACGTGGGAGTCCGGGTTCACTGCCTTAGGCGAGCCGCCTCCCCCATACGCGAAACCGAGCCTTGACTTAGCGCCGCTCCTCGTTTGGTGGGGGACATTGTCGGCAGGCGAAAGAGCCATTGTTCGCAGGCTAGTCGGCTTTCGCTTGGACTTGACACCACCGGCATCCCTCGGATCGAAAGTTGACGGGCTAAGCTTTCCAAGAAACGTGTAAGCGGTGTACGGCGCCCGCACTGCGAATTAGCAGTGCAAGGCTTTCGCACGATTTCATCCCAATGCTTGGCGGCATGAGCGCAAAACGCACGTGAAGTTGATCCGGTTTTCCGGACACCCCAAAAGTAAGAAAGTAAGTGCTCTCCCTGCCCCGTTTCCGAGGCATAAACGGGGGCGCCACTTACGGGTCCCAGCAATATTCAAGAAGGCATCTGCTCAGGCATCAAGATTTCCCCCGATCCGCTGCTCGGGCGGCTTCGAGCAGGTACTTTGCGGGGTTGATGCCGTGTAACTTCGCGGTCTCGATAAGGGTGTAAGACGTTGCAGCGACTTCCGTCCCGCGCTCTGACTTGGAGCCAAAGTGGTTGCGGCGGCCAACGACGGGGCCTCTGATCCCACGTTCGGTTCCGTTGTTGTCGAGCGGGATGCGAGGGTCTGCAACGAAGCGTGTGAGCCGCTCCCAGTTAGCGATGGCGTACGCCGCGGCCTTACCGATGCTCAAGGTCTTGAGGACGGCTTGGCTCCAGAGCCATGTTTTCAATTGCTTTAGCACTTTGCTCGAGTAGCTGTACTCTGTTCCCGGCGCATGCTTGAGTTGGGCATTCTTGCGGAGCGCCTCTCGGAGTTTCTCGTCGCGAGCGAAACTCGATCCCTCCACCTCAAACCAATCGAGAGGTAGCGGGTTCGGAACACCGGACGTTTGGGCGAGAAGGTGGCGGATGGTGACGGCATTGCCGTAGGGGTGAGCGACATACTTGGCGAGAGAGTCGTCGAGGCCGATTCGATGGTCGTCCACCAGCTGCATCACGGCAATCGCTGTGATTGCTTTCGTCATCGAGTATGCCATCTGCAGAGTAGCATGGCGCATAGCCTCGGTGGTTTTAGCGTCGCGTACCCCGAGAGCTGCATCGAAGACGGGTCCGCGTTGGTTCACGACGACGTACTGCACGCCGGGTAGTTCGTCGTTCAGCATTTGAACAAGACGCGCTTGGGTGGCGGTTGCGGGGTCTCGGGAAGCGCTCAGAGCTTCAGGCCCGCAGGCGTGAAGCAATGAGAAGGCGCACGGATAGATGAAACGCTGCATGAAGTGCTCCGGGGTCATGGTCCGGCTAATCTAGGCGATCCTTGGCCCAAGGCCCTTGTCCCGACGCGCCAGCGGCTTGTTTGTTCGCGACAAACCAACGCAGCGCTCGCGGCCAAGTGGCCTCTTAGGCGCGCTCCGTCCACGGCTCTGTCCTCCGCCAAAGATGACCAACGAGGACAATCGCGTCACGGCGCTCGGCTCCCAACAGGTTGGAGACTGAGCTATTGACCCGCACCCCATCGTGGATAACCACCCACTTCACCGATGAAACCGAGCACTTTGTTCCCCACAGAACCCGCAGCGAATCCCCAAGCCATGGCAAAGGTGGGCGGCTACCGCATCACCGTGTTGAGCTCTCAGCTTCTTCGTTGCGAGTTCTCATTGGACGCACACTTTGAGGATCGTGCCACGCTTTCGGTGTTAAATCGGCGCACTCCTTTGGTTGAGTTTGACATGAAGCTGGTCGACTCTGGCTTTGTTCTGAAAACCAGCGATGTCACGCTCACGTGCACCGACGCCAACGTGGCTCCGACAGCGGAAACGATGTTCGCGGAGTTCACACTCGACACCGCAGGCAAGAGGCGCGGCCGGTGGCGCTATGGCGACGTGCCGAGCGCCAACCTTGGAGGCACCGCGCGCACCCTCGATGGCTGCGACGGCGGATGGCACTGCGCCTGGAAGAACAATCAGATCGTACGCGAGCTTGGCAAGCCGCTTGAGATAGAGCCTGGCCTGCTCTCCCGCGACGGATGGGCACTCGTGGACGACTCGCGAACGGTGTTGCTCGACCGCGCGAACAAGGCCGAAAGCCTTTGGTGCACACCGCGCCCCGAGCGAGGAGCGCTCGATTTTTACCTTCTTTTGCATGGCCGCAACTACGCAAAGGCGCTCGAAGATGCGGCTCTGATCTTCGGGCGCCAGGCGCTCCCTCCGCGCTACGCCTTCGGCTACTGGTTTTGCCGTTATTGGGCGTATACGGATCGCGATCTGGAGGAGTTGGTGGAGCACCACAACCGTGCCCACTTGCCATTGGACGTTGTGGTGATCGATATGGATTGGCACCAGCTCGGCTGGACTGGGTACACGTGGTCCAAGGAGTTCTTTCCGGATCACCGTGAGACGCTGCGGCACCTGAAGGACCACCAGCTCAAGATTTCTCTCAACCTGCACCCTGCAGACGGCGTGGCGAAAAACGAGGAGCGCTACCTTGAGTTCAGAAAGGCCATGGGCGAAGCGAATGCCAAGAAGGCTGAAACCAAAGACGGCCGCATTCCTTTCGACAGCACCGACCCGAACTACATGCGCGCCTATTTCTCAGTCTTACACCACCCGCTCGAACAGGAAGGCGTTGATGTATGGTGGATGGATTGGCAGCAGGGGCAATCTTCAAAAATTAAGAATCTCGACCCTTTGCCTTGGATCAATTTCCTGCACTATCGGGACCAAGCCGAGCAGGCCCCCAACAAGCGGCCACTGGTTTTCACCCGGTATGGCGGGCTTGGCTCCGGCCGGCAACCCATAGGTTTTTCGGGCGATACAACTTCAACCTGGGAAAGCCTTGCGTATCAACCAGGCTTCACCGCCAAGTCCGCGAATGTCCTGTTCGGACATTGGAGCCACGACGTGGGCGGCCATTTTTCAAAACCCGAACCTGAGCTCTACGTGCGGTGGTTGCAGTGGGGTGCGTATTCGCCAATTCTGCGCACGCATTCCACGAAGAATCCAGATAACGATCGACGTGTTTATGCCCTTCCGGATCCATTCCGCTACGTCGCTGAAGACGCGATACGCCGGCGCTATGAGCTCGTGCCCTATATCGCCACTGAGTGGCGCAAGCTCTTAACCACCGGGCAATCTTTATTGCGCCCGATGTACCACCAACACCCCGAAACGGACGACGCCTACCGTTGCGAACATCAATATTACTTTGGGTCGGAGATGATAGTGGCGCCGGTGGTAACGCCACGCCAGGGCGATGTGGAAGAGGCACCGTACAGAGTGTGGGTTCCAGAGGGCTCTTTCATTGAAACCGCCACCGGGCAGACGCTCAAGGCGGGCTGGAACGAGCTTTCTGCGCTGATCGATGAAGTGCCGGTATTGGTGCGTAAAGGGGCGGTAATTCCTGGGCTCTTTGGGGCAAGGCGCCTGCTTTCGGGAAGTTACCAACATCTTCTGCTGGATGTTTGGGCTGGCGGCAACGGCAGCTACACGCTGGTCGAAGACGACGGCGAAACGCTCGGCTATGCCCGCGGTGAAGAAGTGCAGATCCACATCGAGCATCGCGAAGAGGTTGGCGGCCGAACGCTCACCATTTCGAAAGCCGCAGGCGCCTTCAAAGGTTTCAAGCCCACCCGCCCGCTGCGCATTCGCATACATCAGGCAGCGCCGCCGAGCTCGGTAGAAGTCGGCAAACAGAAGCTCCCCCTGAGCCACCGTTCACGGGCCGACCACTTCAGCTACGACGGGGACACCGCCACCACCATCATTGATCTTGCTTCGCTAGATTTGCGCCAGGAAACGCGCATTGCGCTCCGCGAATACCCCCTCGCGAAAGGTGCTCTCGAAGGCCTACCGGGCCTATTGCGGCGCCTCAAGCGCGCCATGCAGAAAACCCTCGAAATCAGCTACTACCTACCAGTGCACGCCGAAGAGCGTTTGTGCGCTCTGCTCGCCCAAACGGGCAACCGCATCTCGCGAAGGCCAGAAACCATCGCGGCTGAACTCGAACGCCTGCACCAGAGCCTGCCGCGGCTAGAGCAGGTACTGAAGGAACACCAAGATGCCCTCGCTACGCATCAAGATGCGCCCGCGCGCCCCAAGGCGAACGAAGTTTTCCGCGCACGGCGCATCGTGGAAAGCGCCGTAAAAGGCCTTCTTCCCGCCGGCTACTCGTTGTCTACGGTGCGCACGCCCCGCCGAGCGCGCTCCACTTCCGTGGCCCGCCGCAAGCGCTCGTAAAGCGCCGGAACATCCGCCTTGATGCCGCGAATATCAAGGACGGGCGAGCTTTTGTCCATCGTGCGCAAGCGCAGATTTCCCGTTCCCATCAGACGTTGGAGAAAAGGGCGTTCCACCACGTAATCAATGACGCGATAGAGGTCGAGGTGTTCGGTACGCTTTGAGAGCAACCCGTGCTCCACCACGATGCGCTGGGTGGTGATACGGTAGTGCACGCTGGCGCGCTGGCTCCAGAACCAAAGAGCGGCCAGCCCGAGCGTTAGCACCGTAATAAGCAAGGAGCCCACGTTGGCAAAAAGGGCTGGGTTCCCCTCGAACAGCACTTCCTCGGGCTCCAATGGTAGCGGGGTCGGCGTTTGCATCATCTGAAAAGGATAGCGCCCCTGTTCTCGACCTGCGTCAAGTTCCGAAAGTCGAATCCCGAAATGCGCGTGTTAATTGAGTGCCTTCTTTGCGGCCACGGTTCAAGGGGCGGGCTGAGTCACGGTGCTGGCGTCCAAGGTCACCGCCGTTTGCGACAACAATCTCCCGTTTACGGTGGCCCCGGTACCCAAGGTGATCTCCGTTTGCGAAAGCACAATTCCCTCAAGGTGCGCACCTGTGCCCAGCGCGACGGAGCCGAACGTTTGCCAGAAGATATTCTTCGCCTTAGCACCGCCCGAAAGGAGCACCTTAACGGCTGAGGCCTCGGTTATCCCGCCCGCGATCTGAAAGATCCAAACATCGTTTGGCCCACCTGCCAGAGTCACATTCGTGGAGATCAAGATACCAGTACCCCACTTGTAAAGCCCCGGAGCTATCGTTAATCCGCTGATGTCTCCACTGCCTAGCTCCGTAACGTCCGGGGTAGGGCGCCCCGCGGCGTCGGTAAATGCCGTTTCCATGTTGCTCACTGCCGTTGTCAGGTTGGCGGGGCTGGGTGAGGCGTAGTTGGCGGCAAATGCCATGCCTACGATTTGGCTAGACGTTGAAAATGTTCCCGCGCCGTCGATCGTCAGGGAAAATCCTGTGAGCCCCGTTGAGTCGATAGGGCTCACTCCGACATTGCCCGTGATCACCGATGGCGGAATAGTATCAATGCCTGATTTGGCCAAGATCACGAAGTTGCTGGAGGTTCCCAGGTTAACGGCTGTTGGGCCCTTGGGAGGCAACGTACTGGGCCCTCCGCCGACACCGGAAGTCGAAGTGCCACCCGTGCTCCCGCCTGCCGCGTTCGACGCACCGCCCGTTTTGCCTGCGTTCCCGCCGCTGCCCCCTGACGCCACTTCTCCAGAAGTTCCGCAGGCTGCGGAGAAAGATAGCAACAGCATGCCTGCTGCCTGTTTGGCGAAACGATGGGTGAAATGCGTCATGATCGTGGCTCCGTTCCTAGTTGCGTAAGACCGCGTAGGAAAAAACCTCGAACGCGCTGCTCAAAGGCTTCTCAGCAAGTTTTGTGCCGTGAGGCGCAACTCCGATTCTTCGAGAGGATCGACGTGAGCAGTGGGGCAAAAGGCCACATACCTACAAAACCGCCGCAGGGTCAGCGACGATCAAGCTAACTTAAGTTGGGGTGGTGCCCTAACGGAGGGATGCCCGCCTTCCCTGATCCGGCGATAAGGCGCGGCCTTCATGTGTAAGTGATCGAAATTGCTCCATAGTTGTTGGTAGAGGGCGTCACCGAATTGGTTGGATGCCCTCCCCAGCTGCCGCTTGTTGCGGCAGCTTGCCCCTCGCCAAGCGCCTCCCTGTTC
>JANRKO010000055.1:0-16173 GCA_033763455.1 Polyangiaceae bacterium
CCTCGTGTCTCGAGCAGCCGAACTGCCTCTCGCTTGAACTCTTCGGTGTGTTTCTTTCGCTTTCGACGAGTCTTGCTTTCCATGATCTAACTCCGAGGATACCCTCTTTGCTGGGTGTCCTGGAAATCCGGGGAAGCTCACTTACTTACAAGGTCAACAAGCACTAGGCTAACGAGCAACCAGCAACGCGCGATAGCAAGCCGCCACTTCAGTGCCTCCACGCACTTAGCATTGCTGAGGAGCAGCATCTGGGCAAGTCGACTTCAATTTGGGGCGAAGGGCGGAAACGATTCCGCACATTGGTGAGGCCCCGTTTGGAGGGATCAAGGCGCTCGACACACCAGCTCCTCATAACGTATGACAGCTTCCGACGGTAACTTCTCTGAGAAAATGCGGCGCTTGCCCTGCCAATGACGTCGCGGAAGAAACATAGTTACCGGATGGGCGCAGTCGCCTTTGCCGGCGTAGGAGCGCTGTTCGTGGCTAGTGTTGTGGTCTGGAGCGTTTGGTATCGATCGGTCAAGGCATGTCGTGGCTCACACGATGAACACCTGTTGGTGAGTCTGGCCACCATCAGGAGTCAGGCCGCATCATGGCATCTCCGGCAAAAAATTCTTGCCCGTCTCTGGACGCTGTGATGAGCGACCTTGGCGAAGAAGCGCATTGCGCAAGCGCGGAGGACCCGTGGGGAACACCCATTCGAGTCGATTGCCAGGATGGAGTAAGCGCAAGCTCAGCCGGACCGGACAGGCAATGGGGAACGCGAGACGACGTGGTGTTTCCCAAGTGGCGATAGATCTGTGAGCAAATGGTCGCTTATTTGAATCTTCGGTTCGGCGAACCCACAAATGCGCAACGCGACCACGGAGTAACTTGAGCTTCAACCTCGTAGCTGTTCCCAATCTGTTCCCAAACCAATCCACACGCGCTCGTAACCCCTCGTATTCATTGATGCCAGCTGGACACCCCGAACGAACTCGCCAAGCAGGCTAACGACGCGAAACTCCAGTGAATTTCCTGGATTTCTCAGCGAGTTCGATTCCCGGCGCCTCCACCCTAAATGACGGAGTTCATTGAGTTAATGTCGTCACAAGAAGGGTGTCGCACCCGGCGCCCTGCGCTCCCCGTCGGTGACCGGCGCTCACCGAAGCGCTTTCAGATCACGGCAGCGCTGCTACACTGAGCCGCTATGCGTTCCGCCGAAGCCATCGCCGTCGAGGCGCTGTCCCTGCCCGCCGACGAACGAGCGGCCTTGGTCCTACGCCTCGCCGAGAGTCTTGACGAAGAGCACGACGCCGACGCCGAGGATGCGTGGGCCGCGGAAGTGGCGGGACGCATCGAGGCGGTTAGGGCGGGGACGGCCGAGACGATCACGACTTCCGAGGCGTTAGCTCAAGCTCGCGTCCGACTATCGGCTCGTCGTGGCTGAAATCCTTCTCGCCGCGTCGGTCGAAATGGCCGAGGCCGCGGCCTGGTACGACGAGCGCGTGTCCGGACTTGGCGAGCGGTTCTTGGGCGAAGCAGAAACCGCCTTCGCACGCATCGACGAGACGCCGCTAATTGGGTCGCCCTGGAGCCATCGTCGTCTGCCGAGTGGGGTCCGACGCATGTTTCTGAGGTCATTCCCGTACTCGGCGGTCTACATGCTCGAGCCGAGGCTCGTGGTCGTCGCACTAGCGCATGTTCGCCGACGCCCCGGATACTGGGTGAAGCGATTGAGCGAGATCTAGCGGAGACCGCCGGCCCTGGATGCTCATTTGGCAGCCAAGGTCTGGGCAATGTGACTAGCGGCGGGATCCCGGGGGCGTGACCAAATGTCCGCCAAGACCTTGGTGAAAACGCTCGGTGTTCTCTTGCGCGAGCGCTCAGTCGACGAGCTTCGCGCCGTCCGAACGGCTTAGGCGGTCGTCGAACGTATGAAGGGGGAGCGCGCCACCGCGTCGGGCCGATTCAGAGATGAAGTAGTCCGCGAAATCCGCGGAGCCAGCTTCGAAAGCAGCGAGCGCTAGGCGCGTCGTTGCTCTGTCTTCCACGTGTACGCCGTCCATGGCGATCAGTCGATGGAGTGCCCCGGCGGTCGTCGCGCGATCGAACTTGTAGGCGCCACGTAGCACCCAGGCGATTTCGGCAAGGACGACGTTTGAAACCCATACTCCTGGGCCAGCGGTGACCCGCCGAAGCGCCCGCTCGGCTCGCAGGCACTGGTCTTCATCATCGCGCACGAGCAGCCGTACTAGGACGTTCGTGTCAAACGCTTCCACGACCGCTTGCGCCTTCGGCGATTGCGCGATCCATGTCCTGCAAGCTCACGGGCCCCACGCCGGGCGGCGGTGTGAGACGCGCAGCGAGGAACTCGTCGACGCTCAACGTGCGCCCACGCTCTGCGACGCGTGCCGGCTTCGGTGTGTCGTTGGCTACCTCGAGCGTGGCGCGTTCAATGAGTCGCAGCCGCTCGGGGAGCGGCAGGCTGCGAATCGTCGCTAGGATTTCGTCCAGGGCGCCCATGCCCCAAACTATAGCGCGAGAGCTGGGCGCGACTACCCGAGGTGGGGCAAATCTCGGCGTTTCTCACTTTTTCTGCCTCGGCGTTCGTGGGCATCGGCGGCACGTCTCGGCGGACCGCGCGCCCATGATCCGCTTCCGAACATCACCAACCTGGATCTGAACGGTGGCCGTCGGTGGCTCAACTAAGCGAACCCTGGCACGAATTACAACAGCGCCCCTCGACCCCGCGCGCCAGAAGTCGAGTTTGCGATGTTGGATCTTGAGCGCGTCGTCCCCGCGGATGGCCATCCAGGTCAGGCCACGGCCGCGCAGGTCGTGGAAGCGGAGGCGTTTGCAGGTCGAGTCGTTGCGGAAGAGCGCCGCGCGATTCACATGGGCGGCTTCGAGTTGCTTGCGCAGGTCGGCACCCCACCATTTCTGGTCGCGCATCGTGATCACGGGGCCAGCGCCGTTGGCTTCGGCGTGCATGGCGCGCAGCGGGGCAATAGGTTCGGTTCGATCGCAAATCGGCGGATGCCTTTGTGGCACTCAGGGGCCGTCGTAGCTTTCACAATCCATCTAGCGTCGCACTTGCCATCGAAGGCCACAGATTTCACTCCTGAGGCCAGGTCGTCGTGAAGGCGCACTGCCAAGGGTTGCCTTCGTGTCGAAGGGAGCGTACGTGTCTTTCATGAGAGGTCTGTTCTGCGCAGTGTTCCTGCTCTTGTGCGTGGCGGCATGCAGCGATGGGAGTGCCAGTGGCTCGCCGCTGTCCGCTCTGCCCTCGGGCACGTCGGCGCCTGAAGTGGGCGGGGCCGGTGGCACCACTGGTACAGCATCAGGCGTGTTCTCGTCCGCCATGCATGCTGACGTGGGTGCATACTGCACGGCGCTACGTACCTGTTTCACGCCCAACGACGAGTACCTCCTTCTACGCCAGCTTTTTGCTGACAATAACGAATGCGTAACCTTCATGGAGCGCGTGCTTGAACGGGCACCGTTCTTTCGCCAAGCGCTCGCTTTCAAGGCATCCGGCGCTTTGGTCTACGACGCCGTATTGCATTCACGTGTAATGGAGGGCCTGGCGGCGTGTGACTTGAGAATGGTGGGAAGGCTCAAGGACAATCCTGGAACGCTGTTTGGTTGGGACGGCACTGGCACGGTCGGGGCGAGTTGCACATCGAAGATCGACTGCCAAGGCTCCATGGTTTGCGTCCCAGTTGCGCCAGATGCCTGTGGTGGCATCTGCCAAGCACCACCAGGTCAGGGTATGCCCTGCAGCATTGAAGGAGAGTGCGACCAAGGCGCCAAGCTTGCCTGCAACTGGCAGTCCAATACTTGTGAAGCTGCTCTTGAGCCGGGAGCTCCAGCTGCGGCGGGTGAACCTTGCGATGATCCCGCCGTTCCAGGCCACCGTGCGTGCGTTCCGGGGCTCTACTGCTTTGAGGGGCCGCCGAGCGGCCAAGATATGACGCCGGGGGCTCGTACCTGCCAGGCGCCAGTAGCAGCAGGTGCGCCCTGCTACAGTGGAGATCAAGTTTGCGCGGAGGGTGGCGTTTGTTTAGCCACAGCTCCAAATGCCACCACGAAAGTCTGCGGCAAGTTGCTAGTTCTCACCACAGAGGGTGCCCCTTGCGACGCGCGGGTAGCGGCGGTAGGCGATCGACTGTGCGACGCTACAGAGGGCCTCGCTTGTGTAGGCGGAACCTGCAAACGTTCCTTGGATGGCGGCCTCAACGCTCCCTGTTTCACGGGGGACATCACCGAAGAGCTGGGTTGCGCGCCGGGCTTCTACTGCGACACTAAGACCGCAAGCCCAAGCTGCCAGCCTCTTAAGTCCACGGGTGTGAGCTGCGGAGACTCGGGAGGTTGGAGTTGTCAGGGCTTTTGTGATCTTTCATCCGCAACAGCGGTACCGGGTAGCATTATTCCTGATCACGTCTGTGCTGACGCACCGTGCGCGTCCGATACGTGGAACTAAGGCGGCTCCGTCCCACGCGATCAATCCGCCAACTTAGGTCACGAGGCCGCGTGGCGGCGCTTCACGGTTTCTGCAACGTGAAGTCGTCGTCGAAAACCTTGCACGTGTAGCCGGGGTTCGCTGCCTCCAGACACGCGCATGTCCTATTGTTGGCGTAGCAATCTTCGGTGATCGCCGCGCACTCGTACTTAGCGGTGCTCGACGGCGCCGGGCCGGTGATGCGACAGAAATTGGACGCCTGAACGCAACGCAGACCCGCGCCGCATTTGAGGCAAATGGCAGTGGGCAAGTTGCTTTTCTTCCAAGTTCCGCTCGGGTCGCAACGGAGAAATCTCGAGCTTCACCCCCGCTCCTTCTACCCGACCCAAGAGTTCGAAAGATCCCGCAGCCAGGCGGAGCTGTTGCGCTGGTCGGAACGCGTGATGTCGGGGGCTGCAGTCGACGAGGTATTCGCGTACCTGGGGCGCAATGCCCAACGAGATCTGCCCAACCGAATGGCCTGCGCCCAGGCCGGCTCTGGACCGTTCGTCGCTCCAGGGCTATCGTTGAGCCCATGAGGATGATGGGCGGTGCGATCGCGTCTGCATTCGCGATTGGGACGGTGTCGGTGAGCTTTGGGGCGCAGGCGGCGCCGGTCCCGGGACCGGTGAGGATCGTCGCGCGAACGGGCGCGGAGTCTCCAACCGCTGGCTGGAAGTATCGCCGCATTACCTACGCCGCGGCGGTGAAGGGTGGCGATGTTGCCCTCGCCGCGCAGCTTGAGGATGCGAACGAGAACGTCGAGCAGGTGATCGTGTTGGAGGGCGCCCAGCGCTCGGTCCTCGTCTCCTCGACAACCCCGAAGCCGGGCGGAGGCGCGTGGAGCACCACCGGCATCGGTGCGCCGAACGTGCGGGGCACCTTCATGTACTGGAGCACGAAGGAAGCCGACACCGAGTGGTGGGGCGCCGACATCGCGACGGGAACCGCGACGAACACGCGCCGGATCTACGGCGAGAACGACCAGCTGAACGGGAGGCCCATCGGAATCACCCAGCCGCTCTTCAATTCGTCGGGTCATGTGATCGTCGCTGCTGCCGGCGGTCTCTTCTCGTTCAACGGGGCCGGTGTCCAACGCCCGGTCTACCAGTACCTCGGCGCCGTCAGCGGACTCCCAACGGAGTGGTCGGCCACGGCGACCGGGATCGGGTTGCCCGCGTTCCTCGATGAGAACGGGATCATCACCGCGCAGGTGAAGGCCGAGCGCACCGTCGGGGCAAACCCCAAGGAGGAAAGGCTCTTCACCGTACACGGAGGCATCGATGGACAGCTTGCCGAGCTCCCGTGGGCGCAGGAGTACGTCGTGAGCGGACCGAACACGTACTACGGCCAGGGGATCCTGCACGTCGGGCGCGGTGGCGCGATGGTCGGGCTGAAGAGGACGGACGAGACGGCCACCTCAACGATCAGGGAGGCCTACCACTCCGGCGACGGCACCACGATGACGCAAGCGTTCGAGCTCGTGACCGTCGGCTCGACGACGACGCCACTCGCGCTAGACGGCGTGGAGGTGACGCGCGTCGTGGAGGTTCGCGCGATCGACAATGGGAGCTTCGCGTTCGTGACGGCCTTGGGTAACGGCACTATGCCAAACCTCTTCGTCTGGAGCGGCGGCGCCGCGAAGCGGCTCGCGGGCGTGGGTATGGACGCTCCGGGCACAGGCGCGAAGTTCGACTCCGTCGGACGGTTCATCGTGAACCGGCGCGGTCAGGTCCTCTTCGCTGCGAAGGCGGGCGGCAAGGGCGTGCTCTATCTCGCCGAGCCCGGGCAAGCGCCCACCCTGCTCGCGCAGGAGGGCATGGACCTCACGCTCGACGACGGCCGTACGGTCCAGATAACCGTCGACCTCGAGACATTTCTCACCGAGGATGCCCTCGGCGATGATGGCACCATCACCTATCAAGTGGGGACGAGCGCATCGCCCCCCGAGGTGGTCGTGCTCTCGCGTGGCGATACCGCGGCTCCGACCGCGGATCTCCAAGTCACGGGGATCCTCCAGAATAAAGACTATCAGTTCAACGTGAAGAACCTCGGGCCCGCGACCGCGAACGGGGCCACACTCACGGTACGGGGGCAAAACCCTGTTCTCAGCTTGCACATGTACATCCTCCCGCGGTCTGGAGATCTTCCTCAGCAGGATCCAGGCGACGTTCCATGCCAGAGCACCCCGGACGAAGTGGTGTGCACGTTCGGGAAGCTGGATCCGGGCGCAGCCGCGATCTTCTGGTTCGATCTTCCCACTCGCACAGCGATGACGCTCGATGCGACAGTCTACGGTCCTTCAGATCCCAACCTCGCGAACAACACAGCGAGCTTGACCTACGATCCGACGACCGCACCGAGCAACAGTAGCGGTTGCTACGCGACGCCCGCCGGGCCAAGTCCGACGAGCGCGGCTGGCAGCCTCATCGTGCTCGCCCTCGCGAGCGCATGGCGCCGTGCTCGTCGTCGACCCAACGCTTAGGCGAAAGATCGAGATCGCCGCGTGGAGCAACCATCGACGCGCGCGAGTCACGGCTCACTGTGACCCAATGGTCGCTTATTTGAATCTTCGAGATTTTTCCGTGAATACGCTAGCAAATCCCCCGCCGGCAGTGCGAAAATTTGTCGTTTGTCCCTCATACAAACGAGCAGCCATCAGTTGCACCTGTCCGTCGTAAACGTAGGCGCGAAGATCCAACTTAAGCGCGATCCGCTCTCCTGCGCGAATGATCGTGCGCTCAGTTGGCCGCACAATTTCCTGGGCTACGTACTCTCGACCAGTCATTCCGGCCCACGTTGATGTTGTTAGCTTGTCGCCCCTGTAGGCCGCTTTGCCTGCGTAGCCGGCTACAGGTTTGAAGAAATACTTCTTTCGCTCCTTCCACATTGCGTCGCGGTTTTGCGACGTTAACTCCAACGTGCGAGGTACGCTCGACAAAAGTACTGCGATGGTAGCGGCGTCGACGCCGAGATCGGCTAGCCGCTCCGGATCCGAAAGTGCCACTAAGTTTCGCTTGTCCGCATACAGCGCGTGCCCCCGCGGACTGGGTGTGACGACGACTGCCCCCTGCTCATAGGCTGCGCCGAGCGCGCGGTGCTCTTGAGCCTCAAAGTAAAAGTCGGTGAGGCGATTGTAAACCAGGTCGATGATGCGCCCTCCGGCTGAGAGCGCTCCACCCTCGAAGGTGAGAGTGCTTCCGCTGACGATGAGCGCTTCTAGCCCCGCCGCACGGAACATCTGTTGAAACAGAAGGAACTCGGGATGGAGATATTGCGCTTCCGGATCGTCGTCGACGATAGCAACCGTGCACAGCGGCTTGTCGCCGCGCTGCAACGCGTACTCCCGGCGGAACATTGAGACAAACGCGTCCTCCAGTGAATCGAACGGTTGATCGGTGCACGTCAGAGGGGCCATTTCGGGACAGCACGCCTTCTGTGCCTGCCCGAGAATAGCGTTGAGCAACGCACCTCCGGCGTTGGTGTTGATCTCGATGAGCTTCGGGCCATCGCTGCCGAGATGAAAGTCGTACCCATAGAAGACTCCGAGCGGTCCGAAGGAATGCGTAGCACTGTGAGGCGCTCGTGCGAGGGCGGCCGCTACGTAGGAAGGCTTCGCGATGGTGCGTTCGATTGCCGAAACGGTTGTGACAATCGCATCCGCGTTGGCGCGTGACAGAAAGACTGGAACAGATGAGAAGAGATGCGGCTGCTTGGCGAGGATCGAGCCGTAAAGGCCATCGACGCCCCCTCGCGTCAGGAGAGCTTCGAGAGCTTGTTGATCGACGGTGAGGCAAGCACAGTCGCGGTTCAGGAAGTCTACGTTGGGCGGCATGGCGGCGCGAGCCAACGCTACCACGAGGCGAGCCATGAGAAATCCAGAGATTGCCATCTGAAAATGAAAGGTACCGGCCACGCTTCAAGGACCCGACGCCATGCGTTCGCTGACGCTTACCCAGATGCCTCCGGCAACCTTGAGGTAGAGCTTGGAAGCGGGTACTACCGTTCTATGGAGCTATGGAGACGAAGACTATGAAAATATTCTGCGCGGTGTGTGTGGGAATATTAGGGTCGCAGCTTGTGGCGTGTGCCTCGGGCCAAAAGCCTGACCCGAACGCACCGAACCCCTCCGCACCGAAAAGCGAGCGAGCCACTGCCCAACGAGCTGTGCTTCCCGCGGAGCTAGCAGCCTATGAGCGGGCGCGTCCCGTATTCGAGCGTTACTGCGGCGACTGTCACTCGGCCGACGGAACTCGGTCACAAGCCTCCGCGCTCAACCACTTCAGCATGGACACCTACCCGTTTGGAGGTCACCACGCTGAGGAGATGGCCGGCACCATCCGCCGAGTGCTCGGAGCCGACGGGGGCAAAGCGACCATGCCTCCAGATCACCCGGGTGCAGTTGAAGGAGACGAGTTAAAGCTCATCTTGGACTGGGCTGCCGCATCCGCCGCCCCCTCTACCGCGTCACCGCCGGGCCAGCCTCTTCAATCGTGCAAAGAAATGGCCAGCGCCTGTCATGCGCGCGATAAGGAGAGCGCTACCGCACATGAGTGCCACATCTTCTTTCATTCCAGCGAGAATACCGAGGAACAATGTCAAGCGAAGCGGGCGGAGTGTGCGAAGGCCTGCGGTTTGGATGCTCCTTCGGTCTCACATCCCCCCTCCGGAGGGTCCCCGGACGCACACTAGTATTTGCGTAAGTAAACGAACCAGTAAACCAAGCCGACCAATACCGCGCCGCCGAGCACGTTGCCGAGCGTGACGGGGAGCAGATTATCGAGCAGAAAGCCTCGCCACGTGAGGTGTGGGTACGCTGCCGGGGTTGTGCCGAGCGCGCTCCAAAACGTTTGGGGGGCGAAGTGCTTGATGAAGAGCGCGAGTGGGAAAAAGTACATATTGGCAATGCTGTGCTCGAATCCCGCAGCCACGAAGGCTGTTACGGGTGGAACGACAGCAACAATGCGATCGACCGTGGAGCGAGCGCTGAACGAGAGCCAGACGGCCAGGCAAACCAGCGCGTTACACAGGACGCCCAAAAGGGCGAGCTCCACGAACGAGTGCTGCAGTTTGGAACTCGCGATCGCAAGCGCCATCGCACCCACGGAGCCCCCCGCCGCTGCATATTGTGAAGTGGCGAAGCAAAGCAGAGCCGTGGCGAACGCCCCGACGAAATTGCCGAAATACACGATGCCCCAGCTCCGCAGCACGCTCTTGGCAGCGACCTTGCGGGCGCACCACGCCATGACAAGCAGGCTATTACCCGTGAACAGCTCAGCTCCACCTACGACGACCAAGATCAACCCTAAGGAGAAAGCGCCACCGGCGAACAAGCGCGACGCCCCGAACGGCCAACTCGCGCTCGTGCCGGTCAGCGCAATCGTCGAGAGCATAGCGCCGAGCCCGATGAACGCGCCTGCCAGCACGGCTAGCGCCAGCATGGTGTCGGCCGGCAGCGCGGCTTTGCGTACCCCCACTTCCTCGGCGCGGCGAGCCATTTCCGGCGGAAGAAGCGCGTCGATCTGACTCTCAGTCGGCACGTCGGATCTCCACGGGCGTGAGCTTGTACTCGGGGCAATCGGCGAGCCGATCGACGACATCGGAAGTCACGTTGTTGGCTCCGCTTTCTGGAAAGTGAAACGTCATGAACAAAGTCCCAGGCGCGACCTCGTCGGAAATATCGGCAGTGCCCAGGGCCTCGCCAAAGGCACTTTTGACCTGCACTCGGTCACCTTCTTGAATGCCGTAACGAGCGGCGTCTTCTGCGTGGAGCTGCACGCGATCTTCGGGCAAAAGCTCGCGATTTTTGCTACGCCGAGTCATCGATCCGCTGTTGTAGTGCTCCAAGGCTCGCCCCGTGACCAAGAGAAGCTTCGACGCGGATCCGGAAAGGGATGGAGAGGGCACGTACTCGACGCGCATCAACTTCGCGCGTCCCTGGGGGAAGGTGTCGCGGTGCAGAATGGGGGTGCCCGGATGGGTGAGGCTCGGGACAGGCCATTGCAGGCCTTCGTGATCGAGGCGAGCGTACGCGACGCCAGCATACTGGGGAGCCAGCGCGGCAATCTCATCCATGATTTCTGATGGATGCTGGAAAGTTTGCGGGTAGCCGGTGGCTGCCATCAGCTCACACAGGATCTGCCAGTCTGCGCGCGCTTCGCCCGGCGGCTCCAGGGCCTTACGCACACGCTGGATCCGACGTTCACCGTTGGTGAATGTGCCGTCTTTCTCCAGGAAGCTCGCGCCGGGCAGCACTACATGAGCCAGCTTGGCAGTCTCCGACAAGAAGATCTCCTGAACGACCAGTAGCTCAAGCGACGCCAAGTCGGCTCGAACGCGATTTGCATCGGGATCGGTCTGGACCACATCTTCGCCCAAGATGAACATGCCCGCGATGCTGCCCTCGCGAATTCCCTGGTAGATCTTGGGCAAGGTGCGGCCGTGTCGCTCAGGGAGGGGGCGCCCCCAAACGCGCGTGAAGCGCTCAATCACTGCAGGATCGTTGGGATCCGAGTAACCGGTAAGTAGATCGGGCAGGCACCCCATGTCCGCCGCGCCCTGCACGTTGTTCTGACCTCGAAGCGGATTCACGCCCACACCTTCGCGCCCGATCGCGCCGACCAGTAGTGCCAGATTGCACAGCAGCATGACGCCTTCGCTGCCCTGATAGTGCTCCGTCATGCCTAGCCCGTGTACCTGCATGGGGCGCAGCGCCTTGCCGTACAGCCGCGCGGCTTTGCGGACGAGCGCGGCCGGAATGCCCGTCAGCCCCTCCGTGAGCTCGGGCCGCTGAGTCACGACGAACTTCGCGTAGTCCCGGAAGCCTTCTGTCCGCTCGGCGAGGAAGCGATGATCGAGCAAATCTTCTTCGACCAGCACGGCCGCGAGCGCATTGAAAAGCAGCACGTTTGATCCTGGGCGAAGCTGCAAATGCACGTCCGCGAGCTGGGCCAGTTCAGTACGCCGCGGGTCAACAACCAGTAGCTTGGCGCCTGCAAGCACTGCCTGTTTGATACGAGCGCCCGTCACCGGGTGGCTGACGGTCGTGTTCGAACCACACACCAGGAACAGATCCGCCTTTTCGATGTCGGCGAGCGAATTGGTGGCGGCGCCAGTACCAAGCGATCGACGCATTCCCGCCGCGCTGGGCGCGTGACACACACGGGCACAGCAGTCGACATCGTGGCTGCCCAGCCCAGCCCGGAACCACTTCTGAACTAGGTAATTCTCCTCGTTGGTGCAGCGGCTGGAAGACAGTGCGGCCACCCGCCCGCTGAGCCGAACAAGCTCCTGCGCAACGAACACTATGGCTTCTTGCCAGCTTACGGGAGTGAGCGTTCCGTCCTTGCGCAAGAGCGGAGTGGTGAGCCGATCGGGGTGGCGCGCAAAGCCGTGCGCATAGCGGCCCTTCACGCAGAGATGCTGACGGTTTACGGGCGACTCGGCGCCCTCGATGAACACGACGTCGTCGGCCGCGACGTGAAGCATAAGTTGGCAACCGACTCCGCAGTACGAGCACGTGCTCTGCACGATCCGCTCTTCGGCCTGCATCTCCGCGCGCTGCCGGTCCACGTCCGAGATGGCGCCGCTCGGACAGACCGCTGCGCAGGCGCCACATGAAACGCAATCACTGCTAGCGAACGGCTGCTGCCCCCAATCGATGTGGGTCTTTGCAGCGCGGCCCAATGATGCAAACACGAACTGGCCCTGCACATCCGCACAAGCGCGCTCGCACAGGCGGCACGTGATGCAGCGCTGCATATTCAGGCGCAAGTACGGGTGAGTCGCATCGCTCTTGTGTGCTCTTTCGAGCTTATCGTAGCGGTCACCCACGGCGCCGAGTGATGTGAGCGTTTCCCTCACGCGCCCTTCCGGGCTCGCTTCCGCCAGCATCAGCTCGGCGAGATCGCGCCGGTACTCCTCGAGTCGCTCGCTGCGTGTGTTGACGTGTTGCCCGTCACGTGCGCGCGTCGTGCACGCTGGCACCACGCGACCGTCAAGCTCGACTAAACATGCCCGGCAGTGCGCGCCAGCTCCGAGCCGCTGATCATGGCAAAAGGCCGGAACGTCAGCACCGACGCGGCGACAGGCTTCGAGCAAACTGCCGTCAGCGCTCGTTGCTTGCCCGTTGATCTCGATCATCGGAACAACTCCTCGGGGAAGTCTCGCAAAAGGTCGCGGATCGGTCGAGGCACCCCCTGGCCAAAGCCGCACAGACTTCCTAGCTCTAGCGTCGTCAGCAGGCGCTCAAGTGACGCCGTGTTTTTCTGCGCAGCAAGCTGCGCCGTGCCGATGCGACAAGGGGCGCAATTGCCGCACGACTCGCTCGCCGCAAACTCAAACAAATGCGAGGCCAGCTCACGCGCCGAAACCCTGTCGTCGAACACGTGAACGCCAGCGTGCCCCATGCCAGGCAGTGCCTCGAACGATAATGGGGTGGTGAAGGCCGCCGCATTGAGCACCCGCCCCATGGGGCCCCCGACGAGCGCCATCTTCCAGCGCCTTCCCGCCACGGCCCCACCGCACGCGCGCTCAAGTACCTCCAAAAGCGGTGTCCCCAGCGCAACTTCGACCGCGCCAGGTCGACTCACGGCGCCGGTCACGCAAACCACCTTGGTGTCAGCGCGCTTGCCGCGCTCCACCACCCACGGCACTACCGCCAAGGTCTCGACGTTTTGCACCACGGTGGGGAGGCCCTCCAAGCCGCACTCCGCCGGAAAAGGTGGTTTCGGCGAAGGCTCGGCGCGGGATCCCTCAATAGCACGAAGCAGCGCCGTCTCCTCGCCGGCCACGTACGAGCCCGCGCCGCTCACAACGCGCACCTGAAAGTCCCCCAAAAATCCCTCGCTCTTGGCCCACTCGATCGCGTCTCGCATCACCGCCTGAGCGCGTGGATACTCTCGACGGATAAACACGACGCCGCGCCGCGATCCAATCGCGCGCGCGCAAGCCAGCATACCAGCCAACACCGCGTGCGGATCCTCTTCGAGCAAGAGCCTATCGACGAACGAGCCGGGATCACCTTCGTCACCGTTAGCGACCACATACCGATCGGGCGCCGGGGTATCTCGAGCCGTGCGCCACTTAACGCCGGTTGGGAATCCGGCGCCTCCGCGGCCGCGTAGCCCTGAGGCAATGACGGCATCGAGGATGCTGGCCGCATCAGGCAACGCCGTATACTCAGTTGCGGGATCAGGCTGTGCGCCATTAACCAGGTGACGGAGAATGACGGGCTCATCGACCAAGCTGGTGCGTGGGATGGGGCCACCTCGCTCCGAGCTCGTTGCGGGTGCTTCGTAACAGCGACCTAAGCAATGCACCGAGGCACCCTCGGGCGTGGCTCCCCGTGCGAAGCGACAGGCGGTACCGGTGCAGACGCGCTCGGTCGCGTCATCGGCGAAGTAGTCGTAGAAGCTGCTCACACCATCGAACCAGTGCTGGGGATACCCGCTCGTGGTCGACGCTTTGCGTCCATCGAGTAAGAGTTCGAGTGCGCTTTGGGGCTCGGCTTGGCCGGCCCGCCGTCGAGCCCATTGTCGAAGCTTCATGGTTGCGTTGCAGGATGCACGATGTGGGCCAGCGCTTCCATGGGACTTCCCCCGGTGCGCTTCTCAGATCCGGCTACGCCGCTGCGGTCATCTCGCATATGGGCGCGGCAGTATTCACCCTTGTGAAGGGTGGCGGATCGCAGGTCCGGGTCCCGGAGGCATAGACGTTTGGCACCTGAAGGTCAGGTGCCCAGGAAGCGCGCAGCTATTTCGCGGAATCGGGGTCGGGACGCACGTCATGCAAGTTCGTGAATTCTGACCGTTCGACTGAAAGCCCACGTCGTCGCCTGAGCTCGGCCCCAGGGTGACAGCGCGCGGGTTTTGGCGCCGGTGCGAGAGCTTGAGTCAATTCAGGGCGCGAGTACAGGATGGGGGCCCCCGGGGCTCAATTATGTTGCGCGTGGGCAACTACGCGTAGAGGAACGGGAGTGGCCCTGAAGCCTTGGTCACACCGACGGTGTTGATATCTGTAAGCCCCATGTAATGGATCATGGAGACCAAGAGCTGCGCGGCTTGCGTGCCCGCCGCCGTGCGACTCATCGCAGAAGGCCCCTGGATGTAGCGCCCGGTCTTGAAGACACCTTGGCCATTGCCAAACAGCATGGCGGGCACTGAGCGGGTTAAGTGAGGATCTGAGCTGGTCTCCGACCCGCCGAGCTCCGAGAGCCATAGCACCACTGTCGAGTCCAAAAGAGGCTTGCCCAGCGCGTCGTTGGTGGATTTCAGCTTATCGAGCAGCGCGGCCACCTGCGTGGAATATGCGGTGGTAAAGATCCTGAGCGCGTCCATCTTGGGCTGGGAATCGTCGTTGTGAGTCCATGGGTGGTGCGCGGGACCTGAATCGCCAGAATCCACTTTGGCCGAGCTTGGCACGCCGTAGGATGCGGGAAGCCTGTTTCTGGCGGCTTGGCAGGCAAACTGGAACGCGACGACATGCGTTAACTCGCACGCGAGCGTCGCAGCGATGAGATCATGAAAGGCTGCGCTCTGAGGTTCAAAGTGCTCTGGATTGCCCCAACCCCGCTCTGCCACTTGCTCCGGGCGGGTGCACTGGGGGCGCCCCATCTCGGGAGCCACGAAGCGCCTTTCCATGCTTCGGAGGGTTGTGCAGTGATCATCCAAGAGAGCTCGCCCTTGGCTTCCCAGTGCTACCTGCAGCGACTGACAATCTGAGGCGACGAAGTCGAGCAAGCTTCCCTCGCCCCCAGACATGGGGGCTGTGGTGCCGAGGAACGCGAATAGCTGCCGCCAGGCCGCTGTAGGGCTCGTTTCAGGCGTGATGCTGCGCCCCGGTCCCGAGGAGAAGGCATCGCCCCCGGCCCCGCCGGATTGTTCAAGAGAGAAGTTACCCCATACGACGGAACGCACTAAGCCCGCACGCCCCTCTTTCTCAAGGCGCTTTCCGATCACTTGATCGATGGTTTCACCGTTTTGAGCGTACGAATCCCCGCCGCCCCCGCCACCGTAGCCGCTATAGCTTTGCCCACCGAGCGCATGTCCGGTCCCAGTGACCACGCCAGCGCCAGCTGGCGCCATATGCGACATAAAAATCCCCTCTGCCTTGTGACGCTCTAGCGGCTTCCACCAATCGTGCAACGTGAAGTTCGTCTCCGTGCCCGATGCGGGCCCTGTGACCTTCATCGGGCCGTTCGGCGAGAACAGTAGAATGACGCGACGGGGTGAAAGAGGGGCCTGTGCCCGTGCGTCCAGCTGTCGCAACACCGGGCTCAGCAGAGCGAGCAGGGCGGCATTCCCTAGCAAGTTGCGGCGGGACAAGTGTCGATAAAGCGGGGATTTCATGGCATCTCCGAGGTGGGCGATGGCGCTTCTGACGCGGGCGTTTGGGCCTCTGCGAATTCAGGAGCGCCAATGATCGACTTGAGGATCTCAACCACGTTCCCCCCGCTATTCACAGCAGCACTCTCGAGAGTCGAGAGCCGGGCGGCCTCGGAGGCCGATAAGGCCCGACCGAGTGACCACTCCAATGCGGTCCGGCCAAAACATTTCTGTACCTGCGGAGAGGCGGCAAGCGTCCGCGCAAGCTCAGCCGGTGATGCAAACGGCAGCTCTCGGCCATCAGCGTTCAGGCTCCCGGATAGATCCCATGCCTTGCCAGATGGATCTTCTGCCACGAAGCGCCCC
>JANRKO010000056.1:0-18583 GCA_033763455.1 Polyangiaceae bacterium
TTCTTTCGCCACAAGTGCAGCAGATTCTCGGCGACGCCTAGGCCGCCCGCAACGTCAGCGACAGTCCGTTCGCCTCGTGTCTCGAGCAGCCGAACTGCCTCTCGCTTGAACTCTTCGGTGTGTTTCTTTCGCTTTCGACGAGTCTTGCTTTCCATGATCTAACTCCGAGGATACCCTCTTTGCTGGGTGTCCTGGAAATCCGGGGAAGCTCAATCTACCATGCGGAAACCGCAAGCACATCGCTAACGCGTCATTGCGTGGAAAGATCGAATCCATCTGCAAGGCTGCGGGCTACCAACCACCAGTCATCTGCACCCCATTTGAATTGCCAAAGGAGTAACCAATGGACCCCAAAGATCCGATCATAGATGAGCTCCATGCTATCCGCGAAGCAATTGCCGCTGCCTGTGACGACGACATGAGCAAGATCGCTGAAGCGTTCCGTGCTCACCAGAATAACGGAGATCGTGAAGTCGTTACGCTGCCTCCAAAGCGCGTTGTAGAAAAGAAGGCCTCATAGCTCGAATCTGCAGCGCTTGCTTGGCCCAACGGGTACGAGTTGTGCCCCGACGCTGTTCGCCAATGGATTGAGCAAGGCAAACACCAAGCGGCGTGAGTCAGCGGCAAAGGTCGTTCTCGTGGCCCGCTCCATTCGCGGCAGCGGAGAGCATTGCAATCACCGCTACTGTGACGAACGCAAACCCTTCGGACGCTAGGCGCATGGTTGGACCAGCGTTGCACGCTCCAGCGGCACTCGTCTAACAATCGTTAGTGGCAGGCCGCGCTTGCCGGGGGACCGGGCGAGCCGGATTCTCGATGCCCTCGGGGTGAACTTGAAAAGTGCAAGCCTGACTAGCGCAAGTCTAGCCTGCTAGGATGATCGCTTCTCATGAAGATCCGCATCGCCTCCGATCTACACTTTGAGTTTCAGAAGGATAACGGAAGCGAGCTTGCTCGCGAGTTAGCCGCTGGGGAGTTCGACGTGCTGGTCATTGCGGGGGATCTATCTAGCTGTGCTGGCCTCAAGGAGGCGCTCCTCTCTGTTTGCGAAGCCGTGGCGCCTCGATCCGTCGTGTACGTGCTAGGCAATCACGAAGCCTATGGGGGAACCTGGGCATTGGCCCGAGAGCGCGTGCGCCGAGCCGCAAAAATTGCGAAGAACCTCGTGCCCCTGGAGCAATCCATCGCAACGTTGCACGGGCACAGATTCATCGGCTGCACCCTTTGGTATCCCCATTCAGGAAAGCGCGAGCCGCTCGATCAACACCTTGGGGATTTTTCCGAGATCGGTGACATTCGCCAATGGCTACCGGACACAGCCACAGATTCCGCGCTTTTCCTCGCTGAAAACGTAAGGCCCGGTGACATTGTTGTGACCCATCACCTCCCCCACCGACGCAGCATCGCTCCCCAATTCGTAGGCTCCGCACTCAACGCGTATTTCTTGCACGATGTGTCTCAAACGGTTGAGCAAGGTGGCGCCGCCTTATGGATCCACGGGCACACCCATTCGTCCTGCGATTACACCGCCGGCAACACTCGCGTGGTGTGCAACCCATTCGGCTACGCGCGCCGTTCCCCGGGCGAACCCAACCCGAACTTTCGCTCGGACTTCGACATCACTGTCTGAACATTTACCGCTGCTGTCTAGGCGACGGGCGGGGCAGGTGATCTACCGCGCCTGTGCCTAGCCGTCCTTTTGCGGATGGATGGCCTTGCCGCTGGCCAACATTGCTATGAACTCTTTCACCTTCTTCGCACGGGTGGCTGAGTTCTTTGTGTTGTGGAGCCGAAAGAAGATGGCAAAGCGGTTGGCGCTGTTCAGCCTGGCGAAATACGCATTTGCCTTGGGCGATTTTGCCAGCGCCTCGACAAAATCTGGCGGCGCTTCGCTGCGGCTGGGTGGGGCATAAGCCGCGTCCCAACGGCCGTCGGCTTTTGCCGCCTCCACAAGTTTCAAACCGTGTGGCGTCATGCGTCCCGCTTTGATCAAACGCGCCACGTGGTCGCGGTTGATCTGGCTCCACAGGCTCTTTGATTTGCGTGGGCTGAACCGTTGCAGAAACGATTTGTCATCGAAGGATTTTTTCAGGCCATCGATCCAGCCCCAACACAGCGCCACATCCAACGCTTCTGCGTAGGTCACAGTTGGCAAGCCAGAGTTCTTCTTGTGAATTTTTAACCAAAGTTCATCCGCTTTAGCGTGGTTGGCTGCAAGCCACTGCTCAAACGCCTTTGCGCTTGCGAAATCACGAATCTTCCGGGGATCGGGGGTAACGGGGGCCATGTGATCCTTCTTACTACCGCGGGTTCGAGTGCCTACGCTCGATCTCGCCGAGCTTGGCGTATTCGCTGAAGAGTCGGGTGTGGGTAACCCGAGTCGCCCTTGCTTGACGTTTCATGTAAAGGATGAAACGCTTTACCTATGTCGTCCCACCCTCAGGGGAAGCTAAAGAGTTCGATTTCGTCGAAGGGGCAGGTAACAATTCCGGTAGAGGTACGGGATCGACTCGGCTTGCGCGCGGGCACTGTCGTCAGATTCGAGCTCTGCGACGAGGGCGTTCTTCTGCGCAAGGGGGCGGGCGACGTGCATCCCATCGACAAGGCGTTTGGACTCCTAAAGCTCCAAAAGCCCGTAGACGCGTACCTCGATGAGATGCGCGGGCCGCGACCGGCAAAGCGATGAGGACGGCAGTCGACTCGTCCGTGCTCCTCGACGTCCTCGGCGCTGACCCTACTCATGGCGTGGCTTCACGCCGGGCGCTACGGGCGGCGTACGACGCAGGCCGTCTGCTTGCGTGTGACGTCGTGTGGGCAGAGGTCGGCGCGCACTTCGATTCGGAGGCCGCGTTTTCTGCCGCGATGGTCTTGCTGGGGGTCGAGTTCGACGCGCTCAATGCTCCCGCGGCCAGCCACGCCGGACGGATGTGGCGAAAGAGACGTAAAGCTGGCATCGAAGCTCCAAAGCGCGTGGTAGCTGATTACCTGATCGGTGCGCATGCCTTGCTTCAGGCCGATGCTCTGCTCACCCGCGATCGAGGCTACTTCCGCGCCACGTTTAAGGGCCTGCGCATCATCGATCCGTCCCAGTCGAGGTGAGGTTCGCAGGGTCCACCGAACATTTTCATCGGTTCAGCGTGGTGATGCGCCGCTAGAAACACCGCGTGGTTCCCGCTACAAGTTGGGAGCCCCGATGTCGAAGCAAAAGGCCGCCCCAAGCCGCTCAGTTCCGAATCCGCAGACTACTGCGAAGAGCCGCTATCGCCGAGGGGGAGTCAACGAGCGTCTCGTCATCACCACAGGTTGCCCATCTGGCATCGGACCAGAAATTTCAGTTCGTTCGGCAGCGCTCGCCGAGGGGTTGCCGCCGGTGCTGGTGGGTGATTTTGGCACGTTGCTCGAAGCGGCCGAGCTCGTGGGGGTGCCGCGTCAGCGGTTGGTGAAGCTTTCAGCCCTCGGAACCCGGATGGACGCAATTGCTGTGGTGGAGGCCGGCGAGGTGCTGAACCCCAAAGATCGCCGCGCAGGCGCTCCCAGCAAGCTCTCCGGAAGAGCGCAGTTGGCGTACATAAATGCAGGTTATCAATTAGTGAAATCAGGCGGCTTGGGTGCCCTGGTGACAGCTCCGGTTAACAAGGCCGTCATATCCGGTTCCGGAGCGAGAGGGGGAGCGCGGTTCATCGGTCACACCGAATGGCTGGAAGCGCTAGATGGTGCTCCATTTTCGGTCATGTGTTTTTGGGCGCCCAAGCTGGTAAGTTCGCTCGTGACTACCCATCTGGCGCTCAGCCGTGTCCCCCGCGCACTCAACGCTACTTGGATTGCCGAAGTAGTCGTTAGCACAGCAACATTCCTGCGCCGTATCGGTCAGATGCGCCCGAAAGTCGTCGTCTGTTCGCTCAATCCGCACGCATCCGAAGCTGGCATGTTTGGTCGGGAAGAGGCGGAGGCCATCTCGCCGGGCATCGCGCTTGCGGTCGAACGCTTGGGGAAGCGCGCGCAGGTTCTGGGTCCGCTCGGCGCCGAGACGGCTTTTCGCAAGGCCTATGCTGGTGAATACTCAGCCGTCGTCGCTATGTACCATGATCAAGCCACCATCCCGATGAAGCTTGTAGCCTTCGGGCAAGCCGTGAACGTAACCTTGGGCCTTTCCATCGACAGAACCAGCGTCGATCACGGAACCGCCTACGACATTGCTTGGCAAAATCGCGCTGATATTACGGGCATGCAAAGTGCGCTCAGCCTGGCGGCACGGCTCGCCCAAGCGCGGACTTAACACAGCCAAGATGAAGACGCCTACCTTTCCACAGCGTCTTAAGCAACTAGGCCTCGTGGTGCCCGAGGCGGGCGCATTGTACGACTCGCTTGAATCGAGCTTCGCGTTCCTGGACGTCGCACTTCAGCGCTTGAGTGTACTTCCAGAGGTAGCCGAGAGCTTGTCGCTATCTGACCTGTACCGCGCACTTCTGCAGTACGTGTTGAAAGAGCGCGTGCAGAGCGCCGCGCAGAAGTTCGGCGCAACCGCGCCCATGTTAGATGGTCGCTTGTTTTCAGCTCTGGCCCCGAGTGCGAGTGTAACGGCGCGCTCCGAATGCGGCACAGGCGAGCGAGACGCGTTGGGTTGGCTTGCTCGCGTTCTCCGCGAGTTGCGGCCAAAAGAGCCTGAGCCCAACCTTGAACCCGAGGCCATCGGCCAATTGTATGAGATTCTGATGGGGCTTGAGCTCGCACGCACCCCTCAGGGCCTGAGCTTGGTGCGGGGCGCCACCCGCAGCAATACAGGGGCTTTCTTCACTCCGGTGGGCGTGGCGTTAGCAGTGGTGCGGCGTGCGTTCGCACTTCTGCCGGAGCCGCTCCCGAAAGTTGTGCGTGTGTGCGATCCGGCCGTGGGAGGAGCGATGTTCTTGCTTCAGGCTGCGCGCGAGCTGCTCAAAAAGTTTGAGAAGTCGCGTGGCCTCCCAGAGAATTTAGTTGAGTTGCGGACCCACATCGTGCACCACTGCCTCTACGGCGTGGATCAAAGCGATCTCGCCGTCGCCGTCTCCGAAGCGGCGCTGTGGCTCTGGGTTGCTAACCCAAAGCTGCCGATGAGCGCCGTGGGTCAGCACCTCTTCGTCGGGGATGCCTTGTTGGGGCAGGGGTGGCAAGCGACGAGGGCAAAGCTGCCGTTGAACCTTGCGGCCTTTAACTTTGGGGATGCGATGCCCGAAGTGAAAGATCGTGGCTTTGAGTGCATTTTGGGCAACCCACCGTGGGTGGCGTTCGCGGGGCGTTCTGCAAAGCCCTTGCCCCAGGAGCTGCGCGCCTGGTTTTCCGCCAATTACGAAGCGTTTCGGGGCTATCCGACGCTACAGGCGATGTTCGTTCAGCGCGCATCGGAGCTTGCTCCGAGCGGAGTTGTTGCCCTGCTTTTGCCGAGTCCAATCGCCGATCTGGATGGGTACCGTAGCGCGCGGTCCGTGTTCACACGCACGCACACGCCGGTTCAGCCCTTGATCGAGTTTGGGCAGGATGCATTCTCAGGAGTCACCCAACCTTGCTTCGCGCTCCTTGCACGTCCATGCACGTTTTCTGAAGCGAGCTCTTCTTCGCCCTGGCCGTTGAGCGAACGCCAGCGCGCACGGGCACAGGCCTTGTCCGTAGAGGTGCCCTCCGTCCTTGAACGCCTGCGGCAGCGGCCAGCTTGGCCTTCGGCTCTTTTTCGTGAGATGGGCTTTCAAACTTCGCGCCGCGCCTCGCTGAACCTCCTGGTGCGCAACCCGAGAGAGGTGCCCGAAGATCTGTGCCCGCTTTTGGAAGGCAAAGATATTCGCGAATTTTACCAGGGGAAGGCGCGTGTGTATCTACGCGCAACACCCGAGCTCTTGAGTTGGGCAGGTTGTCGATTTCGATCGCGCGAACAATACGAAGCCGTGAAGCTGGTAGTGCGCCAAACCGCGAAGGTCCCAATCGCTGCCCGGCACTCTTCCGGCCTACCATTTCGCAACAGCCTATTGGCGGGCTATGAAGTTGAGGGGCTCGGGGTTCACCTTACGCTCGGGCTCCTCAACAGTGCTCTTTACCGCGCCCTGCACCTCGCTTTTCAGCGCGATGCACGCCAAGCGGCTTTTCCCCAAGTAAAGCTGATGCACCTGCGCTCACTCCCCATGCCGCCACATGAGCCCGCGATTTTTGCCAGCATCGAACGTTTAGCGCGGGATGCAGAAACGGCCGAAGGATGTGTCGATCGCAGAGAGCTGGATACCAAAGTGTTCGATCTTTTCGATCTGAGTGTCGAGGAGCGCGCGAGTGTGATCCGTTTCCTAGCTGAGCGCGTGCCGGAGCTTGGGTACGGCGGGGTGCACTAGGTTTTCCTGGGCGACCTGCGAATTGGTGTATTACTCCTCTGAGTAAGAAGACCCCCAGACTCGCCGAGCCCTCCAAGGCGTCGCTCAATGAGATGCCCAAGGTGGGCTTCACCCTTTGGCGTAAAGCACCGTCGCTGGCGTGCAAAAGCGTCAGAATACCCCCGCTGGGGCCGCGCGACCGTGAAGGCACTGGTTTGCCTGCTGTGTCTGCCGCAAGTGATCGGTATCGTCAGTGGGTCGCGGGCGCGCTAAGGTAGAGTCGTTCTATGCGAGCCCTGCCCGCCGACACACCACTCAGCTACGAGGAATACCTTCGATTCGAGGAGTCCGTGGATTCGCGCCACGAATTCATCGAAGGTGATATCTTTGCGATGGCGGGAGGCACGCGACGGCACGCAATGCTGAAGAGCCGGCTTTCCGCTCGCCTAACAATCGGGATCGGCGAGAGCGGCTCCTGTCGAGTGGAGGATTCCGACACACGAATCTTGGTCGAAAGGGGGGCCAAGCTCAACGCCTACTATCCGGACATGGTCCTCATCTGTGGCGCAGGCGAAACGCACGTTCGCGACCCCGACGGAGGTGTCGTCAATCCACGCCTCATCGCGGAAGTGACAAGTCCCAATACCGAGAAACGCGATCGTGGCGTCAAACTCGAAGACTATCGCCTTCTGCCGTCGCTCCGCGAGTACCTGATCGTCTCCCATGTGCGCCGCGAGGTCGAGATCTGGTCTCGCGACGAGGACGCGGGTGAATGGTCGCGACGCGTGCTCACGGCGGGCCAAGTCTCCGAGCTCGAGGTCGGCGTCGCTTTAACAGTCGACGACCTCTATCGCGACCCGCTACCACCCCGCTGAGTTGCTAAGGGCGCGGGAGTGTAGCGGGGGGCGTGCAGCGAACGTTTCGCGAGCGATTCTATGCGGATATTGAGAAACTCGCGAGTATTTTAATGTGCACGTGGAAATCTTCGTAACGCAGGTTGAACGAACCTCAAGGAGAGCCGCCGCTGACCTTCCCGCCCTCCGCCTGATCTGCATAGGGGGCAGCCTTTTCGTTCGTCTGTTTTGCTCCGGGCGTGAGCGCTTGAATCCGTGTACCCTCCAGTATCGGGCTCGGGTTAGCGGCGGTTTCCCCAGCCACGGTACGATCGCCCAGCTCAAAGTCCACCCGACGGTCGAGCGCCCAGGTCTCTTCATTCGTGCCTTGGGCGCCGTGTTCACCGCGGGACCAAATACGGATGGTGTCCGTGGGCACTCCCCGCTGAGCGAGGTAGTTGCGGGCAGCTTCAGCGCGGTTGGTCGCGAGCTCCTGGTTGTGCTCTGTAGATCCGCGCGGATCCGTGCGGCCAATGATGGTGATGATGCGGCCTTTCAGCGGGCCTTTGCTCATGCAATTTGCGACGTCGTCCAAAATGTTGCGCCCACGGCTACGCAAAGTGGCCTGATTGAATTCAAACCTCGGTGCCTCTCGGGGGGCATTCGGCAGCTGGCACTCCCTTCGGATGTCTTCTGGCAGAACAATGGTAGTTTCCCGGTCATTGCGCGCGGACTTCTCCGAAGCGGCGATCGAACCGCTGAACCCGGCTCCCGAAGCATCCTTTGCCGGCGCCTTCTCGTTCGAGCAAGCTGCCACGAGGAGCGCCATTGTGCCCCACCCCAACCACTTTTGCTCGGAAGGGCGCCTGACTTAGCATCGGACTTGTCAAGATTGACCTAAGAAATATCATTCTAATTGACAAAACATGAGGTTGTTATATCCATCCTGTGTGTTTAGAGCCAGATCTTTAGATCTCGACCGTTGGGCCGATGCCGGGCCGCGCAAGCCGCTGGTAGTGCGTGGCGCGCGCCAAGTTGGCAAGTCTTGGCTGGTGCTGCACTGGGGAAAGGCGCGCTTTGGGCGTGTGGTTGAAGCCAACGTGGAGCGACACTCAGGGATTGCAGGATGCTTCACACACGACGACCCCCGCGAAGTCCTTTTGCGATTGGAAGTCCTTTTGGGCCAGCCCATTCCGGTGGACGGGTCAACGTTGCTGTTCCTCGACGAGATCCAAGCTGCCCCCGAGATCCTCGCAAAGCTCCGTTGGTTCGCCGAGGAGCTCCCGCAGCTGCCACTGATCGCCGCCGGTTCCCTGCTTGACTTTGCACTAGCTGACCACAGCTTCTCGATGCCGGTTGGGCGCATCAGCTATTTGCACCTTGAGCCCATGGGCTTTTGCGAATTCGCGCTCGCGCTGGGTGAAGAGCGTTTAGTCGCCTGGTTGCGCGAGCAGGTGACTCTGGATCGCATCGCTAGCGGCGACGCCATGCCGAACGCATTGCACCAGCGAGCTCAACAGATCTTTCGCATGTGGATCTTGGTTGGCGGCATGCCAGCTGCCGTTGAAGCCTATCGCCTCGGTCGTTCGCTTTTGCCGGTGGCTGATGTGCATCGCGACCTCTTAGCCACGATCCGAGACGATTTTTCAAAGTACGCTAACAGGGTCCAGCATCGGCTGCTAACTTCCGTGTTGGCCGCTGTTCCGGCGCAATTGGGGCAGAAATTCAAGTGGTCGAAGGTTGAGCGCGAAGCGCGAGCGGCCAGTTTACGCCAGGCACTCGAGCTTTTGGTGCTGGCCCGCGTCTGCCACCGTGTAACGGCAACATCAGGCCATGGGCTACCGCTGGGTGCCGGCGCGGACATTCGCAATTTCAAAGCCATTTACTTAGATGTGGGCCTGGCGTCGGCCAGCTTGCACCTGAGCCTTTCCGAGCTTGAGCACGCTTCGGATCTTACGCTCGTAAATTCGGGTGCGATAGCAGAGCAAGCGGTAGGTCAACTTCTGCGCCTCAACGTAGACGCCCACGAAGAGCCCGCTCTTTGGTACTGGTTACGAGACCACCCCAACTCATCGGCGGAGATCGACTACCTCACCACCGCCCGGGCCAAGGTGATCCCCGTGGAGGTCAAGGCTGGCGCGGGAGGCGCCTTACGAAGCCTCCATTTGTTCATGGCCGAACGGGGATCGCTCTTGGCCGTGCGCTTCAACAGTGCGGCTCCCGTGATCCAGGAAGTCAACGCGCTCACTTCAGACAAGCGGCAAGCCAAATACAAGTTACTTTCGCTACCGATGTACCTAGTGGAGGAGCTGCCGCGGCTCTTGGCGTAGAGCGTTGGGTCAGCCAACGAGGCTTCTGGCGGGTATCGTTAGCTTCGGGTTTGGGGATTTGCCGCAGCTTCTCACACCGTGCAGTGGAGGCACGACGGCTAATCCCGCGACAGCCATTAGAGACACCGTTAGCCTTCAGAGCTGGGATGCACGTCGCTCAACGTGAGAAACGAGCCCGCCCCATTCGTAGGACTCAAGAGGAGCTGGAGGAAGGTCGGCGTCGCCCGTGCTGCTGGCCTGGGTGCAAACACCGTGCGCACTCGGTGTTATGAATCGAGCCATGAAGACCGTGGGCTCATGAACCCGAGACCCTGAAGAAAGATTGCGAGCTAACTTGCCGCCTACCGTCAGCCAGAGCTGACCCACAGGTGAGGGCGTCAAGATTGTGAAGATTGAGGGGGTCATAGCCGAGCGGAGTACAGTGTGTTAGAGCTCCCCGCCGCGATCCGGGGACGTCTGGATCTGTAGCTAGGAGTTGATAATTATGTTGCTTTTAAGGGACTGGGGCGTATCGACGTCAAGCTCGCTCTTGGCGATCCTGGGCGCGGTGGTAGTGGTGAACTGCGGTGGCACCACCGTCACACCGAATGGATGTAGCACGCAGTCTATAGCCGAAGCACCGCTCACCCTTGGCGCTCCGGGAGCCATTCGACGCGATTATTGGCTCGGGCTAGAGCCGAATCCTGCGGAGTCGTCCTTCGTAAATTCCTTTCGAGATGTGATTTCGCTCACAACTTCACCCACTGGCACTGACAAGCTAACGTCTCTACAGACTCACGGGTTCAATCCAGGCGAAGAAGGCAAGACCAGCGACTACGCCAGCAACTTCGGTGAACGCATGCGGGGATTCATTAAGCCCCCAGTGACGGGCTCCTACCAATTCCTGGTGTCAGGGGACAACCAGGTCCAGTTTTTCCTCAGCACAAACGATCAATACGCTTCTATCGCCACTGCGATCCAGGGCTGTGGGAGCGCCGTGCTCGGTAGCAACTGTGTCACGTCAACCGCAGAAAATCTCAACTTCACGCTTCCCACGAGCTTTTCAGAACCGCGACAAATATCGGTACCCATTCAGCTGGAAGCCGGCAGGTTTTACCTTTTTGAGTGGTACCACCGGGAAGGGCAAGCCAACACACACGCGCTTGTTAAGTGGGCCAAGCCCGGCGAGTCCGTTGGGGATCCTTCCGCGCTCGAAATCGTACCGGCATCGGCTCTCTACTACCCGGAATATGCTGTCCCGTCTGGATCGGGAGGCGGGGGAGGGGATACGTCGGTGTCACCGAGCGCTTCGGGTGGGGCTGGCGTGGCGCCTTCCGGTTGCCCCTAGCAAAAATTTTCCTGCTCCCGAAACCAGACCCGAAGTTGACCAGGCGGAGGAGCTGGCGGTCCTCGTGGAGGAGGCCGTGGCATGAGGCCATGCGCTGCCATGTGGCGTTGGATGTCATCGGTAGTCGTAACAGTAGGGTGTCCGGGTTAGCCAGTGGCCGCCAGCTGATGGGGCGTCGTGCCTGCGCCGGGAACTGCGGAAAGGTGCGGCCTACACACCAAAAAAAGCAGCAACCCTCACACTGGCGAGCCCCGCAGTCCGGTCAAGCCTCGCAATACGATCAAAAAAGCCAACCGAACGAAAGCTCGCCGTAAGGCTCGAGATCGTCCAGCTTATTGGTTTCTCGGTTCAGCTCACTCTGGAGCTGGGGCCCGTTGGCAAAACCTGCGGGGACGTCTAGCTCCGAATCCCCAAGCCGAGTGAGGTGAGCGAGCGCTCCAACGGTGAACGCAAAGCGGGGACCTGCCAGGAAGGTGTTCGGTCGAAACCCGTATCCAAGCCCCAGGTGTCCGATCATGGGCGCTGTGTTGCGCTTAATCTCACCCGTTAAACCGGCAGGATCCGCAATATCTCCACTAATGCGGTAGTGGGTGAAGCCGAGCCCGAGATCACCAATCAGCGAATGGCGATTCATGAACCAGAAGCGCCCACGCAAGGGCACCGTAAAAGAAACGTAGCTCGCGTCGATCTTGCTCGGGGCCGGCGCACTTGCATCAATACTGCGACCGCCGATCCCCACGCCAAGGCTCAATTCTAGCCAGCAAATGCCCGGTTGCGTGGCCCCTGCCAACATGCCCCAGGAGTTCGGCCCGAGCGCATTGGCGTGCCCACCCCAAAGCCAAGGGCACTCTCGCTGCGGCTGAGAGACGGGCTCCGACACGGCAATTACGGCCTTGGCAGGCTCGGGCTGCTCCACGGGAATCGACTCAGCCCCCGCCGTAACACTGAAAACTACCCGCCGGTTTTGGGCCCAGGCTGCCTCGCAAGGACTGATATCCGCTGGTACCTTGTCGTTGCATTCTTCGGGCTCGGGGACCTTGGGCGAGTCTTCCCCTTTGCCAACGGAAGCGACACGATCTTCGGCAATCCCATTGTCGATGAGCCATTTTCGGACACTCGCGGCTCGCTTGTCCGAAAGGTCGCGGTTGTAGTCGTCAGTGCCCCGGGAATCGGTGTGGCCTTCGATTTCTATTTTTAGATCGGGTGTGCGTTCAAGGAACGCCTTGAAATCAGAGAGGGTTTTTTTCGTGGCGTCATCGGTCTGCAAATTAGCGCGATTGTATTCGAAGTTGATCACACCGCTGTAATCGAGCTGGCCTGCTCGGAAGGTGATCGCGGGCTTGTCGTTTGCAGGGTCCGAAGGGCCTTCAACCGCCCGTACCTCGGCCGAGGCTTCACCGCTGGCCCCCGCCGACTTCACGGCACCCGAAGCGCTAGCGTTGAATTGGCAACCTTGGGCCAGCCCGGCTAGGCCCGCAACGGAAAAAACTGTGGTGAATCGAATCATAGCGCTGGCCTCGGAGCTGATGCTGCGAGACTCCTACTACGAGAGTCACCCAGGGCAAACTTCCCTCCCGAATGACGTTGAGGACAATCGACGGCGGTGCCGTTCCCCTGAATGAAACTCCAGCAGCTCGCGTCTATCAGTGCCTAATTTGTGATACTGGACTCCTATGCGCCTTTTGAACCTGATCCGCCTGACTCCCCCCGCTCTTTTGGCAGCGCTTCCGGTTACGAGCTCCGCTCTGGCGGCTCCAGCTCGGTACACCGTGGTTGAGCTCGGCACGCTGGGTGGCCGTGCTTCCTACGCACGTGCGATCGACAACAACGGGCGTATTGTGGGCTGGGCATCGGACAGCTTTGGGCGCACGCGTGCTTTCAAGACCGATAGAATTCGGCCGCTCTTACCGACGGACGAACTCGGCATGCCTCCCGCGGACGGCCTCCCTGGAGCGCCAGAAGGAGCGGTGGCGATGGGCATTGCTGATAATGGCACCGTCGCAGGTTTTACGCGTGATAGCCGCGGTGGCGATTGGCCGTGGCTCTGGATGCCAGATGGGCGTATCGTTTCTGGAGCAACAGGTTCCGGCTCGTTCCTAAGGATGACGCCCGCGGGCGACGCCGTAGGTCATGTTTATCGCTGGTCGAGCACGGCGGGCACCATGGTGAAGGCTCCGTACGTGCGCCGGGCCGATGGCTCTTCGAGCACGCTCTCCACCTATGATGGTGATTCTCTGGTTGTGGATGCGGCATCGAGCCGCCTCATGATCGGCACTTTCAAGATATCGGCTAGCGCCGAGGGGCATGCGTTTGTCTGGCGTGGAGCCGCTACCGCAGTGGATCTGGGCTTGTTTGGTGGTCCAGGGCCCAAGCGAGGAACCGCTATCGCTTCAACGGGGCGCTGGGCAGGGTCGACCGGCAACAGCTACGAAGGTCTTGCCTTCACCGCCGCAAGCTCCGAGGCAACCCCGGTTGAACTGCCGCATCCGGGTAAGGTCCGTTCTGAAGTGCGAGCGGTGGATGCCTTCGATCGGTTGGTCGGGTGGGCGGCCACTGGTGCACGCGGGTCGGGTGGGGCTCCCCAGGCTTACTACTGGCACGTCGGAGCCACGGACATCGAGGTAGTTGACTTGCAGACGCGTGTGCCAGGCTGGGCTGGGTACCTCATGGAAGCTTCCGGGATTAACGCCGAGGGAGCCATTCTCGTGGACGCGCTCATCGGTCGAGACAACCGAGCTGTGGTGCTCGTTCCGGTCAAATTGGCCATTTCTGTGCCGGAAAGGGTGCATACCGGCAGTGTTTCGGAATTCACCATTTCTGGCTGCGAGCCCGGCGCCCAAGTGCAGATCTACAGCAGCAGGAGCGCACCTGTTCCCGGGCGCGGCAGAGGATATCGCGCAATGGGCATTCGCTGGGACATCGCCGGACCTCAAATTTTGGGGCCGAGCGCAGTAGCTGATGCCTCCGGAGTTGCGCGTGTGCGAGTTAACGTTACAGCCCCCGCAGGCCAGCCCCTCTACCTACAGGCGATTCACCGCGGCAACAAGTCTGAAGTCGTGACCCTCACGCCCACTCCAGCTCCCCGTGTGGTACCGGGTGTAACGCTGCCTCCGGGATCGACCGGTCCGCAGCTACCGGGTGGGAAAGGCTTGGTGCCTGTGGTTCCGTTGGATCTGAAGCAGTAGAATTCACCGCGGTACGTCTTCTTAGCGTGCAGTTTCCCCGTGGGTGCTGGTTCTGTGCGGTGAATTCGCTATAAGAATCACCATGCAAGCGGGTGTTCGAATTCTCGCTAATCGCTATGAGGTAGGGACGGTCGTGGGTCGAGGCACTTACGGGATGGTGTGCCGTGGCGTAGATCGAAGAACGGGCCAGCCCGTGGCGCTCAAGATGATGGCGCCCACCGCGGGGGAAGATCCGACGCTGGTTGAACGCATGCTCCGCGAACAGCAGGCCTTGGTGGCGCTTTCAGGGACTTGTGCCGTGACAGCAATCGATATGTGTCGCACCGCAGACGGCGGGCCGTGTCTGGTGATGGAGTGGCTAGAGGGGCGTGATCTTGAGAGCCAACTTCAAGAATGGGAGGGCGCTGGCGTTCAGCCGGGATATGAGCCGCTGCTAGAAATCTTGCGCCCGCTCGTGCAGACGCTCTACCGGGCTCACGAGATTGGCCTGGTGCATCGGGATATCAAGCCGGCGAACATCTTTCTAACCTCCGGAGAGCGCGCCGGTGTGCGGCTGCTCGATTTTGGCCTTTCGCGCATGAAATCCTCAGCCCCAATCACCGAGCTTGGAATGGTGATGGGCTCACCCAGCTATATCGCCCCTGAAACCTGGGGTGGCAATTCGGCTCTGGTCGATCATCGAGCAGATCTCTATTCTCTAGCTGTCATTGTGTTCCGTTGGTTTGCCGGAAAGCCACCCTTCGATACGCCAAACCTCCTCAACAAGATGCTCCTCGTAACCACTTCTGAACGCCCGAGCCTCCGTGCGCTCCGCCAGGATCTCCCGGAAGCAATGGACCCGTGGATACAACGGGCGCTGGCTATTTCTCCGGATCAAAGATTCCAGTCATCGCACGAGCTTTACTCAGCGCTCGCTGAAGTCCTTAAGCCGGGTAGCCCCACTCTTGGAGTTCAATCGGAAATCACCGATGGGGGCGCGCGGGCAGCCACCGCTCCGAGCGAACGCCCCGGAATTTTGGCCACCGCGTGGAGCGCCGCCACTTCTCTACTCCGTCGCTTCACCGCTCCAAGCGATTCCCAACCCACTCACGCGCCACCCGCGGCACCCACGCCGCCCACGTCGCCCACGCCACCCACGGAAGAATCTTCTGGGGTCTGGCTAGACGCGGCGGATCTGGAGGAAAGCGCGCCGACGCCGCTTGAGCAACCTGCTGAGTTGGAGTCGCCCCCTGCCATCGTGAACGCAGGCCAGAAGAAGCGCACTCGCTCGAAATCAACGAAGCCATCGAGCGCAGGAACCTCAACGAAGTCAGCAAAGTCAGCGAGGGGAAAGGTGAGTAAGGCGCAGGCCACGAAGGCAAAGGCAGCGAAGCCAGCAAAGGGGGCGAAGGCGGCGAAGGCTCAGGCTACGAAGGCAATAAAGCCGACGAGAACAAAGGCAACGAAGGCGCAGGCGACGAAGGCAAAGTCATCGACGCCAACGCGGAGCAAAACTTAGCAAGTTGCTGAGCGACTTGGTCATGGATGGGAATCGTGGGCCGCACCTTTCCGCAGAGCACGACGGGGGCACGACGCCCAATCAGGTGGTCGCTTGTCCGAGCTTGAGCTTCATGCCACGTTGATTTCGCGGGGCAGCGGCAGGGGTGCTGGTAAGTCTTCACCTGTAGCAGCGGCTGCGAACGCGATCACTGCCCGTAGATCTTCCTCGGTGAGCGAGGGAAAATCGCGCAGGATGGTGTCGAGCCGTTCACCACGCGCAAGGTGCCCGAGGATGACGCGGACCAGAACTCGCGTTCCACGGATGACGGGTTGTCCCGCGCAGATGGTCGGGTCGCGGACGATTCGGGAGTGATGGCTCATGCTCGTGTTCCTTGTGCGTTCGTAAGGCCGGCGTGCTTGGTTGGGGGAAAGCGCTGAGTAATAGTGGCCCACGTTGGCTTTGGGGGTCCATATCGTCCGCTGGCTCAGTTATCGGTGGCTTTCTCCTTCGTCCACAGGCTCGCCGAAGAGTTCCGCTTGGTCGTCGGCTTTGGCGGCTTTCCGCTCTCGGCGCTTCATCTCAGGTGCGCAGCTGAGTTGGCGCTCGAGGGGGCTTGTGGGTGACCCACTTGGGCTCTTGTTCTCAGAGGAGCTAGGCGCCGCGCTCAAGCGATCTTATTCGAAGGCCAACGCGGCACGCTCCGCGCGGCGTGGTCCGACACCACTTTTCGGATGCAGTCCCTGCGAGACGACGTGAGCTGCGCGGAGGAGGAACATCAAAGCCGATTGGACGCGAGCCTTCCCGGGCTCTCCGTCCACGCCACCTTTGATATCAACGACGATATCGCCGCGCCGCTGATCCTCACGCGCCCACGACCAAAAGTCGCGATTTTGCGCGAACAACGTGTGAACGGACAGGTCGAAATGGCCGCCGCCATCGATCGCGCCGGCTTCACCGCGGTCGACGTGCACATGAGCGATATCCTCAGCGGCCGCACGACGCTCGCCGACTTTTAAGTACTCGCCGCCTGCGGCGGCTTCTCGAACGGCGACGTGCTCTGAGCCGGCGAAGGCTGGGCCAAATCTATCTTGTTTAATGGGCACGCTCGCAGCGAGTTTTCTCGGTTTTTTCAGAGGCTGGATACGCTCACGTTAGGCGTTTGCAATGGGTGTCAGATGCTTTCTAATTTGAAGGATTTGATCCCCGGGGCGCAGGATTTTCCGCGGTTTGTTCGCAATCGTTCCGAGCAGTTTGAGGCACAACTGTCCCGAGTACGGATCGAGCTTTAGCGGCAGTGTTTTTTTTTTCAGGGATGGAGGACTCGCTGCTTCCTAATGCGGTTGCATACGGTGAAGGTAGGCGAGTTTATCGACGTGGGAGCGTACGACCGGTTGACGCGTGCAGGTTTAGTAGCACCATCGTTCGTGGGTCACCGAGGGTACCGAACCGAGCGTTACTCAGAGAACCCTAACGGCTCCGTCGAAGGGCTCACTGGTGGGCGCGTTACGCTCGTGATGCCGCATCCGGTGCGGGTATTCCGAGCCGGACCGCATTCGTATCGGCCGAACAGTTGGGCGGAGGGTGCGCCATTTATGAGGATTTTTCGAAATGCGCCGGTGGTTGTGGAATCGGGGGGGCAAAGTCCCCCTACGTTGGGTTCAGGCGGAAGTTAGGCAGCTTCAACTCTCAGGGGGTGCTGTCTATGTCATGATCCATAGCTAATCGCCTGATGCGGCTGCCTTGCAGCTGACCGATCCATGCCGCTAGGATCGATGGACAATGACGATAGTCAAGTTTGCGTTCGAAGACCGCCTCCGTAAGTGGAATCTCGAGCCGACGGAGTTTTCTCCCTTTAATCTGCTGGTGGGCGCCTCGGGAGTCGGCAAGACTCGGATTCTTGAGTCACTGAATCGGGTGCGCCTTGCCGCGACGAAGGGTGCGCGACGGGTCCCCGACTGCAGCTGGACATTGATAGTCGAGGCCTCTGGTCAACGCTACACTTGGAAAGCTCAGACTGGCGGTGCTCAGAACATGGGAGATGCTCTTACTCAGGATGATGAGGACGATAACGATACCTCTGGCGAAGGGGTTCGCTTCGTCGAGGAAGAGTTAACCTCAAGTGACGGCGTAATTGTTTCAAGGACGCCAGAGACGTTCATATTCAATGGTGAGAAGCTGCCTCAGCTCAAGGACACCGATAGCGCAATCGAGCTTCTGCGGCGTGAGGAGGTCATAAAGCCACTGCACCTCGCGATGCAAAGATTTCTCTTCAGCGGCACCCACCAGCCCATTGCGGGTTTTGTCCCTTTTGACAAGCAGCGAGTGGAAAAGGTCGAGGCCCGGGTAGGGACGTTTGACGATCTCCGAGACGACTCCAGTGGACTGACCGTCCTCGCGAAGGCAGTCATCATGCAGAATAAGTTCGCCAAGGAGTTTGCCACCGTCGTTGGCCAGTACCGTGAAATCTTTGATCAGGTCGAGGAGGTGCGAGTCGGGCCGCTCAGTGAGTTCGAGAAGACTTCTGACGACCTTCCGCCTTTCTTCCCAATGGAGTGGATAACAGTTGCATTGCGCGAGCGCCAAATAGACGGGTGGCTTGTTCACCATCGCGTCTCGTCCGGCATGCTAAGAACGCTTATTCATCTTTTTGAGTTGGCACTAGCCCCCACTGGGACCGTAGTTTTAATTGATGAATTCGAGAATAGTTTGGGAGTAAACTGCTTGCCCCAAGTTGCTGACCGCCTAGTGGAACGATCCAAAGATCTGCAATTCTTTGTTACTAGCCACCATCCCTATGTCATCAATAATATTCCATGGAATGAATGGCGCGTAGTTGTGCGAAAGGGCACAAGTGTTCGTGTCCTAACCTCGTCCGATATCCCCGCACTTCACACTGCGTCGAGTCACGACCGATTTACCATCTTGAGCAATCTTCCGGAGTTTGAGCGGGGGATTCAGTGAACTGGACCTGATCCGGTTTGTTGGACACCTAACAAAGAGAGTAATCTCTTGGAGTCCAAACCATGGCAAAGAAGAAAGAACAGCGTACGAAAGAGTTCAAGCTTGAGGCCGTGCGGCTGGTGGAAGCCCGGGGTGATCGCA
>JANRKO010000057.1:0-45014 GCA_033763455.1 Polyangiaceae bacterium
CACCGCTCGCTTTTACTGCCGCTATTTGCCGTCGCAGCTCTGTTAGCTGTTTTTCTAATTTGTTCCTTTCTACGTCTTCCATCCCCAGATTGTCGTTGCTCTCGCGTCGTTCGTCACGACGGGGCACGGCGAGGTGTTACGTCAATTCATTCCTAGGGCTAGGCTGAGCGGGGTATGCGACTTAGAGCTCGCGAGGCTTTCTTTGGCTCTTGGAGCGCTCTCTCGCTTCGAGGTCTTCCAGCAACCTTCGGTTAACGGAAAGTAGATCTGCGATGAACCCCATCATGCCGATCTGCACACTCATCATGAGGAGCACGGATGCCAAGATGAGCGATTGAACGCGACCAGCTCCGTCGTTCTGAAAGTAGTAATACAGAAAGCGAATGCCCACCCCCAGGCCTGAGAGGAAGAAGAGCAAGCCTACGATCGCGAAAAACCGAAAGGGACGGTAGACGACAATGATTCGAAAGACCGTGACGATGGACTTTCGGATGTACGCCGGGATACTGCGCACAAGCCGAGATGGCCTCAAATCCCCATTCACACGCACGGGCACCGATAGGATCTGAAGGTTCTTCTGACCCGCCTGAATGATGGTTTCCAGGGTATAGGTGTAGTTGTTGAACACATTGAGTGTGCATGCGGCTTGGCGTGATATCGCGCGGAAACCGCTCGGTGCATCAACTACGTCTGTATTGCTCATGGTCCGAACAAACCAGGAGCCAAGCTTTTGCAGTAGCTTTTTTGTCAATGAAAAGTGTTCAATCGCGCTTATAGGTCGCGCGCCAATCACGATGTCCGCGCGGCCTTCCATCACGGGTTGGACCAACGCGGCAATGTCGTCGGCACAGTACTGATTGTCGGCATCGGTGTTGACAATGATATCTGCGCCGAGGGCGACGGCACTGCGCAGGCCTAGCATGAACGCTTTGGCCAAGCCTTGATTACGAGTGAAGCCAACCACGTGGTGCACGCCGTTGTTCTTCGCGACGGCAACCGTGTCGTCGGTACTGCCGTCGTTGATGACCAACACCTCTATCGTGTCGATCCCTTCGATCCGTTTAGGGAGCGCCGCCAAGGTGATGGCCAGCGTCGCTGCTTCATTGAAACATGGGATTTGAATGATGAGTTTCATGAGAGGCCTTCTTGGATGCTACCGCTGTACCGACGCTTGGCACCGGGGTGCTAGGAGCCTTCCGGCGGAGAAGCCCAGGCTTTGGCCAGCCGCTCCACGCTGACGAGCTGGAAGCGGCTATAGGTAAACAGCACGGCCTCCTCGGGTACTTGCAGAAAGACCAGAGACTGGTAGGAGATGCCGGACAAGGTACGGTTCGTAAAGGTGTTGAATGGCTCAAATGTCCGAGCTTTGCTGACGAAATCCGTACCATAGCGGTTTCGATTGATCAGAAAGTGGGTTACCTGGTTTCGCTTGGCGTAGTCGAGTACGGTGCTGCGTTCGGTGGCGTAGAGGGCCAAGAAGGTGTCTTCGGTCCGAGCTTTCTGACGTGCCCACGAGCCCTTCAGCCAAGGTTGCAGCGTCTCGAATCCCCCCATGGTGGCCCTGGCCGCCCAAAGGGGGATGTCGTCCGAATCTAACGGGTGCCCCGCTATGCGCGCATTAAGTGGCAGGCCTGCGACAAAATCGTTCAAGGGACGGTTTACGGAGCGATTTAGATTGGTGCCCGACAGCTGGGGCGCGTACCCGGTGCCTAAGAATAGCCACATGCCTCCCATAGCGGCCGCGCCCACGAAATTGCGTAAAGGGTAGCGTATTCGATCGCGAAAGCGTTCGCCGAACGTGGCCAGCACATCGACCACGAGCATGAGGCCAACTGCGTGTATCCCGAAGGAATAGAACCGCTCAGGCGAATATAGACGAAACGCCCAGTAGCAGGCGACGAAATACATGACAGCACACCCGCAACAAAATGAAACGGTTGGCATTGGCCGAGCGCTCAGACCCATCACGGAAAGCGCTCCGAGGCCGGCGATGAGCACGAAGGCAAATCGGGGAAGGTGCTCATCGAATGGACGGGGCTCCTCCCCGAGTGGCCGTTTGCCTTGCGGCATGAACGTGGCAGCAAACTCCCAGCCAAAGACGTGCCGAGGCTCATCAAAAGGGAGGATCCATAGGCGGCCAGACTTGCCAAATGCGGGCTCCTGTTTCGCATCTTCTAGTGAATAGAGTGGACCGTCTTTCGCCGGACCGCCCAAAAGAGAGGGTGAAACCGCAAGTATGGCCATTAGCACCGTGACGGCGTAGTGCTTGAGGCCTGAAACGACGTGAGCCCTGCTTTGCCCAAAGCGATTGGCCATCACGAAAATTCCCTCGGCAGGGAGTATCATGGCCAACGCCGTCGGATAGGTGAGTGCAGCAAGCAGGGCGGCTAGGCGACGAACGCCGCCTTTGGCAGAGAGCGCGCCCGAAAACCACAGGGCAAAACATGGGAAGGCGAAGGCCCTCGGCAGCCCTCCGGCGATCCGGTTCATGACCCACCAATCGCGGAAGAATAGAAAGAGGAGCAGTGAGGCTCCCAAGAGCCCGAGGCGTTTGGCTCGGAAAAGGACGCCTGCAGCGCCAACAATAATCAACAAACACACTAGCTGCACCAGCTTCGTCGCCACAAAAACGTTCGTGGCTTTCACGAACACGAAGTACAGCCCACGCACAAACGGCGGCTGATAGGTGAGCATTTCGTTGGAAATCGGATCGTCCTTCAGCGCTCCACCGGGTTCCCACCGGTGATACTGAAAGATGGCGGACCGGGCGTCGTCTTGCTGCAAATCAGGGTTCGTAAGTGTTTCCCAGTGACCCTTGAGCCACCCGTGCAGAAAGATGGCTAAGACTAACCAAACGCAAAGTGTGCTTAGCCAATGCACTGCCGTGCGTGGCAAGTGTGCTCTCAGCCTGCGGGCTACCACGGATGGACTGATGAACGTCAGGAGGGCGCGAGCGGGAAGCACGCCGAACGATAGCCGGCGCGTGCGGCATGCGAAACCCATTTGAGAGGACTGCACGTACCACGCTGCGTGAAGCTAAGGGAACGCTATTTGCCTTGACAGTGGAATCATCCGGGCGGTAACCGGCATATAGACCATGCCGACTACCTCAGCCTCGATCGCTGGTGATATCTCGCCGGAGCCGCCCGGTTGGTTGGCTGTTGGTAACGTATTCTGGGTCGGCGAGGGTTTGTGCGGTGAGCGTTAGAGACTACTAAATGCGAGTTGAACGTACCTCGTCCTTAGTGTCCCGAGTCACGGACGGTGCCATTATTGTCATCTTGGCGGCGTTTACTCTAGCCGTGCGCTACCTAACGCTTGAGGAGGTTGAGGGCGGTGGGGATGCGCTTGCGAGTTGGTACTTTGTCCGGCAGTGGATTCACGGCGTCGACTTTGCGACGTTGACTTGGGACCATCATACGGCCAGGTTCGGAATCAATATCCCCGTGTACGTTGTTCAGCGATTGTTGGGGTCTCATGCCACGACCTACTATGTGGCTCCCGTTACTGCATGTGTGGTTGCAGTTGTCTTTACATACAAGATCGCTCGTGACTTGTCGGGGCCGTACGCTGGTGTACTAGCTGGGTTGAGTCTTGCCGTCTTTCCACCTATGGAGAGAGCGGGCAGTCAATTGCTACCGGGCGTGTTTGCCGCGGCCTACGTTTCGTTCGCTTCCTACGCGGTGCTTCGCTATTGGCGCTCCAACCATCACGGGATGCGCTGGATTTTGGCGGGTGCCGTGGCGATGTTTCTCGCCTATCTCAGCCATGAGCCTACGGTATTTTTTCTTCCGGGGCTGGCTTACGGTATCTGGCTCTACCGTCGCAGCTGGCGGGCAGGGCTGGCATTCGGCGGTGCTCTTGCTGCACTGCTCCTTTTGGAGAAGCTCTGGTATATTGCGTTCACGCAGTATGCTTCGCGTATTGCCGTCACGTTGAGCCAACATGGGCCCGGCTTGGTTTCGGGCCTAAGCAGCAGCGGGCAATCGGACGTCTGGACGCTTTTTGATCGCTTCGACCGCTCGCTGGAAACCTCGTGGAAGCTGGCTCTTTTTGGCTTCATGACCGCGGGGCCTGCGCTACTGGCGCTCGGTCCACGTCGCGCGCGTGGGCCAACCCTAGGAGCCATGGGGTTTCTGGTGGGCGTAACATTTGCCGTTAACAGCCTCGATCCACTTACGGCGTGGCTGAGCTTCCAGTCGCGCTACTGGGTTCCCGTAGCCCCGCTTGCGATGGCTGCGAACTCGGTGGTTATAGTCGCCGGCGCGCGCGAATTCCTTCGGGGTTTCGAGCGCTATAGGGTGGGAGGCAATGGACTGCCATTGCTTTTTACTCTGCTTTGTACCCTTAGCCTGGGCTGGGTCTATGCTTACGGTTTGAAGGGCCGTCTACCCAGCGAGTCGGGATGGGTAGGCACGCGTCGAAAGGCAGAAAGCTTCGCAGAGACGTTTCAGCGAGGCCTACCCTTCACAGGTGCGAACGAGGCCGGTTTGAAAGCTGTTCGTCTGGCCGTTGGCGTGTATTTGCCGGATCAGCTGTTAGCCCACGAGGGTAAATTGCCTCGACTTGAGGATGTCATACACGTGGTCGACGGGCACTTGCACTGGTTTGCCAAAGATACCCCAGAAGGTGCCTTTCAGACGCGCGCCATCTTGGATCAAAACCAACAGTGCCAATATCGAATGGCAATCAAGGGGCGATTTCTTGCCATTTCGCCGGGGCTCTCGCTCCCAAGTGACTGTACGAAAGCCAGTTTCGAAGTCAGGTAGCCCAAGGCAGCCAAGCAAGCGCTGCCTGCCCGGGAAGTATCACTCTGCTTTTCCGCGCATGCAGTGGACAACAAGCGGCAGCTTATTGTTTTCCTCGTGGACCGTGCTCTTGGTGCACAAGGCGGGAAACTCGGAGCGCGCGGCTTCAAGTTCGCTCGCTCGACCAATTACGATCACTGCCGGACCCTGCCTCTGCCTCCGAAGGCTCGACGCAATGTCGGATACGTGATACCCGCGCATCAAGCGGTACCTATCCTGAAGCAGCGAACCGTAGGTTTTGGAATAGTGGATGTGGTATCGCGTGTACGCGTCGATATTCGAGCAGCTGTAGGAGTCACAGTACAGCGGGATGCGACCGGACTGACCGTCGCTGAGCTTTGTCAAGAGGGCGAGAGCCTTGGGTGTCTCGAGGCTTGGCCAAGCCTTTTCTCTCCGACCATGAGCTGCCACAACGGTACTTGGGAGGATTAAGGCAAGGGCTAGTACACCTCCAGCCCAGCGCACCGCGCGGTGGCGCTGATTCACCCATGCGTCCAAGCCAAGGACGGCCAGGATTACGAAGTAGCCGAGCATGAAGACGTTCGTTCTAAACAGGCCAAAGGGCCATTTGCCGACGATATTGAAAACCAGTGCGGTCAAGGTTGGCGTGACAAGAAGGCACAACACGAGCCACCGCTTTCGGTGCACAAGCAGCCAAATTCCTTGGAAGTGGAGGAGGAGCCACACGATTGAAAACGTTGCCAGAAGCTCGCGCGAAACGGCGGCGGGCAAATGCAGTGACTCCCAACTCCATTCGCTTACCAACGATGGCGCAGACGTTAAGCTTAGGTACTTCTGCACATACCAATCCACACGTGATGGCTCGGCGGCGCTCGACTTCTCAAAGAACACGCCGTACTTTGCGGCCCAGTAGGGGGACTCGTCGTAATTGGCAACGGCTGCTAGCGCCGTTGCACGAATCCACAGGATAAGCGCCGTACAAGTGCAGAGGGCCGTGCTGAGAATCACGGTTCTGTGGTTCCCTGCGCTTTGACTGCTCGGGCGCCGAAGAAATGTAAGCGTCATCGAGAGAAAGAAGGCAGGGTACAAGAACACAATATTGTACCCTAGGAGAAAGGCCGCCGAGGCAAAGGCAAAGATGAGACTCAACTGCAACAAGGAACTCGCTCTCCGAAGCTCCCTGAGACAAAACCAGACACACACAAGGTGATTAAGTAGCTCAACCGCATAGGGCTTAAACTCTACGCCGTAGTCTATGAACCACGGATGGATTGCAGCGAGAAGTAAGCCCACGAGTTGAACCCAGGTTGAGCGGATGAGTTCCCTCAGAATTAACCAGAAGATAGGCAACGTGAGGCATGAAGCTAGGAATGGGAGTAGGCGTAGTGAAAGCTCGCTGTACCCCAGGGTGTTTACAACCTTCAGCGAGAGCCACATGAACCCGAGCGGTCTTACGTAAAGTGACTGAAGGGGCTCATTGAGCAGCCGTTCCGCCCAGCTCGTTTCATCGAGCCACAGCGTGGGTGCCGAAAGATAGAGGCTACCTCGGAGCCAAAAACCAAAGGCAAAGATCAACACGGCCCCCCACAAGTGAGCTCGCCGCAGAACCAACTTGCCAAAGCGTAGAAGGCGAAGCCGCCACTCTCGCCCGTCCAACTGCCCATTTTTCGAGCTGGCTGATACGCCCTCTCGGTCTTCGCTCACTCGGGCCCCATGATCACTCATGCCTCGGGTCCCCGCCGCAACATCAGCCTGGCTGCTCCCCACACTAGTACTTCAGCGAGAAGCGAGCTTGCGCGTGAGAGTATAGACAGCACCAGCGCGGCACTCGCCCCTAGCGTTGGAGTTAACCCGAGGGCGAGAACTGCTTCACGCATGCCGAGCCCGCCTGGAGTTACCAGCACGATAAATCCTGCAACCGTGGCAAGCGGAAAGAGCCCCGAGGCTTGTATAGCGATATTTACGTCCGCGCCGAGTGCCCGGGCGAGCAGTGCTCCGTGCCCCGCCCAAGATAGCCAGTACAGAAATTGGTACACGGGCGCCTGTGGGGCAATGAGCGCCAACCTGGGATCACCGTTCAAAAGCCGCTGTGCGGCTTTGGGATAACGCTGAGCTGGCAAAAGCAGCAACGCCAGGAGCAACACAAGGCTACATCCAAAGGCCAAGGGGGTGCCCCAGGTATGGAGCACGGAGAGGCGCTCCAGTGTGCCCGCGCCCCAACTCAACCCAAACCCCACCGCCCCGCCCACGGCTAACCAACTTAGCATTTCTAGCGCGATCGAGGCTCCAACCAGCGGCCCCGTGGTTTCAATGGCCGACGCCCCCGCCATGCGCACTACTGGGAGCCCAAGCTTTCCCGCGTAGCGAGCCAACTGGGAATCGAAGTAGAGGGCCAGGGCTTTGCCGCGTGGGACACGATGCCCAGCGAGCCGTTCGATAACAAACAGCCATGCGCGCCCTTGTAGGAACGTGGCTAGCACAAGCGGCAGGAGGCTGAGCGAGAGGAACCAGAGATTCAGGTTTACGTTCGGCGACTCTTGCCACCGAATGGCCAGCTGCCATGCCGTATAGCTCACGAACAAAAGTGCCACGAGCATGAGCACCGGCCGTAGCTTTCGCTTGAACGCAGCGGTCGGTGCCGCCACGGCGTGGCCGGGCGCGGCGGCGTGTGCACTGGGATCGGAGGGCGTATCCATTGGCCAGGCGAATTCTCGCCCTTAGGTTTGGGGCTTCTTACTGATTCCCCAAGTATTGGCGATAGGGTACGCGTACTTCGCCTGGGACTCGAAGTAGGTTCTCATCATGATCTCGGCAAGCAGCCCAAGCCCGATGAGTTGGCTGGCCATGAGCACACACATTACCGAGATCATGAATAACGGATTCCGATGCACCCACGTGGCGTACGCGAACTTTTGATAAAGCACGATGCCAGCCAAAAGTGCTCCCCCTCCGAGGAGCCCCACGCCCGCGCCTCCAAAAACGTAAATGGGCTTGGTCTGAAAGCTGCGGAAGAACCAAACTGTAAGCAAATCAAGCATTACCTTGATGGTACGCCCTAGGCCATACTTCGAAGTGCCGGCGTGCCGCGGCCTGTGGTTCACGACCATTTCGGCCACACTTGCACCCTGGCTCTCGGCGAGCACAGTGAGGAAGCGATGCATCTCGCCGTACAAGCGCAATTCGTTTGCAATCTCACGGCGGTAGACTTTGAGCGAACAACCTAGATCGTGCACCTTGGTCTTGGTGACAGCGCGGATACAGGCATTGGCAATCTTAGATGGGATCTTGCGCAAGAACATGCCGTCTTTGCGGTTCTTGCGCCAACCGCTCACGACATCAAATCCGCTCTCCAGTTTCTCAATGAGGTGCGGAATATCGCTCGGATCATTTTGCAGATCCGCGTCCATCGTTGCCACGATATTACCTTCAGCAAAGCGAAACCCCGCGTCGAAGGCTGCGGCTTGCCCACAGTTGCGCCGAAAGACCACCACCTTGAGGAAGGGCTTCTCTTGGTGCAGCTGTTCTAGGAGTTCACGGCTGCCGTCCGTGCTCCCATCGTCCACCGCAACAATCTCGAACGTCTTCTGGCCCGGCGTGAGCGCACTTTCGATCTCTTCCACCAAGCGCCGCAGATTTTCGCGTTCATTGTAGACGGGAATAACGACGCTGAGATCCATGAAAGCCGCGGAATCTAGGCGCTTTTAGCAGTTCGGGTCAACCCTCTGTCCGGGTGCCTGCCTGGTTGGGGTTTTCTGAGAGATGAGTTATTCATGGGGCTATGTCCGCCTTTGCACAGCCCAAGTCCCAGTCGACTCTGGGCAACGCCGCAGAAATCAATCACGCCGTTTACGAGCAGTTCTGGCAGGATTGCCCGGATTTTGTGCGATTCAATCCGGGGGCTCGGCATCGCCGACGGATCGTGCGGGAGTGGCTTGCTGGGTTGCCAGGCGGAACGCTGTGCGACGTCGGTTGCGGCAACGGCGAGCTCTTGGTGTCCCTGATTGGTGAGCTTGGTGGGGTATCGGAGTTTTTTGGGGTGGACCTGTCCCCGACCACGATCGTCAACAATCGCGAACGTTTACCGATGGTGGCGTTTGATGTATTGAATATTGAGGAGCAAGCACTTCCACGCGCGTTTGATATCATTGTGTGTTCGGAGGTGCTGGAACACCTCGACGATCGCGATCGAGCGTTTAAACATTTAGCATCCATGTTAACGCCAAACGGGCATCTATTGGTGACCACACCCACCGGCAAGGTGCACGCTACGGAGCGACACTTTGGCCACACGGTCCACCCGACCTTGCCAGAACTGGAGTCACTCGGGGCGGCAAACGGTTTGAGGCGGGTTCGCGCCATCAATTGGGGGTTCCCACTTTACCGCGCCCTCAAGTGGGCAACCAACCTTGACAGTGAGCGTGCCCTTAAAGCGTTTGCATCTGGCCGCTACGGAGCCTTGCAGAAGAACATCTCCAACGCGCTGTTCTTCGCCAACTACGCCAATGCCCGAGACTCATCCCGGGGTTGCCAGCTTTTTGTCTTGTTCAGAAAGGCTGCCTAGCTTGCTGGCCTGAAACGTTCAGCGCGCTTTGATCCATTCAAGATGCAGCCAGGTGGTGTCAAGGGTCTGTGCGCGGACGTAGCGGGCCTCCATCGGTGGGAAATCAAGGATCCACTCCTTAAAACTATCCGTTTTCCTCCCAACTTCGGACCATTTCTGTCCGTCTTGGCTGAGCGAGATGACAAGTGGTAATGCACGGTTACCGCCGTAATCTGTCCGGTTACGAACCTCGACGCGCCGAACCGTTGTTACTTTTCCGATGTCAAACCGCACCCACGGGTGCAGTTCCCTCTGAGTGTGGAAAAAGATCGCGGTGGCCTTCCCGTCACAAACTTGGCTGCTTACGTTGAGGCCGGGGTAGGTGCTGCTCGCCTGCCAGGCTTTGCCCTCAAGAAGATTGGGGGGAGTTAACAAGCGGTGAGCTAGGCTAAAGCCTCCCCACGTGGCGGCGAGGCTTGCCAGCACTAAGACCGCGACGCGAAAGAAGCGCAAGCCACGCACCACATCCGCCTGGCGATACGCTGCCTCAACGTCGGTGACGAGCAACCCAAGGGCACGCTGGAGAATATCCGCATCGGCTTTACTCTGCGCCTGCCCGAGTGCCGTGTCCGGCAGAATATGGGCCGGGAAAAGCTCATCCAGACGGGCAACACTCGCCGCGTCGAGCTCAGCTCTTCGTACGATGTCTACCCTGCGAGCAGCCCAGGCGTCCGCTCTGCTCCCTCCCAAAGAATCAAGGGCTAAGGCCGCGGCCTGGTGAAATAGCACTAGTGCCGTGGTGTCCGAGGATTCTGAGGTGACGGTAGTGATGCGATCGCGGACACGTTCGCCCAAGTCAAACAAAGCTCGCGATTGCTCGACCAATAGGCGCTGTTTGGGGCTTAACTCCATCGCCTCCCGGCTAGCTGCGGCAAGGGCGCGGCCCTGCCAAAACCACTCCAAGATCCGAGAGAGGGCGCCGCCCCGGGCGGGCGCGTTAGGAGGGGTTCTTGCCTCCGAAGCGGTGGGCGCCTCTGGGAAGGTTGCCGGAGGTGCTACTTCGTCGTTCGATTCCATGCTGATACCCGCCTTCGCCTTATATCCCGAGCTCAATGAGTGCTTGAGCGGTCTTATCCGATTTGTGCGCGCGCTTGAAGAGGTAGATCCCCTGTTTTTGCGCTAAGAGGCCGTAGCCATTCTCCACTGCCTGGCGAATTCCCTTCCGCGTGTTGCCAAGCCCGAGCGTACGTTTGGCCACTAGAAGGTAGTCGGCGTTGCCCGTCCACATCCGCAGCGGATAGGCGATTGCGCGATTGGACGCGTGGGGCAAGGCCTCCTCAGTGCCGGAGACGGAGGCTTCCTTCGGGATCATCGCTACAAGCTCTCGCATTGCTTGGTACTTCGCGCTCTCTTCTGCAGTGAGAGGCCGAAAAGCCACTGTTCCAAAGCCGCCGCGAAACTTCTCGGGATCTATGATGCAACCGAAATGATAGCTGTGTATCAACACAGCAACAGTCACGGCGGAGAGTGCGGAGGCGCGCCACCACGTACCCTCTTGCTCCAAGCGATTGAGTGCGAGCACGCCCACTCCAAATAGGTAAGGCACCCAGTGCATGGTGTAGTGGAACGAGATGGAAATAGTCGGATCGTAGTCAGTGGTGAGCAGCGTCATGAGGGCGCCCGAGCTCGCGACCAGGGCCCAGCCCCAACGCCGATATGCTAGAAACCCGAGCGGGGCCGCAAGGTGGAGCCAGTAGATGATCTTCTTCGATTCCAGCAGCGAGTGGAAAACGAAGAGCGGGTTGGTGGCGATCGTTTTGGCGACGCTACCGTAGCCGGATTCGCCAGGGATCATGAGCCCCTTGAACAAGTCGGCGAACCACCAGGTACCGGCCCACGGCATCAAGACGAACTTGAGCAGGAAGAACGCAGGCACAGATAAAGCAAAGATGGTTGCCCCCTCCCGTGTTCGCTTGCCCGACGCGATCAAGAACGCACCTAATATAGACAGGCCAATGGGTATGTCTTCGCGAATCGAGAACAGCAGAAGTAGCGTACCCAGCATCAACCAATAACGCCGCCGAGCAATGGCAAAGTAGAGCAAAAACTGGAACGCACACGACGTGGTGATCCAGTGGAAGTCGTAGAAATTGGCCCCGTGAAGCGGAGCATAAAGGAGATAAAGGATGCTGATAATGCAGGCAGAGACCCTGGGGAGCTGAGTACTTGCGAACAGGTAAAGCGTTATGGCACCGCCGCCCAGGAATACAGACTGAATAACAAGGAGCGTCTCTGCATGCTGGTATAGATAATAAATTGGCAGATATAAGACGAGTACGAGGTTGGCGTGGCCAGCGATGTAGTTGCCGCCGCGTGGGCCAAAAAGTACGGGGGATTTGAAAAAGTCCCCTCGGATCCCGTTGGCCATGAGGTTGTCGTAGATCGCGAGATCAAACGCACTCGTATACAAACGGTGGTGCTGGAGAATAGAGTGATAGCCTGTGTACGTAGCGTAACTCGCAGCGGCTATCACTACGCAGCTGATCGGGCCAAAGCGTGAGAGCCAGCTGGGGATCCTTCGGGCAAAGGTTAGGCCGGTGGCGAGGTGGGTTGCGAAGAGGGCAGGTAGCGCCACGCGCAGAGAACGCTCCAAACCGAGCGTAAACAGCCCAAAGGCCAGAAGCGTGCTGAGCATGCGGTCATCCCACACGGCGCGTTCGAGCAGAGCCGGCACCATCCAAATTAAGAGGGCCGGGCAGCTGAGGCGCGCCGCGCGTTCAAACCCAGAAGTGAGGCGCGCTCGCTCACGCGGGTGAGAGAACCAGGCAAGGCCGGCAACCAGGCAGGGAAGCGCTACGCTGATCACCAGGCATTTTAGGACGGCAGAGCGCAGAGACGGCAAGAGCGTGTTGGCAGTAGCCAGGCCTGCTATTGGAGCGTCTTCTCGGAGTAGCAACCACGTGCTAGCGGTGGAGGCCAAAGCCGCGCCGAGCACCACAGCGCTTGAAGCAAGGCGAAACCCAGGAACGTTAGGTGCAGGGTTCCCTTCGGAGCGAAGGCTTGTGGAGGCAACCTTGGACCCCTCATTCTGAATCTTGATCGATTGCACGTGGCTCCTAAACCCGTGCGCCTAATAGCGAGAAAAGCGAGGCTCGTAAAGGCAACGAGCCAAGGGGTGAAGCCTCATAGTTTAGGGCTTTCGCCCGTAAATATCGTAGGCACGACCCTTAGCAAACGCCGGGTGTTGCGTTAGTAGCAAGAAATCACGACCGAGCTCGGCTGGGAGCGAGACGGAGCAAGTAGGATCGACTACCACAAATCCTGCACGGGGTACCATGGCTAGCACCGCGTCGCCATCTAAGGGTTGTCTTGGTGCCGGGAAGGCGCGGGCCTTCGGTCCAACGCTCGGAGCATTCAGATCTCGGACTCGGTACGCGCCCTGGAGGTAGCCCTGGCCACAGCTCAGCACCACCACGTTGTCGTTGAAAGGACCAAACGGTGCGCGTTCAGGCATTTCGCTTAGCAAGACGTTGCCGACCGACTCCGTCTTTTTGGTGTGGAAGTTCACAAAATTGAAGAACATCAAGTCCCCAGCGACAGTATCGGCACCAAAGAATTTGCCGGAATGTCGGTAGATATGCGTGACGCCGAGGTGCTGCAGCAATTCGTAAACGGCCTTCGGATCTTTGAGCTCGCCGTAGTTTATCCCGTACTGCCACAAGGTGAAGTCGTGCACGAGCTCCGCTTGCATCCCCAGACCAATGTGGTCTTCGTGCAGAAGCACCCTCGCGCCCGCAGGGAGACGTGCGCTCACGGCGTTGGGACGAGAACTAATCTCGAAGCGGTCCCGGTAGTTCTTCTTGAAACCCGTGTTCAAGAGGTCGAGCACTACTTTCACAGGGGAGCCAACCATGGCGTGAGTCTGAATGAAGTAGACGTCTCCCCCCCACACGATTTGAAAAGCGACCAGGAGCGCGCAGGCTGCTCGAACAAGCCACCCAGAGCTCCCCCAGATGAGCGCGAGCGCTGCCGCCGTAGCGGCCGCCATTAGTGGCAGAATCGCCTGCAGGTAGCGGTCTTGATGGTGCGTCCAGAACCACGCAAAGATGCCGAGGTGGACCCAAGCTACTACCCACCAAACAAGGCGAGCTCTGCGAACGAAGACAAGCGGTCCGAGCAGGAGTGTGAAGAGTGATCCGAAGACGGGGACGGCGCCGTGCATCTGCGCCCAATTGTTCGGGATGAAGGAGAACGTGAAGAGCGCACGGAGTGTGAGCAGCAGGCCTTCCCAAGTTCGTGGGGGCTTCCACGATTGCTCGGCTTGGTGGCCCCATTCCAACCGATACGCGGAAGCTTCGCTGAATGGCGTCGAGTGGAAGAAGCGGTGCAGCAACGGGTAGAATGGGTCCCCGTAATAACTCAGATTCTTCAGCCAGAATGGCGACGAAACGACCAACGCCGCGAGCACGGTGCACACGGGGGCTAAAATGAGCACCCTGCTGTTAGCCAATGCTCGCTGGCCGAAAAGGCCCCTCCCCGTCAGCCAAATCCAGCGCGTCAGCAGGCAAGCCACGGGGAACGGGATGAGCATCAGCCCGACCGTCTCCTTGAGCATTAGTGCGCCGCCGAGGAACGCCCCCAAGTACGCACACGCCGTAAGCGAGAGGTTCGGAAGCGCTCGCAAGGTGAGCAGGAAGATAATGGGCCCATACATGGCTCCAAAGTGATCGGCCCCCCCGCTCAGGCTGCTATCGTAGAGGAACACACCCGGAAACAAGAAACGCGCGGCCCAAGTCGCCCGAGCATCTGCCCGGGGAGCCAAACGTCGAACGATAGCGGGGATACCTACCAAGGTAGTGACGGAAAACACCACGAACTCTAGGTGGGCGCACAGCTCCATCCTGTCGAACAGTTTTGGGACTGGCGCCAAGAATGCCCACGCATAAAGAAAGCTCGTCGAGTGTGGGCGCGAAGCAAAAATCCAGCCTTCGGGAAAGCGTCGCACGCCGCCGTGGGCCACGAAGTCTTCCGCCAGCGTCATGTGCTTCCAGTACGAGTCGTATTGGATGTTCTTGGGCGTGAGGATGACAAAGTAGATCATCCCAAAAGCCGCGAACCCGAACAGGATGGCGAACGGTCGCAGCCAGTGTTTACCGCCGAACCAATCTTCAGCGATGAAGGCCCGCTTGAGCTCAGAAAAGAGCTGCCAAAGGTTCGGCAACCCGATCAGAAAAAAAGCGAAGGGCAACGCCCAAAAGAGCCATGGTTGGTACAGCTGAAGGAAACCTGCAGCTGCCATAGCCACGACAAAGCTCAGCACTCCCGTGCCGAAGCTCAGCATGCCGTGTTCCAACCCAGGCAACCCCGGCAGCACCCGCCGCACTACGCGGTTCCCAAAGCTCACAACCCCGAGCGCCCAAAACAGCACAGCGCCCCAATACCCGGCGTAGCGGAAGAACAGCCACTCCTTGATCGGGTAATGGTCGTCCACCACGTTCGCGAAGACGTAGATGCCGGCGACCAGGCTTGCGAAGAGTAGTGCCCGGCGGAGCCGTTCGATGAGTGGGAGGGGGAGGCCCAAGGTGCTGACTGCTTTATCCCAAGATCGGCGTTAAACCGAGATCCCCCATCAATTCTTGCTCACGTGGAGGCCACATTCGCGTTGGGTGGCCTCTTCCCACCACCAACGCCCCGCTCGCTCGTGTTCTCCAGGGCGAATCGCGCGGGTGCAAGGCTCGCAGCCCACCGACACGAACCCTTGGTCGTGGAGTTCATTGTAGGGCACTTCGTGCTCACGAATGTATTGCCACACCTGGCCGAGCGACCAATGCGCAAGTGGGTTGAGCTTAACAATGGGGCCGCCAGCACCCTCGTGCAGGGCATCCCGAGAAACAACGGCTAGCTCCCCGCGTGTTGATGGGTTCTGATCCCGCCGTTGACCGGTAGCCCAAGCACCAAAGCTTCGAAGTGCCCGGTTGAGCGGCTCCACTTTTCGGATCTGGCAACATTCCTGATGCCCATCCTCGTAGAAGCTGGTAAAGCCGCGCCGTTTTACCAAATCTTCGACCGCAACGAAGTTCGGGAAAAGCATCTGAATCGTGATGTTGTAGTGGCGCCGCACGCGCTCCAAAAAGCGATACGTTTCCGGGTGCAAGCGACCCGTATCTAGGCAAAAGACGGAGAAAGGCAGCTTCAGCTTGCTTGCCATGTCGATCAAGACGACGTCTTCGGCTCCGCTGAACGCAATGGCACAGCTGGCTCCAAAGTGCCGGAGGCCGAACTCCAAGATCTCTTGGGGCGCGCGGCTGCGGAGGTTTGCGTCGGCCGAAAGGAGTTCGGCGTCGGTGGGCGGAGAGGCCGCAACTGCTTGGGCGTGAAGCGATGTGGGCTTCTCGGCCGGCACTCCACTCAATCGCTCCTTTAGGAGGCGGGGAGCGCTGTCGAACACCTGGGTCCCGCCTTCGTCTTTCACGATGAAGAACGGTGCCAGGCTGATCCCGTATTCTTCGGCAAGCCTCATGCCTGGGGAATTCGGCTCGCCCTCGATGGCCCACACGATCTCGTCTACACGTTCCCAAACCCCACGGTCGCGGAGAAATTGCTCGGCCTGGGCGCACTTCCGGCAGGGGGAGCCGTCCAGAAGCTGCTTTTTTACCATTGTGAGGTGCATGCGGGGCTCGCTGTATTTAGGATCGGAGCGGTTGGGTGGCCAGCCTAGGTCACGACTCGCGGTTTGGTCCACGAGGCGGGCCAATTCTTGGTCGGCCTTAGAGCGGTCGGTTTCGGGCGGGCCATCGGGTCTAGAACTTAGGCCAATGTGGCTCATTGTGTTAGTGGAGGGGCTTGCCCTAGGCTCGCGCCGAACACTTGGCGTCACTTCGGAGGAAGATCATGCGCACATTCTCTTTTGCTTGTTTTGCAGCTCTTGCAGCTACTCCCCTCTTTTCAACCGTTGCCTTGGCTCAGCCCGCGACCCCACCCCCAGCAGCCTCGGCTGCACCGCCAGAAGCTGCCCCTGCAGAAAAGCCGCCAGAAGCCGCACCCACTGAAAGCACCGCCCCCGCGGTTCCTCCAGCCGAAGGTGCCGCGCCGGTTGAAGCCGCCCCCGCACCCGCCCCCGCCGCAGCCCCCGAAGTTGGCGCATCTGCCACCGCCACTCTGAGCCTCCCGGCCGCACCCGCACCCGAGGCCGCGCCAGTCGCCCCCGCTCCCACGCCGGTACCTGAGGTAGCTCCTGCCGCCGAGGCACCCGCCGCCAAGTGGTACGAGGCCGCCGAATATCGGGTCTTTGTCGATTCCTTTTACGGAATGAATTGGAACCTGCCCAAGCCCCAGCTTACCGGCAATGGTCAGTCCGAAGTACGCGCTTACGATGTACACAATGGCTTCGGCTTGTCGTGGGCTGGTGCAGATCTTAGTTTGCCGGCGGCACCGGTAGGCGGAACGTTGAGCCTGCGTTTCGGGCCTTCTGCTGTGCGTTACTCCGGTTGCGTTAGCACGCAGGTTCCGTGCGATAAGGATATTGGGCTGACCAATGTGAAGCAAGCCTTCGCGTCCTATAGCCCTGTGGAAGGGCTCACGCTCGATCTGGGCAAGTTCGACACCATCTATGGTGCCGAGGTTGCGGACAGCCAAGACAACATGAACTACACGCGTGGCGTCCTCTATTGGTTGGGGCAGCCCCTGTTTCACACGGGTCTGCGCGCGGAATACCAGGCCACCAAAGAGCTTGCGGCCACGCTGCTTCTCGTTAATGGCTGGAACAATTCGGTCGATAACAACGTCGGCAAAAGCATCGGTTTGCAGGGCAAATTCGCTACTGAGGACGGGATGTTTTCTGTCGCCCTTGGTTACCTAGGTGGTCCTGAGCAAGACGATACCGACACTCTTACTTGTGAGCCAGGGTTTGCGCTCGACCCAAACGTAGGTTGCGTGGCGAGAGCCGGAGCTCCGGGGGGCGATTTTCCTGTGGACCGTGCAGACTCGAACACCAAAGGTTGGCGTCACTTCCTCGACCTTGTCGTCGGGGCAAATCCCACCAAAGACTTAGCCATTCTGGCCAACGCGAGCCTGGGCATCGACAATGCGCGTGATCCAGATCGCACCAGCACCTTCACATCGTCAACCTGGTGGGGTGCCATGCTGGGCGCTCGCTATGACCTTGGTAACTTCGGCGTGGGCGGTCGCGGTGAATACTTCGACGACAAGGATGCCTTCGCTGTGGCGCGCGCCAAGGGCACTGCGCTCATGACCGGAACGCTCACCCTCGACGCAGATCTCGGACCTAACGTGCTGCTGAAGCTCGATAACCGCTTCGATTGGGCCGACAAGAAGATGTTCCAGTCGGGCATTCGCAAGGCTGAGGGCTCGGAGGTCACGAGTACTTTGGGTGTGGTCGCGACGGTTCCTTGAGTCGAATCAACCAAAATTGAAACCAGAGTTGGCGGCGAAAGCCGCCAACTCTCATTTAGGCTCAAGCATCTGAAACGTGCCTATTTTCGCAGCGCTGAGCGCTTGGCATCGCTCACGGCGGCGTACGTCAGGAAGCGCTGAAAAGCAGCACGGTTCTCGGGAGTTGGGACGCCTTCGTAACCAAAGGAGTGCGCTGTTTTGGTGGTGATGAGGCAGGTGACGGCTTCATCGAAGCGCCGCGCTTGGGGCGAAAGATCGCCCGGCTGGGAGCTTGCATCAGCCAAGCCTTGAACCACATCCCCGAGTTGAGGGCAGTAACCGAGTGTGCGTTCCAGATCGATGTTCTGCGCGCCTTTATCACAGCAATTTCGTTTCATGATCGCGGCCGCGGCCAGATCATACCAACCGAGCTCTCCCTGGTAAGGAAGGGCGGCCAGCAATGCAGGATCGGGCCCGGCGTCGGCCTTTTCTCCACGCCGCGGCTCTTTTGCTCGCGCATCTTCCGCTATTGGGGGCGCGCTTTCTTGGACTTTGCGCTCCGCGTGGGCACGCACCAATGCGAACAAGAGCGAGGTGCCTTCGGAGAATTTCTTGGTCTGGCAGAAAAAATCCAAGTTCGGGCTGCCGGTGAAGGTTGCGTTGGGAAAGTAGGAAAGCAAACACTGCTCTCTGCTGAACGGCACCTCTGTTTTGGTGGCGGGCTTTGCAGCGAGTGGCTTGATGCTGCTCGGCACTGGCGCTACCTCGGGCGCCGGTTCCGGTTCGTTCCTCGACATTACCACAGCCGCTACCACCGCCGCGGCCCCCGCGCCCGCAAGGAACGCGAGCGGCCAAAGCGGTCGCTTCTTCCTGGCAAACGGCGGTGGCGCGGAACTCTTGGTGCGAGCTGTGGCACGCGGCTTGGGGCTGGGTTCCCCAACCGCCGCTGGCCAAATGGAATCGTCCGGCCCGATCGAGATCTGAGGTCCGAGCGTGATGTCCGGCCCTAACGAAGCCTGAGGTCCGCGTGGGGCGGCGCCGTGCATGTCGGCGAGCACGGCCTTCTCGTCCCAAACGAGTGGCTCGTTTTCAGGCAGCAGATTGCGCGGTCTGAGCGATAAAGCGTCCCCCACGAATAGTGATGCCGGTAGGCTCTCACCGCGTTCGATTCGATCGAAGGCTTCTCGTATGCGCGTGATCTTCGTTAAGCGGCGGCCGGCATCCGCCTGAAAAGCGGCAGCGAACAAGCGTTCGAGCTCAGGTTCATTCACACCCCACTGGGAGAGCGGAGCGAGCTTTCCCAGTGGGACCCGTTCGCGGACTTTCTCGCTGGATTCATTCCCGAACGGCGGTTGACCCGTAATGGCAAAGTATAAGCATGCCAAGAGCGACCACGTGTCGTCAGCGGCACAAGGCGCTTCGCCGGCAAGTCGTTCGGGCGAAGCATAGGCACCGATAGCGGGTGCAGCTAGTTGAGTGAGCACCGGGGCAATCGCCCGACCTTCGGGCTCCACCATGATGGAAAGCGGAGAAATTGCCCCGTGCACAGCCGGCGCTTCGTGCACGGCGGCTAGCGCTTCCAACAGACGGGTGAACCAGATGAGCGCCTTGAAGGGATCGATGGGTTTACTTGCGCGCGCCTCCCAGAGCGTTGTTCCTGGAACGTATTCTGCCAAGAATGTTGAGCGGTCCTCTTCTTTCGTCGAAGTATTGATGAGGGCTAGGTGCCGATGGCGCAGCCCCTTGCGCGCGAGAAGGCGCTCAGCGTGGGCACCCCCCGTGGTCAAAGCCAGGGTGAGTAAGTTGCTGTTGAGGTCGCGGACCAGAGCTCGCGGCAATGCATCTTGTGATGCCAGGGGCTTTTCGATTCGATGTTGGGCCGGCAGAGCGAAAGGAGATTCCATGCCAAATCAGATATCTATCACGGTCCTCGCATTCCAGAAACAAAACGGAAACCCCAAGTAAGGCGTTTTTAGCCGGTTTTCCTAGCTTGGACCCACGGCCGCTGGTAAAACGTGGGTGGTTTTGGAGGCGCACCATGGAACTTGAACGTAAAGTTGGTTTGACCGCACACGGCAAGTCCGTTCAGCTGGATGACAAGAACACGCGGCGGTCGGTGCTGCTCAAGCTTGCAGCCCTCGGCTTCGAGGTGCCCGAACAGACAGGTGACGAGGACCTCTTGGTGCTCGCCCGAGACCTTTTCGCACGATACCGTGAACAGACGCGCCTCCTCAGCGAACACTTGTGTCCGGCGGATCGGCGCATTCAAGATTTTCTGAACGCTCAGCTGGCGCCGCTGGGCCCGAATGAAATGGTGCGCTTGCCCGCTGAGACACTCATCCTGGATCGTTACGGCCTTGCCCGGCACCTGAGCCTGCCGGACGGTGGGGACGAGTGGCACAACGACGTGGTGAGCAGCTACCGTTTGGCCAACGGGGTCATGCATAACCCCACCAATGATCGCCGCACTACCGCCGGTGTCTTTCATGTGGCGGAGGCGGGGCTACCCGTGCCAGGTGATAAGCTGGGTGTGCCGCTCATCGCGTATGCCCGCATGTTACGTGAGGCGTTCAATCCGCCCGCAGAGCTGAATCGGCTGCCCTTCACGGCTAGCTGGGACGAGCCAGTGCATACGATGGCTTCTCTCATGTTACGCCCGCTGGTGTGCCCCGCGGTGGACGGATTTGTCCCTGAGAAACGGCTTGAGGTGCGGTTCTTTGTTCCAGGTGGTTGCGTTTCCAATCTCGATTTTATCGAAAGTATTTTTGCCAACGCGGGAGATCCGCATTTGCCGGAGAACGACGCAGGGTTGGATGTAGATCATTGGACGGGGCACACCGGCTGCGTGGTTTTGGCGCCACATCTAACGCGTCTGAAGAAAAAGGAGCTCGGTTTGCCTCACGTGAGCGCAGCCTCGGCTCGTCAAAAAGCATCTGGCATGTGCTGGGAGTCGGAAGATGAGCTCTACAATGGCGGCTCTGCTTTCAAGATCACCCTGCGCAGTGCAGAGGGAGTGATGGTCACCATTTTGGCCGACAATTACTTTGGGTACTGCAAAAAAGAAGTCAAAACGCAGATTAGCTTTAGCGCCAATTTGTACGGGTTGGCTGAAGAAGAACATGCGGGTGGCGCCTTGGCGTTTGCCACTTTCAGCATGGGTGATCGCTTCCTACCGGACGCCCGCTTGCTCAGCACGGATCATCGCTTCTCGGACGTACTGGAGCTTCTAAAAGACGGCGTGGAGTTGCACGATTCCGGCTACGCAACAGACGTGGTTTATCCAGAAATCCACTATCTGCCCGAAGATATGTCGATCGATTTGAAGCAGCAGGATGTCAGCTGGACCAGCAAAGGCGAAGAGCAGCACCTCAAGCTTTTACCCGATCACATTTACATCCACCCGAGCGGTTACAAGATCCGGATGGAGAAGCACCCCGCGGCGCCAAGCTGGCGTCTGATTGGCACCGCCCCCGAGGGAACATTCTGCCACAAGCCGTGTACGGTATCCGGCGGCGGCAAGTCGGAAATTAGCAAGAGCCTGGTAGATGCCGTGATCTTTGGTCCAATTTATGTCGGCCACTACGAGCAAGAGATGGCGCTCGTGGATGAGATCTTTAAAAAGGATTACAGCCAGGTGTTCCGCACGCATGGGCGGCGTGATGGGGGCAGTGGAGAGCGTCCGCTTCTATCTTTAGATCGATCGCTCGGTTCGGTGGTGAAGCTGCTCACGCCCAACGATGACGTTTTTACTGATGAATATAACACCTGGCTGCGCTCGATCCCGAATCACGTGCGAGCGATGGTGTTCATTATTAAGCGCTTCTATCGAACTGATTGGGGCGAGGATTGGCGTCGCCACTTCAGCGTGGATTTTATCAATGGCGCCGAAGGGCATGAGCTGCGTTACGACGGTCGAAAGCTGGTGGGCTCGTATTTGCGGGTTGGTGTTGGGAAAAATGGCGCATGGCGCACGTACAAGCTACGGCAGGATTTCGTGGCAGCCGATAAAGTTCAGATGGAAGACGATATCTCAGCCTCCATCGTGGTATCGGCGAGCAAGCTTTTAGGGTTACCAAAAGAGTATGATGGCCACCCGAGCTTGAAGATTGTTGAGAACTGCGAGTGGCGGTTGTTTCAACGCCCGGACGATGCGATTCACCCAGGTGTCGATCAGCAGGCTGAGCTCGATATGTCCGGCGAGGGGCTCTTCGTTTCTAACTTCCAACCGCTTCGCCCAGCGGATGTGCGCAAAATCGCAGAAGATGTTTCGCTGCACGATGCCTTTACCCAGCCCATGCGCAAGCACATCGTGCGTTCGCTGAAGCTGAAAGCGCCATTTAGTGTGTGTTCAGCCAAGCCGCGGCTCGTGGGTGGAAAGCCCACCAAAAATCCTCGCTACTTGCAGGTACGACCAGATGTAGTGAAGCCCAGGGATCGCTACGTGGCCCACATGGGCGCGCGCTTGTATCGACGGATCCCACTTGAAAAGCCTGTCGTTTTCCCCGTCATTAGTGTGCTTTCCGGGCGCCGCAATAATCCCCCCGAAGACGGTATTCGACCGCTTTCTGTGTACAGCCCCATCCACTACCAAGAGCTACCCGAGCTCTTTATGGATTACATCTGTTCGCTCACCGGCAAGTCTCCGAGCACCACAGGCGTAGGTTCCGAAGGCGCGCTCACCAAAGGCCCGTTCAACGCCATCAGCGCAACAGCAGATCTGAATAACGCCTTGGTTTCCATGCTGCTCACGGGCTACGCAGGCTTTAGCTCGGCGGCTGGCTACATCGGCACCGACTACAAGATGGAGCACGACGTGAGCCTGCTCATTCCGGAAATCTGGTGTCGCTTGTTTCCGCACGAGCGCGATCCCAAGCGCATGTTGGAAGCTGGCTACTTGGAGCCCCTTTTGGACTACGAATTTGAAGGCAAGCCAGTTCTTGCGAGCCGCCTCGGGTACCGAATCACCAGCAAATTCATCCGCACGTTTTTCGGGCGCGTCTTCGACAACCCCACAGCCGTGTTCAACGACGAAATTCTAAAGCCCGAAACCCAAGATCCTGCCGTTTTTGCGGATGGCATGCGGAACATCACTGAGGCCCAAGAGCGCGTAGCTCGTACCTATTTTGAAGATGGATCCGTCAAAGATGCTTGCCCGCCCATCGCTGCGTTGCTCCACATCATGGCCTACGGTCAGTGGGAAGGGAAAGACGCCCATCATCCCGAGGTGCGCGCCATGTTCACGCGCGAGGCGATGCTGAATAGTGAGTGGTATCGGGCGCGGCTCCTGATCAAACAGCAAAGGGATATTCTACTTTGGGAGCGCCATGTCGCGTACCTCTCGGATTTCCTCGCACTGCCAAGCCATCGCGCCGAAGCCGAACGGCTTGGTGTGCCCGAGCGCCTGGAGCAAGCAAAGAGAGAGCTTCAACGAGTTCGGGATAAATCCTACCGAGAGGAGCTCTTCGGCACAATCGGGGCTGATCCGGTGCATGGCGGCGTGGAGAAAATCGAAGCCATTGGCCGTGGTGATGCTCGCGCTTCAGCTCAGAACATGAATTGAGCAGAAACACGACCTTTTTGCGATGTTCACGCGGCGTTCGTGCGTGTTTTGCGCTGGCGTTCTTGGCTCGCGCTAGCGAGCTCTCGGAGTACTTGTTCGGTGGTAGAGAAGTTGATGCAACCGTCGGTCACACTTTGGCCGTAGGTGAGCCCTTTCCCATTGCCAATCGCCTGCGTGCCTTCCACCAGATGGCTTTCCAAGAGTACGCCCATTACCTCCGAAGAGCCGTCCGCAACTTGCTGCGCAATGTCCTTTGCTACCGCTGGTTGCCGCCGGTAATCCTTCTCGCTATTGCCGTGGCTAGCGTCGATGAGCACGCGCGGCACTAAGCCTTTTGCCCTGAGCGCCTGGGCCGCACCGAGCACGTGGTCGCGGCTGTAGTTGGGCCCACTGTTACCCCCGCGCAACACTAAGTGCCCGTCCGCGTTTCCACGCGCATGCACGATCGCAACTCGGCCGTCACGATCCAGCCCCAAGAACCGATGCGGGTGAGCTGCGGAAAGCATACCGTTGATGGCCACCGAAAGGCTGCCATCCGTTGCATTCTTGAACCCAACCGGCATCGAAAGGCCACTGGCCATTTCACGGTGCGTTTGGCTTTCCGTGGTTCGCGCACCAATGGCCACCCAGCTGATGGCATCCGCCAAATATTGCGGCGTTACCGGATCGAGCATTTCCGTTGCGATGGGCAAGCCGAGCGCGGTGATATCCAGCAAGAGCTTTCTCCCAATGCGTAGCCCATGCTCAATATCGCAGCTTTCATCCATGTGCGGATCATTGATGAGCCCCTTCCAACCAAGCGCCGTTCTAGGTTTCTCAAAGTAGACCCGCATCACCACCAGCAGATCCTCTGAAAGCTCCTGCTCCAGTTGCTTCAGGCGCGTTGCGTACTCGAGGGCAGAGGCGGGGTCATGAATCGAGCACGGGCCCACAATTGCGATTAGCCGTCCATCTTTGCCGTGCAAAACAGAACGGATTTGCTCGCGAGCCCGCAGCACGTGGTTGGCTAAGTCTTCTGCCAGGGGAAGTTCGCCAAGAAGTGCGCGGGGAGCCAAAAGTGAGGTCATTTGCGTTACGTTGAGATCGGAGGTTGTGGTCATGGGGACTGCGATGGGTGGGGCTGAGAACAAAACCAAAAACCCCGGTCGTTGTGGCGACCAGGGCTACGTGTGGACCTAGAAAACGATACGCTCAATAGGTCAGGCCTGGACGCCACGCCGAAGCGCGCCAATATCCAAACCAAAATTGAAAGCGACCGTTCACGAAAAACAATATGGCAGACCAGCCGCGGGAGGGCAAGCATCACCCCGGACGTACGGAAAGCTCACACCGGCGCCCGCGCTGGGTCCGGCCACAGACCGGGGAGATCCGAACGCCGAAGCCGCACACCGGTGCGACGAGGTGCACTCCGTGGGGTTCCAGGCCGTTGCCGGGGGCAGCTTCGCAGCGTGTGGAAGATGCTTGTCATGACAAGTATCTGTTCATAGCGCGCAATCAGGCTTTCTCTTGACCCACTGGTTTGAAATTTGTTCTGTCGCCGGAAGCCACACCTTCGGCGGGCTGGGATCGCACCGTTTGGCGTGGGCTACGCTCTGATAAGGGTGCCCCTTGTGCTACCTTGCGCCGAACCTCGGGCTCGGCTTGGCTCCTTTCCAAAGCTCTTTAGAGGCTCGTTACCAAGTACCGCGGAGACGCCGCCAATGATCACCCGCTCCATCCTTCTTACCGCAATCACTCTGTTAGCCCTCACGTCGACGGCTGGTGCTCACATTCAGCTGGTCGAGCCGAAGGCGAGGATCCCAAATGATCCTGGGATAAAGATGGGTCCTTGCGGCGGGGCGGTGTGGGGCGCAAACGGAACCACAACGTTCGCTCCTGGGCAGCAGATCACGCTCAAGATTGTCGAAACCATATCTCACGACGGTGCTTTTCGTGTTGCGATGGACTTGGATGGCGACAACGACTTCACGCCAATGGTGAACAGTCAGGTCTTCGCGGACTTTCAGACATTCTTCGGTGGTGGAACTCCGGCAAATCAACTCCCTGCGGAGGTGACGACATCCGTAACGGAGGGCAACATGCTCGTGCTCCGTAACTTTTACGGCTCTCACCCAGGAGGCGCCTGCCCTAGTGGCGTAATGGAGTCCACTAACGGGGAGGAGGGCTGCGTCTGGAATATCAGCGTCACGCTTCCCACACAGCACTGTGAGACTTGTACACTCCAGGTAATCCAGATGATGTCAGAACCGGGCCGCGCTTACGGTAACGGCTTCTATTATCATTGTGCAGACATCAAGATCACAGGAGAGCCCACGGACAACACGGGCGGCGCCGGCAATACTGGAGGTAGTTCCGCGAGTGCAGGCGGAGCGGCCAGCGGTGGCAACTCCAACGGCTCTGGAGGCGTCGCGTCTTCAGCAGGTGGGGCTGCAAGCGCTACTGGAGGCAAGAGTACCGGTGGTGCTGGCCCCATCGCTTCGGGGTCGGGCGGAGCCAAGAGCATGACCACCGGTGGCGCACCTGTAGCCGGAACTGCCTCACCGCAAGGCGCGGGCACCGAAGAGGATTCTGGCTGCGGAATCGCAGGGCGCGCATCCTCAAAGTGGGCCTGGCTGGCACCCCTTGGGCTAGCCGCTTTGCTTGCACGGCGAGCGCGGGCGAAGAAACATCTGAGCTAGGTTTAGTGAGTGGATCGTCGAACTTTTCGAGGCAACTTGGAATGCACCTTCCTCCACATCAGAGCTTTAACCAACCCCCTCCGCGATCGGGTTTTGGTACACAACGTCCATTGAAAGGCTGATGCCGAGCGATTTTAGCTCGATCGACTGACCGCGGCGTGCCTCCCAGATTTCCCATTGGCCGCTCTCGCCTCGCCGTTGCACTTCAATCCGGGGCTCATCTTGCGCTAGAAAAACGAGCTCTTTGAGGGAAGCCAATTGCCGATAGTGCGCAGACTTGGTGCCCCGATCGTATCCCTCCGTCGATTCAGAGAGCACTTCCACTATCACCACAGGATTGGTGATGGCATGCTTGCTTTCAGGTGCCGTCTTTAATTCTCCGCAGACAACGCTCACATCTGGATAGGTGTGAAGAGCTGTTGCATCAATGTAGATGGCCGCGTCTGAAGAAAATACTCGGCAGGGTTTGCCACGAAGAGCGACACCAAGCTCCCGCATAAGCGCGGCGGCCAAAGCCGCATGCTCTGGAGTGCCCCCAGCCACAGCAAAGACCTCGCCCCGCAAGAATTCATGCTTTTCGGTCGCCCTTTGCTCAAACTCCACGAATTCGCGGTAGCTCAGCTACGAGTGAGCTCTCGCAAGTACTGAGAATAAGCAAGAAGCGCTGAACGGCTTCTGCGCCGGTGCCTCACATTTTCTGACTATGGCAACACGCTATTGGTGGGGCCAATAGGCAGCTCTTTTCCGTAGCAGTTCGCCACGTGGCTCGCGTGCAGCGAGAGGAACAGCTTGAAATGGATAAGCCGAGGGCGTCGTTCCCTTTTGCGTCCATTGATTCCAGGCTCTCGTCGGTAGCTTCGCCGGGAGCTTGGGTGTCGGCGCAGCAACTCTTCACCTCGCACACTGTGCAAGCGCATAGCTTGGAAGCCGTGATGCTTTGCCCAGGGGGCCAGGCGGGTGGCTTGAATTCGGCGCCCTGGGTAGAAGGCACTCCCGCTTGGCAGCCGAGTGCGAGCAAGGCCACAACAAGTACGGGGAGCCGGGCAGCCCGAACATCCTGACGACAGAGCACGCTTGAATTACACGCCAAAGAGCGTGCCCTTGGGTGCTTCGCAACAATAGCTTTCCTCACATGAGGTCACCCGTGGTGGGTACGCGCGAGCAACCAATGTGGTTTGAATCATTGGGCGTTCGATTCCGTAACGCGCTGCGCATCCAGAATACGATACGCTGCCCAATGCACGGGCGCGTTTTTCGCGGCCAGGCGATCGACAAAAGCAAGCCAGGCGGCTTGTGGTGGGGAAGAGAAACGAGAGACTAGCTGGAGCTGCAACATCTTTCGTGATGCGTCCGGTTCCCCAAGGGCGGCCTGCCTAACTTGTTGCACCAAGGCCTCAGGGTAACGCTCCACCGGACGACCCGCAGCGTTAGTTTCTACAACCAGCAGCGTCGGTGGGCGTCCTCGGACGGCTTGCTCAAGAAATAGGTGCGGGTAGGTCCAGCTGGCGTCGACTCCTTGCAAGCCTCCGTATACCTCGGGCGCAGAGGCCAAATCTTGCACCACGCGCTGGGGCCGCTCCCGCCGAACCAGCTCAAGCAACGCCTCCACGCTAGCTGCGCGCTTATCATTCCACAGCGTTGGGTACCAGAAGAACGGCCTTACAAGGAACGCTCCGGCCAGGGTAGCGGCTGCGGCAATCGTCCAAAATCTGCCAGGAGCCCAGTGCTCACGCGTGCGATTTGTTCCGAGCACCACTGCCGACATGAGACCAAGCAAGCATAGGTCGAGCGCTAACTGCCCCCACGCGCCGTAGCGCCCCAACACAATGGCTATGGCGCTCACCAGCATGGAATGAACAAACAAGCGTCGGAACTCAGGTGCTGATTGCACCCATAGGCTGACGCCTAGAGCAATGAATACGGCGACAACAGGAGCGGTAGGCGTGTAGTTGCGCGCATTGACGGCGGCCACGGCGTGCCCATCAGGCAGACCGAGCCAGCCTTTAGGAAAGACTACCAGCGTATTCAGGAGCAAATAGTGAATGCCGATCGTTCCCACTAACAACAACAATGTGAAGCGGTCGTTCTTTGAAGAAAATAGCCTCGGAGCACCAAAAATCCCAACGAAGAGCCAGGGCAATGCTGGCGCGGCTAACACGGCTGGCAACCCGCTGAGCACGTTGTAACGCAAAACGCCTGAAAGGCCCCAGCTCCGAAAGGAGGCGTAGGAGCTGTGACTAAACCAGAACAGATCGTGAGACGCTAGAATGCCAGCGCCCACCCAGAGAACAAACGGTAACCCTGCCAAGACTAGCGGGAGCCACCAGCCCCAGCGCCGGATGCTGCTAGCATCGCGTTCGCGCCAGCAAGCGAGCGCCAGCCACGCGCCGATGAATCCCGTCACCGGCAACATTTCCGCGCGACAAAGTGGCACAAGGCCCGCACAAAGACCGGCCAATGCGCGCTTTTGGTGCACGAGGCATAACCAAAGCGAGAGCGCGACGAAGAATGCCGCGGGCACTTCGGTCATGGTGACAAAGGCGTCTTTCAATACGGCCATTTGTGCCGCGAAAAATACCACCGCAAACCAGAGCCCATTCGCCAAATGAGTTGGAACTAACCGTTGGCAGAGCAGTGCGGTAAGGAAGCCCGTTGCCACCGTTAGCCCGACGCTCACTAGGCGGGCAGCGTGTAGGCCCAGAAGCCCTGCCACACCGTAGAGCAAGCCAGTAAGAGGCTTGTTCCAAACGTCCAGGAGCCAGGCGCTCACGTTCAAGGTCGAGACTTGCTGGAAGCTGCGGGCGAAGTGCTGGTACGAGTCGTCGTCTAACCGCAAGCCGCTTACCAAGCTCGCGCACGTTAGCAGTACCAGGAGAACCCCTAGTGCGACGTGTAGCCGAGACTGCTCCGTTAACAACGGCGCGGAGACTAGAGGAGCCCGCCTATGCCCACAAGAGTACGGCCCCGCCTGAATTTCGTGACGGGAGAACGCGCTTAGACTACACGCAAAAGAGCACCCCCTTCATTGCCCCCAAAGAAATGCCCTCGCTCAAAACCACCCCTGACGAGATTGTGCGCTGGCTCGGCCTGCGGTTTCGTGTCCCGTGTGATTGGCAGATGGTGCGCCACAGCAAAAACCCCGAGAAGGGCTCGGTGGTGTTTGTGGATAGGCGGCGGGAGCGATTAGAGGTGCACTGGCAAGATTGTTCGAACGAGCCGGATCTAGAACGCATGGTTGATAACCAGCGCTCGTTAGCGAAAAAGCAGGATCCTGAGGCGCACACAGAGTTTCTGCGGGGGCTCGGCAATTGGCGCGGGCTGCGCACGCAATCTAAAGGGGCCGTGTTGAGCCGGGCTGTGCGTTTTGATCCGAAGACGCAACGCTTGGTGGATTTGGTCGTAAGTTCCTCGGAAGACGAAGACGTGAGCGATTTTTTTCCGTGGTTCTGCCGACACGTTGAAGTTGAGGCCAAAGGCCCTGACGCGTTGCGGTGGGCCTGCTTTGACATCGATCTCACCATGCCCGAGGGCTACAGGTTGCGCGATGCGGACATAAAGCCGTGCGACGCCTCTCTCGAATTTGAAGAAGTTGAGGCCGAAGGTGAGGCGCGGGTGCGAAGGCGCATCCGAGTCCGCCGGTTGGGTTTGGTCGACTCTTGGTACACAGGCGATCCCGCGGGGCTGCTCCGGGCTCAGTCCGCCAAGCTAAGATTCAACGAGTTTACCCAACTCACGGAGGGGACTCATCCGGCGACCGAAGGCCGCGCGGTCGAGCCGACCACCTTAATCCCTAGGCTTGCCGGCCGGCAGGTGCATGCTCGGGTGCGGCTTTGGCATTGCGAGCCAGAAAACGCCTTGTACGAGGTCACATGCTCGGGCTATCGGAGTGCGCCCAATTGGCCCACCGATTTGAAGGTACACTGCCGCCCCCACGACCATGACCCGGGCTCCCGAGAAGCTTGATCCCTCTCAGATGCTCGATCTGGTGCCTGCCGCCAATCGTGCGGTCCGGGCGGAAGAGCGCGGTCAGACTCTGATCCTCTACGTTCCGATTCAGCGGCGCTGGTGGATGCGTGGTCCGTTCGGGTGGCTGCTTCCGTTTCGAAAGGAGAAGGGGATTGCCCTCGACTCCTTAGGGCGAGAGGTCTGGGAAGCTTGTGATGGCACGCGCACGATTGAGGATATCGCTGAGGGTTTTGCCGCGCGCCACCGCGTGAGATTTCATGAAGCGAAGCTAAGCGTCACCACCTTCCTGCGTTCGCTCGTTGAGCGCCGGGTCGTGGTGCTCGTGCTTACGGAGCCGGTGAACAGCCAATGAAGGCGATTGTTGCAAAGAGTCAGGTGGCCCTAGGGCCTGCTCGGGGTGCCCAGCTTGCGCTTTCCGGCATGTCGTACCGGATGTTTCGCTCTGCAGTTACGATCGCGATCTTGGCGCTCGCCACCGCCTTTCTCGTGCACATGTTGGTTTATGGCCTTTTAGCGGGTCAAACCGAGCGAAATGCCTACCGTGATCTGCAGCGGTTGCGCGCGTTTGGCGAACAGATCACCCGCCTCGCGCATGTGGATGCGCCGACGAAGATCATGGCCACCTTGGCCGCGGGTGAGCCGTCGCGCTTGCGTGAATACCGCGGCTGGGCCAAGGGCGATGCGAGCGAGTTTGACCGCGCTCATCGTGTCGCTGAACGCCTCTCACGTGTTCGCCAGTCGCTCGTGGAATTGCCGCCCACCGCGCAAGCTGTGCTGCTTGGTGATCTCACAGCGGACGAACTCCTTGAGTCTCTTCGTCAACCGGAGCAGCTCACGTTGTTCACCAAGAAGCTCGCACAACTTCAGCTCGGCTCCCAAGCAATCGATCAAGTCGAGCTCGTGCGTTTGGTAAGCACGGAAATGGGCGCGTTGCACGACGTGACGGCTCGCATCGGTGCGGGGCATCTCGCAGCTGTGACCAGCTTTGCGGCTCACTATCCTGAAAAAAGTGCGGAGGTGATCGCGGCGGAGCCCCCAGCTGATTTTGAGCGCACGCTCCAGAAACTAGGGTTTTTCAAGGATGCGGAGCTCTCGGAGCTCGCAGCATTCGCGAGCAATGCCCGCGACGAGCGCACCATCGGGGAGCTTCTGCTAGAGGCGGATGTTCGCAGCCAAGTCGCTCGCGAGCTGAACCTTTTGCCCAAAGATGTCGATCTCAAGAAGACTCTCGCGTATGCGGCGGACGGTGGGCACGCAGAATGGTTGGCGGGTGTGCTCGCTCAGGTAAGCGCTCCCAAGAACCTTACCGGTGAACGAGTACACGAGCTGGCCGAAGCGTACGGTCGTCGCTCAACTCTAGAGGAGATGCTCGGAGATCGCGTGCCAAATGACGGCGGGGGTTTCTTGGGTTTGCCCGAAAGGCTGCGTTGGTTGGTGGTGCTTTCTTTCTTGGTGTGCGTTGTTGGCGTGGCCAATGCCATGTTGATGAGCGTTACCGAGCGTTTCACTGAAATCGCCACGATGAAGTGCCTGGGGGCGATGGACGGCTTTGTGATGATGATGTTCGTGTTTGAGGCGGCTATTCAGGGCGTGATTGGCGGCCTGGCTGGCCTCGTGCTTGGGTTATTGCTGGCGGCGTTACGCGGAGCCGTTGAATATGGTGGCCTGTTTTTCGCATTCGACGGCATGGGGCTGCAGCTTCTTCTTGCAACGCTGCTTTCCTTGTTGGTGGGTGTCGTCCTGGCTGCCTTGGCGGCGGTAGGCCCGTCCTGGGTCGCGGCCCGCCTCTCACCGATGGAAGCAATGCGGGTCGAATAATGCAGGAAATGCGCCCCAGAGAGGCTCCGAAGAAAGCCGTCATCATCCGCACGCTTGGGCTCGAGAAGAGCTACGGCATGGGTGATGCCACCACCTATGCTTTGCGGGGTGTCGCCGCCACTATCTACCGCTCCGAATTCATTGCCGTAATGGGCCCTTCGGGCTCCGGCAAGAGCACCTTCTTCAACATGATCGGCGCACTCGATGCGCCTAGCAAAGGGCGTATTCTGATCGACGAAGTGGATGTGGCTCAGCTTTCCGCTGTTGAGCTCGCTTTCCTTCGCTGTCAGAAGATCGGCTACATCTTTCAGAGTTACAACCTCATCCGCTACATGACGGCACTTGAGAACGTTACCGTTCCGATGACGTTCGCGGGCGTGGTGCCCGAAGAGGCTCGGCGCCGTGGCCTCGATCTTTTGGAGCTCGTAGGCTTGAAGGAGCGCTGGGCGCACAGGCCAAGCGAGATGAGCGGCGGCCAACAACAACGCGTGGCAATCGCCCGGTCTATGAGCAACAACCCCAAAATCCTCTTGGCAGACGAGCCCACAGCCAATCTCGATTTCAAAACGGGGCAAGATATTCTTGAGATCCTGCAGCGTATTAATCGAGAGCGGGGCGTTACCATCGTGTGCTCGACACACGACCACCGTCTGTTGAACGTTTGCGATCGCATCATGTGGATTCGTGATGGCCTCGTCGAACGCGTTGAGGAGCGAGAAAACATTCGGATCAAGCTCGGTACCATCGGCGGTGAAGCATGAGACATTGGTTGCGAATCGTCGCAGTACTTTTGCTGGCCTTAAGTGGTTCTTGGATTTGTGGGTCGCTTTTGGCCCACGCCGAAGACGCGCCGCAGAAAAGCGCTGATCCATCGGTTGTCTCACAGGGAACTCCTTCGTCCGCGTCCGCAGCGGGGGCACCGTCGGTGTCAGAGCAGGCTGCAGCGGGTGCGGGGGGCGCCGCTCAGATTGCTGATCGACCGCTGACTCGAGAGGAGAACGCTTTTCTTTTTGACCTCCAACAGCTTACCAAACATCCGCACCGCTTAGCCGGCTCGCGCAATGGTTTTGAGGCGGCCGAGTACATTACGGCTCAGCTTGGGCACATGGGCCTCCAAACGTTCTTTGTCGACATGCCCGTGTGGCAGATGGAGACCGAGCGGTCGGAACTCTTGGTTAACGGGCAGCGAGTTCAGGTTCACACCATGAGGCCCAATATCTCGGCCCTGTCCGTTACAGGTCCCGAGGGCGTGAGTGGGCCGCTGCGCTATGTCGGAAAAGGAACCTTGGAGGCCTACGGTGAGCGCGGGGTGGAGGGCGCTATCGTTGTGCTTGACTACGATAGCACCGGAGGCTGGCAACGTGCGTTTGCGTACGGTGCCAAGGCTGTGCTGTTCTTGGGCCATGGCGACGCCGTTGCGTCCGAGCCGAGAAATTCCGGCGTTCCCGCCAACTGGGTGCGGGCCTATGTTTCGGCGGATCAGACCGCGGTCGATCTCACGCGCGATTACGACAAGGCCGAGCTCTTCATTGAAGGTCGCTGGCGGCGCACGGAAGGTCGAAATATTGTCGCGCGCATTGCCGGCACCGCACCGGGCTTCGCCGGTGAAGGGGGCCAAGCTGAAGCCGTGGTGCTCTCTGCCAATTACGATACTTTTGGGGTCGTCCCGGAGCTTTCGCAAGGAGCACGGGGTGCAGCGAACGTGGCGGCGCTGTTAGAGGCCGCACAGGTGCTCAAACAAAACCCACCCAAACGCGACGTTATCCTGATGTTTTTGGACAATCAGGCGCGTTACCACCAGGGTGCACGGGAAGTCTACGAAGCGTGGTTGTCCGATGCGGATGAGCTCACGCGTCGCGGCGAGGAGCACAGAAAAGAGTTGCTCCATGTGCGCGCGATGTCGCTTTTGCTTGAGAAGAATGGGCTCCTGTTCGATCGCGCCCCGGAGCCGCCGGGCGGTGGAGCCGCCAAGATTTGGCTCAAGCGCGCCCTGGTAGAAGCAGCCAATTTTAAGCGCGACGACGTGCGAAAGATCGTGGAGGTGATGCGCCTCAAAGCGGGGCGTGCTGGAGCCGTCGAGATTGCTCCCGAGGTTCGTCGCTTGGAGGCTGAGGCCCTGCGTTGGGACGAAATCCGACGAGCGCTTCATCAAGGTGCGCTTTCGGCCTTTGTTGAAGGTCAGGCGCGTGGCGGTGCAAACAAAGGAGAGGCCAAGCTCTACCAGACTCTCTTCCAACAACTTCAAGCAGCCTCAGGTTCACGTTTTAAGAAACGCCTGAATGAGCTCACCGCTCTGGTCGAAATGGACGATCAGAAGGTTGCGTTGCGCAAGGTGCTGGCCCCCGAGGGCAAGCCGCTGTTTATCGTGTTCCACGCGCAATATAATCTTTCGGATGGTGGCGCCACGTGGGGTGTTGTTGTCGGGGATTGGACCTACGCCCTCACGCCGTGGCGCTTACCGGCGGCTGGCACGGACGCTCCCGGGTATTACGGTGGGCTGCTCGGCGCGTTGCGCGCGACCTCAAGCCTCATTCCCCAAACGGTGAACCAGCTCGATCCCAGGACACTCACCGATCCCCTCTTTGGTCTCACGTTCGCGCCCGCGCCGTTTGCAGTTTCCAGTTCGATCGCCGGCACCTACGGCATCTACAACTTTGCTCTCATGAGCGGTGCTGATCGTCGTCCACGTGACGGGCAGCCTACCGACACGTTAGGCCGTTTGAACTGGGCCAGAGTTGAGCGTCAGGGGCTCGAAGCCACCCATCTCATGGCGGCCGCTGCGAGCTCCGCTGAAGTATCCTTGCCCCGAGTGCTCGCCGCGCAGAAGTTGAGTCGATACCCCACCTGGGACAGCGGCTCTCAAGGGGGAGATTACGCGGGGCTACAGGTCAGCGGGAGCCTGGCTGAAGATCGCCCCGCCGGCGGCGCCATGATTGCGTTGTGGCCGGGCAGTATAGCCTTTGCAGGTGCGGGAGAAGCTTGGTCGTCTTTGAAGGACGCCCAGGTTATTGCTGATTTTGAGCCGTTTGCGCTCGAGCCCGTGGATCAGAACGGTCGCTTTCGTCTGCTGGGGCTTCGGAACGATGTCCACTCCGAGATCATGGTGCTCGGCAGCTTGTTCGACCCAAATGGACGCATTCAAGCCATTAGCACGCAAGAAGGACAGGTGAAGCTCGCCACCGAGCTTATTCGGAGCAACCTCTTCTTTGGTGAACAATATCGTTGGATGGCGCGTCGCGGCTTCGAGAGTGACCCGAAGCGCTTCAAGCTGCTCAAGGCCAATTCAGACTCGGCCTTCAGGACGAACCGTTCGCTCTGGGGGCAGCTAGGCGATCAGTATTTCGCCTATGTGTCGGATCAGATTGTCGATCGCCGGCTCAAGGTGTTCCAGGTGATGGGTGCTGCCGCGCTTGGCCCCTTCTCACCAAAGTCTCCGTACGGATCTGGGCTCGATCCAAAGGAAGTTTCTGGGAGCTTCTCGATTGCAGACAACTCCGCCAACGATCTCTGGAATCTGAACGAGGCTCGCCTAGGGCAGCTTCGGGTCCGCGGGGTGACAAGCCCCGACATTGAAGTTTTGCACAGCCGTGCGCTTCGCATCAAAGAACAAGCTAAAGCGGAGCCAGATCTTGCCAAGCAGGCAGGCGCGTTCGCTCGAAGTGCGGCGCTTTCACAGCGGGTCTATCTCCCGCTTCGCAATACGATGGATGATTTGGTGCATGCCATCGTGATGCTGCTCCTCCTTGCTATTCCGTTCGCGTTTGCACTTGAGCGCCTGATTGTGTGCGCTACCACGATCTACGGGCGTTTGGCCGGCTTTACCGGGATGTTTTTGGGCACCTTTGGGCTTTTGTACTTCATGCATCCGGGCTTCGCGATTGCAGCAACGCCGGTCATTATCTTCTTGGCGTTCGCCATTTTGCTGCTTTCGAGTTTGGTCATCTACATCGTTGTCAGAAAGTTCAAGACGGAGCTCAAGGCCATGCAGGGGCAAGCTTTGGGTGTTCACGGCCTTGAAGTTTCGCGCATGGGAACCATGTTGGCGGCGGTTGGCATGGGTATGTCCACGATGCGGCGGCGCCCAACGCGCACCACATTAACGGCCATCACGGTTGTGATTCTGACCTTTACGACGCTCGTATTCGCATCGTTTAGCCAGAAGGTTGGGCTCCGCACTACCTACGAGGGCCCGAAGAGCCCGCACACGCGGTCATCCATTGCGATGCACCAGCTGGATTACTCCCCGTTACCGGAAGGCGTGAAGGATCTTGTATTTGGCCAGGAAGGTGTAGGCGGCCTGGTGGCCCCGTATTACTGGCTGACGAAAGATACCAAGAACAAAGCCGTAGACGTGCGTTTCTCTGTGGCTCGCGCTGACGACGGGCGCTCCATGGCGATTGATGCTGCCATGGGTATTTCGGATGCTGAAGTGCCTCGTTGGCCGGAGCTTACTGCCACATTGGGTGAGGGAACCCCTGAGGCCAAGCGCCTTCGGCTGAAGTCTGGAGCGGTATTTTTGCCGCCCATCGTTACCGATGTACTTGAGCTCAAAGTGGGCCAGGCAATCTTGGTGAATGGCCAGCCTGCCACGTTCGGCGGTTCAGTGAATACGGCCGAGCTTCAGCGTTTGAAGCACGTGGATGGGCACAGCGTGCTGCCGGTGGATTTTCAAGCGTTGGAAAGCGGCCCAGCTCAAATTCAGGCTGACAAGAGCGAAACGGAACTTGCATTCGCCCAAGATGTGGCCCGTGATTTTGTGCATCTGAGTGCCGATCAAGTCATGATTGCCTCGTCGGATTTCGTCCAACGCTTAGGCGGCAAGCTTTTTGCGCTGGGTATCTACCCGGGCGAAGGCGTGGATGTTCAGGCACGGGGCCGAGAGTTAGCCGAGACACTGGTGATGCCGGTTTGGGCTGCCGGGCCATCGGGTGTCGAGCGGCTACTCCTCACAGAACTCACGGAGGTGTCGGGAGGATTTGCTCTGTTCGTTCCGCTCCTGCTTGGCGGCTTGATCATCTTCGGCACGCTGCTCGGATCCATCAGCGACCGGGAGCGCGAGATCTACACTTTCTCGGCGCTTGGGCTGTCCCCTGGGCACGTAGGCGTACTGTTCTTCGCCGAAGCCGCCGTCTACGCCGTGGTCGGCGGTATGGGTGGGCAGCTTTTGGCTCAGTTCGTGGCTTTGGGCGCATCGGCTCTCGCCAAGGCTGGCTACATGAAGCCTGCGGCGATCAATTTCTCGTCCACGAATTCGCTCTTCGCGATTGCTGTGGTGATGCTCACGGTGCTGGTCTCAGCTGTTTATCCGGCTGTGCGAGCCTCCCGCAGTGCCAACCCGGGTTTGGCACGAGCATGGCGGTTGCCCGCTCCCGAGCAGGATGATCTGAAGCTGAAGTTCCCCTTCACGGTGTCGGCTTATGACATCACAGGGGTAGTAAGCTTCTTGGCTGAACACTTCCGCGCTCACGACGATGCCGGTCTGGGTAGCTTTGCGGCGTCGGACGTGAGCATTCGTCGCGGAACGCAGGGCAACTTGGAGCTCACCGGGCGTTTTGCGTTGGCTCCTTTTGACCTTGGTGTAACCCAACACCTAACGCTCATGGCGGCGCCGTCTGAGATTGAAGGTGTGGATGAAGTGGCCATCCATGTGCACCGCGAAAGCGGGGCTAGCAATGATTGGTTCCGTGCCAATGGCGTGTTCATGCGTGATCTTCGGCAACAATTCCTGCTGTGGCGTACGCTTTCGAACGACATGATCGAGCACTACCGCATGGAAACACTCAAAACTTTGGGGCCAAACGAGGCCTAGCAGGGACTGAAGATGGCGGACGTGCGACCCAAAACACCCGGATTTTTCAGCCGAAAGCACCGTGCGGATACGGAGCTCGAAGAGTTCCGTTCGCTCATGAAGGCACCTGGAACCTTCGAGGACGGCTTCAGTTGGACGGCATTCGCGGGGGCACTGTTCGTCGCGATGCTCATGGTGCCAGGCTCCATCTACATGACCCTAATTGCGGGTCTTTCGATTGGCCCAGCAGCGCAATGGGTGACGGTTATCCTGTTTATCGAAGTAGCTCGTCGCGCGAACAAGCACCTGCGTCGTGCCGAAATCTTCACGCTCTTCTATTTGGCTGGCGCCATCATCGTTACGGCCTCGATGGCACAAGGCCAGTTTCAGGGGGGCCTCGGTGCTATCTGGGCGCAGTTTTTCGCGCAATCCGATGCTGCTCGTGCTGCCGGTATCGCGGAGAAGCTTCCAACATGGATCGTGCCGACCGATCCTGCCGTTCTCGATCAACGCTCCCTGCTGCTGCCTGAGTGGCTGCCGGTGATTGGCCTAGTGGTTTTCACTATGGTGATTGGGCGCATCGACAACATGATCCTCGGCTACGGCCTCTTCCGCCTGACCAGTGATATCGAGAAGTTACCGTTTCCAATGGCTCCTGTTGGCGCTCAGGGCATCATGGCGCTCTCGGAGGAGCAAGACAGCGAGACAAGTGCGCGTGAAGGCACAGCGCTTGGCGAAAATACGGCGCAACAGGCTTCCTGGCGTTGGCGCGTATTTTCAATTGGCAGCGTGCTCGGGATCGTGTTTGGAGCCATCTACATTGGGATCCCAACCGTAACCGGTGCCTTGCTCGACAAGCCCATCACGATTTTGCCGTTGCCGTTTAAGGACTTCACCTCGCAAACCGGGCAGTTCTTGCCGGCGGCAGCGATCGCAATTTCCTTCGACCTCGGCATGCTGCTCTTGGGCATGGTGCTTCCCTACTGGGCTGCTGTGGGTACGTTTGCGGGGCTCGTTATTACGCTCTTGCTCAACCCCATTCTGCATCTACCCGAGATCGGGATTTTGAAATCCTGGAACCCGGGGGACAACATGCAGACCACGTTTTACAAGAACCAGATGGACTTCTATTTCAGCTTCGCCATCGGAGTTGGAATGGCGATAGCCATCGCCGGCTTCGTCTCGGTGGGTAAGGCTTGGGCGGCGGAGCGCAAGCGTTCCAAGCTTACGGGGCCTCGCAGCCGAATGGCGGCGTTCGATATCCCAGCTGGGCGTGGTGATATCAGGACAGCCGTGATTATCGCGACGTATTTGGGCGTCATGGCCATGTACATCACCGTCTCCACCTGGCTGCTCTACTTGGCTGACGGCGCCGTTTATTGGCCAGTCGTTGGCGTGATGCTGTTTTACGCGATTATCTACACGCCGATCGTGAGCTACGTCACTGCTCGCCTCGAAGGCATCGCCGGCGAGGTGCTGAATATTCCGTTCGTGCGTGAAGCAAGCTTCATCTTCTCGGGCTACCATGGCGTTGCCATTTGGTTCCTGCCCATCCCGCTTCACAATTACGGGGCCATGACGGTGTTTTATCGGCAGTGCGAGCTCACAGGCACGCGCTTCTGGTCGATTTGGAAGAGCGAAATCTTGCTCACTCCCATCATCGTCGGCGGCTCGCTCCTGTTCGCCCATTTCATCTGGGGCCTCGGTCCGATCCCAAGCCCGCAGTACTTGTTCGCCCAAGAGTGGTGGGAAGTCACCGCCGCCCAGCAGTCCATCATCTTCTCCTCCACGTTGGGTGGCTTTACGGAGTTTGAAGCGGCATTCAATGGCAACTACATCTTGGCGGGGTTGGGGGTGGGAGGTGTTCTGTTCGCGGCATTTGCCTGGCTCGGCGCACCGACATTCTTCATCTACGGCATTGTTCGAGGGTTAAACCAGACGCTACCGTTCGTGGTGATCCCGCAGTTTATCGGAGCCCTGATTGGGCGGTTCTACTTCAGGCGGCAGTTCGGGTTGGTCTGGCGCCAGTATGTCCCCGTGGTTTTCGCCGGTTTCGCCTGCGGCATGGGCCTTATCGGCACGCTCGGCATTGGAGCCACATTCGTGTCTAAGAGCGTTTTTACGCTCCCCTTCTGAGGAATACGGGTGAGGCGCTCATGAGCATGATTACCGATACAAATACTGCGGCCGACTCAGCTGTGCGCGGTGCACGCCTCATCCGTGTGGAGGGCGTGTCCAAGATTTACCGCCTCAAACGCGAGGTTGTGTACGCCCTCAATCAGGTCAGCTTGGAGATTTTCAGGGGGGAATACCTCTCCATCATGGGCCCATCTGGGTCAGGCAAGAGCACGTTATTCAACATCGTGGGCGCGCTCGATCGTCCGAGCGAGGGCTCCGTGCGCATTGGCCCGCTGGACCTCACCACGCTTGGCAGCCGCGAGCTGGCGTACGTTCGCTGCAACTACATCGGCTACGTATTTCAGGCGTATAATCTCATCCCTTCGCTCAGTGCTCTTAAGAATGTCGCTTTGCCACGCGTGTTCATGGGTGCGAGCCAAACAGACGCCGACGCAATCGCGACCAAGCGGCTAGAGCAGGTTGGGCTCGGCCATCGGCTGGAGCACCGCCCCGGCGAGCTTTCCGGTGGGCAGCAACAGCGCGTGGCCATCGCTCGCGCGCTGGTGAACGATCCCACCATTATTTTGGCGGACGAGCCCACCGCCAACCTCGACCTCACCACCGGCGGCGAGATTATCGAGATCTTGAAGGGCTTAAGCGTCGATCACGGCGTTACCATCATCACGGCCACCCATGACCATAAGATGCTGAAGAACTCGGATCGAGTCATCAACATCCGCGATGGAAGAATCGAGAGTGTGAAGCTGCGCGATGAGCTCAACATTCAAGAGGGTGAGATCGAAATCGGCGGCGCAGCCGTCGCGCACTAGCCACCCATGCGTTCTCTGGCGTCAGGGTTCCGAAAGGGTTGAGTTGTTGTGTTCCGTGGACGGCGTATGCTGGGTCCGCGTTTCGGAGTTACGCGAGCAGCCACCATCCTGATTTTATCTGCACTAGAACTGAGTCCGTGGCGCAGCGCATCGTAGGGATAACGCCCACAAGCCTTCCCCGGAGCACGTCCGGTAAGGTCAGCGGCCAAGCAAAGGGCAATGGCTGGGCGGTGTGAGCAACAAATGCCATTGCTGTTCGAATCCCCAGAAGTAGGATCCCGTCCGGCGTGGTGCTTCCGGTGCTGGTTACGCCAAATCTCGCTTGTTAGCTTTATTTCTTTGCTTGGTGTGCCGTCCTGTCAGACACCCGCAGTCGACGTCAGCGCATCTAACTTGCCATGTCCCCAAAAGAACGTTCGCCTGACGGCCTCACCGCAGAGGCAGCTTCAAACGCGCAAGTTTTACTTCGCTTGTTAAAGCTCGCCTGGCGGCACCGCGTGCGGTGTCTCCTGGTTCTCAGCCTCCAGTCGCTGTTGCTTCTGCTCGGGGTCTGGGGTCTCAGCTTTGGCGGCATTGGCGTAGACGTGATCCGCCATCATCTGCAGGCGGGTGCGCCGCTGCCGCGCTGGCCCCTTGGGTTAGCTCCCCCCGCAAGCCTAGATACCTGGCACACGTTGCTGGCGTTGAGCGGTCTTATCTTAGCTATGGCACTCTTTCGCGGGTGCCTCACCTACGTGTATTCGATTCAGGCGGGCAAGCTGGTTCATATGGACGTTGTGCCCGCAGTGCGTGCAGACGTGTATGCGAAGCTGCAACGGCTGAGTTTTAGGTTTTTTGACGCTCACGCTAGTGGATCCATCATTAATCGCGTCACGCGCGATGTTCAGCTGTTGCGTTCCTTTGTTGATGGCGTGGTTATTCAGGGCGTCATCATGGCCCTCTCTTTGCTGCTCTACGCGGCCTATATGTTTCTGACCCATCCTGGGTTAACGGCGGCAAGCTTAATTCTGTCGCCTGTTTTGGCGATTATTACGAATCGCTTTTCCAAGTGGGCGCAACCAGAATACGCAAAGAATCGCAAGCTGGTGGACGACATGGTGCTGCGCATTGCGGAGGGCACCAAAGGCATTCATGTGCTAAAGGTGTTTGGTCAGGAGCGGAAAGAGCACGAGCGCTTTGTCGAGCGGAATCTGGCCGTGAAGGAGCAGCAAACAGCCATCTTTCGAGCAGTGAGCGTGTATGGCCCTTCGGTCCAGTTCTTGAGCCAATTGAACGTTGCCGTACTGCTCGGCTACGGAGGCTGGCTGGTTTGTGAAAAGGAGCTCACGCTTGGCAGCTTGATCGTCTTTACTGGGCTTCTGCAGCAATTCGGCGTGCAGGTGCGTACGATGGCCACGGTGGTGGATGTGCTACAGCAGAGCCTCAGCGGGGCTCGGCGTGTATTTGAGGTGTTAGACGCACAGGTTGAGGTTCAAAGCCCGAGCGCGCCGGTGCGTCCGAGCCGCATCCAGGGTGCTCTTAAGTTTGAGAACGTTTCATTTGCGTTTGGTCCGGAGCAAGCAGCGCTTAACGATATCACTTTTGAGCTGAAGCCGGGGCAGTGCGTCGCGATCTTGGGAGGCACAGGGTCGGGGAAGAGCACGTTGCTCAGCCTAATCCCAAGATTCTACGATCCGACGGCAGGTAGGGTCTTGTTGGATGGCGTTGACCTTCGTTCGCTCGACCTCGATATTCTGCGCAGAAACGTCGGAGTCGTGTTTCAAGAGAGTCTGCTCTTTAGCGCTACCGTTGCCGAGAATATTGCATTCGGAAAGCCGGACGCGAGCCAGGGCGATATTGAGCGCGCAGCCAAAGTTGCCCGCGTTCACGATTTCATCATGAGCCTGCCCGAAGGATACAATACGCTCCTGCAGGAAGCGGCTACCAATCTTTCGGGTGGTCAGAAGCAGCGCATTGCAATTGCCCGTGCCATTCTGTTAGAGCCGGCAATCTTGCTTCTGGATGATCCCACCGCTTCGGTGGATCCGGATACCGAGCACGAGGTGCTTGAGGCCGTGGATAGCGCAACAGCGAATCGCACCACGTTCATCGTGGCCCATCGCTTGAGCACGCTGCGCCGAGCAGACATCATTTTGGTGCTCAAGGACGGGCGTATTGTGCAGCGTGGCACACATGCGGAGCTCATGGAGCAAAGTGGGCTTTATAGTCGTACGGCTCGGCTCCAAACCGGGGATTTTGACGACCTCGGGTTGTTGGCCTCTGGAGGAATTTCGTGAACGCTCGGGCTGTCAATGTGGACCCTGCGTTAGCTCAGGTTGCCAAGGGGCGAGCCCTCCGGTTCATGCGTGACGGGTCGGACGAGCCTGTGCAACGTCCGATCAGCTGGGCGATGGTTCGGCGGCTCTACGATTATAGCAGCCGCCACAAGCGGTTAAGGGCCTTGCTCTTCGTTTTCGTCGCGATCCGAGCCGTACAGGTTCCACTCGTTACGTGGATCATCGGCAAAGTGGTGGGGGGGCCCATCGCTGAGGGCAACTTCACGAATGTGCTTTGGGGAGTTGCCGCATTTGTCGGCTTTGAGTTGTTCACCGAAATTGTGTGCATCTACCGATCGCGTTGGGCGATGCTGTTTGGGGAAGCCATCGTGCATGATGTTCGCAACGATATGCATCGGCACATCATGAGCATGCCGCTTTCGTTCTTTCAGAAAAGGAAGGTGGGGCGTTTCATCAGCCGAATGACGTCCGACGTCGATGCCGTGCGCACCGGGGTGCAAGATGTTGTGTTTGTGAGCGTGGTGCAGGCGGGGCAGGCCATCGTGGGCGCCGTAATGATGGCGTATTACGATTGGAAGTTGTTCCTCGTGATGCTCGCCCTTGTTCCCATTCTCTGGGCTATCACGCGCTATTTTCGCAGCCGGCTCATTCAGGCGTACCGTCAAGTACAGGAGAGCTTCAGCCGCGTGACGGCCACTCTGGTGGAGAGCGTTACGGGGATTCGCGTCATTCAGGGCTTCGTGCGCGAGAAGTACAACGGGTACTTATTCGAAGAGCTCATCGTGGATCACTCCACGTACAACATGCAGGTCACCAAGCAATCGGCAGCTTTCCTACCCCTCCTTGAGTTTAATGGGCAGTTGTTTTTGGCGGTGCTCCTCGTGCTCGGGGGTTTTCAAGCGCTTCACGGCGACGTTAGCCTGGCCACCATCATCCAGTTCCTATTCATGTCGAACCTCTTCTTCTCGGCGATCCCCGCAATTGGTGGCCAATACACCAACGCCCTCACCTCGATGGCTGGCGCTGAACGCGTGTTCGACTTGCTAGACACGAAACCCGATTGGTCAGATACGCCCAGTGCACAACATCTGCCCACGCTAAAGGGCCGCGTGGAGTTTCGTGATGTGAGCTTTGAGTACGCCCCTGGCCGCCCGGTGTTGCGCAATGTGAGCTTCAGCGCAGAGCCGGGTCAGACCATCGCCCTTGTTGGCCCCACCGGCAGCGGAAAGAGCACGCTCATCAAGCTCGTGGGGCGTCTCTATCTGCCGAGCACCGGTGCGGTGTTGGTGGATGGCGTGGATTCTAAAGAAATTCACGGCGAATCCTTCGCCCATCAAGTGGGCACCGTGCCGCAGGATAACTTTCTATTTTCGGGCACCGTGCGCGAAAACATCCGCATGAGTCGCCCGGAGGCCAGCGACGCGGACGTGGAGAACGCGGTACGTTCGCTTGGCCTCTGGGACCTAGTGAGCGAGCTTCCCAAGGGGTTCGATACGGACGTGGGTGAGGGTGGGGGCAGCCTCTCCCTTGGGCAACGCCAACTCATCTGCTTCGCCCGAGCGCTTTTGCCGGATCCTAGAATCATTATTTTGGACGAAGCCACGAGCAGCGTCGATGCGGTGACAGAAGCTCGCTTGCAGCTGGCACTCCAGAAGCTCTTGGCCGGAAGAACAAGCTTCGTTATCGCACATCGCCTGAGCACCATTCGCCACGCGGACACGATCTTGGTCATGCGCGACGGCGAAATCATTGAACGCGGCAAACACGCAGAGCTGGTCCAACAAAAGGGCGCTTACTTCGAGCTGCATCGGCAGTTTATTGGGGGTTAGTGGGAAGCGCCCGGGGGCGTGTAGGGGGGCGTGTAGGGGGCGTGTACCCTGATCCAGCGATAAGGCGCGGCCTTCATGTGTCAGTGATCGAAATTGCTCCATAGTTGTTGGTAGAGGGCGTCACCGAATTGGTTGGATGCCCTCCCCAGCTGCCGCTTGATGCGGCAGCTTGCCCCTCGCCAAGCGTCTCCCTGTGTGAGGGAGACGCGGGAGGGGCGTGTGCCTGGCAGCTCCGCGCTGCGACGGAGGGGGGTGCGACATGCAAGGTCTCGGGCAGCGCGGCAGCTCGTTTTTGGGATTGGGGATAAACAGGGCGGAAGAGGCGGCGACTGTCTGTGGATGCCCAATCCCAAAAACGAGCCCGCTTGGGGCGGCCGGGGCTATCAGCCTGTTTGCAGCTACTGGGCCGAACAAGACTTGGTGGTCGGTGATGAGTACCGCGATGGCAATG
>JANRKO010000058.1:0-16468 GCA_033763455.1 Polyangiaceae bacterium
ATACATTGAGGTGTTCTACAATCGGAAACGCATTCACACGTTTCTCGGAAACCTGAGCCCATCAACTTTTGAATCTTGCATCGCTCAAAAGTTGGCGGCATAGTCCTATGAAATCTGTCCAGCAAATCGGATCAGCTCCAAACATCTATGCGCTAGTGGAAGGGAAGCGAACTGAAAAGGAGCTCTACCGGGCATGGCTTAGGGCGGCGCTTCCAAAACTTGAAGTCGTCGGTCGACCAGAAGACTTGGGGGGAAATTCGCTCTTTCTCGTTTCCGGAAATGGGTACCCCAGCTACAAGCAGCGTATTATCCAATCGTTGCAGGACATTGCTCAGCACGGCGCTATCGACGCGTTTCTTGTGTGCGTCGATTCGGAGGAAATGTCCAGGGACGAGAAGCTGGAGGAGCTGCAAACTATTTTGAAGTCTGCTCAGCCGTTCCCAAGAACGAAACTTGTCGTTCACGATTGCTGCATCGAAACGTGGCTTCTCGCGCACAGGAAGATTGTTAGCAGAACGCCACAGGAGAGCCAGCTTGGCAAGTTCGTTGCACATTTTGATGTGACTCATTTGGACCCCGAAAAGATGCCTCTCCTGCCCGAGTTTCGCGTTCGCGCCCAGCATCACTTTGCCTATCTCAAAGCGAGTTTTCGGGAACGGGGGCTCTCGTACACAAAAGCGCACCCGGGGTGCGCTTGTGACGCTAAGTACTTCGAAGAATTAGCCCGACGATGCACGAACACAGGTCACATTTCTTCGTTCCGCGTGCTGCTGGACGTTCTGGCTGAGCTTGGGGCGGAGCCCGAACGCATTGGTCGTGCCGTTTGCAGCGGATACCGCACACGCTAGCGTCCGCCCCACGCGCTGAAACTTGGGACGTTTGGCCCGACGAGACCCTATGGCCCCAGGCTCAACAGTCAGACGGCAGGTGGCGACACGAGGTTACATTTTTGTCCCGCGCCTCCTTAGCAACGAATCCACCATTTCCGCAGTTTCGCAACTCGGTACCATCGCCACGCTTGCTGGCCTCGATCGCGTTCAGATCCTCTGTCCGCGCAAACGGGCCGATGCTCCCCCTAATATTTATAGCGGGAACTTTGGTCTCGATGCCTTCCCGTTCCATACTGACCTCGCTCACTGGTCGCTTCCGCCGCGATATTTGGCGCTCCGGTGCATAAGGGGGGCCGCCGAGGTAGCAACCCGGTTATTTGACTCCGGCGGTATCGTCCACGCAGTCGGGCAAGCCGCTCTGCGTCGAGCGTTGGTGCTACCTCGTCGCCCAGTCGGTGGTGCTCGGTCTCTCTTACCTCTGCTTCAACGCATCGAAGGGGTAAGCCTATTCAGATGGGATCAGATATTCATTGGACCGGCTACTCGTACTAGCCGCGCGACATGCGAAGCGGTCAGCAGCTTCCTCGCCGCAGCGCCGGGAGAACACATTTCACTAGCGGAACGCGGAGATACCCTCGTGATTGACAACTGGCGGATGCTGCACGGCAGGACGGGCGTTCTTACGACGGCCTTGTCACGTCGAGTAGAGCGCGTGTACCTTGTAAATTTGTGATGGCCGCAAAGAAGAAGTCCGTGAAAGTTCTGGCTGATCCTCACGCCTGGTCGAAGGACGCACTTTTGGCGAAGGCACAGCGCTTCGCGGAGGAGATGGCTTCGAACACGCCGGATGATTGGCGCTTCATGCTCTGGTCTACGCTGGCATTGGAACTTCTCGCAAGAGCAGCGCTTGCGAACGTCAGTCCGACGCTCCTCGCCGAGAAGGAGTGGCCCAACGTATACTACGCCCTCGGCCATCAGCCAAAGACGAATAAGTTTGTTCCTCGTTCGATCGATATTACAGCGGTGTTCACAAGGCTGCGCGAAGCTCATACTGGACTTGATCCGCGACTCGCGGGGTTCGGGGTCCTCCATATGCACAGACGCAACGAGGAGCTTCATTCCGGTAGGCTGTCTCTAGACAACACAAAGAATTCGACTTGGCTCCCCATTTTCTATGAAACCTGCGAGGCTCTCCTGGTTTCGATGGACGAGACACTGAATACACTTTTTGACGATGAAACGGTTGCCACTGCACAAGCGATGATCGCCGCAGCGAGAGATCAATCCTCGAAGGCAGTTGAGGGTACGATTCGCGCCCACAAGACGGTTTGGGCGGGCAAGAGCGCCCCCGAAAGAAAGCAATTGGTTGCGCAGGCAACCGCCTGGGCGACGCGTCATATTGGCCACCGCGTCAAATGTCCGGCTTGTGAGTGTGATTCCATCCTGACCGGCGTACCTACAGGGCCCCCGAACAAAACTCTCAAGGGTGATGAGATCATTGAGCGTCAGACCCACGTTCCTTCGCGGTTCGAATGCGTCGCTTGCGGCCTTAAGATCTCCGGCCTACCCCAGCTGCATGCTAGCAATCTGGGGGACACGTTCACCGTAACGTACACCTACGAGGCTGCCGAATACTACGCTCCCGACGATCCGTGGGAGGGATACGAGCCCGATAACAACGAGCCTTGAACGGCGGGTTAACTCAATATTGAATTTCACTCTTCGCTCGGCTTTGCAGCTTAATATTCGTATGTGTTAAGCGAAAGAATCCAATGCCGTTAGACGTAGACCTCCGCGTTCACTTAGAACAATTCCATGATCGAGACGGGCTACTTTCTTGTCGCTGATGTCCTCGGATTCTCCGCGATGATCACGAACACTCCAGCCGCTCAGGTCGATTCCCGCATCGGGCAGTGGGTATCTTTGGTCGAATCTGCAAAGGCTCGGAGTGGAGTTGCCAGATGCAGCCTTTTTTCGGATACGGTTTTTGCAGCCGCCTCGTGCTCTGTCGAGGGGCTTTCCGCGATTTTGTCGTTCAGCCGCGAGCTCCTTTCTGTGGGACTTGAGAACTCGTTCATGGTCCGAGGCGGCATGGCACATGGCACCTACACTTGGGGCGACCTTAGCTACGGGCGCGCGATCATTGATGCGCACAGGCTGGAACGTCGCCAGAACTGGATCGGGGTGTCATGCCAGGGAGCGATGCCCCACGCCAAGGACGTCTGGGGCATGGACCGAATAGTCGCCCACCTGCCTCCGATGAAAAGTGGGCCCATGCAGGTTCAACCTGCGGTCGCTTGGCCGATCCCCGAAGCACAAGAACTTACACGGCTCGTGATGAAAAGCAACGCGATCAGAGATGGCGATCTGCTGCAATGGGAGATTGGGTCTCAACAACACACTTCTTTTCCGCAGCTATTTGCTCGTCATAGGAACGGGAAGGCCTTGATCCGTCGCTCTTTCACGGACGGTTGCCGTCCCAGGTGTTGGATGAAGTCATTTCAAGCGAACCCACGGCGAAGGCTTTAGCTAGGGAGTCGCCCTAAGGCGCACAACTCTTGGCATCAGGCGGCAGAGTCGGCTGGAGTGCGGCGTAGACCTGCAGCGCCTCGCGAAGGGAAGATCACGCGAGGTGCTGCGGAACGGTAGGAGCGGGTCGACGCGCCGGACATGGATCTGGTACGTTTGTGAGCGATGCGCCTTACCCTGAAGCAATTTAATGGCGTCAAGGATCTCGCGAAGGCTCTGCAGAATTTCCTACCGGGCTCAGGGGCGTCCTCGTGGAAAGGGCATGTCAACTTCGGAACGGTGGCTGCTGAGCTCGGCCTCTCCGAGTACTGGCCACAATCCGGGAGCAAACTCCCCCGCCTGGTTTCGCTCCTACAGGCCACACTTGAGTACAGGCCTGAGCGGTTCGAGCCGTTGATCGTAGGCATTGTTCGGAAGGGACTAACCTACCGGGAAGCGCAGAAAGACCCGGTCAGGTCAGCCGAGGTTGAGGGCATTAACGGTGCGCTACTCGAAGTGGGGATGCGACTTCCTGATTTGTGGGATCCGGCGTTCCGAGACGCACTGTCGCGCACAGACGTGGAACGCGCCCAGACGAACCTGAGCAGTGCGCGCTTTACCGACGAGGTTCAGAGCACTGAACGAGCAAACCGTTCAAGTGAGCTTCAGCGGCTACAACAGGAGCTCTGCGCCTTGACGTCCTTGAGCGATCGGCAGGCAGCCGGTCTCAGTCTTGAGCGATTGCTGAACTCCCTCTTCAAACTCGAAGGGCTCGTTCCTCGATCATCATTTCGTGTTATTGGAGAGCAGATTGACGGTTCGTTCGTTCTTGACAACGAGGTCTATCTTCTCGAAGCTAAGTGGCACGTCGACCCGTCTCCTGAAGCTGATCTGCTTGTGTTCCGAGGAAAAATTGAAGGAAAATCGGCATTCACCAGGGGGGTCTTTGTTTCACTCAATGGTGTTTCGGCGTCGGCCCAGGACGCGATCACGCGAGGCAAGCAGCCAAACTTCTTTGTAATGACCGGCCACGATCTGATGATGGTGTTGAGCAATGCGATCGGCTTGGTCGATCTACTTCGCCGCCGCCAACGAGTCTTGTCCGAAGAGGGAGCAGTTGTTGTGGAGTTCGCACGCGTCAAGTGAGATTGTGTGCTTCGAAATAGCCACCCGCAAGAAAGGGCGAGCTCCACGAGAGCAAATCGATCCGGTTGGACCGAGCGGGGTTGCATGCGGCTATCAGTCGGGTTTTTCTATGCTCGCTAGCCCGGGCAGGATACAGATGGAAGATTCGAAACCGTTTGAGGCTGTCCCCGAGGACGGGGCGGCCCTCTTCAGGATGGCTTGGCAGCTTGAGAACTGGTTCCGCCTCATAGTGTATGTGGAACTTCGCGCTGCCTATGTCGACTGGGAGGCACCGATCCGGTCGGTGGTAGCTCAGTGGCCACCACGGGCTCTTGGCAACGACAAGCGCTTGCATCACATGGCAACCGCCCACGCCTCACCACTCTCGTACCTTACGTTCGCTGAGCTCTGGAAGATCATAGCTGATGATCAGCATTGGCAACTTTTCGAGCCCTACTTCCCACCAAAGGAAATCACTACGGCCCGAATTGAAGAAGTCCGAGCGATCCGCAATCGGATTGCCCACTTTCGAGCGCCCCACGTCCACGATGTTGCCCGCTTCACGTTGTTTCTGAATGACATGGCATCGGGACTTCGTCGGTTCTGTCAACGATACAATGCTCCGGCGCATTCCCAGAAACCGGACGCATTTCACGAGCACCTGGGAGCAAACTGGCGCCGTTACGGCTATGGGACGGAGATGAACGGGCCGAATGGCTGGTTATACGCGCCGCACGATCAACGGACGTGCCCGACTTTTCATGCAAGTCTGTCCGTTCATCGGCATCCGTTGTCCGGCGCGCGAACAGCTGGGCTGATGTATTGTCTCGCGCTCTTTCCGCCGGTTGACAGATATCTAGATGTTTCCGGCTTCCTCGAGGGGAGCCGCAAACTTCACGATAAAGCAATTCACGTCCGGATCGAATCTAAGGAGCGGGTCAGCGTAGTGCTCCCCGCTGTACAATCCGTTCCAGTGATCGGTGACCTCGCAGCGGGATTCCTACAGGTGGCGCGCGACAACGTCTCACTTAGTGAGCGATCCTTCCAGGTGAACCCATCGGATTGGTCCGAATCTGTGCTGTGGCCGAGCCATGTCCTCAACATCTCTATTGATGAACCGCACGATCCGCTCCTCGAAGTCCCATCCCTGCGAGCGGGCTAACAAGGCATTGCTGACCGACACCTTGATCACCCACATTAAAACGCTTCGTTCCCTCTTGGTCTTAGCCATCTCTTCGTGCCTCATCGCCACCTGTAGGCTCCACGCGGCACACAACCCCGAGAGAGCCCGAAAAGCTCCGAGCGAGCCGATAACGGCAACGGTTGAGCGCCCGCCCGCAACGCTTGCTCCAGATGTGCGGACCCCGAATGCCTCGTCTGTGCAAGTCCCAGAATTACCAGCCCCAGCCCCGGCACCGCCACCGGCTGAGCATGATCCCGAGCTTCTTGCACGTTTAACCATTAAAACCACGAAGCCTAAGCCCTTAGCCAAAGCCAAATTTCGATCCGCCGCGGGCCTATTTCGCGAAGTCATCCGAGGCGTCGCCAATCGCTCCCTGCTTGAGGAGAAAGACGAGGCCTGTCAGCAAACACTTGTTACCGACCAAAACGGGACCGTTCGGGGCTTCACTTGGTTTGGGGGAACCGAACACCACTACGCTGAGTACCGCCGGTTCTTCGATCAGAACGGCGTACTCCGACTCTTGCTACACATGCGCCGCGACGAGCAGGGCGGTTGGACCGAAGATGTGGTCGCTTTCGATCAGGCGAGCAACGTCAGCGCGTGCGAACATATTGACCATCGCCAGGGAATGCCTCGGCCAGATCTCTGCGAGGACGAGGAGCCCGAGCCCAAGGTCGATCCCGAAGTGCAAGCAGCATTGAAACCCTCTCCTCCCCATCGCCGACGCAACCGCATGTTGGAATATTTGCAGTCTATCGATCCGAAGGCACAATTTCGGAAGTGCGAGGGTTATTAGCCGAGCCTTCGCTAGTACGCGTCAAAATTCGGCGCAAACTCAACTCTCGCGGGTTGCCAATCACTGCGCTATACTCAAGGAATGCAAATCCCGGTGGAACTCAACGCAAGTGAGGTCGAGCAGCTGAGGGAACGAGCCAAACGGCTTGGAGTCCTGCCGGAAGATCTCGCCCGCGCCGCCGTGTCGGACCTGCTCAATGTCCCAGATGCCGAGTTTGAGTCGGCCATGGAGTTCGTTCTGAACAAGAACGCCGAGCTCTATCGACGCCTCGCCTAATGCGGTTTGTATCCCTGAGCCAGGTGCTTCGTCTGCACGAGGCATTGCTAGAGCAGTCGGGCGGGAGTGCCGGCCTTCGCGATCTTGGAAGGCTTGAAGCGGCGCTGGCTCAGCCGAAGGCATCCTTCGGTGGCGTCGACCTCTATGCCAGCTTGTTCGAAAAGGCGGCCGCTTTATGCTTCTCAATCGTCCAAGGTCACCCCTTTGTGGACGGAAACAAGCGCGTTGGTCACGCCGCCTTGGAAGTCTTCCTTGTCATGAACGGGTACGAACTCACCGCTTCTGTTGATGAGCAAGAATCCACAGTGCTCGCGCTGGCCTCAGGCCAACTAAGTCGTGAGCAGCTTACTGAATGGATCGTGCGGGCCGCCGTTCCCAAACGCTGAGCGGTTGAAGTCAATGCGCATCCGACTTGCAACAGTAGATGATGCTCCTCAGATCGCTCGGGGAGAGTGGGCCACTGCCGCTATCCCAGGGATGTTGGTGGGTCGAATGCTCTGTGCAATTCTGCGTAGCGATGCGATACTGGCACATCGACCGCCGTTGTGATGACACCATCTTGCGCCAGAAACCATTGCAATCGCATTTCATTCTTGGCAGCGCGTGTCCCTCGCCGAAAGCCAGAGCGAATCTCCCCAAGAGCAATCACCGACGTGGATTACCTCCGCGGACTCAAGCTGATCGAAGACCTCGCCATCGTTTGAAAGCGCGTCTGAAGTCGACTGGTGTCGAGCAGCAGCTTCACTTCCAGAGTTCCTCGTCAATCACACGGTGTAGCTTCAGGGATCGATCGAACGCGGCCGCTTCCTCCTTCGACCACGCTCCGGGCAAGCTTCGCAGATTTCGAGGCCTGACAGTTTTCCCAACGCTGTGCGCCAGCGCCTCGAGTGCCACTTGATTAACACTCTTGTTGAGCCGCCTGGCACGCTCCTTAAGCACTCGGTCTAATTCGGGGGGAATATTGCGTATTGTGTACTGCATGCACTTAATCATGTCCGGTGCCTGCACTCTTTGGAAGCCAAGACCCAATGTGTGCTTTGTCCCGGTTAGGCAGCCCTAATCTGGCAGTCCCGCGCACGAGAAGGATGGAGCCACTTGGCTGCAGACCGGCACGAAGGTGCGGCAGCTGTGGGAATCGGGGCTGCTCGGCTGGGATTGGTGGTACCGCCGAGGGTTGGTTGACCGCGCCCTTTCGTATAGCGTCGGCCGATGATTCAGCGAAGTGCGCCTCATACCCCCTTCACCCACCTGGATGAACTCCGGTCGAAGCTTGCGCTTCGCTTCAAGTTGCTTACCGCCACCCTCGTTTCCGCAGGTGCCATCTATTGTACGAGCCCGGATAGTGGTCCTTCTGGGGATCCGTCGGCGACCGGCGGCGCGTCTGCTGGGGGTCAAGCGTCGGACGCTGGTGGTTCGAGGGCGGGGGGCTCGTTAGGCGTTGGTGGCGCGCCCGGAATCGTTGGTGGGGCAGGGGCCGAGGCCGGTGCGAGCGGGCAAACTCAGGCAGGTGGTGGGCTCGCACTTGGTGGAGCTTCGGCCGGCGGAGCCGCAGGGGGCGTTTCTGCCGTGGGGGGCGTTTCTAACGACGGAAGTGGCGGCACCCCTTCTCAGGGCACGGCGGGGCAAGCCGGCCAAGGCAACACGGGTGTGTATCAATGTCAGTCGGAAGCCAATGCCTGCGAACAACTGACTCTTTCAAATTGCGAGGCTGCAGAAGGGTGCACGCCGATTGGGTGGTGCGCGGGAACGCCCACTGATACTTGCTCAGCGAAAACCTACGAACAGTGCCTGGAGGCCCCTGATTGCCTAGCCCTGGGGATCAACGTCGGTGATTGCCATCTCGCCGTGACCTCATGCGCCGACCTGTCCCAGTCAACATGCGGGGCAACACCCGGGTGTACGTGGAGTTTCGATTGCGCAGCTCGTCCGTTGCGCTGCAACGAGAAGGTCGAATCGGCCTGTACGATTGTAGGGTGCAACAGCGGGACCACGGCTAGCCCCCAGCCCCTACTTCCCCTGGGCCTGACGTGGCTTAAGACATTGCCGGTCGCAACCTTCTCGGTGCTGGACGTCAACGACAATGGGGACTACCTCGTGGGGGGCACTGGAGTTTTCGACGCGAGCGGCTTCTCTAAGGCATCAGCTCCCCCTACGGCCACCGCAATGGCTGAGAACGGCGCGTTCCTGGTAACGGGAAGAACCGATTATAGTTTTGGCCCGCAGTACGTTACCCCTTGTTACCAGAACGGAGGCCCCGGGCAGTACTGGTTGTACGTGCAAGGTCCCGGATTCCCGTGCGCGGAGTTCTCTTTCCGAGTGTTTGACCTCTTGGGGGCGGCAATTTCGGGGAGACCCTTTTCTGCATCAAACGGCCAGGTGACGACTTTTGCGACGGGTCAACCGGGACAGCCAACGGGCCACACCGTGGCATTCGACAATACCGGTGTCGAGCTCTGGAGACGCCCAACCTTTGGTTCTGTGCTCAACCTCGACGCGGCAGGGAATGTGTTCCTTGCTGGTTACCAGTCAACGCTTCAAAACGGAGTCATGAAGGTAGACGGCGCGGGCAAGCATCGTTGGGTGTCCGGTTTCGATCCTCAGGCTTTCGATCGCGTCGAACTGGCAGTGTCTAGGGAGGGATGGTCGGCCACGGCCTTTTGGTTCTCGGCGGATTTTAGCGTCGCCGGCGTGCCGGTGAAGGCTGCGTTGAATGCTCAGAACACGGCGGTTGTCGTCTTCGATCCGAACGGCAACCTGGCATACGTCCTCAATCTATACAGCCATGAACTCGTTCGGCCAAAACTCGCATTTGGAAAGAACAACGCCCTCTACATCGCAGGCGTCTTTATGGAAAAGGTCACGATAGGCGACCAGACCTCGACTATCGACAGCATTGATCTTAACCAGGCCGCGGTGTTTCTAGCATCTGTGGACAGGAGCGGAATCGTTCGGCAGGTCGCTCGAATTGATTCAGAAAAAGGGAAAACTGGGCCATATCTAGCGGGGCTCGACACCGATGCGGCTGGCAACCTGTACGTTGGCCTCGTTCGCCAGCAGTCGCCGCTCATATTTCCTGGAGCAGTTGTTGCTGACACAAACAACGGCGTAGTCGCCAAGTTTGCCCAACCATAACGTCCCGCGACATTGCGGTAGTCGGGTTCAACGGAGGGAGTGGTCGAAGAGGTAAACAAAACTCGCTTCGTCGAAGGATCGACCGCCGATCACGTTGAGCATGCCGCACAGTCGACGCGCTCCGAAGCGAAGGCAAGTTGAAGCCCCTCTGACCAAGAAACGCCGAGCTCTATCGTCGCCTCGCCTAATGCGGTTTGTATCCCTGAGCTAGGTGCTTCGCTTGCACGAGGCATTGCTGCAGCAGGAGGTGCTGGGGCTCTCGCGCCGGAGCGTCGCCGTAGTCGCCGTTTTTTCCTCAAAATCGGCCTTTGGGCGAGACTGTGCTCGCGACTTGCTGATCATGCGCTAGGCTTGAGAGCATGGAACACGGTGTTGTAGTTCGTGGAACGCTGCATGGCCGCCACATCGAGCTCAACGAGCGAGTGGACGAACTGGACGGCGAGGTCGAAGTGTTCCTTCGGTCCGTGGAAGCGACGCCGCGTGCACCGGACGTACTCGAGGTGATCGCCTCAATGCCCGCAGGCACTCGTAGCAAAGACGATATCGACCGCCACCTCGCCGACGACCGAGCGGGCTGGACAGACCGTGGCTGATATCTATCTCGACGCGTGCTGCTTTATCTACCTCGTGGAGGGGCAGCCTGGGTGGCGAAGCATTGTCGAGGCAAGGATCCGTGACCTCGACCCCGCGTCGAGGCTCGTCACGTCTCAGCTAACGCGGCTAGAGTGTCGCGCGAAGCCAATGCGTGATGGGAACGATGAACTCCTAGAGCGTTACGACATGTTGTTCGGAGCGAGCCGCGTCGCAGTGCTCGACGTGACGGCAAAGGTGATCGACTGTGCAACTGCGCTGCGTGCACGGCACGGCTTCAAATCGCCCGATGCAATTCACCTGGCGACCGCGATTGAATACGGTGCGACCGCGTTTTGGACGGCGGATGCTGCTTTGTCTAGCTGCACTAATGTCCCAGTCATTGTGATGCTCCCCGATGCGCCTGAACGTGGAATCGGAGCAAGGCATCCGTCGGGTCACGGCCGTTCTTGACTCGTGGTAGGTGAGCCGCTCAATTTTGGTCCGCTATCCCGACGACCCAAGCCGCGCCAGTATCAGCGCGCCGACCCGGTTGCCCGCTTCAGCAAATGGGGAAACCTGTGAGCGATCTTCGTGAGACTGTTCCGACAACACACCGGAAAGGATGCCGTGGCGGCGGGATTAATGCGCACAACCGCGCCAGAAACCGCAGGGAACTGCGCGCTGAACTCGAAGGTGAGGGGCGGCAGCGGACTGCACGCTGCGTAGCAATCACCTTCGCTGCCTGTAGGCCCACGCGGCTCATCAATCTGAAAGAGCCGACACTGCTGCCGTCCTTGGACTCATCCCCACACTTCACCCCCGCTTCCGCTTTGCGGAGGTGCGCTTGGCGACGGCTTTGCCTGCGGACGGACGCTTGGTTGCCGTTCGTCCGCGCGCTGCCTTTAGGGTAGTCGCAGGGAGTGAGAGGGGCGCTTCTGGCTTAGGTGGCCCAGCGAGGGGTAAAAACGGTGGTGGACCCGGCATGGGGTCGCGCAGCCACCAGAACACGTCCGGCTTCGGGATGAGATCACGGAGCCGCCCGAGGTCTAAGGTTGGCATCGCTAGCGCCGCAATCGTGCCGATAGCAGGGGCGAAGAAGTAACCCCCTCCCGTGGGAGTGACCCATTCGCTGTCGAGCGTGAGCCGCACGGGTCCGCCGGGTGTGGGAAAGTCGATCTGGCGTTCGCGATTTCCGTAGCGGTCGGCCTGGCCGATGATCGGATCATGCCCACCCAGGTTGGGTTGAATCGTGGAGTTAGCCCAACGCCGCTGCAAAAACTCGAATTGCTCCTCGATGTTGCTCTGATAGGAGAGAAACATGAGCCCGCGCTCAGCGCGCTTGAGCGTCGGCTTGGGTTTTCGCACCCCGAAAATATGCGGCCCGAACGGGATGCCTCGACGCAAGATCAAGCGCAGCATCATGTCCGTGTGCGGGCCCATTTCGGTGGCAGCATCGCGCGTGTTCATTTTGCGAATGTGAGCAAAATGGGGGCATACGGTGGCCAGAAAATCCTGGGTTGCCTGGGGAAAGGAGTCCCCCGTGTAGCCGGGGATTGAGGTCAACGCAGCGGGCTGCGAATCGCCTTCAAAGACGAAGTGATTGTTCGCGAAGTCGTCACTACCGAGCGCCGGATTATCGGCGAGGGGGGAGCGCAGGATGGGCGCGCCACTCCGCCAGCGACCCACCAGCATGGCCGCCACACGCTCGGCAGGGAGACCCACTTGCCGAGAAGCGCTGGCGACGAACCGCCAGAACGCTGGCACATCTTGGCGCAGCCGGCGAACCACCACAAACGAACCGAGCCTTGCCCAAGCGGGCTGGCTTGCTGCCGCTACGCTTCCGAGGAGATCGCCCGGGGCCTGACGCGGCTCTCCGAGCAGAAATTGGCCAGGCCATATGAGCGGCTGCCCGGGCTTGGCCATGAATTTTGCCTTGGGATCCCCGGGCGCCATGTAGCGCGGAACGATGAAATCTTGAGGATGCGATGAGGCACGGCCCCGCATTGCGGGCTGGCTAATCCCATCCCGAAAGCCGAAGTGCTCGTGGCCACGCAGAGCACCGGGAAGCACGTCACCGCGTTGCTCGAAAACGAGCGAAAGGCCCGCCCCCGTGGCTTCTGTCTGGATCTCCCGAACCTTCGCCACAAGATTTGCTTCAAGATCACTCGCGACGATGATCATCAAGTCTGCTGGATTATGCGGCCCCCCCACGCGCCAGCGGCTCTTGTGACCGGGGTGGCTCGGCGACGACGGATCTCCAAGGTACTCTGAGCGCTCCGCGAGCCCTTGATGAAAGCTCTCCGCATTGAGCTCATCCACGGCTGCAGGATCCATGAGCTTCCTCAAGCCGGCCGAGGAAAAGGCAAGATTCATCCACGTGGCGTAAGCGCCAACATCTCGACGGCCTGTTTCGGCGCGGCGCGAGCGGTACCCGCGTACGAAAGCCAACACCTGATCCATGGTGGTGACGTCAGGCAAGAGCTGGCGCAGGAAAGACCGCGCGTGGTTAACGTGCCCAAGATTGTAAAACAAGAAGTGTTGGTAGGGCTTGTTGAAACCAGGAACTATATTCCCCTGGATCTGAGCTCGCTTCTCGTCGGAAAACTCGGCTTCGACGGGAGCCCCAGGAATTACGGGTCCGTAGATACGGCTCAGGCTTGGATAGTCCAGGAACGGCAACTCTAAGCGAGCCTCGGTGCTGAGGCGTTCGAAAAGCCCTTGGCTCGCGATGTTAGCCGTGGCGGAAGGTTTCTTTTTTGGCATGTTCTGAAGATCTCCTTCAACGGCCTCTGGAGATGGCGAGGGCGCCGGCCATTACCGTGATGTGTTCCGCAACTTGGCTGCCATAGGCGATGCGCCTGCCCCCTATCCGCATATCGCCTACGACGAATCCTTCCCCTGCCGGCACCTGGTATTCAACTCGGAGCGCGGCTCCCGCGTGGCCGCGAACAATGCGCCAGTAGTTGCCCGCCGGTGAGCCATCTGGCTTGCTGAAACCTGTGTCATCCCAGCCTGCGATGTAGATCCCGATCGGTTCGCGCAACCCCACGCCGAACCCCAAGCGGGTTACCGCAGCCGCGTCCAGCTTAACCCTTGGATCGGCGGCGTGCGGGGGGGCGGGGTCAGCTTGCTGGGCTTGATTGTCGGGCGTTACGCTCGACGCAAAACCGACTCCGCCGGCGACCACTCCGACTGCCGCCGCAAGTGTATTGATCCCCACAATGTAGTGCACGATGCCATCGGTGGTGTTCCAGCGATTGGTGGGCAAATACGAGCCGCCGCCTGGAAACAGATCATTCATAGAAACTGCCGGACTCACGAGGCTGCGGTAGAGGTTGAGCACGAGATTGCGATCGAAATTTGCTAAGGCGCCCCAATATTCGCCCGTTTCCGTACAAAACGTGATTTTGGTAATCTTTCCGGCAGCATTGCGCTGCGTATGCCATTCGCAATATTCGAACTGCTGATTCCGTACGTCTGCGGCAGCGAAGGCTCCCGCTCGGTCATCTCGCAAAGAGCCCATTAAGCGCGTTCGCGGAAACCCAATCCACACGATGGACCGCTCCGCTACCACGCTCTCGCCTGTCACCCACGGGTTCACGACTCTGCCAACAAGCAGGCCAGCGACTGTGTCGGACCATTGCGTCAAGAAAGGTGAGCCCGAAGGAACGTCGCGTAGGCCGGCTGGCGTATCGAATATATGCGGCATAGTGAGCTGCCGCGAAGGATTCCGGTTCAGGTGTTCGTCGGTCAATAGGAGGATGTTTCGCTGTCTCCACTATCAGCCAACCCAGATATCTCACTCTAATCAGCGTTGTCGCTGCCGCCGGATGTGCAACTACTTCTCGCTCTAGCTCGCCCGCAAGATCCGTTGATAACCGCGATGCTGCTGCCTGCACTCGGCCCGACGTATTCGGGCCCGTGTTGGTGCCACGCGAGCGATTCGAATCCCGCAACGGCGCTCAGGCCGCGAGCTTTTCGGTGCTCTCCACTAGCCTAGACCGGCCGCTCGAAGAGTGCGGAATCCCGGCTACGCTGCAGAAGCTCGTTGCGCTGCGCTGCGACGACGGATCAAACCCTTTTAACCAGGATCTCGGCGAGGCCCACGCATCAAGGCGAGGCTCCGTGGGTCCAGGGGGCCGGTGCGGCAGCATGATTGACGTCTATGAGATCGAATGTCCGGAGCGAAGATATGAGGTCTTTTCAGACATCTACGTGTGTCCTCAAAACTGAGGCGCTCGGGGGCTAGGCAACCGTGGCAGTTCGCACTCCGGCGCTCGTTGGAGTCGTGCTACCCAGCAACCCTTTGCAGCTTAGGACCGTCGGTCGCTTTGCTTCCCCTGGCGCTCGGAGCTGACGGCCTGTACGGTTGGGCAGGGAGGAGCGCTGTGCGAGTCGTTGACAAGGCCTTTGCGTATGTGACGGATGGTCCGCGGTTGCTGGTTTTTCGCCATAGGGACTTTCCTGACGCGGGCCTTCAAGTACCAGCTGGCACGGTCCAACCTGGTGAAACCCCGGTAGATGCGGTGCTCCGTGAAGTGCGCGAAGAAGCGGGCCTGGAAGCATTCCTCGGCGCGCGCGCCCTTGGGGTAGTCGAATTCGATGCACGCACAATTGGCAAGACCGAGCTTCATCGTCGGCAATTCTTCCACCTACCGATTGCAGGTAAGCCCGCCGATTCGTGGAGACACTACGAGCGCCACGCCACCGAGAGCGAGAGCGCGGAGGCTCTCGCCTTTGACTTCTATTGGCTGCCGTTCGTCGAGGCCCAGGCACTGCTTTGCGGCGATCATGGCTGCCTCATCGACACCCTCAAGTCGTGCCCGGACCGCAGTTGAATAGGGTGAAAACGCAACCGTGAAACTCCCCGGTGCAGCACACGCCTTCGTAGCTGACGAGAAAGTCCGCGACTACTTGCTGTCGCCCGTTAATCCCCGCGCCCGGGGAAAAGCCGCATTCTTTCGGGCCCTTGGCTTCGACGACTCCAATTGGGCCCTTCTGCGTGAGGCGTTGCTCGAGATCGCCCGCAGCGGTACCGCAGGGGCGGGTCAGCCCAGCGAGTTTGGGGTTAAGTATGAGATTCGTGCTACCCTAAACGGGCCTACAGGGCGCCAGGCAACCATCAAGACCGTCTGGATCATGAACGCTGAAGACGACACACCACGCTTTGTGACGGCATACCCCGACTGATGTCTGATCAACTTTACCAAGAGGTTGTCCTCACCACCGATGTCCCGGAGCATGGGCTGCGTAGCGGCGATATGGGGACGGTCGTGCACGCCTATCCGAATGGTGGTTTTGAGGTCGAGTTCTTCACGGCGTCCGGCAAGACGCGCGCGGTGGTCACCCTTCGGAAAGCCGATGTTCGGGTGGCGTCCGACAACGAACTCGTGGCCGTTCGTTCCCTCGATCCAACAGGCTGAAAAACCGGGCACCTTTGCAGCGACAGGGCGGGCCAACAATGCATCGAATACCGACCAAGCGACCGCCCACGCACCCCGGCGAGATGCTCCTTCATGAGTTTCTGGAGCCGCTCAACCTAACCCAAGTGGAACTCGCCCAACGAATCGGCGTGCCCTTCCAGCGCATCAATCAGATCGTGAAACGAAAGCGAGCTGTCACTCCTGATACCGCCTTGCGTTTCGCCAAGCTGCTGGGCACGACACCAGAATTTTGGTTGAATCTACAGCAGAACTGGGATCTCTACGAGGCGATGACTTCTACGGCCAAAGAGATCTCTCGGATCAGACCCTTGAGGCAGGCTGGCTAACGGGGCGATGCTGCTCTTCTAGTGGACAGCTCACCGCCGATACGTAACACCTCGCCGTGCCCCGTCGTGACGAACGACGCGAGAGCGACGACAATCTGGGGATGGAAGACGTAGAAAAGAACAAACTAGAAAAGCAGCTAACAGAGCTGCGACGGCAAATAGCGGCAGTAAAAGCGAGCGGTGAGCGCCGATACGCTGAGGAGGTCAAAGCGGCGATCGTAGAATATGCGGCGCGAAGAGTTGCGCTTGGAAATAGCGCTGTGGTGGTGGCGACC
>JANRKO010000059.1:0-82374 GCA_033763455.1 Polyangiaceae bacterium
TTCTTTCGCCACAAGTGCAGCAGATTCTCGGCGACGCCTAGGCCGCCCGCAACGTCAGCGACAGTCCGTTCGCCTCGTGTCTCGAGCAGCCGAACTGCCTCTCGCTTGAACTCTTCGGTGTGTTTCTTTCGCTTTCGACGACTCTTGCTTTCCATGATCTAACTCCGAGGATACCCTCTTTGCTGGGTGTCCTGGAAATCCGGGGAAGCTCAGTCGCACCGGCTGCGGTGCAGCGGTTTAGTCAGTGGTTGTTTGCCTAACGGGGGGTTTAGCCCCTTTGAGCTTCAGCGGTGTGCGTAGTTCGCGTCGAGCCACGCTCGATATTCACCGGTGCGCACCTGTTCTACCCACTGCTGATTCTGGAGGTACCATCGGACCGTCTTGAGCAACCCAGAAGTAAAGGTTTCCCTGGGCACCCAACCGCAATCGCGCAGAATCTTGGATGAATCCATCGCGTACCTTAAATCGTGCCCGGGGCGATCGGCAACGAAGGTTACAAGCTCCGTCAGTTCACTTGGGGGGCAGCCCAACTCCTTGGCGAGAATGCGGCACAAGTGTTCTACCACCTTGACGTTGGGGAGCTCCGCATTCCCGCCCACGTTGTAGGTTTCGCCGAGGCGACCTCGTTGAATGACGGCCCAGATGGCCTCGCAGTGATCGTCTACATACAACCAGTCACGAACGTTGAGGCCGCGGCCGTAGAGTGGCAGCGGCTTACGCTCAAGCGCGTTCTGAAGCATGAGAGGAATGAGCTTCTCGGGAAACTGGTGCGGCCCATAGGTGTTGGAGCTGTTGGTGATGGTGGCTGGCAAACCAAACGTCTTGGCGTACGAACGCACTAGGTGGTCGCTCGCCGCTTTCGATGCTGAATACGGGCTTGAGGGATCGTAGGGGCTGGCCTCGGTGAAGCGCCCCGTTTCCCCGAGAGACCCGTAGACTTCATCGGTACTCACGTGGTGGAAGTGTTGGCCCGAAACGGTGCTCCAGGTGGCTCGGGCCGCCTCCAGCAAATTGAACGTGCCTTCGATGTTGGAACGCACAAAGGCCCGGGGAGCCAAGATGCTTCGGTCAACGTGGCTTTCCGCCGCAAAATGAACCACAAGCTCGGGTTTGTAGCGCGCGAAGATGTCCATCACGGCTTCAAAGTCGACGATATCCAAAAGCTCAAACTCATAGTTCGAAGCCTTAGCTATAGGCTCCAAGTTCGCAGGGTTCGCCGCGTAGGTGAGTTTGTCGATATTGATGAAACGGTGCTCGGGATATCGAGGCACCGAGAGCGTCAAGAAGGCTGAGCCGATAAACCCCGCGCCGCCTGTTACGAGCACGTTCATCGCTGGCATCCTACAGGGCCATCCGTTTTCTCAAAGCGTTCCCCAAAAGAGCCTTAGGAATGGGGTCCTCGGGTGCGAGCCGACCTTGCATAAGTCCCCGGTACCTACCGGTGAACCAACCCCATTGGTCTGGGCGCGGCCGATGCTAGGGTGCGCGGATGCCCCCAGAGGCCGACGCCGATGCCGACCAGAAGGCGCACCTGAAGAAGCGTGCCAAGTGGAGCATGGCGCTGTTGGGGTTTCGCTCAGTCCTTCAGAACTTGGTCATCCTCGTTAGTAATGTATACCTCGCTCGTCTTCTCACGCCCGGTGACTACGGCGTGTTCGGTATCCTTCAGTTTGCATTGTCTTTGTTCAAACTCATCGGGGATACGGGTCTTGCGGCGGCCCTTGTGCAGAGGAAGGAAGCTCCGGACGATGTGGAGCTTTCGACGATCTTTTGGTTCCAGCTTGGCCTGGGTGCTTGCGTATGCCTTGCAAGCTTTGCCGCAGTGCCGGTTCTCCCGGTCTTTTGGAAGACATTGCCGCCCGGCGCGGAGTGGTTGCTGCCTGCGCTCTCCCTAAGCCTGTTGTTCACTATGGCGCGCGTTGTTCCGATCTTGATGCTGGAGCGTCAGGTGAGCTTCGGTTGGGTAGGTACGTTGGAGTTTATCGGAACAATCGGCTTCTACGGGTCCGCCGTCGTGCTTGCGTTCCGAGGGGCGGGTGCGGCGGCGCTCGTTTGGGCGAGTGTGATTCAGGCTGGTGTGGTCGCTCTTCTAGCCAACCTGGTGCAACCGTGGCGGCCGAGTTGGGTTTTTTCTTGGACACGCATTCGAGGGGTATTGCGCTTCGGTTTCGCATTCCAGGGTAACAACATCGTTGGCTTTGTTAACTCGGCGGTAACACCGCTATTGGCTGGAGCACGCCTCGGCAAGGAGGCCTTTGGCGTCATCCAATTTGCCCAAAATACTGCGTGGTTCCCCTCGCTTCCGGTGGGCATCGTTCGGCGAGTCTATTTTCCGTACCTAAGCCGCCTCCAGGCGGATCGAAAAGCGTTCGTGGCTGAGCTCGAAACCTCAGTGGTGCTGTGTGCTGCACCCTGTTTCCTATTTACGGGTCTCTTTTTAGGAGGCGCGCCCGCAATTGTTTCGATTATCTACGGTGACAAGTGGCTCTCGGCAGTTCCACTTATCTACATCTACTCTATTGGATTTTGTTTCACTTTTTACACCTGGATTGCGAGTGCTGCCATTGAAGCTCTTGGGCGAGCCGGGCGGATATTCAAGATCGCCGTTGCTGCCACTGTAGCGAACTGGATAGCCACCCTTCTGGTTACCCTTTCGGGTGGGTCCATGCTCATGTTTGGGTTGGCGTTCCAGGTCCACTTGATTCTAGCTCCTGCTATGACGCTGCTCGCGATTCGTGAACTTGTGCCCGAGGCGCGTTCGGTTTCTAGGACGCTAAGGCTTCTCCCTGCCGGCGCCGCATGTGGGATGGTGGGGCGAGCAACTGTCCCGTGGGTGCACGGCCCCTGGACATTGAGCGGTTGGGTCCTTGTAAGTGCCACTGTGTTCGCGAGCCTTGTGCTGATACTAGACCGGGGAGTGCGAGGGTTAGCTCACGGCTATGTGCGCAAGATAATTGCGAACTAAACAGATTTCTTCACCACACCGTCTACGAACCAGACCATCGCGAGCTCTTCGCGGGAAGCCAGCCTATCCATACCGCGACAAACGAGGTTCACTAATGGCACGAATTCCCTCAGTAAGACGCTGCGGTAAAGCGCAAGGTTTGCCATCTGTCCCAGGGTTGCCCAGAACTTTCCAAGCCCCACAACTTCATCAAAGTCCACCCCGTGCGATCGCATCAAGTGCACCACGCCATCGCGCGTGAATCGCCAATAGTCGTGGGGCGTTTCGTGTGCAGGCCACACTCCCGGTACGCTGAGGATCAGCCGCCCGCCGGGGCGGAGTACACGCAAAGCTTCCTTAAGGGCGAGCGCGGGCTCCGGCAGATGTTCCAGCACCTGCGTTGAGAGCACAACGTCCACTGAACTATCCGGCAGTGGAATGGCCTCTGCATTCCCCACCAGAGTTGGCCGCGAAAGGGGCCCCTCTCGGTCTAACCCAATGTATTCAGTTTGTGCGACATCGAGGAAGGCTCGATACGGCTGGAGCCCACAACCAACATCCAACACCCGCCCTCTGCACGTCTTCAGTGTTGCTTCCAACTTCAACCAGACGGGGGCAAGGTGCAGGTGCAGGGGCTGGCGCCACGTTGGCAGGTGAGGCCGGTACGGATTGGGGGTAGGAAGGAAAAGGAGAGGCATGAGGAGGGAATGTCGGTACGAGCTGGATTCGAGTCACATGCTATGAGAGGTTGTGCTCTTTTCTTGCAATCATCAGAACGGAATCTTCGAACCACCTTTGCGGTGCAACGTGGAGCCTTGTGAGAGCCTTTGCAACGGACCCTTCAACACGCCCTAGGGCACGCGTCAGGCTTGAGCTTGTGTGTTCGGTTCCACAAAAGTAGCGATTGTAACGCTCCCACGCGGGTTCCATGTGGATCACGGGGCCAACCGTCTGTTCGAGCGCTCGCTTAAGGCTTTTACGTGAGAAAAAAGTAAGGTGTTCGGGTGGCTTGTATTGATCCCAGGTCTCGGGGGCCATTCGTGCATTTAGATTTTCGATCACGGGAACGACAACGGCGACGAGCCCTCCTGCCTCCATAAGCTCCGCAAGAGTACTTAGAACCCGCGGTGCGTCCGCCAAGTGTTCCAGGACATCCCAAGCCGTTATTACGTCAAATGGCTTGTGCGCGGCGGCAGGCGCCAGCTCGGCGAAAAGAGAAGTTTGGACTGTGTTTTCGGCGGCGGCACGCGCGCTCTCTGCTGGCTCCACACCGACGGCCTTCCAGCCATGTGCTTGTGCTCGCTCCACGAATACCCCACTGGCTGCGCCGAAGTCCAGGAGGCGGCCCCGCGCTGGGACGAGTCGGTTGAGAAGTGCAATGCGGATTTCCGCTTTTCGTTTATTCGACGCAGATTCACGGCTGAAGTAGTCGGTGTAGCCAAGCCCTTCACCCACGAAGTAATTTCCACCATAGAGCTCACCGAGGATCTGCGCGCTCGGAGCGGGGTACACCCATTCAAAGTCACACCCCTCGCAGCGGTGGATGGCGTAGGGATCCCTCCGAAATCTCAGTCCAGCGGCTGTGCCGCAAAATGCGCAGATTGGGAGGGGCGTCATTCGAGGCGCCCTCGTCTAACACACTGAGTGTGGCGTACGCGACCCGCCAAGCGGTCAGCCACGCAGGGTTTCCTCGTAAATACGCGCGTAATCCTCCCACCAGCGTTGCCGGGGGTTCGAAGAAACGCGTGCAGCTTCCTCCGCTTGAATTTGGGCTCGCAGCTCGGGGCTTGTGATGAGCTCAGCTAGGGCTTGGGGCCACTCGGCTAGCTTCAAAGGGAGAAAGGCTCTCTCAAGGCCTGGTAACATTTCAAGGTGGGGGGGGATGCGTGAGAGCACAACCGGCGCCCCCGTCGAGATCGCCTCTAGCGGAACCAACGGCATCCCCTCAAAGCGACTTGGGCACAGCACCAGCTCAGCCTGCGCGAAGGCTTCGTCCGCGGGCCTGGCGCCTAGGAAGCGCACTTTTTCCCGGATGGGTGATGCTTGAAGCGTTTCCTCCAAATGCTGCCGTTCCTCACCCTCACCGATGACGACCCACTGAAAGGGAAGGTGTTGACAGCATGGCGTACCGAGTGCGCTGAGGATCTGGTCGAACCCCTTCTGATGGTTGAGCCGCCCAACCGAAAGTAACCTTAAGTTTCCCGGATCCCACATCGGACCGGTGTGCTCCGAGGGTCGGGCGGGCGGGTAAGGCGGCGCGTTCACGGCTAGGCTCACCGCCTGAAGGCCTAACATTTCGGCCAGGATTGACTGATCTCGCGCGCTCACCGCGACGCACCGGATGCGTCGGTTTGAGGCGAGTAGCCAACGTATGAAACTGCGGCTGCCCCATGGCAGAAAGCGAACGCGACTCCACTTTTCGGTGGCCGGGAGTAAGTGAAACGTGAAGACGAGCGGTACCTTGCCAGCAATGAACGAGAGGCTTGAGGCTGCGCTCGGTGTGGAGAGATGCGCGTGAATCAAGTCAGGCGAAAAGGCTTTCTTTCTCTTGCGTGCCGCCAGCGCCCACAGCCAAGTGGCTGACTCCCCCCGTTGAGCGGACGGCAGCGTTTCACCCGTTTCCTGCGTAAACGCGGCTGCCATTTCAGGTGTGAATCTGCAATCTACCTTGGATTCATGCCCATGTTCCAAAGCGAGGCGATGGAGCGTACAAGCCGCACGTTCGGCACCGCCCCATCCCGTTCCGGGAAGAAGATGTAGAATTTTCACGCCTTCCTCGGCCCCTCCAACTGTGCCACTCCAAGCTTCAATCGAGCGTGTTCTGCAAGCCCGAAGGCCACGGAGTGGAAGCCCTGAAGGTGCCGGAGCCGCTTATGCCCAAAGCGTTCCTCCAAGGCTTCGGCAATGCGGGGGACCTTGGCGGTTCCCCCTGTGAGGCAAACGATGTCAACGTCTTTGGCGGTGACGCCTCCGCGAGCCAGGGTTTCGTCCAAGGCACCGAGAATCGCATCTACAGTTCGAGCCGAACCCGCTTCGAAGCCTGCTCGCGTCAACATTTCATCGATTTGGATGCCCGGGTAGTCGAAGGAGAAGTGGGCTTCTGGCATTGTGGAGAGCGTTTTTTTGCCCGCCTCGATGAGTTCGAACAACTGAAAGCCCAGGGCATCTTCAGCCAAGCACAGTAGTTGGTCGATTTTCTCGCGGTCGGGCTCTCCTAGCGACCAGGCTTTTACGTTGTTCAAGAATTCGCGCACGTCGTTACGGCTGAAGAATGACATTTCCGCCGGAGAACAGAGCTTGGCCAGCAGTTGGCTCGGCATGGTCAGTACGTTTTTACCGAAGGGTACCCGGTATTGAACCTCCCCCCCAAAGTGCTTGGCGACACTTGTGCGCATGATGGACCCATCGAACGCGTCACCGGCCAAGCTCACACCAAAGGTAGCCAAGATGTCGGTGCGTGAAAACCCAGCGGAGCTCATTCGGACGAGTGTGTAATCCGAGGTGCCTCCGCCGAAGTCAGCGATGAGCACTAGGCGTGGCACGGCAAGCTGCTCCCGGAAATCATGAGCAGCTGCAACAGGTTCTTGGCAGAAAAGCACTGTTTGAAAACCAGCACGGCGAGCCGCTTGGGCGAGCCTTTCTTCGGCAAAAGCATCGTCGTCGTCACTTTCCGCGAAGCGAGCGGGGCGGCCGAGGAGCACCTGGGTAACGTCCGCGCCAAAGTAGAGGTTGGCGCGGTCTCGCATCTCACGCAGAAAAGCCGCTATCAAGTCTTCGAGCGCGTAGGTGTGTTGGCCGATCTGCGTGTTGGTGAAAGCTCGAGACGGCAGGAAGCGCTTAAGGGAGCGGAGGAGGCGCCCCTGCATGCCATTGTCTACGTAGTCAGAGAACGCCCGGGAGCCGAAGGAACAGCGCCCACGCTCCGGAAAGTAAAGGACGCTCCGGAGCAGCGTCGGGTCAGCGGCCCCGGGGTCTAGCGGGATGGGAGGGTGCACCTCGTTCGCATTGGCCGCTGCCAGGAGCGAGTTGCTGGTGCCAAAATCGATGGCGTAGACGTCTGGCCGAAAGGAGATGGGAGCTTTTGGCGTCAGGCGTTGCGACATGTTCGCGGTGAGCGTAGCCTTCTTCGCGCGCCAGGGGGAGCCGTCGCTTCCCCGGCAGAAATGAGCGATAGCCCCCATGCAGCCCCCCAATTTTCCTCCCCAGCAACCGCCACCTCACCCCCCAGGTGCGTATGGCGCCCCAGGCGTCGTCTGCTCGCAATGTCAACGGCTCGTGCCGCCGCACGAAACTGTGAATTTTCAGGGCATGGCGATCTGTGCGCAGTGCAAGCCGCTGTTCTTTCAAAGGTTGCAGGAAAGCGGGGGCGCTCGGTTCGGCGGCGGGGGCGTTGGCTTGGGCAGCATGAGTTACGCCGATTTTGGCATTCGTTTGTTAGCGAAGATTGTGGACACCATAATCCTTTCGGTCGCGCAAGGGATGATTCAGATACCCATGATGCTGGCGATGCCCCAACAGGCGGCCAGCTCTCCCGCCGAAGTTTTCGCCGTGATGACCGGTGCTCTCGTGCCCATGGGGTTGTCACTGGTAATGCAGGGGGCCTACTACACGTTCTTCATCGGGAAGTTCGGTGCGACCGCAGGTAAGATGCTCTTCAAGCTGCGGGTCGTTGCTCCCGACGGCACGGCCCTCAGCTATAACGCGGCGTTTATCCGCTATTTGTCGGAGCTGGTAACCGGCTGCACGTGCTTGATTGGCTATCTAATCTGCATCAATGATCCGGAGCGTCGCACGTTGCACGATCGCATGGCGAGCACTCGAGTGGTGGTTCGGGGTTAGCCCGCGCAATGTATTGTGCTCGCTGCGTGCGCCCGCTTCAGCCGGATGCGTTTCGGGAGGGTAGCTTTTCCCGCTGCGCCTGTGGCGCGAGCGTGCGCGCTTGGGCTTTCCCGGCCCAGTTCCACGGTCAACCTATCGGGCAGCAGCCGATCGCGCGAGCCGAAGCGGAAGCCAGCTGCTATTTTCATCCTGGCAACCGCGCGGAGGTTCCGTGCGCATCGTGCGGGCGTCTCCTGTGTAGCGTGTGCGATATTCAGGTCACCGGAGCTCATCGCTGTGCGAGCTGCATCGAGGGCGCAGTGGGGAGGGGAGATGTGGAGCAAGCCGGCGAGCTTTTCATGCACGACTCGGCGAATCTCATGCTGGCGCTCTTGCCGCTGATTCTCGGGGTTTTCCTCTGGCCGCTTATCCCATTCACAGCGGCGTTCACCCTCTACCGCGTCTTCCGCTATTTTAAGGCTCCGCTGGGGCCAGTGCCGAGAACTCGTATCCGGCATTGGGTGGCGGGGGGAGTTGCGCTCGTTCAGTTGCTTTCGGTCGCACTTGCCGTGGCGTGGCTCGTGACCACTTACTCCGAGCTCTTCTCCCACGAGCCCCCTGCACCCCCTGCACCCGTTATGAAGGGGGGATCATGATGTATCTTCCCTTACCCGGCCGAGGGGCGTCCATCGCAGGAAAATCAACGCTCTGGTTGGGTGAGCATCATCTCATGCTGCTGCATGACGGCTGGCTTCGACAGAAGTACCGGCGGTTTGCGTATTCGGACATTTGCGGTCTGCAGCTGCAGCTCCACCGCGGCCAGGCATGGCGCGGGGGGGCGTTTTCCGTGGTGGGCCTCATCTGCTTGTTAGTGGCGATCGTGGCTCCCTTTGAATTTAAGGTAGTCGCGGTCGTGTTGCTGGCCCTGGCTTTGTTTGGCGTGGGGGCTGAGTTAGTTCGGGGGCCCCATTGCCGCGTGTGGTTATCCACCGCCGTGGGTGACTGCAAGTTGCCTTCTCTCTGCCGCGTTCGCACAGCAGAGAAGGCACTTGCAGAAATCATTCCTCGCATTGAGGCCGCACAAGGCCGTGTGGATCCCGGGCAACTTGAACACGAATTGGCTCGGCTGAGCCCTCCCTCGCTATTCGAGTCGGCCGCGGCCCCAGGGCTGCAAGGAGGCATGCCCACGTGAGCCTGGTTGCGCAGCGCTGTTTCACGCATCAGAGCCGCGGTGCCTCCGGTCGTTGCCCGGGTTGCATTCGCTTTTACTGTCGCGAGTGCCTCACCGAACACGAGGGGCGAGTGCTGTGCACGCGGTGCCTTCACGCCCTCAACAGGCCCGCCCTGTTGCCAAAAATTGGGGCTGGCGGATGGAGTATGCGTTTGGTTGGAGCAGTGCTTGGGCTTTTCGCCGGCTACTTATTCTTCTTGCTCATTGGGCGTCTTTTCTTGTTTTTGCCTCCGAGTTTTCACGACGGGTCGGCCCTTACAGGGCTGTTTAAGTAGCGCGTTCGGCGGAGTGTTATGGGAATTGGGTCAATGCACCGCTCCAGCCTTGGTTCGCGCGATGGTTTTATGGCTGCGGTTGAGCTTCTCGACCGAGCCGTGCATGAGCTCCGCCTTCTGCCGCCACAGGTTTTGGTGCTGTATTATGTGGGGGCGGGCCCGATGGCGCTGTTGTGCGCTTATAATTGGGTGAAGCTGAGTACGAATAGCTGGGGTGAGCAGCCACTCGCCTTATCCGCCCTCGGCCTGGCGCTTGGGTTTGTGTGGATGAAGGCGTGGCAGCTGCGATTTGTCGAACGTTTGCGGCAGTTGGAGCGCGATCCTAAGACATCGTGGAGCACACGGGCGGCCAAGCTTGCTCAGGCTATGCTGCTATTCCCAGTTGGGTTATTCGCACAAGCTGTTTGCTTGCTGTTGGTCTTCCCGAGCGCTTGGTCGTCAGCATTTTTTCAACATGCGCTCACCAATATTGATGGCTCTCGGGGCCTCAGGGAGGTGGTTCGCCGCTCGTCGCGCCAAAGTTCCCACTTCCCTCTTGAAAACCATTTCCTTTGGGGCCTGCTGGGCGCATTTGCGTTCATTCTATATTTCAACATTCTCACCCTCATCCTTTTGTTGCCTCAACTTGGCTTCATCTTCACGGGTGAGAAGCTGCTAGAGTTCAGTTCGCCGTTGCAAGTATTGAACTCCACGGTGGGTTGTGTCGTAGCCCTTGTAGTCTTTCTGTGTCTCGATCCGGTGGTCAAAGTCGCCTTTGTGTTGCGGTCGGAACGCTGGGCGGCGGAGCGAGATGGGCGCGATCTCCGAGCGGTGCTGGCAGCCGTGGAGTCGAGGAAGGCGGCTTCGCGCACGCAGGGAAATTGGCAAGCCGGGGCGCTTGCCGCAGTCCCGCCGGGTGTTGTTGAGCTGAATAGGTCGCTCGATGAGGCGCTGGAGCACAGCGAGTTTGGCTGGCGCATTCCTCGGCAGGGTGCTCCCAAACTCGGCCGTCCGGATTGGTTGCAGAGCGTGTTTGACGCCATTGGAGACGCATTTCACGCCGTGGTTCGCGTCATTGGCAAGCTGCTGAAGGCTCTGTTCGAGTTGGATAATGATCCGAAGGCCCGAGCCGAGGGGGGAATGCGCGCCCCGTGGCAGATGGAAGACACTGTCGTGGCGCTTACCGCGCTCGTGCTCATTGCGCTTTTGGCTTTCCTTGTTGTGCGCTTGACGCAACTTAAGCCAAAGGTCGCCACACCTATTGCAAGCGGTTCAAATGTTAAGCTCCCAGATGTTGCTGACGAGTCCACCGATCCGGCCGCTCTTGAGGCGTCGGGGTGGCAGAAGATGGCGGAGGATTTGTTGCGTCAAGGCCAACCCCGGTTAGCGGTGCGGGCCCTCTACCTCGCGGGTGTTTCAGGTCTCAACGCGGCGGGCCTCGTAACGGCCTCCGGAACCAAGTCCGTGTTAGACTACCGTATAGAGCTCGGCCGGCGCAGCTTAACTCACGCTGAGGTGGGTCCAGTATTTGGCCAAATCGCAGCACAATTCGAGCGCGTTTGGTACGGCGAGCACACAGCCACGGCTCAAACGGTGGCGGAGCTTTGTGAGCGCACGGAAAGGCTGATGCACCATGCCCAAGGCTGAGCTGAGCGGTCGCTTGGGGCTCCTCATCGTGGTGCTTGCGGTGGTTGCGGGCCTTTTCCAGGTGGTGAAGTCCCGCGTGCAACAGGGTGACTCGTTTCCCGCCGGCTCAGCTTTTCGGAGCGAGCCAAGTGGGCTTCGGGTGCTTCACGATGCCCTCTTGTCGCAGGGAAAGAAGTCAGTACGGCGGGAGCGCGTCCAGCTGAGCAGGCGAGCCGATCTCTCGCGTACCACACTGCTACTCGCGGCTATATCGCCTCAAGATTTTTACACCACCGACGATAGGCTCATGGGAAGTTTAACTGCGCTGGTGCAGGCCGGCTTGCGGGTAGTGGTCCTTCTGGACACAGATGTTGCCGAACGCTGCGATTCGGAGCGTTGTGGGGTGGGGGAGTTCTTTTCCGAGGGCTCTGAACAGGAGGCTCAAGCTAAAAAGGAGGCGAAGCACAAGTCCAAGAAGCACTCGGCTGGGTTATTCGAGGAGTGGGGGATCTCGCTGAGTGGCGCCAGTCAAGCCAAAGCGCAACGTGTTGTGCGTGCAGCAGCCAGCCCAGAGTGGCTCGCCAATCATCTCCCCTGGCGGGGGCGAGCCTTTTTTACGCCCGAAAACGCGGCCTGGCGCGTGGTGTATGAGCAGGTGAACAAGGCCGTTGTGGTCGAGCGAAAGCTTGGAAAAGGAGAGCTTGTGGTGGTGGCTTCTACCTACCCAGTGAGTAACGAGGCCATCGCGCAAGAGCGCGCCACAAGTTTCATTCTGTGGCTTGTTGGCGAGCGCCCCAACATAGTCTTCGAAGAGACGCATTTGGGCCTTCAGGAACCAAAGGGCATAGTTTCCATGGCTCGGAGCTACGGGCTTGAGGGTGCCCTATATGGCCTTTTGGTTGCGAGCCTGGTCTATGTCTGGTACGCCGGCAGTCCATTGGTGCGGCGAGCTCCGCGCAGCGTGCGCTCGGAGTCGATCAACTCGCCTCTTGCTGGGTTTTCTTCGTTGCTCATGCGCGCGGTTCCACCCAAAAATCTGCTACAGACATGCCTTAGCACCTATCTCGCTTCGCTGTCCCAGGTGAAGCGTGCGGCGTTCGCCCAAAGCGCAGCTTCTAACTCTGCGCCATCAAAACCTAACGTCCTTAAGGCTACTATCGACGAGTACAACCAAGTTGTTGCTCACGTCACCGCGCAACGCTCCGTTGTTCACCAAAAAGCACACCCACTATGATGACTCAAAACGCTCCCCTTTCACTCACCTCCACGTTGGATCGCGCTCGGAGCCAGATTTCCAAGGTCATCGTCGGCCAAGCCGCTGTGGTGGATCAGGCATTGATTGCGGTTCTCACCCGCCAACACGCCTTGATCGAAGGGGTGCCCGGGGTCGCCAAGACGCTACTAGTGCGAACACTGGCTCACGTGCTTGGAGCCGAATTTGGTCGCATTCAGTTCACACCGGATATGATGCCGAGCGACATCACGGGCATGAATGTGTTTGACACCAAGCGCGGGGAATTTCAGCTTGTGCGCGGGCCTATATTTACGGAGTTCCTATTGGCAGACGAAATCAATCGTTCGCCGGCACGCACCCAAGCCGGGTTGCTGGAGGCCATGCAGGAGCGCAGCGTTACAATCGATCGCGTAACGTACAAGCTGTCAGATAACTTCATTGTGTTCGCCACCCAGAACCCTATCGAACACGAGGGTACTTACCCTCTTGCGGAGGCGCAAAAAGATCGATTTCTGATGAAGATCGACGTCGGTTTGCCAGAACGCGCCGAAGAGCTGACGCTGGGGCAGCGAACGCTCGGCCTCGACGCTCCCGAAGCCACGCTCAAACAAGGTGGCCTTGTGCCGGTGCTCACGGCTCAGGCACTCGATACTTTGCGCGGGGAATTGCAGCGAGTTGTGGTGCGGCCGGAGCTCCTCACGTATGCGGTGGATGTGGTGCGCCGGACGCGCGTGGATGAGGCCGTTTTGGTGGGGGCCGGGCCCCGAGGCACGCAAGCTCTCTTGTTAGCGGCTCGCGCCCACGCGGCCATTTGTGGGCGGGATTTCGTCACGCCGGACGATATTCGGAAGCTTGTTGTGCCAACGTTGGCGCACCGCACTGTGTTGAAACCTGAGTACGACCTCGAAGGCTTGACCATTGCTGAGGTTCTCGCACGAGTGATGACGGAGGTTCCTGTCCCGCAATGATCGCCCCTAGCTCCAGGCTCGTGGGAGTGGTTTGCGTAGTAGGTGTGCCGGCAGCGGCGCTCTCCACGTTCAGCCAAGAATACGGTTTTGTCGGCGCCGTTGCGTGTATTGCACTGGTGGCTGCCGCCCTCTTGGATGCAGTGGTTTCCCTGGGGCGATTGGGCGAAGTCGAGGCGAGCTTGCCCGTGAAGCTGCAGTTGGTGCACGGTCGCTGGTCGCCGCTCATCTTGAGCCTAAAAAATCCTCGCAGTCGAGGTCTAAGCGTTGCGTTGGAGGCCACCGAAGGCTTGTCGGCAATGCCGACAGTGCTGGCTGTAACAGCAGCCGTGGGTGCCTTTTCGGCAGCAGAATTCAGGGTAAAAGCCGAGCAGCGGGGTTTTTCGCGGATAACAAGTTGTCGCCTGGAAACGCCCTCTTGGCTCGGATTTTGGCACGTACGCCGCGAGTGTCCGGTACAATGTGAATTATCAGCATACCCAGATTTGCATACGGAGCAGCGACTCATAGCTGGCCTTTTCAGTGCGCACTCAGCGTCGGGCCTGCACCGTTTTCGTCAAGTTGGGCGTGGGCGTGAATTCGAGCGCGTTCGTGACTACGTACCCGGCGATCCAAGTGAGCATATTCACTGGAAGGCTAGTGCCAAACGCGGGCGGCCAGTTACCAAGCTCTTCCAGGCCGAACGCTCACAACGCATCTACGTTGCCATTGACGCCTCGCGCACCTCGCTTAGGAGCTCCGCCCGTAATAACGAAGTTGAGGAGTCACCGCTTGCGCCACCTGGCGCAGATGCTACCGGCCAACACGAAGCCGTATTGGAGAAGCTGATCCGTTCGGCGTTGTTGTTGGGCAAAGTAACCGAACGGATGGGAGACCAGTTCGGTTTACTAACGTTTAGCGACCGCGTTGAAGCTTTTCTTCAGGCTAAGCGTGGGTCCACGCATTTTCGTGCCTGCCGCGAGGCGCTCGTCACGCTCAGGGGTGCTCAGGTGAACGCGGATTACTCTGAATTGTTCTCTTTCATCGGCAGTCGCATTCAGCAACGTTCGCTCATTATTGTGCTGACCAACCTTGAAGATCCCGCGCTTTCCGAGGAGTTTGCCGAGGCCGTGCGCCTGGTGCGTCAGAAGCACCTGGTGCTGGTCACTTCAATCGTCGATCCAAGGCTCGGGCCCCTGTTTGAAACGGGGCCTGTGGAAAGCCTCGATCAAATTTACGAAAAGCTTTCGGGCCATCTCGTCTACGCACGCCTGCTGGAGCTCAAGCGGGAGCTCGGGTCGCGCCAAGTGGAGCTCGCCACCGTGCAGAGCCTTGGCCTTACGGCTCAGGTGGTTGACGCCTACATCGGTGTGAAACGGAGGCAGCTCCTGTGATTGTCGATCTTGAGCAGTTTGTGGCGAAAAACTCTTCATTTTGGGATGAGCTGGCTGCACTTCTTGCGCGTATTGAGCAGAACCCAGACAAACCTTTCACCCTCGCAGAAGCCGAGAAGCTGCATTATCTTTATCAGCGCGCAGTGAGCGGGCTGGGCCGCATTTCCGGCCTTCCTCCCAGCAATGAGCTTCGGCGTTATCTAGAAGCGCTGGTGGCGCGCGCGCACGTGGAGCTCCACGATGCCCGAAGGCGCGGGACGCCCTTTCGTCCGCTAGCCTGGTTTTTTGGAGTTTTCCCTCGCACGTTTCGGCGACATTTTCGCGCCTTTCTCATTGCCAGCCTGGTGACGCTGCTGGGCGCACTTTTTGGTGGCTTTGCGCTCGCCGTTGACGACACGGCTAAGGATACACTCCTGCCTTTTTCTCATCTCCTCGGAGATCCGAAGGAACGAGTACTGGCTGAAGAAGCTGGTGATGTGCAGGACGAAGGGAGGGGAACCTTCGCAAGCTTTCTGTTCCAGAATAATCTGAGCGTGAGCATTCGTACCTTGGCTTTCGGATTGTTCTGGGGCATCGGCTCTGTACTGTTGTTATTCTACAATGGTGTCATTCTAGGGGCCGTGTGTTTCGACTATGTACGCGCGGGGGAGGGCGTATTTTTGGCGGGGTGGCTCTTGCCCCACGGTGCCACCGAGATCCCCTCGATCTTAATTGCGGGTCAGGCAGGCATTTTGCTTGGGCGCGCCATTATTGGCTGGGCCGATGAAACACCGCTGGTCGAACGTCTGAGATCTCTTGCTCCTGACCTCGTAACGCTAATTGGTGGGGTCGGAGTGCTCTTGGTGTGCGCTGCGTTGGTGGAATCCTTCCTTTCTCAACACCACGCACCGGTGTTGCCGTATGCCGCCAAGATAGCCTTCGGGGTGGTAGAGCTCATCGCACTCGGCGCTTTTCTTGGCATGAGCGGTCGGCAGCGGGGGCTGCCGGGGAGGCGCTGGGGCTATGGCAAGTAGGCTCGACGCTCTCATTGTGGAAACCGGGGATGGTGTGGAGTTCACGTTGCCGCTCGCAGGCGTGATGACCCGCTTTCTGGCTTGGTTCTTGGACCTATTTGTGATCGGCGCGATCAGCACAGCTGGCACACAGTTGGTGGGGCTATTTTCAGTTTTTTCTTCTGACGCCGCGCAAGCATTCCGGATAGTGCTCTTTTTCGCTGTGTCCACTGGCTATGCGTTTACCTGCGAATGGCGCCTGCGCGGGCAGACGATAGGAAAGCGGTTGTTTGGTATCCGAGTGGTAGATGCGGAGGGCATGAAGCTCAAGGTGTCGCAGTTGATCTTGAGAAACCTGCTACGGATGGCGGATATGTTGCCGTTGGCCTATGTGGTGGGCGGCGCTGCCATGCTGCTCAGCAAGAAGGCACAGCGCCTGGGGGATTTTGCGGCCGGCACTGTTGTGGTTCGGGTGGTCAATTGGGAGCTGCCCGCCCTCGCCGGGCTCTTGGGGGACGAGTATAACACGTTGGCGGAGCACGCGGTGGTGGTGGCGCGTCTCCGGCGCGAAGTGGAGCCGAGTGCTGCCCAGGCTGCGCTCGGCGCGTTGATGCGGAGAGAGCACCTGGATGCAGAGCATCGTGTGCTGCTTTTTGGCGAATTCGCGCGACATTTTAAGTCGTTGGTGCGATTCCCCGAACACGCATTAACGGGTATGAGCGACGAGCGATTCGTTCAGAACGTCGTAAGGCTCTTATTCCAGAAGGAAAAGCTTAAGGTGCCTGCGGCGCGGACTTGAGCGCTGCACGAAAGGAATCTTTCTCAACGGCCTTCGCATAGGCTTCTTCCGGATCCACAATCCCTTTTCTTACGAGGTCGATCAGCGCCTCGTTGAGAAGGCGCATCCCCTGGGTGCGCGCGGTCTGCATGATGGAAGGGATTTGGAACGTCTTGCCCTCGCGAATGAGATTGGATACGGCTTTGGTCACCAGCAGGATCTCAAGTGCCGCCGCTCGACCCCCGCCGATCTTCTTGCACAATGTTTGGCTGACTACACCCTTTAGGGATTCACTCAGCATCACACGGATCTGTTCCTGTTGGTCCGTCGGATACTGGTCAATAATGCGATCGACTGTGGAATAGGCAGTGGTGGTGTGGAGTGTTCCGAGCACCAAATGGCCTGTTTCTGCAGTTTCCATCGCGATGGAGATGGTTTCAAGATCTCGCATTTCGCCGACCAGAACGATATCTGGATCTTCGCGTAGAGCCGCACGCAAAGCGCGTTTGAAAGATTGCGTGTGAACGTTCACTTCACGCTGATTTACTAAGCATTTCTTATTCTCGTGCACAAACTCGATCGGATCTTCGATGGTGATGATGTGGCCTGAGCGAGTGCGGTTGATGAGGTCCACCATGGCGCATAGCGTGGTGGATTTGCCGCTGCCAGTTGGGCCTGTTACCAGCACTAAGCCCTTGGTAAGGTTGCACATGTCGGTGATGGCTTGCGAGAGCCCGAGCTGCTCTGCGGTCAAGATCTTGCTTGGAATGATGCGAAAGACGCCGCCAATGCCCTTTCTGTCCATAAAGAGATTGGCGCGAAAGCGGGCTTCACCAGCGAGCGCATAAGCAAAGTCTGTGTCGTTGTCTTCGTCGAACTGCTTACGGTTGCGCTCCGGAATAATTGGCCAGACGAGCTCACGCATCTGTGCGCTGCTGATGCGCCCGTAGCGATCCAGCCGTACCAGTTCCCCATCTTTTCGGATCATTGGGATTTCATCCGAGCTCAAGTGCAAATCCGAGCCGCCCTGTTCTATCAGCAGGCGAAAGAACGTGTTCATGTCGAGCTTGCCGTTGGCCGAGGCTTGCGGCACGGCTAGCGGTGGCGCCACTCGTGGCGCGGAAGCCGTCGCGGCAGGGGCCGGCGCCGCGTGAGCAGATGCGACGGGAGCCGGCGCCAGGGGAGCCACCCGTGCCCCCGGAGCGTTGGGGGGAAAGGGGGCCTCGAACTCAAGACTGTCCTTGGGCAGCTCCGGCGCGCGCGGAACCTCCAAGCGGCTCCCAAAACCCAACACAGCCGGCATCGACGACACACGCGGTACGCCGCTCGGGGGACCGCCCACTGCAGGAGTTGAGGGAAGCGTGGCTGAATTCGCTTGGCTAAAAGCGTCCGCACGATCAGGTGCCGTCGGGGCGGCCAGGACATCATGCCCGTCCAGCTCCAGCATGCTGGGCATCTCGCGGCGGTTGTCGCTCGGCCGCACGGTGCATTCAACGCGGCCCTTCCAGTCACGAATACTCACCTCCACCGAGGGCAACCCAGGCGGGGTGTAAATGAAATCCGAAGCGCCAGCGCGCGACAATTCGGTCATGTTGTCAGCTGTCGCGATTTCAGAAATGAGAAACTGGAGTTGGCCAGCGGTCGGGCGCTTAGGGCTCAGCTGAGTGGCTTGTCCGGCTACAATCATGATGGGATCCGCGCCGCCCACCATTTTGATGGCGCTAGCTTGCCGAGAAAACATGGCTCCGATGAACTTGTCAAATTGCGGCATGGGGGTGTTTCTCTAGGAGTTTTCAGCGGCGAGGGGCGGGACCGTAACGCTTGGGTTGTGATCTTTGGCCGTACAAATGGCATCCCGATTCACGTAGTAAATCTGCTTTTCGACGATAACGGGGAGAAACGTGTTTTGTCCGTTGAGCCAATCCAAGGTTCGGGAACGCCCTTGGGGTAGTGCGACATAAATCATTCCCGTAATGGATTCATCGCAGGTTAGCTCCAGGCTCACCCTTACTTCGCTTGACGATGCTCGGGCTGAACGTGAGCGATCATCGGTTGGCTTTTGCGCCTTGACGTACACGATGCAAGCCTTGGCAATGAGCAGAGCTTCACGTGTCGGCGCTTGGGCGAGCTCGCTCGCGAGAGGAAAGAAGGAATTGGATTCGTTCAACCGATCTTCGATGGTTTCAGCACCCAAATGGCGTCCAGCGGCGGGACGCAAGAACATCCAGCCGGAGAGGCAACGTCCGTTCCTGAGCAGCACTTCCACCCGTTGACTGTGCGTTTCCAACTGAAAGTCGCTGTCGCTCATGGTTCCCTGCCTCGAAACGAGATTTGTCCAGCTTGATAGGCGGCAGCTCGGCCCGGGCAGTTAAGGGCCGTGGCCCTCAAATTGAGACAACACATAGGTGTAGGCGCGAGTAGGATCTTCGCTCCGCCGAAGCTTTTTTTGCCCAAGGAGCCACCTTCATTGGCTTGTGGACGCAAGGCGCACACTCAAAGGGCCGTAGTGGGCATGGGAACGTAGTCTTTCATGCCATCCACTGACTTGAAGATAACCCAAAGTTCTGGCCCCGCAGCGGCGCGCTTGGTGATGGTGGAGGGTCCACATGTGGGGGAACGTTTCAACCTCTCGGCTAGCATCATCATTGGTCGCTCAACGCTCGCAGACATTTGCGTCGAAGACGTTGGGGTTTCTCGAAAGCACGCCCAGGTCAAAAGAACTGATGATGGTGTGTATGTTATCAGCGACTTGCAAAGCAAAAACGGCGTTTACGTCAATGAGAAGAAGGTTGAAGAACTGGCGCTAGCGCCGGGGGATAAGATCAGGCTCGGGCCACGCGCTACGTTCGTCTTTGGTTACCTGGATCCGGTTGAGGAGCAACTCCGCCAGAAGCAGAGGCTTGAAACCCTGGGTCGTGCCTTGGCTGGCATTGCGCATGATCTCAACAACGTAGTGGGCGCACTCTCCGCGAATACCGATTTTTTGGCCAGAATGAACCCGAGCGCCACCTTTGAAGGCGCCGAGGTCACAGCCGCGCTAGAAGATATGAAGCTTGCGGCGGTGCAGGCGCGCAACCTAACCCGCAGTGTCGTCAATTTTGCCCGTGGAAAGGCCGCAAGTTTTGGGCTCGTGGATATGTCGGAGCTCTGCCTTGAAACCATTCGTTTGGCCCGCCATGCACTCGGGCGTAGCGTCACCGTCGAAACGGATATTGCTCCCAAGTTGGTGGTTCGGGGTTCGCAATCAGAGCTGCAGCAAGCTCTGATGAACCTTTTGGTCAACGCGCGTGATGCCATGCCTGAGGGCGGCCACCTGAAGGTTTCGGTGAAATCACTAAAAGGCAAAGATTGCCCGAAGGTGCTCGATCTAACCGCTGGCGACAGCTACGTAGTATTGGAAGTTGCTGACAGCGGCGCCGGAGTGCCTCCTGAAATATTGCCCTATATCTTTCAGCCCTTCTTCACAACGAAGGGTCATGGCAGCGGTGCGGGCATTGGGCTCGCTACGGTCAAAGACGTGGTCGGGCTGCACAAAGGGCGGGTGGACGTGCAGAGCAAGATGGGGCTTGGCACAACGTTCCGAATTTACGTGCCTCGACTCGAAATCGAGGCGCCTGTGCGCTCCGGCTCCACCGGAAAGATGCCCGCAGTCGCGCTGCCTGGAACGAACCCCAACCTTGGCAAGTTGATTCTAGTCGTCGACGACGATCCGCTAGTGCGGCGTGCGGTCTCTCGTGTTCTGGTGCGGGAGCAGTACGAAATTGCCGAGGCGGAGAGTGGCAAAAAAGCGATTGAGCGCTACCTCCAGTACCCGCAGCCCGTGCTCGTATTGATGGATCTCGACATGCCCGGAATGAGCGGGGAAGAAACCTATCGCGAGCTGCTCAAGATCGATCCCGGCGTGCTGGTGGTGCTGTGCTCGGGCCGTGTGGATCTGGACCCAAGCGCCCGCGCCGGGGCCATGGGGGCGGCGGCGACTCTGCAGAAGCCGTTCAGCGGGGACACACTGCGAGCGACCTTAGCGACACTGTTAGCTCAGACCTCAGCGCTCGACGACGAAGTGACCAAAGCACACGGCGATTTGAGCAAATTTCGCTAGGCGCGCACGCGTGCGAGCGCCAGGGCTCCCCGGAGCTGTTTCGGTGGATTACTTACCTGGTGCGGGAGCTGGTGCAGGTGCACCGGCAGCTGTCGCTTCTTTTGGTTTCGTGAAAGCGATCTTGTCGATACCGTTGCGCTTGAGTGCATCAAGCACTTTGATGACCAGGCCGTGTTTGGCTTTCGGATCGCCACCAATCACGGCCTTCACGTCGGGGTTGCCCCTCTTCGCGTCTCTGGCGCGCTGGGCAAGTACGTCCACGTTCGGGATGGATTCGTTGTTCAAGAGCAGCGTCTGTTCCCCAGTGATCTTAACGCTGAGTAGTTCCACCGGCGGACCGCCAGAGGGCCCGCCGGCGGGCAGCTCCATCTTCAAACCCTGCGACAGCACAATCTTCGCCGTCACCATCATGATGATCAGCAACACCAGGGTCACGTCTACGAGGGGCGTCACGTTGATGCCGGCAATCATTTCGTCAGAGTCTGAACTTGCGCGTGCCATGCTGGGTCCTCTGTGGATCTATCGCTTTAACCCCAAGCGTTCACCGTTCGGGGCGGGGCCGGGACCCTAGCACGCACTTTCCGGTGGCCGGAAAAGGTTCCTGCATTTGCTCGATTTTTCCCGCAATTCACCGTCTTGAAGCCCGATCCCGTGGTCAAAAGTCATCCGCTCAGCGGAAACGGGCCCGTTCCCGCAGCGCATGATTGAGCACCTTACTCAACTCTTCATGCACTCCATGGGTGTTTGTCGCCCCGCGGGCTCGGGGGAGGGCTGTCGCGGCGGGGAGGCGGCTGTCCGCGACGAAGAATTCGAGGGGGAGCTGACGGTTCGGGCACTTGGGGCTCGGGTCAGCCGTGGGGTTGTCCCAGTAAGAGTTCATAAGTTCGCCGGCGCAGGGGTCGGTGATGATGCCGTGGGCTTGCCCATTAAAAGTGAGGGCCCGGCCGTTCGAGAGGCTCCTGGCCGCCGATTGCGCCCATGCCGGCGGGGTCACCGGATCAAGCGCTCCGCTCAACAGCAAGATAGGAAGAGCGCTGGTTACCGCTGTGTGTTCTGCAGGTGCGGCCGCCTGCACGTTCCACGTTTTGCAGACGGAGAATAGTTCGATTGAAGAGAGCGCTTTAACAATAACGGGCGGGACCGCTCGGTTCGCCTCTTCGGTGGCCGCTGCGGATGAAAACGGAACGTAGTCACTACACACCACCGAAAAGTACATTCCGATCGAGAAGGAACCATCCGCCACTGCACTTTGGTCGCTGAGGCTCAATTGCTCAAAGAAGCCAAAATCACCCTCCGAAAGTTGAAAGATCAACTCGGGCATAAAGCTGACGGCGGGGGCGCTGTAACTCAGATTAAAGATGAGTGACGTTAATAAGTCACCGCTTACCCTGAACCTGCCACCCTCTTGGTTGGTAACAAGCTTGGGCTCTGCGTTGAGGCGATTGGCAAGGTCGTAAAAGCGGGTCTCAAGGTTGGGGTAGCCGAGCGCGCAACTCGCTTGCTCGATGCAGCTCCGGAAAACGGCGTCTAGGGAGCGCTTGAAGTTCACTGGCCCGCTCGCGGCAAAGTCGACGTCAGGTGGGAGCACAGAATCCAAGATCAAGCTTTCCACACCGCCTGGGTAGTAGCGGGCGACGTCTAGCCCCAGACGCGTCCCGTAAGAAACGCCCAGCAAGTGCCACTTTTCGTACCCCAGCGCCCTTCTTAGATCATCCACATCGGAGGCGTTTTCGTGGGAATTATAGGCGTCTAGCAAGGTCGACTGAGAGAGCTCATTCCGGCACGCGAGGAGCTGGGAGTCCGCGTCCGAAGGTGCAGCGGCGCCCGAGAGGCCCGGCATGGGTGTGGCCCCGAGGTTCGGGCAATCGAGGCGCGGTGTGGCGAAACCTGTCCCTCGCTGATCGAACACCACGAGGTCACGTTGCTTGATGAGTGGCCTGAAGAAATCATCGAAGCTACTTACAACGTTGGCGATAGCATGGCCCCCAGGGCCACCTTCCAGATACACGACCGGTGGCAGCTCTCTTGCACCGGGCGAAGGGCTGCGAAAGACTACAACGGGGAGGCTGAGCTGGCGCCACATGGGATTGGCGTGCGACTCGGGAACCTGGAGCTGACCACATTCGGCAACGACATCGGGCATCGGCAATGGGCAATCCGACCCCACCAAGCGCCCATCCGCGCTGTTAGGCAACGGATTCTGTACGCCCACAACCCACGGCGGCGGTTTAGGATCCTCACTGCTGCAACCCGCCTCGATCAGCGCGACTCCAAGTGCTGATACCAGTGCAAGTGCGTTAAAGAATCTCATCCAGATTGCCTTTCGGAGGGTTACTGGTTCGAGCACCCCCCGAACCTCACCTATGCCTATCACCGCGTCTCAGAGCAGGCCACAGCTTGCCGGAACGCGAGCCGGCGTGCACCCCTTGGTCCGGATCTACGGCGAGATTCGGCGAAATTTCGCAGCTACCCTGGGCCTTTGAGCCCCCTTTGCTAGGGTACCCGCCGGGCCATGACCCAGCCGAGCTTTCAGGCGCCGAACGGCATATTTGCGCTGCTCGGCCCGACCAACACTGGAAAGACGCATCGCGCGATTGAGCGCATGCTTGAGTACGATACGGGGATGTTGGGGCTGCCGTTACGGCTCCTGGCCCGTGAGGTCTACGATAAGATCACCGAACGCATTGGGGAGCAGCTGGTTGCGTTGATAACCGGTGAAGAAAAAAGGATCCCGCGCGACCCGCGCTATTTTATTTGCACCGTTGAGGCAATGCCCGTCAGTCGAAGCGTCGACTTTGTGGGCGTCGACGAGATCCAACTGTGCGCACATCCCCAACGCGGCCACGTGTTTACTGAACGCTTGCTTCATGCACGGGGGCGGCTTGAGACGTGGTTCATGGGCGCGGATACCATGCGGCCCTTGATGCAGGAGTTGGTGCCCGAAGCGCGCATACTTCGACACCCACGGCTTAGCCAGCTCTTATCGGTGGGGCGAGTGAAGTTGGGCGCCTTGCCTGCCCAGAGCGCGGTGGTCGCCTTCTCGGCCGCGCGAGTCTACGAACTTGGGGAGAGATTGAAAGTGCGGCGCGGGGGAGCGGCCATTGTGATGGGTGCACTTTCGCCCCGAGCTCGCAACGCTCAAGTGGCGCTCTACCAATCCGGTGAAGTGAAGTACATGGTGGCGACAGACGCCATCGGCATGGGTCTCAACATGAACGTGGATCACGTGAGCTTTGCGGATACCACGAAGTTTGATGGGTCATTCCAAAGGCCTCTCGATGTGCCGGAATTGGCCCAAATAGCAGGGCGAGCGGGGCGGCATCTGAATGCTGGCACTTTCGGGACGCTCTTTCCCACTCGCGAATTTTCCCCGCAAGTAAGCCGAGCGATTGAGCATCATCGGTTTCATGCGATACAACAAATCTATTGGAGAAATCCTGAAGTCGATACTCGAAGCCTAGATGCACTCTTGCGCTCGCTGCGTGAGCTGCCGCGGGTTTCTGCGTTTCGCTTGGCGGATCAAGCTGTGGATTTTCGAGTCTTGAAGCGGCTGGCTGAGACGGAGCAAATTCGGAAGCTAGCCACAACGGAGCAAACGGTGGCGCTATTCTGGCAGGTCTGCCAGATCCCCGACTACCGACAGCTGGTGCCAGAGTTTCACGCGAATCTGGTGCTGGAAATTTTTGAGGAATTGATCGAGCGCGGGCAACTGCGTTCTGATTGGTTTCGGACGCGGGTGAGGGCGGTAGATCGGAGCGACGGTGATCTCGATACATTGCTTGCGCGCCTGGCTCAGGTGCGAACTTGGACTTATGTCTCCAATCAAAGCGATTGGCTAGAGCGGGCAGAAGGGTGGCAGGAAGCCACCCGCGAGGTTGAAGATCGGCTGAGCGATGCTCTGCATGCGCGGCTCGTGGAGCGCTTTGTGGAACGCGGAAAGCTTTCGCTTGCGTTGGAAGTTGCCACGGAAGAGTCAAAAAATGCCGGATTTTCCAACCCTTTCGCGAGCCTTAGTGGCTTGCGCCGGGAGCTTTTGGGGGAGAGGCCAGCGGTGGGCCGAAGTGGCGGTCTCGTTGAAAGGTTGATCGACGCACCCTTCCAACGCTTGCTTTTGGACGGCAATGGTCGCATTCGCTTTGAGTCGCAGGAGATTGGCAAGTTAACCGCAGGGCAGAGCCTGCTTTTGCCGGAGGTGGTTGTGCTGCTGCCAAACCTTGCACTGGGTGAGCAGCGCCGCGTGGAACGGCGCCTGCGGGCTTGGTCTAAAGATTTGGCCGTCGAGCTCCTGGGTGCTTTGCGCCAGGCCGAGCTGCGGGAGTTCTCAGCTGCAGCTCGTGGCCTCGCGTATCAGCTTGTGCAACGTCTGGGCAGCGTGCTCACGCAAGAGGTGCGCGCGCAGTTGGGCTCTCTCACTGAAGTAGATCGCCGCGGCTTGCGTGAACGAGGCGTTCGAATCGGGAGGCACGTTGTGTACGTTGAATCCAGCGTCACCTCGTTTGGGCTTCTTGCGCGTTCGGCGCTCTGTGCTGCCTATACGCGAGCTCGGGTGCCCGAGCTCAATGGCAAGGAAAGCGTGCCATGGCCAAGCGGGTCCGACCGAGCAGCATATGCGGTGCTTGGATATTGGGCCCTTGGGTCTCGTGCCCTTCGTGTGGACTACGCTGAACGTCTTTCGCAAGAGCTATACCGGATGGCGCAGCGTCGTCAGATCTTGCCTGAAAGCGTGGCTCAGGCCCTTGGCACGGAGCCGGAGTCGCAAGAAGTATGGCTGCGGGCGCTCGGATTTCGTCTGTCAGAGGCTCGCGAAGTCACCCTTCCCAAGTCGAAGCGTCGCCGAAAGTGGTACCGGAGCCCAGCGTCGCAATAGCCTTTGCTCCCTGGCGAACCGCGTGTTACGCGGCCCCGGATATGGCTCGTATTCTTCGGTCCCTTCCTAAGCCCGGTACTCGAATTGGCATTGCTTTTTCCGGTGGCCTCGACACTCGCTGTGCTGTGGCCTGGCTCTCACGCCAGGGCATACGCGTGCACGCTTACACCGCAGATCTTGCTCAACCCGACGAGAAAGACACGAGCACCATCCCGCCAGCGGCGCGCGAACACGGTGCTGTTGACGCCAAGTTACTGGATTGCCGGGAAGCTCTGTGTCGCGAGGGATTGGTTGCGATTCAGTGTGGCGCGTTTCATCTCAGCACGGGTGGGCGCAAGTACTTCAACACCACGCCTTTGGGGCGCGCTGTTACCACCACCGCCATCATCCGCCAGATGCGCGAAGATGACGTTCACATTTTTGGGGACGGCAGCACGCACAAGGGGAACGACATCCAGCGCTTCTACCGCTACGGCGTGCTCACCAATCCAGCTCTGCAAATCTACAAGCCCTGGCTGGATCAGGCATTCGTGGACGCTTTTGGCGGCCGCACGGAAATGAGCGAATATCTCAAAGCAGAAGGCCTTCCATACGGGATGAGTACTGAGAAGGCCTACAGCACAGACTCCAACTTGCTCGGAGCCACGCACGAAGCCAAAGATCTCGAATACCTAGATCGTGGCATCAACATCGTAGATCCCATCATGGGCGTTGCCTTCTGGCGTTCGGATGTACGCATCGAGCCCGAGACGGTCACAGTGAAGTTCGAGCGTGGTGTCCCGACAGCCATTAACGGCAAAATCTTCGCTTCGAAGTTCGAATTGGTCCGCGAGGCCAATATTGTTGGTGGGCGCCATGGCTTGGGCATGAGCGATCAAATCGAGAACCGCGTCATTGAGGCCAAGAGCCGGGGCATTTACGAAGCTCCGGGTATGGCACTTCTGCATATTGCCTACGAGCGCCTGTTATCAGCCATTCACAATGAAAACTCCCTCGACCTCTATTTCACCCTAGGCCGCAGGCTAGGCCGCATGCTCTATGAGGGGCGGTGGTTCGATGCTGAATCCATGATGATCAAAGACGGCCTCACGCGTTGGATGGCCCCGAGCGTGAGCGGCACGGTAACGCTTGAGCTTCGTCGCGGTGAGGATTACTCGATTCTGAAGACTGAAGCGGATTACATGGCTTATGCGCCAGAGAAGCTGAGCATGGAGCGCGTGGAGGATCCGGCGTTCACCCCTGGTGACCGAATCGGTGCACTGGAGATGCAAACCTTAAGTGTCACTGATACTCGAAGCTTCTTGATGCATCATCTGGAGAGCGTGCAGCAGCTGACAAGTGCTGAATCCCCGCTCAAAGAGCTGCTGGAGAAAAAGGAGTGATGCCCCGCGGGATCCCTGGAGCCGCGTTGCTTGTCGCCCAGCGTCTCGAATTGAGCCGCCAGTTCCGGCAAAGCTTGCGACCAGGTTCGGGTCGGAGTAACAGCCCAAAGCTAGGCTATTTTATTAATTTCGGCTTCTCGATCTTCCGCTCTGACGGCCGGCCGATGCCATGCTACCTTTAGAGACTTAGTGGCACAGCACCTCCCTGCCACGCACGCTAGCAACCTGAGCGCACTCAACCACAGATTCAGCCACCGGGGTTAACCACGAATGTCTATAGACTCGACGCCCGCCGTAACAAGTCCACCCAATGGCCCTGCCAGCCAGAACAACAGCCTGCCGCGAGCACCGATGAATCCAGCACCGAAGCAAACGCCGCGTGAACCCAGAAGCCTCCTCTTCTATCTCTTATATGCCGCCGGCATGCACGCACTGGTCTTGGTTTTAGCGGGCTTCATCAAACATCAGCCACCGCCCCCACCTCCGCCGGACGAAACGCTGATAGAGTTTGTTCAGCCTGAGGCACCCGAACCGGAGAAGCCGCAGCCGATCAAGGAGGAGCCAAAACCCGAGCCGACAGAGGCACCGGCCCCTGCTCCGAGGCGTGTGGAGAAGTTTGTTCCTCGCGCTGTAGAGCCGCCTCCCCAGGCCGTTCAGGAGCAAACAATCGCGGACGAGCTTGCGACGGTCGACAATCCCAATTCACCCGAGAAGAGCTGGGTGCCCCCGACGCGCACGACTGAACCTCCCAAGGAGGATGTCCCGGTCGTTCCGCAGAAGACGCTTTCTTCAGCGTTTGCAGGTGCCATCAAAGGTAGGCAGGGCGGCTTCGGCCGTTCTACAGGGTCTGCCGTGGGCACGGGTGACGGCCCGGCGGGCCTCGGTAGCCTCGGCAAAGGCAAGAGCAGCCTACCGATGGTCTCGGGCGTGGGCGTATTCGGTAGCGGCAAGAAGGGTGCTCTCAAGGGATCTCTTTGCTTTATTCCGCAAGACACCCGCAGCCTCACGCAGGTCACGCGCTGTACGGCTGTTGGCATCATGTACACCAATGCGCTCAACATTTCGAAGCGCAGGTTCACCAGTGGGTTCCCCGGTGTGGACGAGCGTTTTGAGTGGTTTGCCCTCGACTATGTCGGGAAGTTCACCGTGAAAACTGCCGGGAATTATACGTTTCGAATCGCTTCCGACGACGGCTCTTTAGTTTGGGTGAATGGCAAATTGCTCATCAACAACGATGGCTTGCACCCTCTGAAAAGCAAGGCGAACGCCATTGAGCTTGAAGCGGGTAGCCACAAGATTCGGGTACTTTACTACCAGGGGCCTCGTGTTGATATCGCACTCCAGCTCTTTGTGACGCCACCAGGCGAGCAGGAGCGGCTCTGGGGTCCAGAGCTCTAAGCTTCACTGAGCCAGAGCGAAGAGCGCCCGGGACTTAAGTGTCTCGGGCGTTTTTTTTGCAGGCGGCTGAGGCCTTCGGGTACCGAGGGTTTGTCCTCGATCTTTGAGGAGAAGCGGTTTCATGTTCTCGCTTCTTCTGACTGCATGTTATTCTCTGAAAATCGGCGGCTCGAGTGCGAGATTCGCCTGTTTTTGCACATTTGTCCCCCAAACCAAACGGGAGTTCAGAGGCATGTCGCGAGACCAAAAGCCTGTGGGTGTTCTGTATTCTAACGGCTCCAGCAGAGAACGGCGTGGGATCCTTTATTACCTATCGTATGCAGCCGGGTTACACGCTCTCTTCTTCGGCTTAACGGCGATGGCGCGCAAAGAGCCGCCGGAAGTCAGGCCTTCATCGCTTACTGTCCTCACGGTAGAGCAGCCAGTGCTGATGGAGCCGCCTCCACTCGAAGTGCAGCCAGCGCTGGCGGAGCCGCCGCCAGTTGAAGAGAAGCCGGTGGTAGAGGAGCCGGTGAAGGCAAACACTCGCGAGTCGCCGCTCCCTAGCCCGAGCAGCGCGGACCAACGGGTGGCAGGGGAATCGATGGTCTCCAAGTTACCTTCGGCTTCTCTGCCCACCGATGAAGCACAGGGGATTGAGAAAGAGCTCGATGAACTTGGTAGCTCAACAAGCGTGCGCCCACCGCGTGACCCTCAACGGAGCGTGAACCAGCCGGATGAGGCAGCGGGCACTTCGCCAACGCCGCGGCTCCCCGAAGCCTTTCGTCCGCGGCCGCGCGGAAATCTCGATACCCGAGATGGTTCAGAAATAGGCGAAAATGGCCCGAGAGGGGTTGCCCGGTGGGGCAAGCGCCCGTCTGGCCCACCCCACATTTCAGGGCGAACTATTTGGGGCGAAGCTGGCAAACAGGCGCTCAAGGGAACGCTCTGTTTCCTATCTCCAGGAACACGCAGCTTAGTAGCCGTAAAGCGCTGCGTTGCGGCGGGCACCTTCTATACCAACTCGCTCAATATTCCCAAGCGGCCGTTCACTCAGGGTTTCCCGGGGATTAGTGACCGCTTTGAGTGGTTCGCCATCGACTATAACGGAAAGTTTACCGTGAGGCAGTCTGGCAAATACGTGTTCCGCGTGGCGTCAGACGACGGCTCTATGGTGTGGGTGGATGATGGTTTGCTCCTGAACAACGATGGCTTGCATCCGGTGCAAAGTAGAGCCAATGCTATTTTTCTCTCGGAGGGCAGTCACAGGTTGCGGCTGCTTTATTACCAAGGCCCACGCGTCGACGTTGCGCTGCAGTTGTTTGTCACCCCGCCGGGTGGCACGGAGCGGTTGTGGGGGCCAGAGCTTTAGAGCCGCTTTCGAAGCGCAGCCCAACGAAGCTTCCACACCACGAGCACGGCTTCGGCGAAAATACGCCGATTCATCTTCGAACGGCCGAGCTCGCGATCCACAAATACAATCGGTACCTCGACGACTTTCAGCCCCTTGTTGAGTGCCCGAAAGGTCATTTCGATCTGGAATGAGTAACCGTTGGAGTCCACGCGAGAAAGATCGATGGCCTCGAGCGCTTGGCGAGTGAAGCCCTTGTAGCCGGTCGTAAGGTCTCGAACCTCTACACCCAGGATCGTCCGCGAATAGAGGGAGCCACCTTTTGAAAGGATGTGGCGGTCGAGGCCCCACCCCTCAATGCCACCGCCAGCAATGTTGCGCGACCCCACGATCACGTCGGCACCGGCTTTGAACGCTGCAAAAAAGTCAGGGAGGTATTGGGGGTTATGCGAGTGGTCGGCGTCCATCTCGATGAAGTAGTCGTAGCCTTGGCGTAGGGCCTGCTTGAAGGCGCTCACATAAGCTGTGCCGAGCCCAAGCTTTTTTGATCGGTGCATGACTCGTACCCGCGGATCTCGCCGGGCCAATTCATCGGCCAGATCACCTGTGCCGTCGGGTGAGTTGTCGTCGACGATCAAAAGGTGCGCGCCAGGCGCCCATAGGAATACGCTGCTCGCGAAGGCTTCGATGTTGTCACGCTCGTTGTAAGTAGGCGTAACGATGAGTGTGCGTTCGCCGGGGACGGCGCCCGCGGCTGCGGATGTGGAGTTGGAGGAGGCGGACATGGGCCGGAGGGGAGCGTGGCGCGCCTTTTAGCGAGAGATCCGTGTCGCTTGGAAGTCAAACTCGACCAGGGCCTCGGGACTGAGCGTTTTCCCCAATTCTTTGGCCTTTTCGCTCACAACGACATCGTTGTCCGTGCGTGGGAGTACGGAGTGCGCCAAAAGCGAAACGACGATCGGAGAGCGACTCTTGACGCGAATGCTCTCCGGAAAGGACGTTGCGCTTACGGCTCCCACATAGACAAACTCCAGAGTAATCGGGGCCGACTGCCGGACGCGGAAACCGTGTAACAAGAGTTCGCCTAGTGCTACGGCCTGCACGCGGTGAACCTCGGTTATCGTGTCCTTTTGAGACCCACCAACTTTAGGTGCATACAGGGGGGCCGGTGCGCTGAGCTCAGTTAGCGAGGAAAGCGTGAAGGTTGCCCAGCGGCGAGCGTTGCGGTCAGCCGTGGGTACGGCTTTGCCAAGGCCAAACCACGCCAACGCTTCGGCTGAATACGGAAACTCTTCGCTTCCCTCGAGTGCGTCAATCGGCCCAACCTGCACGCTTGAAACATCTAGGTCCAAGCTTGCCCTGGAGCGCGACAGATCCTTTGCATCCAGCGTGATTTGGCCGCGTACGTCCGTGAAACGACCTTTAAGCGGGAGACCCTTGGTCTTTAGGTGAAAGGTGGCAACACCGTCGGCTTTAAAAGCGTAGAGCCCGAGCCCCAGGCTGGAGCGACTCGCTGCGACCGGCCCGACCTCAGGCTCACCTGGTTCGTGGCGTTTGGAACAGGCCAGTTGCCCCAGGCTCGCGCTGATAAACAAAATTCCTATAAGAACTCGCCACGACGACTTCACGCCCACTTTATCTGGTGCGGCAAAGGGCTGGGTCAATGCCAGAATCCGATCCCAATGCTCGAGGCGAAGTAATCCCTGGCAATATCGCCCACAAATCCAATCCGCCAAAAAGCTGGGTCGTCTAATACCCCAAACAGTGACCAGTTGAGCACGTTGAAGTCGGCGCCCAGGGTGCCGTGAATACGCATGCTCTCAGGGTTGGTTCGGAAGCGAGTCGGCTCAATATAGCTGCCCACGCGGACTTTGATGTGATACGGCCAAGGTTCGCTTTCGACTCCTATCCGTGGGGAGAAGATCGTCGCTTGCCCGGAGCGATTCACCGTGCGGCTCAGGAATGCCTCAACGCCTACGGCGTCGGCGGAGGCGCCGGAAATCTGAAGCGCTGCGCTCACCAAGACATAGTCGCGTGGGAGCCGGCGAAAACGGGCTCGTAACATCTTCGAGAACGCACGCCGAGCTTGTTCCAGTTGTGATTTCTCAATCGAGGCCAGAAGTGCTCGATCGGCGGCGGTGGTGCCACGAGGGCGATTCAAATCGCCTGCGGTGGTCGGTTTATTCGCGGCCAACTCGCGCTTGCGACGACGTTCAAGTCCGAGTGCCACCGAATGTACTAGTTCTTGTGGGTCGTACCAGCGCGGGTTGAGCGGGCGGCCTCCGAACTGATAGGCCGCGCCCAAGTTCAACGTCCAAGGTAAGCTCACGCGGCTGGGTAGGTACATCGGATCGGTCTCCGCGTAGAGCACTTGTTGGTTCTTGCCTTCGGTTGTTTCCGAGGTAACGGCGCCTTGAAAGGCGGCGCCAAGTCTGAAACTTTCAGCGGTTGGGCTTAGAATTACACCTACCTCTGGAGCGTTCCCTGCCGTCGCGAAGAGTGTCTGATTGCTGCCTGCGGTGACTACGTTTTGGTTTACGACACTGAGGCCCGTGCCACGTATGCCGACACCGAACATCAGCTGGTGATTCAAGGCGGCATAGGCCAGATCCAGATGGTAAAAGGAGATGCGTGCGCGTAGGCCGTCAGCTCCTGTAGTAACGGCTGTGGGTTCACGGTTCACCGAGTACTGCTGGAGGCCGGTGGCAGCCCCGAGCCCCCACGGGCCGATCTGGAGTGCGCCCGCGATGTCTACGAACACGAAGTCGCCCTCACGTGTTGGGGGAAGCTGTGTCTTGCCTTTGCCTGTGTTGAAAAAGTCCGAGTTTGCAATCGTGGAGGGAAAGGTGATGCCCGCGGAGAGATCCCAATCCACTCGGTCGAAAGACCAAACGGGGCGCGCTGCCGGTGCTGCCGGATTCTGGCCGATGCCGTCCACGCCCTGCGCCAACGCAGTGTAGGCCCCGCCCAAGCCCATGGCCCGGCTACTTTCGACAACTGGACCTTGAAACAGATCGACCGCGTAGCTGTTTGTCTCGATCCGTTCACCATTGCCGGGCAACGCGGCTCGCACGGTTCGGGGGGCTGCGATCAAACTTGCGCTGAGGGCCAAATATAAAAGTGGGTGACGCACACCGTCCTCAAAGCTGTTCCGCGCTATCGAGCCTAGGCGTCGATCTGGCAAGCGAGAGTGGGGTCATGGGTGCAAACCGGCCCCCTCTACCACGGGAGGGCCTCGACGGCGTCGTTCTGCGCGATATAGTCGGTGCCGTGCAATACTCCGCCGAGTTCCGATGCTTTTCCGGCTGCCCCGGCTCCTATCCGGTAACCCAGCCCATCTACCTTTGTCCTTCCTGCGGAGGCCTCTTGGAGGTGTCGCACGACTTAGAGGCATTGCGTGATCGTAGCGGGCCGGCTTGGGTAAAGCTGTTTGATGAGCGCTGGCGAAAGAATGATTGGCCGTACGGCTCGGGCGTTTGGGGCAAACGTGAGTGGGTAATGCCGCAGATGCCCGATTCGGACATCGTGTCGATGTACGAAGGTGGGACGAACCTCTTTTGGGCGGAGCGCTACGGGCAGCAGCTCGGGCTTTCCGATTTGTGGATAAAGCTGTGTGGCAATAGCCACAGTGGGTCGTTCAAAGATCTAGGCATGACGGTGCTGGTGAGCGTTGTGCGCATGGCCATCCGTCAAAAAGGCCTGAACGTCAAAGCTATCGCGTGCGCCTCCACTGGAGACACGAGCGCGGCCTTGGCAGCATATGGTGCAGCCGCCGGGTTGCCGGTGGTAGTGCTTCTTCCCACGGGCAAAATCTCAACTGCTCAGCTGGTGCAGCCGCTCGCTCATGGAGCACTTGTTCTCGGGTTGGATACCGATTTTGACGGCTGCATGGAGATCGTAAAGCAGTTAGCCGAAGAAGGCCATATCTACCTCGCCAACTCGATGAATCCACTGCGCATCGAAGGCCAGAAGACGGTTGGCATCGAAGTGCTCCAGCAATTCGATTGGCAGCTTCCTGATTGGTTGATCTTGCCGAGCGGCAACCTTGGCAATGCAGCCGCACTTTACGCAGGCTTCAGGCTCATGAAAGAGCTCGGCGTGATCACGCGTTACCCCCGGCTCGTGGTGGCTCAGGCCGAAAATGCCAACCCGCTGTACCTCGCCTGGCGTGCCGGCAAGAAAATGGTCGACCCAGTTGTAGCCAAACCCACCCAAGCAACAGCTATTCAGATCGGTAATCCTGTGAGCGCTCCTCGCGCCATCAAGGCGCTGGAAGAAATGAATGGCATCGTCGAGCAAGCTAGTGAGCAGGAGTTAGCGGATGCAGCCGCTCGCGCTGATCGCACCGGCCTCTACGCCTGCCCACACACGGCCGTGGGTCTCGCGGTTTTGGAGAAGCTGGTCGGCAACGGCACGATCGGAAAAAATGACCGCGTGGTTTGCATTTCCACTGCCAATGGCCTGAAATTCACTGAATTCAAGGTGAACTACCACGATCCCAATCAGACCGTCCCCGGCGTGAGGCCGTCGCACGCGAACCCGCCCGTAATGCTCAAAGCAGATTACGGGCAGGTGGTGGACGCACTCAAGAAGCGTTTCTCGAGCTCGCAACTGGGTTGAGTCAACCCTGAGGCGCCGGCCCTGATCCGGCGGTAAGGCGCGCCTTTGGTGTGTAAGTGATCGAAATTGCTCCATAGTTGTTGGGTAGGGGGCGTCACCGAATTGGTTGGATGCCCACCCCGGCTGCCGCATGAAGCGGCAGCCTGCCCCTCCCAAGCGTCTCCTGTGCAGGAGCCGCGGGCGGGGCGTGTGCCTGGCATCACCGCGCTGCAACTGAGGGGATTGCAACCTGAAAGGCCGTGGGCAGCGCGGCTTCTCGTTTTTGGGATTGGGGATAAACGCGTTGGAAGCGGCGGCCACTACCTGCGAATGCCCAATCCCAAAAACGAGCCCTATTGGGGATTTACGGAAATGGTGGTCATCTGATAGTAGTTAACCTAAGAAGATTCTAGGCAGACCGCGGCCACAAGCGGAGGCGCTCGCGCACTAAAAGGGCGGCCGGGGTTATCAGCCGGTTTGCATTTATTGGGCGGATCAAGACCTGGTGGTTGGCGATGAGTACCGCGATGGCAATGTGCACCGATAGCGCGTGTTATCACTCCACCGTCATCAAGTGGTTGGCAAACGCAGAGCGCGCCAACGGCCCACAGGGCCCGATTGGCTTTACTATCAGCGCGGACATGACGACCGAGCTTCGAGCACTGGCCGCCGCGGTGCCCGAGGCCGACTGGGCATTTGTGGAGGAACGCTCTGACGCCATCGTCTCTGCGGCAGAGGTCGAGTTTACACCGGGTAATTGGCCAAAACCGCGGAGCCTATGCGTTAGGTACTGGTGCGCATCAAAAAGCGCCAAGGCGAATTCTTTTCGACCGGCTCCGACACACGCTTCCTCGCAGTAGTGAGCAATCGCCGCGACGTAGGAGAACGTGCTCCCCCAAGCTCTGGCGGCGATCTTCAGAACGTGAAGCGTGCGTTCGCGCCGCCACCTTTGGTGGACGCGTAGGGCGTGAATTCCAGCTTGGATGCTGTTGGTGCCGCACCCGCATCTTCGGTTTCCGGACTCGTTAGCAGGACCACGCCGGTTAAGCCCAGGGTAACTGCAACACCGAACGCCATGTCTGAAATCAATGCATTGCGTTCCACATCGTCAGCCTTCTTGCCGGTCGGATTGTCGTTGAAATCACTCTTGGCGCTCAAGGCTTGGAAACCAAAGATGCTTCCAACGACTACGCCGGCGCCTGCAAGACCCAAGGTGATGTAAGCTGGAGTATTGCTCCTGGCGGATGGTGGTGGAGCGGCCACGGCCTCTGCGGGCGCAGGCTTCGGCTGGGTAACGGGAGGTGGCGGGGGAGCCACGGCGGGTGCGGGCGGCGGGGGCGCGAGGAGAGGCTCAAGCTTTAGCTGGCTCTCGACCTTCTTACCGCCTGTCACCTCAACCTCTAGGGTCTGGGGCTGGTAGTCCATCGCTGCCACCTCGAGCTTGTGTTTGCCGGGCGCGAGCTTGAGCGTGAGGGGGGTGACACCTGGCTGAGCTACACCGTCGACGCTTACCGTGGCACCTTTCGGATCCGTGCTGAGCTGTAACTCGCCTGATTGCTTGGCCTGGAGCTCGGCAAGCTTGGCCGTCGCCTCGGCGACTTTCTGTTCCCCAACTTTATCTTTTGCGGGATTGCTCAGAAACACTTGAAGGGCTTCGACGGCTTCGTTCAGGGTGCTCTCTTGGCCCGCTAGGCTCATGCCGATCCAATATTCAGCATGGGGGGTGGGCAAAATGCCGTTCGCCTTCTGGAAACTCTCCGCAGCTTCGGCGAAATTTCCAGCTTTGAACGCCTTCTGGCCCGCCTCAAACGCCTTGCGTGCGGCGTCTTTGGTCTTCTTGTCAGGAGCTGATTTAGGGGCGCTCTCCGGAGCGGGACTCGCCGCAGCCTTGGCTGGCTGGCCAGCGGCCGTTTGAGCCAACGCAGAGGGTGCAATAAGGGTGGTGGCGATGGCGCCGGCCGTCACGACAGATACAAGTTTGGAGCTAAGCGAGGAAAAGCGGTGCTGCAGCATTTGAAGGATTCTCCAGGGGGACGATGACGCCGGGCAAAAGTACCCCCGAGGTTACCCCCACGACAACCCCTTTCCCGTATCGTTCTGGTGACGAGAGGTCACATCTTGGCTTGGCTAGGCTACGATGTGGTCGTTACACCGCATTAACACCACTGGATTCTTCTTGAACTTCGGACCCCGATGAGTTCCCCAGCCGCCCCGACCGACTCGCCAGCCTCTCCACCGGTCGAGCATTACCAGCCGCACAAAACACTGAGGCGGTTTCAGGGTCGCACAGCCGAGCTCGCCACGCTCCGCGCCCAGTGTCGAACCGCAAACGCTGACAATGATGTTGAGGCTGAGCGGCGTGCGAGTGCTCAGCTGGCGCGTGCCTTAGCTCGCAATGGCATCTTGCTGGGTCAAGCTACCAAGGCCGCGCGGCGCGCCCTCTTGTTGGGGGAGCAAGACGGTCTTCGCGAGGAGCTATCCGCGTGGTTTGCGGGACTTGGCGAGGCAAGTTTAGCTTGCGCCGCGTTGACGCCCCTGTTGCAGCAGCAATCGGGAACTACGGCGATGCATACGCTGATTCGTATTGCCGTTCTTTCGGCGCGCTCGGGTGACGACGACGCGGCGGTGGATGCACTCTCTGGAGCGGTCAACGAAAACCCATCGGATCCTTTGCCGTTAGAGCTCCTGGGTGCCGTTCGGTTTTGGTCGGAGACTTCGATTTCGGCAGAAAAAGCCGCATCTTATTACCTTCTGGCGGCCAACGCTCGGCAAGCGCGCGGTGAGGGCTCCGCGGCGTTCGAAGACTTGCTGCGTGCGTTGGAGATGGCGCCAGGTTATGAACCAGCCGCACGTGCTGTGGCCGAAGCTCTGAGCGCACGAGGGCGTGAGGAGGCGGCGGATGAAGTTTGGCGCGAATACGCGTCGCTATGCCCTGACCCACGGGAAGCGCATTGGAATCGTCTTGAGCGCGCACTCACCCATGCGGATCTTCCATTGGCGCTCGCAGCGGCTTTTGATGGCGGCTTCCTCGGCACGGATCCCGAGAATATTCTCGCGCTTTCTGGCCAGGCGAATTCCGAGGAGGCATCTCGTGCCGCGCGAAGTCAGGAGCTGCTCTGGCAGAGTGGTCTCGGTTTGGTAGCCATTGGCCGGCTTGTAGTCGCGGCCGCATCTGAGCTCTTAAGCGCCGAGGCGAAGAGTGATCTTTGGCTGGTTGCAGGCCGCGCCTGGCAATCCCGCTTCTCGAATAATCTGGAGGCTCGCGAGGCATTTTTGCGTGCTCTTGAACTATCGCCAGATTCGCAAGAGGCCAAAGATGCCCTCAAGCAATTGGAGCGCGCTGGGCGCGAGAGGGAAGAATGGGACACAAGCCCCACCTCGCTCCTCTCCGAAGAAGCTCCCGCTAGGATTTGGTTGCTGGCTCAGCAACAGGGTCGACCATTGGCGGCGGCTCCCGCCCTTGAGGCCTTGGCATCGCCCCAGGTACCGAAGGTGAAAGCCGTGTTGATGGCCCTCGCTGCCGAAGCTTGGGCCCGCTCGGGCCTCTTGGACGAAGCTCTGCGCGCGATCAAGCTTTCCGTACTAGCAGATCCGGAGTGTGCACGAGCTGCCCGGGTGCATGCGGATCTTGTCCTGCAAACGGAACGAGGGCACGCCGAAGCCATTGAGCGAGCCGTGAGCCTGGTATTGCCTCGGGCTATGTGGTGTGAAGCGCTCGCTCAGCGCTATCGGCAAACGGAGCCCGCCCTTGCGATGGCTTGGGCGGAGCGACGCTTGGTGCTGTGTCCAGGCAGCTTGAGCGCCGCCCGAGCGCTTCTCGAAATTGCTGCCGAAGCTGGTCAGAAGCACAAGCTTGTCGAAGGCCTTTCCTGGTCGCTCTCGCAACCTCAGCCACTGTCAACCTTATCCGGCACGATTGCAGAGGCGCTTTTGAGCCTTTCGTTGCTGGATCCTGAGGAATGCATTCGCTTGAGCCGGCGTGCGTTGGGTATCCTCGGCCCCCAGGATGAAGTGCTGCGCGGGGCACTGCTTGGGATCTCGGCGACCCTGCAGCGGCCAGACCTCGGGGCATTGGTGTTCGAGCGTTGGTTTGCCGTTCTGGACGAACCTAACCCAGATCGATACCTGGATTTGTCCGATTTGCATCAGGCCGCGGGTGAGCCACTTGGTTGGATTGCGGCACTTGAGCGGGCCCTCAAACGCGGAGCCCCACCTCGCACGGTGCTGGAGCGCCTGGAGCGTGCCTCGGAACCCACCGAGCCGGACGCCTTGTTTGCGTTCCTTGAAACTCGAGCTTTAGCTTTGGAGGCACTCGGTGCGGATCGCATGGCGCGAGTGCACGCGCACCGCTTGTTCGCGCGGGCTGCTTGGGATCTTGCAAGCGATGTGGAGCAGGCCTTTACGAGTCTTCGCGCGGCATACGCGGCGGATGGGCAGGAGGCCCCGGAATGGTTGCTGAGCGATTTCGAGGACCTTGGAGGGGAACAAGAGCTGCACTACCTGCTTCAATTCTTGGCGGCCCCGGCCTTCAAAAAAAACTCGGCGCGCATATTAACGCGAGCTGCCGTCCGCGCCTTCGGCAAGGAGCAAAATCGCCTCGCTTTGAAGCTTTCGGAAGAGGCGCTCACGCGCGAGCCTGCGTTTACCGAGGCACTCGCGATCTTTGAAGAAGTCGCACAAAAGCTCGGTGATTGGGACTCTTTGGAGGGGGGGTACGCGCGGGTGAGTCGAGCCACCTTGGGAAGCTTTGGCGAACGCGCGCTTCATTACCGGGCGGCTCGGCAGTTCGAAACTGTGCGTGAGATGGAGCGCGCTCTCAACCACGCAATCAAGGCTTTTGAGGCAGTGCCCGCCGACGGCTTGGCGCTCGCGTTAGCGCAGAGCCTCGCAGAACGAGAGCAGAAACGTTCCCTCGTGGTCGCAGCCATGCGGCGTGTTGCGGAAAGCTCAGATACGTCCGAGTTGCGTCTAAGTTGGCTCGTTCGCGCTGCGGCTGCCGCCGATACCAACGAAGCGGGCTGCCGAAGCCGGGTGCAGCTTCTGTTGGAAGCTTTGAAGCTTGCGCCTGACAAGGAAACGTTCACCAAACTGCACGATGCGCTTACAGCTCTTTCGCTACTAGCGCCCGGCGAGCGGACCCCATTTGCCGAAGCCTTCGAGCAGACCTTGGAACGTGTCTTGCCAACGCTAGATGGTCCAATTGGTGCGCGCGCGGCGCTCGAAGCCGCGCGCATCGCAGTAGTCCATTTCGGTCAACCGCGCTGGGCGCTTGCCGCGTTGTCGCAGGCCGCAGCTGCCGATGCAGATCTCGAAGAGTTCGAGACGATGTTCGAGTACGCGTCGCTCTTGGGGAAAAAAGAGCAAGGCGCCGAGGCACTCCTACAGCGAGCCGAAGAGTTGTCGGTCAGTCGTTTCGCAAGCGCGGGTACCTCTTTTCTTGAGCTCTGCGCTCGCATAGCTGAGGCTCTTGGTGAGCTTGGCGCGGCGAGCCGGTTGTTAGCTGCTTCGGCTCGGCTTGCACCTGAAAATGCCGCTCTTCTGTCCCGAGCACGCGAGCTTGCAGCTAAGGGGTTCGAGCCAGGCCTGCTGGAGACGCTGCCTCTTCCTCCTGACCACCCCGATCGCCCCAGCGCACTTATCGCCCAGGCGAAGATAGACGAAGAACGCGGTGATCTCGGGGCAGCCAAGCAGAGCTTGATCGAGGCGCTTGCTCTGCGCCTGTCAGAAGAGGAAAGAAAACGGGCCCTGCTCTTGCTGTTTCGACTACATGCCGCCCTTGGCGAAGGGGCGGAGCTCAAGGAGCGCTGGGAGGCGCAAAGTGGGTTAGACCGAGAGCTTAGGCTTGAGCTGCTCTTGGCCCTGGTTCAGAGCGTTGCACGTACGAACGGGCAGGAAGCAAAGGCGCTTGATTTATTGCTGGGGGAGCGTGGGGAGTTCGAGCGCGAGGCTTTGTTCTGTCAAAAGTGGTTAGCCTTGGCCAAAAAGGCAGACGATGAAGCAGCGCAAAGGCAGGCTCTAGAAGCCTTGCTGAAGATAGAGGGCGACGCGCAACAAGGCGAGCATGCTCGGCAGCTGGCGCGTTTGCTGGAGAAACAGCACGACCGTCCGGGCGCCGCCAAGATTTGGACCTTGGTGCATCAGCAAGATCCCACCGATGTCGAAGCCCTTCGCGCTCTTGAACGTGAAGCTGAAGCGGATGGCAACTACCCTGAATTGGTGGAGCTTTTGGGCCAGCGCGCCGTTCTCACAACGGATATCTCAGTCCTTCGAGACCTGCGTTTGCGCCGTGCCAGGCTGCTCCTGCAGAAGCTCGAACGTTCGCGGGAAGCATTTGACGAATTAACGCAAGCTGTTAGCCATGGGCCGATAGACGATCGCGCTGTTGCGGGGATTGTGGAGCTAATCCGCGATCGTAGAGACCCGGCTTTGTGGGCCCCCCTGTGGCTCAAGCTTTCCCCCCTTACGGCGGATTTTTCGCGACGGGTTGAGTTTGTGGAGCGCGCTTGTGCGGGTTTTCTCGACATCAACGATGCTCCAGCGGCACGACGAGCCTTGGAAACGTTGGCACCCGCCTGTTCGGAGGCTGAGCTGGCACGGCATGCGCTTTCGCTTGAACGGAGGATTGGAGAGCCTGTGGCCATTGCCTCGGCACTTTCGAAACTCGCCCGTGTGAGCGCTGAACCGCCCAGCGTGCGCGCCGGTTACCTGGTAGAGGCCGCCCGTCGCGTCGCAAATCCAGAAGATCTGAGCCAAGCCACCCGCTATGCGGAGGAGGCCCACCAGCTCGACGCCACCAATCCGGATGTGCATGTATGCCTTGAATGGTTCGCGTACCTCACGCGAGGTCCGGGCTCCGGGGACCTCAGTCAGCAAGCGGTGCATGATCTGCGCAAGTGGGACGCTGGGCTGTCTCTTGAGTTGATGCCGTTGCGTTCATTTCTCTTGGCCGAAGCGCTGGACGTCGTGGAGGGAGGTGGAGCCGGCATGCGGGAGTTGAACGCTGCGGCGGCGGACTTCGGTGAGTCGGGGTTGGTCGCACTCGGCTTGGCAGAGCGCTTTGCCCTGGTAGAGGACTACGAGAGGGCGCTGCTTGCTTTCGATAGGGCTCTTTTGGGTGACCTCATGCTCGTGCGCACCCGCGGTCAGGTGTTGATGCGCGCCGCCCATGTCGCTCGTGGGGCACGCCGATTCGATCGTGCCCTCCACTACCTCAAACTTGCCGAAGGCGAGGAGGACGTTCGAGGCCTGGCACTGGAGCTTGAAATGCGCGTTTCGCGTGAACTCCAGGCAGAGAACCGGAGAACGACCTCCAGGCCACCAGAAATCGTGCGGCTCGGGGGGCTGGGTTCCGCTTCGGAATTGCCCGTTCCGAATATTCCTCCGGCGGCTGAAGCCGATACCCTGAAAACACCCCCAGACCACGCCTCTCCACGCAAGTCCGTCGCGCCTGGTCCCTCCCACACCAGGCGGAGCGATCGTGCGAACCCAATGCGCAGCCCCGGTGGTTACTCACTTGCGTCCGAAGGTGCGGTCGAGGAGATCCGTGTGAAGCGCAGCTCCTCCGCGCCGAAGACGCCGTCGAGCGACACCCTTGCCGCCGCAGGTGGCTACTCAGTGCGGCCCGCGATTGAAACGGCCGAGGCCCTCAGGCCGAGCAAGGTGCCCCAAATCAGCACTCCCGCATCGCAACTCAACACTCCGACACCTCGGCCTTCTCGTAGCGTGGGCGCCTATTCGCTCCGAACCCCCGAAGCAGACCTCATCGACGTACGACGCATCAGCAGTCGCCCGCCTCAGGTAACACCGAAGGAGCCCGCAACAGCGGCCGAGGCTACCGCGCGTGTGAGTTCGGTGCCACCGAGTCCACGTGAGCATTCGTCAGCGCGCTTTCGTGCACTACGTCGTATGGACCCCACAGTGATCCCGGCGCGCACGGCCCACGAGGCACAGCTTTTGGCGGAGCTAAAAGCTGGCCAAATCTCCGCAGGCAAGGAGCTCGTTGCCGCGTTTGAGGGCGTGCCCGGTCGCGAGCAGGATCAGACGCTCCTCTGCCAATTCCTGAGTCAGTTGTTGCCGGGTGACTCTTGGGTGCTTGGCAAGCTCCACCAAGCCGCAGTTGCCGATCGGAACCATATTCTCGGTCGCGCCGTCCAGCATGTGCTGCTGCTTTCGGGTGAAGAGCAAGCGAGCATGCCGCCGCCGCTGGAAGAACAAACCGAGCAACCGGAGGCTGTGCAGGCGCTCTTATTCCGAGACGCGGGCTCGGCAGCCACCGAGGCATTGGCGTTAGCTTGGGAGGGGGCTCAGCATGTTCTTCATCGCGACCAGAAATTGTACGGAATATCGAACTACGAGCGCGTGCCCTTGGGCCCCGTTTCGCCCCTGGGCCGCGTCTATAGCGGCGTTGCGCGAGCCCTAGGGATGGTGAAAGTGCCGCTGTTTTTTAGAGCAACCGAAGCTCCGTTCGACGCGCGGGTGGCTCTTTTATCCCCTCCGTCGATCCTCGCCACCGGGCACGTTTCCGTTGATAACAGAGAACTGCAATTTCAGCTGGGTGCAGCCCTAACAGCCGCACTCCCGCAGTACGCCCTATTGTTCGGCTTGCCCGAGGCCGAAGCGAGCGCGTTGCTCTTGGCGCTCGTTCATGCATTTGGCCCCCCGCGCCAAGGCAACGCGGGGTTGGCCGCTTCAGCACAATTGGCCGAGGTGCTCTGGGAGGGGATCCCCAGGCGTTCGCAGCGGCGCCTCCAGGAGTTGTGCCACGACGTCGAAGATTTTTCGTATGATCGGGCCGTGGCGACGGCGCGGCTCGGGCAATATCGGGCGGGTCTCTTTGTTTGCGGAGACCTTGCAGTTGCCGTTCAACAGATCTGCGCGCTCGAAGGGATCGCGTTCTCCGGGCTCTCAGCACCCGGGGAGTTGGCGAGGCTATGCCGGGAGAGCCACCCCGTGGCTGATCTTGTGAGGCTTGCTTCAAGCTCACTGTACGCGGAGATGCGGTGGCGACGAAATGAAGGCAGCTTCGGGCGAATGTTAGTCGAGTGAGCATGCTAGGCGCGTCGTTACTTCGATCCATCACGACAGGATTGTCGCGCTCGGCTTCGCTCTTCGGTAGAGATTTTCGGCAGTTGGGGGCGGTGGCACGGCGTTCGCACGGAGTACGAGTGAAGCTCCAACGTGTGTTGTTGCTGGCAGCGTCTTTCCCCCTCTCGGCATGCGTCCTTTCGGGACCGCCCGAGTTCGAGCAGTCCACCAAGATCACTCCTGTGCTGAACTACAACGAAGCCGTTCCACCCCTCACGCGAATCCTGGATGCCCGCACCGGTGAGTCGATCGCGTTTAAGGTGCCATTTCAATCCCAAGATTTCAGTGGTCAAGATGATCGCGAATTGGTCGAAGGTGTGCTCTTGCTCGATTACACCCTGGTGAAGCCAGACAACCGGGTGGGTGGTCCGACGCTGCTGGATCCGGATGTCTTCGCAAAAAAGCGTGACATGGAGGTGCGCTGGAGCGTGGGCGCTGGGCTCAACGGTTGCCACCAGATTTCGATGGTGATGGGCCATCGATCCAACTTTGACAGCCAGACTCACCTTCCGATCATGGGCGCCAGCCTAGGAATTGCAGTCTGGTGGGTGAACGTAAATCCAAAGCCGGATCAACCCACGACACTCCTTGATTGTCCTCAAGTGGGAGCGGCGCCATGAAGAACAGTAGCCACGCTCGAAGTTGGCGCGCATGGAGCCTTCTATTCGTGCTCCCGCAAGTTTTGGCTGCTCTTGGTTGCTCTACCAACGCAGATTTGGCGGCACCCAGCCCTGTTCGCACGAGTCAGAATTCTTGCTCATTGGATAGTGAATGCGGAGCGGGTGTCTGTGTCCGCAGCGGGGAAGGGGCTCCGGGCGAATGCCGCGCTACCGAAAACCGCTTCACACGAGGGTTATTCGAAGTTTCGTTTCCCGCGAACGCTACAGATAGTGCGGGTGTGCGCTTTTTTCTGCCAGATCAAGCCATTCCCGGGCAGCCTGGGACATTTGACCTCGAAGCGGCGGGTGTCGTGAAGATCTCTGGGCGCGTGCGTCCGGAGTTGCTTGGCCAAGTCACAGAAGAGTGCCTGCGGGCGTTTGAAGATCCGGTGACCGGCGAAGGTTATATGCGAGGGCCAGACGGCAGCATTCCTGTGAGAGTCAGCTTAACACCCGTGGAGCGATTCTTAGGCCTCAACACCCAAACCTACTCGGCCAAGACTATGGATACCAAAGCTGCACCTGTTGGGCATGAATTCGCCCTCTTGGTGCCGAAAGGGGAGTACGACGTATACGTTCAACCATACAAGTCAACAACGCCAGGCTGTGTGGTGCCACCGGTGAATTTGCGGCGAATATTCTCTGGAGATACAGTGCTAAGCGTTACGCTCTCGCCACCGGAAGCGCTGGCGCTCAGCGTGCGATATGCGCCATCTGGGTGTGAAGTTTCCACTTGCGGAAGCTTGGACGGTTGGGCAGTCGAGGTGATCGACAGCGAGAGTGGTCGAGTGCTTTCTAACAAGGTCCCTTTAGTTGACGCCCGAAGCACATTGGTCGGGGCTACGCGCGCTTATGCGGTGGATCTCTATATTTCGACTTCGAATGTGCCCGCCGTACCAAGTGGGAGCGAGCTTTTGCGTTTGGCCCCTCCCGACGGGGTTGAAGCTCCGGTGCTTTACATGGAGCGCTCTGGAATCGAGCTGTTTCAGAAGGGGCAGGGGGTTTTCGATGTACCAGTTCAACTCAGCTCGGCGGTAACCGTCCAGGGCTTAGTGGAGGGTCTCGGAGTTGGTGGCGCTGCCACGGTCGAAACCCAAGCGTCGTTAACCTTCGTGGCCAAAGAGCTTCTCGGTTTTTCGAGCGGCATGCTAGCGGCTTTTTCGCGCACTATCGACACGGACGCCGAAGGACGTTTCTCGGCGGAGCTGCTCCCAGGCTCCTACACGGTGCGCGCTGTTCCCAAGCCGGAATCAGGTTTCGCAGCCACTGAGTTAAATTGGTCCGTCAGTGACGCCCCAAAAATGCAGACAGGCAAGGCTATTGAACTTGAACCCAAGGTCACGATTCAGGGTAAGGTTCTCGATTTGAGTGGCGGAGGTGCTGTCGGTATGCCGGTTCAGGTGGTGCCTTCTCCTGCAATGCGTCAGCTTACGAGCCTGGAGCGTTTGTTGGGTACCGAACAAGTTGCGCCGCGTGGAGGCACCCAAACGTTGGATGCGGCAGGCCAGTTCGCCCTGCCCACTGATCCGGGCAAATACGACATCTCCGTTCGTCCGCCCGAAAGCAGTCGTTGGGCGTGGCTCGTTCGCCCGCGGCTTGACGTTATGCAGCCAGGGCTTGATCTGGAACGGATGACTTTGCCTCTACCGGTTGCCTTCGAAGGGGATGTTCATGCGGGAGCGGCGGGGCTCGTGCCCGGAGCGCTTATTCGCGCCTACCTCTACTTAGATGCCGAAGGCCGGTACGTGGATGTGCCGGCAAAGGCCACTTCGGTGGTTCAAGTCGCGGAATCGCGCGCAGATGCTGTCGGTCACTTCAATCTGTTGGTTCCAGCCCAACTGAACTAGGGCAGACGCCGTTGGGTTAATGGTTCGGCGGGGGTGCGCGGGAAGTGTGTACTAGCGGGCAGCCGCTTGGGGTCGTATGTTGTTGGTGTGGAGAGCCCCAACGCGCTGAAGGCGGAGTCCGCTGAAATGCAGCCCACGGAAGCGGACCTAGCGGGTGCGTTGCATGAAGTCAGCAATGCCCTCACCGTCGTTCTGGGCTGGCTGGACGTCGCGCGGTCGAAAACCGTAGCGGCAGCTCCCCTGGATGCGATTGCCGAGGCACTAGATGTTGCGCAGACGCATGCGCGCTTAGGTCATCGAGTTGCACGCCAGGCTCTCGGCGTCGATGCTACCAACGCCGGTTCTAATCAGCGTGCCGCGCGAACACTAGCTCACACCGCTTTGCAGGGCGTCTCACCGCATGCTCAGGCGCGTGACATCGACATGGTGTTAGAGGAGCAGCGCGGTTGTACCGGGCTTGTGCGTGATGCGGCGCCCGTAATTCAAATCCTTACGAACTTGTTGTTGAACGCGATTGATATGTCACCCGTTGGATCTCGCGTGGTGCTATCGGTGCGTGGCACTGGCTCAGAGGTTGCCTTCACCGTTGCGGACAATGGCCCCGGTATTTCCGAGGAGCGTGCGCCTCGCTTGTTCCTTGGGGGAGAGTCCACCCGGCCCGGCGGCGCTGGTATCGGGCTCCGGCATTCTTTGGGTGTGGCTCGTGCCCACGAGGGTGACCTTGTGTTGCTTGAGGGCACCCCGCACGCCAAATTCCAGCTCACGTGGCCCCTTGGGGCGGCCTCCTCACCCCGCCGCCAGGCCCCTACTGCGCAGTCGCTCGAAGGCGCGAGCATTCTCGTCGTTGAAGATGATGTAGCCGTGCGCACCCTGATCGAATTGGCACTCGAAGCGCGAGGCGCCACGGCCGTAATGGCCGGCTCGCTTTCCGAGTTTCACCACGCAATCCAAAGCGGTCGCGCTTTCGATGCCGCCCTTATGGATCTTTCGCCCATCCAGAGCGACATAGACGGCGCCGTTCGAGCGCTCCGCGGCGCGAGCCCCACTACTCGCATCATCATCATCAGCGGTGTCCTAAACGGGCTCCCGGACGAAGTTTCCGCGCAGATTTCCGCTTGGGTGCGCAAGCCCTTCGAAATGGGGGAAGTCATCGAGACGCTTGGCTACATTCTGGCCAACCCCAACGCCGCCCCCCTCTCCGTCGCCCCGTAAGGTCCGCGCAATCCAAGGACAAAAGGGGCTTGCGGAAGTCCCGAGCTCTGCGGTAGACCCCACCCCCTGCTCGGCCCGGGCACCTCCCAGGCCAATCCAAGACGCGAAGGTGGCGGAACTGGCAGACGCACTAGCTTGAGGTGCTAGCGGGGTTATTCCCATGGAGGTTCAAGTCCTCTCCTTCGCACAAAGGCATTCTAATCGGGGAGTTGCCGACCCCAGCTAGGCGCTCCCGAGCGCTAGCGGGGTAGGGGGCTGGTTTCTGGCCCGGCGGGGTGAAGCCGGTGGGGCCAGCGCCGGAGAGAGCACGCCGTGCGGCGGCTTGGTTGGGGCGCACGTAGATGGCCGTGGTCGAGATACGGGTGTGGCCGGCGACGAACGCGGCGCCATTAAGGTTGGTTTCGGCGAGCTGGGTTAGGCGAGCTGAGCGGAGGTCATACGCCGTGAAGGTCTTGGCTTTGGCGGGGGTGAGCACGGCTGCTGCCGCGGCCCTCAGCTGATCGCGGTAGTCATGGTCGCCGAAGATCAAGCCGTGATCTGGAAGAATGGAGTCGAGCGCCGCGCACGCCTCAGGGCTGAGAGGAACTTCACGGCTGAAGCGTGCCTTGTCTATGTCCTCGGTGATGGTGAGCGACGTAGCGCCGCGGGTATAGTGCTCGGGTACGCTGAGTGCGTTAAGCGTGGCCGGTCGCAGAGAGGTTTCAAATGCGACCACGAAACGAGCCCGGATGGGGAAGCGGGAGACCCGCAGGGATTCGGACCATTCGGGTAAGCAGTTAATTAGTAAACGACATTCCTCAACGCCCAACTCGGTGGATTTGCCACGACGGCGCACACCAAATCGCGTCCCGGTGGCTCGGCGTGCAGGTTTGGGAATAACCGGAGCTGCGTCGACGTAGCCTTGCTCTTGGCACCAAGCTAAGAACCCCCGCAATGCAGAAAGTTCCTTATTGACCGTCGTTTTGAGGACACTCCCGAGCCTGTGGCGCATGTAATCTGCCGCCCGTGCTGAAGTGATGGCACCCAAGGTCTTGAAGAAAGGTGCAATGTGGGTGGCACCGTACGTCATCAGGTAGAGATTGTTCGTTTCTGGGTCGCGTTCGTTCGTAGTTTCCGTGATCCAGCGAGACCAGAGTTCGTCCACGGGCGTGTCAGGGTTGATGGTCCAGGTGCTCATTGTTTTGCTCCGCTATTGGTTCTGGTGCGCATTTTTTCGAGGGCAGCACGTTCGCTCGCCGTCTTTTCCGAGAGTGGCCGCAGCTGGGTGCTGTATCGAACCACGGTGTCGATCGCGTTTGCTGCCGCGCTCGCGGGATCTTTTGTTGCCTCCGGCGCCCGCGTAAGGGCGGCAACGAGCGCGCTGCCGGTTGCGTCTATGCTGCTCCCTAGTTTGGCCCCCGCGTCCCGTATCGCATCCACCAACGACAGACCAACGCCTTGCGCAACCAGCCCTAGATCTTGCACGGCATCAACCACCTGCTTAATATCGATATCGTTGGTGGCTGGTGTGCACTTGGGTGCTGCGTTTGGCATGGCCGGGCTATGCTCCTTGGCTACGTGGGTCAGATTAGCCCCACCAGACCAGGCGGTCAATCAAAATAGATAGGAGGCGGAAAGGACATTAGGGAGCTCCTAAATGTCCAGATTGCTCAGAGGGTGCGTGAGCCTCGCCGCATACTTGGTAAGGTAGTTGCAATTCCTCATTTTTGGTGAATAATCCAGCCGTGACAGCCCCTGCACTTGTTGACCCCGCTGAACTTACGGCAGTTCGTGATCAGTTGTTCAAGTGGCTGAAACAACACGGGTACACCCAAGCCGCGTCCGGCAAAGCCTGGTTTGAGAGCAAGGAATTTAGCAGTTCGGAGCCGCGGGGGAGCTTGGCCTACATCATTAGTCGGGCCCTTTTTTCAGTTTCGTCTGCGCACGTGAACATCAAACGTTCGGCCACCACAGAGGCATTGACCCAGGCCGCCTTGGTCCGTGCACGCGTGGTTTCCCTCCAGCAGGCTTTGCGCGGCCTTGATGCCGACAGGGCTCGGAGGGGTTTGCCTACCGCAAGACCCTCCTTTGCCGAATCTGGCGACGCCGTGCTTGAGGCCATAAACGCCGTCGTCCAGAGGTTTCAGAGCATCCAAGGAACCACGGTGCCGGTAACCCGTGCTCAGTGGAAACGCTACATCGCCAAGACAACAACCTCTTTGCAAAAAGCAGGCATGCCCCTGGAAGATATCGCCCGGCTGCTCGCCCCATCGAGTGATCCGGCGGTCTTCAAGGATCGCGCGCGAAAGCAGCGCGAGCGGGGCACCGTGCAAGGTGCTGGGGTGGAGAAGAAAAAGCGCTAGATTTTGGCAAGTGGCTCCGGAACGGTGGGGCCGTGAGCTGGCGGTGGGTGAAAGGCTTTTGCGCCGTCCCTGAGCCGGCGGTCGTGCGGGACGTTCGTGGTGTAGGTGATCGAAATTGCGCCATAGTTGTGGGCGGTGGGCGTCACCGAATTGGTTTGATGCCCTCCTCAGCTGCCGCACGAAGCGGCCGCTTGCCTCGGCTCTCGGACTTGATCGAAGCGGCCGGCGACGTGAAGGGTAAGGGTGCCAAACGATCTAGTGGACAGGCGACTCTGGAAGCCGTCGGGGAGGCCGAAATCGAGCAGGCTTGTCGGACCGCTATTAAGCCAGTCAGGGGCTAGCCCCTGGGCCACGCCGACATCGGCAACGGCTTCTGAAAGTCCCTTCGGCAGCGGTTGCGCGGTGAGGAGAGTTCCGTGTTCCAGCAAGGCGAAGACGTCGAGATCCTTCGTCGGCCGTTGCAGCACGCCAAGAAGAAGGAGGCTGCCGCCACCGATGACAACCAGCTCGGCAGAGAGGCTTCTCTCCTCGAGTAGCTCGCCCAATGTGACAAGGGCATCCTCAAGAGACGCTGCGGAGACCATGATTCGAGAGTCTCGCTGCTCGTATCAAGAAAATAAAGTTCTCGATTTAGGTAGTTAAACTTCTCGATTTTCAGCGGCCCATACCTGTCACGCAGCAGGCATGGGGAGCGCACAGGTCTCACGGGCCGGACGGTCGACCCTTGTTTTTGTGGGTCTTGGAGCGTCAGCCGAGAGCGAAGGCAGCCAGACCCACAAAACTTTGTTGCGCCGGTCACGCTTCGCTTCGGAGTCGCCTACATTCATCGGAGTGGCTTAGTCTCAAAGGTTCAACGCCCAAACCCAAGACCCATGATGAAGCTGAGCATTCCCCGCCGAGCACTCCTGCCGTTGGCTCTGTTCGTGAGCGCGTGCGCCCCCGGCGCTGGAACGCAGGCTCATGACATGAGCGCGGCCCGGCATTTGGCCGCAGCCAAGCAGGAGGATGACCTAGCGTCGCAGCACGCCCCCGGAGCCAGGGAGCCCCGCACTCGGTGCACTCCGAGCCAAGGCCGCGTGTGCTGGACTGGACGGACAGACACGCCTGACGGCCATCAGCACACCGCCGAGGAACATCTTGAACTGGCGGCTAAACACCGTGCGGCCTCGAAAGAGCTCATGGACGCTGAGGCACACGCGTGCGCTGGCCTGAGCGATGAAGATCGCGACACGAGCCCCTTCGCTCACAGCGCTGACATTGAGAGCGTGACCGAGCTTAGGGAAAATGCTCGGCCTGCTAGGGTGAACGTCGGGCGAGATGCTGCGACTCGACTCGCTGGAGCAACCATTGTGTTTCGCGCCTCACCAGGCCTGACCGTTGAGTGGCTGCAGCGCATTGTGGATTGCCATCTGGCGCGCAACGTGCGGTGGGCCACGATATGCCTGAAATGGCCTATTGCCCCCTCGTTCCTCGCGGTGTTGCCGCCAAAGTTTACTCCGCTCGGCGTGGGTTTGCGGTCGACGTCCGCTCGGACGACCCAGAGATCGCTGCTGAGATCTGGAAACGTGCCCAACAAATTGGAGCAAAGTAACGATGAGCTGTCCTAAGTGCGAGCCCTCGCCCAAGAGTCGCTGGTGGAAGTGGCCCGCAACCGCCGTCCTGTTAGCGGCAGCCTTGGCCTGGCTGGCAAGCTCTCAAACGCCGTCGCACAGTGTTGGAGAGCCGGCTTTGGGTAGCTCTGCAGAGTCAAAGTGAGCCTAAAAGGAGCTTGAGTGAAAATGGGAAACGACGGATTGAACCGACGAGAAGCTGTGTTCAAATGTGCCGCCATTGCGGGAGGTGCGGCACTGCTCGCCACCAGACCCGTGAAAGCCGCAACTGGCGACAGCACGCACTCTTGGGAAAAGAGCTACAGCGGTGGAACGCTCGCTGTGAAGGCGTTACCTCCAGGTGACCCTGGCCGCGACTACACACCCACGATCACCCCCGGAGGTGCTACTGCTGTTTGGAAAATCGTCGAGGGTGTCAAGGTATTCCATCTTATTGCCGAGGAGGTGTTGCACGAGTTTGCTCCCGGCCTGAAAGGGAAATGCTGGGGCTATAACGGGGGAGTGCATGGCCCGACGATCGAGGCGGTCGAAGGCGATCGTGTTCGCATCTACGTTACTAACAAGCTTCCCGCATCTACTACCGTGCACTGGCACGGAGTGTTTCTTCCAAATGGAATGGACGGCGTGGGAGGGCTGAACCAACGTGCTATCCAGCCTGGGGAAACGTTTATGTATGAGTGGACGTTCCGACAATCAGGAACCCTCATGTATCACTCACATCATGACGAGATGACCCAAATGGCGATGGGAATGCTCGGAATGATCGTGGTGCATCCGCGGCGTCCTCCACCAGGTTATCGTGTAGATCGCGAATTTGTCATCATGTTGAGTGAGTGGAAAATCACACCGGGTACGCTGCGCCCGGATCCCAACGAGATGACCGATTTTAACGTGCTCACCATGAACGCCAAGGTGTTTCCGGCTACGCCGCCGCTGGTATGCAAAACGGGTGATCGAGTGCGCATTCGTTTCGGCAATTTGAGCGCCATGGATCACCACCCCATTCATCTGCACGGGCACTATTTCAAGGTAGTAGCGACTGATGGCGGCGCCATTCCCGCGGCCGGGCAATGGCCGGAAACCACCGTTTTGGTGCCGACTGGTAGTACGCGTGACATAGAGTTTGTCGCGGATGCGCCTGGCGACTGGGCGATGCACTGCCACATGACTCATCACGTGATGACTCAGATGGGGCACGGCATTCCGAACATGATCGGCGTGAACACGGATAAGCTGGACGGACGTCTGAGCGCGCTCCTCCCAGGCTACATGAGCATGGGGCAATCCGGCATGGGTGACATGGGTGGGATGCAGATGCCAGTGCCGAAAAATAGTATCCCGATGGTCGCCACACCCGGACCCCACGATGGCATCACCATGGGAGGCATGTTCACGCTCGTGAAGGTGCGCGACAATTTGAAAAGCTACGACGATCCAGGTTGGTACCAAAATCCCCCAGGAACCATGGCGGATGTGGCCACCAAAGCCGCGCTTTTGCGTGATGGGATCAAAGTATGAAGGCAAGATCGCATGGTTTGAATGGGGCGCGTGCAGGGCTTCGCGAGTTCCCGCGCTCCGCGCTTGGCGGAACCTTTGCGGCGGTGGCGCTTGTGGGGTTGCAGGCCTGCGTCCCGGCGAACGCTGGGTACGAAGATGTTCGGCAACTTACTTCGGCACGCATACATCAGGATGTGCGCTGGTATGAGCACGATTCGGCCAGCAACGTCGATAAAGATACATCTGCCTTGATGCGGCGTCCCCTGAACGCGAACGCGGCGGTTCAAATCGCTCTGCTCAACAATCAGGGGTTGCAGGCTGCCTTCGAGGAGCTCGGAATTGCTCGAGCGGGCCTCGTGCACGCGCTGCGCCTTCCGAACCCAACGGTGGATGCTGCCCTGCGTTTCAAGGGTTCGAGCGAGCCAAACATCGATGTGAACGCTCTGGAGGATCTCTCCGAGTTGCTCTACCTTCCGTTGCGCAACGGAGTAGCGAACGCTCAGCTTGAGGTGGCGAAGGCGAGTGTGGTCGGGCGTGTTTTAGACCATGCGTTCGAAGTGCGCTCAGCATTCTATGGCTATCAAGCGTCGGCCCAGATCTTCGAGCTCGCGCGCAGTGTGCTCGGGGCGGCGCAGGCTTCCTCCATCGCGAGCCAACAATTGCACGAAGCCGGCAATATCACTGATTTGGCTCTTGCCAGCGAACGCGCGCTCTACGAGGAATCGCGGCTTTCCTACATGCGCGCCGAAGCAAGCCTCCATGCGCAACGTGATGCGCTCAATGCTCTCATGGGCCTTTGGGGAAAGAACACAGGTTGGACCGCGGAAGCACGGCTACCTGAGCCAAGCGCAATCACCAGCGTGCTCGACAAGCTAGAGCAACGGGCGCTCGCCAATAGCTTAGATCTGCAGGTAATCAGGCATCGGGGTGACGCGGCCGCTAAGCGCGCGCATCTGGCGACCCTGCAAGGATGGCTTCCGGAACTCAAGGCAGGGGTGTCCGCGGAGCGGGATGAGCAGGGCGCATGGGGCGTTGGCCCCGCCGCAGCGATTGCAGTGCCGCTCTTCTATCAAGGGCAAGGCGAGTCGGGCGCGGCGCTGGCCGAAGCGCGCCAGCAGCAAAAGCTTTTTGCCGATACCGCCGTACAAATTCGCGCCGCTGCCAGAGCGGTCGCCACCGAGCTCGCCGCTGTCGCCAAAAGTGTTGGGTATGTCAAGTCCACCTTGCTGCCGTTGCGCGCTGAGATCGTAGACGGCACACAACTCCAATACAACGCAATGGGGGTCGGTGTTTCCCAGCTCATTCAAGCCAAGCGCGATCAAATCACTACGGCGCAGACCTATGTCACCCTCCTGCGAGACTATTGGACCTTGCGCGCCGAAGCCGAAGCGCTGGTGGCGGGGCGCCTGCCTAAGCGCGGCCTAACGTCGGAGGAAGCAACCCGTGACGCCGCCTCTTTCGAACAGGGGCGCACTGGCGGTCTCCGGCAGCATTAGAAATTAGTTGTTAACTTGGATTCAATTACCCTCGTTTGAACAAAAAGGACGACTAAAATGAACGCATTTCAAGTCACGATCTTGGGTGCCCTAGCAGGTACGGTAGTGGGCTGCGCTGGCGCGTCGGGGCAGAGCTCGGCCCCGAGCGTCACGAATCCTCCCTCGGAAAAACCCGACCACGAGGCTCAGCACGCGGGATCTCACCACGCAGAGCGCGCTGTTTCCTCTTCGGAACGCGCCGCGTACGAGAAGGCAAAACCCATTTTTGATCGCTACTGCTCCAGCTGCCACACCACCGCAGGAAGCCGATCGCAAGGTGGCGCTCTTCAGCATTTCGACATGGACCACTACCCGTTTGGCGGGCACCACGCCAACGAGATAGCTGCAGCCGTGCGTGGAGTCTTGGGTGCGGATGGCAGCAAACCGAGCATGCCCCCGGATCGGCCAGGAGCCGTGGAAGGCGAGGATTTAAAGTTGATCCTTGCCTGGGCGAGTCAGGTGGGCGCCAGCCACTAAGTGGCGTAGCGTGACGGGGGTCTGGACAAAAGATCAGAAAGACAATCTGGCTTCTGCGCTTACAGGCACGTCGGCGTCGCGCATTCGAGCACGATATCGTCGATCCAAAAATCGAACGTCTCTCGGTACGTGATGAAATGCAGTATTTGTGTCATGCCGGAAAATAGTGGCTCGACGCCCTGACAGCTCCGAGCGGTCTTAGCTCGCGGAGCGGAACGCGGATTTGCGTCCAAGTGGGTGGCACGACCAACTCTTTACCCTGCCAAGCAATGCCCTGCGCTTGGGCCATCCAGTAGCTATCGGTGACCTCACCCGTGACTGCGAAGATCAGTCGCTCCGCGTTGCTGAGGCCACAGCGTGCCCAGAAAGTGAGCGTGGCGTCTTCGGGGAGGCTGAAATGCTCGTGACTTAACACCTCGACGCCCGAGCTCGTTTGCAGATCAACGATGTGCAGCGCCTTCCGGCTAGCCTCGCGTGGGGGCGTCAGAAGTTCCCCAAGTAGGCGAGCTGCGGGCATCATCGACGTCCGCGGGGTATATGGTTGCCAACGCAAGATGGCCGTCGTCTCCCAGTCTTCAAGCAGGATGGTTGCGGGGGAGACCGGCGGCGGGTTCATTGTGGGAGCTGCGCTCATCGTAGGAATCGCACTTGCCGTCGGGACTGCGCTCCCTGTCGGGATCGCGCTTGTGCTCGCGGGCGGCGAAGGCCCAAATTTGTTGGCATCCGACTCGGAAACGCCACCGCAGTTGGTTACAGCGAGCGCCGCGGCGCCGAGAGCTGAGCGCCTAAAATTGCGCGCCACTTGGAAAACCATTCGGTGAGAATACGCTCCAGCGGCCCGATGGGCGAACCCTATTTCGGCCTCTACCAAGGGTTGCCTCCGTGTCGAGACACACGGAGGCCAGGCAAGACGACACAGTTTGAGTCCACCTGTCGCGTTTTTGCTAATGAGTGGCCACGAATCGGCACGTCGACTTCTTAGGTGTGTGTGGATCTAGCGAACACGCACACGCTCTGGCTACCTGCATGGGGCAAGAATGGTACCACCGCCCACGCTTAGTGCTCGCGGGTTAGCGACTTTCGCGCAGGAACTGCGATTGTTCACAAGACTGACGCAAGCGGCGCGTGAGCGAACGAAAGGGAAACCCCCTCACTCGCGGTAAAATCGCACTGCTACCTATGTTTGCGGAGAGCCTCCCTGTGCAGTGAATTGGCACGGGTCCTGCTGGAGTTGTGCCATGCTGAGAATAGGAACAAGAAACGCAAGAAGCTGGCCCCCCACCGTCGGCTCATCTTTGGTGGAGTGATGCTCTCATCGGTATTGTCAAGCGCTGCGGCCGTGGCGCAACCAGCCCCAGCCAGCTCGGATCCTTCGCCTACCGTTGTTGCGCCCATGCACACGCCACCGGTTCACCACGGGCTCTTCGACGATTCGAGGTACCGTAGCCCAGGGTTGGCTGTCGCGCTCTCCCTCACACCAATGCCTGTCGACTTTGGTAACCTGTACGCCGAGAACCTTGCTTGGGGCGTAGCTTACACCGCAGTTGAGTTGTCCTTGCTAACTCCGGTCGTTTGGCTCACGGGAGGCCACATGAACCATGGCGGGGACGACACTCGACGTTGGAGCGATGGCGAGCGAAATACAGTAATTGGCGACCTTTCCGCCTATGTCGTCGTCAAGCTCGTTGCCGGGCTGCACGCTGGATACTCGGCACGCCAGTTCAACGCCGAACGCAAACCGACAACTATGATTCTTATGGCACCTACGGCGGGCGGAGCCCTTGTGAGTGTGGGCAGAAGCTTCTAACCGAGAGCAAACGACGCCACCTCTGGCGCTTATCGGGCCGCAGGCACCCGCCACTAAGCTGAATGGCAAAAGAACCAGGTGTGAGAGGCGTAGATTCTCAGTGGTCATTTCGATGTTTCCTTGGAAGTGTTGTTTATCCTTGAGCGAAGCTTGTTGCTGTTGTTAGCGATCTTTCGCGAGCATCCTCAAACAGCCATAGCGACAGAAAACTTTCATAAGCTCATCGATTTTCTGATTTCGTTCGGGTGCGCGCCGCCGTGACGCCGCGTTGGCTCCCGCGATTCGGCGGCGTACGGGGCCGTCAAACTCCGCGCGAAGCATGACCCTTCTCGTTCGCTCTCGTGAATGCCACGCTGTCGGCCAACAGCCGTTCGAAGTCGTCGAGCGCAAAGGTATCGGCCACCCGGACACCATCTGCGACGCCGTTGCAGAGCACATTTCCCAGCAGCTCTGCCGCTATTACCTACAGCACTTCGATCACGTCCTGCATCACAACGTCGACAAGGTGTTGCTGTGTGGCGGAGCTGCTCGCCCGACATTCGGCGGGGGCGAAGTGCTCGCCCGGATCGAGATTTACTTGGCAGGGCTTGCCACGACGCAGGTGGGCGACAAGAGCATTCCCGTCGCCGAGATCGCAATCGAGGCCTGTCGCGAATGGTTGCAGGAGAATCTGTCCGAGCTCGACGTCGCGCAGCAGGTTCGGATCCATTCCAAGTTGCGGCCGGGCTCCCACGGCCTAACGGAGCTCTTCCTGCGCGGCTCGAGCCTGCCGCTCGCGAACGACACGTCGTGTGGCGTCGGCTTTGCACCCCTGACTGATCTCGAAAGCCTGGTGCTTGCGGTCGAACGGCGACTGAACGAGCCCGCGTTGAAGCGCCTGCATCCGGAGCTTGGCTCGGATGTGAAGGTGATGGGCGTACGTCGCAGTGACGACATCGAGCTCACTGTCGCGTGCGCGATCGTGTCGCGTCATGTGCCCGATTTAGCTGCGTATTTGGCAGCCAAGGACTTGGTCGTCCAGCTCGTCCTCGCGACGGCTGCCCAGACCACCAAGCTCCACGTCAGCGTGATCGTCAACGCCGAAGACGTGCCCGAGCGCGGCGAGCTCTTCCTTACGGTTACAGGGACCTCGGCCGAAGCAGGCGACGATGGCGAGGTCGGGCGCGGCAACCGCGCCAATGGGCTCATCACTCCGTATCGCCCCATGACGCTCGAGGCTGCGGCTGGCAAGAACCCGGTCAATCACGTCCGGAAGCTTTACAACCTGGCGGCAGGTCGAATGGCGGAAGCGCTCGTGGAACTTCTGCCTCAGGTTCAAGACGCCAGCTGCGTGCTCGTGAGTCGGATTGGCGAGCGCATCGACGAGCCTCAGGCCACCGACATCGAGCTTGGACTCGACGACCCTTCCCAAGCCGAATCGCTCACTCCCCGCGTCATCGAAATAGCGCGATCCGTGCTCCAAAATCTACCACGTCTCCAGCGCGGGTTGCTGGAGGGCACCGTGACCGTCTTCTAGCGAAGCGGTGCACCCGAGCTTGGACAAACCGGCGCCTTCAGGGTGGCTGGCAACCTTGCGCAGAAATCACGCAACGGTCCCTCCTCCCTGCAAGAACTGCGTGGTTACGATTGCAGAGTATTCATGTCACGCACTATGTCGGCGCGGCCTAGATAGGTTGCAATGCTGTTCGATTCCCATGCCGCGAGTTTCATTGCTGCCGCTGGGGCAAAGCACGTGGGTGGGCGAGGTAACGCCGTGTTGTCCGCCGGTAGAGCTACGGGTCAACCGTGCTCAGTTGAGGCATTTTGCCACGCGACAGAGCACCAAGTGGCATCTTGGGCACGACAGATGCGTATGGCACAACACGTGCTTAACCACATTCTATACCCCCTGGGGGCATGGGTCATGCCTCGATGAACTTGAAGAGTTCGATGATGATGCCCAACTGCCAACACCCAAATAGTGAATGGAGACCTTCCGAAATGAACCCATGGATCACGCAGCTCCTTCGTCCGCCCGGGAGCCTATTGCTCGTCATGGCAGTGCCCGCGGTCGCCTCCGCACAGGCAGCGATGGCCCCAACGCCAAACGGGGTTGAGATGGAAGCTCCTCCAGCGGGCCCCGCACCGATGGAGGGCAGTCATGGCAGTGCGAACGCAGCGGAACCTTCCGGGCATCACGCGATGACGCACCCGTTCTTAAGCCACATGGGGCTGCCCGACGGACCCGGTGAAGCAAGTGTGCGCGTAACCGGCATTCAACGCGGCCTGAGGGATAGTTCCGGGACGGATGCGGCCTTTCACGTCGAAGCGGGGATTGCCGATCGCCTCGGTTTGCACTTGCGCAACGACGCCATTACCGGAGCCGGCATGCGCTCCGCGGATGGGAAAATGGAGGACCACGGCACGGAGTTGATGTTGATGTACGCGGTGCTCGAAGATGCCGAGGCGACGCGCGGTGTGTCACTGTTTGGCGAGGTCGCTGCACCTACCGTTCGTGGCGAGGGGCCGTCCGTGAAATTTGGAGGCGGAGTCGGGGCGCGTTTCATTCTGGCGACCCGGCTTCAGTGGGACGGAGTCGTGCACATCGCGCCAGCCGAGGGCAAGGGCGCCGAAATGGGGTACGAGACTGCGCTTGTGGTCCGTACGGTGGGCCGCGTTTTTGGGGTCGTGGAGACACGCGGCGAAATTAGCAGCGGCGCGCCCACGAACTACGTTCTGTTTGCGCCAAAGGTTGGCTTGGGTGAAACTGGTGCTGCTCGGCGGACGCCTCTATCCGTAACGGAGAATTATCATCATGCATAAGAACACTCAGAAATCGCCCGAAATCATCCTTGAGCAGACCGAGATCCCGATCGAGCTCATCGCCAGTCGTGCGTATGACAAATGGCAGCAACGTGGGTGCCCTCTTTGGGAGGAACAGACGGACTGGTTCGCCGCTCGGACTGAGCTTGAACAGCAAGCTAGCCACCCGCAAGAAATGCTCGAGAACGCGCTTAATTCCCACGTGAAGGCCGCAGACGGAAGCGAATAATTGGCGCTGACAGCAAGCAGTCACCGGGGGGGGACTCCGATTTGACCATGTGGGGCAGCCCGGGCTCGTCAACAATGGTTAGAGCGCTCGGGCTACGGCATGCAGCGACATGATAATATGAAAGGAAGGGAATGAACATGATTCGCTCAATCTGGTACACATCAACTCTCAGTTTGCTCGCAGCGGCATGCGCATCGACTCCGGGCGCAAAACCGCACGACATGAGCGACGCGCAGCACGAGCGAGAAAGCCAATCGCAAGGCGCCACGGCGGACGCTCACGCAGCCCAGTACGACTCGAATGCGAGGGTCGAGCGCTGGCGGTGCTCGCCCAGGGGAGGCGGGCGCGCCGGTGCAGAGTTCGGCGGATGTTGGAGCTCCGTCTTGAACCCAACGACGGCGCATCTCCACGCCGCCGAGGATCACCGGCGGCAGGCGGCAGATCATCGTGCGGCCTCTGCTGCCCTCCGCGGCGCTGAAGCTCGAAGCTGTGTCGGCATCAGTTCCGACGACCGGGACATGAGCCCGTTCGAGCACGTGGAGGACATCACAAGCGTGGAGCCGTTGATAGACCGCAACGGCAGCAGCGTGGCACCCTCCCTGCGGACGGTCGGAGCAATCGTCACGTTCCGCGCGGTTCCCGGCATGACGTCGAAGTGGTTGCAACGCGTGATGGACTGCCACCTTGCCCGCAATGCCTCGCTTGGTCATACGGTGCCCGAGATGCCGAACTGTCCGCTCGTCCTGAAAGGAGCCCAAGCGCGCGTGACTGCAACAGGCAACGGATTCGCGGTAGCGATTCGTTCCGACGACCCTGCTACGGCGCGCGAGATCCTGTCGCGTGCAGAGCGACTTCACGCCGCAACCGTTAACTCCGCGGCATCAACAACTAGGTGAGCACAGGACCCAAGGTCTGGACGGATTGCGCGAACGCCTTGCTGAGTATGCTCAAATGGGCGCTCGGATGCAATTGCGGAAAGCACTTGCGTCAGTGGCTGCCGCCGGCTCCAGCGCCACCAGTTCCGGCACCGCCGGTTCCCGATGCCGCCGCCAACGCGAATGTGACTACGTTGGAGTAGTTGTTATGTTCTGCGGCTTCTTTGCCCATGGCCATCACTCGGTAGGCGTAGGTAACTCCGGCCGTTAGCGGCGCATCGTGGTACTGAACCGTGTTAAAGGGAAGCGTACTGACCACGGCAAATTCTGCGGCACCTGCTTTACGTTCGAGCATGAACTGCGATTCGTTGTCCGAATTGTCTTTCCAGGTTAGGTGAGCTCCGCCCCCAAGCTCCATCGCGGACAGTTCGCTTGGGGCGTTGGGCATCATGTTGTTAGACATGTCCATGCCGCAGGCTACGGTAATGAATGCAGCTGCCGACGTAAACGTGAGTTTGGTGAGGTTGGTGTGCACAGGTCGCATGTTTTGGTTCCTTGTTGGCTTGATGAATGTTCTCATTGAGTTAGCCGCAGTTCGCCCATCATTCCACGCTCGGCGTGCTCAAGGATGTGACAGTGGTACATCCATGTCCCTGGTGTGCCGTAGCGAACGGCGAACCGCACGGTGCTTTTTTGTGGGACATTTACCGTGTCTTTCCAGCCTACGTGGGCGGGGGGCACGCCATCGACATCCAGAACCTTGAAGAACATCCCGTGCAGATGAAAAGGGTGGTCCATTTCGGTGTCGCTCTTAACGCTCCAGATCTCAATGGCACCTTCTTTGGCATCAATGGGAGGCACGGCTGGAAACTGTTGTTTATTGATGAAAAATTTTGGCTCCTGCCCCGGTTCCTTAGGTTCCTCCTCCTGCAGCACCAACTCCCGCAGAGGAGCGTCGAGCGGTACTTCAAGGTCAACGGTGCGACCCCAAATGCTAGGCAGCGGTGGCGGTGTGGGTGCCGCAGCCTCAAATCTTAGACTGAGCAAACTGAGGGGTCCGGGGTCGGCTATGGCGTGACCTCTGTCGTAATGGATTGTCTCCAGCGCCAATGTGGTGCCCGCCGGGCCTGTTGGCGTCACGAGGACCTCGTAGCGCTCGCCCGGCGCAATCAACAATGTATCTGCTTCATAGGGCTGCGGCAAAAGGCCGCCGTCCCATCCGATCACCGTGAATCGCTGCCCCGGCAACCTAAGATTGAAATACCGTCCGTTGGCTGCATTCACGAAGCGCCAACGTTCACGCGCCCCGCTTCTAACCTCTATCTGAGAACCTACTTTGCCGTTGACCAGCAATGTATTGCCCTGCCGCCCCAACATCCAGTCGAGAGCCTCGACGCGGGTTGAAAGGTTTCCGGTTGACTCAAGCTTTACGTCGTCAAGCACGAACGCCCGGTCGTTCGACACGACAATGTTATCCTCTTCCTTGACGACCAACATGCCGTAGAGGCCACGTTCCAGCTGGACGTCAGCGTGCACATGCGGATGGTACCAAAACGTTCCGGCGTCATTCGCCGTGAACTCGTAGTTGAATGTCTCCCCCGGTGCGACTTCCCTTTGCGTCGAGGGGGTGCCGTCGGCAACGTTAGGAACACGAAGACCGTGCCAGTGGACGGTCGTCGCTTCTGGCAGGTCGTTCCGAAAATGGACGATCACTCGGTCGCCCTTATTCGCCAGGATGAGAGGCCCCGGCACTGACGCTTGGCTTCCATCTTTCGAGCTATCCCGATAACCCCAGATGTCAGCAGGGCCGGCACTCAGGTAACGAGTGGTGCCAGTTGCCGCCACCAGGTTAATTTCTACAACATTTTCAAGGGGATTGACGTCAATTATTGGTGACACCGCAGTTGGTTCGCCGCCACTCGCGGGCTCGCCTGAGCAAGCGACCGCCCCCAACGCAATGAAGGCGAAAGCCAGGCGCTTGAACGACCGCAGAAGCAAGAACATGGGCGAACTCATAGGGAGGCTTCGATTCCTTCACAATGCGAGGCATTTGACAAACACCACCACCGACGCTGCACTCAGTTGCGTTTGATGCGCTGCGCGTAGGCCACGAGGTTCGCCTGCGTCTCGAAGTACGTCACCGCCCCTCTTTCGTCCTGCGCGATAACAGCCTGCGACTTGTCCACGGGGCGGTTCGAAACCGGATCCGTTGCCGTGCGCGCTGAAATGTCGCGATTGAGGCGTCCTTTGCACATCTCGCAGCAGCCGTAGTAGGTGCGTCCGCCGACCTCGACCGGGATCTGTGCACGCCCCATGAACTGGTTGTTGACCATGCACACCTGGCTGCGATCCGCGACCAGAGTGAGGGTGCCGGCCGGCGTCGAAGAACTTGCGGTCGCAGACACCGCGGGCCTTGCTGGCTGAGTGGAGACGGATGAGGCAGCCGGCACGGGCTGCACCGCGGTCTTTCCGGTGACCGTGGTACGGTTGCCTTCGGAACAACCGGGGGCGATTAGCGCCAAGGCGACCACTGTTGGCAGGAGGATTCGTCTCATATTTGTTTCTGCTTTCTGGGATCTTTCTCTACATGGACATAGGCCGTAGGCACCGGCTCGAAGAAGCGTGACAGTCTATTTACTGCTGGAGCGAGGCCCCGGCGTTACGGGCTGATCCGCCACGTTGTCGACCGACGGGAACATGATTCGTGGATCGGCGATGGAGACGACAATAGCGCCGGCAAATGATGCTTTGAGGTTCGGGTGGAAAGCGATCGCTACTAGGCAGCGGGGTACTGACTCGCCAGGCACGTCGTCCTGTGCGATAGGGCTAGGCGCAAGCTTGCTCAGTTGAGGCATTTCGCTACGTGGCCATTGAAGAGCGCTCGCTAAGCGTGTTTCCGGAAGGAGGGAACACGTCGCAAGAGGTTGCTTAACTCCGCGCAGGGTTTTCTCGGGTGTGCCTGCTGGGCGCAATATGTGCGCGCACTCAGCAAGCCTTTAGTCCACGTTTCGGGGGCCTCGCGCAGAAAAGGCTCGCACCAGCTCAGTGACGCGCTCCAACGGCATGGTCCTTGCTCTCGAGCACAGCATACCCCCAGGGGGCATAGGGCAAGGGAACTCCAACATCATGATGAATGAAAACACGAAAAACAAAGTCCTAGCCCGCCTTCACCGAATCTCAGGCCAGGTAGAGGGCATTGCGCGCATGGTCGAAGGGGACCGTTATTGCGTCGATCTACTGCTCCAGATCGCCTCTGCCCAAGCGGCACTCAGCGAAGCGGGCAAGCTAATCCTACGGTCGCACGTGGAAATCTGCGTTTCCAATGTTCTTTCATCCGGCAAGCCAGCCGAGAGGAAGCAGAAAATAGACGAACTCATGCAGGTCTTTGCGCGCTACGGCTGCCTGGGGGCACGCGCAAAGTAGTTTAGATACCGCTCAAGCAATCCCATCTTCAATCACCAACCACTCATCCCAAACGTAAACAACCAACGCACCTAAAAGGAAAATTCAATGAAACTTTCACTCTCGCGCTTAGTTCTACTTCCCCTAACCCTGGCTGCTGGAGCCTGCGCGCACTCCGCGGGGACCGCTCCGCATGAGATGAGCGCGGCGGAACACCAGGCTGCCGCCCAGAACGAAGACCAACAAGCGGGAGGGCACGAAGCGCAGTATGACGCGAACGCACGGCAGTCTACCGTCTCATGCAAACCGAGCAGGGGTCGCGTCTGCTGGACGGCATGGGAGAACCCGACCAAGGAGCATAATGTTTCGGCGGCAGAGCATCACGAGCTCGCGGCCAAGCACCGCGCGGCCTCCAAAGAACTCGCTGATGCTGAGGCCCGTGAATGCGCCGGTCTGAGCGACGAAGATCGCGATGTCAGCCCATTTGCCCGCGGGGCTGATATCTCAAGCGTTGCACAACTCAAGGAGGACAAGCGTGTCGGCAAAGCTTCGGTGTCGCGCGAAGCCGGGGCGACGATCGTCTTTCGCGCGGCGCCAGGGCTGACCGCAGAGTGGCTACAGCGCATCGTTGATTGCCACCTCGCCCGAAACTCTGCGGTCGGGCACGACATGCCAGAGATGTCCTATTGCCCACTCGTCCCACGCGGAGCGCAGGCGAAAGTGCACTCGTCCGGTGATGGCTTTGCCGTGGATGTTCGTTCTGACGACGCGGAGACTGCCGCTGAGATATGGAAGCGGGCGCAGCAGCTCAGCATCAAGCCTTGAGCATGAAGTCGAAAAGAGCTGCCGTTGTCATTGCCTGGTGCGCGGCAATTTGTTTAGTCCAGAGCATATCCCTGCAGGCCGAGGCCCAAGCGCGCAAGGGCTCAGAAGCAACGCTCGCTCTTCCAGAGCCCCTCCACATTCAGCAAGTCCTAGAGCTGGCACGCTCGCGACGCGCCGAAGTTGTGGCCGCTCGGGAACGTGCACGCGCGGCTTCTGAGCGGCCCGCCATCGTGGCTGCATTGGAAGAGCCCGTGGTTTCGGCGTCCGTGGATCACCTCCCGTTCATGCTCAACGGGGCCGACGTTAGCCTCACCGTCGAACAGCGGTTCCCGCTTTCGAAGGTTCGCGGAAACCTGCGGCGTGCGGCGGAGGCCGAAGCCACGCGACTTCGCTCCGACACGAATCGGGTGGGGCTCGACGTTGAGTGGGAAGCAGCAAGCTCCTTTTTGATGCTGCACGAGCGGCGGCAAACAGCCAATATTTTGATAGAACAGCTGGGTCTCGCCCAGGAGTTGGTGGGCGCAACCACTGCGCGCTACGCAAGCGGCAACGGTCTGCAAGCGGACGTCCTTCGGGCGGAGCTTGAAGTCGCTCGCCTGGAGGCTGCGCAGCTCTCGCAAAAATCCGAAATTCGTGGAGCTGAGGCCATGCTGAATGCAAGCCTTGCGCGCGACACGCGGGCACCTATCCCCGAGCTTGCCAGCGCAGCTATCACAACAGAACCACCGGAGTTCGTAGCAGCACGCGATGCGGCGCTTGGAAACCGCCCAGAGGTCGCCTCCGGGCGTGCCGAGATCACAAAGGCCCAAGCGGACGTGTCGGTGATGAATTCCATGTATTCGCCGATGGCGATGCTGCGCACCGGCCCTTCGTACACGATGAACGATGGGCCAGGCTGGATGCTGATGGTCGGCGTGAGCGTCCCGATTTGGCGTGAGCGTCTGAGCTCCGGTGTGCGCGAGGCTGAGGCCATGCTGGGCATGTCGCGGGCCGATCTGAGTGCCATGAAGCGTATGATAGAGGGTGAGGTTGCCAATTCTCGCTACCAATTGCTCTCCGTGCGGGATCGCTATCTTGCACTCCGGGATCAACTTCGCCCGCGCGCCAAGCGCATGGTCGAAACCGCCCTCACCAGTTACTCAACTGGCACTCTGCCGCTCGTGAGTGTGATCGAGGCGGTCCAGACCACGTGGTCCGTCGAGACGGACTTAGTCAGCGCGGAGTTTGAGCTTGGGCTTGCCTGGGCGCGTTTTCAGCGGGCTATTGCGGCTCGCACTTGGGGTAAACATGAGTGATCCAAAAACGGAAATAGACGGCGGGCAGGCGGAGGTCGGGCCCGAAGGCAAGAGCAAGCACGAGTGGCGGACCTTCACGACGGGTGCCGGCTTGATGCTGGTTCTCTTCGGTGGCCTTGTCCTTGTTCAGCATCTGCGCCACGGTTGGCCCTTTTCACTGCACCATGGGATAGTCAGCTCACAGTCTGCGCCTGCCCCCAAAGCGCTGCCCGCCAGCGAGGATGCAAAGGCCAACGTCCGCGCTCCAGTTGAACTCGAGCCTTCTCGGCTCTCGGCTCTCGGCATTCGCGTGGAACGTGTTCGCCCCGAAATTATCGCACGCCCGCTCCGCACCGTAGCCTCGGTGGCACCCGACGAATCTCGGCTATCGCACGTGCACACTCGGGTTTCTGGCTGGATCGAGGAGCTCGGTATCAACACCACCGGGCAGTCGGTGCGCGCTGGGCAGGCGCTTGCCGGAATCTTCTCCCAAGAGCTGCTCTCCTCTCAGACGGAGTACTTGGCGGCGCGTCGAGCCTCAGAAAAGGGGCCCGTAAGTGCTGTTGCAGAAGGGGCTCGCTCGCGCCTGAAGGTGCTTGGCATGACCGACGCGGAAGTGAGCGCGATTGAACGCTCTGGCCAGCCTCGGCGGCTCGTCACGGTGACCGCACCAAGGAGTGGCGTGGTTATCCACAAGGGGATCACGGTGGGCACTGCCGTGGATCCGTCGACAGAACTTGTGGTGATCGCGGATCTATCGACGGTTTGGATCTTGGCGGAAGTTCCCGAGTCCGACATTCCCAATGTAGAGCGCGCCACACCTGTAAGTTTGCAATTCCCAGGTTCCGGCTTGGTGCCATTTGAAGCACCCGTGGACTTCTTGTACCCCACGCTGTCAGAACGCACGCGCACGTTGCGGGTGCGGATAATCGCCGAGAACCCAACCGGAGCCCTGCGCCCCGGCCTCTACGGAACTGCTGAATTTCGGGTGCGCCCGCGTTCAGCGCTCACCATTTCACGTGACGCAGTGGTGGATACCGGAGCCTCGCAGCACGTCTTCTTGGTCGAAGGCGAGGGCCGCTTTGTCCCCAAGCCCGTCAAACTCGGTGCGCGCTTTGATGATCGGGTGGAAGTACTCGAAGGGCTTCATGAAGGCGACGCCATCGTGGCATCTGGTGTGTTTCTCATAGATTCGGAGAGCCGCTTGCGAGCCTCTGGTGGGGGTACGGGGCATGCGCATGGTGCGCCAGCCAAGGACTCCTCAGTACCCAACGGCGAACCTGCGCTAAAACACGAAGGCGGTTCTCATTCGTCGGCGCCTCCACCTCCAAAAGAAGAGTCGCCGCCACACAGTGGACATGCGGTGATGCCGTGATCGCTCGCATCATCGAATGGTCCGCCAAGCACCATTGGATCGTATTTGGTGCCACGGGCCTTTTGATCGTGTGGGCTGTAATCGCAATGAAGCAGACCCCTTTGGACGCCCTGCCGGATCTGTCCGATCCCCAGGTGATCATCTTCAGCGATTGGATGGGGCGAAGCCCGGATCTCGTTGAAGATCAGGTGACCTACCCCTTGGTGCGCGCCCTCCAAAGTACTCCCAAGGCGCGGACGGTGCGTGGGTATTCCATGTTTGGGATGAGCTTTGTCTATGTCATCTTTCAAGATGACACCGACATCTACTGGGCGCGGACCCGCGTGCTGGAGCAACTCGGGCGGGTAAAGCAGATCTTGCCGCCAGATGTGGCGCCAGTGCTTGGCCCAGATGCGACGGGCGTTGGCTGGGTGTTTCAGTATGTCATCAACGACAGCTCAAGGAAGCTCGATCTCGCACAACTTCGTGAGCTCCAAGACTTTACGATCCGCCCTGCATTGCAGGCGGTGTCGGGTGTCGCTGAGATCGCGACGCTCGGCGGCTTCGAACGCCAATACCAAATCGTCTTGGATCCCAACCGGCTGGCGGCGTACGGCGTCACATTACCCGACGTGACGCGTGCTGTGCGCGACGCCAACTCGGAAGTTGGCGCGCGTGTGCTCGAAATGGCTGGGCGCGAATACGTGCTGCGTGGACGCGGCTACGTAAAGACTCCTGCTGATCTCGAGACTAGCGTGGTGGCAGTGGGTGCCGGCGGAACACCGATCCGCGTCCGAGACGTCGCGCGCGTGCAGTTTGGGCCAGAAATTCGACGGGGTGCAGCGGATTGGAACGGGAAGGGCGAGGCCGTAGGCGGCATCGTGGTGATGCGGGTGGGTTCCAATGCGCTCGAAGTGATCGAGTCCGTAAAGAAGGAAATCGGCAAGTTAAACTTGCCCGATGGCGTGACGCTTGTCCCTACCTACGACCGCTCTGATTTGATCCGTGGTTCGATTGACACGCTGAAGACCACCCTGGTCGAAGAAGGCGTCATCGTTGTTCTGATCTGTATCCTTTTTCTCTTCCACTTCCGTTCCGCACTGGTCGCGATGATCATTCTGCCGCTGGCGGCGCTGCTCTCCTTTATTGGGATCCGCTACCTCGGGTTGACCTCAAACATCATGTCACTCGGAGGCATTGCAATTGCCGTCGGTGAACTCGGGGACGCCGCGATCGTTTTGGTGGAGAACGCACATGTGCGTCTTTCCACCGCACCCCAGGGTTCGGACCGCAAACGCATCATCATTGATGCGTGCAAGGAAGTGGGGAGCCCTATCTTCTTTTCTCTGCTCCTCATTACCGTTAGCTTTCTTCCGATCTTCACGCTTGCTGGCCAAGCCGGGCGGCTTTTTCGGCCACTCGCCTTCACCAAGACGTTCGCGATGTTCGCAGCAGCTCTGCTTTCGATCACCCTGGCACCGCCGCTCATGGTGCTGTTGCTGCGGGGCCGCTTCCGTACCGAAGCCGAAAATCCGGTCAGTCGGGTGCTCGGGAAACTCTACCGTCCGATCGTGCGTCGGGTGGTTCGCGCTCGATTTCTCGTGGCAGCAGCGGCGATTGCGACGATAATCGCAACCGTTCCGATGTTTCTTCGGATCGGTTCCGAGTTCATGCCGCCCTTGGATGAGGGCTCACTCTTGGTGATGCCCACCACATTTGCTGGGATCTCGATCGAAGAGGCTCGAAGAGCGTTGGCTGTCCAACACCGTGCGATCATGAGTTTTCGTGAAGTTCAGTCGGTGCATGGCAAAGCTGGGCGCGCCGAAACTGCCACTGATCCGGCACAGCTCGATATGATCGAAAGTGTGGTGATGTTGCGTCCCAAGGAGCAATGGCCAAAACATTTCGAGAAGCAATGGTACAGTGGGGCACCCGCATGGGTGAAAGCTCCGTTCGAACTTGTGTGGCCTGAAGAACGCACGCGCACTCAAGAGGAGCTAGTGCGCGATCTAGACCACGCGTTGCGCATGCCTGGCTATCAGATGGCGATTTCGCCCCCCATTCGCACACGTATTGACATGCTCACCACAGGCGTCCGTACGCCTGTCGGCATCAAGGTATTTGGCCAAAATCTGGCGGAGATAGAGCAGCTTTCGATTTCGCTTGAAGGCCTTTTGCGCGAAGTTTCAGGCACTCGAAGTACCTTTGCCGAGCGCCAAACAGGGCGCGAGTACGTGGACGTGGTGCCCAATCGCGAGGTCATTGCGCGCTATGGCCTCAGCATGCGCGACGTGCACGACGTGCTCGAAGCAGCCGTGGGCGGCATGAGCGTTTCGACCGTCATTTCCGGACGTTCACGCTTCTCGGTGAACCTGAGATACGCCTCGGACTACCGCAATTCACCGGACAAGTTGCGCGACATTCTCGTGCCAGTTCCCACCACGGATTCGATCGCGGACATTGATCTCGGTGTCTCCGGCACCGGTGTGTCGGGCGCCATGGCTGCGTCTTCCGACAGCATGGCGTCCGGGCCAAAGAGCGGTTCCATGGGCACGATGAACAGCGCGAGCGGTAGCAATTCAGCTCGCTCCAGCATGGGTGCTATGGGTTCCAGCGGGGGGGTATCCCCGCCGCGCATGGGAGCGGGCCCAAGTTCTCCACCCGACACGCAGGACCGCTGGCGCCAGCCTCTCGCTACCGTGCCCCTGGGCGCGCTTGCGGAAGTCAACGTACTTACGGGACCACCGATGATAAAAGACGAGAACGGCGTACTGGTCGGGTACGTCTTTGCAGATATCGACAGCTCCAACCGGGACCTCGGTGGCTGGGTGAAAGACGCGAAAGCGCTCGTCGCTAAGAAGCTGGTACTTCCGGGAGGTTCGCGCCTCGAATGGACTGGCCAGTATGAATTCATGGCCGAGATGGAGGCGCGCATGCGGTACGTGCTGCCGCTCACTTTAGTGCTCATTGTGGTGCTGCTTTACCTGTCGATGAAAGGCTGGGCCCAGACGCTCCTCGTGCTTGCCAGCCTCCCTTTCGCAGCCGCGGGGAGCATCTGGCTCCTCGCCGCCATGGGTTACAACTTCTCAACTGCCGTCTGGGTGGGGCTGATCGCGGTGGCGGGGGTCGCGGCTGAGACGGGCATCGTTATGGTGGTGTACCTGGATGAGGCTTTCGAACGAGCTCTGGGAGAAGGTCGCATTCGAGAACCCAAGGACGTAGACGCGGTGATCGTAGAGGGTGCCACACGCAACGCCCGCCCGCTCGTGATGACGGTTGCAACCACCGTGCTCGGCCTGATGCCCTTGCTGTTCGAAAGCGGAGTCGGCGCTGATGTGTCCGCACGCACCGCAGCTCCCGTGGTTGGTGGGCTCTGGTCGTGCATGTTTCTCACCCTTTTGGTAATACCGGCCGCATACTCGATCTGGCGCAGGAGCCAAATCCGTCGCGGAACCTTCGCTGCAATCGACCTATAAATTCAGCGCACGCGCAACTGCGACGATCAAGCCAGCTGCCGCGCCACACCCAAACACCTTCGCGATGTCCGCGCCGTAGTTGCGGCCACCCCCGATCCACGCGATGGCCCCTTTCACTATCGTGTTGCTTACCACGGCAACGGTGATGGCGAGCGCCGCTATGCCGCTGTCGAGCTGACCATTCGACGCCAGGCGCGTAGCAGCGAGGTTGATTGCATCAACGTCCACAAACCCCGAAATGGCGGCGGTCGCTATTAGCCCCGAGCTGCCGAAAGCGTCGCGGGCCACAGCGGAAGCGACCAGAACGCCAGCCAATAGGACACCCCACTTGAGGGCTGGGACCAGGGAGAAAGGGTTCTTGAGTTCCATCTCGCGGCGCGGTGCGGGGTGTCGATCCAACAAGCGAAGCTGACGCCACTTCCACAGCACTCCTCCGATCGAGCAAAGCGCCATCACTCCGAACGGAAGTGCGAGTGCCTTGGCGACATTCAGGTCGATGAGCGCAGAAACGACGATGACTCGGCCTAACATTACGCTGCTAGAGAGGAGCGTCGCGAGTTGACCGGGCTGCACCATGTTAGAGGTCGCTTTGGCCTCTTGCGCCATGGCCACCGTCACCGCTGTTGAGCTGACGAGCCCTCCGATGATACCGGTGAGGGCCGCGCTACGCCGACCGCCGAGTAGGCGATGCAGGACGTATCCGACGTATCCTATGGCCGCGATTAACGCGACAAAAATTCCGAGACGCCGAGGCGATAGCACTCGCCAAGGGTCGCGTGCTTCTTCGGGCAAGAGCGGCAGTACGATCGCAAGGAGAATCAAGAGTTGGAGCGTGGCCGTCAAATCTACGCGACGCACGCGCGGCACCAATGAACGGAACCAAGGCTTGGAGATCAGAAGGAGCGTGGTTCCAAGCGCGAGGGCGACGGCGATCCCTCGGTGATGATGGACGACCATTCCCAGGACAAGCGTGGTGAGGGCGCCCACTTCCGTCGTGAATCCACGACCTGATTCGTGCTCGCGCGCTGCTGCCAGCGCCACAAGGCCTCCGGTAACCACCAGTGCAGCCACGGGGAGCCAAGGATGGATTTCTCCAGAGTAGGCCGTTACCCATCCGAAAAGCGCCAACAACGCGAACGTCCTCACACCAAGGAGCGTCTCCGGGTGTCCCTCAACCGGTCCTTGCTGATGTTGGTGCCGCGAAACGTCACTGTGCTCGCGCTCAAGCCCAATGAAAAGGCCAATTCCTATAGCCAACGTGGCGTCTAAGAGGAGGCGAAGCGTGGAGTTGTCGACTTGATTCACGTAATTCACGTCCCGAGGATGTTCAGAATGTTCGGTGCTCTCGTGTTCATGCTTCGCTTGGCGGGTTCGTTGGTGGTGCGCACGCTTTCGCTAAGGCCTGAGCGCCCGAATCAGGGGAGCTTTTCCGAGCGGAGTTCTGGTGACCGCCGAGACGATTTCGACTTGCACGCGTGGTGGGTCCGCGCCCGCGTCTCGGAGAGCCTGCGTCACCGAAGCCACGAGTTCCTCTTCTTGAACGGGCTCTTTTGGGTTGCTGAGTAGGATGCGCACAAGGTTGAGCTCCTGGATAATCTGCCACTCTTGGACACGCAACGGCTCAAGCAGGCGATGAAATACGTTGGGGTGGATCACCACGTCGCTTCCCGCAACGGTGTGCATAACGAGCGAATCCTCCGCGCGCCCTTCGATGCCAGAAAGCAGTCTGAACGGTAGCCCGCAGTCACAGGTGTCCGTTGAGAGACTCACGCAATCGCTCATGGCGTAGCGTATGAGAGGCTGGGTGCGACTGAACAATACGGTAACGAGGATCTTGGCCCCGGGAGTACCCGGAGGTACCGGTCGGTCCTGTTCGTCCACCACCTCCGGAATCACTAGATCCTCGTAGAGATGCATCCGGTGGCGCCGGCAATCGGACGCGACCCCCGCGGTCTCAGTTGCCGCATAGACGTTGAACGGCGAAGTGCCCCAGGCGTGCTCGATCCGTGCCGTGCCCTCCGGGGTGAGCACCTCGGACGAGCACATCACCGCACGGGGCGAAATCCGCAGGCGACCAGCGAGTTGCTCCTCGGCGAGCACGCGTGCCATGGACGCATACGCGACTAGATTCTCGGGCCGCCATTCGTTCAAGCCGGCCACAATTTCCGCCAGTGGTTGCGTCGCATCGAAGCGGTGGACGGGAATGAAGGGACTATCCACGCTCATCCCGACCCGAGATGACTGATGCCATGGCACACGCGAGCTCACGACAGCGAGCCGGGTCCTCTGCGTCAAACTTGCATGGATACCCGCCCATTCCTGTGCCCTCGCGTAGGACGCGATGACGGTGGCCCACTCACGACGATCCGCGAGGAAGATGCCCGGGTGCCCCGTGCTGCCTGAGGTGCGGGAGACCCAGAATTTTCCTCGGAATCGATCGTTCGAGCGAAGTGTCTCCAGGTAGCGCTCAACGTCGTTGAGTCGAACTTCAGGGGAGGTTACCAGTTCGTTGAAGCTGGACATAAGCTCGGTTTTAGTGAGAATCGGTAACTCACCGAGCGGCTTTCCCTCCAGGCCGCGGTGAAACCGCCTGTAGAACGGGGAGCGTGCGTAAGCAAAGCGACGAAGGCGCTCCAACTGCCTGGCCTGAAACGCTTCAAGCTCACTCCGGGACCAGCGCTCGTGTGAGCGCAGCCGCCTTCGATTCCAAAGTACGCTGAGAATAAGCCGAGTGTCCACGGTTTCGAACGTTCTCGCGCCCGGCAAACTAGCCGAAACCAAACCGAAACGGAAGATCGACGATCTGACGCGGGTCGTTTACGACGCCAGATCACCAAAAGGACACACCCGATGAAACTCGCTATCTCGCACCTGATTCTACTTCCCCTAACCTTCGCTGCCGGGGCGTGTGCTCCCGCTGCGGGCACTCAAGCGCACGAAATGAGCGCCGCCGAACACCAAGCGGCAGCGAAGCAGGAAGAGAGCGATGCCGAAGCCCACGCGGCAAAATATCACCCTGAGGCCCCGGCCGTTGGGGCTGCGTGTAAGCCCAGCAGGGGGCGCGTCTGCTGGACGGAATGGGAAAATCCGAGCAAAGAGCATCAAATTTCGGCCGCCGAGCATCACGACCTCGCGGCTAAGCATCGTGCAGCATCTAAAGAGCTCACGGAAGCCGAGGCCAGCGCATGCTCAGGTCTCAGTGACGAAGATCGGGATATTAGCCCCTTCGCCCACGGGGCTGATATTTCAAGTGTCACGCAACTCAAAGAGGAAAAGCGCGCCGGCAAAGCCACAACGACGCGCGACGCTGGTGCGACCGTTGTTTTTCGCGCGGCGCCAGGCTTAACCGCCGAATGGCTGCAGCGCATTGTGGATTGCCACTTGGCAAGAAACGCGGCTGTGGGACACAATATGCCACAGATGTCGTACTGCCCGTTGGTGCCACGCGGGGTGCAGGCGAAGGTGCACTCATCCGGCGGCGGCTTTGCCGTCGACATTCGTTCTGACGATCCAGAGACGGTCGCTGAGATATGGAAGCGAGCTCAACAACTAAAGATTAAGCCCTGAAAGCCGCGGTGCCGTTGGTATGGTGAAGCGCAGTACTGGGCCTGGGGCTTCTGCGTCTCCGCTGTCCTAGGTCCGAGCAACCAAAGTAGGGCATGGAAAGGCATGGCGGCGGCAGCGCCCGTGCTCCCCAAACGGTGTAAGTAGCAGGGCAGCCGGAGGTGTAGCCTCCTTAGGATACGCAAGTTGCGCGTCGAGACGCAAAAGCGGCGCGGAAAATGCGCGGTGGCCCACCACCTATACGGTGTCGTATCCACCGAAACTGTGGTGAAGCAAGCCGAACGCCCGCAGTCGGCGGACTGGCATGCTCCTCGCAAAGGCGCACCTTGTCATCGACCTCACTACTTCAACTGGAACGAGAACCTGATGCGAACCACATCACCTAAAGAAGAGATCCAAGACGAGCTCGTCGCTGCCCGTGCCTACGAAAAATGGCAGCAACGGGGCTGCCCGCTGTGGGAGTCCGCACTGGACTGGAGTGCCGCCCGAGCTGAGCTGGAGCAAGAGTTGGAAACAGGGGCAGCACAGCCTCCACAAGAACGCAAGTCATTCACTGAGTCGCGTCCCACTAGTGAGGCACACGCCTTCGCACATTGAACTTGAGGGAGAGAACGATAGAGCCCGAACGCGTGCCGGAGGGCACCTGATCTCTGGGGGCGGTGCGCGGGGGGGACGCTTCAGGATACGTTTGTGGTAACCTGCGGAGCATGGCAGATGCTACGTTTCGGGACCGGGCGATTGGCGGCCCTTTTTTGATCGCAGTGGCGCTCATCGCGACAGCTTGCGGCGGGCGGGCCGAGTCGGATGGCCAGGCTGCCACGAACGCGGTTCCCACTTCTCCCGCTTCGCCCCCAACGCTGGTCGCTCCCGCGATGTCGGGCTCGCCAGCACTGCCGCGCCCTATCGATCTGAAACAGGTACAATTCTCCAAAGTCGTGGCAGGGAAGTTGGGATACTTCTGCGGTATTGAAATGAGCGGTGCTCCGGGCACCACCGCAGGAACGCGATCGCCGAGCGTTCCTGCGGGCAGGTTGCTCTGTGTTCAAGACGAACAGCTCGTCAAAGAAATGCCGGGGCCGTACATCGACGTTTCCTTCAATCACGACTTGGCAATATGGGAATACCTTTGCGCCGTGCGGGATACTGGCACGTTGGAGTGTGGGTCCGACACAGACATCAACACAGGTATCACGCTTTCATTGCCAGCTAACCGTTTTACAGCCGTTGCGGTGAGCTTTTTCAATGCCTGCGGGCTCGATGATCAGGGCAAAATGCACTGTTGGACGTCCGAGGTCGCCGGGGGGACGAAACCGCTCGAGGGATCTTTCGGTCGACTTGCCGTTGCGATGTATCACGTTTGCGCAACCCAGAAAGAGCTCCCGGTTCACGTCGATTGTCGTGACAAGACAGGCAGTCAACGCCTGCTTGATTCTGGCTTCTTTGACGTCGCCGTCTACTCTCAGGGGGGATGCGGAGCGGGCCTTTTCCCGGTCGTCGGTTTGATCTGCTGGGACGACGCATCACCCGCCGAAAGAGTGGTGGCAAAGGGCACGTTCGTCCAAGTGAGCATGAACCTGGCGGGGCAGGGTTGCGCCCTTTCCGACGTTGGCCTTCCCACCTGTTGGCAGGGGAGCGATGTTTGGGTTCCAAAAGGGGTAAGTGGGCCGTTGCACGGAATTTCGGTAGGGCCGGAGCACACGTGCGCTCTCGATGCTGAAAGCCACGTTAAGTGTTGGAGTGGGCGTTAAGCCCGAAGGAGCGCATCCCATGCCACCTACCGCAGATCTGCTGAACCGCGAGTGCGCTTGCCTTACCGTTGATCAGCAAGCCCTCGAAATGCTCCTAGATCGAGGGGGCGTGGATGGCCTGTACGGTTCGATCCTTGCCAAGCAGCCGCATCTCTTTTCATCCGTCCCGGTCTTCCTGTCGCGGGCAAACGCTGAAGCTGTGGCGGCTACCGTGTCTGCGATCGAGCGAGTTGTCGCGATCCCTTCCTATGCTGCGGCCGCCATCGCGCGTGCTCCCCATAGTGCCGCGCTTCGCTTCGGGCCACACGGCGTTTTCTATGGCTACGATTTTCATCTCGGAAGCGATGGGCCGAAGCTAATCGAGATCAATACCAACGCGGGCGGTGCGTTGCTCAACGCAATTCTAGGGCAGGCCCAAAAAGCGTGCTGCCCGGAAATGGCCGCGCTCAGCTGCGGTGAAGAGCCGCTCCAATCGCTGGAGGATGCATTTGTGGCAATGTTCCGGCGTGAATATGCGTTGCAACGGGGCCATGCGCCACTGCGTACGGTCGCCATCGTCGACGACGATCCAGAGGCGCAATACCTGCATCCCGAGTTCCTGCTGTTCCAGCAGATGTTCCGCGCGGCCGGGCTGGAGGCGCACATCGTGAGCGGAAGAGAGCTCACCTTCGAGGCCGGCGCGCTCAGCGCTCAAGGGCACACTATCGATCTGGTTTACAATCGCCTCACCGATTTTTATTTTGAGGATGAGGAACACCGGGCGCTCGGCGAGGCGTATGCAGCGGGGGCAGTTGTCGTCACCCCTAATCCGTTCGGGCACGCACTTTACGCCGACAAACGAAACTTGGTAACGCTCTCGGATGCGGATCGACTTGCCACTCTCGGTGCCGACACCGCCACCATTTCGACATTACTTGCGCACGTGCCACGCACGCTGGAGTTGACGTCCGAAAACCGTGAAGCAATGTGGAAGGAGCGGAAGAAGTATTTCTTTAAGCCTGTAGCCGGCTACGGCGGCAAAGCAGCTTACAGAGGGGATAAGCTCACAACGTCGACGTGGGCCGGAATGGCTGGCCGAGAGTATGTAGCGCAGGAGGTTGTGCGCCCAACTGAACGCACGATAGCTCTCGAAGGTCAGCGGGTCGCTCTCAAGTTGGACCTTCGCGCGTACGTGTACGACGGGAAGGTCCAGCTTATGGCGGCGCGGCTTTATCAGGGGCAGACAACGAATTTTCGCACCGCTGGCGGAGGCTTTGCGCCGGTATTCACGGAATGCGCGACGACCAGATAGGCTTTCTTTCCACGCGCACTGCCATCGCTGTTATTGGCCATGACTAAAAATCCAATCGCACATAGCAGTGTCATCGCCATGCTGGCCGCGGTGCTGTTCGGGGTAACGACGCCACTCGTCAAATACTTTGGCCAAGGTGCCGGCGCGTTCGCTACGGCAACGCTGCTCTATGCGGGCGCCGCAGTGGGTGCAGGCTTGCCCAAACGTCGACCGAACGAGCAAGCGCTGGGTCGCGCGCAAATACCTCGGCTTCTGCTGGTTGCCTTCTTTGGCGCAACGCTTGCTCCAGCAGCGTTGGCTTTTGGTCTCAAAGGTGCGGGCGCGCTCACGGCCTCACTGCTCCTCAATCTTGAAGCCGTTTTCACGGTGCTTTTGGCGTGGCTGTTCTTTCGAGAGCCCGTTGGCAGGCGTGTGCTTGTGGCGGCGACACTGATGGTGGCGGGCGGAGCCGTTCTCGCCCTGCGCGTCGACCATGGCGCGGATTCGAAGGCACTGGCCTTTTTGGCGCTATGTGGGGCGACGTTCGGCTGGGCGCTGGATAACACCTTGACACGCCCACTCGCTGATTTCGATCCGCAGGCTGTAGTATTTGGGAAGGGTGGGAGCGGTGCGGTGCGTTCTCTCGCAGCAGCTTTCCTGTTGCGCGATGCATGGCCGCAGCGTACGGCCCTCGTTGCACTGTTAGTTTGCGGCGCCACCGGCTACGGTTTGAGTTTACGCCTTTATTTGCGCGCACAGCGTGCGCTCGGCGCTGCGCGGACGGGTTCGCTCTTTGCGTTTGCCCCGTTTGTTGGCTCAATCGTAGCTTTTGCACTTGGTGATCGCGCGGGCATGGAGTTCGTCGCCATCGCCGCTCCGCTCTTTGGTATAGCCGTGTACCTTCACCTCACGGAAAGCCACCACCACCTTCATTCGCATGGGGCAATGGACCACGATCACACGCATACCCACGACGACGGTCATCACCTGCACGCTCATGAGCCACCGATCGGCGGCTCACACAGTCATCCCCACCACCACGACCCGCTAGAGCACGAGCATTCGCACGGCTCTGATTTGCATCACCGACATGAGCACGAGGGCGCTCCTATGACACAGCCTTCGGGCATTCCCCCCGAGCGCTGAATCCCACGCCGCTCGCAGACGCGGTGCAGTCGCTGGCGTTCGCGATGCGGTCGCAGCTGCATACCTAGCGAAGGTCATATAGGCAGGGTTGCACTACGACACCACGTGCGAGCTGGCGTGACGAGGTCGCTTCCGGAAACGAGCGGTTGGCGTCTTTCGAGGGCTCCGGTGGCATAGATTCGCCACCATCATCGCGAATACAGCCGAATGCTACGCCACCCGTCGCCTAAAATCGCCGAAACCTGCCATTGCGTCGCCGAAAGCGCTGCACCCTCGCGTCCCAAGCGCCCGCTCGTGAAAGCACCAACGAAAACACACCCGTCCCAGCCGCGAGGAGTGCCGCCCCCCAACCGGCACCACGCGTACTCGGCACGGGCGCATCCTTGACGAGCGCGGTTGTTAACATTGTGGAGCCCAACTGGCGCGACATGTTTCGCGCAAGCACGGTGGGTTGTGGCGACGTCTCGTCCGGTCGCGAGACCCCACCTTGAGTAGTTGAATTAGGCGTACATTTTCGGTTTTTCATGTGATTGCTCCGTATTGGTTATGTGTCTTTCGGCTGAATGCAGTTGAGAAGCCGCTGTTCCCAAGGTGGCAAATTCCCACCTGAGTCTTTCAAGCGCCGCTTCGTTCCTGCGTTGGAGGGACAACGCGTCGCTCATGCACCGGGTCGCCGACTACGAGCCTCGCCAGCTCGAGCGCTCGCCGTGGCGCAAAGAGCCCGCCATCCAGAACGGCGAGGGCAAGCCGTCCGGCGTCCGAGAGTTCCAGGCAGGCGCGAGCGAACGCGCGGAGCCGTTCCAACTCCGGGGTCCGTTGGCTCGCGGCCAGATCCAGGAGGGCCTGAGCCTCTCCCGTGAGAACCGCCAGGGGCTCTGGGCCGAGCCCGTCGGGGAGCCAGCGACCGACAACGGGTTGGCCTTTCAGTGCATCGGTAGAAAGCGTTTGGCTTGAGGTGCTAGCGGGGTTATTCCCATGGAGGTTCAAGTCCTCTCCTTCGCACAAAGGCATTCTAATCGGGGAGTTGCCAACCCCAGCTAGGCGCTTCCGAGCGCTAGCGGGGTAGGGGGCTGGTTTCTGGCCCGGTGGGGTGAAGCCGGTGGGGCCGGCGGCGGTGAAGCATTTCGAAAAGCCCATTGCTTCCCCACGTAGGTTGCGAATACTTCGCTCATGATTTTGAGCGATTTATTCCTTAAAGGTGGAATACTGCAGCTGCCAGCGATTGTTCTTCTACCCTTACTCACGGGGTGCGCAAGTTCCGCCTCTTCACCTCGCGTGACCGAAGGCGCGTCGGCTGGTGGAATGTTCGGCGGCCTGGGAGGTGCCAATTCCACGCTGCCTTCCAGTGGGGGCACGGGTGGCGGGTCACCTGCCGGTTTTGGTGGAAGCAGCGCGCAAGGAAATAGCGGTGGTGCTGCAGCCGGCGGAAGCACCGTCCATGCGGGGGGCACGGGTGGGACGCAAAGTTCAGGCAGCGGGGGAGCCTTCTCGGCTGCTGGAGGTAATGTTGGTAGCGGAGGAGCGGGCGGCAGCGGCTCCGACTTTCAACCTTGCCCAGGCGGTGGCGCACCCTGCCGGATCTTACCGTTGGGCGATTCGATCACATTCGGAGTCGGGTCAACACACGAAGCCGGCTACAGATTATCTCTATTCCGCGCCGCCACTCAAGCGGGCAAGTTGATAACGTTCGTTGGATCGGCAGATCCCAATGGGCCCAGCATGGTAGATTCCGTTCCTTTCCCCCGTGCGCATGAGGGGCATAGCGGATTTACGATCGCACAAATACGGGCCCTCACGAGCGCCACGCTCCAAGCCAACACGCCCCACATCGTGCTCCTTCACATCGGCACCAACGATGCCGAGGAGCAACAAACCGATCGACCAAGCCCATCAGCACTGGGTGGGCTTATCGACCAAATTGCGGCCGAGGCCCCCAACGCCCTGATCGTCGTGGCCCAGATCATCCCTCTTATCAACCCTGATGTCGGGCTTCAGGCGGGGCTTTCGGCCTATAATCAAGCGATACCGAACCTGGTGAGCACCCGAGCAGCATCAGGCATGCACATCATTTCCGTGAACATGAACGCAGCACTGGCAGGGAGCCCGAGCTCCGAGACCATGGCGGACGACTACCATCCGAACGACGTTGGGTATGATCTGATGGGGGCCGCATGGTTTGCCTCAATTGCAGGCACGTTGCGCTAGGCCTAATGTGGCCCCAAATGCTTAAGCTCGCTAACACCAGCTTAGAAGTAGAAATCCTGGACCCTGTTCGGGATCTCAACCGTTGTGGATCCCGCTATTGCGTGGGCGGGTATATCTACCAAGTCCTCGATAAGAACCTGGGGCCGCTGCTATCAGGTCCACAGTATCCGAGGGCCAACCCGGATGTTTTCCATGGTCAAGGAGCGCCAGAGCAGTTCGTGCGCGTCCTTGGGGAAGATGCAGATATAGGAGATGAGGTCGCCGTCATCGGTGTAGGTCGCGTGCGGCGCACCGGTGAGGCTCGCCCCATGTTTGCACGCTACAATCCAGAGGTTCTTTCGTTCTTGCCCTGGACCGTGGAGCAGACTGACACAAAAATTGTGTTTCGCTCCGAGGACGAATTTCGAGGATTCGCGTACGAACTCACGCGCACCGTTCGCCTCGATGGAAGGGCGGTCCTCTCCGAAACGCACATTAGTAACCGCGGGCTCCTGCCCATCCCGGTAGAATGGTACGCACACCCATTTTTCCCAGCGTGCTTGGACCGGATCTGTTGCAAACCCTCCGCGCCCGTGGTCCTAAAGGAGAACCCTGGTTACTTTCTTAACTCAGACGGCTTCATTCAGCAGAAGGTCGAAGGGGATTGGGCGGTCGGGTACTATCTTGAGCTGAGCTATGCAAAGAGCTCGGCGCCTCTATCCGTCGTTCAGAGACATCCCAAGCTCGGCCAGCTCATCACCAAAACCGACTTTCCACCTGCACGGCTGCCCATTTGGAGTAACGACTGCACGTTCTCCTTCGAGCCTTACTTCATCGAAGAGCTATTGCCACGACACGCGGCAGCATTTGCCGTAACTTACGAGTTTTGAAACATCGTCGAAGTATTGAGCGCTATGTCCTAGTTTTTTTTATGCACAGGCCGACGCAAGTCCGCTCAGTGTTCCGCGCAGGTAATTTAATGTTATTCGGAAGTCCCTCGCCTGCTAATATTGGCCCCCAGTTCCAAGGAGCAGTCTTTGTTTATCCAGCTTTCGAACTTGTGCCGTTATCCTTCGCATCTTCGCCGCGCAGCTTTCGTCTGCCTTGTGTGGGCGAACACGGGGTGCTCATCGGAGGCGTCTCCAGGTGCGGGTTTCTCGGGGCCTTCGGCAGGCGGTTCCGGAGGGAATGCGCAGTCTGGAGGCTTCTCGAATGCCCAGGGTGGCGCGCCCACGGTCGGCGGGGCAGCCGTGGTCGGCGGAGCACCCACGGTCGGCGGAGCGCCAGCAACGAGCATGGGTGGTGCGGGCAACACTGGGGGTAGCGGTGGCAGCGTGGCGGGGCCACCCAGTACGATAGATGCGGCTTGGAAGATGCGAAGAAGCATCACGCTTAAGGGAACACAGGCGGAAGCGCTTGTTGATTTTCCGGTTCTCGTCCAGCTAACTCCTCAGAATTTTGATTTTGCGTCAGCGAAGAGTGCCGGTGAAGATCTGCGCTTCACCGATAGTATGGGCGTCGCGCTTGACCACGAAATTGAGGCCTTCGGATCCTCATCTGCGTTGATCTGGGTGCGGGTTCCCCTGCTGCCCCCTGCTGGGCAGACGGCAGAGCTATTCTTGTATTATGGCAATCCCAACGCATCCGCACTGCCGCCGGAGCGAGCGCAGGCAGTTTGGCCGGCCGCGTCCTACCTGGGCGTTTGGCATTTGTCGGACACGCGGCACCTGGATTCGGGGCCCCTTGGGCTAAATGGGCAAACCACGGCCGAGCGGTTCGTTCAAGGCACCTATGTGCCAGGCAAAATTGGGAATAGCTTTTCCATGGATTCTGCGAAGCAAGACCACTTTTCGCTGCCACCAAGCAAAGCCATTTTCCCAGGTATTTCCCAGATTTCTTTTTCTGGATGGGCCAAGCCGCGTGGCGGAGCACAAGATGAATCACGGAACTTGATAGCCATAGGCAATGATAAGCGGTTTGGGCCGGGTGGGCATCCGAGCTTTGACATCTCCTACGATGGGGGTCAATTAAAGATCCGTTGTTTGCCCAACGAGGCTCAAGATGGTGGTCCCTACGTGACCGAAACAGCCACAAGCTCTGCCCCCGAACTCGTGCCAGATGTTTGGGTACACCTCGGCGTAGAAATCAACGTGGCCACTAAGACGACGCGGGTCTACGAAAATGGCGTGCTTGCAGAAACTTTTGAGAACATTCCCTATGCCGAAACGGCATTTGATGCTCAGCACGTTTCTCAGGATTCAACGC
>JANRKO010000060.1:0-142585 GCA_033763455.1 Polyangiaceae bacterium
TTTGCAGAGCCGAACTGCCCCGGCTCTGAACTCCGGCGTGAACACTCGCCGTTTCCTTCGTTGATGTTTCTTGACCATGGATCACTCCTGGCGCATTCTCGCGCTTTCTTGGGTGTCCACCAACTCGGGGGATCTTCACACTTTGTTCCCCCGGCGACGTATCCGCCTGACTCGGATCTAGTAGAATTCGAGGTGTGGGACCCGTACACCTAGTAGAGATGAATATCCGCGAAGCCGTGCCGAAATCGGACTTTTGGGTGAAACCGAAATGTGGGAGCACCTTGAGGTGAAACGGTGCGCCCTACACGGCCTAAAAGCCGCGCGAAGGTCCACACGCGGCAGGTGCGCGGGGGCCAAACACTCGATGCACTGGCACCAGCGTTGACCGGCCGTTGATTCGGCGGCTATGACCTTGGGGGTTTTGTGGCTTCGAATTTCTTGCGCGCCTTTCAAACGCGACGGAGTAGTTACTTGGGTTCGCGCGGGCGAATCGCGGCTATGCTCCACCGATGGCACCGAATGGCCAGGCGCCCACAAACAATATCGAAGGTCGGTCATGGGCCTGACCCGCTCGTTGGTTTGTACTTCGAGATCCAAGGCGCGCATCATCAATGCGTCAGAGTAGGAATGCAGCCTTGAACGCCGTCGAGATCGAACAGGCCATCACAGACCTCGCCGAAAAGCCCTTTGATCCGGCGAATTTTCCGTACGCGTTCCTCGAAGCATTCGGGAACAAGGAGACGACGCTCAAGCGCCTTCGTGCGGGAGCATCTAACAAGTCCGACCTCGGCGGGGTTCTTCAGACGAACAACATCCACATCCTGACCTGTGACCCTGGGCAGGTACCGAGCGCGTTCAAGGCCCTCAGAGAGAGCCCTGCAACGGCCAGGGGCAAAGCGAAATTCATCCTCGCTACCGATGGATCCGAGTTTGAAGCGGAAGACTTGGCTAGCGGCGCGACTGTCGTCTGCGCGTTCAAAGACTTCCCCGACCACTTCGGCTTCTTTCTCCCGCTCGCGGGCATCAGCACCGTCCGGCAGATCAGCGAGAACGCGTTCGACATTCGCGCGACCAGCCGCCTGAATCGCCTCTACGTTGAGCTGTTGAAGGACAACCCCGAGTGGGGCAAAGCCGAGCGCCGTCACGACATGAACCACTTCATGGCGCGGCTGATCTTCTGCTTCTTCGCCGAAGACACCAACATCTTCGTCGGCAAAGGTAAGTTCACAGAAACCGTGGAGCAGATGAGCGCCAAGGACTCATCGAACACCCATGAGGTCATCAGCGAGCTCTTCCGCGCCATGAACACCAAGCGTGAAGAAAGGGCCGCCGCCAAGATTGCCCGCTGGGCCACGGACTTCCCGTACGTAAACGGAGGCTTGTTCTCGGGAAGCATGGACGTGCCGAGGTTCAGCAAGATCGCGCGCTCTTACCTCGTGCATGTAGGCCGCCTCGACTGGACCAAGATCAACCCTGACATCTTCGGCTCGATGATCCAGGCGGTTGCCGACGACGAAGAACGCGGTGAGCTGGGGATGCACTACACGAGTGTTCCCAATATTCTCAAGGTCCTCAACCCACTCTTCCTGGACGAGCTGCGAGCGAAACTGGATGAGGCCGGTGACAATGCTCGCTCTCTCCTCAACCTGCGCAAGCGCATGTCTAGGATCCGCGTCTTCGACCCAGCGTGCGGCTCGGGAAACTTTCTCGTGATCGCCTACAAAGAGATGCGAGCGATTGAGGCAGAGATCAACGGGCGTCGAGGCGAGTTGACTCTTCTATCTGAGATTCCGCTGACGAATTTTCGTGGAATAGAGCTGCGAGATTTTCCAGCAGAAATCGCGCGCCTCGCTCTGATCATCGCAGAGTACCAGTGCGACGTGCTCTATCGAGGCCAGAAGCTCGCTCTGGCAGAGTTTCTCCCCCTTCGCGACGCGAACTGGATCACCTGCGGCAATGCTCTTCGTCTTGAATGGCTAAGCATCTGCCCACCGAGGGGCAAAGGGGTCAAGCAGGCGGAATCGACGAATGATTCGTTCGTTCCGCCAATAAGCCAATCAGAGATCGAGTTTGAGAATGAGGACGGCGAGACCTACATTTGTGGAAATCCTCCCTACAAGGGCAGCAACTGGCGAACCAAAGAGCAGACAAGGGAGCTGAGCGACCTAATCGCTCATCGAACGAAGTTCTGGAAGGCACTCGACTATGTGTGCGGGTGGATAATTAAGGCAGCAGACTATGGTCGCGTTGTTCCGTCGACTTGTGCGTTCGTCACCACGAACTCCATTTGCCAAGGACTCCAGGCATCTATCCTGTGGCCACACGTCTTCGATGCCGGCCAAGAGATTGCGTTTGCGCACACGTCGTTCAAGTGGTCCAATCTTGCCAGTAGGAATGCTGGGGTTTCGGTCGTGGTCGTAGGGATTGCATCCGCGCCACTCAAGGAACGCTGGCTCTACGAAGCCAGCGGCAACGAAGAACTACGGGCGAGACAAGTTGACAATATCAACGCCTACTTGCTGAACGCGAAAAATGTCTTTGTTGATAGCGCGAAAGCGCCGCTCGGATTCGACGCCGAAATCACAGACGGCAGCGGTGCCCTGGATGGTGGACATCTGATCCTCGATCGACGCACTCGCGATCACCTTGTCAGCGAATCGGCAGGCCGCTTCGCTAATTATGTTCGACCATACATGGGGTCAGCGGAATTCATAAAAGGATCTCTCCGATGGTGTCTCTGGATCGAAGACGAGTGTGTGTCAGATGCGCTGCAGTGTGAAGAAATCGCTCTACGCGTGAAGGCTGTCAAGGCGTACCGAGCTAGCGGCGGAACACGGGCGCGAACTGCCGTATCGCGTCCGCACAAATTCGCATGGACCAACAAGCGCAGCAGCCCACAGATCATTGTTCCAACGGTGTTTTCTGAGAAACGTGAGTATGTTACGGCTGGCTATTTGGATGATACGGTTATCGTGAACAATGCCGCTAGCATCATTCAGAACCCCAAGCTCTACGTGTTCTCAATCGTATCATCCACTGTCCATATGGCGTGGGTGAAGGCCGTCGCAGGAAAACTGGAAGACCGTATCCGATATACTTCTGCAACCTGTTACAACACATTCCCGTTGCCAGCCTTGACTGAGAAGAACAAGTCAGATCTGACACTTTGCGCCGAAGATATCCTACTAGCGCGAGAGCGGCACTTCCCAGCCACCATCGCAGATCTTTACGACCCAGAAAACATGCCTGACGACCTTCGCGCAGCGCATGAGCGGAACGACGAGACTCTCGAGCGCATCTACATCGGCCGCCGATTCAAGAACGATACCGAACGTCTGGAGAAGCTCTTCGAGCTGTATACGAAGATGAGCGCCGCATCCGCTCCGACCAAGGGCGCGGGCCGCAAAGCGAGAGGCAGCAAATGACCGACAAAAACAAAGCGGTTCCGTCCGTTTCCGTCACCTACGCCCGCAACGGAGCTTCGACCAAGGCCAACGCTTTGGGGATGCGCCCCATGCAGGAGCGAGTCTACGAACGACGCGGGGAGCAATACCTGCTCATCAAGTCGCCTCCAGCATCCGGCAAGAGCCGCGCCCTGATGTTCGTCGCGCTCGACAAGCTCAAAAATCAGGGATTAAAGCAGGCCATCATTGTGGTGCCGGAGAGGTCTATCGGCTCCAGCTTCAACGATGAGCCTCTCTCACAGCATGGGTTCTGGTCCGACTGGCATGTCGAGCCCAAATGGAACCTCTGCAACGCGCCCGGAACGGACAACGGCGGAAAGGTGAAGTCCCTCGGAGCTTTCCTCGAGAGCAATGACGAAGTGCTCGTCTGTACCCACGCGACCTTCCGATTCGCCGTGGACGCCTTCGGCGTGGAGAGGTTCGACGACCGACTGATCGCGGTCGACGAGTTCCACCACGTTTCATCCAACCCCGACAATAAGCTCGGTTTGCATCTGAGCGAGTTCATCTCGCGAGGGAAGACTCACATCGTTGCCATGACCGGCTCCTACTTTCGCGGCGACGCGGAAGCGGTGTTGTCCCCCTCGGACGAAGCGAACTTCGAAACGATCACTTATACCTACTACGAGCAGCTCAATGGGTACGAGCACCTGAAGAAGCTTGAGATCGGCTACTTCTTCTACAGTGGCCCATACGTGGATGACATCCTAAACGTGCTCGATCCCAAGGAGAAAACGATCATCCACATCCCCAACGTCAATTCGCGCGAGAGCACGAAGGACAAGATGCGCGAGGTCGAGCACATCATTGAGGCGCTGGGAGAATGGCAAGGCATCGATGCATTAACGGGCTTCCAACTGGTCAAACGCGCCGATGGCAGCATCCTCAGAATCGCCGACCTGGTCGACGATGATGGGGCAAAGCGAGATCGTGTCTCCGCTTCACTCAAGGACCCAACGCAGAAGAACAATCGCGATCATGTGGACATCATCATCGCTCTAGGCATGGCGAAGGAGGGGTTCGACTGGATCTGGTGCGAGCACGCCCTCACGGTTGGCTACCGCGCAAGCTTGACGGAGATCGTTCAAATCATCGGGCGCGCAACGCGGGATGCGCCGGGGAAGACGCGCGCTCGCTTCACGAACCTAATTGCCGAACCCGACGCTTCCGAGGAAGCCGTTACTGAGGCAGTCAACGATACGCTCAAGGCTATCGCAGCAAGTCTGTTGATGGAACAGGTCCTGGCCCCTCGCTTTGAGTTCAAGCCGAGGAACCCCGAAAACGGCCCCACCCCTGGCTTCGACTACGGAGAGGGCGGCTACGATCCCACCAAGTCGAACGTTGGCATCAATCACGCCACGGGGCAGGTCCAGATCGAGATCAAGGGTCTCGTCGCACCCAAGAGCGAGGAGGCCGCTCGCATCTGCGCAGAAGATCTGAACGAGGTAATCGCTACCTTTATTCAGGACAAGACAAACGTGGAACGAGGCTTGTTCGATGAGGAATTGGTTCCAGAGGAGCTGACCCAGCTTCGCATGGGGAAGATCGTCAAAGATCGGTACCCGGAGCTCGACGCGGAGGACCAGGAGGCGGTGCGTCAGCACGCCATCGCGGCACTCAACCTAACGCAGCAAGCGAAGCAGCGCGCCACAGGCGGCGACGAAGACGCGTCCTCTCCCAACACAGCCATCCTTGATGGCGTTCGCCGTTTCGCGATGGACGTCAGGGAGCTGGACATCGACCTCATCGACCGCATCAACCCGTTCGGAGAAGCGTACGCCATTCTCGCCAAGACCATGAGCGAGGAGAGCCTCAAGCAAGTGGCCGCTTCAATCGCGGCCAAGCGCACAAATCTCACTCCCGAAGAGGCGAAGGCCCTTGCTGTGCGCGCGGTTCAATTCAAGAAGGAGCGAGGACGTGTGCCGACGCTCGACGCACGGGATGCGTGGGAGCGGCGGATGGCGGAAGGCGCCGCGGCGTTCATGCGGTTCAAGAAGGAAGGGCGTTATGACTGATCCTGACCTCGACGAACTTGCTGACGAGTTATCCGACTTTGCCGCCCCGGAGAAAGCTGGTGGTCGCCCTCCTCGCGAGGAGCGGATCATCGCTGGGTTCGAGGAGATTCAACGCTTCGTCGAGCAGCATGGGCACGTGCCGCGACACGGCGAGGACCTCGACATCTTCGAGCGGCTTTACGCCGTGAGACTCGATCGCCTGCGCTCCCAGCGTGATTGCCGCGCGTTGCTAGCCCCAATGGACCATCAGGGACTGCTTGGCTCGGCGAGCTACCAACTGCCATCTGAAACGGTTCTCACGGTCGCGGAGCCCCACGATGTGGACGAGTTGGCAGCAGAGTTGGCCGGTTTCGAAGCCGCCCAGGACATTACCGCCATGCGCTACGTTCGCACTTATGCCGACAAACGCGCTGCAGAGGAGGTTGCTGACCGAAAACCTTGCCAAGACTTCAAGACATTCGAGCCTCTATTCGAGAAGGCGACGCAGGATGTCCGGAGTGGTTTGCGCCAATCTCAGGCCATTACGGCAGGTAATCGCGCAATTGTGGCAGGGGACTTCTTTGTACTGGATGGCATCACCGTCTACGTGGCTGAGGTGGGAGAACCACTCAAGACGACTGCGGGAGAGGTTGACCGACGCTTGCGGCTCATCTTCGCGAATGGCACGGAGAGCAACCTCCTGCTTCGCTCGCTCCAACGTGCTTTTTACAATGACCCCACGGCACGCCGACTTGTATCTCCCGACACCGGACAGCTTTCGTTCAGCGGAGAATTCGAATCGGACGATGTGGCGAGCGGAACGATCTATGTTCTACGGTCCCGCTCCGACCATCCCTACGTCGCGCAGCATCGCAACTTGATTCACAAGATTGGCGTTACGGGCGGTAAGGTGGAAACACGGATTGCGGGTGCCGAGAACGACGCCACGTATCTGCTGGCCAAGGTAGAGGTCGTTGCAACCTACAAGCTGGCAGGGATCAACCGCTCGCGGATGGAGTCTCTCTTCCACAAGCTATTCGCTGGCGCGCGCCTGAATATCACGATCAACGACCGCTTCGGTCATCCCGTGCAGCCGGAGGAATGGTTCCTCGTTCCACTCTTCGTCATTGACGAGGCTGTCGAGCGAATCAAAGACGGGACAATTACCAGCTACGCCTATGATCCGCAGGCTGCAAGCCTTGTGAGGGCCCCGACCACCTCGCGCACTAGCCGCACGCAGTAGGACGGGGGGAAAGAACGATGGCACACAACCCCAACGCCTTTGCATCAAAGTCATCTTCGGTAGCGCAACATAACACCGGGCCCGTCACATGCACGCGGTCTCAGCCGCAACGCAGCGTTGACCACCATGCCCCCCTTTGAAATCTTTCGGAACCAAACTAACTTCGGCCACCAAACTAAGGCGCACTCTTACGAACCCCGCCCTTTTTCTGAGGTTTCGTATTCGCTGGCAATTTAGCTCGTTCCTCGGCCGCTTTCGCTTCTCGTTCTGCAGCCTCCTTTGCGACACGAGCATTCACTCGAGCCAAGAAGGATTTAATTTGATCGCGTGCTTGCCCGAGCACCGGCCAGGCGTCGTTGCAAACGGTGAGTGCGGGTGCTGCTTCGGACAAGAGGCTCAGCTTGGAGACAGGTACCTTGCCCCGTTGCGTTACTTGAACTGACTGAAAGGATGTCTCAATTTTGGAGGTGAGCTCGGAAAGTTGCGCGGTTTGATCGCCTGCGCTCACAAAGCTGGTACCGCAGCTAGCTTCCGTAGTGGCTAGTGGAGCCTCGCGGGAGAGCAATAGTGTGAACGTTTCTGCATCTTCCGCAGGGCGAAATGCCAGGATCATGCGGAGCGAACCGTGCTGGGCGTTTGGAAAGCTGGCACTGAGAGAGGACAGGCCATCCTGTTCGGTGATGTGCACGGTGGCGGAATTGGGCGAGGCCTTCGCCTGCTGACGGGAGGCGGGTGTTGGCGTGCTGGCATTGGCACTACTGGTTTCAGCGTTATCTAAAGGTTTGCTCGGTAAGGCTTCCGCATGTGCGCTGGGCCATACGGAAAGACCGATGAGGAGGCCAAGGCTCGTGCCACTTGATGTTAGCCGGGCGCCGTTGGGTCCACTGGAGCCTGATCCGTAGGCGCCAAAGAGGTTTGCATCGAGCGATAATCTGCTGTTGACAAAGCTGTGCACGCCTAGCTCCAGGCCTGCCCGGAGTTCATTCGCACCCGCGCTCTTGTTCGACGTGCTTCCATAGCCGATAAACAGACCCGCGTAGGGCGTAACGTTGCCCGGTGCGAACCAATATTCGACGCTCGGTTCAACGCTCGAAGCATCTACGAGCTTGAGCCCCAAGAGCACCTTGTCCGACAACAGGTACGCGGCTGTTAGCGTGCCTTTTCCCAAAAGACCGAACTCCGTAGTGGTAGCCTTGGGGGGCGCATTAGGTCCGCTCGTTTTGATGGTGGTGGATTGGAGAAAGGTCCCCCGGATCCCAAGCTGCACGTCGCCTGCGGTTGGCGCTGCCGAAGCCGTGCCACCCGCCGTGATCAGGAGCGAAAACGTGCAGAAAGGGCCGATGAGATTCTTGGAATACGGTAGTTTCGACATTGAAAGGATGGCGGCACGCGTACCATCGGCGTGTGAAGCCGGGCAAGCATCGTCAGCTCAATTGACTTCCTGAGGGCCGCGTGTGAGAACGCAAAGTGTATTTCTTAGGGTTGTGGTGATGAAAATAAAGGTTTCGCAGGTGGGTTGGGTCGGGCTTGGTCTCGCGCACATGGCCATCGCATGCTCTAGTGATCCACCTGGCCAGGTCTCGGCCCAGGCGGGAGCCGGCGGCGTACCATCGGCGGGCACAGGCTCTCGTTTTGGCGCCTCAGGTGGCAAGCTATCGAGCGCTGGAATGGCGGGCGTGGGCAGCGTGCCGCAACCTCCCATGTGCCGTAAAACATCGGATATTGACGCGCCGGACGGCGAATTTACGGATGCCAACTGCGATGGCATCGACGGGGACAAGGCGAAGGGCGTTTTCGTCTCGCCGAATGGTATCGACACAGCGAGCGGCGCTTTTGGCGCGCCGGTGAAGACAATCGCCAAGGGCATAGCTCTCGGGATCGCGGGTAAGAAAGATGTCTATGTGTGTCAGGGGGAGTACGCCGAGAATCTTGTGGTTGAAGGCAACGTTAGCCTGGGAGTGTATGGTGGATATGTTTGCTCGGATTGGAAGCGGACGAATCAACGGCCTATTGTGAATCCTGTAGCTGGGTTCCCGTTGCGTGTGAAAAATGTTTCAGGAGAGTTGGTGGTGGATAGGCTGGAGTTCTTGGCGCCTGACGCGAAAGAGCCCTCGGGGAGCTCGATTGCGGCGTTAGTAACGAGTTCTAAACGCGTGCTTTTTCAGCAGGTGAGGTTGCAGGCCGGAAAGGGGGCTCCTGGTGCTGCCGGGACAACGCCAGCGGCGGTCCCCACCGCTCCTCCGCAAGCTCCCAAGGGCGAAGATAGCCTTGCGGTGGGCGTTGAATGCGACTGCGCGACCGCGCCTGCGGCATGCTTTCTAGCCCCCGGGTTTACCTTCATGAGTCAGAGTTGCGAAACGCCCGAAGGGCCGCTACAGGTTTACACTGGGAGGGGTGGTGACGGGGCGAACGTGAAGAGTTGCTTTCTTGGGAACGCGGCAGGGGGCGTGGGGAAGCCAGGCTTACCGGATGACGGAGCTGCGGGGCAAAACGGAGTACCTGGTGCAGTAGGTCAGGGGATCGGTACCTTTTCAGAAGAAGGCTATATCGCCAGCAATCGCGGGCTCCCAGGAGGTCTAGGTTTGCCGGGTAAGTCGGGTCGAGGTGGCACTGGCGGAACGAGCGATGTTTCATTCACGGCCGTCGGCGGCAACGCAGATTATTGGTGGGTTGGTGGTCGCGGTGGATACGGTGGGATCCCGGGCTGTGGCGGCCTTGGAGGGGGACCAGGAAGCGCGGGTGGCGCCAGCATTGGCCTCCTGAGTCGGGAATCAGAGGTTAATCTAGATTGGTCTACGGTGAATACGGTGGCCGGAGGCGCCGGTGGTGACGGTGTACAAGGCGCCGCCGGCCAGCCTGGCGGATTAGGGGGGCCCCCCGGTCGCTGTGGGATCTCAGCCGCCGCGCTTTGCGGTGCCACGGCGGGCCAGAAAGGTGGTGACGGGGGCAAGGGCGGTGATGGAGGCCCTGGTGGTGGCGGTCCCTCCTTGGGCGTTGTTGCCGTGGGGATAGCCCCTTTGCTCACCGCTGTTTCGTTCGACGTCGGCCGCGGGGGCCTCGGGGGAAAGAGCGTCGCCAACAGCGTGGTGCCTGATGCACTGCCGGGGATCTCCGCAGATTATTGGCCGGTGGATATTCGCCCTGTTGTTAACGGCGCCGCAGGTGCAGCGGGTATGGCTGGAAAAGGAGGCATCTAAAATGACTTTTCGCCTTTCATCTTGGTTCCGAAGCGCGGTGGCGTTGGTGGCGGCGTGTGCCGCGGCAATTGCCCTTGGAAATGGCTGCGGGAGTGATGGCGGGGGTGGCGCGGCGGCTGGCATGAGTGGCGGAGCTGGCGGGATGGCGGGTACGTCCAGCCTGGCGGGCAATGGTCCCGGCAATGTTGGTTCAACGGCGGCGTGTGTGCTCAGTGCGGATTGCGCTTCAGGTTATCACTGTGATCTGGGCGAGTGCTTGAAAAGCTGCGATGAAGGAATGCCTTGTGCCGTGGGGCTCACGTGCTCTGTGCGTGGCGAGTGCGTTTCTTCGGCAAATGCTGCGACGCCAAGCACTACCAGCGCCGGTACCTTTACGGTGGAGCCGCGCCGCGTTCCACTTACCGAGCGAGATACTTCGTTTGACCTCACGCTCACGAGCGACAGTACCAAGGCCGTGAATTATCGAGTGGAGTTGGTGGGTGCGCATTTGGGGTTGAGTGAGCTCAGGGGAAGCTTTACGAAGACCAAGAAGCTCACGATCACGAGTAATCCGGCACAAGCACTGGCCCGCAAGAGCCCTGGCAGCGTTCGGATCTTTACGGATCTTGGCAACGTTACGGTAGATGCACCGCTGCGGGTGGGGCTTACGGGCCGTTACCAAGGTGTCATGAGCTACAACGGCGGCCAGGTGTCGCTCGGTGAAGCCCGCTTTACGGCGGAGCTTCTAGCGCAGCAGGGCAACGTGAGTGCGCGCATTGATCCGAAGGAATCGCTGCTATTTCCCGCTATTTCTGGCCAACCAACGTTTGGGGTCGGTTTCGAGTCAGGCGAAGAGCTCACGCTTACCTTTGATCAGAAGATCCCGAAGGAAGTGGGCGGAGATCGAAACCTGCTAGGGCGTGACATCGGCCGACGCGTCAAGCTAGTGGTAAAGCCATTCGATCGCGATAGCCTCGCGGGCACGTTTGAAGAAACGCTTTTTGGTCTGTTCGTTTTGCCAGTGAAGGTAAACGGGACCGTCACGTTGCGTTATCGCGGTGACCAACCCGATCCGGTGTTCACACCTGGGCCCGCGATCACGCAGCCGACAGGTGCTGCAACGTGGCTCTCCGCCACTCAGGCCTTGGGAGCCAGCGGGGAATGCTCGGCGCTGCTTGCCGGTGTTTCGGTTTGCGGGGCAAACTGGCAGAACGGAAAGACGGCGTGTTTCGAGAGCGTTGCGAGTAGCTCCTACAAGTTGGACGTGGCGATGGCCAATCGAACGATGCCGGGGAAGGGGTTTGATGCGATTGTGAGCGATTGTGCGAGCGGTCTCGCTTCGTGCGCCAACGTTCCGAACCTCGCTTGCGCTGCTCAGGCAGCCGCGATGGTTTCCGTCGCGGATGCGGCTAATGCCGGCGTGTTCGGTCGCTTAGTGCGAAGATTTTCAGATCCGTCGTTACTTATCGCGAACGACATTATGGTGAAAGCACTTCGTGATTCCCTCTCGAAGGATAGCCTTACGTCCGAATTGACGAGTTATGATGCTGCTGCCACCCGACTGAGCACCCCCATCCGCTGGCTCCTCCAATCCGGGATGCTCGATTATCTTGAACGCCTGGACCCTGTGGCTGCCCAGGGTGACATGAAGAACGGCGAAGCCAGCTTCCCCGCAGCGCGAGCACTTTCCAAGCTTCTCCGCCTGCTTTCCGCAGTTGAAGGAGAGCGCGGCCGGCTCAACGCCTTGGCTAGTAGTGCGGATCCGAGCGGAGAGATCCAGAAGGCCCAAGAGCGCGGCCTCCAGAGCTACCTAGAGTCCATCGCGCTTTTGCATCTTCTGGAAACATGGAACGCTGCAGCTCCCGAAATTGCGACCCAAGCCGCAGGGCTGCTCACACCGCTCGACGGCGCATTCCGATCCCTTTCGCAGGGCGCTGCAACGTTCGGTATCCCCGAAGGGTTCGTGCCGTTTGTTTGGCAGCCGAATGATCTCACGAAGGGTGCCACGAACTTCGAGCAGATGGCGAAGGTGGCAGAAACAAGCCTTGCAGCCGTTACTCAGGCAGAAGCCAACTTTCTGGCAAACGCGCGCACTTTCGACCAAAACGAGCAGGAGCTACTGACCGAGCTGCAGGCTGTGGCGGTAAGCTATGATACGCAGCTTAAAGATATCTGCGGTGCTACCTTCAACCCCGATGCGATCACCAAGGATTCTGATTGGGAGATGTGCGGGAGCGCTGGCACAGGCGAAATCGCGGTAGCGCAGGGGCAAGTGGTTCAAGCGCAGGGGCGCCTCAGCGCCTCGCTATCACGGGTCCAGGGAATGCGGGATAAGCTTGCCATTGATGAAGACGCGTTGGCACAAAAACAGGGCGTTCGGAAGGATACTCTTCGGTTTATCGATAGCACAGGCAGCCAGCTCTCAACGCTCATCATGGCCGAGGGCGTGATCAATGCGATTCAGGTGGGGCTTGAGCTCTCATCGAACGCTAGCTTGCTCAACGGAGGCGCGTCGATCGGTATGGGTGTGGCTTCTGCGATCTTAGAAACGCAGAAGACGGCTCTCAACGTGCAGCGCCAGAACCTTCAGACCGCCCAAACGATGCGATTTGAGCAACAAAATGCCAAGCTCGAATTGATCGATGGCATGGCGAGCCTTCAACGCCAGCTGATTGATATCAATCAAGTGGCGCTTGAGATGGAGCAAGATAAGCTCTTAGTGCTGGAGAATGATTTGCGCGTCCGCAACTTGCTCGACCAGGCCAAGCTGGTGCTTAACAATCGAGCAGGCGCGAAGTGGTTAGCAGCAAATTCACCAGCTAACGATCCTTCGTTCAGGTTGCTGCGGGATAAGCTTGCGATTTCAGTGCTCAACGCTCGTGCGAACGCACAGCGCATGTTGCTGCTCGTGGGGCGAGCCCTGGAGTACGAAGTGAATACGCCATTTGGCGCCATCGAAGGCGCGGTTATCAACGCCCGCAATGCCTCATCTTTGGGTGAGCTCGCTACGTGTTTTACGACGATCCACAACGATTACGTGTTGGCCTATGGCAACCCTCAAGCCTATTCGACGAACATCTCCGTGCGCTCGCTTCTCGGCGTAGAGGGCCCGATTTTGGACCCAGCCACGGGGCAAATGTTGTCGCCCGGGCAGCAGTTCCGCGAGTTGGCCCTTCGCAATGAGAACCTCGATCCAGATGGCGGCCTCACGCTACAATTCTCCACCAACCTGCAGCCTGGTAATCAGCTGTGGTCATCGGATGTATGTGGGGATCGCATCACGGATGTGCAGGCCCAGCTCGTGGGAGATTTTCTGGGTGACAACCAAACTCAAGTGAACGTGAGCCTGGCCGGAAGCGCTGTGCTCCGCACGTGTGACACCGATGATCTTCGGAGTTGGTCGCTCGGTAAAGGTAAGGAAATCGAAGGCGGAGCTTTAGCCATCGTCCAAGGTGGCGTGAACACCTTCGGGGACGCTCCACCGAATCAATCGCTCGCTGGGCAATCGGTGGCTCGTTCTACTTGGCGAGTGAGCATTCCGAGTAAAACCTCCGCTCCTTCCAACAGTGACGTCGACCTCACCAAGCTTGAAGACGTTGTGCTCAAGGTGCAGCACAAGGCGTTGCCCAAGCGCATGAGCCCTCTCAACGTAAATGTTTCTTGTTTGATGAGTATCCAGTGATGCCGGCAAGAGTTGGAGCGAAAACCCAAGCAGCAGCTACTTCCCCAAAACCACATCAATGCCTGCAAGCACCGCAGCCAGCTTGCCTCGCGATAGCGAGCCAACTCGCTCATCCAGTTGGGCTCGGTCCAATGTGAGGATCTGCGATACGTTTGCGACGGAGGCTTTCGCAAGACCCGTGCTGCGGGGGGGAAGACTCTCGTTTCCGGGGAATCGCGCTAGCGCCATGTTTGAGGTCAGTGGGACACACACAACGGTAGCAATTGAGCTGCGGTTGAATGCGTCGCTCTGCACTACGACAACGGGGCGTCGAAAGCCTGGCTGCGAACCAATAGGCTCGCTGAGGTCAGCCCAGAAAATATCGCCCTGGCAGACTACCATTCAGCGGTTCCAAGGCGCCGCCGGCCGACTTGAACAGAGGCATCATCCCGAGGCTGACCCGATTCAGATATTGCCGCATCCAGCGCAGCCGTGACGATCTCAGGCGTATGCCTAGAGAGGTACTCTGCGAGGGCGCGACTATAGAGCTCGCTTCGAGAAAGCTTGAGCCGCTTGGCTGTGTGCTCGGCCCGCTCAAATACCTCATCCGGAACAGAAATGGCCGTCTTCATACCCAGAGTATAACCGCTGCCAACAGCTGCGGCCACACTTCCATCATTGGCAAGCCGGGGAGGGGGGCGAGTCCCACCCGTGATGCGCGTTCAGCTAGGAAGCTAACGAAAATCACTGCAATTGGCACGGTGCTAGCACTTGCGTGCAATGCCAGCATATGCTAGCACTACGCCGTGGCTAACCTCAGCGTGAGAAAACTAGACGACTCAACCGTCGAGCGGTTGCGGATACGCGCGGCTTCACACGGTGTGTCGATGGAAGAGGAGGCCCGGCGCATTCTGCAGCAAGCGGTGAGCGGCCCCGAACAGCTTGGCAGCCTCGCCCGTAGGCTATTTGGCCAGGCGCACGGCGTTGATTTGCCGCACGTCACACGAGAGCCCCACGAACCGCTGACCTTCGACGAATGATCTAGCCCATGCTGCTGCTCGACACCAACGTTCTGTCAGAAGCGATGAGGAGTGCACCTTCAGAGAAAGTGTTAGCTTGGCTCGATCGCCATGGGGCCAACGGGCTCTTCCTCTCAACGATAACGGTCGCTGAAATCGCTTATGGTCTCGGTTGCCTACCAGACGGCAATCGGCAAAAAGTTCTGGAATTTAGATTTCTCCGCCTCATGAGCGAAGGCTTCGCACATCGGATTTTGCCTTTCGATGAAGCGTGCGCGCAGGCCTACGGAGGCATCACGGGCTTACGAAAAAGGCAAGGGCGGCCCATGAGTGTACTTGATGGACAAATCGCCGCGGTTGCGATCGCCAATGGCTACGCCTTGGCAACTCGAAATATCAAAGACTTCGAGTCCTGCGGGTTGGATTTGGTGAACCCCTTCGTGTACGCGGGCTGATTGGTCCTGCTTTTCGAACCCCCACACGTCGGCGTCTAAAGATCCACTTCCTGTTGCCCCACGATGAGGCTTACCTTGCCGTTGTTGGTTTCCTTGCGGATGGCATCGAGGAGAGCTTCGGGAGCGGTGCTCTTTTTGAGGACAACGCTATAGACAATCTCTTGTTGGGAGCCTTGCTCCACTGTTTCCACGGATACGAGGCGGTGCTCTTCCAGCAGGCTTCGGAAGACGGCCTCGAGGGTGCGTTCGGGGTCTTTTTCGACGGGCATACGTAGGCGCAGGAGGCGTTCGCTCACGGGGCGGGCGAAGGCGTCCACCTTGTACATGAACACAATAACGGCGGCGAGAACGGCAGTGGCGAACGCCGCGAGCGCGTAGAAGCGCGTGCCGCAGGCCATTCCGATAGCCATGACCATGAACATGAAGCCCACGTCGCGTGTTTCCTTTACCGCATTCCTGAAGCGGATAACCGAGAGCGCTCCCACAAGCGAGAAGGCTCGGGCGATATTGGAGCCGATAATCAGCATGATAAGGGCTGTTAACATGCCCATGATCACCAGCGTTTGGGCGAAAGACTGCGAATAGGAGGTGCCGCGGTGCGTGTAGCGGTAAACCCAGGCAGAGGCGTAGCTGAAGATGAAGCTTAGCACGAGTACAAGTGCCACATCCGTGAACGTGAAGACGCTCGTAATGTCCTTGAAGCGCTCAAGATCTTTGATTAGTTCGTCCATGGAGCTTCTCCTGTTAGGCCTGGTTGCAGAAGGCCGCGTTCCCGAAGGAGTAGGGCGGCAGCGCAGTATTTGCTGAAGCGTTTGAGTGTTACGTCGTGCCGCGCGAGCATGCGGCTCACCCACGAGGGGATGGCGTGGTCCGTCTTTACCTCAAGCACCATCCATTCCGGTGGGAGCATGTAATGGCGCTCTTCGCTGGGGGATAGAAGTTGTGTTGGGGGGCGGCACCAAATGGCTTGATCAAATGTGACGCGAAGCAGCGGTTCGTAGCGGCCACCCACGAACGCTCTGCGCTGGTAACCCACTACTGCGGTGGGGCGGAGGTGTTGCGCGCGTGAAAGGAACGTGATTTCTGAGGCAACGTCAATATCAGCCGGATCTTCCCAGGCTCGCTCAAGATCCAGGGAGCCACTGCAAAGGGCGTAAGCATCGCGCAGCGGAAGCGCCAGGCGGCGTTTTTGCACTGTGCGGTTGATACGTTGCTTAATCTCCACCATCACCAAATCATCCGGGCCCTCTGGGAGCTTACCGTACGCGCGCACGCGAACCTTCCGGCGGTATTTGATGCCGTCTAGCTTGGAGCGGACAGCTGCGAGATCTTCCGTATCGTAATACAGGCTCGTGATGTTGTAGACGCCATCTTGGCCGAAAGTATCTACTGACATCTGCTGGCGAATGTCGGCAATGAGCGCGTCACGCACCGCTACTGGCACGATGTATTTGAGTTCGAAGCGATTGAAGCGCCGGATCATGGCCTGCCCCTAAGCTGAATGTTTACAGGTGGGGCCTGTGAGATCGTTTTCGATTTCTGCGAGCCGAAGCGCACTTCGATGAGCTGCGGAAAGGGGCCCGTTTGAGGAAGCTCACGGGTGAGCGGGGCCGAGCGTTGGGCGCGGCCGGGCTGTAGCTTTTCGCCGTTGACCTGGATGCGCACCTCTACGGGTTTCTCCGAAGAGATGTCCACCGGCGTTATGCTGAGCACCCGGGGAGATTCTTTTGTGCGCCGCACGAGGTAGGCGTAGCCGTTTTCGACGAGCCCGCGAGAATTCGCGCTGATTTGCCCGGAGGCTTGCCCGTTCAATAGGTTCTTGGCAAGCGCTGGGTAGCGCTCCAGCGTCTTCTGCAGAACGTGCACTTCGTCTTCAGCGAGCGCCTCACGTCGGCCTACGAGCAGTTCGACCTGGAGTCGCCAGACTGTTTCTAGTGGGGGAGTTAATAGCCCCCAAGCAAACAGGGCCAGCGCAGCCGAGCACCCCACCACCACGATCACAAAGCCCACCCCCGGATAGGCTCGGTAAGGGATCTTCATGGTGCTTCCCCCGTGCTAAGCCGTGTGATGTAGAGGTCGAGTTGAGCCCAGTCCGAAAGACGAAGCACCTGCGCTAGGTGAGGTAGCTCGCCATTTGCCGGGAGCGTCGTTTGGAATTGATCCACATTCAGCTCCCCGCCTTTGGGATTATCAGAAAGCCTCTGGCAGCCGACTGCGAAAAGCTCGTCGGCACGAATACTGCTCGTCCCGCTGTAGTGCAGCTCCTTACGGTGAACCTGAAGCGCAACTTGGGTGCGGTAGACCAAGCTGCGGCTCAGCCGCGCCACAGAAGCGTTCTTGGAGAGAAGGCCGGTGCCGCTATTGGCCATCAAGGCGTTGTGCGCAGAAATGTCTGTTTCCTCACCGGCCGAGATCGCGTTGTGCGTGCAGGCGATCAACACGCTATCCGTAAGTTCTACGCGTGAGCCCATGAGATCGACGCAATCATCCCCGGCCCCAACCACGACCAGGCCGCGCACTTCGGCGTCGGCAAACTCGAGATCCAGGGCGTCTATGGGAGCGTTCCGAATGGTGAGTTCATGCAGGCGAAGGTTGTTGACGGAATTAGCGTGAAGTACGTCCTCGGTGCCTAGGGCTCCCGTGAGCCGCACGCTTTCCAACGCAATATCGTGAGTGCTGTGGAGGTTGAGTAATGCCGTATAGTCGATATGCGGGTTTTGCGGCCTCGAACCTCCGCTTACCTCGACGTTACTCAGGCGTGAGCCAGAGGCTCCACTTCCCTGCAAGGCAATGCCACCAAAGCGTTTTTGTGCGTCTTTTGGCCTGAAGACGATGGGCTTGGTGAGGGTGCCCTCTGCCAAAAATTTTCCGTAGAAGAAGAGTGAAACGCCCTCACCCAACAGCACCTCGGTGCCGGGAGCGATGTGTACGGTTTGGTTCTCTGAGAAGGTGCGCGACGTATCGATCACCACGGGTTCCGGTCCGAGTTCGATCCGTTCTGGTATGGGCTCGGGGGGAAGGCTAAAGGGGTGTGGGGAGGCATCGCCGGGCTCTAACTTGGGAACCGCAGCCGCGTTGAGCAGAGGTGCAGGCACGCGCTCTGCGTTCCCTCCAGCGTTGAGTGGTAAGGTTAGCCTTGAGGAGCCTCCGGTGATGAGGCTGTGCAGAGAAATGGCGACGTAGCTCGGTTGGCACTCGGCCGAGCTCACGAAGTACCCGTAGCGGCGGGCTTGCATCGTGCTTTTAACTTTGCCACGTACGGGGCCACCTGGGATTCGAGCTTCGAGCACCACACCTGAAAGTAAGTCGCGGTAGGTGGCTAAGTGTGCCGCGGCGCCGAGCTCTGCGCGAGCCACCTCGCGATCCTGCGCTTTATCGAGCCTACCATTGAGATCGACATCTGCGTGCACCCCGAATGTGCCCGCGCACTCCCCGGCTGATACAGAGACTCCATCGAGCCGATAAGCCCCGTGGCCACTCACGTTGAGTTCGATGTAACCCTGTCGATCCTCCGTAAACTGCCAATGCGCCTGCAAACGGTCCGCTTCCAGCTCATCCAGCAAAAAGCGGCTTCTTCGCGCGAGATCGTCCAGATCATCTTCGGCTGCAAGTAACCACTTTTCAGCGTTCATGGGGCGAACCATGTAGCGCGCGAAGCGCGAAACGGCCGGCAAGAGCTTGTAAGCGTCCCAGTACGGATCGGCTTCTAGCTCGGGGCGTAGTGTTGCGAATAGCTTCGCGGTTCGATCGCGAACCGCAGGCACAGAAGCTGGACCCGTTAGCAATTGATGCACAATGTGGTCGCGCTTCGCGGCATAGCCAGGCGTCAGCAGCAAACGTAAAAGCAGCGGATTTTCTGCCAAATTAAAGGCTGGTTCGTGGTGGAAGGCGCGGTAGCTCCACGCGATGGGCTCGATTCGACCAGTGTACGGGTCCACGTAGAGCTTGTGGTTGGATTTGTAGTCGTGGGCATCGCAGCCGAATACCACGTCCAAGGCGTCGAAGAGGGCGTATTTGTCGAGGTTTAGGCTGGTTGCGGCATACTCCGCAAACTCGCGATAACTCCCCTTGGCGATTTCTGACAGCAGGCGATCGAGCTCTCGGTAGTCATCTTTCTGGCTGTCGTCTTTCCAGGCAACCTTGGTCCACCCTTTCCGATCGTAAAACAGTGAGCCTACGCCGCGCGCACCGTCGATTACTTCGGAGTCTCCAGAAAACATGCTGCCCGGCATGCGTCGGTTGCGACGCAAGAGGCCTTCATCTGGCTGCGCTTCGTAGCGATACACGCCCATGTCGCTGTTGTTGAGCCGCAGCCATACAGGATAATATTCGGGCACCAACAATTGCTCGGGGCGTTCCCGCGCGATTCCGAGGATAATTTCCGCCTCGAATCCGAACGCTGTGGGCTCGTTTAGAAGATTGAACAGGCGTGTGTCGTCGAGCAGGGCTCCCTTGTCGAGCCGGAACTTGAGCGACTTTTGGGCTCCGATCCAATTCCAGTGTGCGGCTCCACGCTGGCGCACGGCAACGTCACGCGTTTCGCTGCCTTTTTTGAGCCTGCCGTGCACATAACTGCTCTCCTCTTCCTTGCCTTGCGCGCGAGTGAGCTTATCCACGCTCTCGCGACCCAAATACAACTCATACGTGGGGAGGCGTCCACCTTCGGGTCGAGCTGGAAGGTTCATGCGACGAAGGTCACGTAAAAGCTCATCGTGAAGCGCGACCTGATAGAGTGTGCGGTTGAACTCCTTGCCGCCGTCTTCGGCGCGAGCGTAGCGGTCAAGCGCAGCATAGGCTGCCCATGCGTACCAGGCGGCGCCGAGCACTACGGGCAACACGAAGAGCATGCCGCTCAGCCAGCTCAGCTTGTAGAAGCGGTACACCTTGGGTGGGGAGGTTAACCCGATCGCTTTGGGGCGCCTAGGGCGCAAAACCGTAAGGTCGGTGTGGTGAGCCTCAAAACTTGCAGCGCAAGCCGCGGGCATTTCACCGCTGGCTCGGAGTACTTCGCATTCGTCTCGCTCCCACGTACCGAAAGTTGCTACCATCACACTGCCTAGGAATATGCCCGGATTTGTGCCGCCGCTTCCCGTTCGCCTCGTCGCGCTCGGAGCGTTGCTGCTGGCCTTGGGCGGCTGCGATCACGAAACAAGCTCAGCCTCTCAACCCGCAGTCGCTGTGCCACTGCCGGGAAGTAGCTTGCCAGTTAGAAGCGGGCTCGCTGGGCGTCTAACACGCCATCAACACGCCAACGTTGTTCTGGATGTTCTTGGGGTGCAACTTGCGGACCAAGATCAGAGGGCTGCAAGCGGTGGAATACCCGATGAAAAGGCAAGCACAGGGCTCTTTCGCAACGGCGCTGATGGGCAGGCCGCGGCGGATAGCTACCCTTTCGCGTTCGGCAAGCTCGCCCAAATCGTTGCAGAGCGCGCTGACGTGGTTGCCCTACACCGAGAGTGGCGCGTGTGCTCCGAAGCTTCGGATGCTTGCCGATTGGCGTGGGTGGAGCAGTCAGGAAGACGCCTTTTCCGGAGGCCGCTCACAACCCGTGAGGGGGCAGTGTTCGTCGGGCTTCATGCTTCGGCGCTAGCGGAGGGTTTGAGTTTTGAGGCAGCAGATCGGAGCGTGTTGGAAGCCATGTTGCAGGCTCCCGCGTTTGTATTCCGCTTGGAGAACGAGCTCAGAGGGGCGCCCGGGGAAAAGCGCTATTTGGACGGCTTCGAATTGGCCTCCCGCTTGTCCTTCTTCTTGTGGGGTTCGGCCCCAGATAACGAGCTTTTGAGCCTTGCCGAAGCCAATACCGTTAACGGAACGGTGGCCGCGGTACCGCGCGTGCGGGAGCAGGCGCAGCGCCTGCTCGCTGATCCGCGCGCGCGGAGGATGACGCGTGAATTCATCTTGGATTTTGCGGAGCCAGAGCGCGCTTCGTTTGTTGGGGTTACGCCAATTTTGCGGGCGGCATTGGCAGATTCGATGGTGGCCACTTTCGAAAACCATCTCTGGGATGAACAAGGTCAAATCAAAGGTTTGTTCAACACGACCCGCCTGGCGTTTACGCCCACGGTGGCTTCACTCATTGGCCTTACGCCCGAGGGGGAAGGGACCCAAGTTTACGATGTTTCCGCGCTTCCTGAACGTGTGGGTTGGTTGACTCACCCTGGGTTTATCGCCGGTTTCGGGGACACCGATGTGGGAAAAATCGTGCACCGAGGCATCGGGCTCATGGTGAAGCTGATGTGTCGTCAGCCGGTGCAGTTGCCCGATGGGGTGGCGGCGGCCGCAGGTGACTTCACTCGCAAGTTCAGCAATCTGACGGAGCGCGAGCGTTCCGAGCAGCGACAGTTGATGGCCAAGCCTACGTCCGAGGGTGGCAGCGATAACCCAGCGTGCTGGGGGTGTCATTCGCAGTTCGAACCTTTGGCCTATGGTTTCGATAGATTTGATGCCGCGGGGCGCTACCTGGGTGCCAAAGATAGTGCCGGGCGCGCTTTGCCGATTGATGGCTGGATGACGGACGACTTGAGCCTCCCTGAAGCTTCGCGCGAGCGCTATGGGAATATGGTTGAGTTTATGGAGCTTGCCGCCCGTTCGGAAACGATTCAGGCCTGCATGGCGCAGCACTTTTTGGCGTTCGCAACGGGCCGAGCCAGCACGGCTGTGGAAAGTAGCTTCTCGCATTTGGTGCAAGCGGAGAATGAACGGGCCGGAGGTACGCTTTCTGCGCTCATAGAAGCTGTTGCTACGAGTGAGCTCTTTCGTTCTCAGGCTTCCTTGGCCGTCGATGCTTCCACTCCAACAGCTGACAGGGGGCAACCATGAAACGGTCGATTCATCGGCGAACCTTCTTGCGTGGTGCTGGCACCGTGGCCATTGGGCTTCCGTTCCTGGAAGAGATGGTTCGTGGGTCTCAAGCGGCGGAGGCGAACCCTCCCCATCGACTCATCACGCTTTCGTTTGGTTTGGGCATTCCGGCAGAGCAGGTGCAGCAGGGGTTCAATGGGCCCCTCGAACCGTTGAAAGGCTTTGCTAACAAGATGGCCTTCTTCTCTGGGCTGGACATGACCCAGGCTGATACCTACGGCAGCGGTACCACGCACTTCAAAACGGGAGATGTGTTGCTCGTCGGAGAGCCACAGAAAAATGAGTATACCGCAGCGGGGCCGTCTTTAGAGCAGCTCATGTTGCGCGAGCTCCATCCGATGGGTTCGCCGACGCGGGTATCTTCCGCATCCGCCGGGCTCTGGTTCACCTACGGTGCGCCATCGCGTTACATCTGCCATTGGAACTATGATGGTAGCCCAGGAGAGGCGCCGGAAAGGCGACCTTCGCAGCTGTTTTCACGCCTATTTGGGGACCCCACGCCTTACGTGACCACGGACCCGGATCCCACTCGAAGCTTGCGCGTGAAGCGCAGCATTCTCGATACAGTGCTCGCTGAATACAACTTCGCAATCTCCGACCGTTCGTACTTGGGCGCTGAATCCAAAGCCAAGCTGAAGATCCACATGGATGGGATCCGCAATGTGGAGCAACGGCTGGTGCCTACCGAAGCCTGGCTGTTACCCCAAACGGCGAATTGTAAACCTCCCACCAGGGTAACGGATCCGGTTGGGCTACCCTACGATCAGGAGATGCCGGATACGCCGCAGGCTCCCGGGGTATTCAAGCCTCACTCCGCGCCCATGGACCACCTTCGTTATCTGGAGGCATTCCAATTGCAGGCCGAGCTCTTTGCCTTAGCGCTCCGGTGCGATGTGATGCGTTTTGGGAGCTTGTTGTTAACCGATAAGGGTGGAAATCTGCAGTTCTTGGGTAAATACACCGGCACGGCGGTGGGTACTATTGATTTCGACCTCGAGACAGCGACGGATTCGATCCACAATGTGCTCTTTCATCGCCAAAGGTTGCCCCAAATTGCGCAGTATCAACACTATTGCATGAGCGGTGTGGCGCGTGCCCTCGCAGCTTTTGACGATCCGATGTTCACCGAGAGCAACGGCAAGACACTGCTGGATAACACTTTGCTGGTGTTGGGCACCGAATACGGCCTCGATCACGGTTTAACAGGTGTATTTCACGCGGTGGCCGGCGGGCACGGGCACTTCAAAAGCGGCTTTTTCCCGGAGCAAGCGAACGTGATCGATCTGTATGATACCTTGCTTAAGCCTTACGGCGTGCAATCTCGGATAGGCACGCGCCACCCGGTATTCAAATATACGCCCCGGGAGCTCAGCGGGATCTTGGCATAGCGACCCCTCAAAATCCGAGTCAGCCTTCGGGCCACGGGATCAGGGAGACCTGAGGGCCTTGACAGTGCTGTGGCGGCGGGTGAAGCCAAGGGCATGGACGCAATTGTTATCGGTGACGGCCCAGGTGGGCTCAGCGCGGCGCTTTTTCTGGCAAAGAACGGCCTAAAGGTTACGGTGTATGGGCAAGACAAAACTGCCATGCATTGGGCCCTGCTCAAGAATTACTTGGGCATTCAAGAGATCCATGGCAGTGAGCTGCAGAAGATCGGGCGATCACAGGTTCTTGGCTTTGGCGCCACCATTGTTGACTCGCACGTCGATAAGGTTGCAAAGGTTACCGCTGGTTTTGAAGTAACTCTCGCAGGTGGAGCCACAGCGAGTGCGCCTTATCTCATTCTTTCAGAGGGAAAATCGCCCAAGCTCGCTCAGCAGTTGGGGTTAACGTTTGACCCTGAAAACGGCGTTAAGGTTGATCTAAACGGAAAGACTGAACTCGACGGAGTCTACGCGGTGGGTCGCCAGGCGCGCCCAGGGCGTAGCCAAGCCATCATCAGTGCTGGCGATGGCGCGGCCGCGGCGATTGATATCCTTTCTCGGATCCGGGGCGAGGCCTTCTGCGACTGGGATTCCCCGCCCGAAGAGAAGGGCTAGCCCATAAAGCCCTGGACCGTTCTTGGTCGAGTCTCGACGCCGAGTGCGGCGTAGATCGCTGCCTCAGTGAAAAGTTCCAGCGAGATGCGGGGCGGAATTGCGCCATCGCGGGTTTTATTTCAGATGCGGGGCGACACTGCGAACCAGCCTCGTTGCGCTTTGGGGGCGTTTGTTAGGGTATTGGGCTAAGACCTACATGGACCCCAGGCAAACTCCTACTTACGCCCCTATTTTAACCCTCATGCACTCGCGGACATGCTGTATGTTTCAGGGCAAGTTTTGCTGAAGCGCGTTCTCAGCGGATCCGGGCCAGCCCTTTAAGCATATCCACAGAGGTAGCACTCATGCGCAAAGTACCCATTCGTGCGTTCGGTTCTCTCGTCATTGCGGGGCTCAGCTTAGGCCTGTCCGCAGCCTGTAGTACTTCAGGTCGTTCGTCGGGTTCCGGCGCTTCCCCGGATGGCACTCCCGCTGTGAATCCCGATGGCACTCCGAACCCCGGCGGGACGACCACGCCAACGGGTACCGGTACGTCGTCCGTGGTGCCGATCGACACGACCACTCCGATCGTCCCCGTCGTCCCGTTTGATCCGTTTGCGCCAGATGTCTACGCCGCCAAGGTGAAAGACGTGCTCACGGGCCTTCCGCTTTCTGATGCCGAGTACCTGCGTGTGAAGGCGGACCCAACAGCGCTGAAAGCGTTGATTGATGAGTGGATGTCATTGCCGAGCTTCAAGACGAAGATGCTGGAGTTCTTCACGCAGGCGTTTCAGCAAGATGGCACTGAGCTCTCGGACTTTAACGACCAGTTCGGCGGGGGTAACATTGCCAATTGGCCCACGAGCAGTCTCTTCTTGAAGAGCTTGTCCAGCAGTTTTGCGCAAACGGCCTGGGAGCTCGTGGTGGCTGGGGATCAGCCTTTTACCCAAACGGTGACCACGCGGAGCTTCATGCTCAATCTCCCGCTCATGGTGGCTCTAGCGTATGTGGATGCCGCGCCCGTTTCTGATTCAAAAACGCAGACGGTTTCGGTGCCGTGGCTTCTGCCCAGCAACACCGTGATGGGGAAATTCCTGTCCACAACGGATGGTCATGCCGCCATACCGATTGCGGATTCGCTGAATCCCGCGTCGCCGAATTACCTAGTCTTTACCTACACCCCGATCAGTGGAGAAGCAGGTTGTGGAGAGACGGTGAAGAAGGGGGCGTCCATCCTTCAAAACGTATTTGAGATGATGATGGGGTTCGGGCCCATCGCGGGCGGGTGCAACAAGGTTCAGCCCATTTTCACCGATGCCGATTGGTCCACCTACAACTTGGTCACGATCAGGCACCCCAATCCCGGCGAACCCAAGGCGGCATTCTGGGATCCAGCAAAGCTCCGCGGTCAGAGCGAACTCGTGATCGATACGGAGCGGGTTGGGTTCATGACAACTCCGGCGTTTTTCTCGCGCTGGGCCACGAACGACAGCAACGTTTTTCGCGTGACGGTTAATCAGTCCCTCATCGTGGCCATTGGCAAGAGCATTGAACCGATAGGCACCACGATTCCGCTGAACGACGCGAACCTTCAGGGTGAGCACGCTGGCCCCGGCACTCCTTGTTACGCCTGCCACGTAACGCTCGATCCTGCTCGCGAATTCTTCCACCAGAGTTACTCGTATTTCTATTCGCGGCGCGACCCGAATGACACCAAGTTCGGGATGGTTCCCGCCAAAACGGTGTTCTCCGTCTTCAATAGTCCGCCCATCGAAGGCAACGGCATCGCAGACTTCGCCAATGCTCTCATCCAGCATCCTCTCTACCCCACGGCTTGGGCTCAGAAGTTTTGTGAATACGCCAACTCCGGGGACTGCTCAGCAGATGATCCGGAATTGATGCGTATTGGAGAAGTCTTCAAGGCTAGTGGCTACAAGTTGAAGTCGCTTATCCGAGAAACGTTCTCCTCGCCGGTGGTAACCTTTGCTGCGGCCACCAGAACGTCAGATGAATTTGGTCCTGCGGTGGGCATCGCCCGTCGCGAGGTGTTCTGCCAACGCCTCACTGAGCGACTTCAAATCCCGGATGCCTGTAACCTTGCCGGGCAGAACCCGCTGGGGAATGCCGTGAGAACGTCTCCCAAGCTCGCACTTGGCGTGCCCAATGCCGGCTTTGCCCGTGGCGAGCCGCGAGCCATTCTGCCGCGCGACCCCAATCTGTTTTTCTCCAATGGGACTGAGAAGCTGTGCACTACGTTGGCCAATGGGTTAATCGGCGTTGGTACTCCCAAGTGGGCTCCGGCACAGAAGGAGGTAGCGTTCGACGACTTCGTGGGCATCATCATGGGTGTTCCCCCTTCGGATCCCAGAGCCACGCCACTTCGGGCACTGCTCTCTTCACATTACGACGAAGCGATAGCTGCTAAGGCCAAAGATACGGACGCGCTTCGCTCCACCTTCGTGGTCGCGTGTTCGTCACCCTTGGGTGTTTCTTCCGGGCTCTGAGAGGTTGTTATGGAACGTAGAGAAGCTCTTAAGTTGTTGTTCGGTGCAAGTGGTGTGGGCCTGGCCGCTCTTTCAAGCGGCTTGCCGGCGTCGTTTTTGGTGCGCCCGCTCTCGAAGGTTTCCGCTCAGGCCGCGTGCGATGCTGCCAAATCGCAGTACCTCATCATGAGCATTTCGGGCCAGGGGGATGGGGTGAACGCGAACGTTCCCGGTAGCTACGCCTACCCGGATATCGTGCACGCGCCGGACCCATCCATGGCGAAAACCCCCATAACGCTTGCGGGCAAGAGCGTAGAGGGCGCCAAAATCTGGAGCACCTTGCCTCAAAACGTGCTGGATAGAACGGCGTTCATCCACCACAGCACCATGACCAACAACCACCCGAATTTGGCCAAGGTGATGCGCATGATGGGCGCGACGAACCGCTCCGAGATGATCGCCTCCATCGCCGCGAAGCATCTTTCGGGGTGTTTCCAGACCATCCAGCCAGCGCCTGTCTCGGTTGGCGCTGGCTCCGGCTTCACGTACGTGGGCCGCACTTTGCCCAACCTTCAGCCAACGGCGCTCCGCGATTTGCTCGCCAAAGACGCTACTCCCCTCGGCAATCTGCAAGCCCTGCGGGATAAAACGGTCGATGGCATCTACGGAGTCTTGAAGACGAACGGCACGCGCGCTCAGCTCGCGTATCTCGATTCACTGGCGCAATCGCGCACTCAAGCTCGGTCTATTTCGGCCGATCTTCTGCAGATGCTCAGCCAAATCGACAACGATTCGGAGGCAGGTCAAATTCTCGCGGCGGTAGCTCTTATCAAAATGAACGTCGCACCCGCGATGCTCGTGAGGTTCAAGTTTGGGAGTGACAATCACAGCGATCAGGATCTGATGACTCGCGAAGTTCCCGAGCAGACAGCCGGGGTGGGTTACATCGCCTCGCTCATGCAAACGCTGGCCGCCAATGGCCTCCAAGATAAGGTTACCTTCGCTATGATGAACGTTTTCGGGCGCACCCTGAAGAAGAAGGGCATGGAAGGCAGGGACCATTGGGCGGGCCATCACGTTACGGTGATGATCGGCAAGAACGTCAAAGGCGGCGTGGTTGGTGGCCTGGTGCCCACAGATAAGAACGACGATTACATCGCAAGCGCTATCGATTCAGCAACCGGCTTGGCTTCGGCCACCGGAGACGTGAGCGCCGATCTCACGCTTTCGTCCACCGGTAAGACGCTCAACGCCGTCCTTGGTGTTCCGAACGATGTCATTGACATGGGTGTCACTACGGGCAAGGTCTTCCCGACCGTGCTCGCTGGGTAAGCCGCCGTGTGGTCCCCAAGGCGTGTCGCTAGCCCACATAGTGGTTGCATTTTCGCGGTCCAAGCCGACTCATAGCCAGCCCCGTCTTCGTTGGAATGGTGGGTTTTTGGGCCTGCTTCGCTCAGTCCGCCCCAGACGCATGCGTGCTAAGGTACGAGGTGTCCGAGGCGAGGGAGCCCCAGCCAAGCCTGGAAATGCTGCTGCCACAACGTGGAGCGGTTCGTCGGTTTGTCGCGCTTTTGAAAGGCCTGCGCAACGGGGGCAAAGCGATACTGCGACTTTTCGGCCGACGCAAAGAACGGCGAGAAACGAGCACTATTCTGATCACAGGGGCTAGCGCGGGAATTGGGCTTGAGCTCGCCAAATTGCTTTGCAAGGGGCCGCATCGATTGGTGCTAACGGCGCGAGCTGCATCACTTTCGCGCTTCGCTGAGCACGGAATAATGCCGAGTGAACGGGTGCTCCTCTTGCCCTTGGATGTTACCAAAGATGCAGAACGGCGCGCTGCCATCTTGGCGGTGGAGGAGCGATGGGGGGGAGTAGACGTCTTGGTGAACAACGCGGGTATCAGCTTTCGCGCCGTTGCCGAGCACCTCGCGGCTGAAGAACGCATGGCGCAGCTCGATGCCAATTTCATCGGGCCCATGGAGCTTGTGAAGCTGGTGCTGCCGCATATGCGTGGCCAGCGTTACGGCCGAATTATCAATGTTTCTTCGGTGGGCGGCATGACCGCCATGCCCACGATGTCTATCTACAGTGCCTCGAAGTTTGCGCTGGAAGGAGCCTCGGAGTCCCTCTGGTACGAGGTTCGCCCCTTTGGAATTGGCGTGTCCTTAGTTCGCCCGGGTTTTATCAATTCGGACGGCTTCCTAAAGACGAAGTTCACTTCGCAAGCCATGCACGCCCTCACGGATCTGAAAGATCCGTACCATGCGCACTATGTGAACATGGATGAACTCATCCACGCTCTGATGACGCTTACTTTCTACACTCCTAAGGACGTGGCTGAGACGATTCTGGACGTGATAAAGGCCAAGAATCCGCCGTTGTGGGTTGCCGGGACCCTAGATGCGCGCTTTTTCGATCTGTTGCGGCGCCTGCTCCCGGCGGGTCTTTACCATCGCTTGTTGTACGCCGGCCTTCCGCGCATCTGGCGTTGGGGACAGCGCGGAGAGATGGCGAAGAGTAGCTTGGCACCCCCGAAGCAATAGGTGACGCGAAGCCGCAATAGACCGTTCACTCAAAGGCTGCGCCCTTGGGCTCTTCGCTTCGAGCCCCCCCAAAAGTCCCACGTAGGCCAATCGAAGGCACCGTAATCGGCCCGAATTTTGCGGTTACGCAGCCTGTAGCGAAGCAAGATATGCCGAGCACTTCATCCTGGAAGGTTGCGTTGAGCATTTCCACAATCAGCATCAGATCGGACCAACTTGTTTTCCAGCTTTTGGAAAATCGAAGATCCCAACGCAAGAATGGTTCACTCCTGTCCCCCGTGCGCCCTTGAGTATCCCCAAATTTTCGAACGGGCAGGCCCGAATAGGCAAGGAAGCGCGTGCTCAAATGATAGCCGCTACCAAGATTGTAGCCCAACGTGGTATTGACGATGTGCGTGCGGTCAAAGCTGGAAGGCACGTCCTCGGAGCCAATGTGTCGCGTTGAATGCGACACCGTGTAGGCGAGCGTGCCAGAGAGGGCATTTGAAAAAGGCCTGCGCACTAAGAATTCCAGCCCAAGCGCGCGCCCATTTGGATGCAGGTCGAAGTTCAGATCTTCGGTGGGTGGCTCGCCGCCCTCAGGAGTGCTGCCAACCATGAGCGGATCGGGAACGGTGGAAAGGGAGAGGGGATCGGAGAGCGACAGGTATTCATTGTAAAATCCGGTAATTTCCCCGGTAAATACCAGCGGAACAGCGTAGCGTACTGTGAGTGCACGCTGAAGCGCCTGTTGAATTCCTCCACTCAGCCCTGCGGGCCGCACGGCGGGCGCAGGCACGGCGCTCGTGGGCGCTTGAGTACTGTAACCAATGGCCAAGATCGACTTCCAACGTTCGCTCATCTTGAGCGTAGAAGTGAGGCGAGGCTCAAAGGCAAGTGCTCGGTTGCCTACCGATTGATAACCTGCAACACGTAGCCCTGCGTCGATGTTTACGGGGTGTACTGGGGTAACGCTGGCTTCTGCCCAGAGCGCAGCTTGCGTATCGACGCGGGTTACCGAGATGTTGTTGGTCTCGCCCACGAAATTGGAGGCACCTCCGGTGTCGTAGTTCTTCGCCTCAATAGACGCGCCACTGGCCCACTGCCACGCATCGCTCTCCCCGAAGCTCAGCGTGGTGCCCGCCCCCACCGATTGAGCCTTAAACTCTTCGTTTGCGTCGCCAAAACGTGAGCCTTCGATCCCCACGATCGCATAGCTATCGAGGTCAACGCCACGCGCAAGGTTGCGCTGATAGCCCACTTTGGCCCTGTGAAAAGTGCTGTCGATCTTGATATCGACATTGCCCAGTTGTTCTTGCCCCACAAAATCTCCCGCCCCAAAAACGAGCAGGCTGACCTGATCTCTCGCCGATAGGTGATAGGAGGTGAGCGATTGGTAATCCCAATAATTGAGGCGCAGCTTTGGGTTGATGAGCTGCAAGATGGGCCCTAAGTGGCTCACCTTGCCGCCCACCGCTACCGAGCCACGTCCGGTAGGTGTGCCCGCGTACACCGAAGACTCGAACATCTTGGCCTCAGCTTCGGCGCTTGCTTCGGGCACATCTGTTACTACCCGCGTGGTAATGACGCCGCTTGTGGCATCCCCATAGCGCGCGCGGTAAGGACCCGAATGCAGGGCCACTGCCTCAACGAAGAGCGGGTGCATCACCGAGGAGCCGGGCCCCACGTGGTAGAGCTGAGGCACCTTGGCTTCATCGATGTAAAAGCCGACGCTCCCTGCTGGCGCTCCCCGTACAAAGAAGTACGGCACCCCAGAAATGAGAGGTGTGACGCCGGGCAAAAGTTCCACAGCGCGCAATGGGTCGCCAAAGGTTCCTGCCATGAGGCGTGCTTCGGCACGCTCAATTCCGCGCTCAGTCTCGTCGATGCGGGGCGCCACCACGATGATGCTCAATGCTTCCGCGTCCGCTGTGGTTGCGGGTGTCGCAGACGGGGGAGCGGCGGGTGCTTGGGGGGCTTTCGTGGTGGCTGCTGGGTCTTTCCCCGCGGGTTTTGGGCTTGAAAAAGTGAAGTCTACGGCGACCAAGATTTTGGCAGGGATCGGCACTTCGCCACGACGAGCGGGCGTAAACACTCCCTGCTCTGCGGCGCGAACCGCAGCTGATGCGTAGGGTTCGTTGCCGCTTGCCACCTCCACGGCGGTTACTTGGCCCTGGGCATCCAGAGTAACACGCAGCACTACCCGTGCGTTGCCCTTGCCCGTTGTTGGATATTCTGGAGCAAGTGGCTTCAAGAGCTCCGGCATGCTGACGGGCGCGGAGGGAGCTTCAGCCCTCGCTGTTAAATGGCAGCCGAGCGACACTAGGAGTGCTTTAAGTGCAAGCGAGCTGCGGCTGCGACTCCAGCAACGGCGATGCGCGCTAGGATGGATTGCGCTTCGGGTCTTATGAATCATCGTCCGATGCCGAGTAGGGCCTGGCGCCCTGGCTTTGGCAATAGTTCTGGGTTCCAGATCCGGTTTTCACGAATCAACGCGCGAGCCGCCATCACCGCGCTCACGGCCTCATTGGCCGCTTCCCAGGCTTGGCTTTCCGCGGTGCCAGGCGACAGAGGCAGCGGACGCAGTTCGTGCGGATCTTGCTCGGCGTAGACTTCCACACGGGGTGGGAGCGCACGCGCGATGACGCTCCTTGCACTTCGGGTCACGCGCACGAGCCCACCCGCCATGGGATTCATGGCTATAGCGCGCTGATCGCGCTCTTGAGAGGGAATCGTTAAGCTCCTGCCCATGGACGCGTGCAGCGTCTGGATCCCCAGCATCCCCATCAGCGTTGGCATCAGATCGATACTGGAGCAGGGCGCGCCTTTTGGGGAAATATCTAGCGGCAGGAGGCGCTCTGGATGGCCCGGGCTCCACCACAACAAAGGCGTGTGCACGTTCTCTTCGTAGAGGGCAGAAGCCGGCATCCGGTTCCCCAGGTGCTGCTCGCTCGCATGCCCATGATCGCCGCTCATCACCACTAGGAGAGGGCGCCGACCAGGTTGCCGTGCCAAAGCGTCGATGGTCTTCACGAACGTGCCAAACGCGTGATCCACATAGGTGCTCGTGTGCCTCAGCTTCTCCCAAGTGCCGGCGCCTTCCGGGGCAGGGCGGCCTGGAATTATGTAGGGGTGATGGTTGGTGATGGTTTGGGCTAACAGAAAGAGGGGCGGCGTTTTGGTGGAACGTTGAGCTAGCAGCGCGGCTAGGTAGCTAAATAGATGTTCGTCCGCGACGCCCCAACGGGTTAACATTTGAGAGGCTGGTAGCGCCTTTAGGATTGCCTGGAAACCCTCTACATGCTGAAAGCCTATCTTTTCGGCGAACGCGCCTTGCGCGTCAAATGCGGGATCCCCATTTTGCACCATCTGCGTTTGAAACCCTTGCTCCTTCAGCACTTCCGGTAAACACCGAAGCTCTAGCGTAGGGAAAGAACGCGTGATGTTGGCGCCGAAATGTGGAATAAGAGAGCACATAGCCGACGCAAAGCCGGGCGACGTCTGGATGGCAGCCGTTTCGTAGCGCGTGAAGAGCCGTGCGTCTTTTCGGTGCGCCAAGGCGGAGAGCTCCTTGGCTACCGGTTCGCCGCCAGTTTCGCTGAGCACGCGAGCGGGGAGCCCTTCGAATTCGATAACCAGCACGTCGGGAGGTTCCGCATCTAACCCCGAACAGTCTGCGTCGATGCCATCGCCGGGGGCATCGTGGGCACCGGGATGAATCTGCGGAGCTTGATCGTTGCAATCGTTTGTCAAAGGGAAGCCATCCCCATCATGGTCCTTGGCGCATTCTGCGCGCTTCGCCGCCCCCCATCGGCAAAGAACGTACGGAGTGCCGCGCAGCAATGGATAGTTCGCGTCGACAAAGCGTTCCGAAGCGTGGCTCGCTGCCGTCAAAATGGCCTCCCGACGCGCCACTTCGGGTGGAGTCTGAAAGCGTGCTCCGCGAAACTGAAACCACGCCCAGGAGAAACCATCTGCCGCTGCGAGCTGTTGGGCGCGATGATCCAGGCTCGCCGTGGCCTGGGCGGCGCCCAAGAGAGCGAAGGCCGCAAGAATTACAGTGAGTGAAGAGCTCCACGTTCGCTGCAAGGCGACCGTACCTCTCCGTTGGTGACGCCGATGAGTAAAAAATCCAGCTGTTGCGCAACATAGCCCCAACCCCAAAGCCCAGCTGAACGCGTGCCCAAGCGGCACCGGCGACTCCAGATGCACCGAACGGAAGGGATCCCCGAGGTAGCTCAGCATGCTGAGATCGAACGGGACGTTCAGGGCTGCGAGCACACTGAGGTTAATGGAGCTCAGAATAGTGGCAATACAGAGCAGCGCAGCGATCCCTACGAACGCCTTCCGACCTGCCCAGCCGAAGAGCCCGAGCAGCAAAATGCTCGCGCCTAGATCTTGCGCCACGCCAGCGAGCATGCCCAGAATCGCTCCACCCCGGTATTCCGCGAGCGGCGAATCGATCCAGACAAAGCCGGCTCTTCTCGCGATCCCCACTGCCACATAGGCCGCCACTAACACGAGCTCGAGCGTGTGCTTCAGCAAATGCGTCTGCTTTGGGTAGCGCTTGTCCTCGGGCGGCTTCGTCACGGCCGGTACTTGGCGTCGGATACGAGGCAAAAGCAAGAAAAATGAGGCAAATGTGTGACGAAGAGGGGGCCTCTCTGACTTCCCGAGTGCGCCGCGGGACTGGCTACCCGGCGCTAGAGCACGCAGCCGATGAGTTCTTTGTCAATGGTGATCTCATCGAACCACAGTTCAAATTTCTGGGTGGTGTCTTGGTATTCGGCCCAGCCAAACCAGATCGCGTTGAACTCGGGCAAGAGGAAGGGCTTGTCCGCGTTGCCGCCGTGTTGGGTGGCGGGCGTTGTGGCGAGCGAGGGATGTTCGACACCGTCCAGAAAGAACTTCGTTTCGTCTGTCGTGTAGTCCCCCAGCCACTCGAGGCAGAGCCACTTCTTTTCTTCTACTGGCTGGGCTGCGCCCTTCGGATCGTCGTCGGCATTCGTCCAATCGCCGGTGCCTTCTGGCTGATTGCGGTTGTCAGTGCCTACGCCCCAGAAATTCAGGGGCGTTGGTTGTTGTAACGCTTCTGAAGTTGGCCACCGAGGCGCACCTCGCCGGCTACGAATGTGCGTGTGACACACACCGATGCGTGCGAGCTTGATAGCTGCCGCTGAAGTCCAGGCGCAGCTAGCGAACCGTGAACGCTGAACATCAAGGGGTTGTTTAGGGGGCGTATTCGAGCACAAGCCGCGGTGGAAACGGACCACGGGTGTTGTCGTAGACGGTGCCATTGGGGTCGACAGGAAGAACCCCGAGGTACAATGCACCCGGTGCTGGTATCCGACGGACGGGAATAGGCCAGGTAACCACCTGTCCTTGTGTTACGGGACCCACATCTGTCGCGAGCGGGGCGGCCCCAACGGGCGCCGGTATCTGGTTAAGAGTTGCGAGGTCGAAAGCCGCCACAGGCCAAACTTCTCCGGAGAATTGAGACGCAGTAGCTGGGTCGTTGGAACCGGTGAGTTGGAGTGAGGCCGACACGAGTTTTTGGAAAGGAGGTGCGCTCGGGATCGTGAACTTCAGGTAGCCGCGCTGCTCAGCGCCGCTTGTCATGTCCATGAGGTCCACCGCAAGCGTGCCCGCCCCCGTGAGCCCTTCGCAATAGCTTGGATCGCTGCTGGAAAGGTCGACGCATTCGGCAATATCCGCCGTCAGAGTCACTGGTATACAGCTCATGCCCGACGTGCCGCCGTTGCAGGTTAGCATATTGCCAGCTCCCGCACTTCCCCCAGTTCCGGCACTTCCCCCAGTTCCGGCACTTCCCGCTGTTGCCCCTGTGCCCAAAGTTCCGCCAACTCCCCCCGCAGCCAGCGCTCCTCCAAAGCCGCCGCTAGCGAGTGAACCTCCCGTGGCAATATTGCCGCCTATGCCGCTGGTCGCCGTACTTTGTACGACGACGCCGAGCGCTTTTTGCGCGGTTGCTCTCCCGCCTTTGGGAGTCTCCAGAACTAAGTCGTAGGCTCCCGGGGGCAGAGTTGCTGGCGCCAAGAAGGTGACCGTGGTGCTGTTTTGCTGCACTCCCGGTAGGGCAACTTCTGTGCTTCCCTCGCGTAAGCGCACAACGAAAGCGTTGTCGACAACGATACTTGAACTTGAGTCAAGATCTATGCGAGCCAGCCCGAAGAAATTCCTCCCTGAAATGGTTACAGTGCTTGACCTTCGTTCGCTGATCACCGCTGGTGAGACGCCCGTGATAACTGGTGAGGGCTGTTCAATGTTGCCGCAGCTTGTCATTAACGCCGCACCGAGCAGTGGCGTTCGAGCACCCTTTGGCGACACGGAGCGTAGAGCCTTGAGCCAAGAAGATGACATGAGCGGGAAGTGGGCCAAAAAATAGGGATCCGTTGTTCGGATCTACGGCCGCTCGCCCTGAAGCTTGAGCCAGCACGGATTTACGGCACGCGAATGCTCAAAAGCCCTACGTTTTGCCCCTGGGAACCCACATTGGCCGCAGGGCTAATAAAACCAAGGTAGAGGAAAACCTCGGGCTTGTTTGGGAGCGGAGCAAAGTATCCCCCGTTTGCCGGCACTGCGCTCCCGCCCCCCGCAACGGTTGCAGGCCCTTTAGTAACCTGCGACCAAGTCTCGCCAGCGTCAACGCTGCGGAAGATGCCGCTCGGTGTCATTGCGTAGACCACGTTCTTGCTACCTGGAGCGTTGAAGAAAGCACTTACCGCATCTCCCGGCAAGGCCCGCGGCATGGAGGGTACAATCCCGGTGTTGGCTTCCGTCCAGGTGGTGCCCCCGTCTGTGCTGCGGTGGACCCCCGTTTGTCCGCCAATTAGGAGCACGCCGTTGCCAGCGGTAAAACTGACAGCACCACTCGCATCCGTGATTGGATCGATTGGCAGCGCGGATTGTTGCACCACGAAAGGCGCATCGCACAGTTCGGCGAGCTGGAAGACCATGGCCGAGCGAAAGAGTACGCGGTGGCTGTCTATCGGGTCCACAGCGATTCCAAAGGGTAAAACGTTGGCACCCTCGGGGGGCAGGTACGGTGCGCTCCAAGTTTCCCCTTGGTCGGCACTGCAGTAGATGCCTGCAGTTGTGCTCACATAGAGCCTATCGCCGTCCGCTGAGATCACGAGTGACGCTTGAGAGCCTGCGAAGGTGGTGCCAAGCCGTACCCAGGAGTCGTTGTCCGATTTATAGAGATGAACACCTCCAGCGCCACCCTTGTCGGACTCTTCGTCGAGCGCAAAAGCCATTCCTTCCTGGTGGGGGTGTGCCACGAGTGCCGTCGGTAAACCGTGGAAAGGTACCGGTGCTGCTTTCCAGTTTAAGCCGCCATCTGCAGAACGCATGGCACCCTGTTCGGTCGCAGCCCAAATGCTGTTGGGGTTGAGGCCAGTTATAGCTACGCGCAGAGCGCGGTGGGGATCTGCCTTGAGGGACCACGTTGCCCCAGAATCTGTTGTTGTGTGGATGCCGAGTGTCGTTTCAATAGCCAATTTCTCTGGTTCCGGGCCTACACTCAGCAATCGCCAGTTCCGGGCGTTATAGCTTTGCATCGAAGCAAAAGGCATGGGTGCCGGTGTCCAGGTAACGCCGCCGTCCACCGTCTGAGCAACCAATCCACCGCCAAGGGTTTCGCCCACATTGGGTTCGCTTGCAACAAGCACATGACCTTCAGGGCTTGGCTGTTGCACTACAGGATAGACTGGCGTGGTTTGCCCGGTATCTATGCTTTCCCAGCTGCTTCCGCCATTCTGAGAGCGCGTGAGAAAACCTGTTGTCCTGGTGGTGTCGGTGGCCCAGAGCGCCGCATTGGAATCGATCGCAAACGGTAACGTTGCAGGAAGCGAAACCGGCAAGCTTACCTGCTCCCAGGTTGCACCCCAGTCGGTAGAGCGGCGGAGCCAACTTTTGGCGTCCATGTTGCTCGTGGGATCGAAAACTTCGAACGGCTGGTACAAGTGGCTTGGGTCCCTCCAGTCGATGAGAAGGGCCCCGGGGGTCAGAAATTCGCCGGGCTTTGCCGCGGGCAGGGGGCTCACGTTGGTCCAACTGCTGCCCCCATTGCGCGTGAACGCCGGGCCTTGTGCTGTTTGCAGCCAGACGGCCTTTGGATCCGTGAGCGAGATAGCCAATACAGAAATAGGGGCCTGTTCCACCGGGGTTGTCGCACGCATCGGTTTCCAGGTGACTCCGCCATCCGTTGATTGGAGAACGCTTCTGGCAAGGTCAGCGTTGGCTGGTGTGTCGGCGGTAACACCGATCAATAACAACGGGTCGCTCGGCGCAGGTCGCACGTCGGTGAGGGATGCTGGCGTTTCGAGGCGGCACCACTCGATGCCGTTATCCAAAGACCGCATGAGGCTTGTGTGTGTCTGACCCGAGCTGATCCAGGTGCCTAATGCGTAAAGCGCACTCCCATCCGAGACCGAGCGAACCTCACTCAATCGAGCAGGCCTGGCGCGCGGCACCGAGAACATGTCGCCGCTATCGCTGGGCCATGGGGCGCAAGCGGGGAACCTGCCTTTCGGCGCGGTACTTTCGGTCGGCTTCTTCTCGCCGCATGCTGCACAGAGCGTGAGTAGGCCGAGGGCCCAGCTCAGATTCCCGGCCAATCGCGGTGGGCGCGATCGAAGTGGGGGCGTGCCTTTTCGGTTCAATGGATACCTCTGGGGAGGGCATACGGCCGGATCCCGAGGGATTTTAGGGGATGTGACCACTTTCTACGTAGGTTGCGCCTTGGCTCTCGACCCGCGGCTTCTAAGAAGCGGCTAGCCCCTAGGTATACAGTTCGCTGAGCGGCCCATCCACCATGGTAGCCCCCACCGTTTTTACATCGGGCAAGCCCATATACTGTACTGCGCTCACCAACAAACGAGCCATGTCTTCACCAGCGGCTCGCAGCCCAGCAGGGCGTGTGTCTACCGACTTGCCTTGAAGATAACGGCCCGTCTTGAAGGTGCCCTGACCCGATCCAAATAGCATCACAGGTAAACTTCCTGTTTCGTGCGGATCACGAGTGTTTTCGTTTCCGCCAAGCTCAGAGGCCCATACAACAAGGGTAGAATCAAGCAGTGGCTTGCCGTGCGCGTCGCGTGTGGCTTTCAGCTTGTCGAGGAGTGAAGCCACCTGTGTTGCGTAAAAACGCGTGAAAATTCGCAATGCAACCGTGCGTTCGGCAGAAGGGTCGTTGTGGGTCCAAGGATGATGCGCGGGCCCCGAATCGCCCGAATCAACCTTCGCCGAGGAAGGAACCTTGTAGTGCTCTGGCAGCCGATTGCGCGCGGCTTGCCCAGCGAATTGAAAGGCAATGACATGTGAAAGCTCGCAAGCCAACACCGTGCTGATGAGCTCATTGAAGGCGGCCATTTGGGGCTCGATGTGCTCGGGCTTGCCCCAATCTCGTTCGGCAGGCTGCCGAGGCTTCTGGCAAGCATTCAGCGCAGGGTTGTCGAGGAACCCTGAAACGAGGTTTCGCTCCATGGAGCGGAGCGTGGTGCAGTGGTCGTCCAGCAAATGGCTGGCTTCGGTACCAAGCTCACTTTGAACTTTTGCGCAGTCTCGTGCGAGGAAGTCGAGCACGCTGCGATCGCGCGTTATGGAGGCCTCGGCGGCGCTCAGCGATACTTTCCCTGAGGGATCCATGAAGCGGCCAAAGATCTGCGCGAAGGCTCGCTTGGGGTTGGCTTCAGGTGAAATATTGCGACCAGGAGCTGCGCAGAAACCCTCCCCTGTGCCCCCGGCCTGAGAAGTGCCTGCGAGGCCCCACACCAAAGAGCGCACAAGGCCCGCACGATTTTCTGCTTCGAGCCGACGGCCGATCACCTGGTCGACGGTTTCGCCCATGTTGGCGTATTGGTTACCACCAAACCCCGCCCCATAACCGCTGAAGACCTGACCTCCCAACCCGTGCCCGTTTCCCTTAACAACGCCCTGCCCGGTGGCGGCCATATGGGAAAAGAAAATCCCTTCTGCGCGGTGGCGCGCTAGTGGGCCCCACCATTCATGAAACTTGAATTTGTGTTCGGTGCCACTAACGGGCCCCGAGGCCATCATGGGGCCATTGGGCGAAAAGATAAAAATAACCCTACGGGGTGAAAGCTCGGAACCCCATGCGTCGCGTTGCCGAAGCACAGGGGCTAAGAGGGCGGAAAGCGCCGTGTTAGCGACAAGCGAACGCCGTGAGATGTGCGAAGACGTTCGAGAAGTAGGGGGAAATGAAGGCTTCATGTGGCATTTACCTCGTGGTGACGACCTGCATGAACTCGGGTGCCGAGACGAGAGCGTGGAAAATGGCCGGCACGTTACCGTGGGTGTTTTGTGCCACAGTACTTAGCCTGCTAACTAAGAGCTCGTCCGCAGGGACTAACGCGCGGCCAAACGCCCACTTGACCGCTGCTTGCGCAAAGCAGGAGTGAACCTGTGTATGATTGGCCAGCTTGCGTACCAATTCCGCGGGTGAGGAAAAACGCAGTGCCTCCCCCGAACTCAAAGTAACGCTCCCCGCAAGGTCCCACTCTTTGGCTGAGCGATCATGTTTCATCCAACGGCCCACCGGGTCGAACGGCAGAAAAGCGTACCCTAGCGGGGAGAAGGATTGGTGGCACCCCACGCACACGGGGGTGACAGAAGTGCGAAACTCGAGATTCTCTCGTGTTGATAGGCCAGGGGGAGCATTCGTGCGAGCCATGGCAGCGGCGTCCGGAGGGGGGGGAGGTACCGGTTCGCACAAGAGTGCGTCGCGGAAGAAGGCCCCCAGCTGGAAGGGTGAGGAGCCGTTCTCTTTGGTGTGAGCCGCTAAAACCTGTGGATGCATGAGCAGCCCCATGCGACCGGTTGTTTCGGTGTCTCCGGTGGGCCTTCGGGTGTCAGTCCCAGGTTGAATCACTTTCGTTATGGCTTCGTCGCTGAGGTAGCTAGTGCTCAACAGGAGCTCCGCTACTGTTGGGTTTTTACTCTCAAAGAGCACGCGGGCAATGGTGCCCTCGGCACTCTGCCGCGCTTTGGCTTCGAAATCTTGCCTCAAGTCTTTCTTGTAGCGATCGGATTTTTGGTTGATCTTGCCTTCGTTGGCGCCCAACCATTCCAAGACAAATACTACCTGGGCTTTCTTTCCGAGCGCGGTGGCGTGAAGGCGCTCGAATTGACGCACCCGTTCCTCCGCATCAGTGAGGCGCCCCGCTTGAGCGGCAGCTAGTAGCTCCGAATCGGCTGGCCCCAACGTTGCAAGGAATGCAAGCCTGCCTGCAATTTCCTCGGCCTGTAGAGCTCGCAGGTGACTCACTCCCGCGATAGGCTCACCAAGCTCTTGGCGGTAGAGAAACGAGGGCGACATGAAGAGCGTGACCAAGAGGGCTTGCACGGCTTCGGTGTCTTTGGCAGGCGAGTTGCCTGCCCCGTCGAACAAGCTAAGCAAAAGCGCCTTTTCTGGTTCTGCTAGGGCACGTCGGAAAACGCGCACTGAAAGATCCGTAGCCCAGTTCGCAAGGCATTCACGTTGAGCGGCTTGGGTAAACGAGCAACCAGTATGAACGAGCAGTTGGGCCGAAACTCTCTTAGCAAAATCTTCGATAACAACCTGCAACGCGCGCACTTCATTGGAGAGCAATGGCATGCCTGCGGTCACCAAAAGGCCGTGCCCCAGCCTGGGATCTTCCGGCAACTCAGAGCGTAACGGCGCCACACCGAGAAGCACTTGGAGCGTGGTAACAATTTCATCCCGTGAGAGGCGGCGCAAGGCCGATGGCTGGCCTTCATATTGGATCGGCAATGTCGCAGTGTGCGTCGGGGGCACTAGAATGTCGCGCAGCACCCGCGCATTGTGCGGCCCGTGTTTCACCTCCGAGAGCCAGCTCAACAATACTTGTTCTTCAGGGCTGCCTTGCTTGATCTTTTCGCCCCCGCCGTGATTGACGCGCTTGGTAGGTTTGACCAACAGGGGTGAGGCTTGGGGATCCTCTGTATCCACAAGCTCCCAGAACTTCTCGTTGAGCGCCTCAAAATCTGCAGCGGTCGCGTTTTTGCTCGGGAAGCGGAGCCGAGTATCTGAAGCCATGCCATCCGCACGGTGGCAGCCACGGCACCCTGCGCGTGAGAACACAGCTGCGAGTTGTTGCCCTGCGGTGGCGAGCTTGGGTGATGGCTCTTGCTCCCCCTGAGCACGTTGAGGGGGCTTAGGTGTCGGCGTCTGGCCAGGAGCGAGGTGCTGTGGGGCACCACAACCAAGAAGGCCGAGAAACATACCTGCACCCCAAGCTGCGTACCCCAGAGGCCGGAACGAGTGGAAGCGCATGTCTATGCCTATCGCCCAGTGCAAGGGACGTCCAGGGAGCTCGCCTCAAGCTTTAGCTGGCGAGGTCAGTAGTGCACAAGCTAGAGCAACACTCACCGATCCCTGTAATCGACTGGCGTTCACAGAGTTTGCCGCCGTCACGTTCCCGGGAGCTTGGCGGCTTTGGTTTTCGCGTGCCTTTGGATTGGCTAAGCCAAAGAGATGGGGCTGTTGCCGTTGAGGTTGGCGTCGCCGATGGCATTCTTGTTGATGCCAAATGCCTGCAAGATGCTGAGCAGCCCAGCGTTGTGCGATGCGCCTTGGTAGTCCACAGCTCGGCCCGGGCGAACCCTACCGCCAGCCTTGCCAGCCGTCATGCACAGGATGTTTTCGTGCGAATGCTGCTCGGCGTCGCTCAATTCGCTGATCATCAGCACCAACGTGTTGTCCAGAAGCGTTCCGCCGCCTTCTTTGGTGTCCTTCAGGCGTGTCACGAATTTCGCCATTTCCCCCTGGATATAGTTGTCCACTTTGATGGTGTCAGTCGCTCCGATGCCTCCGTGCTCCAACGTATGGTGATCGTCCTTGGCGCCGAGCCAAGTGAACGGAAGCCCGCTCTGGGCGGAACACAAGATCTGGAAGCTTGAAACGCGAGATAGATCGCAGACCAGTGACTGATACAAAAGCTCAAACTGCTGGTCCATGATCACGGGGATTTCCTGGGACGCCGCGCCAATGCTCGGCGTCATGCAGCCAACGCCCGGCACCGGCGTGCCGGGACCTGTTCCGACAGGCGGCGTGATCGTCCCGCCTGTCATGGTCATCGGGATGCGTTGTTCAATGGCGCGAAGGGATTCCAAGTGCTCGTTCAGCTTTGCCTGCTCGTCCGGCCCGGCTGCGGCTTTGATGGCAGCCACTTCGACCAGCAGCCGGTCCAAGATGCTGCGCTTACGCGCCGAATTGTCCGCCATTACGGGAGGAAGGGGCGCCGTCATGGTTCCAGTTGCGGTGGGCGTAGGGGCAGGAGCGGGCGTACCATCGGAAAAGAGCCGACTGAACATGGTCGCTGGCGAATCAACGCCCGGCTGCGCCAGGCCGCCCTTGATAATTAGGCGGCGCTGATCGATCTGAGCACCAAAGTCCGAATAGACGCCGAACTGAAGCGAAGGGAACTTCACGCCATTGCCGATAGCGGCGGCGATTGTCTGATCGATGGTGTCGGTCTTGGCCCATTTCGCAAGCCCGGCCCCGCCCTCGAAGATCCCAGGTTCATCTATGATGGAGGAATCTCCAGTCAGAAGGCCACGCATCCCCGCGCCGTGAGGCTCGTTACTCGCGCTCCACATCCGCGAAGCCGCGTTGTTATTCATGCCCTTGATAGTAAGCAGCTCCGATTGCAGCGGGACAAAGGGCTTGAGGGCTGCGTCAAAGGAGTGGTTACCATACGGCAGATCCTTGCTGGGGTAGTAGACGCCACCTGGGAAATACAGGACCACGAAGCGTGTGGGGAATTGCGCGGCTTGGGCGGAAACAAAGCTTTCTCTAAAGATCGAGCTTGCTAAAAAACCAGCTCCACCGAGACCAAGAATGAGTTCGCGTCGCTTCAGCAGTGATTTTGACAACATGGTTCGTTGTTCCTCTCAAGTCTTTCGTCTGGAAAAATTACTGCTCAACCCGATAGGGGTAGGCTTCGGAGCGGGCTAACCCGACCAAGAGCTCTCGGATGTCGGAGGTGGGGCTGGCCGTCATGCTTGCGGACATGGCACCAATTATGGCGGCATCGCGCTGGTATTTCTCGAGCTGCGCTGCGTAATCAGGGCTCGCCATGTCAGTGGGCATTTCCCTGTTAGCGCGTCCTAGGCCCCAACGGAAAGATTCGCGGGCGACGCAATCTTTAAGGACCTGGCTGTTGGCAATCTTCTGAACGAAGGCCACAGCGTTCGCAAAGGGGCCGTCGACTTCGGGCGACACGTTGACGATCTCGCCCGAGGCATCCACAGGTTTCCCGTTTTCGGTAGTGCGGTAACTACCGATCCCGTCGTAGTTTTCAAAACCTAGGCCTAGCGGATCGATTTCCCGGTGGCAGCTCGCACACACCGGATTTTGGGAGTGGGCAGCAAAGCGTTCCCGCGTAGTGAGGGCGGTGGAGGGTTCGGGATCCGTTGGCACGAAGCCGGGAGGCGGTGGAGCGAGCGGGCGGCACAGGATGTGTGTCCGAAGCGTCGCACCGCGGCGAATAGGGAACGAATCGATGGCTTTGGCGTTCGCAGCCAGGAACCCGGCCGAAGTGAGGATGCCCAAGCGCTGGCCATCTGGCAGCGTTGTTTTCTGCCAATCAGCGGGAGCGTTGCTGACTCCATAGTGCGCTGCCGTTGTGGGGTTCAAGATCGACCAGTTCGCTGTGAACAACGTGGTGAGGCTCCCGCCTTCTTTGGCAAACACTTCATCGACGAACCGATTCGATTCTTCGATAATCGCACTCCGAAGCTGTGCGTCGTACGACGGAAAGAACGCCGGATCTTTTTGGACGTTTGGCAAATTGCTGATAACCGTCCACTGTGTGATGAAGCCTCGTAGCCAGGTGGGCGTGCGACCCGACCCGAAGAGGCGCCGTACCTGAGCTTCGCGCTGATCGGGCGTTGCCAGCTGGTTGGCATCAGCGGCTGCCATCAGCGTTGCGTCGGGCATGGTGCCCGTTACTAGATAGGAGATTTGCGTGGCCAATTCGTGGGGGCTCAGCTGGCGGGCAAGGCCCGAACCCGCACCAATTTCGGTCTTGTAGAGGAAGTACGGCGACTGCAGCAGCGTTTCCACGACGGCGCCGATCCCCTCGGCGTATGTGGTGCGAGCTCGCTCATCGTCAAAAATCTTGGAGTACGCGGTTAACTCTTCGGAATTGATGGGGCGCCTAAAAGCCTTGGCACCGAAGCTATTAATGAAGGACTGTGCGCACGCTGTTTCGCCGGCGGCATCCGCTGCAGCGCAGGGCGCCCAGGTAGTGACGTTAGCTGAAACCTGCGCGGCCAATTTCTCAGCGGCGGTTCCGTAGAGCTCAGCAACCACGAGTGGTACGGTCAGAGCTGCGGCGATGTTTCGATAGCCGAGGTTGCGTGCATCCGGTTGGAAGCCTGCCGCGGTGCCCGGGGCAACCTGCAGCAGATCTTGCACGGTGTTGTCGTACTCCTCGTTGCTGAGCCTCCGAACCGCAACGGGGCCCAACGGGCCTGCGGCTGGTAGCGGAACGCCGGGCGTGGTGCTCACTCCTGGGGGCAGGGTGCCGGGAGTGTCCGTGCCCATGGGGACTGGAGTTGTGGCAGTTCCAGTCGGGGTTCCCGTGCCGCTTGGCGTCGGAGTCTCTGCTCCGCGCGTGCTACCTCCGCGCTCCACTGAGTTGCTGCATCCGAGGGCTAGGCCAAGTGCCAAGCTGCCAGAAAGTCCGAATAGTCCCAGAAATCGCATGCGGTGCCTCATTTCCTGACGGAAAAGTAGCACCTCGGGGTAGCAGGATGCTGTCAACCTGAGTGGCGAAGGATAGCACGAATTAGTCTAAATTATGCTTTTAAGATAATTTTTCGTCTGAGCTGGATCGCGGGGAACAGGCCGCGGCTCGTGGCGTTAAAGCTGCTTATCTCGGCCCCTCACTGGCTTTTTCCAGCCCGAAGCCTGCCGCTGCGCAGCTGGGGAAGTGTGAAGCGACCGAGAACATTGCGCATGGGCTGCACGAAGCGCTCAACGTTAGGCCCCGTCACAACGAGCCGTGCTTCTCCTCCCGTAAGGACTGCACGAATTAGCACACCATCGAGCTTTTCGCGCGCCGCAATGTCTGCCAGTTCGGAAAACAGTGCGGGCGGCAAACGGCCGCGCCGAAGCGTTAGCTTGCCTTCTTTGGAGGTGATTCGAAACAGCTCCGTCCATAGCCAAATGCCGCGAGCGATGGGGAAAAGCAAACTCGACGCTAGCAGCAAAGCTACGAACCACACCGGCATGTATTGCATCGTGCCGTTTGGCACCCGCGCGTCAAGCCTTTCACCCAACACCCGGCTAAGAATGAGATGGTGAGGGTGTCATTCTACAAATTCGCCGGCAGAAGTAGAGCTTGTTTGGGCTGACCCTCCTGGACGAAGCACTCGGTATCACTTGCTGTCTACGGACGTTTTCTGAAGTTTCGCTAGCAAGGCTTTGGATGCACCCCCAGACGAGCCAAGATCGGCCCATTCGCGTGGCGCGCGAGGAGGGTAACTCTTGTGCGGAAAGTCAGATTAACGTCTTTCGTTCGGTAGTGGACCATATTTCGTAAGGAGCGACGGAAGCAAGACGCTGCCGAACGTCATCTACGTGGAACTCTACGGGCAGGATATGGACTCGAAGAGTCGCGTTGTGGAGCGCGTCTCAGGCTAGCAAGGTATCATTGAGCCCTCTCGTGCCACAGAAGCACCAAAACGAACCCGCATCCTTTGTGATAATGTTCGCCTACTCCGTTGCTGCGAACGCGGAGCGCACAGAAAAACGCTGGCGCCAGTGGCTGCGAAGCTCAAACGCCCTGATCCTGTAAAATGGCGATTCCAAGGTAGGGCGTGCTCTAGTAACCTTACAGGTTGCTTATGTTACGGCGCGCGTTTCTGTTGCTTGTTTGTGCCCTCGGCGGCTCCGCTTGTACGAGCCTGCTCGGCAATGATTTCACCGTGGATGGGGCGGCTGATGCAACAGGGGGTGCAGGGAACGAAACAGGTGTTGGTGGAGCCCCTGCGGGTGGAATGCCCAGTGCAGCGGGCGGGGCGTCGGCTTCCGGCGGAGCGTCGGTACAAGTCGCCTGCGCTACGCCTTGTGGCAACGCGCATGGGAAGGCTGAATGCTCCACAGGTGCGTGTGTGCTCACGTGCGACCCGGGCTTTGGTGATTGCGATGGTGACAAGGGCAATGGATGTGAGACCGACGTCGATAAAGATCCGGTGCACTGCGGTTCGTGTACGAATGTTTGCGTCGCGAAAAATGCTGCCGCGGCCTGCGGTCGAGGCGAATGCACTCTGGGCGTGTGCCTAACGGGCTATGGTGATTGCGATAAGGATGTCGCTAATGGTTGTGAGTTGCAGCTCAATTCGGTGAATGATTGCGGTGGGTGTGGGGTGGCTTGCACGAATGGTCATGGCGCCACCGCTTGCACCAATAGTGCTTGCGCCCCAACTTGCGACACAGATTGGGGTGATTGCGATGGCGACAAGATAAATGGCTGCGAAACCTCGCTCGCCGCAAACCCGCTCCACTGCGGCGTCTGTGGGAAAGCCTGCCTGGCTGACGAACTCTGCCAGGCGGGAAGCTGCGTGAAAGCAGCCCTTTGCGGCGAAGTGTTCAAGAAAGATTGCGATGGCGGTGGGTTAGGCGACGATGCCAATGGCTGCGAAACCAATATTGCAGCAGATAGCTCGAATTGCGGCGCCTGCGGGATGGTCTGCACGGTGAAGCAGTTGTGCCTCGGAGCTTGTACCGCTTGCCCCGGGGGCACGTTGGACTGCAACAAGGGGACCGATGGCTGCGAAGTGCTGGAGAATCCTCTTCAGTGTGGAGCGTGCGGGCAGGCCTGCGGTACAGATGGAACCTGTGGTTGCGGTTCCGGAATTTGCAGCGGTGGCACCATCTACCTATCCGAGGATTTTTCGGACAACAGTCGTGGTTGGTCATTGGAGGGGGAGTGGGAAATTGGGGCGACCGCGGTCAGCCCACCTCTCTTGGAAGAGTGGGAGAATGGCAACCCTGACCCGGCCATGGATCACAGCCTATCTGCGGACAATGGCATTGCGGCGCTGGGGTTGGGCAAGAACTACGAATACATGCGCGTGCACGGGATGGAGTACCTTACGAGTCCCGTTATTGCTCTACCCAACGCCCCGGCTTCCATGAACCTGACTTTCTGGAGTTGGCTCAATGCCGACGGCAGGAAGTGGACCAACATGACCGTAGAGGTGAAGAACGGTGCCGGAGTTTGGGTCAAGAAATGGGGAAATACCGCGTACCAGGCCGATACCGCTTGGGATCGAATCCAGATCGATGTGGCCGCGGAGAGTAACCCTTCATTTCAGGTGCGCTTCGGATTCTCGGTTGAGATCGCGAATAATCTCTATCCCTGGCTCATGAGCGGTTGGAACATCGACGACGTGACTGTGTCGGAAACAACCTGCCTCTAGCCCCCCTTCACCCCTACTTCCGCCGACGTACGATCCCTCGAGCTTCGAGCTCAGCGCGGTCTTCTGCCGATTCGACCCTGGGCTGTGGGTTTGAGACCTGTGGCCGTGCCTGAACAGGAGGTAAAGCTTCGCTGCGCTCACGGGGTGCGTTAAGCGCTGCTTGCGTTGGTTGAGCTGGCGTAGCGTTGGGTGCTGGGGCCGTAGCGGGAGCCTGCGCTGCCGCCGGCGCAGGCTTTGCCGAGGGTACGGGTGCCGGCAGATCGAACTTCTGCCGTAGCAGGGCGCCAAAAGTGCCGAGACCTTCAACCGCCGCGGGTGCCGCGGTTTGAGTGGCGGAGAATTCTCGATAGTTGTTGCTCTCCTGCACTCCGGCAACGGCGCGTGCGCTGTACGAGATGCGGCCTCCACCGTCGCGGCGCACCATGACGACGTCCATTTCGCGCCCTACGGCGTAGGAGCGTCGGTGGTCAGCGCCGGGCGCTAAATCTAGTTCGCGGAGCGGAACAAAGCCCTCACCACGCGCTGTTTCGACCAAAATGCCGCCAGCGATGGCTCGTACCACTTTGCCTTTGAGCACTTCGTGGGGATCTTCTTTGGCAGCAGGCCCTGCGGCAGTTTTGTCGTCTTTTAGGCTGACACGCACGTTGGGGCCGCGAGGTGTTTGTTCTACGGAAAGGATGCGCGCTGTGACCTTGTCGCCCACGGTGACGGCATCTTCGGCTCGTTCCAAACGACGGCTGGAAAGCTCAGAGATGTGTGCGAAGGCGACCAAGGAACCCGAGAGTTCAATCAGAGCGCCGTGTTTGTTGGTACTGGCAACCACCCCGGCTACCTCGGAGCCTACGCTCAAAGATTCGAGCAGCGCGGACTGGTTCTTCTTCAGCTCGACTTCTAGCAAGCTACGACGGGATACAATGATGGAACGGCCGTTATCGCGGTATTCGAGGATGAGAAATTCGAATTTTTGGCCAACGAATGGATCGAGATCCGTAATTCGGTTCACGTCGAGCTGAGAGGCGGGGCAGAAAGCGCGCGTGCCGGAAAGATCGACCTCCACGCCGCCTTTAACAACTTTTGAGACCTGCCCACTGATGGGGATTTTGGACTCAAACGCGAGTTTGAGTTGCGCTGATTCCAAGTGCCCGCCGCGACCGAGCACGGTGGTGAGCAAAAGTGCATCGGGCTCGGCGTTGGTGATGGTGCCGGCAATTCGGTCGCCCAGCGAGACTTTGAGCTGCCCACTCTTGTCGAGGAGCTCCTCTTTCATGATTCGAGCCTCAACGGGCGTGCCGATGTCGACAAACACCGAATCCCCGCTGAAGTGAACCACGGTGCCTTCCACTGCAGCGCCCACCTTGAGGTGGCCGCGGTGTTTTGTTTGCTTTGCACCTGGTGCTTCGAACAGGGCCTTAAAATCGTCAAAACCGGACATGGCGCCGAACCTAGTACGTTCGGCGGGCCGAGCGCGAGAGGGCGCAGGTGCGGCCCAAAACTGGGGCGCAAAGGACGCGGCTTTTTGGCTGAGGGTAAAGTCGAGCCCACCTGAGCCGTACGTGTGGGTGAGCCGTTCTTGGCTGGGAGAAAGAAGCATGCTTTGGAAGCGCAAGAAGGCGACGGAGGAGAGTAGCCAGGTCTCGGGGGCGGCATCTGAGCAACCAGCGGGCGGTGCTTCAGAGAAGGCGCTCGATGCGGTGTCCCGGTTGTTGCGGGATTACGGGCGCTTTGCCTTCGACCTCAGTTCGATGTCGAGCTCGGACATTCGCAAGGAGTGTGAGGCATGGGCGTCTAAGATCGTGATTGGTGCCGCGCACACGGAGGATGAAGAGCCGGCTCCTGCCCATCTAAAGCGTGACTGGCCAGGCTTATTTCAGTTTTTTGCTAACGTGCGCAAAGAAGAGGCATCGTATGTATTGCAGAGCCTGGAAGATCTTAGAGATGCGGTGCGGACCTTCGCGCGCCACGTGAGCTCTGCCATCGACCACGACCGCTCAGACGACAAGCACGTTCGAGAACACCTGCGTGAGCTCTCGACAGCGATTGATACGAACGACACCGCCAAGATTCGGCTCGCTGCCGAAGGGGTGATAAAGATTGTTAGTGATTCACTCGACGCCCGCAACCAGCGCCAAGCCGACCAAGTGCGCGAGCTTGGCCAGAAGCTCCGCGAACTGCACACTGAACTCGACCAAGCGCAGAAGCGCGCCGAAATTGACCCTCTCACGCAACTTCTGAACCGCGCCGTTTTTGACTCGCGAATTGCAAGGCTAGCGGAGCTGGGTTCACTTTTTGAACGGCCTCCGAGCTTGCTCTTGGTGGATGCTGACCACTTCAAGGGGATCAACGATACCTTTGGACACCCAGCAGGTGATGAAACGCTAAGGAAGTTGGCCGACACGCTCGTCCGCACGTTTGTGCGAAAGCAAGATCTGGTGTGCAGGTATGGGGGCGAAGAGTTTGGGATTGTGTTGGTTGAGACGGACCAAAAAAGTGGCGAAATGCTGGGGCAACGACTGCTCGAAGCCGTGCGTAAAGCGGAAATTGTTCACGCAGGAAAGCCCATCAGCGTTACGGTCTCCGTGGGGCTCGCTGTGCTCCAGCCCGGAGAATCGGCCGCCAGTTGGCTCGACCGCGCCGACAAAGCGCTCTATGCGGCGAAGCAAGCCGGGCGGGATAGGCTTGAAGTTGCGGCCGGATGAATAACGTATCTACCTCGAACGTCTAGCTCGATCACATTTCGAAACTTCTCGTTGATGGTGTGTGGCGTTGGTGTGTCCATTGCAGTGGGGGGCACGGAGATGCGGCCGTACGGTCGGCTAGCCTCAAATTTTGGCAGTTCTCTCCAGGGAGCCACGTTGACACCCCCTTTGTTCGATACCTAGTGTGAGGCTCTCCGGCTCCGCGTAGGGGCCACAACAGAAGGGCTGAAGGATGAAATTAACACACGTTGCGTTAGCAGGTCTGTTTGCGTTGTCGGTTTCGATCCCGGCGACAGCTGAGGAAAAATACGGAACGGCAGGGTGCGGCTTGGGTTCCATTGTTATCGGGAATGATCCGGGCATTGTGCAAATATTTGCCGTTACCACGAATGCTACCGGAATCCAGACGTTCGGCATTACGTCTGGAACCAGCAACTGTGACGACACGGCTGGCGGCCAGACCAGCGCGAAAGCTTTCGTGGAAACGAACCGTGTGGCACTCTCGAAAGATATGGCTCGTGGCCGCGGTGAAACGATTGCAAGCTTGAGCCAGCTTGCCGGGTGCGCGGATGCAGCAGCTGTGGGCCGAAGCTTGCAGAAGAACTTCAAGCGTGTGTTCCCCAAGGCAGGTGTTCGGAGCTCCCAGGTAGGGGATTCGGTGATTACCATTCTCCGCACGGATAAGGCGCTTGCCTGTTCGGCTGTTGGCTGAAGGTGAACAATGCCCACGGCCCATGCCACGGTAGTGGGCAGCGAGGGGGGGCACCGCTCCGGGGCTTGGTGGTAATTGGCGTTGTTATTGCGTCAATAATCTGCCCGTACTCCGTACAGGCTAAGCCTTCGGGAGCGTACATTTCGGCGCTTGTCGCCGAGGCTCGTCGGCGACGGCTCGCATTCGAGGTCGAGTGGTTGCGCTTGGGCCACTATCGGAGCGGTACCTTCGGGGGCTACGAGAGTGAGGCGGACGGCGTGGGCTTCTTCTTGGCTCCGAACGGAAAAGAGGATCCGGAAGCTGAGCTTGAGGCAACCTTGCGTGGGTTTGTTCAAGGCGACGCTCCCACACCCGATGAGAGAGCAACAGGTTCAGCAGCTTCAGCCACTGGCCCTTCGTTGGAGCACCCTTTCTGCCGATTCCCTGCGAGGCGCCTTTGGCTCACTCGGGAATTACAGATCGATTGGCGCAGGCTAACGTCGCGTGGTTGTCCGAAGTTTGATGCGTTTTTGCGCGAAACAAGGCCTGCTTCCGTCACTCTCGTGTTCTCTTCGTACTATCTGAATAACCCAGCGTCCGCGTTTGGGCATACGTTTCTGCGCATTAAGAAGAGCAATAGCCTGGGGCTCGAACACCAAGATCTTCTGGACTACGGCGTGGACTACTCCGCCAACGTCGACACTAAAAACCCCTTACTCTATGCGTTCAAAGGCATTACCGGGATGTTCCCCGGAACCTTTCGGCGCCTGCCTTTTTACTACAAAGTCCGTGAATACAACGACTACGAATCGCGCGATATCTGGGAATATGAGCTCAACTTAAAGCCCATAGAGCTCGCGCTAATGGTGGCTCACATCTGGGAAGTAGGCTCCACTTACTTTGACTACTACTACATGGGTGAGAATTGCTCTTACCACGTGCTCAGCGTGCTTGAGGTAGCCAACCCCGAGGTACAGCTGCTCACGCATTTGGGCTGGCCTGTTTTGCCGGCGGATACGGTAAAGGCACTCTACAAAAACCCTGGATTGGTCCGGAGGGTCAGCTATCGGCCTTCCAATCGCACAGCATTCGAGCACCGCGTACGGAGGCTTTCGTCGACCGAGCGCGAGCTTGTGTTAACCCTCGCGAGCGATCCACACGCCGAATTTCCGCCTGGGCTTTCAGAACAGGAGAAGGCACGCGCCCTTGATGGAGCGCTGGATTTGATAGACTACCGCCATGTCCGGGAGCTACTGAAGGATGAAGAAGGGGGCTCTTTGGAGAGCCTCACTCAGCAAGCCTTGCTCGAACGGCGTGCAGAGCTTTTGGTAACGAGCGAAGATGCCTCGGTCGAGCCTCCGTACCGAGAGATGCCGCACACGGGGCATGATACGGCTCGCCTTGGCTTGGGGTCAGGGTGGTCCGAATCCGATGGAGCCGTTCACAGCTTGAATTTGCGCTTGGCCCTGCACGATTTGGCGGATCCGGTGCGCGGCTACCCGGAAACGGCACAGATAGAATTTTTGCCGATGGAGCTCTGGTATCGCGCTGAGCACCCTCAGCTGAAGCTTGAGGAGCTAACGTTGGTTCGCATTTTCTCGCTCAATCCAATTTCTGCGTTCGAGCACCGTTGGTCGTGGACCGTGCGAACGGGCCTCGGGCGCATACGCGACAAAGGGTGCATGGATTGCCTTGTGGGCGGCGGAGAATTGGGAGCCGGCTACACCTTTTCGCTTTGGGATAAGGCACTGATGTTCTGGTTGATGCCCCACGCCGAGCTAGATGTGCCTCTAAAGTCTGGTCTCGCGGATACCCTTCGTGTGGGGCTTGGAGGCGTGGGTGGCGTGCGCCTGCGGCTTCACGACAATTTGATTGGGTTAGCTTCGGCGAAGTGGCACGCGCTCCCGGGGCAGGAGCCAGCCACTGTTTGGGAGGGCTCAGGTACTCTGCGCTTTCAATACGCGAAAGACTTTGCCTTCGAAGCGGCAGGTAAGCTGGGCCCCGACGATGCTTCGCTTCTGGGGCGTTCGTTGATCTACTTTTAGCCGCACAAGCTTACCCAGCGCGAAAGGCGAGCGTTAGCTTGTGTGCACGATTCAGTTGGGGCGCCAGCGGAGTTGGGGCTTGCGAGCGGCTTGGGCCTCGTCGAGGCGACCGAGGCGCGTGAGGTGCGGCGCGGATTTCACCGTTTCCGGATCCTTTAGGCACTCCTCTTTGATGGCTAACATGGCATCCACGAAGGCATCGAGCGTTTGCTTGGTTTCGGTTTCCGTGGGCTCCACCATCAGCGCTCCCCGCACCACGAGTGGGAAATAAACGGTGGGCGGATGGATCCCGAAGTCGATGAGGCGTTTGGCCACATCGAGCGTTTTGACGCCGGTTGTGGCTTCCAAATCGCGATCGGTGAACACCACTTCGTGGAGAGAAGGCGTTGGAAAGGCGATCGCAAAATCATCCTTGAGCCGTGCGGCGATGTAGTTGGCATTGAGCACGGCAAGCTCGCTCACACGCTTAAGGCCTTCTGGGCCGAGCTCACGAATGTAGGTATACGCTCGCACCATCATGCCAAAGTTGCCCAGGAACGAACGCACGCGGCCGATGCTGTGGGGGCGATTGTTGTCCACCAGAAAAGAATCACCTTCGCGCCGCACGACGGGGCTCGGCTGATAGGCATCTAGCAACTTCTTGAACGCTACCGGGCCCGAACCAGGGCCACCGCCACCGTGAGGGGTGGTGAACGTTTTATGCAGATTGAACTGCATGACATCGACGCCCACGTCGCCTGGGCGGGCGCGGCCGAGCACCGCGTTCATGTTGGCTCCGTCCCCATAGACCAGCCCGCCACGTGCGTGCACAGCTTCCGCGAGCCTGGATATGGCGCCTTCGAACAGACCGAGCGTGTTCGGGTTAGTGAGCATCAAGCCAGCGACATCATCGGGAGCCTGTTCAAGCGCTCGAAGCAGCGTTTCCGGCTCTACAATGCCGGCGCTGCCTGCTGGGAATGCCACCGCTTCAAAACCGTTGAGCGCGCAGCTCGCGGGGTTGGTGCCATGAGCGCTATCGGGCACGAAGATCTTACGCGGCGACCGCCCCTTTGAGCGGTGATGCGCTTGGATCATCATCAGCCCGGTGAGCTCACCTTGGGCGCCGGCTGCCGGCTGAAGATTCACGGCATCCATCCCGACAATTTCTGCCAGTAGCTCCGCTAAGCGCACCATGAGTTCAAGGGCACCTTGCGCCAAATGAGGCGGCGTGAGCGGATGTAGATCGGCAAAGCCCGGCAGGCGCGCCGCCCATTCGTTCACTTTCGGGTTGTGCTTCATGGTGCACGACCCAAGGGGGTAGAATTGAGTATCGATGCTGAAGTTCCAGCGGCTCAGGCGCACGAAGTGACGAAACGCTTCAGGCTCGCTCACCTCAGGCAACCCAGCGGGGACAGCTCGCTTCAGTTTACCGAAGACGGCAGCGGAACTTACCTCTGGAACGTCCAGCGCTCCGACTGATTTCCCGCTGCGCCCGGGGGATCCCCGGTCAAAAATGGGGGGTTCGTCGAACTCCAAACCGCGACTTATTTCACCTGGCACTTTGCATGGATCCTATCGATTTAAAGACGGTTTCTAGCGCACGCTCGGTTAGCGCGCTCGTGGAATCAAAGGAGTTACTCGGAGTCCGTAGTGGAGTCACCCGAATCTTCCGATTTCTCGTCGTCTCCCTCGCCGCCACCCGGGGTGCCACTCCCGTCGTCCCAACCGCCAGCACTGGTGCGGCTCTCAATTTCATCGGGGCGCACTTCCTTGAGATTCGGCACTAAATTGCGTTGTTTGACCGCATCCCAGGTGCTGCCTGCTTCATCTTCGTCCAGGCCCCATTGGCCGCGGAGCTCGTGGGCTTCGCCCTTCTTGATCTCGAGGTACTGAAAGTACCCTTTGCCTTTGCGAGTGGCTGAGGGACCAATCATGCCGATGGTGTGTTCGGTCCACTCGTAGCGGAGCAGGTTCCCTTCGATCCTGCCGTGGAGCTCGCCCCACTTATCGCCTGCGGTGGTGCGCCAAGCGCCGCTGGCATTATCACCCTCGGCGATGAGATGCAGGTTGCCGTAGGTCGTTGAGTAGTAGACGCCCGTCCAATCTCCACCTTCAGGCATAGGCCCGGGCGCTACCGTTGCGGTCTTGGGGCCCGATTGGCCAGCACAGGCGGCTGGAAGGATCGCAAGGGCGGAAAGGAGTAGAACGGAAAGTAGACGCGTGATGAGGGTGCTGGGCGACATGGCGCGGACCATAACACGGCTCTTGGCAGGAGATAGCCCAACGTTTTGCAGCCGCTGGCTTTTGCGGCGGGCCGGCCCAGAGGGATGCTAGAAGCCGCGAAACCAGTGAGCGCGCGGGTGCGGCCCCTGGAAAAATTCACCCAATGTGGGGCTGAGGCTATGCGTCGCGGAGCAGGCGACCGAGCTCTTGCCCTGCCTCATGCGCGGCCTCGACGGAGTTTGGCCAAGGCACGGTGAGTTCGCGCCGTCGACCTCGAGTGCAGTCTTCTTCGGAGAGAAACCCACGGACAAAGAGCTGTGCTCCTCGTTTTTGCCCGTAGGCGGCCACGGGAGTTTTGCAGTCGCCCGAGACGTACGCCATCACACCGCGTTCGGCAGCCGTGCACAACCAAGTCTCGGTGTGCTGGGTGGCAGCGAGCAAATCACGTAGGCGAGAGTCGTCAGCTCGACACTCAATCGCTAGGGCGCCTTGACCAATCGCCGGGATGAACAAATCGGAATCCAAGACCTCGGTGGTGAGCTCACCACGGCCGAGACGATTGAGGCCAGCCTGGGCCAAGAGCACGGCATCTACGGTTCCAGATTCACACTTCTTAATGCGGGTATCGACGTTACCACGAAGTGGCACCACTTCGAGCTCTGGAAATAGGCTGAGAAGTTGTGCTTTTCTGCGCAACGAGGAACTGCCCACCACACTCTTAGGCGGCAACTCTCGGAGTGGACGACCCGTGCGCGTGATGACGGCGTCCCGCGGATCTTCGCGCTCGGGAACACTGGCGATTACAAGCCCAGAAAGAAGCTCGGCCGGCAGATCTTTCATCGAATGAACGGCGACATCCGCAGAACCATCTAAGATGGCTTGCTCGATTTCCTTCACGAACAGCCCCTTGCCCCCCACTTCACTGAGCGAGCGATCTTGAATGCGATCGCCCTCGGTGGTGACGTGCAATTCTGCGACAGTAAGCCCGGGGTGAAGCGCTTCGAGCCCGCGGATCCAGGCCCGGCATTGGGCCAAGGCTAGTGCACTCTTTCGGGTGGCGACGGTGATCTTCATTTCTCTCCGGTGCTCGGGTGAGCTGATGGCTGAGCTTTGGGGGGAGTGTGGGTAGGGTTGGAATCGAGCTCGGTTGCTCGCAGGCTGGCGAGCTCGTTCTCATCATCGAGCGCAAACGCAGAGCTTACGGTGCTGAGCAAGAGCTCAAGAGGTGTCTCCTCAAGGGTTGGTTCCGAAGCTGCTTTCTTTAGGAACGTGGAGGGCGCGTGCATGAGCTTATTCAGGGAGGCTTCCAACATACGAGCCAGGGCCTCGCGTTCGGCGTTACCGAGGTGCTTTAAACGCCCGCGCAAGCTGCGATCGAGCTCACCTTCAAGAACGAGTCGGAAGCGCTCTCGGAGGGCAACAATGGTGGGGGTAACCTGCATGGTTTCCACCCAACGATCAAATTGCAGAGCCTCGTTCTGGATGATGCTTTCGGCGCGTTCCGCTTCCTGCTTACGCGCGTCGAGCGAATCAGACACAACTTTGGAAAGATCGTCGACGTTGTATAGAAACACGCCGTCGAGGTTGTTGGTTTCCGGATCGATGTCCCGCGGTACTGCAAGATCGATCAAGAATAAGCTGCGTTCTCTGCGAAAGCGGTACGCTTCCTTGAGCATCTCCAGCGTGACCACATAGTGGGGAGCGCTGGTGCTCGTGATCACCATGTCAGCCTCCTTCAGACTGGCCAAGAGCTCTTCCCAGGCGCGCGGTTGGCCACCGACAGTTTTGGCGATCTCCGCCGCACGCTCGGTATTTCTACCTAGGACCCAGAGCCGTGCCCCCGCCGCCCCCAGGAGCTTAGCCGCGGCCTCTGCCATCTCCCCCGAACCGATAAGGAGCGCACGTTTTCCGGTCAGATCTCCGAAGATTTGTTTGGCGAGATCTACGGCAACGCTCGGCACCGATACCTGCCCTGCACCGATATTCGTTTCTGTGCGAACACGCTTGGCTGTTCGCAGCGCTCGTGTCACGGCGCGGTGCAGAGAGGCTCCCACCGTGCCGCACTCACGAGCATTTTCGTAGGCTTGCTTCAATTGCCCCAATATCTGCGGTTCCCCGAGCACCATGGAATCCAGGGAAGAGGCGACTCGGAACAGGTGTTGGACGGCGAGGTTGCCAGAATGCGTGTACAAGTGCGCTGCAACTTCTGGAGCACTATGAGTGAGCTGCGCTACCGCTTCTTTTGCTACCAGTGGGAGGTCCGCCTCGCGCCCTTCCTTGCCGGCGACGAAGAGCTCCACGCGGTTACAGGTTGACAGCAATATGGCTTCACCGATGTTGCCGGTAGCGCATCCGCGCAGGAGGGCCTGGGCGCGCTCCTTATCAATCGCCAGCCGCTCACGTACGGCAATCGGTGCCGTCTTATGCGAGAGCCCCACGACAACAATCACAAAGAGCCACCCAGCGAAGGCCTCAAGATGTAGAGCAAGATCACGAGCAAGATGCTGGTAACGCCAGCTACCGTGCCATATGCTGCTCGCCGCCCGCTCCAACCGAGGATTGCTCGCAACAACAGCACCCCCGCAACGATGAGCCACGTGCCGTACGCAAGCCCGGCTCGAAGCAATGCCGCCCCCGAAGCATCAGCCAGGTTCCCCGCGAAAATGCCGCCACTTACCACGCCGAACGTTAGCAGTGGAAAGCCCGCCAACAACAAACGATGCGCCGTGCGATCGAGCGCGCTGAGTGGCGGCAGCCTGTTCATGAGGCTCGAAATTCGGCGCTGCTTGAGCCGGCGTTCTTCCACCAGGTAGAAGCTAGAAGCTGCACCCGCTAGGATGAAAAGAGCAACTCCGGTGAGGTTGCTCGTGACATGCAGCGCTAGCAGCACGCGCGGGATATCACTGCTCACCGCTTGCTTGCCAACAAACTGTGCGCTGATGAGGAATGTAAGGGCGCCGGGAGCCACTACAGCGCCCAGGGCGTTGAACTTGTAGCGGGCACGAATTGCCAGAAAAACAACAGCTGCTATCAACGCCGTGAAGCTGAGGCCAAAATGCATGGACTCCACGGGGCAGATGCGCGTGAGGAAGCTCGCGATCACAATATGCGCTAGGTGGCTCAGAGCTCCCGCTCCCAAGAGCCAGGGTGCGAGCCGCACCAAACGTTGCGCACCATCTTTGCGCGCGAGATCGACGAAGAACAGCGTTGCCGCGGCGGAATAGCCAATGACACCGAATAAAAATGCGACCGAGGCCAACTGCTCCATGGGTTTGGGGTAAGCTTGTCCGCTTTGCTGGCCCTAGCAAGGGCCGTTGTTTTGCTCAGTAACCTTTACGCACCAAGCCGCGGTCGCCCGCAACGATTTCTTGTCGGGTTTCGAGTACGATGGCTACCGAGCTTTGCTTCTCGGTGCGGAGGATTCGGAGTTCCGCCACGGCTTCTGCCGGAAAAGTGCTTTCGTCACCGGTGGTGGGCGTATCCTCGGTGACCACGGGTTCGGGCGCTGTCATCTTCACGCGAGCGCGTCCGAATCGCGAAGTGGTGGAAAGGCTGCGCCGCCAGGTGTCACCTTTGCGCACGATGAGCACGGTGTTGCCCGCTTCAAGCCCGTCGTCGCTGCCTTTATCCAAAAACACCAACTGATATTGCCCGAGGAAAACGAGCGGATACGGGCTCGCGACGACTTGGGTCCAAAGATCGGTGCTGTTGGGGCGCTTGGTAATCTTGTCGAGGCGTTGGTCGTTCGGTGTGACCTTCGCTCCGCGCTCAATCACGTCAGAGGATTCCGCGATAAGTGCCCGCGCTATGCGCGTTTCCGGATTGAAATGGTCCACCACCAAGGTGCCCTGAATAGCTACTACCTCTCCCGGCGGGCGCCGGGCGCCGGGTACGTCGGGCGCGCGATGTTGCTCGCGGAAAACCGTGAACTTATCGCCCACGCGCACATCTTTGCCGGCTTCTACCTGCACGTACACATGGTTCCCCTGCGACAGCAGCAGAGCATCTTCAACGGCGCCTATGATCTCGCCCCACACATCCCGCGAAGGATCCCCAATGTAGCTAAAGTCGCGGAGGAAGACCGTACTATCAGAGCCTCGGCCGGGAGCTAACGAGGCTCGGCTGCTGCCGTTGCCGGAGCCGCCCCCGATGCTCCGCGTTAACTGGGACGGAAAGCGAGCGGTGTCGAGCGCGAGGGTAGGATCGGAAATGCGCAGTTGATCGCCCGGGTAGATCCAATGAGGATTTTGCACCTGTGGGTTGAAGCTCCACACCTTGGGCCAGGACCAAGGGTTGTTGTAGTAGTGGGCGCAAAGGTCCCACAAAGTATCGCCCTTCTTTACAACGTGTAGCTCGGGCGTGCGCGAGGGGGCTTCGGTTCGCAAGATGCCAGTGGCGCCCGAAGCTCCCCGAACGACGGTGCCTTTTGAAGAACGACCCAGATCGAAGGTGTCTTTCTCTCCACCTGAGCGTGGTCGCGATGAAGATGGTAACCCCGCGTTAATATCCACGCCTGGCTGGGGAAAGCCTGGCGGCGGCACGTACGTGGAGGTGGTGGTCGTCGTGGTGGTGGTTCCAGTGGCGCCTGAGCTGGAGCTGCCGGTGTTCACGCTGCCCTCTGACGTGTTGATGGTGAGCGAATCATTGGCTTGGCCCCAGGCGGCTGGTGCGACAACGCCGGTGGCGAGTGCGGTGAGAAGGGCGAGCGATGGGTGCATTTTCATGGCGTGCCTGGGCGAGCAGCGGGGCTCTTGGGCTTGGGTTCGGTGGCCTTAAGATCGGCTCCTGTGCCACTTATCACGAGCCGGTCGGCGGAATCTTCGGAGGTATCCACTGGAGATTGGTTTGCAGCTGGCGAAGCTGGGTCGGTAGCGGTGGCCGGCTCCGTTTCTGCTCCCGGTACCAACCGAACGACGGGCAGTCCTCGAGGACCGGTTGGGTTCGAGCGAGCGGAAGCTGAAGCTGCTTCCATGACGCTCACACGCTCTGCAAGCCGATCGCACTCCCGCTCTAGCTGGGCCACTTGCTCACGCAGCGCGCTCACCGATTTGTCCTCGCGCGCGGGACTTGCGGCACAACCCCCGGTAAAGCAGATGATGGCGCTCAGGCTGAACGCCGCCTTCAGGCGAAAGACACGCAGCCACTTCAGGACGAAGGCAGACTCCATAGTTCCGCGATCGTAGGTAAGGGGACCCGCTGGGCCAAATCCTTAGTGCGGCTCGCGTCCTGCTTTCTTAGTTACCCGGTCGTTTCGGCTTCCCGTATAAGTGTAAATTCTCTATGGCCTCACCATCTCGGCGGCCCGGCCGGGAAAGGGGTGCAAAAGCGAAGTCGGGTGCTGGACGAGGACCCGATCGCCGAATAGCTTTGCGCGGTGGGTCGTCCCAACCTTCGTCGACGCCGCCCGCGGCGCCTAGATCTGCGGAAGACTCTGTTTGTCGTTCCGAACCTGCTCACATTGTGCAGCGTTTTCTGCGGCTTTAATGCCATTTTGACCGTGTCCCGTGATTCGACCACGGTGGACGATCTCTACCGCGCTGCGATTATCCTCATTTTTGCGATGTTTTTCGACCTCGTCGATGGTCGCGTGGCCCGCTTGACCAAGACGCAGAGTTCCTTTGGTCTTCAACTAGACTCGCTGGCAGATGTGATTTCGTTTGGAGTCGCCCCCGCGTTGCTCGTCTATAAGTGGGTCTTATTTCGCTATCCCAACCCTGGGATTTTTGTCGGATTTTTGTTCGTGGGCTGCGCGGCCGTACGGCTCGCGCGCTTCAATGTGCTCGCCTCGGACGTGAGTGGCGCGCCCGCCAAGCCCGGAAAGTACATCATTGGGCTCCCCACTCCGCCGGCTTCTGGGATCCTCATTTCGCTCTTGGTTGCCAATCACGCGATGGGCGGTGCGTTGGGCCACGAACGCTATACGTTGATCCTCTTTGGGGTCACCATTCTGCTCTCCTTGCTGATGGTGTCCAATGTTCGCTTCCGTTCGTTCAAAGATTTGCGCCTGAACGTTGGCACGGTATCGCTGTTGATCCTTGTGGTCGGCTCCAGCATCTTCATCTGGCAGCGCTACAATCCACAGTTTGTTTTGGTTTGGCTGTTGGGGGCCTACGTGGCCATTGGTTTGATCGAGACGGTTCGCAGCTTCTTTGTAAAGCTCAAGGGCACCGCATTGCCGCCATCGCGGGATTCCGTGCCACCGCCCGTTGCGGGATAGTGTTCCAGCCTTTGATTGCCATGGTCACGACGTTTCGGCTCTTGGTGGTGTTTCTGGGTAGCCTGCTTTGCGCGGTCGCCCTCGGATGTTCCAAGAAGGTTGATTCAGCTAAGCCAGGCGAGGCCGAGGCGCCACATGCCGCTGCCAAAGGGTTGCCTCCGCTTGTGCTCGGCGATGACACCAAGCACTTGATGTTAACTTGGGTGGATGAGTCTGGGGATTTTAAGGTTGTCGAGAAGATTGCAGACGTTCCAGCGTCCCAGCGCACGCAGGTGCGGGTAGTGGTGGTGGGGCAAGATGCGGGGACGGGAGAAGCCGTTTACGTGGCAGATCTCACCCAGAAGGACGCGGCTGGGCACTATTCGGTAAAGAGCATGTCTCGAACCGACTGGGACGGGGTCGGCGCAGCGAAACGCAAAGCGCGCCTGGAGCAACTCGCTCCGGGATCTGAGAAGGCGGAGCAAGCCGCGGCGAACCTGGCCGATGGTCCGATCATTATTTACGGGGCTTCGTGGTGTAAGCCCTGCCACGACGCTGAGAACTACCTGCGTGGCAAAGGGCTCAAGGTGGTGAAAAAGGATATCGAGGAAGATCCTCTGGCCAACCAAGAAATGCGCGAGAAGCTCCAGCGCTCGCACTTGCCCGGCGCCTCTATCCCGATCATCGATATCCGAGGCCGCTTGCTCGTTGGCTTCAGCGCCGGCGCCATCGATGAAGCCTTGCAGGCTACTGGGAAAACCAAGACGCTCTGAGGGGTTCGTGCGCGAATACAACTTTGACGGTCTCGTTGGCCCAACCCACCAATACGCCGGGTTGAGCCACGGCAATCTTGCGAGCACCAAACACCGTGGCACGCTCGGCAACCCGCGAGCGGCTGCACTTCAAGGCCTTGGCAAGATGCAAACCTTGGCTCGCTTGGGCGTGGGCCAGGCCGTCTTGCCACCCCAGCCGAGGCCTTTGGTCGGGGCGCTTCGCGCCTTGGGCTTCGCTGGAACGCACGCACAGGTTTTAGTCGCTGCCCATCAAGAAGCTCCGGAGCTCTTGCTGGCCTGTTCGAGCGCCTCTGCGATGTGGGCAGCCAACGCAGCCACGGTGGCGCCCAGTACGGACACAGGCGATGGCCGCGTGCATTTTACCGTCGCCAACTTATCTTCGATGTTTCACCGCAGCTTGGAGGCACGCCAAACCGAGGCCACGTTATCCGCCATTTTTGCCGATGAATCGCGATTTGTGGTGCACCCGGCGTTACCTTCCGGCACACACTTTTCCGACGAAGGAGCGGCTAATCACACACGCTTGCTCGTGCCAGGGGTGAACGCCCTGCATCTGTTCGGCTGGGGCCGTAGGGGGTTTGGCAACCAAGCGAACTTGCCCTCGCGCTTTCCCGCCCGCCAAACCCTGGAAGCAAGCCAGGCTGTGGCCCGATTGCACCAGCTACCCCAAGAGTCCATCTTGTTTTGGCAGCAGGCGCCACAAGGTATCGACCAAGGAGCGTTTCACACGGATGTGCTGGCCGTAGGGCACAACCATTTCTTTCTGTTTCACGAGCAAGCGTTCTGCGAGCCGGAGAAGCTGGAAGCAGAATTGCAGCGCCGCCTTTCCGGGCAACTCGTGTTGCGGCGGGTGAGCGAAGCAGAGCTTGGCGTACCAGAGGCTGTACAATCCTACCTCTTCAACAGCCAACTCGTGACGCTCCCCGCGGGTGGTATGGCGATTCTGGTGCCGGAGGAGGTGCGAGCCAATTCGCAGGCAGAAGCCTTGCTGCAGCAGCTCTTGGCGGAGCCGAACCCGCTTTGCTCCATCTTGGACGCTGATGTGAACGCGTCGATGAAAAATGGGGGAGGCCCTGCGTGTTTGCGGCTACGGGTGGTGCTTTCGGACCAAGAAGTCCAGAGTGTGCGCGGTCGCGTATTTCTCGACGAAGCGCTCGGGCTTGAGCTTACAACCTTTATTGGGCGCCGCTACCGCGACCAGCTGGCGCTAGAAGATCTTCGCGATCCGATGTTCTTACTCGAAGTGGAAACGCTGCTCGATGAGCTCACCCAGATCTTGCAGCTTGGGTCCATTTACCCATTTCAGCGCTGATGGACGCGGTCGGCCATTTCAGCTAGGAGCGTGCGGAAAAAGCGCGGTTTGCCCGTCTTCGTGGATCTCCAGCACCCCGTCCACACCGGGCGCCTGAAAATCAGCCACGTTATTCAGGCGGGCGGCTACTTGTTGGTCGACCCAGCACAAAAGCTCTTCACCAGCGGGTGGCGTGTTGTTCACTTCGACGAGCAACGCCGAGGAGCGTACTTTGGGTCGCCGGTACAGTGCATGTTCGAGCAGGGCGTGCCCAAACAAAAAAATCTGCACGGGCGATTCTTGTCCATGTGAATGCAGCACGACGCTTCCCCCCTCATCGAACACCGTGAGCGCATCTTGTTCCCGTGTGCGGGCGCCAGGAAGGCGCGTGGCACCGTGCGGAACCCATTCAGAGAGTGCGCGAAACTGACGGGCGTGCAAGGCGCGTTTGGCTCGTGGAAAGGCTGACCAGATCAGCACATTAAAAAGATCGTGGTAGCTACTCGCAAAGCAAGGAACCTGAGAACGGAGGTGAATGCTGCCGTCGTAAAGGGTCGAGAGCACTATAGGCTGGGTCTTTGGGGCACGGTGCCGCTTCGGGGTGGGCTCCACGAACGTAACGGGTTGGCACTCCGGGGCCCACTTGGCCCGCCGCTGCTCAACAAATTCTGTATACTCGATGAGCGTTGGCCAGCGCGAAAAGCCCGTGAAATAAGCCACAGGTTCCGCAAGCCCGCTAAGCCACGGGCTCTCCTTCAAGAAGCTTGCGTCCCAGAGCTGGTTCGTTTGCGGCATCTTTCGGGTGGAGCCTTGGATGCCTGCTTGCCTTAAGCTGGAATGCCTGGGGGCGGGAAGGACTTGCAGAGTTCTCGAATTTCGCCAGCCGTGCGAGCGATCAACGCTTCGTCCGTGGGGGCGGTGACCACGCGATCCATCCAGGCAGCCAGCTTCTTCATTTCGTCGGGACCCATGCCTCGTGAGGTGAGGCTCGGGGTGCCAATACGGAGGCCCGATGGATCGAAGGGCTTGCGCGGATCAAACGGCACGGAGTTGTAGTTGCCAACGATGCCAGCGCGATCCAGAGCTTGCGCCGCCACTTTGCCTGTCACGTTTTTGCGCGTGAGATCGATGAGGATCAAATGATTGTCTGTACCGCCCGTTACCAGATCGAAGCCATGAGAGAGCAAGGCTTCGGCTAATACTTTGGCGTTGCTCACCACAGCGTTTGCGTACTGTTTGAACTCAGGTGTTGAAGCTTCCTTGGCAGCGACGGCAATACCTGCCGTGGTGTGGTTGTGTGGGCCACCCTGGAGGCCTGGGAACACGGCGCGGTCGATGGCTTTGGCGTGTTCGGCCTTGCACATCACGATTCCGCCACGCGGGCCGCGGAGCGTCTTGTGCGTGGTGCTGGTAACAATATCCGCAATGCCAATCGGGGAGGGGTGCGCGCCGCCTGCTACGAGGCCTGCGATGTGCGCGATATCCGCGCACAAGATGGCGCCCACTTCATCGGCAATTTCACGAAATTCGGCGAAGTTGAGTTGGCGGGGGTAAGCCGTGGTGCCACACCAGAGAAGCTTCGGCTTGTGCTCTTTCGCCAGGCGCCGCACCTCAGCCATATCGATGCGGTGATCATCTTTTCGTACTCCGTAGCCGACACTGTTGAAGTACTTCCCTGTGATGGAAACGTTCCATCCGTGTGTGAGGTGTCCGCCGGCCGGTAAGGCGAGGCCCATCACCGGATCATGGGGTTGGCAAAACGCGAGGTACACAGCGAGGTTGGCCGGGCTTCCGCTGTACGGCTGCACGTTTACGTGCTCGGCGCCGAACAATGCCTTGAGCCGATTCACCGCAAGATCTTCAACCTGATCAATGATCTGCTGGCCTTCGTAGTAGCGCTTGCCGGAGTAACCTTCAGAATACTTATTCGTGAGGATAGAGCCCGTAGCCTCCAAGACCGCCCGCGAAGCGTAGTTCTCGCTCGGGATCAGACGCAGCTTGTCGGTTTCCCGACGCTCCTCGTCACGAATCAATTGGGCGAGTTCTGGGTCTTTTTCGCTCAGGGAAGCTTCACGGGTCGCGGGTTCGGAGGCGGAGGACGAACGGAGAGACATGGGGCCGAAGCCTAATCGTGCACGGGGGCTCAAGCTAGCCCCAGAAATCGTGATACGCTCCGCCGGATCCAAGGAGCAGCCAATTGGCTCAGGTGAAGTCGCGCAACGAGGTTCAAGAGAGTTCGTCCGGCGTGCCGGCGCGAGAGGCGCAGGCTTCGGGTGATGTGGCCGTTCGCGGGCCTACGCCCGAGAAAACGGCGCGAACGGCTTCGCCCGACCTGGATTCAGCACCTCCGAGCATTCCGTCTGCGGCGCTATCGCACCAGGATGTGGAGTCTCTTTCAAGCCTGGCTGAAGCGAGTGGCACCGCGCATGTGGCTCCCGCGGCGCGCATTGGGGAGCTAATTGCCAATCGCTATCAAGTGGTTGGCATCTTGGGCGAGGGCGGGATGGGCATTGTCTACCGTTGCCGCGACCTTGGCAGTCCCGAGCGCCAGGAAATGGCCGTTAAGCGGGTGATGATTCCGCCAGGTGGGCTCGCAGCTGAATACTTGATTTGGTTTTACAAGGAGGCTCGTGCTTTAGCTGCGCTCGACCATCCGAGTATCGTTCACGCGCACGATTATGGTCAGCTAGCGGATGGTTCTCCGTTTCTCGCGATGGAATTGGTACGCGGCGCATCTGTGCATGATCTATCGGTCATGAAGTTGGATTTTGGGCTCATCTGGTCCATCACCGATCAGATCTTGTCGGCGCTCGGTCATGCGCATGCGCGTGGCATTGTGCATGGTGATTTGAAGCCCTCAAACATCCTAGTTGAGCCGTTGGATTCAGATGTCCCTCGCGTTCGGATCCTAGATTTTGGCTTGGCGTGGCTTAAGGAAGATCACCACGATGAGCGTTTGGATGGTCAAAAAGCCGTAGAGTTCAAGCCACATGCAGGGGCTGGCACGCCTGGCTACATGGCGCCGGAGCAGATCCAGCACGAAAAACACAACGTGTGCGGTGCCACAGATCTCTATTCGCTTGGCTGCATTCTATACCGGCAGCTAAGCGGTAGGCCGCCATTTGCTGGCGGCTCGCGCGAGCTTTTGCGCGTGCACGCGTTCGAGCAACCCGAGCCACCGGTGCTCCAGGTGGATGCGCCGCCGGACGTGATCGACTTCGTGATGCGGTTGCTCCAGAAGCGCCCGTGGGATCGTTTCGAATTTGCGGCCGAAGCGCGCGCCGAATGGGCCAAATGGCGCCCTGATCCCGCCCAGGAAGATCACGGGCATTGGCGGCGTTTGCTCACTGCTCGTTTGGCTGAGGAATCGCCCTTGCAGGCAGCAGCCTCGTTGGGCGCGCCCGTTGAAAATCCAACTCTTGCGCCGGTTCCAGAGCGAGCCCCGGGGTTGCTCAGTTTGCGTCCGAGCCCCCTGGTAGGCAGAAACGAAATCCGCCAAGTATTGCGCGACATCTGCGATGAAGTGATCGACGGCGAAGGCACCAAGCATCGCTTGATTTTGCTTGTGGGCCCTTCGGGTGTCGGTAAAAGCCGCATCGCTGAATGGTTGTGCGAAGTTGTCCACGAAGAAGGTTCGATGTTGCCACTGCGCGCTCGTTATCGGCCGATGCGCGGCCCGCTAGACGGTATGGCGGGGGCAGTTTTGCAGTATTTGAATTTTGAGCGAGTGGATCGCGATGTGATGGAAGCCACGCTGCTCGATCGTTGGAAGGTGGTTTCAAACGACAAGAATGGCCGGGCATGGGTGGCGGGTGCTGTGGAGTGGCTGCGTCCGAGTTCCGGCGGGCATCGTCCCGTCGGCCCCACGGGTATTCGCTTCACTTTGGACACTATTGAAACGCGCCGTATGGTGTCGCGCTACACGCTGGAACGGCTTGCCGGTGGGAGGCCCCTGCTTTTCTGGTTGGATGATCTGCACCACGCAGGAGAGCTAACCTTTGAAGGTCTAGCCCGTATCCCCAAGGACTCTCCGAATCAGCCCACGGTGATGGTGGCCACCGTCCGTTCGGAAGATGTGCACAAAGGCACTCCTGTGGCCGATCGCCTGATCCGGCTGAAAGACGCTTTCAACGCAACCGTGATTGAAGTTCCTCCGCTCGACGCCCAAACCACGTGTGATCTGTTGCGGAGCTCGCTCCCTCTGGAAGACGACGTTGTCCTGGAAGCTGCACGGCGGAGCCGCGGTAATCCGCTCTTTGCATTGCAACAGGTTCACGCTTGGGCGCTCGACGGCAAGATGGAGCTCTCGGGCGGAACGTATCGCGTCTCCCCGGAAGTGCTGGCACTCCGCCCCAAGACAACCGCCGAGCTGTGGGACAGCCGAGTGGCAGCCATGCCCGAAGAACACCGTATGTCAGCCACAGCCGTCGCTGCGCTGGGCACCGACATTCGCCGCGAGGTTTTGGACGAGCTTTTGACTTCCTTGGGGATTGAGCCCGCCGCCGCCATCATTAGCCTGCAAAATGCCGAGGTGATCTTGCCGCGTGGTGCCGGGCGTTTTGCTTGGCCTCATGCGCTTTTGGCTGAACACTTGCTCGCGCGCCTTCGAGAACGCACTGATCGTCGACTCATTTTACGTGCTGCGGCATCGGCACTCGGGCAACATCCGCTGTCCGGTACGCGTCGCATTGTGCGGTTACGGGTTGCGAACTTGATGCAGGCGGGAGAGCCGAACGCGGCGGCGCACCTCTTGTTCGGCTTTATCCATGAAAGCTGGTCGCGTGCTCGCGAGCCGCTGGCTACCCTTGCGGATCTTGAGCTTTTGGAGTCCGTGCAAGGTCAGTGGCAGGCGCTGTGTAGTCGCTGGACGGCGGAAGCGCTGCGCCTTGTGGGGAAAAATACGGAAGCTACGGCGGCCGGCAAGCAAGCCTTGGAACACTTCGAAAAGCTTGGGGATGAAGAGAGCCGCGCCCACTGCTTGCGCCTCTTGGGGCACCTGGCCATCGAGCGTGGCGATGCTGTGGGCGGCAGTGCGTTGGTGCGCCAGGGTTACGCCATCTTTCAGAAGAATGGCAACCTCGAGGGGCTTGCCCAGTGCGAGGCCGTTGTCGGCGAAATTGAGTATTTTCTCGGCAATTATCCCAGCGCCCGCATGTTCATCCAGAGCGGGGAAACGCACTTTGCCGAGCTTAGCCAACCGCTCGGCCGCGGGCAGTGCTTGTTGCTCCTGAGCTGGATTGAGCTTTCAGAAGGTCTCATCAAACGCTCACGGCGTCACGCTTTGCGCGCGCGTGCGGAGTTCGAGCGCGCCGGGTTTCGTTTGGGTTTGCTCCAGGCTGATCTTAGCTTGGCCCGCCTGCATCATCGCTTACAGAATTTTGAGGCGGCGTTCGAAGGGGGCAGCGAAGCTTGCACCGGGTTTGAAGCTCTGCGTACTCCTCGGGATCAAGCTGCCGCACATCGCTTGCTCGGCATGGTGGCGATCGACACCGACGATTTCGACCGGGCTCAGGGTCACATCGAGAAGGCACAAGCGCTTTATGAAAGCGTGGGCACCCCCTGGGGCCTGCTTGAAACGCAGCTTTTGCGCAGCCAGGTGGCACTAGCCAGCGGGGATCTGGAATCTGCCGCTGAGCTCCTGAATGCCAGCGCGAAGCTTGTCGGTCAGGAAGCGGAGCCTCGCCAGCACTATTGGTTGACCAAAGCTTGGGTGGATGCCCAACGCGGCGAAATCGAAAGTGCAGCGTATTCGCTGGAAGCAGCCTCTGCCGTTTACGGCGAACGCTCGCGTTCAGGGGACCACACTCCGCATCTTCTTAATCGCCTGTCACGCTACGTTTGGCCCGAACCCGCGCGAACCAAGCTCGCCGCCTGGCGCCGGCTCATTCACGATCCTGCACGGCGGCAGCAGGATTAGGGCTTGTGGAGGGCTGGCCTTTGAAGGTTGGCGCAGGCTCGGCTCTGAAGGCTCGGCGCGGGCCTATTCACGGCGCGCGACGGCTACTTTGCATGACAAGTACTTTGTGATCGGTCAGTAGGCTACTTCGCATGATGGCTCGGCTGGAGACGAATCGCTAAGGCCACGCGAACAAGGTTGCGTGTTTCGCTCGAACCCGCAGCGGATGCAGAGGCTGCTCGGAAGCTGCAGGGAAACGGAAGTCGAACAGAGCGGCGTACGCACTTCGGGTGCCAAGGCTCAGCGCTCGCCTGAGTGCTCTTCTCGATCCAAGCAAATTCGGGGCCCTTACGCCAAGCGGATCCTCGCGATTCGCCGCACGGGAGGCTCATGCTACGCTCGGTAAACGGTTGCTGCAGTCCCGTCGCTCCACTACTCGTACCGGGAGTACACGGAGTTTGAGGACGCCGCGCGGGAGAAGCACGAATACGTTGCTGGGCTCAGCTTGGCCATGGCGGGGGGCACGCTGAGCATAGCGCCATCTGCTCCGCGGTGATTGCTTCCCTGGTAGCTCAGCTCAAAGGGCGAACGTTCACAGATGGCGAGCAGGGCCCCCTCACGGCAATAGGCTGCACGCTTGACGTTGCTGAGCTGTGTAGCGATCCGCTCGAACGATAAGCCGTAAGAACACGCTCGAACGCGTCGAGCCTCGACCCCCCGCTCATTCGTAGTCCATAATCCGCGCCCATGGCCGACAACCTTTCCGCAAACCTCCTCGCCCGCGCCGAAAACCTGATGCCAGGCGGCGTTAACTCCCCGGTGCGCGCCTTCCGCGCCGTGGGTGGGTGCCCCGTCTTCATTAGCAAGGCCCTTGGCTCGAAGATCTACGGGGCTGATGGGCGCGAATACATCGACTACGTAGGAAGCTGGGGGCCGGCGTTGCTCGGCCATGCGCACCCGGCGGTGGTGTCCGCTGTGCAGGCGGCAGCGGCGCGTGGGCTTTCTTTTGGGGCACCTACCGAGCTGGAAGTCGAATTTGCTGAGGCCATTGTAGCCCGCTACCCGAGCATCGAAATGTTGCGGTGTGTTTCGAGTGGCACAGAAGCCACGATGAGTGCCTTGCGTGTTGCTCGCGGGTTCACCGGGCGCGATGTGATCATCAAGTTTGACGGCGCGTATCACGGCCACGCAGATTCACTTTTGGTAAAAGCTGGCAGCGGCGCCGCTACCTTCGGATTTCCAGATTCGGCGGGCGTTCCGAGCGCGATTGCCGCCTCAACCATGGTATTGCCCTACAACGATAGCGAGCAGTTGCGCGCGGCGTTTGCGGCGCATCCGGACAAGATTGCGTGCGTGATTGTCGAGCCAGTGGCTGGCAATATGGGCTGCGTACCGCCAGAGCCTGGATTTTTGAGCACTATCTTGGAGCTCTGCAAGAAGTACGGTGCCGTTTCGATTTTCGATGAGGTGATGACCGGGTGCCGTGTGGCGCGCGGGGGCGCTCAGGAGCTGTATGGCCTCACGCCGGATCTTACCTGCCTTGGCAAAGTTGTCGGTGGCGGTATGCCGCTTGCCGTGTACGGTGGCCGAGCGGACATTATGCGCAAAATTGCCCCACTTGGGCCTGTTTATCAGGCGGGAACGCTCAGCGGAAATCCGCTTGCGGTGAGCGCTGGGCTCGCGAATTTGAGTGAGCTTGTTCCAAGCTCGTACGCGAAGCTCGAAGCGTCCGGTGCACGCCTGCAAAAGGGGCTTGAGTCAGCCATTGTCGAGGCTGGCGGTGGAGCGGTGGTGCAGCGTGTTGGGTCTATGCTCACGCTCTTCTTTAGCGACAAGAAAGTGCGTTCCTGGGAAGATGCAGCTACCTGCAACAAGGAGCGCTTCAAGAATTTTCACGCTGGGCTGCTCACGCGGGGGATTTATTGGCCCCCTTCGCAGTTCGAGGCGGCTTTCATTTCATTAGCCCACAGCGAGGCAGATCTTGAGCTCACCGTCCAGGCTGCTAAGGAGGCGTTGGCAGAGGCGTGATTCGCATCGTAAATCCTGAGTAGCCACCTCATTCGAGATCGCCAAGAACCGCGCGAGCCCAAAACATGCGCATAGTGTGCCCCACCTGCCAAAAAACGCTGGAAGACGTCCCGAGCGATTTCCCTGCTCGCCCCTTCTGCTCGATCCGTTGCAAGCAAATCGACCTAGGCAATTGGTTCGACGAGCGCTACCGGATCTCCCGGCCAATCGAGCCCGAAGATCTTGAAGAAGATCCGAGCCTATTGGAACGCCTTCACCGTGATAATTGAGCCTGGCTCGCCGCGGGGTGGGGCTGCCTGCTAAGCTTCGGGGGTGACCCAGGGCGCCGACAACGACACGATCCTTCGTTCTATTACCGACGACGGAGCGTTCCGCGTATTAGCGGCACGGACCACTAATACCGTGCGCGCTGTTACCAACGTGCAAAAAGCGACGGGGACAACCTTGCGATCCCTGGGCGATCTCGTGACTGGAACCATTCTCTTTCGGGAGATGATGGCCCCTGATCTTCGTGTGCAGGGAATTCTGCGTGGCTCGGCCGGTCAAGGGACTATCGTTGCAGATTCTCATCCATCTGGAAATACCCGAGCCTTGGTTCAGCTGCCCAAAGAGCAGTCGCAGTTCGTGCTAGAAAATGGCACAATTTTGCAGCTCATGCGCAGCTTGCCCGGAGGGCGCATCAATCAAGGTTTGGTCGCTTTGCCCGAAGGCGGCACCGTGGCTGACGGCTTCATGGTGTACTTGGAAACATCCGAGCAGGTTACCAGCATGCTCGCGCTTGCCACTTTGATCGAAGGTGGTGAAGTGGTGGCCGCTGGCGGATATCTGGTTCAGCTGTTACCGGAGGTTGGGCGCGGCCCGCTCATGCTCATGACTGAACGGCTCGACGAATTCCGAACTATCGACCACTTACTCAGCGATCCAGGCTTTACGCCTGATCGCTTGCTCGCCGAGATATTGTATGGAATGCCAAACACCGAGGTTGGCAGGAGTGAAGTGCGGTTCGAATGCTGGTGCAGCCACGTGCGCCTCGTGTCGGCGCTTTCCACGCTGAGCCGCAAAGAGATTGAAGAGCTAACGGCTGACGGTAAAGTTCTGGAAATTACGTGCGACTATTGCAACCGCGAATACGGGGTTACTCCCGCACAGTTGCAGGGCTTGCTGCAACAGAGCTGAGTAGCTCCGCTACAAAGCGTTCCGGTTCCTCGGGGGTAATCAGTAAGGTGCGTGCGCCACGTAAGCGCACCATTACGAACCGATCCGTACGCGAAATCCACATCGAGAATGTCTCCCGCCCGGTCTTCAATAGGCCAAAGCCGCCCCACAGGCCCCCGGCACCGATGCGCATACCATAGCCAAATTCCTTGCGAAATTCCGAGGCATCCATCAGCTTCACGTCTTCAATGTCGGCCTTTTGGATCCTGCGCGTTCGCACCGGCCAAACAATGTTCAACGTGTGTCGCGTAATTTCAAAGCGCGTGGGGCGCCAGGCGAACCACACCATCATGAACGACAGCAACATGAATGCTGTGGTGGCCAAAAGGAGCCAGCGTACGGGAATGGGGGCCGCATTCGCGGCCCATCCAAGCACCACGGGGATGGCAAACAAGGCCCAAGTCGTGAGCTTGAGTAGAAGTGACATGGGAGCAAGCCGGTAAACCATGGTTTGATGGTGCAGGGTAGCGTGGGTCGACGCCGGTGATGCTCAATCGCGTTGAGGTCTATGGCGGATATGATGCGCTGGTGTTCAAAACGGTGACCCCGCGGGCCCACGGCGGGTCTTGGGTTTCGTATTGAGGATAGGGGTGGGCTGTGCCAGTTGTGCCATTGACGGTGTGCCGGCTGACGGATGGATCAGCCGAAAGTCGAGGAATTAGGCTAGAAATTAAGTGTGGCACGTGTCTTGCGGAGGGGCGTTCATGATTCGAACTCGGCTGGGCTCTTGGCACACTCTCTTCATGGCTGCGTTGGGGACGACCCCATTTGCGTGCGGGGGCTCTACCTCTACGGTGGAAATGTTCTCGGCTTCGGGCGGAGTTGGCGTGACGGGTGGCTCGGGAGGAGTTGGCGTGACGGGCGGCTCGGGGGGAGTTGGCGTGACGGGTGGCTCGGGAGGAACCGCTTCGGTGCCGGCGGCGTGGAGCTGTACTCCAGTGCCGTTAACTGGAGTAGACACCGGCTACGTGAGATGCGGCGAGGGGTATACGCACCGAACCCGCCAAGGTTCTTGCCCTTCGATTTACCCGCGTTCCGGATCGCAGTTGCCGCCTGACGCCACTGGTGGCGCGGGTGCGGCCGGCGGCGGTGGAGCCATGGGAACCGGTGGGAATGGCGCTGGGGGTTTGGCAACTGGAGGCTCGGGTGGATCTCGGTTTGCATGCTCTGAGGATGCTGACTGCACGGCGAGTCCCATTGGGTATTGCCAGTATTCCCCGGCTCGTGAGGATGGCCCACTGGGGGGGGCGCCATCTAGCTCGACGTGTAACTACGGCTGTGCCACGGATGCTGACTGCGATGTGGGCTCCATTTGCGAGTGTGGCATTGACATGGGGCGCTGTGTTCCGTCCACGTGTCGTACGGACGCCGATTGTGCTGATGGTAGCTTGTGCGCGGGCGGAATAGAAAACGGGGGAGATCCAACTGGGTGCTCTTTTGAGACTCGGTACCAGCCGTTTTCTTGCCAGCTTCCTGGCGACGAATGCTTCACCAACGCGCAGTGTCCTTGGGGTGAATCTTGCATACACGGGGAGGTCAACCGGACGTGTGTCCGCCTCCCGCTTTGCGGGCGCCCGTTTTGCGTCGACAGCGCGCACCGCCAAGCGAGCCCCACCGAGTCTGCAAGCTGGCTCAGCTCGCCCATATTCGTGAGCTCATTGGATGAATTGGATGCTGGAACTCGGCGAGAAATTGCGGCACACTACACGGAAATAGCGCTCATGGAGCACGCATCGGTGGCAGCGTTCGCTCGCTTCTCGTTGCACCTGATGTCGATGGGAGCGCCCGCGTGGCTTCTCAGCGAAACCCAACGCGCGATGGGTGACGAGATTGAACACGCAAAGGCCTGTTTTGCCCTCGCGAGTAGCTACGCAGAAAGCAACGTTGGGCCTTCGCGATTGAGGCTTGAGGGTGCTTTTGAAGACGCCGGTGAGTTGGATATCATTGTTACGGCGGTCAAAGAGGCCTGTTTTGGCGAAACTGTGGCTGCCATCGAAGCGGCAGAAGCTGCTAGCGTTGCGACTGTGCCGGCCGTACGGGAGCTGCTATCGCGCATCAGCGATGATGAGACTCGGCATGCAGAGCTTGGGTGGCGTTTTCTGGCGTGGGCCCTGGAGCATGTGGGCGCTTCCAGGCGTGCGGAGCTTACGGCTTCGTTACGGGTACTTTTGCACTCTGAGGTCGCAGAAGCTAACCAACAAGGGCGAGCCGAGAGTGGTGAGCATGCGCGTACAGCCATTTTGGGCGCGCACGGAATTCTCTCCGCAGCGTCGCGCGGCGAGCTGCGAAGGGCCGTACTCAAGGACGTTGTTGCGCCCGTCTTGAATTCACTGCTGGAAGCGTCGAGCGGCGCCGAACTAAAGTTGATGACGGAAATGGCGGCATTGGCGTAGGGCGCTCGGGGCGAGGCTAGCGTGGGGTTCGGTGAGTCGGCGCAATTCGTGGTGCGAACGATCGTGCCCCCCAAATGGCCTGGGACCGTTGCGAACCCCCACAAGCTCCGCCACAAGGCCCTCCAGCTCCTCGGGCGTGAGCAGAAGTGCGCGCCCTGCCATAGCCGAATTCTTGTCGGGCTAGCGCGCCGTGCCGGTGTTGGTAGGCGTGCCCCAAGCTTCGCCCCAAAAAACCCTCATTCAGTGGCTAAAGCTGGGGCGTGGCATTGGGTATTCAGCGCGACAAACGGTGTGCCATATGTGCCATGTGCGGAGCACGAGTCAGACCGAGGTAGCGGATGAGCTCCAAAGACTCGGTAATATGCAGCAAGGCTAACGGCGGCACGGTGTTTGCTCGGCGGCGGCTATGATTCGGACTCGACTTGGTTCTTGGCACGCACTCTTTCTGGCAGCGCTTGGGACAGCACCGTTCGGCTGCGGGGGCGCCACATCAGCGACGGACATGTCCTCGGCTTCGGGCGGAGGTGGTGCGTCAGGTGGCTCGGGCGGAAGCGATCCGGGGCGCGCGACGTGGAGCTGCACGAATCCTATGCCGTTAACTGGAGTGGACACTGGCTATGTAAGGTGCGCTGAAGGGTACACACACCGAGCCAAGCAAGTGGCTTGCCCGTCGATTTACCCACGTTCTGGATCGCAACTGCCGGCTGACGCAACTTTTGGAGCGGGCCCGACCGGCGGCGGTGCGCTGGCCACAGGGGGCAACACGTCTGGGAGTTGGGCCGCTGGCGGTACGGGAGGAGTTCGGTTCGCTTGCGCCGAGGATGCCGATTGTAAGGAGAAGCCCAATGGGTATTGCCAGTACTATCCTGCGGTTCAGGCCCTAGGTGCCGCAGGATTGTGCGGTCCGCCGTCGTCGCCGTCTCGGACGGTGTGTAGCTACGGCTGTGTTACTGACCAGGACTGTGGATCGGGTACTATCTGCCAGTGCGGCGAGGGCATCGGAAGCTGCGTTCCGTCCACGTGTCGTACGGACGCCGATTGTGGTGAAGGTAGCTTGTGCGCGGGTGGGGTTTACGGTGAAAGTTCTATAGGGTTCTATTCCTGCCAGGTACCTGGCGATCAATGCTTTACCAACTCGCAGTGTGAGGGATACCCCTCCCGGGGAGGGTTTTGCGAGTGGATAGGGGTAAACGTCGATCGCATTCGTACCTGCGTGACGCGCCAAGTGACCCTCTGCGGACGCCCATTTTGCGTCGACAACGTGCACCGCCAGGCGAGCCCAACTGAGTCAGCGAGCTGGCTCGGATCTCCCATTTTCGTCGCCTCGGCAGACGAATTGGACGCCGTAAGTCGGCATGAGGTCGCCTCGCACTACACCGAAATAGCGCTCATGGAGCACGCATCGGTGGCGGCGTTTGCTCGCTTCTCGCTGCACTTGATGTCGATGGGAGCGCCTGCGTGGCTTCTCAGCGAAACCCAGCGCGCGATGGGGGACGAGATAGAGCATGCAACGGCGTGCTTCGCGCTCGCCAGTAGCTATGCCGGCAGCAGCGTGGGTCCTTCGCAGCTTTGCCTGGAGGGTGCGTTTGCGGAAGTAAGTATGCTTGAGATCGTTGTTACCGCCGTGAAAGAGGCCTGTTTTGGCGAAACTGTGGCTGCCATTGAAGCGGCAGAAGCTGCCAGCGTTGCAACTGTGCCGGCTGTACGGGAGCTGTTATCGCGCATCAGCGACGATGAAACGCGGCATGCGGCGCTTGGGTGGCGTTTTCTGGCGTGGGCGTTGGAGAACGTGGGGGCTTCGACGCGTGCAGCGCTCGAGGCCTCTTTGCGGGAGCTTTTGCACGGTGAGTGTGCGGACGCCGATCGGCAGGCTCTCTCGGACACCGGCTTCAAGGCTCATGCCGCTGCCCTGAGCGCCCACGGAATTCTCTCCCCAGCGTCGCGGGCCGAGCTTAGAAGCACAGTGCTTCGGGATGTGGTCAGGCCGGTTCTGAATTCACTGCTTTCGGCAGCGAACAGTTCTGAAACGGCGTTGGTGCCGGAAGTGGCGGCGCTGTCGTAGGGTCTGATTCCTAGTACTGACAGAAGGCTAGCGTGAGACCTCGCGACGAGGCACAATTCACCAGGTACGCCAATGAAGCTCTCCCGAGACCTCTCTGATCCGGATGCCCGTCCGTACTTTTTGTGGAGTGAACCGACCACCGTTGGGGAATTTCGGGACAAGCTAGCTCAAGCCGATGGAGAGGAGTGGGCGAGGTTGGTTGGCACTCTCATGCGCGAGGCGCGAGATCCAGACGTTTGGAAGTTCGTGACGCCGCAGATGGTGTGGGAGCGTTTTGAGAAGATTGATCGCTACTTGGGTAGGCGCCGTCCCTTTTGGCATTACCTGATGAGCGCATGGCACGATGATGGATTCGTTGCCTAGCGGGCTCAGTCCGCTGCAGATGTTGGTCATCGCCCAGTTGCAGGCGAGAGCGACCAATTTCTTCCTTACCGGCGGTGGAGTCCTCGTGGGCTGGGTGCTACACCATCGAGAAACTGAAGATTTGGATCTCTTCACGGATAGCGACGAAACAATGGCTGAGGCGGACCGGCTCGCTCGGGGTGTTTCGGCCGCTATTGGTGCCGACATTGAAAGTCTTGTCGCCGCACCAGACTTCAAACGCTTCCTCCTCACTCGGGGCAACGAAGCCGTTAAGCTGGATTTTGTGCGCGATCGAGCTCCGCAGCTGCGCGCGAAGGTTGCCGTCAGCGGGCTACTCATGGATCCTGTGGAAGAGATCCTCATCAACAAGTTGTGTGCATTGGCGGGCCGAGCGGAAGTTCGTGACCTGGTCGATTTGCAATGTCTGGCGGATGCCGGTTACGATATTCTCAAGTTTCTTCCCGAGGCCGAATTGAAGGATGCTGGTGCAACGCCGGCGACTCTCGCCTGGTTGCTCTCGACGCTCAGGATCCCGGACGAAGTTCCCGGTCCACATTCGAGTGATGAATTGCGGAGGTTTGCCAAAGGCCTAGAAGCCAAGCTGAGGGCCCTCGCCGCACCTCGTTGAATTGTTCCTGCCTGGCCCTCGCCGCAACAAAATCCTTCGACCAAAGCCGCCCCGTATCCGCTTGAGACTTCGGTCGTTGAGCGCCCGATATCCAGCAGCCCTGGACAGACTTCGGCTGGAATTGGCCCGTGAGCTTGCACTCTTCGGGTTGCCGAGCTAGCGATGCGCCGGCTTATGGCACTCGTTCCCCGCACCGACCTAAGAAATATCGCCATCATCGCACACGTCGATCATGGAAAGACAACGCTTGTGGACGCCATGTTGCGCCAGACCGGCGTCTTCCGAAGCAACGAGGTTGTGAAGGACCGCGTGATGGATAGCGGAGACTTGGAGCGTGAGCGTGGGATCACGATCTTAGCGAAGCACTGCAGCATCACTTACAAGGGCACCACGATCAACATCATCGATACGCCGGGCCATGCTGATTTCGGCGGCGAGGTGGAGCGCACGTTGAAGATGGCCGACGGTGCGCTTCTGCTCGTTGATGCCGCCGAGGGCCCGCTGCCACAAACGCGGTTTGTGTTGGGGAAAGCTTTGGAGCTCAAGCTGCCCATTATTGTTGTTGTCAATAAGATCGATCGCCACGACGCACGTCCAGAGGACGTGATGACAGAGGTTTTCGATCTCTTCTGTGAGCTTGAAGCCAACGACGAGCAGGCAGATTTTGCGACGATCTTCGCGATTGGCAAAGAGGGCGTTGCCCAACGCACCCTCACTGAAAAAGGAACAGACCTAACGCCGCTTATGGATACTATCCTGGAGCGAGTTAAGCCCCCGAATGCCGATGATGAAGCGCCGCTTCAGATGTTGGTACACAATATTGACCACGATGAATACGTGGGCCGTTTGGGTATTGGTCGCGTCTACCGCGGGACCGCCAAAGTGGGCCAAACCATCAAGCTTCTGGGGTCGGAATCCGCCACCTCGCAGCGCATTGTAAGTATTTTTAGCTACATCGGCACCAAGCGCACCAAGGTGGAGAGCGCACGCGGTGGCGATATCGTCGCTATCTCCGGTATGGATGATGTCCAGATTGGCGACACGCTTGCCGATCCGTTGAACCCCGAAGCTTTACCGCGCATCGCCGTGGAAGAGCCGACGATGAAGGTTCGGTTCATGGTGAGCACTTCGCCATTTGCTGGAAAAAGCGGCAAGTGGGTAACCTCCCGCCACCTGCGCGAGCGCCTGGAGAAGGAGGGACACCGAAACCTAGCGTTGCGTTTTGAACCCACTGACGAGCCCGACACGTTCATTGTTTACGGGCGTGGTGAGCTTATGTTGGCGGTGCTCGCAGAGACGATTCGCCGCGAAGGCTACGAATTTTGCCTTGGGATGCCAGAAATTGTGACCAAAGAGGTCGACGGCAAGCTGTGTGAACCGGTGGAGCTCGTGGTGGTGGATGTGCCGGACGAATTCATTGGCGCGGTGACGACCCGTTTGGGTGAACGAAAGGGCCAGATGACCAAGCTCACGAGCCTTGGTTTTGGCCGCACGCGCGCTGAATTTCGAGTGCGTTCGCGTGGGCTTATCGGATTTCGTTCGGCCTTCCTTACCGAGACGCGCGGAACGGGCCTTTTGAATACGATGTTTGACGGCTGGGAACCCTACGGCGGGCCGATGCTGCGTCGTCCGAACGGAGCCATGGTGTCCGATCGTGCTGGCGTCACTACGCCCTACGCGCTTTTTCACCTTCAGCCCCGAGGCACCCTTTTCGTTACTTCCGGAGTGGGCGTGTATGAGGGAATGATCATCGGCGAGCACAATCGCAGCAATGATCTTGATGTAAATGCGGTGCGTGAAAAGAAGCTCACCAACATTCGTGCGGCTGGCAAAGATGAGAACGTTGTCTTGACGCCTCCCCGGCCACTCACCATCGATCTTGCCATGGAGTTTATCGACCGCGACGAGCTGGTGGAGGTAACTCCCGATGCGGTGAGGCTGCGCAAAGTCGTGCTCACTGCCAATCGACGGCCACGCCGCGAAGACGCCGACAATTCCTAAGCGCTAAAGGCGCCGGCTCTTCCTTGAAGCACTCTTTTTAGAAGGGTGCTTCAGATCTTTTGTGCTCACCAAGAGCTCTTCCACCACACCGCGGCCACCGCCGTTGCTGTTGATGGAGCGGCGGGCTCGGACCAGCCGGTAGCGAAAATCCTCATAGAGCGCCTGCGTTTCCGGGGTTGAGGAATTGGAGAGTACGGCAGAAATCCCCCGCCGGGCGAGCTGGCTAAAAAGCTTGGAAAGGCGTTCGTGCTCTTCGAGGGCGAAGCTATCCGCGTGGTAGCTCGTGAAATTCGACGTTTTTGATACAGGGACATACGGCGGATCGAGGTAAATGGCGTCCCCCTTTTTGGCCTCACGGCAGACCTCTTCGAAATCCAAATTTCGGATCTCTGCCTTTTGCAGCAAGAGGGCGCACGCTCGCAGGTTCCCGGCATCACAGATTTTCGGGTTCTTGTAACGGCCAAAGGGCACGTTGAAGCCACCCTTGCTGTTCACGCGATAAAGGCCGTTGTACCCCGTCTTGTTGAGGTACATGAGCCGCGCTGCCCGCGCAAAACGGTCCTTCGGCGTTGAGGCCCGCACGGCATAGTAGAAGGCTTCGCTGTGCTGATCTTGCATGTCAGTAAGGCGCGAAATGAGCTTCTCCACGTCCTCCTGGAGTGCCCTATATACAGCTACAAGCTCTCGATTTTTGTCGGATAGCACCGCCTTCTTAAAGCGATTTTGCGCCGCGAGCTCGAAGAATACGGCCGCTCCGCCCATGAACGGCTCGTAATAGGTGTTAACGCGTTCCGGCAAGAGCGGAAGGATCTCCCCCAACAACTGGGTTTTGCCTCCGGCCCACTTCAGCACGGGTCGACGCCTTCCGGTCTGCATCACAAACTTGGGTGATTACCCCGTTCCTTCGAGCCGTGTCTAGGTGGCGTCAGGAAAACCGGTCTAGTCCGAACCCACGAGCACGCTCACTTCGTACGGAAAGGCCGGCGGAGTTCCGCTGCCACGAAGGAACACGCGCGCGTGGTCTTGCGAGCCGCGATCCAAGTCAAAAGCAGCGCTACAACGGGCGTTGGCAAGGACTTGGGCAAGAGCGAGGCTTGAGTCTTGGTGGGTGTGCGCTAGCAATAGGGAGCCCCCCGGTTGTGCACAGAGGGCTCCGCGTTCGCGGAGCGTGCCGTGACTCCGAGCCATAGCCGTAGGTTCGCCGAAGCTCACGACAAGAGGAAGCTGGACCAATTCTTCGTTGGGGGAGAGCTCCGGGCGAGTTCCAGCTGGCAACAGTCCAAACCGTCTTCCATCCGTGATCTTCAAAGTGGGGTAGCTCACTCGAAATGGGAGGTATGTGTTCCCACTTGCCCCGAGGCCGTAGCGCGTGCCAACGCTGGTACGCCCCAACGTGATGACGACGGCCACACGTGCCTGTTCACTCGGTGTGAGGTTGACACGTTCGCCGGGGAATGGCTCCGAAATTCCGGGGAGGATTCGCCAGCGGAAGGTTTGCGCGTCGATCGTGGTGAGCTCAACTTTTATGGCACCCGTCTGCTCCGTGCGTTTCCACACTCGGGCTTTGGCACGCGGATCTGAAAGCAAAACTGGTATGCCTAGAGCCTTCAGCACAGCCTTTTCGCGAGTTCCAGGCAGCTCCACAACTTCTTCGCTCCTGGCAGGGAATGGCGTTAAAGGAAGCTCTAGCGCGGGGCCGTCACCAGCTTTCAATCGCAACTCGTGTGGCAGGAGCTGTGCGGTAACTTCTTCTACCTGCAGGCGAAACGAAACGCGGTATTGGTCAAGCACCTTGAGGCTATACGGGGGGACGCTGCAGGCAAGCAGCGCGGAAGCGAAGCGCACCAGGCGTGTGGCAACCACTTGCTCTCCGGTGATCACGAAGGCCGCGTGGGTTCCGTTTGAAAGTAGATGTGCGTCGTCCTCGTGCGGGCTCTCGGTGATATTTGCAGGCGTGCCAACGCTCCTGACCCGCCCATCGGGCAATACGCGTGCACAGGTTGCGAAGACGTCTCTCGGTCCTTCGTGACCGGGAGACGCCGCGAAAAGTACCACTCGGCCGAACAAGTAGTCCCCCAGCGCTCCCGAAGAAGGAGCCCAAACGATTTCGTCGCGTTCGACCTTTGCGGATACCGCCTCCCCCAGAGATAGAGCGAGGGCCGAGAGATCCGCCGAGGCACCCACCACGCCTGCTCTCGGAGCCCAGGCTGCCAATAGAGCCGCGAACCCGACCACACAGGCCTTCGGTAACAGGAGACCTCGGCGACCTTTCATCAACTTGGCTCCAGGTAGCCAGCCCGTGAGCCCCTCGCAAGTGTTGGGGGGAGGACCGGCCTAAAGCCACGCGCTCGGGCTTGTGACCCGGGCGAGCGGCTGATAACGCTACGGACCACTTGTGGCGAGCAGCAACCTCGTAGTCCGCGTAGTAACGGCTCTGACGGCAATTCCCTTGCTCGTGCTGCTCCTTTTCTGGGGGCCAGTCTGGGGCTTTGCGGCGCTGTTGTTCCTCTCAATAGGGCTTGCAGCGAGTGAATTCTTCGCGATGACTCACCCTGGGGATCGCGTGGCTCAGGCCGTGGGGGTGCTGAGCACGGTTGGCACAGGGGTGTGCTTCTACTTGTTTTCATCCAACGCTAAGGTGTTGGTGCTTCTTTTCATGCTCGTGCCGATCGTAGGCATGTTGGTCCCCCTTTGGCGCTTGGGGGAGGTGCAGACCGCGGCGTTGCGGGCGCTCGCGGGCGTGGCGGGCCCCTTCTACATCGGCGTTTTGCTGTCGACGTTGGGATTGATGCGGAGAGATCTTGGGGAAGTTGGCCCCGGCTATGTCGTGCTAACGCTTACGATCGCCTGGGTGGGTGATACCGGCGGCTATTTTGGAGGGCGCTTTTTTGGCAAGACCAAGCTGTATGAGTTGGTGAGTCCGAAGAAGACTCGGGAAGGCCTGGTGGGTGTCGTGCTGGGAGCGCTTGTGGCCGGAGCCATTGCGCATTTCTCGTATCTCCCCGAGATCCCGTTGTGGCACGTCCTCGTGCTTTCCGCGGTTGCCGGGGTGTTGGGTCAATTGGGGGATCTTGTGGAATCCTTGTTCAAACGTGCCACGGGTATCAAAGATTCAGGGCGGATTGTTCCCGGGCACGGAGGGTTGCTCGATCGGATCGATGCGGTGCTGATAGTGGGCCCCGCCGTCTATATTTACGCGATTTGGTTCGGCGCCAACGCAGGCTTCTGAGCACGAATGTCGCACAGTTAGCGGCTGGGGCGATACCTCCGGGAGGGGGAGCTGAACAAAAGCAATGGAGCACAAAAGCAAACGAGCCATCGTCTTTCGATGGCTCGTACCGGAGGTTAGGTTGAGAAAAAGAATCTCAGGCGGCTTCGGTGATGATGGCCTTGAGCATCACCATCGCACGCGAGTGCAATTGGGAGATGCGAGGCTCGCTCACGCCGAGCTCGTCGCCGAGTTCTTTGAACTTTACGCCGCGAAAGTAGTGGGCTGAGACGATGTGGCGTTCCCGCTCGGGGAGTTGATCCACGGCGCGTGCGAGGTTCTCGCGTGCGAACTTTGCTTCAACAGCACTCTCGCTGTCCGGGACAGCTGCGCTCAAGAGCGAGCGGCTCTGCTCTGCGGGGCTCACGTCGTCAAAGCGAACAACGGAAGGAGTAGCTCGGTTGCCATCACCGCCCTTGTTGGCTAGTGCACGGACGCGGCGCGGTAACCAATCTTGCGCGCGCAATTCGTCTAGAATGGCGCCTCGGATGCGCACACGCACATACCATTCAAAGCTATCGGCCGGCTTGCCCTCGTGGCGGCGGATGGCATCCCAAAGGCCGCTCATGCCAGCTGCCAGGAGATCTTCGCGAAGCACGTTGCTGGGGAGTTTGCGCTGAAAGCCGCCCACGATTTGGCGAACGAGGGGGGTGTAGAGGGTCAGTAAATCGTCGGTGCGCTGTAGATCACTTCGCTTGGTTCGCGCTCGGTGAACGACTGTCGCGGGGGACACTGCCGCGGGTCGCTTGGGACGAATTTTGTCAGCAACCACTTTGGCCTGCGCTTTGGCTCGGCGCGCTGGTTTCGGCGGAATCGAGGCACGGGGGATGATGGAAATCCGTGAAGGTGCCGTATGTTCCGTAGAACGCCGGTTACTGGCTGGGGTCTTTCGGGCTGTCTGTTTCGAGTGTCGCAAACTCATGGGGTGATCCTCCGGACCCTCGGCAAAGCAGCGACCGTGCCAGGTCGTCCAAATTCGAGAATTTGCCTGTTTCTTTGCGAGACGCCGCCGCCTTGTGGGTCGCCAGTGACCTTGGACGCCTCCGGGGAATATTCCAGTGAAGACACAACAGTTCTGGGAATTTTGTTTAATTTCAGTGAGTTACACGGGAGCCTTCTGCCGGCGGCCCAGCTGGGGTAAAACCGACCCGCTTGCGGCGAATGGTGACAATTCCTGCTAAACCCAGGCAATTTGCGGCCGGGTCAGGAGCAACCCGGGCGCGAGCCAGCCGGTTTGTTGCCGGTTTATCCCGGATGATGCGAGAGTTCCGAGTGCTCGCATTCCTGGTGGCCACAACATGAGAGAAGGAAAGAACCTCGTCGGTGTCGATATAGGCTCGACGGGCATCAAAGTGTGCCAGCTGGAGGATACCCGCCGGGGTGTCCGGCTTGTTCGATTTGGGTATGCCCCCTTGGCGCCCCAAGTGGTGGTGGATGGTCAGGTGATGGACGCCGGCGCCGTAACGGCAACGCTGGAACAAGTCTTTTCGCAGTACAAGATCCGGGAGCGTTCCTGTGCCCTCAGTGTATCGGGCCAGAGCGTGATCATTCGCAAGATCACCGTTCCGATGATGACCGATGCGGAACTGGCCGAGCAGATCACGTGGGAGGCTGAGCAACATATCCCCTTTGACATCAAAGATGTCGAGGTGGACTACCAGGTGCTTAGAAGGCGCCCGGAGGCGAGCCAGATGGATCTGTTGCTGGTTGCCGCGAAGCGCGATCAGATTAACGACTATGCTCAGCTGGCACGCAATGCCAAGTTGAAGCCGGTGATCTGCGATATCGACGCCTTTACGGTGCAGAATCTCTTCGAGCGTGCACGTGGTTTGCCGGCAGGTCAGATTATCGCGATCATCAACGTTGGAGCGAGCCTTTCGTCGCTCAACGTGGTTGCCAATGGGGTGAGCGCCTTTACACGCGAAATCGCTAATGGCGGCAACCTGATCACCGAAGAGATCCAAAAGGCACTGGGGATGCCCCAAGAGCAGGCCGAGGCTCTGAAATGCGCCAGTACGCTCCAGATATCTCCAGATTCGAGCCGCTCGGGCGCCCAGCCGCACAACCTGATGCGCATCATCGAGGCGGCAACGGACGCAATTGCCGCCGAGATCCAGCGTAGCCTCGACTTCTACCTCGCCACCAGCGGCGAGACAGAGATTGCGCGTATGTACTTAACAGGCGGCAGCGCCAATCTCCCGAGCCTGGCCCAGGCCATTGAGCGGCGGGCTCGCGTTCCGGTGGAAGTGTGGTCGCCTCTTGAAGGCCTCACGGTGGATCCGAAACATGTGGATACCACGTTGCTAGAGGCGCGTTCGGCACAATTGGCGGTCGCTCTCGGCCTTGCGCTGCGTAAGCAAAAAGAGGTGCGGGCGTGATCAAGATCAACCTTCTGCCCGATAAGACGCGCACCAAAGGCAAAAAAACGAGCGAAGCGAGCCAGGTTTGGCTCGTGGTTATCCTGGTAGTGTGTCTTGCCGAGGTAGCGGGTCTATTTGTCTTCCATGGGTTCAAGGAGAGCGAGCTCGCCGAACAGACCCAGAAGAACGCTATCATTCAGAAGCAGATCGACCAGGCCAAGACCGCCGTGGCTGACCACGCCAAGGTCAAAGAAAAGCTCGCACAACTGCGCGCGCGTGAGGATGCGATAGCCGAGCTCCAGAGCGCCCGCACGGGCCCCACCGCCATGTTATTGGAACTTGCTCGCATTTTAACCCCTGGGCGAGGGCCGAGCGTTAATCCGGATCAGCTCAACAAGCTCCGAAGGGACAATCCTCTCGCTATCTACAACCCAGCTTGGGATGCCCGGCGGCTTTGGATATCTGACCTCAAAGAGGAATCTCGCAAGTTGAGCCTGCGCGGGATTGCTCGAGACGGTGAGGATGTAAGTGAGCTCGCGCGGCGGTTGAATCTCTCGAGCTACTTCACAGATGTTAAGTTGCTCCCAGCCAAGCAGGTAACGGTGGTTAAAAGCGGGCCACAGTTGATCGAGTTCAACCTTGAAGCGATGGCGAGGTACTAATGGCCGACTCCGCCCTTTCTAAATTGGCCCTCCCCGCTAAAATTGGCATTGGCGTTGGCATGGGGGCCCTCTTGGCGTTCGCCTACTTTGTCGTTTTCTACGGAGATGTAGCCAGCAAGATCGAGGCTGCCACAAGCTCTGAGGAGCGCCTGAAGGTCGAACTGCAACAATGGAATAAGTCCAAATCCGACTACAACAAGGACCTAGCAGAGCTTACCGATCGCGAGCAACGTCAAACAGAACTCAACAAGATCCTCCCGGCCACAACCGAGTATCCCGCGTTTCTGAGTTCTGTGCAGAGCGTCGCCAATACCACCGGTGTTGTGTTGAATGCGTGGACGCCCGAGGACGAGGTGAAAAAAGAGTTTTACGCTCGTATCCCGATGAAGCTGGAACTTCAGGGGCGCTACCATCAGATTGCGCGATTCTTCTACGGCGTGGGCCAGCTCGATCGCATCATCAACATGGAGAACATCGCGCTCACTCAACCCCAGGCAAAGGGTGATGAAGTGACCGTGAGCGTCAAGGTGCTGGCAACGGCGTTTCGCGCGCTCAGCGGAGAGCCGGATGCGAAAGCGGACAAGCGCGGCAACGCTTTAGGGGGTAAGCCGTGAAGCGAGTATTCGGAGCACTGCTCTTGGGAGGTGCCTGCACACTGGTCTCAGCTTGTGAAGAACCCGTTGTGACAAGCAGTAGCACGACTGCGACGCGTGCGCCGAGTGCTGCGGCTGCCAGCAGCGCCCCCGTGGAGCAGGGGCCGCCTCGGGTAGAGTTTCAGGAATCCGAGTTTGCGGAGACTGACCGCAGCCGGGACCCATTTCGTAGTTATGAAGATCTCATCGTTGCCGAGGTCCGGGGTAACCTGCGCTCGCAGCGCAACGTTGTTTTGGATGAGTTCTCGATTGACGAACTCCGCCTGATTGGCATTGTCACCGGGATCGAACCGGCCAAGGCCATGCTGGTAGATCCGAAGGGCAAAGGGCACGTGGTTGAGCGGGGTCAGTTTATTGGTCGCTCAGAGCTCGTGCAGGGGACGGGGGTGGGTGCGCCGAACTTCGAAATCAATTGGCGCATCGACCGCATTCGCGAAGGTGACATCGTTTTGGTCCGCGAAGACCCAAACAATCCCGACGTGCCAAGCGCCACACGTGTAATTGCCCTCCGACCTGAAGGTGACGCCACCCTCCAGTAAGGCTTGGGCCGGAAGGCCTGCCACGGGCCGGGAGCCCGCCGTGGCCAAGAAAGGCTGGTTGGTGTGTTTACATCGAGTCCAAAGCCCTGCCACAATCGAAGAAACGTGCCCGTAAGGAATCTCTTAGACTCGGTTTGCCAGGGCTCTGCTGCCACAGGTAGCGGTCCTTTTTGCGATCAACCCCGTAATGCTCGTGGAGCGCAGCCATGAAGTGGAGAAAAAACTATTTTCCCACCGTGTTAGCCATTTCCGCGGCGTTCTCGTTGAGCGTAGTCGCGAGCGGGGCGAGTGCCGAGGGCGCTGTTAAGCGTCACGCCACGGAAGTCACTGTCCAGGAGGATGAAGCCCTGGGCGTTACAGAAGTGAGAGTTCGCTTCGACGCGCCGCCCACGTATTCTGCGCGTGTCGATCGCGGTGGGCTTCGAGTGGTTCTGGACGTGCCTGGCGCAGCGGTTCTGGGCGCCAAACCGGCCATCGTCGATCGCACCGGGCTTGTGTCTGGTGTTCTCACGCAGTCCTTCGGGGCCGGTGAGTCGGCTACCGCTCGAGTGCTAGTGACGTTAGCGCAGCCAGCGTCGCGGTTGGTGCGTGTCGAAGGTAACGATCTGGTGATGTGGTTGGCCGTTTCGCCCGAAAAGCTCGAGGTAAAGCGCGCTCCACGTGCGCCTCTTGCCCAAGCCCCTGAGGCCACCCGCGTCTTGGGTGTGAAGTTTAGCCACTTAGCCGATCAAGATCAGGTGCGCATTCAGCTATCAGGGGTGCCAAGTTATAGCTTAGAAAATGGCCAGGCTGGGCGTTCACGTTTGGTCCTGCACAACACCAGCTTGCCCGCTGAACTCCAGCAAACGCTTGATGCCTCTGCCTTCGGTGGCCAGCTAAAGGCTGTTTCCACGTATGAAGCGGCGGCTCCAGAAAAGGGCGTTACTCTGGAAGCGGAGCGTCAGGTTTCGGCTACCAGTCAGGTACGTCTTGTCGGGTCCGCGCTGGTGTGGTCGTTCTTTCGCCCAGGAGATGTGAGCTCCGCCGTTACCGGAATCGCTGCCGATGGTAAAGAAGCGCGCCGTATTCGAACGTTGCACGTGGATGCGCCGGCTTCGGATTTGATGCAGATACACTCCACCTTTAGCGGCATTGAAGGTGAATCTAGCTCACCCGAGCAGGCCGGAAGCCTTACACCTACCGTTTTGGGGCAGGCCGATGGTGGCGCGGGGCGTCGCATCGACTTGGATTTGAAGGATGCCGATATTCATAACGTCTTGCGGTTGCTCGCAGACGTTGGTCGCGTGAACATTGTTACGGCGGATAACGTTACCGGTTCGGTAACAATCCGGATGCGCAACGTACCGTGGAAGCAAGCGCTCGATGTCGTGCTCCAGGCGAAAGCCCTGGGCATGGTGGAGCGTGGCAACATGGTGCGAGTAGCTCCGCTCGCGGATCTTGAAAAGGAGCGCGAGATGGAGGTGGCGCGGCGTTCGCAGGAAGTGCGGCTTGCTCCACTCGAAACCCGCCTTATTCCAGTGAGTTACGCCACAGCTGATGACGTGCAGCAAAGAGTTTCGCCCCTCCTATCAGAGCGGGGAAGCGTTGCGGTAGATGGCCGAACGAACATCCTCATTGTTCGGGATCTTTCGGGCAATCTAGATCAAATTGAGCAACTTACGCGCGAGCTCGACACTCAGACACCTCAGGTGTTGGTGGAAGCGCGCATCGTGGAGGCAACCAGCCGCTACATCAAAGATGTGGGCATTCAGTGGGGTGGAGATCTCACCTTTTCTCCGGCCACAGCAAACCCAACCGGTTTGGTATTTCCCAACTCCGTTGGAATCGCAGGCGGTGCAAGCGACGGCAATACGCCTACAGCGGGCCTGAGCCCCTTCCAGTCTTCAGTTACCAACCCCAACTTTGCCGTTAACCTTCCGGCGGCCGTTGGTACCGGGAGCGGTGGCGCGCTCGGTCTTACCTTTGGGTCCATCGACAACACTATCAATCTTGGCTTGCGGCTTTCGGCGGCGGAGTCGAGCGGCATGCTGCGGATCCTTTCAAGCCCGCGAATATTGACTCTCGACAACAACGAGGCTCGCATTTCTCAAGGCACACTGATTCCCTTCTCGCAGGTGAGCGCCCAGGGCGTCCAAACCACCTTTCAAGAAGCGAAGCTCCAGCTGCTGGTGACCCCACACGTCACCGCTGATGGCAGCGTCAGTATGAAGGTGAAGATCAATCGCGACGAGCCAGACTTCAACCAAACCTCAGCTCGCGGTGATCCGACGGTGCTCAAGCGAGAGGCGGAGACTGAGCTGTTGGTTCCCGACGGTCACACCGCAGTGATTGGCGGTATCTACACGCGCAATTCTGGTCGGAGCGCCGACCAGGTACCTTTCTTTGGAGACATCCCGCTGGTCGGCCTGTTGTTTCAACGCCGCCGCGCGAGCGACCAAAGGCAAGAACTGGTCATCTTCTTGACTCCACGGATTGTGAACCGCGCCCAAGCGCTCGGTCGGTAGTCGGCTTCTCGCCCTAAGTGGCGAGGGCCCAGGGCCATAACGCATGGCCCGGCGCGCAAAAACGTGGCTTCTATTTCAATCCTCTTGCACCGCTATCGCAGCGGCGGGTATAGCCCGATGTCAGATTTACTTGCCCTGCGCAACGGAGGTCCTGAGTGAAGGAACTTGCAGAATATCTTCTCAGCAACTTGTACGTAGACTTCCAGGGCGACATCTCCGTTGAAACGATCCGGGAGTTTCTACGCGGGGACGACAGTCGCGAGGCTCGGGCGCTTCTGGCTAAAATCATTGAGGAAAAAGGGATTGATGACCTTTTGATCACCCTGGCAGATTGCCTCCGGGAGCACCTTCGGAGCGGTATCAGCCCGGAGACCGTGCGGGATCAGCTGAACGTCTACACCGATAGCTGAGCAGCTTCGGCAGCCTGCCGGCAAGGTTTATCCGTCTCCACCGGAATTTGTTGTACTTTTCGGGGCTTCGGCGACCCACATTGGTCACGCGTGGGGCACTGTGATCGTGTGGCTCTCAGGACGTTGGCAGCCCGAAGCAGCTAAGCACCACAGATTCGTGGTTGAGTGCAGCTGGGCGGCCAGCTGCCAACATTGTTGACGAATCTCTCCGGATTCTCGGGTAGCATAGGTTGTGCTGTTTCGGAGGGATGAATGTCAACTTTGTTGACGGTAGCGGGCCGGACGCTCCGGGTCCTCGAGCACGTAGGGCAGGGCGCCACCAGCATTGTGTTTCGCGCGGCCGATGTTGCCACGGGTGCAGCGCTGGTGCTGAAGGTCGCTCGGAACGCGCGAGATACTGGAGCGTTCCTCAACGAAGCTGAGCGTCACGCCCGTGTCCGCTGTCCTGAACTCGTGCCGCTCGTGGGAGTGGGGCGGATTGAAGGAGTGTCTGCCGAAGGGCCGACGACCGTGTCGGTACTGCCTGGGGGGCCAGCGCTGTTGTTTCCCTGGATCGAAGGTGAAGACCTCACGCTCAGCTTCCGACCTGAGTCGAAGTATTCGTCCGTGTTAGGTCCCGAAGGGGCCCTCTTGGTGGCGTGGGAGCTTGGGCGGGCGCTCGACGAGTTGCACGAGATGGGGCAATCGCACGGGGATCTCAAGCCGAGCAATGTGATGTTAACCGGGAACGCCTTCGTACCGGATACGCTCTCTGTGCAGCTCATCGACCTTGGCCTAGGTGTTGATGCGACGGAACGTGTGCCGCGCGGTGGAACTCCGCGATACCTGGATCCAGATCTGCTGAGTGGTAGACACTCGGGTGAGGCGCGCGCGCGCGATCTTTTTGCATTGGGGCTGTTGTTGGCGGAGATATCGGAACCAGCGCTTGCTGCTAGCCAGGATCTGCAGCAATCCCTGCGCCTAACTTCGCTAGACTCTCGGGTGCAGACGCTGGTGGGCCCCCTCGTCCGCAGCAGTCCAAGCGCGCGGCCGTCGGCTCGCTGGGTGTGGCAGCGCGCGGGGCAGATGTTGGGGCGGGCACAATCGGTTGAGTCGATTCGCGCTTGGCGCCGCCGTCGGGCTCGCGCCGCGTATTTGAAGGCTCGCGCGAGTGATCTCTCGGTGGTCTGGGGCACCCGCCCGGAGCTTCAAGTCTCAACTTTGGAAACGGAATGGCTGGCTGATTTCCTGAGCATCAGTGCACAGGTTGGCTCGTTTTCAGAAACCCCTAGAGGCGCGCAACTGAAGCTCCATGAGTTGAACGGTACTGGGCTAACGGCATTTTTGGTGCACTTGATCGGACCTGTCGCAAGCGATTGGCCGGTTGGGCTCTTAGGGCCGGTACCGGCGGCACTAGAACGGGTGAGAGCTTTGCTGGATGAGTACGAGCCCGCTCAGCTCACGTTCGCGATGCTCCAGCCGAACCGCGTTCTGTCTAGCGTGACGCCGCCTGCTTCCTTTCCTACGGCAGAGGGGCTGGGCAAGGCTGAGGAGCGGTTGGTGTCCATGACGCTGGAGCTATCTGATCCCGGTAAAGCGTGGGCAGCGCTCACCTTGGCTGAACTTACGATCGCGGCAGGCCAGGCCCCACCGGCGCTCGTGGCGCTCACCGCGACGAGGTTGCGCCAAGTAGGTCAGTTGGGTCGAGCGTTGGTTCTCACCGAGGAGTCGAGGGTCATACGCGATCAGGTGTTTGCTGCGGAAACCTACCGCCGAGCGCGAGATCCGAAAAAAGCGGAGGCAATAGCTGATAGGATTCGAGGTTCAGGGGTGGCCCTCTCTGTCGATGAATTAGCCCAGTTGAGCGCCACGAGCGCGCGTATTTTGCTGGATCGCGGGGAGCTTGAAGCGGCATTTTTGTTGATAGATTCGGCCCCGCCGCTGTCGGTGGTGTGGGAAACCCGAGCGCAAATTGAGGTGGCGCGTGGGCACGTCTCGGAGGCTCTCGCCTGTGCCGAACGGGCTAAAGCATCTGCGCGCAGCGATGAAGAGCTCGCACGTGCTGAGGCGGTGCTCGGGTTTGCCGCTCACCAGGCTGGCAACTCAGATCTTGAACTTCTGGCGTATCAACGAGCGTCCGAGTACGCAGCTCGTGCTGGCGCTGTGATCGAAGAGGCGCACTACTTGACGGGTGTGGCTGCCGCGAGCGTTCAGGTGGGTGCGTACGAGCACGCACAGAAGAGTGCCAGGCGTGCGCGCTTGTTGTTTGATTGGAGTGAACGGGGAGCGCAAGCTGCACGAGCCGCTCAGGCTGAGGCGGCGGTGTTCGCAGCGCTTGGGGCACGTGAAGAGGCGGAAGATTGCGCACGCGAAGCTGAACAGCGTGCCAAGCTCGCGGGGGATGTGCTGTGTCGCGCCTACGTGCACTTGACTCTAAGTGATGTACACGCTTCGGGCCGGCGTGGTCGCGAGCACGCTGAGCGTGCCCAGCAGCTTTTCGGTGAAAAATCGAGTCCGGCTGATAGCGTGCGAGTTGCAGCACGTTTACTACGCCACGGGGCCCCCGTGGCTATCAGCAGTGTAGATTCGCTGGCGTTGAATTGTGGAGCTGTAGATGCTTTGTTTGAATGGTGGGGTGCCCGCGCACAGGATTGCGCGAAGCGGCGTGACGTGCCGGTGGGAGCCTTGGTTGTTACCGAGCTGCTTGGCTTGTCGGCCAAGCGCGCACCGGCAGCTGTGCGCGGACCGTCGCTTGTCGCGGGCGCGCATCTCGCTTCTGAACTCGGAGATGGGGATGCCGCACGGCGACTGTTTGCCGGAGCGAACGAGGCGGCGCGGCAAGTGCTTGCGGCTGCGCCTGAATCCCTTCGAGCACGCATAGAGGCGCTTGACTGGATCCAACGGTGCCAAACCGTTGGCGAGCGGGCGCTTTTGCCTGAGCAACTTTCGGATGTGGAGGGCCTTATCCGGGCGCTCGGAGGTCGCGAGAACCGGCGCCTCTTGTTCGAGCGAATTCTAGACATGTTAGTGTTGTGGACAGGCGTAGAGCGGGCGCTCTTGCTCTTACCAGCGCCCAACGGAAAGCTCATGGTTCGCGCGGCGCGAAACCTGGCCCGCCACGATTTGGAGGGGGCACAGCTCGAATTGAGCCGTTCTTTGGCGCAGAGGGCGCTCGACGAAGGGGCACCGGTGGTGGCGGTGGATGCTCAGTTCGATTTGCCAGAAGTGCATGCGAGCGTTCACGCGCTCAAGTTGAGAAGCGTATTGGCTGTGCCACTCGTTGCACACGGTCAGAAGTTGGGTGTTGTGTACCTAGACGATCGGATTAAGCGGGGTGCGTTTGGTCCTCAAGAGTTAGGCTGGGTGCGGGTTATTGCAAGCCTCGCGGCGATAGCGCTGGGCGATATGCGCGCGGAGCTCTTGTTGCGGCGTTCACTCCGGCGCGCGTCACGTGCTGAAGCGCGTGTGCGTTCTGAGTTAGGTCGGCGTGAAGCGGAGTTGGAGGTCGCTCAACGTGAGTTGGCACAGGCACACAACGGACGTAACACGCGCTATGCGTATGACGCGATAGTGGGGGAAAGCGAACCCATCGTGCGGCTTCTCAGTTTGATTGACCGAGTTGCAGGTTCGGACATTCCTGTGCTTGTGTTGGGTGAATCCGGAACCGGTAAGGAACTGGTAGCGCGCGCCCTTCATTCGAATAGCCCGAGAGCGAGCGGCCCCTACGTGTCCGAGAACTGCTCGGCCATCCCGGAAACTTTGCTGGAATCAGCCCTATTTGGCCATGTTCGGGGTGCTTTTACGGGCGCCAGCCACACACGCGCGGGCCTATTCGATGCGGCGGATGGAGGCACGCTCTTTCTTGATGAAGTTGCCGAAATGAGCCTTGGGATGCAGACCAAGTTGCTGCGAGTGTTGGAAGATGGCCTGGTAAAACCGGTGGGTTCCGAGCGAACACGTAAGGTGAACGTGCGAGTGCTTGCGGCCACCCATCGCGATCTCGAAGCTCGCGTTGAATCCGGAGCCTTTCGAAAGGATCTTTACTATCGCTTGAATGTGGTGACGCTAAAGGTCCCCGCGTTGCGGGAGCGTCCGGGCGATGTTGCGCTACTGATTAAGCATTTTATCGCGCAGTATTCTCCTGAAAAGCATCGCCGCCTATCGCGCGGCGCCGAAGGAGCTCTGCTCGCTTACCCGTGGCCCGGCAATGTGCGCCAGCTACAGAATGAGATCCGCCGTGCGCTGCTCATGGCCGATGATACTATCGAGCTCTCGCACCTCAGCCCACAGATTATCGGCACCGCGCCAAGCGACGTCGCCGGTGCTGATTCCGTAAACTTGAAGGTACGCGTGGACGCGATGGAGCGACAACTCGTGACGTTGGCGCTCGAACGCACGGGCGGAAACCAGACGCGGGCCGCGGAGATGCTCGGCGTATCGCGCTTTGGCCTCCAAAAAATGCTGAAAAGGCTCGAAATTGAAGCCAAAAATTGATGCCAACGTGTGGAGCCCGATGGGGCGAGAGTGGCTTTTGCGAGTGAGGTGCTTAGGATGTGCACCGTGTTGTCAGCTCAAGCGTGCAAAATTTGGCTGATAGCTTCACGCTCGGCGGAATCTAAATTGGGCGTGAAACGCACAATGCGTTCCAGGATCTCTTGCGCTAAGGATTCGGTGCTCGCAAGGGAACTGTTGGCAGGTGTGGGCAAGGCTTCCGTAGTGGACGAACCTTCAGGCTGCTCCTCTGCCTGTCGCGCAAAATACGCGAAGGCGCAACTCAAGTGGATAAAACCAATTGGCTGAAAGCGCGATTCTTCGAGGAGCTGCAGGGCAATACGCAGGCTGCCTTTCTCCATCAGCTCCTTGCAGTGCCGGCAGCGTGCACGCCCACTGGGGTCACGCTCCCCGCGACAGATGCGCGCGAGCCGTGGAAACTGAACGCCCGCCTCTGCAAGCCGTTCTAAGGTGGCCCGCTCTGGTAGTTCGCCCTCGTGCACCTTCAGCAACTGTGAGAACTTCTCGGGGCGCATGCAGGCCGCGCAGACAGGGTGAAACCACAGACGTGATTCGCCCTCACCATATGCATTGGGCACGGCTTCGCCAAAGCGTAGCGAGCCCTTTTCGATCACCGTGCCGCAGCCGCGGCACTTCGCCCTCCCGCTCGGGGCGGCTTCAACAATGTCAGGCATCTTTGGGTGCTTCGTTGAGAAAACAGCGGCTTTCGCCGGAAGAAACTGGGTAAAGCTGTGGCATTTCCTGTGAGCAACGAGCGAACGCTTTGGGGCAACGAGTGTGAAAGCGGCACCCGGAAGGCGGGTGCGCAGGGGAGGGGACATCTCCCAGTAGGCGTATTCTCTTCTTATGACCGAGTGGATCCCTACTCGGCACAGCTGCCAGTAGCGACTCGGTGTAGGGGTGGGTTGAGTGATCAAGGACATCGCCGGCGGAACCGGTTTCGACGATTTGCCCGAGGTACATCACTGCAATGCGATCAGCCATGTAGCGCACCACGCCGAGATCGTGGGTAATGAACAGATAGGTGAGGCCAAATTCTCTCTGCAGATCTTTCAGCAGATTCAGGATCTGTGCCTGTACCGAAACATCCAGCGCCGACACCGCTTCGTCGCAGACGATGAGCCGTGGGCGCACCGCCAGCGCTCGCGCGATACACACGCGCTGCCGCTGACCGCCCGATAGTTCATGCGGGTAGCGGTTGCGCATGCTTGGAGCAAGCCCCACTTGAGCCATGAGATCACATACGCGGCGCACACGCTGCTTTGAATTGAAGCGCTCGTGAAGAATGAGAGGCTCCGCGATCGATGCTTCTAGGGTCAGCCTGGGATTGAGGCTCGCGTCAGGATCCTGAAAGATCATCTGAATGTCGCGGCACCGAGCGTCGCGGGCTCGCGAGCCTAACGGGCCGAGCTCGTGACCCTCGAATAGAACTGTACCTGCGGTTGGCGGCTGCAGCCCGACGAGCGCGCGGGCCAAGGTCGACTTCCCGCAGCCAGACTCACCGACGAGCGCCAGGGTTTCGTTTTCCCGGACATCGAGCGTGATTCCGTCCACTGCGCGGACTGGCCCGCTCGGCCCCGGGAAATGTACCGAGAGAGCTGCGGCGCGGAGGAGCGGCGGCCGCGTAGTTAGGTTGGCAGGCGAGGGGATCATTCGAGCTCCTCCCGCCGCAACACACACCTGTGCGCGTGGCGCCCTGAGAGCATTTCCAGGCGGGGCTCTTCCCGACGACACTCCTCCCGCACAAGGGCGCACCGCGGGGCAAATGAGCACTCCGAAAATCCCCCGCGATCGAGCCTTGGTGGCATGCCCTCGATACTTTCTAGCCGCTCGCCATGGCGATGCTCCAGCCGCGGCGCACTTTCTAGAAGTGCTCTTGTGTACGGATGCAGGGGGCTTGCGAAAAGCTCTTTGCACGGAGCCTGCTCAAGCACACGCCCCGCGTACATGATCAGGATCTGATCCGCGGTATCGGCCACAACCCCTAGATCGTGAGTAATCAAAATGATCGATAACTTGCGCTCGGCCTTGAGCTCTAGCAGAAGATCCAGAATCTGAGCTTGAATCGTGACGTCTAGGGCCGTCGTGGGTTCGTCTGCGATCAAAAGATCTGGATCGCACAAGAGCGCCATGGCGATCATCACCCGTTGCCGCATTCCGCCGCTCAACTCGTGAGGGTAGCTCTTGATACGATTCTTTGCGTCGCCGATGCGCACTTGATCTAGCAAACGCACCGCCCTCTGCACGGCCTCGGCCTTTGAGAGGCCAAGGTGCAACATGGGTACCTCGGTGAGCTGATCTTCCAGCGTGAGATAGGGATTCAGGCTGGTCATCGGATCCTGAAAGATCATAGAAATCCTTCGACCTCGAATCTTCTGCAGCACCTGCTCGGACGCATGAGCGAGATCTTGACCTTGGAAGACAATGCTTCCAGCTACAATGCGTCCGTGAGGTTCGGGCAGGAGGCCCAAAATGCTGAGGCAGGTGGCGCTCTTGCCACAGCCTGATTCGCCAACAAGCCCGAGAACCTCCCCTTCGGCAAGCTCAAAACTCACTCGGTCGACAGCGCGCACCGTTGCGCGTTGGGAGCGAAACTCTGTCGTGAGTTCGGAGACAGACAGAAGTGCCATTACGGTGTCCTTGATTTGGGATCCAGCGCATCTCGCAGCCCATCACCCACAAAATTGAGGCTGAAGAGTGTGAGCCCTAGGAGTGAACCTGGCCATACGAGCAACCACCAATACGAGCGAATCGGATTCACTACGCTCACCCCCTCCGAAATGAGCTGGCCCCATGAGAGCTTCACGCCTAGGCCAAGAAACGAAAGAAAGGATTCCAGAATAATCACCGACGGCACAGTGAGTGTTGCATAAACTAGGATCACACCGAGAGCGTTGGGGAGGAGGTGGACAAGAATAATGCGCGGCCCCCGGGCTCCGAGGAGCTTGGCAGCTAGAACAAATTCACGTCGGCGCAAGGTGAGAACTTGGCCGCGGATCACACGAGCTATCGTGAGCCATTCCACAAGGCCCAGGGCAAGGAACACAGGTAGAGCTTCACCGCGCGCTGTTTCCGCGAACATCAACATGATGATGATCACCAAAAACATGTATGGAACTCCGTACAGGAAGTCGACGAGGCGCATCATCACGTCGTCCACTTTCCCGCCGTAATATCCAGCGATGGCGCCGTAGAGAACTCCCACCAACACCGAAGCCAGCGTTGCTGCGAGGCCCACTAGCAGCGATGTTTGGCCTCCCACCAAAACCTGCGCAAGGAAGTCCCGCCCGAGGCTATCTGTGCCAAACCAATGTTCGGCGGAGGGCGGTAGCTTTTGTCGAACTGGATCTGTCGTATCTGGATCTAGGCCAAGAAAAGGTGGGAGGGCAAAGCACGCGAAACCAATAAGGGCGAGCAAGACAGCTCCCAACACAGCTAATCGATTTTGCCGTAGGCGGCGCCACGCGTCGCTACCCAGACTTCGCCCGGGCTCCGGCTCCACCATGCTGGCTCTGGGGTCCTCAGCGAACGCAGTCATAGGGTTCCCCTCACCCGCGGATCGAGCCAAGCGTACGCCAGATCCACGGCCAAGTTGAAGCAAGTAACCAGCGTTGTGTAGACAATCGCTGTGCCCAGCACGACCGAGTAGTCTCGATTCACGGCGCCCTTCACGAACCACTGCCCCATTCCGGGTACGCCAAAGAGAGTCTCTACAACGAACGAGCCGGTCATGATCCCAGCGGCTGCAGGCCCGAGGAATGACACCACCGGCAAGAGTGCGCCCTTGAGAGCGTGTTTGAGCACGATGATCTTGTGAGGCAACCCTTTGGCGCGCGCCGTTCGGATGAAGTCCTGCTGCATGACCTCAATGGTGCCCCCGCGGGCAAGGCGAGCAATATAGGCTGCATAAGGCAGGGCCAGTGTGAAGGAGGGCATCAAAAGGTGCTGGTAGCTCCCCCAGCCTGCGACGGGTAGCCAGCCCAGACCAAGTGAGAAGAGGATGATAAGCAGCGCTCCGATGACGAAATTGGGCAGGGAGATCCCCAGCAGCGCAAGGGCCATGCTGCTGTAGTCCGCTGCGGAATTGGGACGCAGCCCCGCACGCACACCAAGCGTTAACCCAATGGCGCAAGCAAACACGAGGGCTAGTAGCCCAAGAGCGATACTAACCGGAAGCGCAGGCCCGATAAGGGCTTCCACGGAGCGCCCAGAGACCTTGATGGAAGGCCCGAGGGTGCCTTCGAATAACAGGCGCCGCATGTAAATCATGAAAAACTCGGTGGCATTAGCCGGCACGCCGTAATGAGCTCGAAGTGCGGCTTCAACTTCAGGCGATGCCACCTTCTCTGCCGCGAAGGGATTGCCCGGAGCGCGGTACATAAGAAGCGTTGTGGTGAAAATGAGGAGCACTAAGGATGGGACGAGAAACGCAATACGCCGCAGGACCCTAAGTGGTGCGAAGCGAAAGGCGAGAGCGCTCCCCACGATAGCCAGACTCCCGCCGACGGCCGTGCCCCAAGCCGCGCGGCCGCCGACAAACAGCAGCCCAGCGAGCAGGATGGGCGCCACAATCCTTGCCGAACGGGGCCCGAGCCAAGCCGTACTTGCGAGAGCGGCAAACCCAAAAATGAGCGCCAGCGCTTCGATCATTGAGCGGCTCCGCGTTCTACCCAGATGTCTCGCAGTGGGTGCAAATCTTTCAGGTTGGGGGCACGGGTTCCATCGGGTAGCTCTATCTGAGAATAGAACCCGCGGAGCGTGGGCTTGACCAAGCCAGATACAACGTAGAAGTACACGGGCATGATCGGGAATTCATCTTGGACTAAGATGGCTTCGGCTTCACGAAGAAGCTGCATGCGGATCCTGCCCCAAGCTTGGGCCTTTTCTGCTCCCGTACCCATCTTCGCGGTGTTCAGCTCACGCCGTACATTTTCGGGCTCTTTGAGGTGAGTCAGCAGTGGTTCCGGGTTGGCCAGGAACGGATCCGGATTTGAGGCGAACGCGATCAGCTGATCGTAGACGGGCGAACTAAAGCCCGTTTGGTTGTTGCCTCCGTTGGTGACCCACATATCCAGGAACGTATTGGGATCGCTGTAATCACCCACCCATCCGGCGCGGGCAATATCGTAGGACTGGCTTCGCGTGGCTGAGATGTAGGACTGCCATTCCTGATTGTACGCCTTCGCCTGCACGCCAAGGTTTCTCCGCAACTGATCCGCGACGACTTCAGCGATCTTCTTGTGCATTTCCATCGTGTTGTACAGAATCCCAACTTCAGGGAAGCCTTTGCCCTCGGGAAAACCCGCCTCCGCGAGCAGACGCTGGGCGAGCGCGACATCTTTTGCGATCTTGCTCAGTGGCGGCTGGTAGCCGGGCATTCCCGGAGGCACGAAGCTGGTTGCTGGAATTTGCCCGAGCCCCAGAACTTGTTCGACGATGAGCTTGCGATCGATCGCCAGGTTGAAAGCGTGCCGGACGCGAACGTCAGTAAACGGCTTCTTCGTGTTGTTGAAGCGGTAATAATAGACCACAAGACCGGGATTGCTGTAGAAATCCGGCCGCTTTCTCAAGTCTCTAACCAAATCCGTTGGGTAGTTGCTGGGAAGCCAGTCGGCTTCACCCGTTAGGTACATGTTCAAGGAAGTGGTGGCGGACTCGGTCGGAAGCGCATCGACGGCCTGCACTCGCACTTCGTTGCGACCCCAGTAGCTCGGGCTCTTGGTGAGGCGAATGCGTTCGTTCACCCGCCAGCTTGAGAGTAGGAAGGGGCCGTTGCTCACAATTTTTTCGGGGAGAAACCAGTCCTTGTCATTCCCCGCTTGCTCGATGACGGAACGCGGCACCGGCATGGTCGAATAAAACGAGGTGATTTCGAGAAAATAGGGAGTTGGAGCGGTGAGCTCAACCACCAGTGTGTGAGCGTTGAGTGCATAAACCCCAGCGTTCTTTCCAAACTTCTGCCGCGCCTCGGCGCTCTTTTCCAGCAGGCGACCCGCCTCGATCTCGAGTGCTCGCGAAAAGGCTCTTACCTGCTCGGGGGTGACTCGACCCGTTTTAATAGTGAGCAGGTCGCGGATCTCGGCGTGTTCTGTGAACTTGAGCGGCCCGTGTGCATCCGCATCGGCCAGGAAGAGCTGCCACTCCTGTGCTCCGATCTCCTGGTTTTTCTTGACCAGCGATGAGACCTTCGCTTGGAGGGGCCCTCGGATAGCTTCCGCGTAGGACTTGTAGGCATTGAAGGCTTCGGCGTAACGGACGGGGAATAGAATATAGGCGTATTCACTTCCCAAAGCGGGCTCAACCAGGCGTTTCCAAGAGTAGACAAAGTCGTCCGCGATGAGGGGTTGCCCGTTCGACCATTTCGCGTCGGCACGCAGGTGGAAGGTGTACGTCTTCAGATCTGGCGAAAGTTCCCAGCTTTCGGCAACGCCGGGGGCAGCCTCAAGCGTTTTCGGATCTCGCCGCGTAAGACCTTCGAAGACGGCTGAGATAATTCTTCCTTCCGGCTCCCCCGTTGCGAGCTGCGGATCTAGCGTTTTCGGCTCAGCTCCATTGATAAAACGATAATCTGGGATGGCGTCATGCGATGCCGAGAATGTGAGCCCCACGAGCAGTAACGCTGCCGCAAACATCAGAAGGACGCTGAACAGGGTGCGGTACATTCCTCAAAGGCCTTCCTGAGCGGAGCCGATATCGTCGCCACTTGGTTGCTGGTCGGGGCCGAAGGTGCCAAGCGAAAATTTCTGTTTCGACTCTGGCTGGGCGCGATACCGCCACCGGTTTCCCCAAGGATCCACCGGTGTGCCGTCTGGAAAGACGCCGTAGAGACGAAACCCAAGGTCAGTGAGTTGCCGGGGAAGTTCACCGGTATGGCGCGAGTAGCTGAGAATTTCAGCTCGAAGCGTTTCGAATTGACGTTGAGCCTCGCGCTTCTGGAGGCGAGCTTTGACCGGAAAAGACAGGGCAACGGCAAGGGCAAGCCCAAGCGCGAGAGGGCGGTAGGCGTTCAGGCGGAAGCGCCGATTAACATCGAGCTGTGCAATAAATGCGCAGGCGGCGAGCAACGGACCCCACACCGAGTGCCCGAGGCTCGTGAGCACTGCACCGGACGCGATAGCGGCCCAGTAGATGCCGCGAGCGACCATGCGATCCGCAGGCGTGCCCGCGTCGCTCGTGTCGCCAACGGAGGGCGTAGACGGCGCCGTTTGCTCAGTGATGTTAGCTGGATGGACCTGCGGACTTCCGTTGTCGGTACCCTCGTGGCTGAGGGCGGCAACTTCGGGAGCGGATACGCTGGGCCGTTCGGCCTTCTTGAAGCGGGTTTCGAGCTGCACGAACCAATCAGGCTCCGAGCTGAGCCCTTCGGCATGCCAGCACTGTGAGTGGTGACCCTTTTCCACTTCGAAGGCGGGCGGCTCCTCAGTCGAACAGCGATCAAATGCGACCGGGCAGCGGGTGTGAAAGCGACAACCGGAAGGGGGCCGCAACGCACTTGGGACATCGCCCTCAAGCTCTACGTTCACGATGGCTCGGCGAGGATCTGGCCACGGCACTGCGGCGAGCAACGCGCGCGAATAGGGATGGGCAGGGCGTGCGAACAGCGCTTCGGTGGGTGCGAGCTCCACGATCTGGCCTAGATACATCACAGCAACACGATGGGAGATGAACTTAACGATGGAAAGGTCGTGCGAAATAAACAGGTAAGCAAGCTTTAGCTCTTCACGCAGTTCGATCAGAAGGTTGATAACCTGAGCGCGAATCGAGACGTCCAACGCCGATACGGCCTCATCGCACACGATGAGTTTAGGATTCAGGGCGAGAGCGCGTGCGATGCCGATGCGTTGGCGCTGACCACCGGAAAATTCGTGCGGATACCGGTGCATCCACGAGGGCGCTACGCCTACTTTGCCGAGCAGCGTGCGGACGCGGTTCTCCATGTCCACACCCTTCGCCACGCCGTGAACAGCCAGCGCTTCTCCGACAATATCCAGTACGCGCATGCGCGGATTGAGCGAACTGTAGGGGTCTTGGAAGATGATCTGCATGTCGCGCCGAAGTGGTCGGAGCTCGTTGGCACTCATGCTTCCGATGTCTTGGCCCTCAAAACGCACCGTGCCATTGGTAGGGTCAAGCAGGCGAAGCAGCAGCCTGCCAACGGTGCTTTTGCCGCATCCTGATTCGCCCACCAGCGCTAACGTTTCCCCGCGTGCGATCTCGAAGGAAACGCCATCCACGGCACGCACTTGCCCCACCACGCGACTCAAGAGGCCGCGGGTCACGGGGAAGTGCTTGGCGAGCCCTTCGACACTGAGGAGCGGCTCAGGCATCCTTCACCTCCATGCGCTCGGGAGCATGATTGGGCGTTTCCGCGTGCAGAAGATCGAGGTCGGGGTCGGCTTCCGTGACAAAACAGGCTGCTTTTTGGCCGTTTTTGTGTTCGACCAACGCGGGTGCCACCGTTGCGCATTTCGGAAGGCGAAACCGGCAGCGGGGGTGGAATCGGCACCCCGTTGGCAGCCCGAGCGCATCCGGAACGTTCCCAGGTATCGGTTCTAAGTGGCGCCCGGAGGCATCATACGTGGGCAGTGAGCGCAGGAGGCCGGCGGTATAAGGATGTTTGGGGCGTTCGAAAATGTCGTAAACGCTTCCCTGCTCCACAATGCGGCCGGCGTACATGATGGCTACGTCTTCGGCCATTGAAGCTACTACTCCAAGGTCATGCGTGATCAGTAGGATCGACATGCCCAGCTTGGCCTGGAGGCCTCGCATGAGCGTCAGGATCTGCGCTTGAATCGTGACATCCAGCGCGGTTGTTGGCTCGTCCGCGATGAGCAACTTCGGGCGGCAACACAGTGCCATCGCGATCATTACGCGTTGACGCATACCGCCCGAAAGCTGATGCGGGTATTCCGCGAACCGCTGCTCAGGAGATGGAATGCCAACGAGGTGCAGGTAGCGTATGGCCTCGGCTCGCTGCTCCTCACCCTGTAGCCCGCGGTGAAGCTCCAGCGCTTCTCCGATCTGGTTCCCCACGGTGTACACGGGGTTCAGGCTTGTCATGGGCTCCTGGAAAATCATTGCGATCTCATTGCCACGAACCCCACGCATGGCTTCTTCATCCAACTCGAGGAGATCGCGCCCCTGAAACTCAACTCTTCCCGCGGTGACTTCTCCGCGCTGCTTTTCGATCAAACGCAGAATCGTCATCGCCGTAACGCTCTTGCCGCAGCCCGATTCGCCCACTACAGCTAACGTTTTCCCGTGACCAATCGCGTAGCTTACGCCATCTACCGCACGCACAATGCCCGCGCTCGTGCGAAACTGCACGCTTAGGTCTGTGAGTTGGAGCAGCGGTGAAGTCATGTCTTTAGCTTCGGATCCAGTGCATCGCGTAGGCCTTCGCCCACCAAGTTGAAGACGCTCACAACAAAGAAGATTGCGAACCCTGGAGCGAGGATTAGCCACAATTTCTGTTCCAGGCGCCCAGCGTTGAGCGTCTCCCCCCAGCTGGCCACGCTGAGATCGCCGATGCCCAAAAATGCGAGGCTTGATTCCACCAGAATTGCTGAAGCCACACCAAAGGTGGCACTAACCAGCACCGGCGCAATGGCGTTGGGCAAGATGTGCCGGAAGATGATGCGAAAGCGCGGGATGCCGAGTGCGAGCGCCGCCTGCGCATATTCGAGCGAGCGATGCTTCAAGAATTCGGCACGGATCAATCGAGCTACGCCCGTCCAGCTCGTAACCCCAATGATGATCATTACGTGAAAAATAGAACGGCGTTCGATAAGGGCGGCAATGGTGAGGATCAGAAAGAAGCTCGGAAAGCAGATCATTACCTCAATCAAGCGACTGATAAGCATGTCTGCCCAGCCGCCAAAGTAGCCAGCCAATGCTCCGAGCAGGAGCCCAATGCCCACGTAAATCGAAACCGCGACCACACCGATGGTCAAAGAAATTCGTGTGCCATATAGCATGCGTGCGAACACATCACGCCCTTCTGTATCAGTGCCGAGCCAGTGTTGAGCGCTCGGTGGTTCAACATTGCGGGTCGGGTCCGTGTCCCTGTAACCGTAGCGAAGTGGCGGAAACCACGCGCTGTAAGGCTCCTTTTGTGCATCCAAGGCAAGAGCCAAGGTCGTGTAGTTGGTTACCTTCTCCTGATGATAGAGCGGATTTTCGAACGAAAAGAAGCGCTCCGGCAGCATGAGCGCGTAGACGAAGAAGTAAGAAGCAAGAAAGCCGCCCAGCAGGCGCAGCCTCAGCCGAAAGAAGCGTGCCCCTAGCACCTTGGAGGCGATGAAGTATCCGAGCGCGTAAAGGGGCGACAATACGAGCGCTAAGTTGAACAGGATATCCACGGCATTTTCGTAGAGGAGCCGATTGAAGAGGCCACGCCAGAACGGAAAAGAGGCTTGCCCCTGGTAATGAAAATAGAGTGGCTGATTGCAGGACAAGAAAGGCGCGTAAACGGCCAGAACGATCAGAAATAGGACCGCATAAAGACCAAACAGCGCCAAGCGGTTCTTCTTGAATTGACCCCAAACCAACGTCAGGTAGGAGAGGCGCTGCCAATCCATCTCAGCCTGATCCCGAGCCTCCCCAGCCGAGGGCGAAGGACTGCCGGGCACCGAAGGAGGGGTGGCGTCACTCATGAATAGCGAATCCTCGGATCGACCAGAGCGTAGCTGAGGTCAGTGAGCAAAATGCCAACGAGGACGAGCACAGTGGAAAGTAGCTCAATGGCCATGATCACGTTGTAATCACGTTGGTAAATCGCATCGACCGCCCACAACCCCATTCCAGGAATTCCAAAAATGTACTCAATGATGACGCTGCCTCCGAGCACTGCCGGCAATAGTCCGGCGAGGAGCGTCAAGATGGGCAAGAGGCCGTTGCGCATGGCGTGTTTGCCGATCACGCTCGACTCCGGTAACCCTTTAGCTCGGGCAGTTCGGATGTAATCCGACTGAATAACCTCAAGAAGGCCGCTTCGCATGTAACGGCTGAGGGCGGCGAGTGAGCCGTAGGTCATGCAAAACATGGGCAGCACCAAATGCCAGGCTACATCCAACCACTGCTCGTACCACGTGAGCGTTGCTACGTTCTGAGACTCCCAACCGCCTGTGGGAAAAAGCCTCCAGCTTTCAAACGGCGAGCCCTGCGATAAGAAGTACAGGAGCAGCGTGGCCACAAAAAAGCTCGGAAGGGAATAGAGCATAAATAGGCCCACTGTCAGCGTGCGATCAGCCGTCGAATCCCGCTTCACGGCCGAAAAGACACCCAGCGGAATAGCGATCAGGTAAGCCAGGAGGAGCGAGCCAACTGACAGCCCCAGAGAATAGCGGAGCTTTCGTACGAGTGTCTCAAGTACAGGTTCTTTGCTTACCAGGGAAATGCCAAAATCGAGCCGTGCTAGGTTGGACCAATATTTGGCAAAACGTGTGTCCGTAAAGAAGATCTTCACCTTCTCTCCGAAGGTATAGCTGAAGCGCGCCTGATTCTCCTTGAACCAGGCGTTCCACGCCCGCACCACTTCAAGCTTCTTCGATTCCTCGGCATCAAGAGGGTAACGCAGGACACGAAGCTTGGAATTTTCAAGGTCTACAGCGCGGTTGTACGCCGCAACTTCGGGAGGCGGCGCCGAATTGTATGGATCCAATAGGGGGCGCTGAGCTGCCACGCTGAGAAAATAGACGGCCACATCGCGCAACTTCTTCTGATTCGTGCTCTCGGCGCGGCGGAGAACAGCCATCAGGTGGGGTACGGCATACGATCCGTAGTCTTCCAGCTCTTCTTGTGCCCGGATGCGCGCCGAAACGGCAGCGGTTTCGAGTTCTGCGAATACACGCAGACGAGTTTCAATATCGCTTTCGGAGAGGGTAAAATAGGAGTTAAGCAGCGTGGGCTTGTCCAGATGGAATTGCTCTCTAAAAATTCGGTAGGATTCCTGAGTCGTTTGCCCCCTGAGCGTCGACGCGGTGTCTCCTTGCTGGGTCATACCTGGACGACCGGGAGCAAGGTTCAATACAACGAAGACAATAATTGAGATCCCTACGAATGTTGGAATCATCAGCAGCATTCGACGTAGGATGTAGGTCGTCATCCGTCGGGCTGTGTCCTATTGTGACTGGGCCACTGACCACGGCCGAAAATCGGTGGTAGGGCGAACTTTTGCAAAAACGACATCTTTCACGTCGCGGCTCGTGCAAAACACCTCCTTGGAGGTCATGATGAAGCTGTAGACGTGCGATTCGTAGATGAGACGGTGGATTTTCCTGAGAAGCACGCGCCGTTCTTCAGGGTCAAATGTCTCCCGCAGCTGCTCAATGAGCTTATCGGCTTCCTTGCTACGAAAGCCAACCCGGTTGGACCCCTTGGGAATATCAGCCTGCGATGAATGCCAAATCTGGAAGGCGTCGACCTCCCATGGGAGGGCCCAGCCACCGGTAAATGCATCAAAGTTCTTCTCGTCCATGCGTTTTTGCATGAGGCTCCATTCTGCGGATGTAACATTCAGCTTAACGCCTATCTTCAGGAGGTCTTCTTTGAAGATGTTGGCGAGTGCCGTGTACTCTGGGGAGCTTCCGTAAATTAGCAGGGTGAATTCGAACTGGGTTCTCTTCCCCTTTATTGCCTTATCGATTAGGCCATTTCCGTCCGTGTCGGCCCAACCCGCGTCCGACAAAACCTTGCGTGCTCGCGCGAGATCAAAGTTCAGTGGATCCACCGTGGTGTCGAGCCCGCCGGTGCTCGGTAGGAATGGCCCGATGGCTACCTCCCCCAACCCCACGAAGATGCGTTCGATGATCTCCTTTCGGTTGAGAGCTAGCGTCATCGCCATGCGCACTCGAGGATCCGAAAATATGGGATGGTCTCCGTTCCAGCCGATGTATCGGTAGCCAAAGGCGTCCAGCGTGCGACAGTTGATTCTACCATCGAAGAACGGACTGTTCTTAGGAAGCGCCGACTGGGGTTGGCCCTGATACCGCTGTATTTCTTCCCGGTACTGCGAGGCTCGAAGCCGACCGAGGCTGAGCTCACCAGCTTTGAGTTTCAACAAAGTGAGGTTCGGATCGGTGTAGATCGGGTGGACAACCCGTTTGATCGCAGGCTTGCTCCCAAAGTAGTCCTCGTTGCGCTCAAGCACGAGCTTATTACCTGGCACATACTCGCTCAAGCGATAGGGCCCGGCGCCGACGTAGCCTTTGTTATTGTACCAATGTTGGTTGAAGCGCAACCCAAGCGTTTCCTTCGGAAATGGCACCCCACGCTCATCATAAGCAAGCAAAAACTTGGGGATTGGAGCGAGATTCAGCGTGAACGCGATGCTGTTGACAACCTTTTTCTTCCAACGCACGACAAGAGTGTGGCTATTTACTACCTTCCAGCTTTGCAGGTCGGCGTAGTAGTTCTTGAGGAACCCGTTCTCGACCTGCGGGTTCAACAGCATCTCGAACGTGAACGCGAGATCTTCGGCAGTCACTTCATGCGGGCGGTCCAGCCACGCATACTCCTTGCTCTTCAGGTTAATGCCCGAGGGGGCATGCCAGCGAACCCCCTTGCGAAGGTAGATCGTGTATTCCCTGAAGTCGTCGGTAACTTCGACCCTGCATGCCAGTTCGCCATGCCACTTGTCAGGATCTGTCCATTTGTTGCGGTCAGCAATTAGGGCGTCAACGTAGTTAAAAACGTCCTCCTGTAACTCCGCCGAGTTCTCCAACAGGCTGTTGAACCCCTTGGGATCCCCGCTTGGCCACCCCTTCGTGAGAGCTCCGCCAAGATTGGCTCCTGCTGCGGGCCAATGAGTGTCATGGTTGACCAGAAAATTGGGTACTTCTGGATGCAGGACCGGGTCCGTCTCGCAATCTTCCGAACTTGGTACGGAAGCGGTGCCGACGTTGGAGTTCACTTTCTCCGTGGAAGCAGCCCCATTCCCCTTCAAGCGTTTGAGCTCACCCACCATCCGCTCCGAGGATTCACCGAGCGAACGAAGCTGTTGCTCTTGCGTCGAAATCCGTTTCTCAACGGCGTTGAGTTGCACAACCCCTACAACAAGAAGGACGACGGCGAGGGCGATGAGTACGGTTTGCAGGGCTCTAGGTGAGCTGGTTGATTTCATGCATGCCTTCGAAGTGGGAGCTCGCGATGGATCCGGTTGCTTACGGCGAGGGCCGATTAGAGACTGGCCGCATGGTACACGAATTTGGGCGCCCACAAATGTAGACGCTCACGCCAAAGAGGGCACAGCGACCGATGCTGCTGCCGACTAACGTGCGCTGCCTACGCAGCCGCGTCTGACTCACTTTCCAGTTCCCGAAAGAGCGGGCCGAGCTCGGGGCGTGCTCGGAGTGGTTCGCAGAAGCGGGAAGCCTGGGCCAGAAGGTCGTTCTCCATGGCGCCTGCGGCGCGCCCTAGGCTTTCGAGCTGGGCTTGTAAGGCGGTCTGTTCGCGCTCAAGGCTCTCTTCTTGGGTGGCCATGGCCTGCCGCAGCTGCAGGATTTGAAATTCGAGATCTTCGACGTCGTGCTTGCTGGCGACGCAGCGGGCGTCCGCTGCGGCTTGTTGTTTTTTCGCCTCGCACCAACTTTCCACTACGTCGGCAGCGGCGCGGTAGGCGTCCGCCATTTCTTGGTACGGTTCGAGGAAGCCCGTGCGCCCCTCCCAGAACAGGACCTCGTGCTGAGCCTCGCGAAATGCTTCGCGTTTCTCTTCGCGCAGCGCAGCGGCAAGCTTGGCTGCGGCGGTTGCGTCTTTGAGTTTGTCGCGCGCAAGGCTCGCGTCCACACCCAGGGCGTGGACGGCGTGACCGATGCGTTGGCGCATTTCGCGTCCGCTCGCGTCTACGTTTTCGAGGTTGCGCTGGTGAGCCATGGCTTCGTCGCGATGACTCGCAATTTGCTTCACCAACGCGTTGATTCGTTCGAGCAGTTCTACTTGTTGTGGGGGAGCTCCAGCGCCGTAGACTTTTTCCAGCATTTGCCGGAAGACCTCAACACGGCGGCCCCACAAGTCGATCGCCACAGGCGGCAGACTCTTGGAGGCCGGGCGCAGGCTCTCGGGCACCTCGGAGAGATCTCGAGGTACGGTTGCGCCAACAGCTTCGGCTATGGCGACCAAATCCTTGTAGAGCCGGTGTGCATCCACCGGGCGTTCCTTCGGATCTTTCGCGAGAAGCTCAAGTATGAGCTTGTCGAGGGCCTCGGGAATGCTTGGATCGGATGCGCGAGCGCTTGGCGCCGCTTCGCTCAGATGTTTGATGAAGAGTACCGGGACTTGCGCTGCATCGAAGGGCAAGCGCCCCGTTACCATTTCGAACAGAATGATGCCAACGGCGTAAAGATCGGCACTTGGCCCGGCGTCAATCGAGGTGATGCGCTCGGGAGCCATGTATTGGGGCGTGCCGAAAACTTCACCGGCCCCGGTTAGCCGCGCGTCCTGCATGGAGCGAGCGATGCCAAAATCTAGCAGCTTAACCACTTCGGTGCCGGTCTGCGGATCGTGAGCAAGGTAGATGTTTTCGGGCTTGAGGTCGCGATGGATAACTTGAAGATCGTGAGCGCGGGCGAGCGCGCGGGCGATCTGAATGCCGATGGTGAGGGCGCGCGAGACAGAGATTTTCCCGCGCTCCAAGAGGTCAGCGAGGGTTTCCCCTTCCAGGAGCTCCATTACCAAGTAGACGCACCCATCGTCGGTTTCGCCTTGGTCAGAGATCTCGATGATGTTCGGATGCGCTAGCTTTTGAGCGGCTTTCGCTTCACGCCGGAAGCGCTCGCGCATCACTTCATTTTTGGCAAAAGATTCGTTCAGGATCTTGATGGCACACAAGCGATCTACCAAGCGATGGCGTGCCGTGTAGACGGTGGCCATACCCCCCTGCCCGAGCACGCTTTCGATCTCGTAGCGACCCGCGAGCACGGTTCCGATACGCTCGTCTTGGATGGGGGCAAGCGTTGCGCCGTCAACGAAGCACAACGTGCGATCGTCTGGATACTTCAGCTTGCAGAGTGGGCAGGCCTTCATAACTCCCGAAGCCTTCGATGTTCCCGCGCGAGCGATAAAGATTCCAGCCCAAAGCCCAAGAGGCCGGGTGCGCCCGGTTTTCCATAGTCAAATCCTGTGCTACCTGCCTTTGCAGATGGTCACCAAGGCGAAGAAGCCCCCTTTCGGGGCGCCCCGGGTGGAGGTCCGAGCGCCCTCCCGGTCGGAGGACCGCGTTCACTTAGGCCGCTTGGCCATCATTGTAGCGGTTGGGTTTGTCGTGGGTGTCGCTTGGCCCCGCCTGGCGGGGATCCATTTGGCCCCCGTGGTGCCCGACGACGGAACACCGACCAAGAAGGCGCCCGCCAAAGCGGCTGAGTTGCCCCCCTCGGAGCCTTTGGCGGTTGCGGTGGTCGAAGAGGTGAAGATAGGGGAACCCCAGATCACGGCGTGTAAAGATACCGACGGCCGCGCGCAGAAGCCGTGCGATACGGTGCTGTTTCAAGATGTAGTTAACCCGAGATTAAAAACGCTGAGCTCGTGTGAGGCAGCTCAGGGAGCCCTTGGCGCACTATCGCTCGGGTTCGACTTTAACTTTGACAAGAATCGGGTTGAACGCATCATCCTAGGCAAGCGCACTACACTCCCACTCCCAACAGCCAAAGCCTTGGTTGAGTGCGTAGAGCGCGAGTTTGAAACAGCTGCGCTTACACAGCTTAAGCACCAATACGCTCGCTACTCGGTCTTCTTCTTGGTTGAGTTTGCGCCGCCTGAACCCAAGAAAGGCGAAGAAGATCAAATCCTCGAAGCAACGGGTCGAGCCACCGTGGGTTGGGAGTTGGCTTTGATCCGCGAGACTCCAGGAAATGAGGCCCCCGTGAAGGCTCGGATCAGGAGCGGAACGCGCGTGGTGGTCACTGGTAGAAAAGCGGACTGGTATCGCGTGAAATATGACGGGCAGGGCAATGAGGGCTGGGTCTTCAAGGCTGCCATCGGCCTCTAGACGGCCGTCGTTTGAGCCGAGTTTTTGGTCGCGGTTGGCCACCGCGTGCGATGGCGTGCTAAGGATCGCCTACGAGCATGAGCAACTCTGACAAACCTCAGAAGCCTTCAGTGGACATGCCGGCCGTCTCTCATCAGGACGTCGCGCTCGTGCACGGTGTTACCCCCGACGGCGGGTATCGTATCGTCCGGCGCCGGGGTGAACAGCTTGAGCTTGGGTCCGTGCATCCGCTCAAAGAAGGCAAGCCTCTCGAAGGGGAAGTGGTCGCACTGCGACCGCGTAAGGAATTCCCTCTCGTGTGTGACGTAGAAACGCTGTATAGCCCGCCGAAGCCTTTGGTAGGGGACACGGCGGCTGCCCCGCCTGCCCAAGCTCGGGCGAAAAAAGGGCCAGCGCAGGTTTCCACCGAGGCTTATCGCGAAAATTGGGATCAGATTTGGCCCCAAGCCAAGAAGAATAACGCGGTTAATTAGACGCGGTTTAGAAAAGTTCGAGCAGAGCCTGGAGCTCGGAACGGGCTATTGCAAAGGTCGCGGGCGTGCCTGAGCGTCGCAGGTAGTAGATGCTCGTGTTGCGCCAACTATCGCCCGCGCCGAACTCACACATGCGCGCCCCTTCGCGTGCGTCTTTGGGGGTGACTGCGACGCTGAGCCAAGGTTGGGTTAGCCCCTCTTCGGGCAAAGCAGCTCCCACGTGCAGGGCGGCCTCCGCGCGCAGGCTTGCCAGGGCCTCTAATGCGTCTTCAAGCCCTTGGGTGATTTCCCGTCCTTCGTTGTCTACGGCGGCCCAGCCTTCTCCTTGTGCACGCAGTGTCACCGTCTGGCGATCCTTGCGGAGTGTAATGGCCTCTGCGGTTCCTGGAGCTATCTGGCAAAGGGAGCGATCGAGCGCCCACGTGGTCAATGTATCGAACGTTGCGCTTGTTACAATGAATACCCCCGCAAGCGTATCTACAGATGCAAAGTAGCCCTGGCGAGTACGGGCGCCCAGAGTAAGAGTAATGTTTTGAGGGAGCACTGGCTCGCTGGAGGCAGCGGCGGGGGCGCTCAGATGAAGCTTCAAATGAAACGCGCGCCCATCGGAGAGCCCGTGGGACATCTGGACCTCATCGGATACCCAACGTTCAGCACGCAGCGCGGATAAGGTGCCGATGATGGAGTCGATAAGGGCGGCATCATGTGGCACTGCACGCGCCGCGGTACGGAGGGCGTAGGCACCTGGTGCCGACTGCCCAAGCGTTTGTTCGAAGTTGGGCCCGGAAATTCGAACTTCCGAAATCCGTGAGCGGGGGATATCCAGAACGTTAAGAGGCTTCATCAGCGTGGCATCCGGGCGCAACACTTGAGCTTGTTCTGAGGAGAGGAGGAAGCGTGCTCCGTCGCTGGTGCGCTCCACAACGCACTTGCCTTGAGCATTGGGTGCCCCGACCCGCACAGACTCCGTAAAGCTGGCAGGATCGGAGAGAGCTTGGGATTCAAGCTCAATCAATGTGAACGGAGGCGTGAGCTCTTCTTCTACCGGTTGGCCACTGAGGCTAGTGAGAGCTTCCAGGCGCGTGTTTCCTGGCTCAAGAGGCACTTCAATACGTTGCGGTTCCTTGAGCAGAAAGGCCGAGTTGGAGCGCTCAAGTACAAGCCTTCGAGCGTCAGAAACGATCCGAAGCTTTTCCACTTCATCGGAGCGCAACCAGAAAAGGCGCCTGGAGGTGAGGTCTTTATCCGCGAGTTGCAAACGTGTAACGAAGCTCGGTTGAACGCAGAGTGCCACGGGATGTGGTTCGATCCGGAGAGCTAGCACAAGGTTAGGATCGGAGGGGCAGGGGGTGCCGAAACGGAGCGTTGCTCTTGGGTTCTTGGTATCCAGCGGGAAGAGCGTAAGGCTTAAGGTGTTAGGATCTTTGGCTTGCTCAAGGCTCGCTTTGTTCCAATCTGTGGGTAAAGCGCCGTCCATATCCGCGAGGGTTTCGAAGAGTCGATCCACAGCTTGTCGCTCAACAAGGTGACGTTTCTCTGTACGCACATACCACAGGCCGCGTTCGTCACGCTCCAGCCTCTTAGTGACCCCACGCACATGCTGTTCTACGGCACTCACCTCCACGGAGCCGTAGGGCAAGAATTGCACGCGCCTGAGCGCATTCAGATCAAACTTCCAGTCGTCGGTAACCTTGCTTTCGACAACGTAAACATTAGCCATCCGGTCACCCGCACAGGAAATCTCCACGTAAGATTGGCTGTTCTGACCAGGAACAGGGTTTCCCTGGGTGAGGGTGCAGGATTGCTGTCGGGTACTGAATGTTAGGGAAAATCGGGGTGGTTTCAGCCCAAGAGCAGGTTGGTTGAGCGAATCAGTGGACAACCTGCGAACAAAATTGGCTGACTCCAGGCCCCTCAAGATCTTATCCAAAAGCGCGACGTCTGCTTCGCCTTTTTCTGGGGATAGGAGCTCCCACTCGGCCGGTTCTTTGGAAAGCTGGCGCTCCAGGCGAAAAGTCACGCCATCGCGGGTGAACGCTAACGCATAAACCTCCGATGGAACGAACGTGGGCAAAAGGTGCTGTGAGCGCAGGGCCACTTCGTCCGTTGTTGGCAGCATGAAAGTGGTGAGCGCAATCCCGAGTGATGCAACGGCCAGGGCGATGGATCCAAGCGTAAGCCATTGGCGACGGCGAAGCTCTTTCACGACGCCTCCTTGCTTTGGCGCGAGCGGTCTTCAATTTGCTTCCGCCGGAACAACACGGCAAGGCCCAAGAGCAGCGCCGAGATGGGCAGGGAAAGAACTACGTAGCGGAACAGCGAGCTGAGCGCGGCCTCCGATAATGCCAGCCCTGAAGGATGAGCAGCCTTCTCGGGCACGCTCACCAAGTGTGGGCGTGCGACAAGCCAGGAGATGGCACTCTCCACTAAGAGCTTGTTGCCGGCCCACGCTGGATCCGAAAATGCCCGAGACCACACCAGATTACCGGCGCCGATCACTACTGTGCGACTTGTACCGGATTGCTTTGAGCTCTTTACGGCCTGTTCGACGGCAAAACCGAGGGTGAGTGGGCCGCGATGAGAGCTCTCGTTCGCTGTGGGAAGGCGCGCGGAATCTGTGAAGTTAGCTGGATTTTCAATGCTGAAGCCGGCCGGGGATGTCACCAACAGGGGCGTCAGCGTGCCGGGTGTGACGCCTGGCAGGGAGGCTAGCGACTGAGCTGCACTTACGAGTAAACGATACTGCACCTTGCTGCCCGGGCGCGCCAACGCTTCGGTGACAGCGTGTGGCCTAGTATCCGCAAAGAATGTCTCCCCTATTCCGGACGGCAAGCGGAGCTCTGGATCACCCTCCAGCACCACATCTTGCCCGAGCTTCAGCCCTAGAACGGTAAGCCATGGCTCAAGCCCACTCTTCTGCACTCGCTCTTCTTCGAGTGCCGGTGGCAAGAATGCCAATACTCTGCCTCCGCTTGCTGTGTAGGCAACCAGGCTTTGGGCCGCAGCTTCGGTGAAGGTACGCTCGGGTGCAGCCACGATCACCGCGTTGCAATCAAGGAGCGGGTTTTTGCGAAGTGGCGGGCTCAGATCGATCGCGCGAACGTCGTAGTTGTTCTTCTTGAGTTCATTGGCAAATGCACCCAGGCCCTCCGGCCCCAGGTTATCGGGGGAGAGTTCTTCGTGCCCGCTCGTGAGGCACACGTGCGGCGCCTCGGAGGATTCGAGGCTGCGGAGGCCTAACGTGAGAGCCTGCTCTAGCCTGGGCTGGCTCGCGCCCGTTTCCTGGTTGTACGCGACGATGTTCTCCGGTGTAATGAACCACTTCCGCTTGCCTTGCGCTAGCACGATGACCGCATCCGTGGTGACTTTACCGTCGTCCGTTTTGCCCGCAACCATGCCGTATTCAGCGTGAAGCGCCGCGAATGTTGCTGGGTCACGGTCAGGGTCGATGAAGCGCGGCCGGAGCAGGTGCGTCTGGCCACCATACGCGGCCAAGAGCTGGCGCACATTGGCGCTTAGTGGATCGCCGTGGCTCAGGAACACCGTTACATCTACAGGTTCTCGCAAGGAGGCGAGGGTAGCGAGTGTGGCAGGGGAAAGCGTGTAGAGCCCAGTGCTCGTGAGATCCCAACGGGTGTAGAAGCGATGCACTATAACGTTGGAGCACACCGATGCGACTCCGATTGCTAATACAGCCGCAGCTGAGAGCAGACGAAAAGCCTGGCTACCCTGTTGGCGGAGGCGAAAGAAGCGCTTCAGCTCCAGCGCCATGAATCCACGACCTCCGTTGTTGTAAAGAGAGCAAGCACTACCACGCTCAGATCAAACACCACGCGGCGAAGGTCAATGATGCCTTTGGAGAATTCCTCCATGTGGCTCATCATCGATACATGACTACAAATGGAATGAAGGAGGCCAGGGTCGAAGATATATTCACCCACCCCCAAAACAAACATCCCAAACTGTAGAAGTACCGTGAGCATCAGCGCAGACAGCTGGCTTTGCGTAAGCGCGCTCATCAACGTTCCCACAGCCAAATAGGCCGCTCCGAGCAGCAAAAGGCCCAAGTAGCTTGTGAATACGACCCCGCCATCCACAACGCCTGTATCGCGCAACAGAAATGGGTAAAGGAGCGTGGGGCTCCACATGAGAATGTAAGTGCTCAGTGTGGCTAGGTATTTCCCGAGCACGATCGAGAGCGCGCGAACCGGTGCTGTTAATAGCGATTCAATGGTGCCGCTTCTTCGTTCTTCGGAGAATAACCGCATGCTGAGCGCCGGGCAGAGCAAGAGCAAAGTTACCAAAAGAAAGATGGACCCTTGGCCAAAGTAGGCCTCGATGGGGCCATTGTCGAAGCTGAGCTCGGCCGCTCCCGAATAGTGAGAGACAATGGAGTAAAATACACCACCCTGCAGCAGCAAGAACGTTACCAACAAGATCCAAGCCACGGGTGTGACCCACAAGGACAACATCTCCCGTTTGTAGATTGCCCAAAACCCAGTCATGGGGCGGAGCCTTCTATTTGAATATTCCCGGGCACCATTTTCGATGGCTCGGCAGCTTCAGTGAGTGCTGAAAATACCTCTTCTAGCTTGGCGCGTTCGCTGTAAACGCGGCGCACTCCAACGCCCTTTTGAACGAGCAAAGCGATAGCTTGCTCAACCGCGGCTTCTGGATCTGGCAACTCTTTGCCCCATTCCGTTTGAAGCTGCACGCAGCCGCCCGGTGGAGATGTTGCGCTGTTTTTGAGCCTAGCACCGACACCTTCCAGCACGTTCAGGATGGTGCTTTCGGGGCCTCGGAGCTCCCAGTGCAAGGAGCGCGTGTTCTGTTCTCGCAATAGAGCATTCATCGGGCCATCTGCCACGAGCTGCCCTTTTTGCATCACCAACGCGCGCGCGCACATGGCTTCCACTTCTTGCAAGATATGAGTGGAGAGCAGGATGGTGTGCTCCCGGCCAAGCTCGGCGATAAGTTCGCGCACCTCGCGGATCTGGTTTGGATCAAGGCCTGCTGTTGGCTCGTCGAGAATAAGGAGCGGCGGGTTCGCCACCAAGGCATCCGCGAGACCGACACGCTGCCGGTAACCTTTTGACAGGTGGCCTATGAGCGTGTCTTTGGCGTCCGCAATGCGCGCCTGCTCCATGCAGCGGCTGACCGCGGCTTTTCGCTGATTCCGAGGAACTAGCTTGAGCTCCGCACGAAACGAGAGGTATTCGCCTACGCGCATTTCTGGATAGAGTGGCGCGGCCTCCGGCATGTAACCAACGGATTGGCGTGCGAGCATGGGCTCTTGGGTTACATCGTGTCCAAGGATGCGTACGTTGCCGCTGGTGGGCCCCAAAAAGCCCGCCAACATGCGCAACGTCGTGGTCTTGCCTGCCCCATTTGGACCCAGGAACCCCACCACTTGCCCCTGCGCGACAGAGAACGACAAATCGCGTACGGCAGTGAAGCTTCCGTACTGTTTGCTGAGTTGATTCGCCTCGATCATGGGACCTTTGGCCGGCATAGCACGCTAGGCGAGGCGTCCCAATCAACCGGCGCGCTGAGCCACGCCTTTCAATACATATCGTAGGAACTGATCCCCGCATTCACGGTAATTTCGGTGGCTGCTCAGGCGAAAGAAGGCCCCCAGCTCAGCCTTGGTAACGGTTAGACCGGCGGCTTCGATGAGTGCGATAATGTCCGTATCTTTGAGTGAGAATGCGACGCGGATCTTCTTAAGCACCGCGTTGTTGGTCACGGGCACTTCCAACGGTTGCGGCGGCCTAGCAGGATCCTTACCGCGCTTGAAGATGACAAGCCCGTTGAGAAAATGCGCCATCACTTCGTGGGGGCATGGCGCGTAGCCTTCTTCTTCCTCTCTCTTCAAAAAAGCTGCCACATCTTCTGGGCTCACCTCCAATCCAGCGAGCCGAAAGATTTCGATCAGGCGAGCTTCGCCGACGTTGAGTGCGTACCTGAGCGATCGAAGGACGTCGTTGTTGGTCATGCGCGGTAGTCCTATCAGGTGTTTTCTCGGCGGCCCATCTACACCAGAGTGCCCAGAAATTTCAGCGCTGGGGTGAACCGGATGCCTTCGGCGGTCATGGAATCACGTGTGCCAGAGGCGGCAACTTGGATGCACTCGCAGGCGGGAAACTTGTGTTTGAAGTAACTTAGCCCTTTGTTCGCGGGTTCGTCAGCAAGCTTGCATTCCACAGCCAGGAGGGGTTTTCGATTTTCGGTTACGACAAAGTCGACCTCGCGCCCGTCAACGTCGCGGAAGTATCGGAGCTCAAGTTCGCGGCCCTCAGAATCCTGTTGAAAGCTCACCCATTTTAGCAAGTGAACCCCTACCAAGTTTTCGAAACGTGCGCCGGGTGAAGCTACCAGCGTCCAATCGAGGTGGTAGTGCTTGCGCTCCTTTTTTACGGCTCGGATCTTGGGAGTCCCGAAGGGTTGTACCCGGAAGATGCCATACAAGCGTTCAAAGATATCGAGCCAATTGGCTACGGTCTTGTGTGCCAGCTGGAGATCTTCCCGGAGGGCGTTGATCGAGAGTGGAGAACCTACCAATTCAGGCAGGCGCATCGCCAAAAGCTCCATGTTGCCGAGATCGGAAATGCGCTCCACCCCGGCCACTTCTTCTCGCACTAAGCGAGTGCGATACTCGCGCGACCAACGCCGTGCTACGCGTTCAGAGCCTGAGAAAAAGGGTTCAGGAAAGCCACCCAGCGCTAGCAACGAGTCCAGATCTTTGGGATGTGTCATGCCAAGTTCTGCGACGCTCAGCGGATGCATTCGCCAAAGGTGGTAGCGGCCTTGCAGCGAATCACCTCCGTAGCGATAGAAATCGAGCTTCGCACTGCCGGTGACCAGAATTTTCTGATCTCGACCTTGGGCGTCGAAAAGACCTTTGAGGTATCCGCGCCAGCTTTTGTATTTGTGGATCTCGTCGAAAACCCAGAGCGGACTTACTGGCAAATCCTGCGCTAGGATCCGCGTCCGATGAGCGGCAACATCCCAATTGAGATAGGCGTTCTCGCGTTTTCCAAGAAGGCGTCGCGCGAGCGTTGTCTTGCCAACTTGGCGCGGGCCTGCCAAAAATACCATCTTGCGCGCTAGGTCTTGCGCAATGAAAGGCTCCAAATGGCGCGGCTTTGACCTTTCGAGCATAGAGCACGGTACGAGTAAATTGGACACCAGTCAAAAATACTCGCGAGTAAATTGGACAGGTAGCTAAAATATCAGGGCCGAGAGTGGCCAAATAGAGCCGTTTGGCTCAGTGGCCCGTTCAGCCGTTTCGATCCCTCGCTCCACCCTGGCCACGCACTTGGTGCTTGCGCTTAACCTCTGGGTTAATTAACTAGAAGGTGTAATGCAGGATGCGCTCACACAAAAGTTCTCCGCCCTCGCCGATCCCACACGGCGGGCGATGCTGGAGCAGCTCTCGCGAGGCACGGCGAGTGTTTCGGATCTTGCCAAGCCTTTTCTGAAGGAGATGAGCCTGCCCGCAGTGACCAAGCACCTCAAGGTGTTGGAGGCAGCTGGCCTCATTACCAAATCACGGGATGCGCAGTGGCGCCCTTGTACGCTGAACGCCGAGGCCTTGAAGCATGTCTCGGACTGGATGGAGCAGTACCGAATCTTCTGGGAGGAGAGCTTGGACAGGCTCGATGCCTATCTGAAAACCGTCACACAAAAGAAAGCCACGAAGGGTAAGAAAAATGGCCGCAAGCAAGTCTAACGAGTTGAAAATAGTTCGGCTCTATGAAGCGCCTATTCAGGCGGTGTGGGATGCGTGGGCAGATCCGGCGCAGGTAGCAAAGTGGTGGGGGCCTCGCGGCTTCACGATTACCACGCACAGCAAAGATCTGAAGCCCGGTGGCCACTGGCGCTACACGATGCATGGCCCCGATGGTATGGATTACCCGAACGTTACACATTACTTCGAGGTCGAGAAGTACTCGAAGCTCGTTTACGATCACGGTGCCACCGATGATCGCCCGGCTCTCTTCCGCGTGACGGTGCTTTTTAGCGAAAGTGAAGGGAAAACGCGGCTTGAAATGACTATGGCATTCGTCTCCGCGGAGGCCTCGGAGGAGGCGAGCAAGTTCATCAAACGAGCTAGTGGTGAATCAACCTGGGATAGGCTCGCTGAGTATCTGGAGCAGAAGGCCACCGGGCGAGAGACCTTCGTTATCAATCGAAGCTTCGCTGTGCCAATTTCCACCATGTTCGAGATGTGGACCAACCCAAAGCACTTTTCTCAATGGATGGGACCCAAGGGCTCCACGATGGAGTTCATTCGGAGTGATATCCGCCCGGGTGGCAGCACTTTCTATGTCATGACCAGCGAAGGCGGCCCCAAGCTCTATGGGCGCGCTCAATACCTGAAGGTCGAAACCCCAACCAGCCTCGTTTATACGCAAGAGTTCGTGGACGAACACGAGAATATCTCCCGGCATCCTTTTGCGCCGACGTGGCCCGAAGCGATGCTCACGAGCGTAACGTTGAGCGAAGAGGGCCCGAATCAAACGCGGGTTACGGTCTGCTGGGCACCCCATGGAGCGACAACGGCTGAAGAGCTCACGACCTTCATTCAAGGGCGAGGCGGGATGACGCAGGGGTGGACTGGATCATTCGATAAATTGGAGGCTTACCTCAACTAAAGGCGGGCCTCACGAACGTCTATTGCCACCACTGGTCGTCGAAAAGGCCTGCACGTGCGGTGCCTGAAGCAGGCTTTTTTGGCGCCGATTGGGCTTCAGTCGCAGAAACGGGAGCTTCTTTTTTGGTGGCAGCCTTGCTTGTGGGTGCGGGCGCTTCTGAGGGGGCGTCGGTTGCTTGCTCCGCCGGGCGTTTCTTCGGGCGTGAAGCCGTGACGACAGGCCCGGAAGCGACAACCGTGGTGGCCACCGCTGGGGGAGCGCTCGCGGCTGGCTGCGCTGGGGACGCGGGAGGGGGAGCAGGGGTAGCGATGTTCGCTGTGGTTGGCACGGCTGTGGTTGGCGTAGCTGCAGGTGGCACGGCTGTGGCCACAGGCTGCGGTGCGATAACTAAGGGCTGCGGAGCAGGCAAAGGGCTCCGCTCAAGCGCAACGGGCCTTGCGGTACCGAGCGCCTCTCCTTTTGCGGCGACCGCGCCTTGTTTTGCGCCGCTAGGAAATAGCTGAAATGCCAACAACCCAAGGACACCGATAGCTAACGCTGCGAGCAACAGATTCGTGGTGCGAGCGCCCGATCGATTGCCGGTGACCTGAGGCTGTGCAGGCGCAGGGAGCGATTGCACCGGGGCTTGTTGGGCCGGCGCAACGACGGGCGCAGTCGATCCAGCCTGTGCGACCGAAGGCGGGGGAGCCGCTGAAACGACCGGGGAAGGGGGCAAAATCGGCTCTTGATCAGCCGTGGCGATCGGCGCCGGTGGGGTCGAGACGAACAGGGGCGGAGGCATGCGCGGGGCCTGCGTGCTTGCGCCGGGGAGCGGAGGCGGAGTGCGCGCACTCGGAACCTCAGGGAGATCCCATGACCGCGCTTCGGGGCGCTGAGTGTCGCGTTCGTCTTGGCGGGTATAGACCGCTGGGGGCTCGGAGCTACGCGTCCTCTCTTGCAGCGCTTCCTTTAAGGCGTGCACGGTCTGAAATCGATCATCGCGAGATTTTCGCAAGCAACGGAGTAGTGTGCGCTCCAGGCTCTCCGGAATATCCCGCCGTAAGCTTCGAGCGGGCGTTGGTGGATCGGCCACGATCTTCGCCAAGAGGCCTGGCACCGTGCGGTCCTCAAACACAGGTTGCCCCGTGAGCAATTCGTACAAGATCGCCCCGAGGCTCCATACATCGGTGCGAACATCTAGGTGGCCGGGATCTCGCGCGTGCTCTGGCGCCAGGTAACGCAGCGAAAGTGGGACCGAAGCCATCGATAACATCCCGGCGCCGGCGCTTCCGAGATCTGTGGCTTCAGTGCTGGAGGTGGTGAACCCGACGATGCGAATGATGGGTGAGCCGTCCGCGGAGCGACACACGAAGATATTTTCAGTGCTGAGCCCGCCGTGAATCACGTTCAAATCATGGGCAGCTGCAACGCCCACGCACGCCTGGAGGATGTAGTCGACGGCTTCCGGTATGGGTAGGGCTCCTCGTACCTTGATCACCTGCGCCAGATCTGGACCAGTGGGCTGCTCGGTGACCATGTAGGGCGGGCCAAAATCGAGCATCCCCACGTCTAAGACGCGCGCGACGTGTTCACTTCGAACCTGGGAAAGACGACGCGCCCCAGTAAGGAAGTCGCCAACGGCATCAGGGAAGGCAAGAGCCTCCGGGCGAAGGTATTTCAACGTGGCGGCTTCATCCAGCACGAGGTGCCTCACCTGCAGCAAGGTCGCGAGCCCAACGTCGGCGATGCGGCGTTCGACCCGATACTTACCAGCTACCACTTCGCCGGGCCGAACGTGTCGACGTGCTCGCACAAGTGCAGCGGAGTGCGGTGGCACGGAATACGAACGCTGAGAACTCACTTGATGGTCCCGCGGTTCTTCATCGAGCAACTCGTCCTCGCGAACGTCCAGCTCTTCCTCAGCGGCTAATACACTCCGAAACGATTCGTTCATGGTGCTCCTCGGGGAGCTATACGCCGTAAAGGGCGGACTCGCTCCAGCAAATTCTGCTACAAATAGGCGACATCCATGACGCGAGCGTGACGATCTGATTCGCTGCGCGTCCGGCCTGCGTGACCGCTAACTCAGCGCTTTACCAACAACGCGTTGTCGAACAACACTTCGAAGCTTGGCTGTTGGAATGGTTTGGTAACGCCCAAGCTAAACAGTACTGATTGGGCGTTGTCGGGCGCGGTAACCACTTGGCTCAGAGTTGTCCACTTCCCAACCTCACTCGTGCTGCCACCTTCAGCCACTGACAGGAAGCCCGGAGTGGTGCAGTTCGATGAGCTAAACCAGCGTAGAGCAAGGCCGCCGTTGCCGGTTCCCTGGCCGCCCGCGATGAACAACTGAACACCAACGTCGTAGGTGCCGGGCGTAATCGAGATGCACTGGCGGGTGTATTCGACGACCTGAAGTATGGACGTGCTAGATACAACCGTGAGCTGAACCTTGACCGCCCCCGAGCCCTGATAGGAGCCAGCATCTTGCTCAGCGGCCCAGGTTTGCGTGATGTGTGGATCAGGTAGCCAGAATTCTAGGTTCTGCGCGAAATCTCCGTTCTGGGCGAGTGACTCCTCGCAATCCAGGACGCGATTCCCATTTAGATCTGGGCATTTCAGAAGTATCGGTGGTCCCGCCCCACCAGAACCCATTGAACCCACGCCTGCCGTGCCCGCGTGCCCGGCGTTCCCGACCGCACCTCCAGAGGGGCCTATCGGAAGTGCCCCGCCAGCTGATGCGCCGCCCCTGCCAGCAAGGTTAGACTCAGCACCAGCTTCACCGCCAGCGCCCGAACCTCCTGCGATCGCTCTGCGTACTGAGATCGGTAGAGCCAGGGCACGATCGTCCACGGCGCAGCCGCCACCAAGTATCACGGGGCTTATGCTTGCGAGGCCGAAACAGAGCAGCCTGGCAGCGCATCGTGGTCGTGACACCTAGAAGCTCCCCTCGACGATGGCGCCGGTAAGCGAGCGGCCATTGTCTCCCAAGAGCGGCCCGACCCGGACGCCAGACTTCTGGTGCTTCGGTGCGTAGACATCTGAGAGGATCAAGAAGCCTCCTACAGCTAACGCCACACCTCCGAGCCCGACGCCGATAAGCCCCTTGGTGCGAGCACTTCGGGCCTCTCGCACGAGCTCCGTATGGCGCGTGATCTCCGCCACGGTGCAACCCTGGCTGCTGGGGCATACGGCCTTCGCGTCCGCGTTGGAGCTCGAATAATCAGCAAGAAAAGCGAAACCCACGGCACTAGAGAGGACGCCGTAGCCGGCGATCGCGTAGCCCAGGTATGGTGGAGAACTCTCTTGTGTCTGAATTACCCCACTGTCTTTTGGCACAGCCGCAGGCGTAGCCCCAGCGGTTGAAGTGGTTCGGCTTCGCGTTGTTGCCGGCGTGGAAGACGGGCGCTTGGGGCGCTCATCGACTCCGATGAGCGCAGCGTTTGTTGCGGCTTGGGGAAGCTCGTCGGTGAGCGGCGGGATCTTCACCGAGATAATGGATGGGCACACGGGTACCTCAACTTCAACGGACCACGGAAGCTTTCCCGGAGCCGAGGCTTGAAGGCTGTACGTGCCGCTAGTGACATAGGAGCCTCGATCCCACGCGCTCGGCTCAATTACCTCACCATCTCGACGCACGATCAGCGACTTTACGGGCTTGTCCGCCAAGATCCGCAACTTGCAGAGTCGAGGTTTCAGCAGCTCTGCGCGATTTGAGGCCTCCGCCTCGCGGGCGCTGTCCCCGGATGCGCGCATTGCTTCGGCAACTTTCAGAAAAAGCGCCCTCGCTTCCACAAGCTTGCCGCGCCGTTCGAGGCAATCAGCGAGATTAAATTGGGTGGTTACGCGTGGCACCAAGGAAAGGCTTTGCGTGAACAAGAAGCAGGCCTCCTCCACCTCACCATTCTTAGCCTTGGCGAGACCATCGAGGAAAAGCGTGCGAGCTTCTGCCTCCTTGGGGTCCGCAATTTCAGACGGCTCCGCGTGAGCAGACGGACATAAAGTGACCGCCATAAGCAGCGATGCGAGTAGCCCGACTCCCCACCTTTGGCTCCAGAACCCTCTTCGCAATGCCCGCGCCATCATTTTGGGTTGCCGGAAGCTAGTCGAGTTCACTTCTCCTTGATGTGACAAGTTGGGGGCAGATTGGTGGCGTTCATATTGTTATTCGCAAGTTATCGGAACGATCCCCGAAATTGAATCGCAGCTCCCGTTACTGACGGTCACGTGAACATCAAAGGAGCCGGGCTCGGTACAGGTATAGGTTGAATTCGCTTCAGAAGGGGCTGAAATGGTGCCTCCGCTTGCAGACCAGTTGTAGTCGAGCGTGCCGCCTTCAGGATCCACTGCGCGCGCGAAAAGTAAGGCGTGTGTCCCGATCTTTAAGTTTGTGGGTGCCACAATTGCGAACTCAAGCTCTGGACACTGATTCTGGGTGATTCCCACGATCACAGGCGTTCCCCGCGGCGGACGATTGCCCGAAACGTTTGGCTTAAAGGAAAATGGATCTTCTTGGCCGTAATAGTCTCCGCAAGCCAGCAAAAGGGCAGTGCTGAATACCGCAAGAACAAGCTCTCCAAAGTAAGCGTCGCGCATTAGGCGGCCGGGACCGTATCATTTAACGACGCTCCCTGTTGAGTCGCCAAGAAGTGTTCACGTGTTCTTCACACGTTGTTAGATGTGCGTTTAGTTCGTATGCAATGAGTGAAAACCCCCAAAGCGCCCCAACACGTCACGACAATGTGACTTCGCGGCTCGTCCGTTCGCCGTAGATTCCGGCAAAGCATGGCGAGGAGAGCCCCTATGAAGACATTCTCGGTAGCACGCTGGGTGGGATTTCTTTTCCTGGTTGGCGCCAACGCGGGCGCGGCCCCGCTCATTGGATCGGACGACTTGGCAACGGTGACGCAGCAAGTGTTAGCCAGTTGCGCCGGGGCAACTGGGATTACTCCCACTTTTGGAACCTCCGCCCAAGCGGAAGCTGCTTTAGCCCAGCGCATCCAAGAAGTCGCGCCGATGACGCGTCCTCTTGACCCAGCCCCTACCTGTGGAGGGCCGAATGCGAAGGAAAGCGAGGGCGTGGTGTTCGGTTTGGATGCGGCGGTCGCCCTGGGCGCACAGGCGGAGGTGGGCTCTTGTGCCTTAGCGTATAGCCGTACGCTGGCTGTCACGGACCAAAATGGTAACCCGGGGTTAGATTGTCCGGATTGCAGTGCAGGCTTTTATCAACTCACCGATTGGCGCGATGTCTTGCGTGTGCTCCTCGCTGGAATGACCCACGGCGCAGGCTCTGATCTTGCCTCCCAGCAGTGCAATAGTGATGTGCGTCACACACTGGCTAACTCCTGGGCGTCGTTGTTTCAGGGGGAATGCGGTGCTTCGGGGTGTACCGCTTTGCGCCACATCTTTCGAGCGGAGGACACAGCGGAAGTGTCCGTTACCCTCTTGAAACTTCTTTCCTTGCCATCCCCCGTAGTGGATGCGGCAGGTGAGCCAATTTCTACCCCATTTTGCAATGGCGGCACTTACGACGACAATGACCCGGTCCGCCGCCCGTGCTCCGATGCTGAAGGAGTGTGCGGCGCCGATGGGACACTCGGCTTACTCCTGCCCGCGGCACCAGTGAAGAATGCTCCCGCATCCGCCGCGTATCCAACAATGCCCTGTAGCACAGGGGTGTACGAGTGGCGTCCAGCTCCAAGCTCGGAACTCTCCTCTTGCCCCGGCGGTGGCCTCAACGTCTTCACCCTGTGTTTGGTACCAGGCCTAACACTGCCGGACGGCACCGTTAGCCATCAGTGCTACAAGTCAGAAGCCAACGATGCGCCGTTTTTCACGCCTAACAGCGTAAATACAAGGGTTTTTAACAAGTATCTCAGAAATCCCAACGGCTCGTTAGTGATCGATAACCAAGGCCGCGAGGTCTATGGTGCGTTCTACCGTTTGCACAGCGCCTCCGCGCTTTCACCTTCCGGGCGGCTGTGCACCGAAGCGGATGCACAAGGTGCGCTTGGGTGCTTGCCACAAGCGAGCCAGTGTAGCCTTAGCCTCGCCCGGCGCGTGGCCACTCGCCAGGCTGGAAGCCACGCGCTTCCGATCAATGCCGTTTCTCCAACGGACGCCAACGTGCGGAAGATCTTGCAGAAGCCTGTGCCCGGGGATGCATATCCTCTTTCGAGCAAGCTTCTGATGAACACGATGGTGGGCTCTGAAGAAGTGGTGAGTCTACCGCAAAAGAACCTGTACGAATGTTTTCGCCGACAACTATTCGCCGAGACGCCCGTGTTGAATGCAGGCTACGTTTCCATTCAGCAGAATGGGATCTGCGAAGATTTCGATGAGCGCCAGTGTGGCGCGGTGTTCAACAAGAATAACTGCAAAAAGGGCATTAATTTTTGCCCCAGCATAGGGCTGGTAACTGCCTTTCCACTCCAAGTTGCCGTGGGCGGTACCGTGTTCTTGTCGGGCTCTGCCAGTGATATTGATGATCCGTTTTCGGATCTGCAAGTGGCGTGGAGCGCGCCCTTTGGCACCTTTGCTGATTTTCGCTCGCTCGCGACTACCTATACGTGCACTCAAGTTGGCACTGCTCAGCTCAAGCTGACCATCTGGGACGGGGCATGCGATGATGTTTTTTCTGTGTCTGTAACCTGCGTGGCTCCGTAATCGGCCCTCGATTCGAACAGGCTGTTCGTTTGGCTACAGGTTCGATGGTTCGCACTGCGTGATTAGTTCACATTGTTTGTGTGAATGCTGCCTACGTGTGCAGCACTATTAGTGCATCTCATGCGCTTAATGCACTTGTGCTACGCGATTGTCTTGATCGTTGCGGTGACATTCTCAAGCGCTTTTGCAGGGTATTCGCCTTCCTGGCGTCGTACATGGACCCCGCAAATGTAACATCGTTGCTGTTTGAATTCGGTTATACGAGTCGCGCTGCCAATTCTGGGCAGAGTAAGAAATTCAATACTGGAGGTCATTCATCGTGACTAAATTCTCATTCGCAAAAGCAACAGTACTCGCGTTGGCCAGCATTTGCGGCAGCGCAGCTGTCGTCGGCTGCTCCACCGGAAGCGATCAACTCGCACAAGGTAGCGTCGGCGAAGTTGGCCTAAACCTCACCATCGCTCCGGGCGTGGTTGTCGACGCCGTCACCTTCACGGTGACTGGGAACGGCATCACCCCGATCACCAACAGCATCCCTGTCGCCAGCCTAGGCTCCACGGTTTCCGCCGTTATCGGCGGTCTCCCGGCTGGTTCCGGCTACAACATCACCCTTTCCGCCGTTTCGACGGATGGCAAGACGAACTGCGGTGGTTCGGCTCCGTTCAGCGTGGTAGCTGGCCAGACGACCTCCGTAAGCATCGCTCTGCAGTGCCGTGGTCCTCAGACCACCGGTGGCGTGCAGATCGGTGGCACGTTCAACAACTGCCCCACGGTTGACGCCTTGGTGGTATTCCCGCTTGAGGTTACCATCGGCACCCCAATCAGCGTCTTTTCAGGCGCGAGCGATGTCGACGGCAACATGTTGACCACGTCATGGAGTGCCACGAGCGGCTCGTTCGCAGATGCTGCCGCGGCCAATACAAGCTATTCCTGCGGACTCAAGGGCAGCCAGACCCTGACCGTTACGGTTTCGGATGGCAACCCTGCTTGCAACGCCACTGCTCAAGTTGCAGTCAACTGCTTGTCTGCGGCTGTTTGCGGCAACAGCGTTGTTGAACCCGGTGAAGCGTGTGACGACGGCAACACCGTTGGTGGTGACGCGTGCTCTGCTAATTGCTCACAGATCCTCCCAGTTTGCGGCAACAACATCCTTCAGCCCGGTGAAGAGTGTGAGGATGGTAACAAGGTATCGGGCGACGGCTGCAGCAGCACCTGCCAGACCGAGGCTTGTGGCAACAATCGCGTGGATGCGAACGAAGAGTGCGATCCCCCGAACGGCGTGACGTGTGACGCACAGTGCAAGAGCATTGGCGTTGTTTGCGGCAACGGCATCAAGCAGGCCAACGAAGCTTGCGACGATGGCAACCTGGTGAATGGCGACGGTTGTGAGGCTGACTGCACGATCACCCCCGATCCTTGCAAGACCTGCTTGGCCGCTAGCTGCCAAACCAACATCAACGCATGTGCCAATGCCACTGGCAACGCTGCTGCGGGTCCCGCAGCGGGTCAGCCCAAGAGCGCACTCTGTGCAGCCATGAACACCTGTGCTGATACCACGAAGTGTGCGAAGGGTAGCCTTGGTTCTGGTGAAGGTTGCTACTGCGGTACGGTTGACACCACGAGCTGCATTTCCGGTCTCGCTAACGGTCTGTGCAAGACTGAGGCAGAACGCGCTGCAGAAACCACCAGCGGCCTCACGGTTGGTCAGCGTTGGGTGAACCCTGGGTTTGCGATCGGTCTCTCCGGTCAGTACATCCGTTGTTCACTCCAGCAGTGCAAGACGCAATGCGGCTTGCAGTAAGCTAAGCAGTAAAGAAGAGTGCGGGCTCGGCTCGCCTCGCAAACAAAGGAACTGGCGTCGGCACAGTGTGTCGGCGCCAGCGCCGTTTTGTGGCTTAGCGCGAGTAGCGCCTGGTGCCCAGGCGTCGCAGAAGGATCCCGGAAATGTAACACCGACGATGTCCGACCTGAGCTAAGATCCGTAGCCTAGAGCTGCTGTCCAGCGAGGGGGCGGCGAGCCGGGAATAGGGAGGCTGTATATGGTGGCAAGGTTTTTAATCGCAAAGGCAACAGTAGTTGCATTGATCGGCATTTGCGGCAGCGGAGCGGTCGTGGGGTGCTCCGCGGGGAGGGATCGGGTTGCGCAGCGCAGCGTTGGCCAGGTGAGTTTGAAGCTCACCATAGCTCCGGGTGTGGACGTCAACGAGGTTTCTTTCACGGTGGTGGGCAATGGCATATCTCCGATCACAAACAAGATCCCCGTCGCCAATCTGGGCTCCACCGCCTCCGCCTTTGTCGGCGGCCTCCCGGCTGGTGCCGGCTACAACATCACGCTTTCTGCTGTATCGGTAGATGGCAAGACGCACTGCGGTGGCTCGGCTCCGTTCAGCGTAGTTGCTGGCCAGACGACCTCCGTGAGCATCGCTCTGCAGTGCCGTGGTCCAGAGACCACCGGTGGCGTGCAGGTTGGTGGCACGTTCAACAACTGCCCCACGGTTGACTCCTTGGTGGTATTCCCGCTTCAGGTGCTCGCTGGCGGAAGCATCAGCGTCTTCTCGGGTGCTAGCGATCTCGATGGCAACATGCTGACCACGAAGTGGAGTGCAACCGCCGGAAACTTCGTTGACGAGGCTGCTAAGGACACCAGCTACATTTGTTATGCTGCGGGCAACCAGACCCTCACGGTTACTGTTTCCGACGGGAACCCAGCCTGCAACGCGACAGCTCAGGTTGGTGTAGAGTGCCTGGCCGCCGGTATTTGTGGTAACTTCGTTGTCGACCTCGGTGAGCAGTGTGACGACGCCAACCTCGTCAGCGGCGATGGCTGCTCCAGCATCTGCTTGCGCGAAATCTTCTGCAGCGACGGCCTCAAGGAAGGCAACGAAGAGTGCGATGACAGCAATAAGGTATCGGGCGACGGCTGCAGCAGCACCTGTCAGACCGAGATCTGCGGCAACAATCGCGTGGACGCGAACGAACAGTGCGATCCCCCGAACGGAGTGACCTGTGACGCGCAGTGCATGGGGATCGGTCTGGCTTGCGGCAACGGTATCAAGCAGGCCTACGAAGCTTGCGACGACGGCAACCTCATCAGTGGCGACGGCTGCGAGCTTGACTGCACAATCACCCCCGATCCTTGCAAGACCTGCTTGGCCGCTAGCTGCCAAACCAACATCGACGCATGCACCAACGCCACTGGCACCGCAGCAGCGGGTCCAGCAGCGGGTCAGCCCAAGAGCGCACTCTGCGCTGCGATGAACACCTGTGCTGACACGACGAAGTGCGCCAGGGGCAGTTTTGGTTCGGGTGAAGCCTGCTACTGCGGTACGGTCGACACCACGAACTGCATCTCCGGTCTGGCTAACGGTCTGTGCAAGACCGAGGCAGAGCGCGCTGCAGAAACCACGAGCGGCCTCACGGTTGGTCAGCGTTGGGTAAACCCAGGATTTGCTGTCGGTATCTCCGGCCAGTACATCCGTTGTTCACTCCAGCAGTGCAAGACGCAGTGCGGCTTGGGTTCTGGGTCTTCCTCCAATTGCGGCAACGGTGTGAAGGAGGGTAACGAAGCCTGCGACGATGGCAATACGTCCTCGGGTGATGGCTGCAGCGCGGCCTGTTTGACGGAGAGTTGTGGCAATTCGCGACTGGACGTTGGAGAGGACTGTGATCCGCCCGACGGCACAAGCTGTGACGTAGCCTGTAAGTTCGAATGCGGTAACGGCATCAGACATACGAGCGAAGAATGCGACGACGGGAACAGGGTTTCGAACGACGGGTGCGACAGCAGCTGCAGGCGTGAGGTTTGCGGTAACCGGCTCGTGGAGGGCAATGAAGAGTGTGATCCGCCGAACGGCACAAGCTGCGACACAGTATGTAAACGTGAATGCGGCAACGGCGTTCAGCGAGGGGGCGAAGAGTGCGACGATGGCAATCGCGTCGGTGGCGACGGTTGCGAGGCTGACTGCAGGATATCCTCGACGGCTCCCTGCCCATCGTGCGTGGCGTTGAGATGTCAATCGTCTATCGACGCTTGTAGCACCGCAACGGGCAACGCAGCAGCGGGCCCCGCAGCAGGTCAGCCCAAGAAAGACCTCTGCGGTGCGATGATCGATTGTGCGAACACTACGAAGTGCGCCAAGGGCAGCCTTGGTTCAGGTGAACGCTGCTACTGCGGGACGTTTGACACCACGAGCTGTATCTCGGGTTTCGCCAATGGTCCGTGCAGAACCGAGGCAGAACGCGCCGCGGAGAGCACCACCGGTCTCACCGTTGGCCAGCGTTGGGCGAACTCCGACTTCGCTATAGGCCTCGCTACCTCCTACATCCGTTGTACCTTAGAGAAGTGCAAGTCTCAGTGCGAGCTCGGGGCTGCGATCTGCGGTGACGGAGTGGCGGACGGGGCTGAGGGGTGTGACGACGGAAACAAGATCAGTGGCGATGGCTGCTCGAGCACGTGTTCGCCCGAAATCCAATGTGGGGATGGCAATCAAGAAGGCCACGAAGGTTGTGATGACGGCAACACGGTGTCGGGTGACGGCTGCAGTAGCAGCTGTTTGACTGAGGCTTGTGGCAACTTTCGCCTGGATGCCGACGAAGAGTGTGATCCGCCGAATGGCACAACCTGTGACGCAGCGTGTAAGAACGAATGCGGCAACGGCATCGTTCGAGGTTTGGAGGAGTGTGACGACGGCAACCGGATCAGCGGCGACGGATGCGAGTACTGTATCCTCCCTTCCGAGCCCACCGCTCTCTGTCTTGGCTGCATCGGAGCGAGCTGCCAGAGCTTCATCGATCGTTGCACCACCGCAACGGGCACCGCAGCAGCGGGTCCGGCCGCGGGCCAGCCGAAGAAGGACCTCTGCGGTGCGATGATCGATTGTGCGAACGCCACGAAGTGCGCCAAGGGCAGCCTTGGTTCGGGTGAAGGCTGCTATTGCGGTACGGTCGACACCACGAGCTGCATCTCCGGTCTGGCTAACGGTCTGTGCAAGACCGAGGCAGAACGCGCTGCAGAAACCACGAGCGGCCTCACGGTTGGTCAGCGTTGGGTGGACCCACGATTTGCTGTAGGTATCTCCGGCCAGTACATCCGTTGTTCACTCCAGCAGTGCAAGACGCAGTGCGGCTTGCAGTAAGCTAAGCAGTAAGGAGAGTGCGGGCTCGGCTCGCCTCGCAAACAAAGGAACTGGCGTCGGCACAGTGTGTCGGCGCCAGCGCCGTTTTGTAGGGACGGATGAGCCGACAAAGTTGCGCTTGGAACTCGTGCGATGTTTTGTAACGCGAACGCCCGATAATGTTCACAAGGCCGCCAAACTCTGGTTGCTAGGTTCGAACCCACGATGAGCCCAAATGGTCGGTCTTTTGTCCAGCTGGGGGCGGTGGCCTTGCTGCTGGTTGTGGGTGTGTGGTTGCTGATCCCGACGGGCGAAAGCGCGCCAATGGCAGCCCCGGCGGGCGAGACATCGGGGCCGGCAGCTTCAGCGAGTAGTCCAAGTCCTCCTTCAGAACCGGGCGTTAGCGAAGCATGCCTGAAGTGTGGGGCGGCGGCGTGCGCCGAAGAGCAGAAGGGGTGCTCGGTGCTCTCAGGAACAGCGACCGATGGTTTTCGCAAGGGCGCGTCCCGAGTGCAACTTTGTGAGGAGGTTCTGTCGTGCGTCCGGAAAACCGGGTGTGCTCCAGGAGCACGCGGGGTGGGGCACGAATGTTACTGCGGCGGGGACGACGTGCAGAAGTGCATCACCGAGGCCACGCCGCACGGCCCGTGCAAGGAGGTGATCGAAGCCGCCGGTGAGTCGAATTCTCCGATGGAGGTAGGCAAACGTTGGGGTAACCATGAGTTCGCGGTGGGGGCGGCATTTCGGAGGGTCCGCTGTGAGGCTCAGCGCTGCCGAACCGAGTGTTTCCCTGGTGCTAAGCCAGAGGCGCGGTGAACGTTCGGCTTGCGCTTGGTCCTCGGTCGTTTGGCTATTTGTTAGGCTTTTGGCTTGGTTTGGCGGCTTGCCAGAAGCGAGCGGTCGAGGAGTCGCAAGTAAGCGGCGTGCAGCCCAGACAGCCCAGCCTCCGTCTATTCGTGATCACGGATCTTGCTGGCACTTTGGAGCCCTGTGGCTGCCACGAGGGATCCTTGGGGGGCATGGATCGTTTGGTACACGTGGTGCATCAGGCGCGAACGGACGGCGTTCCGGACCTCGTGCTCTCGGCGGGGTCGCTCTACTTTGCTGAGGAAGAGCGGCAAGATGAGTCTTTTCGGGCTCGAACAGTTGCGGACGTATTGGCGCTCTTGCCGTTGGCGGCTTCGGCTCCAGGTTCTCGCGATCTGGCAAAGGGAAGGGCGCTACTTGGGGAATTGGCAGCGCGCTCTCGCACCAGGTTGCTGGCGGCAGGTACTCTCTTCGAGGAAGAGCCAACCTTGGGTGCCCGCACCGCAGCGGCCTTTGAACACGCTGGAAATATGCCGATTGCACCTGGAATGAGCTTGGAGCTCAAGGGTTTAAAGATCGGGTTAGTGGGTTTGGTGGCACACCAGCCACACAATGGAAGCACCGTCGCGATGATGCCAAACACCGCCCTCAATGCGGCTGCGGAACGAGCTCGCGAACTGAGAGCGCAGGGAGCCAACTTGGTGGTTGGCTTGGTTACAGGCACAGCGGGGGACGCCAATATGCTCGCGGAGAGAGGCGAGCTCGATTTGACTGTATTGGGAGGTAACGGCACGGAGCGCTCAGAGCCTCAGCTCGTCGCGCGCCCCGTTTTGAGTGCCGGTGAGCGAGGGGAGCGCGTGTTGGTAGTAGATCTTTGGCTCGATACACCTGGGGCCGCGTTCCAGCGCTGGACGCTGCCAAAAGCACCGCCTGTAGCTCCACACCGAAACTGGATTCGGTGGAGAAGCGAGGAGTTGAGCAGGCACGTCCAAAAGGAGGCAAAATCTCGTCAGATCCTGGAAAGCTTTGCCAAACAGGTCAACACCAGCAATCGCAGTCAGTGGGAGCATGTTCAGCCACGCCCTGCGACGGAGAAAACGGGCGGGTACGTGGGATCGCGCCCGTGTGCCTCGTGTCACACCGCTGCGTACCTTTGGTGGACACGCTCCGCCCATGGTCAAGCGTACCAGTCGCTCACAGAGGTTTCCAAAGAGTACCACCTGGATTGCGTTGGCTGTCATGTCACAGGTTACGACCAACCGGGTGGTTCAACAGTGACCCACGTGGAAGGCCTCACCAACGTGGGCTGCGAGAGTTGCCACGGTCCTGGCAGCGCACACGTGGCAGATACAAGGCCACCCTTCAAGCACATCCACAAGGAGGTTGCGGAGGGTCTCTGCCGCAGTTGCCACACCCCGGAACACAGTGCGCCTTTTGATTTCAATCGCTATCGCGAACGCCTGCTCGCACCCGGGCATGGTCTGCCGATGTAAGCGAATTAATGGCACAGAGTGTGCTTAGTTGAAGCGCATCCTGGCATGTCTTGGCCCCCAGCACGCCACTTCGTTCGTCTTCAAATCTTCACATCATTACTACTCACCTGAGTACGGTGTTTGGTCTATGCGCTACCGGCAAACCCGCTCGTAGGGATTGATCATTATGCTGAGAACGCGCCTCGCTTTCGTAATTGTTGGTGTGTCCTTGTTTGCAGCGCACTGCAACACCGATGGGCGGCGATCGCCAAGTCGCGTTACGATTTTCAGGAGCTTTGCCGGCGCAGAGGGGATCGCGGGCCAATCGCAGAACGGGCTCGGTGGTGCCATGGGTGCACAGGGCGGTGGTGCAGGGAGCGGTGGTGCAGCGAACGGATCGGGTGGCGAAGCGGGAGCTACGGGAGCTGCCGGCTCCCCAGGCGATACGGGGGGTGCGGCAAGCGGAGGTAACCCAACGTCAGCCGGGGGCAGTGGCACGGGAGGGGCGTTCCAGGTTACTGGCGGTAGCGGGGGCGTGCCTTCAGGCACGACGGGTGGGCAAGGCACGGGCACGACGGGTGGGCAAGGCACGGGAGGCAGCGGCAACGCATATGAGGTGTGCGTGGCTACTTGTCAGCAGACGTACTGCGATACGCAGCGCGCCAACTGCACGAATGCCACCGGCAATGCCGTGGCGGGACCTGCGGCGGGGCAGCCGAAGAAGAACTTGTGTGGCGACATGATCGCATGTGCTGAGGCGACGAAGTGTTACGCGGGGAGTACTGGCGCGGGTGAGAGCTGCTACTGCGGGACGGCGGACCAAGTTGGGTGCATTAGCGGCCTGGCTGACGGCGCGTGCAAGATGGAGGCCGAGAAGGCGGCCGAATCAAGCGTGGGCCTCACCATCGGTCAGCGCTGGGTAAACCCAGGTTACGCGATGGGGTTGAGCGGCGTGTTTATACGTTGCACCTTGAAGGCACCTGTGGAATGCGCCAAGCAGTGTTCAAGTTCGGGCACTGGCGGTTCAGGGCCTGTCGGTGGCACAGGCGGTGGCTCATCTGGCGGAAGTGGCGGCACCGAAGCTGGCGGTACCGGTGGTGATCTTGGTCTGGGTGGCACCGAAGCTGGCGGTACCGGTGGTGACTTGGGTGCGGGTGGTTCGGGAGCTACCGGCGGTAGCGACGGCCTCGGAGGCGGCGGCAGCGGAGGTGCCCTAGGCGCTGGCGGTACGTTGGGCAGCGGTGGCACGTTAAGCAGCGGCGGAGGCGGCGGGTTGGGCGGAAGTGGAGGTTCGCTTGGTAGTGGTGGCTCCGGCGGAGGAACGCCTCCAGGAACTTGCGTTGGGCCGAGCTCGTGTTACGTCGATCTGAACGCCAACGGTAAATCGGATTGCTCGGAGTCTGTGGTTGCCAATAGCCAGTTTTTGAACGACATCGCCGGATGGTCGCCCGGGTACCTGTCGGCTGGTGCGTGGAGTGCTTCTGGGCCAAACAGCTGTACGGGGTCAGTGGCAGCCACCGTGAAGAGCGGGCTTCAGCAGGGCGGTGTCTCCCAGTGCGTTCGGGTGACAGCTGGAGATAGCTACCGCGTGCGCGCACAATACTTCATCGAGGCTTCCCTCACCACGACTGACGCGTCCCTTACGCTCGCCGCTTACTCGAACGCAGATTGCTCGACGGCTGGGCCAGCACTTCCTGGGGGCACATGGACATCGAGTGGCAGCGTACGCGGCACGTGGACTTCGCTCCGCTGGCTTTCGCAGGATACGCCCCCCGTAGACCTGATGGTGATGCCGGTGGGTGCTCAATCACTGAGGATCTCCCTGAACGCAACTCGACCGAGCTCCTCACAGCCCGACGCCACGGTGCTGTGGGACAACGTGTTACTCCTCAAACAGTGAGGTCTCTTGGCAAACGGCCGCATGCAAAGTGGGTTACGCATCCGGGGAAGGTGGGTGAGCATTTCGGGTGCGCTTATATCTTTGCTGTCGGCGCCGGAGGCGTTGGGCTTCTGTCGAGCGCATGCTTGTGATCCCGACTCGGGTCAGACTTGTACGCGGGATCCGGCGACCCAATGTTCGAATCAAGGGGTACAACTCAGCCGGAAGAACGGTTGCTTCACCTACGGCGTGGCGCGGGGAGCGGGGTTCCCGTTGGGGTTGAGCGATGCGGAGGTTGAAGCGATCATCGCGCGAGCCTTCCGAAAGTGGGCGTCCGCAGACTGCGACGGTCGGCCGCCAGGAATCGTTGTACGTACGGTGGGTGTCGTGGACGCAACAGCGCCGTTTACCTGTGGAGTTCCAAGTCTCAATTTAGACACCTGGTTCGTTACGCCCCTAACGAACTCCAGTGCGGAGATGCCGACCAACGCGTTGGTTGCGGGCGCAACTGTGCCCAAATTCCTTGAAGCTACTGGGGAAATTATCGATGCGGATGTCCGCCTGAATGAGTCTTTTTGGGGAGCTCTTAGGAAAGATCCGACATTCCTCGGACTCCTGGCCACAACCGCTGTGCACGAAGCGGGTCACGTACTCGGCTTGGCGCACTCTCAAGATAAAGCCGCCTTGATGTTCAGGAGCTATGAAGTTACCACCGATCGCCCGCTCGCTGCTGACGATGTGGCTGCGATCTGTACGCTCTACCCACCAGTGGAGAGTGTGACGTGCTCGGAGCCAGGTGTCACCGAGGCCGCTCTGAACCAGGCTGCTTGTGATGCTGTCGCCAAGCAGAGTGGATCGGGATGTGCGATGGGGAACGCCCGGCGTGAGCCAACGCCCTGGGCCTGGGCGGTGTTGTGCCTGGGGATTTTGGGGGTGGTGGGTTGGCTTGGATTGCGCTTTGCGTCTTCTAAGCCCTCTGCCCGAAAAGAGGTTCGTTAATGGCTAACGCCGAGCGATCTGAGACCGCCGGGAACATCTACTTCGAAAGGCTCTCGCATTGATCGTAGCCAGGCTTCGGTAGCGCGGTCCCGCGCGCCACCGCGTCAACATAAGCGAACACGGCTAGCCCTGCATTGATGGCGCCGCGCCGAGCCCAACTGGTGATTCGCTCCTCCGTCCATATTGGAGAGACGGTGGCTCCACCCATCACACTGATGTCTTGGAACATTTGCGGTGGACAGATCGGGAGTGGCTTTCCTCCGATAGGGTGACTGTCTGCGTACGCCTGGAGTGCTTCATCCGTCGTGTTGGTTCCGGCTCGCAGGCACCACGGTAGACGATTCGACGCGCTCACCCCCGAAACGACTTGAGCGTCGTGCGTACCTACCGGCGCAGAACTCGGATAAGCTGCTCTGTCGTAGAGGTTCACAGTTTGGTAATCGAAAGACAGAGTGCCGCCGCCGGAGACCACGTGGATAGCACGCACAGGGGGTAAGTTGTCGAATCCGCACAGCCTCTGCCACATTTCGGCGTCGCCGTTGCTGTCAAACAGACCCCAGTCGACAGGACCTTCCGTTACGAAATGCCCTCGCTCAGGGTTGAACCTTGTGCTCTGGCCGGGCAGCACCTGACGGCAGAGCTCCATGGCGACCTGTAGCATATTCGGCGAGCCGGCAGGTAGGGTCAGCTGCCGCTGCATGCCTAGGACCGGCTTAGCGCCCACAAGCTGAAGGATCGACGGTGGAAGGTTGACCTTGGTGCCTCCCAGACCCATCCATGCGACGTAGCGACCTGCGACGTCATCCACGGACAAGCCCCAGGCACCTGCATCCACCCCGAGGACGTCGTTTCTATACTTGCCAGGTAGATCGACTGGGCCAAAGAGGCCGTCGCGGAGGTTTGCGACTCGTGCGATGCCCCCGGTCATCTCGACGATGCGGTCGGCTAGCTTACCGTTTGAGTCCGCCTTCTGCCCGTGGCAGTTGGAACAGATCATTTCGAAAACAACACCACCCGGGGTTTGCTCAAAGACAGGCTTGTTACGTCGGTCAACCTGAACTTCCTGAGTCCATTGCCACTTATCGGCGTTCTGGGCGAAGGCATCAATCGTGGGGACCGTTGAGAAATCGCACTCAGGATTTTCCTTCCAGGTGCCGTAGGGGAATGTCTGGAGTGCGAAGGCGCGCAATTCCGGGGTGAGTTGGACGGACTTCAGCAGCTTGAGTACCCCAAGCTCTTCCTCCGTGATGCACGTTATTCCGGGCTCGCAACTTACCCCAATGGCGAAACCGCTGGGAAGCGGGGCGAAAGGGTCGAGCGAAAGAACTTTTTTCCAATCCGCGCGCCTGGGGTTCCAGGGGCCCGGAACCTGTGTTGTATCAGTGGGGATGAAGTGCGGGCGCAATGGCACGCCCAGAGCAAACTGTGGGCTCGGGTTCGGTTCCCTCGGTACAACGATTGTCTTGCCCTGCGCATCGGTAGTGCCTACCTCCGGGTCTAGGATGTCAGTCGTGTCTGGACACCAGTTGTACCGTTCGCCCGCTTGGTAAATCTTGAGTCGCTCCTCGGCTTCAGCAACGGCGTCCTCGTAGCTGCCACCCCCGCGCTGGGTGTAGTGGTTGGTCTTACGCCCCGCGCCCGGCAAGACCTCCACGAACGGTTGCGTCTTCATGCCGAAGTCTTTGATCTCCGGATCAATGCACCAGCCGCCAACGCAGTACTCACAGTTGTGCTTGTCCGTCGTTCCTGGGGCTGGTGAGAGGAGCTGCCATCCCGTTGGAATGATGCCTGGGTTAGTCCCGTTGTCGAAATAGTCCAGGAGCGGCGTTTCGCACGGGACCATCCAGCCGACGGCCGTCACCTTTACCGGTGCTTCATTTCTGGCTTCAGAAATGCGCCTTCCTTCAAGCTGCAGATGCGCCGGGATACTTACCATCCAGTTGCCCGCGATTTGCGGCAATCTGCAGTCAAACCCCGAGGTATGGAGGGGCATGTGGGTGAAGATCGCCTTGCCTTCGGCATACGTGAACGGTGTATCGACATTGCGGTAAATGAGGCTGCGCCAGGGTGCGTCCACCGGCTCCTTCTCATTGTCGGGAATCGTTTGTCCATTCGCGCGCAAGAAGGGTACCGAGCGAGGTGGTTTCGAGCCGCCTGCCAGGCCTGGTAGGATCATCTTTCGTTGGGTGATGGCATTTGACTCGGACTCGAACTTCGCCGACATTTCGGTAAGCGAAGGTGTGATGTAGGGGATGTCGAATTGAGCGTCAGGGTCCGCTTGCCTGAGCCTCCCATAGCGCTTGGTTCGCGGACTCACTCTATCCAGCGGAAACTGGAAGATTCCGCCGGATTCAGCATCTGGCCAGAAGTTGAGCACCGACGCGAGCTCCGGGAAGTTGGTGGAGGGGAATCCGCGGGGATTGTGACAGTGTGCACAATTGCCGAGAAAGTATCCTTGAGCCTCAAGCTCGTACTTGTTTCTAGGTTTCCTGGAGCCTTGCGAATCTTCTAACTTGGCCTCTCTGCCCGACGCATCTATCCCAGTGACGACCCCGTAGTCGATCAGCCGCTGCAGTTGCGTGAGTTCGTCCTCGCTCGGCGCCTCAATGGTGCCGCCTTCCCCGAGCGGGCGTCGGGCGATCTGAAGCGGTGTGAACCCGAGCACGAAACTTCCGTCCGGGGCGCCTTCGTGACATTGATCGCAACGTTCCTTGCCCGGGATCGCGTAGTGGCGCAAAAGGCCCTGCTTCTTGAGCTCTTTCACAACATCAGGCGAATCGCCTGCCAAAATTGGAGCGGCTTTTACTTCATCAGTGGGGTAGGTGATAAGCTCGTCCGCGAATACGCTGCCGTCGTTGCGCCTAGCCTCTTGGAGCACAGCCTCAGACTCGTCGTCGTTTAGCCACTTATAGGTACCGTAAAGAGCGTTCACTTGGGAGGTGCCGTCGGGCGCCTTGGTGTCCGGTCTTGAGACGATGATCCTGGTCTCGATCTTGCGAAAACTGACCTTACCGGTGAGGTCAATCACTTGCTTGAAGAACGTCTTGTAAAACCTGGTGTTCGCGGGAATGTCGAAGAGCTTGGTAGTTGGGTTGTAGGCAATCGATTTCCCAACAGGTACGCGGACGTGTCGGAGCTTCTTTGCGTTGTCCGCCCAAAGCGGGTAAGCGGGCGCAAAGGCAATGACGCCCTGTTGCGCCAAGATTTCTGAATCGAGAGAAATGAGGTCCGTCTCTTCGAGGCGCTTGGGAAGTTCTGTGGCCTTCTCGAACATTTGGTCCAACTTGGCTGCCGCGTCCCTGTTCGTCCCCACGAGCGAAGCTTCGGGGATGCAATTGCCGATATTCGTCAAACTCTTTCCGAGGGTCTCGGAGAGCACGTAGGCTTTTTTCGGATCCACCGGCATAGGTGGATAAAAGAGGTCAGGGGGGCTTCCAGCCGCAATCCACTGCTTGAGCTCATTCGCGTACTGTAGGATGGGGTCGTCTGGGCTGCGTTCGCTCACTCGCTTGCCAAGCGGGGGCTTGGGCATCACCAGGGCCAGGTCGTCACTGAGCATGCGATCGACAGCCGCAGTGTTCATCTTCGCGGGAAAGGTTTCACGCGTTACGTTCCAGCCGCCGAGGCTCTGCGTGGTGTGGCAAACGTAGCACTGGCCTACCGATTGATACTTGTTCCAAAGAGTGTCCACGAATATTGGTTGTGGCTTTGCTTGAGCATCCGGGGAGGTTACCGAGCTACGCGCGGGAACTTTCTCGGCTTCGGTCGCGCGGGCGGGAGTGCACACTCCCTGGACGCTGCTGCCACCACCGGGTCCACCGCTTGCCGGGCTACCCGGTGCCCCAGCGTTACCGCCAACCCCCGAAGCGCCCGGGATATTGCTTTGAATATTGGGCCTCCTTGGGTAGGTTTCGTAGATGATGGTTTCAGACGGCGGTCCGGGGATATTCGTCTCACACGCCGTGAACAGGCAGCCGATGATCCCCAGTCGTGCGATCGCTTGCAGGTTTGAGAGGCGATGAATCATGTTCCACATCCTATTGGAGACCCCGGTGCACCGGCTTACATAGCACAAGGAGTGGGTCCTTCGCAGCAAGTGGACTTATCGCACACCGCGCCGTATCGGATCTTGGACACGCGTTGGGCCCGGCGTCATCGTCGCCGGCCTGTCGCGGTTCGTGGCCCACCGCGACCACGGGTGGGTTGGTCCATTAGTTGTAGGGCGGAATACCAAGTGGGTTGTTGAGGCAGGCGTCGAAGTTATTCGGTTGTGTCTCCTCACAAGTAGATTCGTTGAAGTCCACACATCGGACCTTCGCGGCTGGATCGATGAGATTCAGCGGCAGCAAGCCGGCCCAGGCGGCAGCAGCATGAACGGTGGGGCCGTGGGCGAAGCATCTGGCTACTTCTTGATTGCCGTTCTCGAATCCCCTAAGGGAGTTGAGGTACATGGGGGAGGCCAGTGGGTAGACCTTGGAGAGCACATTGGCGGGCGTGGGGCCGGCGCTGTTGATCCAAACCGCGGTTGCACCGAGCTGCTCTGCCTCTTGGCGGGCGAAGCCCATGCTGCAGGTGTACTTGGCTGCGAGGCAGCCGATCTGGCGGGTCGCGGATACCTCTCGGCAAGCGCTCGCCGTGCGGCTGCGGATACGGTACCAAGCACCGGTCACTTCGCGGTTCTCAGCGTCGATGATCAAGCTGCCGTTCGGGTTGCGGAGGTACTGGTTGTACGCCAAGGTGTTGGTGGTGTTGGGGGTGAAGAACGGGGCATCGTCGGCTTCACGCTTGAGGCAGCTGTGG
>JANRKO010000061.1:0-3365 GCA_033763455.1 Polyangiaceae bacterium
TCCGAAGTTTCGAGCAGCACGGGTCCAAACGGCCCTCACCGGCGCTGCGGATGCGTCAATCGGGCCGAATACCCTTGGGCTTTCTATAGCCGAAAGGTGACCACTACTTTTCAGGTCGCGAGCCACCCCATGACATCTCCGTGCTTCGCACGCAGGTAACTTACCGCGCCCAACGGCTAGCGCGCTGTGCGCGACGGAGAGGGCTACCCGACCCGGGTGCGCTCGCTTTACCGGTACCAAAGTGCATTGTGCAGGCGACCGAATATCGGCTTAGATTGCGGCTATGCCATCCAAAGCAACCACGGTTGAGCAGTATCTGGCGGGCCTGCCCGAGGCGCGTCGCGAAGCGCTCAAGGCGGTACATGCGGTGATCTTGAAGAGCCTTGATAAGGATTACGCCGAGGGCATTCAGTACGGCATGATCGGCTACTTTGTGCCCCACAGCGTGTACCCCGCTGGGTACCACTGCGATCCGAAAATCCCGCTTCCGTTTGCAAGCCTTGGTTCGCAGAAGAGCCACATGTCCTTGCACTTAATGCACCTCTTCATGGATCCGAAAGCGGCCGAGAAGTTTCAGGCCGCGTGGGCCAAAACAGGCAAGAAGCTGGATATGGGCAAGGCCTGCATTCGTTTCAAGAAATTGGAGGATCTTTCGCTTGAAGTAATCGCAGAAACCATCGCCAAGATGCCGGCTCGAAAGTACATTGAAACGTACGTCGCGGGTATTTCTGGGAGGGCCACGAAGGGTGCGAGTACGAAGAAGGACGCGAGCACAAAGGGTGCGGCCAAGAAGGCTGGGAGCAAGAAGGCTGCGAGTGCGAAGAATCACCCAGCGAAGGCCCGCATTAGCAAGATTTCGTGAATTGACTTCGGGGTTACACACGGCACTTTGCCGTTCCCAGACCCTGACACAGCGTGCAAGACTTTCGACGTGACGTATCTGCATGGTTATACGGAGGTTGAGGCCGCTCGGCTTCGGCACCAAGCGCTTCATTTGGCTCCCTACATTCTTTTTGATCGTCCACTTGCCGGCGCGAAGCGCATTTTGGAAGTGGGGAGCGGTGTGGGTGGGCAAACGGCAATTCTGGTGGGTCAGTATCCAGAATCTCAGATCACGGCCGTGGAACGCGAGAGATCAAGTCACGATGCCGCGGCGCGCTGGCTGCAGGAGGATCCTGAGCTCGCCTCGCGGGTTGACCAAATTCACGCAGATGTTCGCGACTTGCCGGATGGTTTCCCAAAGCACGACGCTGCATTCTTTTGTTGGGTGCTGGAACACTGCCCAGAACCTATCGCGGTGTTGAAGGCAACTTTACGCCATCTAGCTCCCGGCGCCCGCGTTTTAGTGCACGAAGTGTTCAATCAATCGTTTGATATACGGCCCAGCTTTCCGAAGGTCGTGCGGCAGTACTACGACGCGCTGAATGCGCTGCAACGCTCGTTTGGCGGCGATCCAAACGTTGGCAGCGCCCTTGGTCAATATCTGTTTGAAGCAGGTTTCACCAACATTCAGATCAGCACGCCACTCATTCAGCTGGACGATCGCGAGCCCAAAGCGCGAGAAGCCATGTTCAACTACATGGGTGCGCTGTTTCGTTCGGCCGAGGCCGGCTTGCTGCAGGCTGGGGTGGTTCCTCCCAGTATGGGGCAAGAGGTAGAAGAAACCTTACGAAAGCTGGGGTGTACCCCAGGGGTTACGTTCCACTACAACATAGTGCGCGCTACGGCTGAGGCGCCGGGTTGAACGGAGCGGCTAGGGTTCATTATCGACGTCGATATGACCGTGATCGTGCGCAGTTGCTCTAGATTCTCAATCGCCCTGCCGCAGTGAATTGCGCCCGAATTCTCACTCTGTCTTCCGCGAGGAGAAAATTCGACCGGTCCCTACCAATCAAGGCTATCAATCTACGATAAAGTTAACAGCGGAGCCCTTGTTAAGTGCGCTTTTGATTTGTCAGGCGCATCGCCGAAACGCTACGCTCCAGCAATGATGCGGCTTCAGTCTGGCACCTGCGAGCGTGTGCCCCGTGTTTGTCGGAGTGGGGCAGCCCTGCTCACGCTACTGGCTCTCCAGGCCTGTTCTAGTCAACCGATTCCCGGGGATGTAGTTGCTGCTCCGGAAGCCGCGCCCACGGCCACCGTGGCAGTAGCTGCTGTGGATTTGGCGCCATCAGCACTCAGGCGGCTCAGCCGCGATGAGTTGTTGACCAGTATGCAAGTTCTTGTTGGTGCTGCGCCTCCACGCGCTGAGCTGCCCTCCGAGCCGCGTGCTCCGCATCAGCTCTTGCGGACGTCCGCGGTTCCGTTTATTCAGACTGAGCTTGCCAAGCTGTACGAAACGATCAAGGCGTTTGCAGCAGCTCAAGCTCCGGCCATTCTCAAGCGCACCGGCTGCACTCAGACAGGGCAGGCCCAGAGGGATTGCTTGAGGAGTTGGTCCAAGGGTTTCGCGGAGCTTGTTCTCCGCCGGCCTGAACGCCCAGAGGAGGAAGCGAAATACCTGAGTATCCTGTCGACTGCGGACGGCACGGCGGAGGCGGACCAGGGCGCGATAAAGTGGTTGCTCGGCGCTCTTCTTTATTCGCCTTCCTTTGTTTATCGCACTGAGATTGGTACCCCCCTCGCTGATGCACCCAGCCGTCGCATGCTAACGCCATCTGAGCTCAGTGCCAAGCTGAGCTTTCTCTCCACCCTTGGGCCTCCCGATGCAGAATTGCAGGCTCTGGCAACGGCGGGTGCCTTGGCGGAGGGCGGCGCACGCATCGCGGAGTTCGAACGGCTTCGGAACACTGCCAACGGCAAACGGGCTTTGAGCGTGATGCTGCACGAGTGGCTCGGGGCCAACGAATCCAAGGTGGCGCTAAAATCGGCAGTCTACCAAATGGGGCTTACCCCCACCTTTCCGTTAGATATTCGGGCGCAAGCCGACACGTTCATCGCTGGCATTTTGAGCGGCTCGGAGCCAACAGTTGGGAACTTGCTCACTTCAGCCAGCTACGTTTCCGATCCGGTGCTTGCTCAGATTACGCGCGCCAGCTTGGAGAGCGGCGTCTCAACTGGCGACGTGCCCGCGTATCCGCGCATCGGCCTCCTTATGCATCCTCAAGTTCTCTCCGCGCACACCAAGGACAACGGTGCTTCGCCGTTTCAGGTGGGGATTTTCCTGAAGAGCGCGCTTTTGTGCGAACAGGTTGGGGTTCCCCCTGAGGGGGCAACGGATCTCGCGCGAACCGACGCGCCCGCTGGGCTCAGCATGCGCGAAACGCTCGACTACAAGACCTCGGCTCAACCGGTCTGCACGGCCTGCCACGCCACATTCGCTCCGCTCGGTTATGCCTTCATGGCGTTCGACCCCGTGGGGCGCT
>JANRKO010000062.1:0-151815 GCA_033763455.1 Polyangiaceae bacterium
GGAGCAGGGTCAGTTGTAGGCGGGCCCGGTTCGGGAGGTAGTGGGAACCCGAACGGAAGTGGGGGCAACGGGGTAGTGAATCCCCCCGTGAATCTGCCGGCGGAGGGTGCGTTGGGTCCGGTGGCGCTGCGTCGTCTGACCACACCGGAGTATGAGAATACGGTCCAGCAACTGCTCAAGGTTCCTGCGGGCACGGCGTCGACCTTTTTGCCGGACGACGAGTCGTCCGGGTTCAAGAACATGGCGGCGGCGTTGCGGGTTCCGCAGGCGGTTGCGGAGCAATACGCGCGAGCAGCGAAGACATTGGCGGCCGGAGTAGCATCTCAAGCGACAACGCTGGCGCCATGTGCGGACGCGGGTGCTGAGGCGGCGTGTGCCGACTCGTTCATTCGTCAATTTGGTCAGCAAGCCTATCGTCGGCCACTAACAACCGAAGAAGTTGGCGTATACGCGAAGCTGTTCACGGACGAGCGCGCACGAGCGACCTACGCGGACGGTATCAGCATCATCGTGGAAACGATGCTTCAATCGCCGCACTTTCTGTACAAGACGGAGATAGGGGTAGGCAGCGGTTTAGATCGACAGTTGACGCAATACGAGCTTGCGTCGCAGATTTCATACTTGGCAACCGGTGGCATGCCGGACGATCAGCTGTTTGCGGCGGCTGCAGGTAACCAGTTGGCGACGGGAGCGGGTCGAGAGGCCCAGCTGCGGCGGCTGCTGCCGACGGCGACGCCGTGGTTACGAGGATTCGTTCTAGATTGGCTGGGGATTTCGAAAGCGGTGGGAGCCACGAAAGATACGACGCTTTTCCCGACGTACGACACGGGGCTACACACGGCAATTGTGGAAGAATCGCACCGATTTGTGGATTCGATCTTCAGCGAAGCGGGAGGTTCGGTCGTAACGCTGTTCAACGCGAATTGGACGTATGCGGATGGCATGATGGCAAGCCACTATGGAGTGAGTGGTGGGCCGACGGGTACGGATTGGGCGAAGGTAACGTTACCTGGGGAGCGGATGGGTATCCTGACGCAGGCTGCGTTTCTGACTGCCCATTCGAAGATCAATGATTCGTTTCCCATCACGCGGGGGAAGATCTTGAGGACGCGGGTGATGTGCACGGCGATGCCGCCACCGCCGCCCGGGCTGAAGATCGATCCGGTGGCGCCACCTTCAGCAACAGCCACGACTCGTGAACGGATCAATGCACATTCGACGAATCCGACGTGTGCGTCATGTCACACGCTGATCGATCCGTTGGGTTTTGGTTTGGAAAACTACGACGCGGTGGGAGCGTACCGAGCGGTTGAAAGCGGCAAGCCTGTCGATTCGTCTGGAGAAGTGAAGCAGATCGATCCTGAAGTAGATGGGCCGTTTGCCAACGGAATCGAGCTGGTTGGTCGGATCGCAGGGAGCCAGGTACTGAAGAACTGCGTATCGCGAGAAGCGTTCCGTTGGGGGACAGGCCGGGTGAGTTTGGATCCAGTAACAGACACGACGAGCCCGGATTACCCGAAGTACCTGAGGGATAAGGGGATCATCGACGCGATGATGACGAAGATGGTGAGCACCAACGCGGATATGCGGGAACTCCTGACGGCCCTGGTGGGCAACGAGAGCTACGCGTACCGGTCGGACAAGTAAGGCAGCAACTCAAGTTTCGCTGGAAAGAAAAGGAAGAAACATGTTGTCGAAATCACTTTTGAAGCGGCGTGAGTTGATGATGAGCATGGGCGCGGCCGGGTTCCTGGCAGTCCCGCTCTTTCGTGAGAGCTTTGTTGAGGCTCAAGCGGCATCTTTCCCCGTTAGGTTCGTGGTGCTCCACATTGCAGGTGGGGTCTATTTCCCGACAGGAACAGAAGGCTTGGGCGGCTGGACGTTCGACAAAGTACTTAAGCCTCTGGCGGGTTTGCAGTCCGAGAGCATTCAGATCCACGGCTCCAACAATGATGCTGGCGCACAGATGTGGTCGCAGAGCAACGAACCACACGGGGCGGCAATGCGTGGGCTCCTCACGGGTGATTCTAGCGTCCCGGATGCAGGAGTGGCGAAGTGGGCTCTTACGGACTCTATCGATCAGCAAATAGCCGATAAGATCGGCGGTACAGTCAAGTTTCCATCCCTCCAGTTCGGGGTATCTACGCGGGGCGCGCAGATCGATCAGATGCGCATCAGCTTTCGAGGCGGAAGCGCACTACCACCTATCGATTCCCCCGCGACTATGTTCAGTCGGCTTTTCTCGGGAGCGACACCCACACCCACACCACAGCCCACAACGACGTCTACGGGCACCGCGACAACGCCTCCGGTTGCCCCTCCAGTCGATACGGGCGCACGGGGGCGCAGCATGCTCGACGTGCTCAAGAACGAGATAGTTGCGCTGAAAGCTGTCGGTGGTGTCAACGAGCAGCAGAAGCTCGATCAACATCTGGAATCACTGCGCGCGCTTGAGCAGCAGCTGGGGCCAGCGCCCGGACCCGGTGGCGGCACAGGTGGTGGCGGGGGCGGAGTGAACGTACCTCCCCCAGTTGTGGGGACGGGATGCATGACCCCCAACGTCGGCAATCCTACCGATGTTCCAAACATCTTACCCGCGCAGTTTGACCTCTTGTACCAATCGCTTGTGTGTGATCTGAGTCGTGTTGCGAGCGTGCAAATGCTGTGTTCAGCCCAGAGCGGCATCGCATTCCCTTACATTGGTGTTTCGGACAATCACCATGATCTGGAGCACAGCTTCAATCCGGCGTTGGACAAAGTGCAGACCTATTTCGTCGACCAAATGGCTGTTTTCATGAATCGCTTGAAGGCCACGCCGGAGGGCAACGGCAACATGCTCGACAACACACTCATCCTATTGTGCTCCGAGTTCGGTGCGGCCGGTGATCACAACCACTCACTCGTTCCATACACAACGTTCGGGCGAGCTGGCGGTAAAGTTACTCCAGGAAGAACTCTTGACTACGGTGAGGCGTCGAACAACCTGGTACTTCGCAGCATCTTGCAGCCGTTCGGTATCGACAAGCCCATCGGGGACACCAACCTGAACGCTGGCACGGTATTGTCCCTCGCCTAGCGCCAAGGCTGACGAGAAAGGCCTCAGGGCACCACCCTGGCTCGCGCGGGGTGATCTCAGCGTTGAATACGAGGCGAACCAGAATTGCTTGACACTCTCTGGGGCCGCCGATAGGGTCCGCGCCGTCACTCGTCGTGAGTCCCGGTGGGCTCACTTCAAGGGAATCCGGTGAAAATCCGGAACTGCCCAGCAGCGGTATAGGGAACGAACGTCGTCTCGAAGCACTGATCAAGTTGGCCCCAGGCTCATCTGGCGGCGGCAAGGTTGGGAAGCGACGACGCTTAGGACAGCACCTCTCGGTGCCCGCCCCAAGTCCGAAGACCTGACGAGGATCACCCGAAACAGTTCGGGTGCCGGTTCCGAAGCTTTCTAGGGAGAGCGGTGAGCCAAGCAGGTCCAAAAACGCGCCAATTTGAGCGTGTTTTCGGGCAGTCGGTGCCTCGTGAAGCAAAAGCCTCTGGCTCGTGAATTACTGTTGATATTTGCGCTCTTAACGCAGGGTGCAGTTGCGTCTGCAACGGACACGAGTGGGTCTGCTGTCACCAACGCTTCAACGGCGAATCAGGGGGAGCGGAGCGCATCAGACGGGGGTTCGGACGATGCTGCGCGCACTGTGGAGGTGGTGGGAGCCCCGCTTCACCCGCATGCGCTGCCGGGCGAGCCTGCGATTTCTGGCTCCGTGGTTCGGCGTGAAGACCTGGAAGCACCTGGGCTTCAGGCGGCAGATGTGTTGCGGCGTGAGAGCGGCGTTGAGGTTGCCGAATACGGGGGCTTTGGATCCGCGGCTACAGCTTCCGTGCGCGGGGCCACTGCCGAGCAAACCCCAGTCTACCTTGCAGGGATCCGCTTGAACGATGAGGTGGGGGGCGCTGTTGACCTTTCTACGGTGCCACTCTGGCTTGTGGACAGAGTAGAGATCTATCGTGGAAATGCCCCAATTTTTGCCGATGAATTAGGCATAGGTGGGGCCATTGCCTTTGAGCCAAGGCGCCCGGAGCCTGGTCAGTCCGGAGCTGGGGTCACTATTGGGAGTTTTGGATCCGTCTCAGGTTTTTCTTGGGCGGCGGCGGGTAGCCAGAGCCATCAAACGTTGGTCGGCATCCAGGCTGCACATGCTGATAACGACTACCCGTTTCACGACAACCGCGGGACACTGTTCGTCACGGGGGACGACCGTGCCGGGAGACAGAGCAACGGTGATGTGAGCATCTTAGACGCCTGGTTTCTTGATCGTGTTCAGTTGAACGATCACGTCAACTTGAATGTCGTCGCCAATGTTACATCGCGTGAACAAGGCGTTGTGGGGCTGGCCCTTTTGCCCACAGAACGCGCGCGAGCCCGCTACGCTCGCGTTCTTTTGGGTGTGAGCTCACGCGCCAAATTTGGGCCTCGGAAGCTCCACTCGCTGCGGCTTGCGACCTCTTTTACAAGCGCAAGCTCCGTGTACGAGGACCCGGAATCGGAGCTTTCCTTGCTCGCTCCACGAGTCGAAAACGCTGGGCAACGGGGAGCGCAGAAGCTTGATCTGGACCTTGCACTCTCCCGGAATGCAAAGCTCGTCGCAGCCTTGGATGCCTCTGTTGATAGGTTGGAACGCCGTGACGGAGATGTTGCGGTTCCGAGCGCATCAGCCGTTACTCTGCGCGGTGCGACCGGTTTGGACTATGAGTTCGCAAAGAGCTGGTTCTTGAGTCCACTTGGGGCTTTAAGCTGTCGGAGGGCTCTGGAATTCGCTCGTTGTGATGGGTTGGAACCCGTTGGGCGCGTTGCTGTCTCACATCGCACCGAGGTGCTCACGACGTACGCGAGTGCAGCGCGCTATGTTCGCTTCCCGAGCCTTGGCGAAGTCCACGGCGTGGGGCTTTTGGTTCGGGGCAATTCGCACTTGTTGCCCGAAAGTGGAGTCACCGCAGAAATCGGTACTCGGCTGCAGGTAGGCACCGATTCGGCGCGTTTCTGGGCGGATGCGGACGTTTACTCCCGTAGTGCCGAACGCCTGGTGAGCTATGTGCGCAACGCTCAGGGGTACCTGATACCCATCAACGTTCAGGCGGCGCGTGTGCAGGGCGTTGAAACGGCGGCCGGTGCGGACCTTGGCGAACACTTAAGCACAGACCTATCGCTTACGCTGCTCGATGCTCGCGATACAACTCCGGACCGGCGTATTACCAACGATCTTCTGCCATTTCATTCACGCTTGGTTGGTGCCCTCGGTGTAGAGGTGCGCACGAAAGCGCACTCACCGGGAACGCTTGAGTGCACAAAGCTTCGTGCGAGCTCACTCTATCAGTCGAGCCGCTATGCAGATCCGGCGGGCCTGGTCGTTATCCCCCAGCAATTCAGCGTGGACCTGGAGCTTGAGCAGGGATTTTTGGCTGATGCACTAAAGGCGCGGGGGCGCATCGCCAATGTTTTGGGTTCCGAACGTTTTGATCGAGTTGGTTATCCGCTGCCACAGCGCAGCTTCTTTGTGTCAATGGAGATGTCAATCAAGTGAAAAATCTAATGAGTTTGGTTTTGGTTGTTGGCCTTTTGGGATGCAATGTTGAGAGCAAAGATAGCAGCACCGGGGGCATCGATTTGCCGGTTACACGTGATTCGCGGGGAGCCTTGAAGTGCCCCTCCGGGATGGTGGCCGTCTTGGGTGACTTCGTTTCGAGTCAGGTGGCACTTCTGGATCCCCAGGGTGAGGCGCTTTCAGCTTCCTTCCTCTCGAGTGGTTCCACCCAGGCTTCCGGGCTCGCCGCTCCCTTCTCGGGAGATCTAGTGGTTCCAGGCACCCGCCCTCTAGGCGATGAAGTTACACTCATCGATCGGTATGCGACGAACGTGTTGACCTGGGCCGATCCAAAAACAGCGTCGGTTCGCGCTCAGCTCCCCGTAGGTACTGGTTTTGAATCCAACCCGTATGATTACCTTGAGCTCTCCAAGACCAAGGCCTACGTCGCACGTTTTGGTGACAACGCAGCGCCTGGTAAAGAACCCTTCGACCAAGGTGGAGATATCTTGGTTATCGACCCGAGTGTGCCCAAAATTGTGTCGAGCATTGCCCTACCTCGTGGCACGAGTTTTCCACCGGCCCCCGTCTCCCTCACCCTTCGGAACGAGACCGTGATTGTCGTCCTGCAGCGCTTTGATTCGATGACGTTCATGTCGGGAGAAAGTGAGCTTCTGGGCTTCAATACGATGACCGATGAGGTCAGTTGGAACTTCGTTTTGCAGGGTAAAAAGGCCTGTGGGCGAGCAGAACTCTCTCCGTCTGAGAAGCTTCTAGCGGTGTCCTGCACAGGCATCATCAATCTCGATGGCACACTCGCAGATCCGAATGAATCAGGTGTATTGGTCTTTGATGCGACCACCACGCCGCCCACCCTCAAAAAGACGATCTCAGTCCACGCTCAACTTGGCTTTTCCTCTCAAGGGGAGCTCGCCTTCGCTTCCGAGACTCAGATCTTGAGCAAGACGCAAACACCGTACGGTGGGGTGGGCGATAATCAGCTATTTGTGCTCGATCTCACCACGGAAATCACTCGTGTGCTCGCGACCGCACGTCCGGACAAGGACGGAAAGGGCAAAGGCGTGGTCTACAACGGCCTAAAATGCATGCCTGGCTGCAACGATCTATGTTTGCTCGCAGATACAGACACCGGCACCATCCGCCGCTTCGATGCAAAAGCGGACTTTATGGAGCTTGCTCCCGTCACCATCGAATCTTCTAGCGGCTTGCCGCCAGTTGGTTTAGGGCCATTCTAAGGGCATGTTAACTCTGGTCATTGGTGGCGCCAGATCGGGTAAAAGTCGTTTCGCTCAGTCGCAAGCCCGCGCACTAAGTGAAACTCCCGTGTACGTGGCAACGGCACGCGTGCTTGACGCAGAACTTCAGGAACGCGTGCGGCGGCACCAGGCCGATCGGGGGCCAGAGTGGCGAACAATCGAGGAACCCAAGGCCCTCGGGTCGCTTGAGCTTGTGAATGAAGTGGTGGTGATAGATTGCGCAACGCTTTGGCTCAGCAACTGGTTCTTCGATCTCGATGCCGACGTGGAGCAAGCCCTCCAAGGCATGTACAACGAACTTTCGCGCCTGCTCGAGCGTCAGAACCATTGCATCTTCGTCACGAACGAACTGGGTTGGGGCCCCCACGCGGAGACCGAAATTTCTAGGAGGTTCGTTGACGCGCAGGGCTTTTTGAATCAGGAGTTAGCGCGTCGTGCTTCGCGTGTGGTGCTGATGGTTGCAGGCATTCCGACGGTGATAAAGGAAACAGCACCTTAGGCATCAACGCGCATCCCCTTGTAGTGGCCTGGGCGTACGCCTTTTCGTCCGCCGCAGAGTACTTCGCATACAAAGTATGTGTTGCATATGCAGGCCCGGGTGTGCGCGATGTGGCTGGGAAGCCCTTGTCGCGCGCGGTAGAGTACTTCGCATACAAAGTATGTGTTGCATATGCAGGCCCGGGTGTGCGCGATGTGCCGCGGTGGCTGCGGCCTAGTGGCAAAGAAACACGCCCCGTGGCCCGAATATAGGCTTTGGATGCTACTTCCAGGTTAGGATTACGAGCGCAGCTATTTCCCCTATTTGCTCGGTGGCGCCGAGAAAGTCCCCGGTTACGCCTCCCACGCGCCGGTAGTACCGATAACCAGTAACGATGGTGATCAGCGCTAAACTCAGTACGAGGCACCCCGTCCGCTCGGGTGTCAGCCAACGGAAGTAGTGAGCGAATGCAAGACCAGCGACTAGCCAAAGCGTCGCAACCGCTGTTTGTAGCCAGCCGGCGCGACTAAGGTCCCCGCTTTTTGAGAACTTCTCATCGGTAACGTATGGCAACGTGGCAATAAGAACGATGGGGCCCACGCGCGCAGCTGCGCCCACAAGCGGAAGCGCCCACAAGCCGGATGGCCCAAGCTGAGCGATCAATGCCACGCGAATAAGCAGTGAGATGCAGAGAGCCGCGGCTCCAAAGGCCCCGACCCGACTATCCTTGAGGATCTCCAGCACCTTCGCGCGCGTGTAACCACCACCAAGAGCATCGGCGGTATCGGCGAGGCCATCTTCGTGAAAGGCGCCGGTAACAAGGAGGGATACGGCGACCGCGATTCCAGCTGCGCCCAGCTCCCCGATCGGGAGAAGCAGCCAGAAAACAAGCCCCGTGAGCCCGCCGACGAAGTAGCCAACGAGCGGAGCGTGGGCCGCCGCCCAGCGAAAATCTTCCGCGGAATAAGGAAACCCCCCGAGCGGAATGCGTGTGAGAAAGACGAAGCAGGCGCGGAGCCCTCGGAGAGGGGCGGGCAGCTTACTCTCCACGTGGGCCCAGCCCCGCACGCTCAATGGCGGCATCGAGCGTCGACATCTGGAGCATCACGTCGACCGCGCTTCGCAATAGCGAAATTCCAAGTGCGGCGCCGCTTCCTTCACCCAGGCGCATGGAAAACTCAAGCAAAGGATTGAGAGCGAGGCGGTCATTCACCACACGCGCTCCTGGTTCGGTGGAGCCGTGGGACGCCAGCAAAAAGCGGCGAACGTTAGGTACAAGCTCAGCCGCCACTAGCGCAGCAGCACCGGTTACAACTCCATCCAGCACTACAGGTGTACGCCTTCGTGCCGCCTCCAGTATGAAGCCGACCATCGCGGCCACTTCAAACCCGCCAAGCTCAGTCAATAAGGTTAAAGCATTGACCCGTGGAACCTTGGCATTACGAGCTCCCTGCAAGACCTCGGCCTCTGCTGCGTCCGCGGGGCGGACAGCAGACTCGGGGTGGCCTGCGCGGAAACGTTTGAGGGCCTTTTCGATCACGTGAATCTTCCGTTCGACGCCCTCTGCATCGAGACCCGCACCTGGCCCCACGACGCTTCTGGCGGGAATTCCCGTGACCCCAGCGATCAAGGCCGAGGCGCACGCCGTGTTGCCGATCCCAATTTCGCCTACGGCGAGGAGCTTGGATCCCGCTGTGATGGCCTCCTGGGCGACCCCTTGGCCAACATTGAGAGCGGCGTGAACCTGTTCAGGCGTCATGGCGGCGCGTTGCAAGAAGTTCTGGGTGCCATGACCAACGCTGCGGCATTCGAGTGGAACTGCCGCCTCGCGTGGTGCTCTCGATAGATTGCCCGAGAGCCCCACATCCACTAAACGCAGGTGGATACCGTTCGAGCGGCACAGCGCGTTGATCGCCGAACCCCCTGCCATGACGTTGATGACAACGGCTGCAGTGACGGCCGAAGGGTAGGCGCTGACCCCTTCAGCGGTGCTTCCGTGGTCGGCTGCGAACACTACCAGCGTGGGGCGCTCTGGGGCTGGCGGAGGCATCAAGCCGTGCGCGCCGACATAATACGCGGCGATCTCCTCCAGGCGCCCCAGGCTCCCGGGAGGCTTGGCCAAGCGTTGGTGGAACTCCTGCGCCGCGGCCCGCGCCGCTTCGCTAAATTCAGGAAAATCGGCACCAACGAGAGATGAGATGAGCACCGTGTGCGTATATCACTGGTTAGCTTTCTGCTAAACACACCGCGTGAAACGCCTCGTTGTTGCCAGCCTCAACTACTCCTCTTGGTCGGTGCGAGCGTGGCTCGCCCTTAAGTATGCAGGGATTGAATTTCGCACGCACGAGGTGGGCCTATTTGTCGATCCCGAATGGAAACAAAAAGTGCTGCAGTTTTCAGGCGCGGGGAAGGTGCCAATCCTTATCGACGGCTCACTGAGTGTGCACGAAGCCTTGGCGATTTGTGAATACGCAGCTGAGCTTGTGCCTGCCGCTCGCCTTTGGCCGGAAGCGCGGGAGCTGAGGGCGCGAGCCCGTGCCATCAGCTGCGAAATGTCTACAAATTTTGCGTGCTTGCGCAACGAAATGTCCATGAACGCACGCGCGCGCTTCACATTGAAGGGGGTCTCAGAGGGAGCCAAGTGGGAGATCGCGCGGGTGAAGGACATTTGGTCGGCTTCGCTGCAAGCCTCTGGCGGCCCGTATCTGTTCGGTCACTTCACGATTGCGGATGCCATGTATTTCCCAATCCTCAGTCGCTTTCGAACCTATGGCGTCGAGCTTGCGGGGGATTTCGCAAGCTACCAGGCCACACTTTGGGAAACGCCAGTGGTGCAAGAGTGGTGGCGGCTCGCTCAGAGCGCGGCTGCCATTCCAAAGTATGACGCTCCAAGCAATTGGGGCTGACTTTTGGAGCTGTGGCGAGGATACCTGGGAGCTCCTCAATGCTCCCGGTAAGTCGCAAAGTAGTCAGGGCTCGCCTGCCCGCGGCCGTCATCGCGTTCGGGGTTGCGAGCTTCTTCACGGATGTTGGATCCGAGATGATCTTCCCGTTACTTCCGGCGTACGTGGCTTCGCTAGGGGCAAGCGCGATATTTCTTGGGCTCGTAGAGGGTGTGGCTGACCTTACCTCAAGCCTGTTGCGGCTCGCGTCGGGTTATTTCACTGACCGCGTAGAGAGGAAAAAGCCTCTGGTGCTTGCCGGCTATGCGCTGGCTTCACTCGTTCGCCCGTTGGTCGCTTTCGCCACAGCTCCTTGGCACGTGTTGGCCGTACGCGTGACGGACCGAGTTGGGAAAGGTGTGCGCATGGCTCCCCGCGACGTGATGCTCGCCGAATCGGTGGCGCACGAAGATGTGGGGCGCGCATTTGGGTTTCAGCGAGCGCTCGATCACGCGGGAGCGGTGGTGGGGCCGCTATTGGCCACGGCACTGCTCGGCCTGGGTTTCTCGCTGCAGACTGTATTTCTTTGTGCTTTTATTCCCGGAGCGCTCGCCGTCGTTGCGGTTAGCACGGTGAGAGAAAGCTTGCCCACAAAAACAAGAATGGATCCTGGGCCCGAACCACGTGCGGATGCTTCGACGGCGGAGGTTTCAGTAGCCGCGGCTTCGGCTGCTGCCGCTTCGGTTGCAGCTCCACGTCCCCCAGTGCCGGAGCCGTTACCTGCGTCGCTGCGCGCCTATTTCGGCATTCTTCTGTTGTTTTCCGTCGGCTGTTCCTCGGATGCGTTTCTTCTTCTACGTGCGCGGGAGCTCGGCGTTGAGCTAGCCGTCATCCCGCTGCTTTGGACGGTCTTTCATGTTTCCAAAGCTGCTACCTCCTACGCCGGTGGTGCGTGGTCTGATCGCGTTTCGCGCGTGAAGCTCATTGTGGTTGGCTGGGCAGTGTATGCGGCCACGTATCTTGGGTTTGGGCTCGCTACGCAGACATGGCAGATCTGGGTGCTTTTCGTGGTCTACGGGGCGTATTACGGGTTCAGCGAACCTGCCGAGAAGGCGCTCGTGCGCGACTTGGCTCCAGCGAGCTCACGCGGCCGGGCCTTTGGTTACTACAATTTCATGGCCGGGATCAGTGCAGTGCCTGCGGGGTTGCTTACGGGCTGGCTGTGGCAAAGCGTGAGCCCCCTTGCCGCGCTCGCGACCGGAGCTGCAATCGCAGCGCTGGCATCTGCTGCGATTCTCGTCTGGAGCCAGATGTGGAACCGCCCAGATGTTAACCAGTGAGCTTGTTGAACTCCTGCTGAAAGATGGCGTCCGCAATCACGGAAAGGCCAAATAGTGAGAGCAGAAGGCCCAGCATTCCGAAGTGCGTTTCCGTAGTTCCGCCCTGAGCTCTCAGAAAGGCATCAAGATCCGTACCGAACTTGTACTGGTAATAGATGTGGAAGAGACCACAGGTGATGAACGAAACGCCCAGCCAGAGCCAGAAATTGTACTCTTCCCGTCCAAGCAGCGTGTTCATCGCCTCGAACTGCTTCTTGTTCCAGAAGATGTTGTAGATGCCGCACGTGATGACCGTGAATACCACGCCAAGCACAATATCTACGCGGAAGCGAGGGCTTAAGCGTTGGGTTCCGTACATAGTGAGTTTCCTGAGAGCGCGCCCAATAGTGAGCTACTTCTTAGCATTACCCCGTCGATAGGTTGCTTTTGCATTTTTGTACATCACCTGGTCGCGCACGGCTGTACCGTGCGGCGCCAGGAATTCCTCCGCCAGACGGATCTGTTCGCCGAAGCTTCCGCCCAGATCTGACACAGGCCAGTTGCTCCCCCAAATCAAGCGCTGCGGGCCAAATGCGCTCAGCAGCACATCGAAGTGCGCTTGGTACGCCGAGAGATTTGCGGGCGACTTCCAGGTTTTATCTTCCGCGGGCGCGGTGCTGTACATGTCAAAAAAAGACGAGAATTTAACGAAGATGTTCGGATGCAAATCCGCCAGGCGACGCATGTTGAGCTCCCACTCGGCATCTGGCTCGGCCCCTTTTGCGCCCGCCAAGTGATCGAGCACGATGCGCAGCTTGGGGGCAGCGGCGGCCAGCTTCGACACCAAGGCTTTCGGATTGAGCGTATTGCGACTCACCAAATCCATCACCAGGCCAGCCTTTTCGATCTCACGCACATGAGCCAATTGCGTTTCATCCAACGTGAGCGTGGGGCTCCAAAGAAAACAGCGCACACCCACCACACGTTTATCCTTCTTCAGCTCGGCGAGGTTCCTGGCGAAATCAGGAGAGCCTACTTCAAGCTGAGCGACGAGGAACGGAAAAAAGGTATCTCCCTTGATCTGATCGAGCACCCAGAAGTTATCTTGGTGCAAAGGGCTCGCCTCCACGATGCCACAGCCAACAATTCCGTGTGCCGCTGCAAGCTCCTTGTACGCGGCCGGTGTGATATCGCGATACAGCAACTTCTGCTTTTTCGAAGGCCACGGCACGCCGCCTGGTCGAGTCACCTGATAAAGGTGAATGTGCGTATCCATGATCGGGCGCGCCTTTGAAGCGCTGGGAGCTTTGGGAGCTTTGGGAGCTTTGGGAGCGGCCTTCTTGGCGGGAGAAGCTGGGGTGTTCTTGGGCATGGGTGTTAGCCTGGCGGATAACATGAGCGGCAGGTGGGGGGCTACGTGGGAGCTTGAAGCGGGTCGAAAAACAGGCCACTCTCGCTGTCCTTTGCCTGGGGGTAACGCCAAGATCAGAGGACCAACATGTTTCGAAGCCTTCTGCAAACACGCTCAACCTCAGCGATCAACTCTAGTTACGCTCGTGTCACATCCTGGCGCGCTTTGTCATTCGCTCTCCTAGGGCTCTCGGGAGTTTTGGTGGCCGTGGGATGTTCGTCACCCGCGGTGCGCAACGCTGAAGGCAAGGCAACGTCAGCGGCTTCGGGGGGTAGTGGTGCCGGTGGTGGCTCACAGATTAACAACAGTGCAGGCGGAGCATTTGTGAGCACTGGGGCTGGCGGAAGGATGGGTACGGCAAGCGGCGGTGCTTCAAATGCCAACTCGGGTGGTGCTACCGCAGCAGGCGGCGGTGGCACGGTGATTAACACCGGCTGGTGGGACCCCGCTTGGGCCAGGCGCAGAGTCATTACGGTTCAGGGGCCCCAAGCGGAAGCGCTGGTTAACTTCCCGGTGCCCGTGAAGCTTGGCGCCGACTTTGACTTCGCAAGCGCGAAGAGCATGGGTGAAGACATCCGTTTTACCGACGCTTCAGGCACACCTCTGGATTCCGAGATCGAAAGCTGGAGCGCTACGGAAGCGGTAGTTTGGGTGCGCGTGCCGAGCTTGCCCCCGATGGGTCAGAGCGTGGAATTGCGCATGTACTACGGGAATCCTGCAGCAACTGCACTGCCGGCTTCGGCGACACAGGGCGTGTGGAGCGCGGACTCCTACATCGGCGTATGGCACTTTGCGGACGGCAAGGATTCGGGCGCGGGGAAGTACGACGGCAAAGCGATGACCGGGGCTGGTGATGGCGGAATGGAGAACGGTGCTGGGACGGAGTTTGTCGCCGCGAAGGTCGGTAAAGGACTTCTGTTGCGCCAAGCTGTGCAGTCCCACTTCGATTTGCCTCAGGCAGCTGTAAAGTTGGGTGGGGCACCGGCGATGTCGTTCTCCGGGTGGTGGCAGGCCCACCCTTCCACGGTCGACTCAGCGGGTGCGATTATCGCGCTCGCGGGTAACGGCGCTATCGGGGGGGTTCCTGGGGGGCACGCCGCCTTCGAGATCGACCAGGAGGGAGAAGGGCTCTACGTGGTTGCCAACCCTGTCTGGGTGAAGGACATGCCCTTCATTCATGAGTTTCGACTAAATAATGGGAAGGTTGTGAACGACGTCTGGACACACATCGTGGTCGTCGTTGACCTGGTGTCGAGTACTACAGTTGTCTATCAAGATGGCGTTCAGGTCGAAATGCAGACCGGGATCGATTACATGACGATGAAGTTCCCCGATGGGCTCCTCGCCGATGGGGGTTATTTCGGGTGCGATCCGACAGTAAACGGCGCCTTCGCCAATGCCACGATGGACGAATTCCGCCTCCAAAAGGTCCCTCGCTCTGCCGAGTGGGTCAAAGCCGAATTCGCCTCGATGACGTCGCCCACGTTTGCGGTGGTCGGCGGCCTCGAGACGCACTGAGTTCCCCCAGTGAAGATCGATCTGCACGGAAAGCTGGCCGTTGTTACCGGCGGCTCTGGCCAGTTGGGGCGCGTGATCTGCCGCGCTCTGGCTAACTGCGGTGCGAGTGTTGCCGTGAATTACATTCGCAATCAGAAGATGGCCGAGCAGGTTGCAGGTGAGGTGAGAGAGCGCGGTGGACGGAGCTTGGCGATTCAGGCTGACGTGACCGATAAATCCGCCATTTTATCTATGAAGGCACGCATCGAAGCGGAGCTAGGGGTGCCGGACATCATTGTTACCAATGCCGTGATTCAGTACGCGTGGACGCAGGTTCTCGAACAAAATGTCGCCGATTACGAGAGCCAATTTCGCTCGTGTGTGCTTCACAATGTGCTGATGGCGCAAGCTTTTGTGCCGGCCATGGTGGAGCGTAAGCGCGGGAGGGTTATTGCTATCAATACCGAGTGCGCGATGCAGAATTTCCCGAACCAATCGGCGTATGTTGCTGGCAAACGCGGCATGGATGGAGTGCTTCGCGTATTAGCTCGCGAAGTGGGCGAACATCAGATCACCGTGAACCAGGTGGCGCCCGGTTGGGTGGTGAGCCACGACGTGCCGGATGGAAATAGCGAGGCTGAACGCGGCTACAAATCAAAAGTGCCCATGAAGCGTCGAGGTACCGATCAAGACGTGGCCAATCTTGTGGCGTTTTTGGCCTCGGATTTGGCTCAATTCATTAGCGGACAGTACATTTCTGTGTCGGGTGGGAATGTGATGCCGGCGATTTGAAGGGGACCCCGCCGTTCGCACGCAGGCCATCACGAGGCCACGGCTTCACCATTCGCTGGTGTAGGTGCTCTCAGCATGATCACCTCGCTACGTTCTGCGTCGGCATCGGTCAGCTCCACGTTGAGGGCCTTCAGCGTGTCCTTGGCGTTTCGCAGGAGCAGGCTCAGCTTATCGCCTCCTTTTCGAAGCTCTTCGCCAAGTTCTTCGGCATCCTTCCGAATGCGCTCCGCCAGCTTCTTCATCGTTTCGTGACGTTTGAGTTCCTGTTGTATGCGGTGTTCAACGTCGGCCAAGGCTTTAATGTCGCCTTCGTCCAGCGGGCGGCGTTGGCGGCTGGCAAGCGCGAGCCCTAGGATCACGCCCGCGTGCAAGTAAGGGTCAGTCGAATCGTCTTCGTCATCCCAGGTGACGAGGACGTCTTGGCCGTAGCGCGCCATTGCGGGGAAGCCGGCAGGTGCGTGGCTCTTGGCCATCACGAAAAGGCCAACTTGAGCACTTCGGTTGCTACGTGCGACCTCGAGCTCTGCCAGGGCTCGCGACACCGTGTAGGAGGAGTCGTGCTTCATCTCAACGACGAGCGCAGCTCCTGCGAAGAGGCTTTCCTCATTAAACCGCAGCAGCTGGTCGCCGACTTTGCTGCCGGGGCGAGCGCCGACAATGCCGCCGAGGTTGTCGACGATAATCGGAGCGCCGTGGACCGCGCGCTGGATGAAGTTCAGGCCGTTATCCTGAAATGTATTGCCACCGCGTGCGCAGCGTGCGTCTCCGCGTCGCCGCTCTTCGAGGCGTGCGACCGATTCGCGAATATAGTGGTCCAGCTTCTGCTGCCGCTCTTCGACAACCAGGGCCTCCGTCTGCGATTTGGCCTGGGCCTCCAGCAGTGAGGAGAGCGACGCCTTCAGCACTGCGAGTGGTGAACCGGGTTCATCGGGATTCATGGCGTGCAAGAAGGCCAAACGAGCGGACTGGGTCTCACGCATGAGCCGGCTCAAGAGGGATGCTTCGTCGTTTGCGTCCAGGGCCTTCGTCACTGCGGCTAGCTGCTTCGTTCGGTCGTTGTCCGCCTTTTCGATGTCGATGCGCAGTGCCCGAAGGAAACGCGTAACGTGGCCGTCTTCGTTCAAGGGATCCAGTGCTTTCGCCAAGGAAAGCTGATTTTGCGCGAGCGCTTCCCGAATGCGGGTTTCAAGCACGTGCACGATGCCTTCGTGATCGGTGGGGCTGAGGCGTTTAAGAAGCGGGCTGTTTTCTCCGAGTTGCCCTGCGAGCGTGCGGGCAAGAGCACCGTGCTCCGGCGCGAGATACTTCTCCATAGCGTGGGTCAATTGTCCTCCGTCCTTGACGAAGCCGTCGATGCGCTGGGCAACCTGGCCATCGTTGGGATCAAAGTATCGCTTCAACATTTCCACCAGGAGATCATGGTGGCGAACGACGTGCGTCTGGAGCTCCCGATCCAGGTCGGACAAGATGGTCTTGCCAACGTCGGCCAGGCGAGCTTCCTCGGCGTTGCGGTGGGCATTCATGATCGCTCGGACGCCGACCGTCCAGGCGTCGGCAACGAAGCTGCGCCGTTGGCCTTCGTCGAGCGGGAGCAACGTTGAAACAACGTCTGACCGCGAATCGCGGATGGAGGCGTCAAGGTTGGAGGTGTCCATTTGAACGTCGATGGCGAGGGGGCTTTGAGTTAACATGCCAGGCGGTATTCCAAGGAGCGTGCCAGGCCGGGCGAGGGGCTCCTTGTCCAGGATTTATGGGGTTTTCGCTAATTGCTCCCTGAGCCAGAATAAGTCGTCTTCTGAGATCAGAAAATCCGTTATGCTCTCGCCGATGGGAGCAGTCCTGGTGACTTGGTTTGGTACAACCGACCTGCGCGCGGCGAAGGGCGAGGCCACTGTTGGTCTCGGTCCCGTGGCGCAGGCGGCCAAGGTTCGGGACTTCGAACAAATTGTCTTGGTCACCAACTACTCCAAAGCTGACACGCAGCTGTTCGTGGGCTGGCTAAAGAAGCAAACGTCTGCGCCGATCGTGGTCCGCACTGAGAAGCTCAGCTCACCCACCCATTATGGCGATATCTATCGGGCCGTAACGAACACCCTGGAGTGGTTAGTCCCCAGCATCAGTCCCAAGACGCGTCTGACGTTTCACCTGAGCCCCGGTACACCCGCCATGGCCGCCATATGGATCCTGGTGGCTCCTCGGTACGGAGCCGAGCTGATCCAGTCATCCAAGGAAGCGGGGGTTGAGGCGGCGAACGTCCCGTTCGAGATTGCTGCGGAGTTCGTGCCTGCACTTGTTAGGCAAGGCAACGCCAAGTTGGAGGAGTTTGCCGCGGGTGCTCACCCTGAGGACCCGAGCTTCGCCAACATCATTGGGCGAAGTGACGCAGTTGCAACCATGGTTGAGCGGGCCCGTCAGGCTGCGCCTTACTTGGCGCCAGTTCTGATCGAAGGCGAATCCGGCACCGGAAAGGAGCTCCTCGCGGCAGCGGTGCATCACGCCAGTGCTCGGAAAGGGGAATTCGTGCCGGTGAATTGCGGAGCGATCCCGAGAGAACTGGTTGAGTCGACGTTCTTCGGGCACGTGCAAGGCGCGTTCACGGGCGCCAAGACCGCCTCCATCGGTGCCTTCCAGCGCGCCAACGGAGGTACGTTGTTCTTGGATGAAGTCGGAGAGCTGCCTCTAGAAGCGCAAGTAAAGCTGCTGCGCGCGCTTCAGGAAAAGAAGGTACAAAGGGTTGGCTCAAGCACCGAGACAGCAGTCGACGTGCGGGTGGTGGCAGCGACAAATCGCGATCTGATGGCCGAGGTTACGGCGGGGCGCTTTCGGGAGGATCTCTACTTCCGTCTCGGAGTTCTGCTCTTGCGCACCCCGCCGCTGCGCGACCGAGAGGGCGACGTATTGCTCTTAGCGGATCGCCAGCTTGACGCTCTCAACGCGGAGCGTCCCACTACCCAGCATAAGAAACTTTCTGCTGGGGCAAAATCTCTTCTCCTCAGACAGCCGTGGCCCGGGAATATTCGGGAGCTGCAGGCGACGCTGCTCCGGGCTTTTGTGTGGTCCAAGGGGACGTCGATCGACGAGAAAGCGCTGGCGGCGGCGCTCATTGTCCGAGCCACGATGAAAGATAGAGATGTACTCCACCGGCCGCTCGGAAATGGCTTTAAACTACAGGATTCGCTCGGGGAGGTTATCCGCCACTACCTCACCCGGGCGGTCGAAGAAGCCCACGGCAACAAGACCAAGGCCGCCGAGCTCATCGGCTTTACGCACTACCAAACGCTCACGAACTGGGCGAAGAAGTATGGGGTGGAATTGTGATGGAACGAATCCTGCTGATAGCTCGGGCATGTCTCACGGCGAGGTCCCGTTCATGAAGTCGCAGAACTTTGAGTTCCTGCGCGCGAAGCGGGCCGTCCTCGCGGATCTGGGCGGGTTCGCCGAACAGTACGCACACTCGGATCCACAAGCCTCCCTGTTCAAGCAACGAGCTTTCGTCGAAAACGTGGTCGTCGCAATCTATACGGCGTACCGACTTCAGCCGCCTTTTTCAGACAACCTCAACGACCTCATGATCGCCGACCCGTTTCGGGAATCTGTGCCCGACGTTGTTCAAAACAAGCTGCACACTGTGCGGAAGGCGGGGAACGCGGCCGTACACCCGCGCCAACCGATCGCGAGCCAACAGGCTCTCGATTGCCTGTACGAGTTGTTTGATGCGGCGCGCTGGTTCTACCTCAAGGTTGATGGTGGCAAACGTGAGGACACGCCGACGTACGCGCCACCGCAACCTTCGGGCGCCACGAACGGGAAGGCAAAGGAGGCGCTCGAAAAACTCCGCCTTTCGGAGGCGAAGTACGAGTCCGTACTTGCTGCACTTGAGGATGAGACCAAGAAGCGGCTCGCGGCTGAACGGGCCTCCGCAGTGCACGCCACCGAGCTCACCCAGCTCAAAGATGAGGGGCAGAAAGTTGCGACGTTCCTCCAGTTCAACGAAGAAACGACACGACGCCGACTTGTCGATCAGGCACTCATCGCGGCTGGATGGAATGTTGGCGAGGCGGGCAAAAACACAGAACAAGTGAAACAAGAGCTGCCTCTGTCGGGGCTCCGTTCCACCAAATCCGGCGAAGGGCGCGCCGACTACGTCCTTTACGGCGATGACGGCAAACCACTCGCCGTCGTCGAAGCCAAGCGCACAGCGAAGGACGTCCACGAAGGTGCTGAACAGGCCCGTGACTACGCCAACGCGTTGGAAAAAAAGGCTGGCGTTCGCCCGGTCATCTTCTTCACGAATGGCGCCGAGACTTTCCTATGGGACGACGCGCAAGGATATGCGTGGCGGAAAGTCTACGGCTTCTACTCGAAGGACAGCCTCGAGTATCTGATACACCAACGGACGAACAAGACACCTCTGGCCACAGTAGAGGCGAACCTTGCCATCGCAGACCGAATCTACCAACTTGAGGCCGTAAAACGCGTCACCGAACGCTTCGAGAGCAAAGTTCGCAAGGCGCTCATCGTTCAAGCAACAGGCACAGGTAAGACGCGTGTGGCCATTTCCCTTTGCGACGTTGTGATGCGTGCGGGCTGGGTGAAACGGATCCTCTTTCTGTGCGATCGGCGGGAGTTGCGTAAACAGGCGGACCGCGTCTTCAAGGAGTTCATGCCTGGCGAACCCCGCATCATCGTCGGCAAAGATACGTCGAGCGATCGCGGTAAGCGCATTTACCTCGCCACTTATCAGTCGATGATGGAGTGCTTCGAAGATTTTGACGTCGGCTTCTTCGACTTGATCATCGCCGACGAAGCGCATCGCAGCCTGTACAAGAAGTACCGCAGCATTTTTCAGCACTTCGACGCGCTCGAAGTGGGGCTAACAGCGACGCCGGTGCGTTTTATTGAACGAAACACCTACGGCATGTTTGGTTGCGAAGACCGCGACCCCACCTCCCATTTTAGTTTCGACGACGCTATCAGCGCCAAGCCGTCCTTTCTCGTTCCATTTCGAGTGATGGCGGTGAGCACCAACTTCAGTCGAGGCGGCTTTCGGTACAAGCAGATGACACCTGAACAACAGGCTCAGCTTGAGGACCAAGAGCCGCAGGCTGAGCACGTTGACTACGAGAGCACTGATCTCGACAAACACTTCTTCAACCGAGACACGACCCGCCTGATCTGGCGCTCCCTTCTTCAGGATGGCATTCGCGAGGCGACTGGCAGTCATATTGGCAAGACCATCGTTTTCGCCAGAAGCCACACGCACGCGGTGCACCTTGCAGATGTGTTCAGCGAGCTTTATCCCCACCACGGCTCGGTGTTTTGCCGAGTCATCGACAACAAGGAGCCGAGGGCGGAGCAGCTCATTGACGATTTTAAGGATCCCGAGAATGAGCTCACGATTGCCATATCGGTTGACATGCTCGATACGGGCATCGACGTGCCGGAGGTGGTGAACCTCGTTTTCGCCAAGCCGGTTAAGTCTTACGTGAAGTTTTGGCAGATGATTGGACGGGGCACTCGCCTCCGGAAAGACCTATTTGGCCCGGGGCGGGACAAGACGGAGTTCCTGATCTTCGATCACTGGAAAAACTTCTGGTTCTTCGATGAAAAGTACCAGGAAAAGGAGCCCTCGCCGCAAAAATCGCTGCTTCAACACCTCTTCGAGGCCCGCATTGAGTTGGCGCGAACCGCGCTCGACAAGATGGAGCAAGATGTATTTCAAGCCGCCGCTGGGCTGATCATCGGCGACATTCGAGCGGTCGTGGACACCAATGCCATCGATGCTCGCGATAAACGGCGTGAACTCGAAATGCTGACTGACCCGAACAGGGTGCACCACTTCGCGGCGGCCACACAGGCGGACTTGCTCTCGATTGCTGCGCCTCTCCAGCGTCTGCGAAGCATTCGCGGTGAAGAAGACGCCTACCGATTCGATCTACTGATGACGCGTCTGGAACTTGAGGTGCTCCGTGGCGGTGCAGAGGCGCCCAGGGTCCAGGATCTGCGTGCCCGCGTTGAAGCGGCTGTTGAGCTGCTCGCCAAAAACCAGAATCCGGTCAGAGCCAAGGCTGAGTCCATCAAGCAGGTGGGGAGCAGGGCGTTTTGGGCCACCGTGCAGGTCCACGAGTTAGAGGGCATGCGACGCGAGCTGCGCGGTATTATGAAGTATCAGCAGTTCGCGCCAACCGGCAGGGTCGCCCCGCGGATTTTCGACGTTACCGACACCGATTTTACCGCGGAAGAGTATGTTCCTCGTCTGGAAGGCTTGGATCTCGTGGAGTACAAGCGCCGGGTCGAAGCGGTGCTTGAGGCGCATTTCGCCGAAAATCCTGTCCTTCAGCGCCTTCGCGCTGGAAACGCCGTGCGCGAGGACGAGCTTGAGGCCCTGGCGAAGTTGGTGCTTGAGGTTGACGATAGGGCTAACGTCAAGTTCCTCATGGGGCATGACCCCGAGACCCGCCGCTCGCTGCTCACAGTGTTTCGCGGCCTAGTGGGCTTGGATGCTGAGGCTGTTGAGGAAGCCTTCACGGCTTTCGTCCATAGCCACCCGCGCCTTTCCGCGCAACAGCTGCGTTTCCTGCAGGTGCTTCAAAACTACATCGCCCAGAACGGCGGCATCGAGATAGAACGCCTGTACGAGCCACCCTTCACCACCATCCACGCCGAGAGCATGGACGGCATTTTCACTAACCAGAAGGATCTGGATGAGCTACTCGCCATCCTCTCTACCTTCGAACCGAGGCGCGCGCTCCCGAGTGACCGCCCGCCTACAAGCCAAGCCCTATGAGCACACTGACAACGCAGCAGAAGAGCGACATCGACAAGCTCTGGACCGAATTTTGGACGGGCGGCATCACCAACCCCCTCACCGTGATCGAACAGATCTCGTTCTTGATGTTTGCGCGCCTGCTCGACGTGATGGAGACAACCGGAGAGCGCCGAGCCGAGCGCACGAAAAAGCCATTTAAGGGGCGTTTTAGCGGCCCTGACGACAAACGGCGTTGGAAGAACTTCAAGCACCTTCCGGCCACCGTCACCGATTCGGATCGAAGACAAAAACGCCAGAGCATGCTGGAAGTGGTGCGGGATGACGTGTTTCCACACTTCAGAAAGCTCAACGGCGGCACCACTTTCGGCGAGTACATGCAGGACGCCCAGCTCATGGTGCAGAAGCCGAGCCTGTTGGTGTCCGCTGTGAACATGATCGACAAGCTGCCGATCACTGAGGGCGACGCCAAGGGCGACCTCTACGAATACTTACTCGGCAAGCTCACCACCGCGGGGATCAATGGGCAGTTCCGCACGCCACGCCACATCATCCGCTTCATGGTGGAGATGCTGGACCCGAAACCAACAGAAACAATCGCCGATCCGGCATGTGGTACCGCGGGTTTTCTCGTGGGTGCCATGCAGTATCTGGTAGAGACGCACACCTCGGCCAAGGGGAAAATTAAGGGAGAAAACGGGGAGATCGTCTTCACCGGGGACAAGCTGGAGCCTTACCGAGCTCACATCCAGAACGGCATGTTTCACGGCTTCGATTTCGACGCCACCATGCTGCGCATCGCCTCGATGAATTTAATGCTTCACGGTGTCGATAGCCCGGACATTCACTATCAGGACACGCTCTCTAACTCGTTCCCCGAGAAGTTCCCGAAACAGGCAAGCGGCGGCTTCGATGTCGTCCTCGCTAACCCGCCGTTCAAGGGCAGCCTGGATGAAGGAGATGTTCATCCGACGCTTACGCAGGCAGTGAAAACGAAGAAGACCGAACTGCTCTTCTTGGCCTTAATTCTCCGAATGCTGAAGAAGGGCGGGCGGAGCGCGACGATTGTTCCTGATGGCGTGCTCTTTGGTTCGTCGAAGGCGCACCGCGCTTTGCGAGAGCTACTCGTGAAGGACAACCAGCTCGAAGCGGTGATCTCGCTGCCTTCGGGGGTGTTCAAGCCGTATGCCGGCGTGTCGACGGCGATCGTGGTGTTTGCGAAGGGCGGAAAAACGGACCACGTGTTCTTCTACGATGTTGGCGCAGATGGCTTTTCGCTCGACGATAAGCGGGACCCGATCGGTGACAACGATTTGCCGGATGCATTGGCATGTTGGCGGAATAAAAGCGCGAAGAAGGATACGGACCGTTCGGCGAAGCACTTCATGGTGCCGTTGAAGGAGATCGAAGCGAAAGATTTTGACCTCTCGATCAATCGCTACAAGGAGACGAAGCACGAAGAGGTGAAATACGAATCGCCCAAGAAGATTATCGCGAAGTTGCGCGCGCTTGAGGCGGAGATTGCGAAGGATTTGAGTGAGTTGGAGGGGATGTTGTGAGCCTCGGGGAGACGCACCTGGTGGAATGGAAGGAGTCTTGGCGCGACGAGTATTTGCGCTGGATCTGCGGATTTGCCAACGCCGATGGCGGGACATTGATCATCGGTAAGAATGACAAGGGCGAATCCGTGGGTGCGCCGGATGCGCACCGGCTGCTGGTGGATTTGCCGAACAAGATTCGCGATACGCTGGGTATCGTTGCCACGGTGCGGGCCATTCAAGAGGCGGGTCAAACGCTTGTCGAGATCGGGGTGGAAGCATCGGCGGTTCCCATCAGCTTCCGCGGTGAGTACCATTTGCGCTCGGGCAGTGCGAAGTTGCAACTCACAGGTAACGCGCTCTCGGCATTCTTGCTAAAGAAGTTCGGCCGTCACTGGGATCATGCGCCCGTTCCAGGGGTGTCGGTCGACGACCTGAGCGCCGAGGCCTTCAAGCGCTTTCGACGCTTCGCTCGCGGACGAGACCGTGTACCGTCGGAGGCGCTGGCACTCACCGACGGCCCTATGCTGGACAAACTGCAGCTGATGGACGGTGGTTGGCCGAAGCGCGCGGCACTTCTGTGTTTTCATGAGGAACCGGAGCGCTGGTTCACGGGTGCCTACGTCAAGATCGGCATGTTTCGTACCGGCGCGCAGATCCTCTACCAGGATGAGATCCACGGCGATCTGTTCTTGCAGATGGAGAAGACGCTGGATCTCTTGTTCACCAAGTATATGTCTGCGTGGATCACGTTTCGCGGCGTGCAGCGAGTCGAGACATTTCCGATTCCATACGAGGCGATGCGTGAGGCGCTGCTGAACGCGCTCATTCACAAGGACTACGCCTCGGGCATTCCGATCCAGATCAAGGTTTTCACCAGCGGCCTTTCGATGTGGAACCAAGGGCCTCTGCCAGAGGGCTGGACGGAGGCCACCTTACTGGGGCACCACCGCTCGCAGCCGCGGAACCCAGATATTGCGAGCACCTTCTTTCGCGCCGGGCTCATCGAATCATGGGGCCGTGGATACGAGCACATCATGGAAGCGTGTCGGGAAAGTGGCCGGTCGCTGCCGGTTGTGAAATCCGACCCGAGTGCGGTCGGTATCACGTGGACGTGGCAGGCCGACGGTACCGGGGAAGTCACCCCGGAAGTCACCGGGGAAGTCACCGAACAAGTTACCGAACAAGTCACCGAACAAGTCACCGAACAAGTCGTGAAGCTGTTGAACGCGCTTGGGCCGGGAGATCACTCCGCTGCCGAACTGATGCGGACGCTTGAACTGCGCCATCGGCCCACGTTCCTTTACGCATATTTGCAGCCTGCTCTGGCGCGGGAGTTCATCGCGATGACCATTCCCACCAAGCCCAACAGTCGCCTGCAGAAGTATCGCCTGACCGCCAAGGGTCGTGCGTTGGTTGGGCATATGAGGCGAGAAACATGAGAGGCGCGACGGTGAATGCGATGGAAGCGGAGTACGAAGCGGTTAAGTATGAGTCGCGGGGGAAACTTGTTGCGAGGGTGTGGGAGCTTGAGGTGGAGATTGTGAAGGAGTTTAGTGAGTTGGAGGGGATCCTGTGACTGTCAGCCCTTCCAAACTCGGGACCAAGTGGCCGCGCGTTGTTCTCAATGACGCCGTCGAGTTTCTCGACCATATGCGCAGGCCGACCACCGCGAGCGATCGCGAGCCGGGACCGTACCCGTACTATGGCGCGAATGGCCAACAGGACTCGGTGGCTAAATACATATTTGACGAACCCCTGATCCTTTTAGCGGAGGACGGCGGCCACTTCGGAGACCCCGCGCGCGGCGTCGCGTACGGCGTGCAGGGAAAGTGCTGGGTCAATAACCACGCGCACGTGCTCCGACCGAAGGCAGACTTCGACTTCAGGTTTTTGAAGTGGCACCTCGCACACTACGATCTGGCAGGGTTCGTCAATGGAACCACCAGGGGTAAGCTGACCAAGGGCGCAGCGGAGCGTATTCCTCTGGTGAAGCCCCCGCTCCCCGAGCAGCGCCGGATCGCCGACATCCTCGACAAGGCCGACACCATCCGCCGCAAGCGCAAGGAGGCCATCGCCCTCACGGAGGAACTCCTGCGCTCCGCATTCTTGGAAATGTTCGGCGATCCGGTGACGAATCCGAAGGGGTGGGAGGTGAAGCCGCTGGGTGACCTCGGGCGAATCACGACCGGGAACACACCTTCCCGCGCGGTGGGTGAGTACTTCGGAGCCGACATCGAGTGGATCAAGTCGGACAACATCAACACGCGCAGTCACTACCTCACGCGAGCTACTGAGGGGCTCTCGGACCAGGGCCGCGCAATCAGTAGAACTGTGCCTGCAGGTAGCACCCTGATGACCTGTATCGCAGGTAGCCCCGATTGCATTGGCAATGTCGCTCTTGCCGATCGGGAGGTGGCATTCAACCAGCAGATAAATGCTGTGACTCCTCATGAGGGCGTTGACCATCGCTTTCTCTACGTACTGCTCCTCGTCGGAAAGCGCCTCGTCCAGGCGGCTTCCACGAACAGCATGAAGGGCATGGTCAGCAAGGGGAAGCTCGAGGCCGTTCTGGTGCCTTCGCCTCCCCTGAAGGCGCAGAGCCAGTTCGCGGAAGTGTTTGATCGCGTATTGCGCCTGAGCCGCCGACAAGAAGTCGCGCAAGGGGAAGCGCTGATGCTATTCGATACAATGGTGCATCGCGCGTTCTCGGGAGGGCTCACCCCATGACCTGGGACGCCGCGGGACGCACAGTAGCCCAACCTACCATCGCCACGGTGGGCGGAACAAGCATTGCCGCAGGCGCTCAAGTTCACATCGACCTCTCTTTTGGCATGGTTGAGTGGCCATGGGAAGAAAAGGGGCCCGTCTCGCTCGTTCCTCAGCCAAGCGAGGTAACTGCACGCACGGATCGGGGCGAGCTCAGCCTTGGTTTTGCAATTCCGGCACCAGCTAGCGTGCTCACGCCTGCGGAGCATTCGTCAACAGGCATCATTCGGTTCACGCTGTCGCTCAGTACGTTAGCCCTCGTCGAGCTCGAGGCCACGCGCAACGGTGGCGCACTCACGCTCATTATGCAACTCGTGGCGCATCCACTGTTTATCACCCGATCTCAGGAATATTCTCCTGGAATCAACATTTACCCGACCAGCGTTTCCTTCCCCTTCAAAGTTCCCAAGGAGGAGTGGATCGCGTTGCTCAAGAGCGTCGGATATTGTGACACGCTCGTCACGGAGCTGCGCTTGCCCACCTCGGGTCCCGAATCTACCGCCAAGGGCCGGAAACGGCTCGCTCACGCAGTCAGTGCACGGAACGACGGCAGTTACGCCGAAGCCATGCGGCGCTGTCGCACTGCACTCGACGAGCTAAAGAACGCCGGGTTCGGGGGTAAAGCGCCCGCCGACGTCGCTAAATTCCTTCAGGAGAAGGCGGGCACGATGTTACCGGTCGAACGCTTCTCTGTCTTGCAGGTTGCGCTCCAGCTCTTCTTGTCACCAGCACATCACGCCAACGCACCAGATGAGCACTACACCCGCGAAGACGCCGAACTGGCGATCGCGATGACTGCCGCGCTGTTGCGGCTTGCACCTCAGCACGCCGACCGCCGGAGGACGGCATCTGATGCCCGGGCTGCATCATCTCGACGCCAACCTTCACGAGTTTCTGGAGGCCGCAGTATGGAACCTAAGAAACGAGAGGGATGATCAGTAATGAACGAGAAACAGAAGAAGCTTGTCGCCGAGACCAAGGAATCTCTGCAGCGCATTCAGAACTTTGACGCAACGACCATCGCGCGAACCGATGAACTTGGGCGAGAGTTGAACTTTGCGCAGGGAGTGGAGCCGCTTGAACGTTCTCTTGCTCTATTCCGAGAAGTCTCGGTGGACGTTCTCGAGAGCATGAGCGCCAGTAGCCTGAATCAGGTTAAGGGCCAATCGGACGCGTTGTTCAATCTGCTCCAGCAGATGCTGAACTTCTCGGCGGCGGCAGAAGGGAACCCGAAGGCAACCCGCGATAGCCTCATTCAGCAGCTTGCCAATAGCTACGAAGGCACCTTTAACGACCTGTGTCCCACAATCGCGTATTCCGTGCGGCGTGCCACGGATTTTTCGCGCATGGAGCGCGAAGCTCGCGCGGCCATACAGTCGATCGAAGACCGGTCCAGGGAGCTCGAATCGAGCATGAAGGCGAAGCAGGAGGAAGCTGAGGCAGCTCTGGCGGCAATCCGAAAGGTTGCCGCCGAGCAGGGAGTGTCGCAGCAAGCGATCTACTTTAGAGAGGAGTCTCAGACTCATGCAGATGAAGCCGAAAAATGGCTCAAATGGACCAAATGGCTGACCGTGGTTCTGGGACTGTTTGCCGGCTCCACCCTCGTGCTCCACAAGGTTCCCTTGCTGCGCCCCGAGAATTCGGCTGAGGTGATCCAGTTCGCCCTGGGCAAGATGTTGGTATTCGCGACAGGCGCTTATTTCCTGATTCTTGCCGCCCGCAACTACATGGCCCACCGGCACAACGCGATTGTAAACAGGCATCGCCAGAACAGCTTGATCACCTATCAGGCGCTCGTTGAGGCGGCGGGTGATCAGGCGAATCGTGATATTGTGCTCACGAAGGCGGCCGAGAGCATTTTTGGCGCACAAACGACCGGCTTCACCAAGCACGACGCGGATGAAGGGAAGGCGTTTTCGATGGTCAACTTAGGCACGAGTGCGCTGAAAGGGACAGGCTCGGGGTGAAGGCGCGACAAGACGTGAAGGCGCAACGAGGCAACGTTGCTCATTTGGAGGGCAACCCGACGATTCGTCACGAGCCGTGCGATGAGTGGCGCAAGTGTTGGCAAGTTTATCACGGGGCGCGTGATGTTTTCGCCGCCAAGAGGGACGCATGACGACCGCCCGCGGCAAGAAGCCAGCCTCGGTGAAGAAAACAGCGACGGCTCGGAAACGATCGACCGCGCTGTTGAAGCCCGACGCGGCATTCGCCTCGGAGTTGGTGCGCGACCTCTCGGAAATGATCGAGGCGGCCCAGAAGCAGGTCGCCACCGTCGCGAACGTGGCACTCACCGCGCTCCACTGGCAGATCGGTGACCACGTTCGCAGGCACGTGCTCGAAGGCCGCCGCGCGGAGTACGGCGGGCAGATTGTCTCCACGGTGTCGAGACAATTGGCAGAGCGCTACGGGCGCGGCTTCAACGAGAAATCGCTGCGCCACATGGTCCAGTTCGCGACCGCCTTTCCGGACCGCGAGATTGTCTCCACGGCGTGGAGACAATTGACTTGGAGCCACTTCAAGGTGCTGGCATACCTCAAGGACCCCCTCGCCCGCGACTTCTACTTAGAGATGTCCCGCGTCGAGCGGTGGTCCGTGCTGCAGCTCGGTGAACGCATCCAGAGTATGCTCTTCGAGCGCACGGCGCTTTCGAAGAAGCCCGAGAAGCTTATTGAGGCGGAGCTCGCGACGCTGCACGAGACCGGCGAGCTGACGCTCGATCTCGTGATGCGTGACCCGTACATGCTGCCCTTCCTCGGGCTCGCCGACACCTACAGCGAGAGCGATCTCGAAGCGGCCATCCTGCGCGAGATCGAACGCTTCCTCCTGGAGCTGGGCGTGGGCTTCACCTTCGTCGAGCGCCAGAAGCGCATGACGCTCGACGGCGACGATCACTACCTCGATCTCTTGTTCTTCCACCGCCGGTTGCGCCGTCTTGTCGCCATCGAGCTGAAGATCGGCGATTTCAAGGCCCAGGACTTGGGCCAAATGGAGTTGTATTTGCGCTGGCTCGACAAGCACGAACGCCAGGTTAACGAAGAACCGCCGCTGGGCATCATCCTCTGCGCGGGCAAGAAGCGAGAGACGGTTAAGATCCTAAACCTCGACGCGCGTGGCATTCACGTCGCAGAGTACCTGACCGAGTTGCCACCCCGGAAGCTCCTCGAAGAGCGCCTGCACAAGGCCATCGAAAACGCTCGCAACGGGATCGTCAAAGGTAAGCTGGGAGGCCAGAGGTGACGCGGCCGACGATCTCACGAAAGAAGGTCGGGTCGAAGTCCAAGATCTCCCGTGGGGTGACTGCACCAATTCATCAACAGCCTGTTGGCGAATCGGCCGCGGGTTTGGTTACGCGCCCCAAAGGCTACGCCGGCTGGCTCGCGGAAGTGAAGGCGCGCGTCCAAGCGGCGCAGCAGCGCGCAGCGCTTGCCGTGAACAAGGAGTTGCTGAAGCTCTATTGGCAAGTGGGCCGAGATCTCAGTGACCGACGTCATGAATGGGGCGCTGGCGTCATTGAGCGGGTGTCCGCGGACCTGCGCGCAGCCTTTCCGGAAATGCAGGGGTTTTCGCCGTCGAACCTTCGCTATATGCGCGCGTTTGCTGAGGCTTGGCCCGACGGCGCAATTCACCAACAACCTGTTGGTGAATTGCCTTGGGGTCACAACGTCGTGCTCCTGACGCGACTCAAGAACAGAACCGAACGACTTGCCTATGCGCAAGCCGCCCTGACACACGGCTGGTCCCGCAACGTCCTCGACCACCACATAGATCTTCGCACTGTCGAGCGCTCGGGAAAATCCATCACGAACTTCGAACGGCAACTGCCCAAGCTGCAGTCGGATCTTGCGCGCGAGTCGCTGAAGGACCCCTACCGCTTCGACTTCCTGAGCCTTGGCGACGAAGCGCACGAACGCGAGATCGAGACTGCGCTGGTGAAGCACGTCAAGCAGTTTCTGCTTGAGCTGGGAACGGGATTCGCGTTCGTCGGGCGCCAGCGGCTGCTCGACGTCGGCGGCGATGAGTTCTTTATCGACCTGCTCTTTTATCACCTCAAGCTACGCCGCTACGTGGTTATCGAGCTTAAGGCGACGAAGTTCAAACCAGAGCACCTGGGTCAACTGGGCTTCTACTGCACAGCGATCGACGCACAAGTAAAGGCCGACGATGACGCTCCGACCGTTGGCCTTCTCCTGTGTAAGACGAAGAATGAACTCGTTGCCGAGTACGCTGTGCGAAGTTCGACGAGCCCGATCGGAGTGTCGGAGTACCGGCTCGTAGAATCGCTGCCGAAGGACCTTGAAGCCAGCCTGCCGAGCATCGCGCGCATCGAGGAAGAGCTGAGCAGGTTGCCAACACCAAGGCCATCCCCGCGTGCCAAGAAGAATGCAACCAAGAAGCAGATCGACAAACGGAGAAGTCGCCGATGAATGAACATCAGATTGCGTCCTCAGTTGGCGAGGCCTCGAACGTTGACGGTGGAGTCCTGAGCCACCAAAACTCTCAACACCGTTGAGAGAAATTCACGCCACGGCCATCGCGAACTTAATGGGGGATACGTTGTCGAGTCGAGCAACCCGCGTCTGAACCTGGGCGGTCTCCGCTGGCGTTTTACGGCACACTGTGAAATCAGCAGCCATGAACCAGGTGGCGCCCAGTTGGATGCTGAGCCACACCGTGCCGGATCGAAATAGTGAGGCTGAACGCGGCACAAACCAATACCTGCGATTCCTGCTGTTTCCCTGTTGGCCCGAGAAATATCATCTTGTGAAATCAGAAGTTCCGCTGCCGAATGCGTGTGTGGTCAATCCCAACAGTTGTTTTCGAGGAATTGCTCGTCAACGCGCTCGTACACCGTGACTACCTGATCAGCGCGCCGATCCGACTCTTTATGTTTGACGACCGCATCGAGATCATCAGTCCGGGCACGCTTCCAAACAATCTCACCGTTGAGAACATCTGTGCGGGCAACTCGAACTTGCGCAACCCGATCCTTGCGAGCTTCGTTGCGAAGGGCGTGCTGCCGTACCGTGGCCTCGGATCGGGCGTCCCGCGCGCGCTCGAATCCTGGCATGACATTGATTTCCGCGACGACCGCAACGGAGGCCTCTTTGTGGCCACCGTTCGGCGGTCACCTGGTAATTTACGGGGTAGAGGGCAAGTCACTGTGGGCGCTACCGCGCAAGCTACCGCGCAAGTCCGAGAGTTGATCGAACAGCTCGAAGGCGAACTTACGACAGCAGGCCGTGGGCCTCACCCACCGGGAGCACTTCCGCAAGGCCTACCTTCTTCCCGCGCTGGAGTCCGGCCTGATTGAGATGACCCACCCTGAAACGCCGAACAACCAGAACCAGCGATACCGCCTTACGCCGGCCGGCAAGGCCCTGCGCTCGAAGCGCAGAAAGTTGTGACCCGCTTGAATGCGCTCACCACGCTCCCCTGGCAGTTCGACCACAACCTCCCCACGACGGGGTCGAGCGCTGCGGGGAGTACGACGGGCAGATTGTCTCCACGGCGCGGAGACAATTGGCGGAGCGCTAGCATCAGCACTCGAGGCTTGAGCCGCAGCTTGGCACCAGCCCCCCCTTTATTGACCCCGTTTAGCGCACTGATGTCACTCTGAGCCATGCATTGCCAATGTCTCGAATCGCGGGTTTTCAGGTGGAGTTGCGCGGGCTTGCTTGGCGTAACCTCTGTGGCGCTCGGTTGCGGCTCAGATGGTACTGTCCGCCCAGTACGAGGGTCGTACGCTGAAACAGGTGGTGCAGGGGTCACGGTTGGCAACTCGACTGGAGGCGGTGGGGGGTCCGGTGGTAGCGCTCCGGGGAAGGTGGGTACCGGAGGCACGGCAGGCAGCGGAGGCTCAAATTCAGGTGGAACAGGCGGCAAGTTAACGTCGATGGGCGGCTCAGGCGGGGTTCCTTCGGTTCCGACCGGTGGCGCAAGTAGCACTACCGGTGGAGTGGGCAATTCGACGGGGGGAGCTCAGGCCGCCTCGGGTTGCGCGAATTCAAGCTATCTTCTCTGTGAAGACTTCGAGGGCACAGCGGTGGGGGCAATTCCCGCCGGCTGGACAAAACAAGGTGCGACCGGCGTGGTAGAAGACAACGCGCGGAATGGCACCCGTTCGCTCAAAGTAGAGCCAGCAACGAACGGACCACGAAGGATTTTGCACCCCGCAGAGACCTTTGGAAGCAAGCACTGGGGTAGGATTTTTTATAAGCTACAGCTGCCGGTGCCCGATGCTTTTGTGCACTCGACGTTGGTGGCACTTTCTGGAAACGGCCCCAACATTGGGGCAGCAGAATATCGCGTTGTGGATACCGTGAAGCAGGCCGTGGATACGCAAGATGTGGGCTCGCGCTATCAATTTTTGTTTAATGTGCAGCCGCAAAATAGTGCAGAGTTCGGCACCGGCACGAATTATGATCGGCCGTTTGACGGCGAATGGCACTGCGCGGAGTGGAACATCGACGCCGCCGATCAATCTTACCGGATGTACTGGGACGGCACCGAGATGCTCAACTTCACTCGCGGAGCCGGCAATTACGCTGGCTCGGAAATCCCCAATGAGTTTGGCGAGATCAGAGTTGGGCTGAACAATTACCAAGCGGCTCCGCCCGGATTCACCGTTTGGATCGACGATATTGCGATTTCGGCGGCTCGGGTGGGGTGCCAGTAGACCTTGATCCTTGCAAATCTAACACGTTGTGTTTAATTTGCAAGGATGATACCTCGTGCCGTTCTGGCCGCCGTGACGAGGGCGCTGGACCGCCAGGCCGCCGTCTGTCTCGTCGGGCCCCGCCAAGTGGGCAAGACGACGCTCGCCCGTGAGATCGGAGAAAGAGCGTCTGGGATCTACCTGGACCTCGAGTCCGAAGCGGATCGGGCCAAGCTCACGGAGCCCGCGCAGTTTCTCCGCAGGTTCGAGGACCGCTTGGTTATCTTGGATGAGATCCACCGTGTGCCGGAAATATTTAGCACACTTCGTGGTCTCATTGACGACGGAAGGCGCAGGGGGAAACGCCATGGCAGATTCTTGCTGCTTGGCTCGGCCTCCATCGAATTGCTTCAACAATCTAGCGAGACCTTGGCGGGGCGAATCGCGTTTGTGGAGATGGGGCCACTCAACATCCGAGAGATCGATCCTTCGGAAGAAGCTCTTGAGCGGCTGTGGTTGAGGGGAGGATTTCCCGACAGCTTCTTGGCGCGTTCGGATGAGGAAAGCCTACTCATTCGAATGGACTTCATAAGGACGTATCTCGAACGCGACGTGCCCCAGTTTGGCCCTCGTGTGCCAACAGAAACTCTACGGCGACTTTGGTCGATGTTGGCCCACAACCAGGGCGCACCGCTCAACGCGTCGCGGCTTGCGATGGGGCTCTCGGTGAGCGCACCGACTGTGACTCGGTACATAGATCTGTTGTGCGATTTGCTGTTGGTGCGACGCCTTGCGCCATTGCACGCCAATCTTGGAAAACGGCTTGTAAAGACACCTAAGGTGTACGTGCGGGATAGCGGGCTAGTGCACGCCTTGCTCAGTATTGAAGATCCAGAAGAGCTTGCGGGCCATCCCGTAGTGGGCGCTAGCTGGGAAGGCTTCGTGATCGAGAACCTGCTGCTTTTCGCTCCGCCGCAATCCGTTGCTAGCTATTATCGCACCTCAGCCGGCGCGGAGATCGATCTCGTGTTGGATGTTCCCAAGCGTGGCCGCTGGGCAATTGAGGTAAAAAGCGGGCTTTCTCCGCGACCTACGAAGGGCTTCTACTTGGCATGCGACGATATTGAGCCGAAGAAGCAATGGGTTGTGTATATGGGCAACGATCGTTACCCGTTGAGTGCTGGCGTAGAAGCTATCAGCCTCGCGGAGCTCGCTTCGGAGCTGGATGGATCGAAGTGACCGAACCATGACGGCACTCATGCCAACAAGGTGCAATTCTAGTCTTCAGATTGTCCCTCCAAGCTACCTCCACTTACGCCGGTGAAATCAAGCCTCTTTTGGGAGTGGGTGTCTTTGCGCCTGCGCGCTCTAGATTGTGGTGGTTGCCCCTACATGGTGGGGTCATCGCTCTTTCGATTACAGCTATCGCGATGGGTTGGTTGCCTTGGTTTTTGTGGCCTCTCGCTTCGTTGCTTCTTGGCTTGAGTTTTGCGGGCCTTACGTTTTTGGCTCATGAGGCGCTGCACGGGGCTGTTGTTCGTTCGCGCACGTTGCGAACGTTGGTGGGTTGGATTGGATTTTCGCTATTTTGCGTGTCACCCACGCTGTGGGTGGCCTGGCACAACCGGGTGCATCACGGCAACACGAATAGGCCTCGTGTGGATCCTGATGCATACCCCACGCGCGCTGAATACGATGAGAGCCCGACGTTGCAGTGGATGACGAACGTGATGGCTCCCGGTCGGCAACGGCCGCTTGGTGTAATAAGCTTGTTGATTGGGTTCACCGTGCAGAGCTTGCACATGCTGGTAGCGGCTCGAAGGCTGGGTTATCTTTCCGCGTCTCAGCACCGGCGGGCAATCTTTGAAACGAGCCTCGCGGCGTTGCTTTGGGCTGGCCTCGGGTTTCTCATCGGGCCGTTGCCATTTCTGTTCTGTTTCTTGTTCCCGTTAATGGTCGCCAATTGCATCGTGATGGCGTTCATTCTCACCAACCACAGCCTGAGCCCACTCACGGACGTGAATGACCCTCTCGCCAATTCCTTGAGCGTTACCTTGCCCGGCTGGTTGGAATGGCTCAGCCTGGGGTTCGGCTACCACGTGGAGCACCACATTTTTCCCGCCATGAGCTCCCGGCACGGCCAGGCCGTGCGAGCCGTGCTGCGTTCCCGGTGGCCTGGCAGCTACCAATCGCTTCCACTTCTAAAGGCGCTTGGCGCTTTGCATCGATCGCCGCGCGTCTACAAGACTTACACACTCCTTACGGATCCCCTAGGCAGCTCAGAATGGCCCACGTTGGCCCCACGGCATGTGTCGGAGCCTGTCGGCATCCGCGACGCTCGCCGACCCTGTGTTGGTGCCGGCTGAATGACCACCCGCGCGAACCGGTCTAGTGTGCTGCTTGCTTTCCTACCCAATCTTCACCTCGGCGTCGCCATATCGTCACGCTTGCAGCGGTAACCCCTGAGGCCATGGGAGACCTAGTTGGTGACGTAGTTGCGGGTAAGCTGGTTTGGGTTCCGGCGACTCAATTTGAGCAGATTCTGAGGCTTGAGGTTCAACCCGAACGGCGCGCGCAGCTGTTCGCGGATGCTTGCCGCCTGAACGTACTATACATGATAGCCAGAGCCGGCTCTGGGCACCTCGGCAGCTCTTTCTCAAGTCTCGACATTGTTACTTGGCTCCACCTGAACCAATTGCAACACGTCAGTGCGGGCGTTCCGGCGCCGAACTCTGACGTCTACTTTTCCTCGAAAGGGCACGATGCACCCGGGCTGTATGCGGTGCGGCTTGCGATGGGTTTGCTGCCCTTCGAATTGCTCCATCAGCTGAGAGTCCTCAACGGTTTGCCTGGTCATCCGGACGTCGGAACACCGGGGATCGTGGCGAACACCGGATCGCTCGGGATGGGGATCTCAAAGGCCAAGGGCATGGCCTGGGCGCGCCGTCACCAGGGGCGATCCGGTAGGATCTACGTGATGACAGGGGACGGGGAACTTCAAGAGGGGCAGATCTGGGAATCTCTAGTATCTGCCGCCAACCATAAGCTTTCCGAGATCACCGTTATCGTTGACCACAACAAGCTTCAAAGCGACACCTTCGTGGGTAACACGAGCGATTTGGGTGATCTCGTTAAGAAGTTCGAAGCGTTCGGCTGGGCCGTATTTTCAGTGGATGGGCACGATTATTGGTCGCTCGCCGAGATGCTGGAGGCGGCGCGCAGCGTCACGGATAGGCCGCAGGTGATCATCGCGCACACCGTGAAAGGGCGCGGGGTCTCCTTCATGGAGCATACGAGTTTGGACTCAGATGTCTCATTTTATCGCTTTCATTCAGGGGCACCCGACTCCGAAAACTACCAACGTGCTGCCGAGGAGCTCATCGCAAACCTCCATCGCCAATGCGACGCCATGGGCGTGCCTCGGCTCCAGTTTGAATCTGCACAGAGTGTGGTGGTCCCCGCGAGTGGTCAGAAGGAGCGCCTCATTGGGGCCTACTCGCGCGCACTCCTTTCGCAGATGGACAAGGTCCCCCATCTAGTGGTGATGGATGCGGATCTACTGGTGGATACGGGGCAATTGCCAGCGCGTGACGCCCATCCGGACCGCTTCATAGAGTGTGGCATCGCCGAGATGGACATGGTGAGCCAGGCCGGAAGCCTGGCGCGCGAGGGATTTCTCCCCATTTGCCATTCCTTTGCCTGTTTTCTCTCTACGCGTGCCAATGAGCAGATCTACAACAACGCGACTGAACATTCGCGAGTGATCTACACCGCCTCGCTTGCAGGCCTCTTGCCCGCAGGCCCCGGTCACTCCCATCAGTCGGTGCGTGATATCTCTGCGGTGGGAGCGATCCCCGGGCTCATCTTGCTGGAGCCGTCCACAGAAGCTGAGGTGCCCCGGGCGTTGGAGTGGGCCATTGCGCAAGCGCCATCAAGCGTCTGGCTGCGCCTCGTGAGTATACCTTGTGAAATTCCGTTTCAGTTGCCGGAGGCCCCGCTCGAAATGGGTAAGGGCACTGAGCTTCGGCAAGGTGAGGACGCGCTGTTCATCGCCTATGGTCCGGTGCTTCTCGCCGAAGCTTGGCACGCCTCGGAGGCACTAGAAGCCCAGCACGGCCTCAAGGTGGGAGTGGTTGCGCTGCCGTGGTTAAACCGGCTTGATGAAGCTTGGCTCGCCCGTGTCGTGGCTTCTCGCCGCCACATTTTCACGTTGGACAATCACTACGTTGCGGGTGGCCAGGGGCAGCTCATAGGAGCCACCGTGGCCAGCTTGGGCTTGAGCTCGGTTCGGGTACACAACATCGGGGTGGAATCGGTGCCCGCGTGCGGTCGAAACCAAGAAGTGCTGCAGCACCATGGCCTGGATGCGGCCTCCCTCGTGCCACGGGTTCGGAGCGTTTTAGAGCGGTGATTGGGGAGGTGTCGGCCGCCGAAACGAATGCATGTGGTGCAAGAAATACGCGGCCCAGCCCTCTTTGGGGTAGTCGAGATCAGGCAGGCCATACGCTTGGGGCTTTTGTGCCGGCAAATAAGCCGTCCCGAACATCCAATCCCAAATCGCTAACTTGGTACCAAAATTCAAACCGGGCGCCTTCGTTTCCCGGGCGTGGTGCCAGCGGTGCATCTCCGGACCGTTGATGACGTATTGCAGAACGCCCGAACGCACGTTGATGTTTGAATGAATGTACATCCCCCAGACGGCATCTAGGACGCCTTTTGCCGCAATTACTTCAGGGGCCGCCCCTAACAAGACCATCGGGGCAAATTCGATCGTTTGGTTGATCAAGATTTCGAGCGCGTGGGAGCGTGCTCCAGAAAGCCAATCCACATCTTTTACAGAATGGTGAGCTTCGTGGAGGCGCCAGAGAATGTCAGATTTGTGCTGCAGCCGGTGAAACCAATAAATATAAAAGTCGTGGATCACAAAGAAGAAGGCAAGCTGAGCCCAGAGCGGCCAAGCGCTCACGAACCCGCCGTCGAACCAGCTCACCTGCGCACGGATAGCCGCAATGATGCCCGCAATCACCACGCTCAATACATAGCTCTGCGCTATTGCGTACAAGAAGAGATCTGTGCCGAGGCCTGGCCTTAGGAAACGCTGCCTCGGCTCATAGGGGGCAAGGCGCTCAAGCCCCACCAAAAGCGCTGCTCCAAGGATGATAATGCCGAAGGTGATGACGGTAGAGTTCACACTTTACCCTTCTCAGACTTCGCTAGAAGCGATCCGCCGCAACTTCTCACGGTAGGGAACTTCACTCGGGTAAACACGCTTGATGCCATCGCCGAAGGCTTTTTCGATGTCTCGCACCTGCGCTACCAGTCTCTGCAGACCACTCAGCTCTACGGACGCTGCATGGTCCGTTCCCCACATGGCGCGGTCCAGCGTGATGTGGCGCTCCACAAACGTGGCCCCCATGGCCACGGCGGCCCACGTGGGTGCGAGCCCTGTTTCGTGCCCCGAATACCCCACTGGGCAGTTGGGGTAACGAAGCTTCAGCGTCTGGATCATGCGCAAATTCAGCTCTTCTAGCGGGCAGGGGTACGTAGAGGTCGCGTGCGCGATCAGGAGCCCGTCCATGCCCAGTGTTTGTACGGCCGTGTGCACTTCAGCCGAGGTGGACATGCCCGTCGAGAGTATCGCAGGGCGACCTGTGGACTTGAGCTTTTGCAGAAGCTCCATGTCCGTAATCGAGGCTGACGCGATCTTGTAACATGGTGGTGCGAACTGTTCGATAAAGTCTACCGACTCGGCATCCCAGCAAGAGGCGAACCAATCAATGCCCTCCCGTCGGCAAAAGCGATCTATCTCTCGGTATTCGGCCTCGCCGAACTCGATGCGACGCTTGTAGTCGATGTACTTCATCCGCCCCCACGGCGTATCTCGCATCATCTCCCATTGGCTCTTGGGTACGCAGATTTCGGGCGTTCTTTTTTGGAACTTCACCGCATCGCATCCCGCGCTCTTTGCGCCGGAAATAAGGCGTTTGGCGATATCGAGGTCGCCGTTGTGATTGATGCCGATCTCGGCGATAAGGTAGACGGGCTCACCTTCACCCACATAGCGGTTGCCGATTTTTACCCGAGCCCGCCGGTCTCCGGTTTCAGGTAAACGCGTCATCAGCGTGGAGTGTCGGGTCATTTCGTCGAGCATTTGGTGCGTTGTCATGTTTCATGCCTCCTGTCGAACGGCTAAAATCCAATCCGCAAACTCACGAAAACAGCCCCCGCCGCCTTTGGCTGTCGTTACCTTGTGCGCCATATCCAGCACGCTCGCCACCGCGTCGTTGGGCGCTCCCGTGAGCCCCACCTCGCTCACGAGCGCCATCGCCCCAAAATCATTCACGTCGTCGCCGATGTAGGCCACTTCGTCGAGTCGGTAGTGCGCTCTGAGCAGTAGCTCAGGCAACGCACGGGCCTTGTCTTCGACGCCACGCCACACATGTGAAAGCTTGAGCTTTTGTGACCTTCGGAGCGCAATTGGGCAATTTTCGCGGGTAAAGTAGGCTGTTTCGATGCCGGCTGAGCGCAGTAGCTCGGTACCCATTCCGTCGCGGAGGCTGAATCGCTTCAGCTCCTCACCGCGTTCGCTGTAGTAAACCTGCGCAGGAGTGAGCACTCCATCGACATCACTTACAAGTAGCCGAATTCTGCGAGCGCGTTCGCCCAGTTGAGCTGACGGGAGCGTTCTCACCATGCCGTCCAACCACCGTCCACTACCAAGTTGGCGCCGGTCATGTAGGCGGATTCATCGCTGGCGAGGAATACCAACGCGCCACGGTAGTCTGCTTTGTTCGCCATGCGCCCAAGCGGCACTCGGCTTGCGTATTCAGCTTGGAAATCAGCGTTCTGGCCGTTCGCCACACCACCGGGAGAAAGTGAGTTCGCACGCACCCCCGACCGCCCATAGTAGGCCGCGAGGTAGCGAGTGAGGTGTAAAAGGCCAGCTTTTGACACCGGATAGGCCGGTGATTTGAAAAAACGCTGTTGCCCTTGTTGATCGAGATAGAGATCTTGGTTGGGGGCGACGATTCCGTACGTGGAGGCGACGTTTATGATACTGCCGCTGCCACGGCGTACCATTGCTGGCGCGATACTTTGAGCACAAAGAAAGGCGCCCGTGAGGTTCACGCGCATCAGCCGCTCCCAGGACTCCAGCGGGTAGTTCTCGAAGCGGCTCTGCTCAAGCACGAGCTCGGGCGATTCCACCTTGTCGTCAACAGCGGCGTTGTTTACCAGCACGTCCACTCGGTCGAAGCGTGCCAACACTTCGCGCGTCATCTCGACAACAGATGCCCTGTTCCCAACGTCCACGCCTAAGCCAACAGCTCGGCCGCCAAATCGCTCCGCCAATTCACCGGCAAGGTTCCGGGCCGCGGCGCCATCCAAATCCGCAACAACAACGGTGGCTCCGTTTCCGAGTAGGGCTAAACAATGTTCTTTGCCAAGCAAACCGAGCGATCCGGTGACGATCGCGACCTTGTGCGTGAGATCGAACATGCTCATGACGGACTCGTTATGAGTCAGACACTGCCGAACTACGGTGACAGAACGGCGAAGCTTACGCGACAGTTTATTGAGTTTTGCGGAAAACTGGTTGTACGGGTTTGCCTTGAATGTCGTTGCGCACGGTGTTCTTCCTAATCGCTCGGCCGAGCACTGGAAGCGCGGCATCGTAGGCGGCGAGAATGCGCTCTACATCCGCTGTTTTGTGCGAAAAGCTCATGTTGTGGAAGCCGGTCCACAAGACTCCGTGCCGGATGAGCTCTTGCTGTAAAAGCGACTTGGCAAGCAGTGGGTCGACGGCCTTTTCGTCGAACGTGACGAGTGTGCGACACGGGAGCCCGATACAGCGCGTAAATGGAAGCTCGTGCTTCTCCGCCAAGCGGTTGTAACCTTCCTGCAACATCGTCCCCATGTCTGCGAGGTGTTGGGGTACGCCCTTTTCTTCCAACTCCTCGAGCGTGGCTTTTGCCGCTGCCAAAGAAAGGGCCTCACCGCCAAAGGTGGTGTAGAAAAATACGTCATTTTCACACAACTTCAGCACATCTCGCCGTCCGCTGAGGACGCTCAAAGGCATCCCGTTGGCGACGGCCTTCGAGAAACAAGCCAAGTCGGCTCCCACGTCGAAGTAGGCCTGGGCTCCACCGAGCCCTAAGCGGAAGCCCGTCCACATCTCATCGAAGATAAGGAGCGTTCCGTTTTGTGTGCAAAGCTGGCGGAGCTCCTGCAAAAACGCGTTGCGCGGCTCCTCGAATAGCACGGGCTCAAGAATGATGGCCGCAAGGTCTTGGTCCAGAATAGACCGAACGGAAGAAAGATCGTTGTAGGTGAATTTGCGTGTGAGCGCTTGCACCTCGCTGGGCACTCCCAGGCTTCGCGGGGTCGTGCCGATGTACCAGTCGTGCCAACCGTGATAGCCCGAACACGCCACCACTTTTCTTCCGGTAAAGGCGCGCGCAAGCCTTACGGCCGCGCTGGTTACGTCGCAGCCTGTTTTGCTAAAACGTACCATTTCCGCCCCAGGAATATGGCCTTTTAGTTGCTCGGCCACCTCCACCTCCAGAGGATGTACGAGCGAGAAGGTAATCCCATCCTCAAGTTGACGGCGGATGGCATCGTCTACCTTGTCGTAGCAATAGCCCAGGGAAAGCGGGCCCACGGCCATCGTGAGGTCGATGAATTCGTTCCCATCAACATCCCAGACGCGACAGCCTTTGCCGCGACGTAGGAACTTGGGGGCCACGCCATCTACGTACTGCGTGGCTCCTTTGGCTAGGGTCTGCGTCGCTCCCGGGATCGCTGCGAGAGCGCGCGCGTACCAGGCATTGGATTCGGAAATTTTGGGCAGAGCGAGTTCGTCAGTTGGTGGCATGGGGTAGTCCTGAGCTCGGTTGAGGGAGGTGGAGGGTTTTGAGTTCATGCAGGTGCTTCTGTTGCCAGCACACGCCAAGATGGGTTCGGTTGAGGGCCATGAGCTCGGGCTCTCTGCTCAGCAACTCTAAGATCTCCGGCAGCGAGAAGGCGGCCCCAAACCTCGGGAGGAGTCGCTCAAAAACAGCCCGAATGAATTGGTAGTCGGCTTCGTAATCCAAGACGAAGCGATGGGTGGCCGAGTAATCCCCACCCCCGGGGTAGAGCACATTACCGATCCGAAAGCGCTCGTTATTGTCCCAAATGAACGGAGTGGTGTGCTCACGCTCAAATGGCCTTTGCGCTTCTATCCACGCAGTCTTGAGCGCATCCATCGTCATGATTTCCACGTCGTTGCCGTCTGGCCAACTCGGGGGCTGAAGGTTGCTGACGAAGTCGAAGTTGTCCTTGTTCTCCAGAAAGTAGCCAAGGACGTGATCCAGTGCGGCCGGATCTATGAGTGGACAGTCGGACGGGATCTTCACAACCACGTCAGCTCCAAACTGCAAGGCTGCGCGATAGTGACGATCCAAAAGATCGTTGGTGCTGCCGCGAAACACCAGAATGTTGCGCTCTTGGCACAGGCTCACGATGGCGGCATCTTCGGGTTCTGAAGTGGTTGCAACCACCAACTCGAACTGGCTTTTTGCGGCTCGAATGCGCTCTAACATTCGGACCAAGACTGGCTCTCCAAGGAGCGGCAACAGCACTTTTCCCGGCAAGCGTGATGACCCAAGCCGAGCTTGAACAACAACGAGTGTTCTCACGCCGCCACCTCGCCTCGCAAATCGGCCCGTTCGGTGGCTAGGAGTTCGCGGCAAACATCCGCAATGCGCTTGGCGGCCTCACCGTTTTGCTCTGGCACGAGCTCCACCAACTCCTCCATGGGGTGGTACGAGTAGCACTCCTTTCCGAGTGCCAAGCCAACGAACACCACCGAGGAATACTGGGTGATGAGAACTTCCGAGTTGGCAATCATGGCGTTGGTGTCGCCACTGTCGAAAACGAGTGCATCGGGCACCCAACGTTTAAGCTCGCGGGTTGCCCGCTGGGCATTTTCGTTGGGATGGAGCTTGAAAATTAGGGGGCGACCAGCGGCTTTTTCAACAGCCCAATCGACGAATTTACGGCGTTTGTCGAGCTTGAGGGTTTCCCGAGCGTCGGAAGTACACACCAGTGCATAACCACGATAGGGAAACTCATTGTTGAGGAAACGCGCGCAGTTGTCGAAGTTCGGTATGCCTGTCACGATAAGGCGATCTTCGGGAACGCCGCGCTCAGCGAAGTAGCGCTTATAGCCTGCGCTCGCCACGCAGAAGCGTGAGTAGGCACGGCTCATCCCTGTCGTGATGGTCCCCGCAATCCATCGTGGAAGTACCGGGAATTTGCGCACCAAATCCCCTAATACGTTGTTCGGATCCAGGATCCCTTCCTGCACTAAAACGGTAGGCACCCCGCGAATGTTGTCTGGAATCACGATGTCCGAACACGTGAGCACCAGATCATACCGGCCTCGCCGCCCTCCAATATCAAGGTTCAGGCCGTTCGCCTCAAGGTAATCTAGGCATCGGCGCGTCAGCTTGTTGCCCGCGATCGAGAACTCGCACAGCCTCGCTTTCTTGGCAAAGTCAAGGATGGGTCCGCCGTAGTAGGGAGTAAAATAGGCTTCTGCCTCCGGCAAAAAGCTCGAAATTTGATGCATTTGCGTGGTCTGGTTGAGGGAGCCACAGATGTAGAGAACTCGCAGGGTCATACCGTGATCTAGTTGGTTGTAAGTGTTGTGGGCGTTAAGTGGAAAGTGCGTGGGAGCGCAAAAAGGCCGTAGCCTATACTGGCCCAGAAGAGCTCTTTGCCGCGCTTCAGTAGGCTAAAGGCAGCAGCTGTTGAGACAGGATCGACCACCCCGAGTGCTCGGAAGAACGTAAAGTACCCTAGGTCTTGGATGCCAAGCCCTGCCGGAACTACAACAATCAAGCTGCGCGCTAGGCTGAGGAGGACCTCGAAGCTCATCACCTCTGCCAAGCTCAACCGAGCGCCGAGAAGGCTCAAGATCACCCAGGTTTCCACCGATTCCATGGCCCACAAGAGGACAATTGGAGCCACCTGGGTGAGCCCCACCGGGCGATGGAAGAAGCGCTGTAGCGTGGCGTCAGTGGCAGAGAAGTGCGGTGACGCACGCAATAGGGTGCGCCGAAAGGCTTCGCTCGGGATCCGCAGCAACACTCTTAGGGTGAAGGTTGCAAGCGCGCCGCGGTTTAGACCGGAACCAAACACGATGGCCACCGTTCCGAGTGTGATGGCGGCCACCAGCGGAGCCCACTGTAAAGCGGTGGAATTGATTAGTTTTTGCGAAGCTTGTGCGAGCGCCTCATGACCTACAAGAAATGCGACCAAGAGAAACCACGCCTGCGATAGCGCGAGCAGGTACTTGCGCACCCCCACTGCCGCCACGCCGGCTGATACGGGAAGGCCTCCCCGTTGGAGCAAGGCAGCTGTGGCAGAATCACACACGAGTTGTCCGAACGGCAGAGTGAGCGAAAGCGCTTCCGTCTTCAGGCGGACACGCAAAAGCCCCACAAATGGCACCGCATGACCGAGACGAAGAATGGCGTTTCGCCAGCCCCAGGTCTCACTGCCGACTGCCAAGGCGTATGGGAGCAAAACGAGGGGGAGCGCCGCCGGATGGAGCCGCCCTAGCAGTGCGGTTACTTGATTGAGCTGGGCGTGGCGGAAAGTCCAGGCGAGCAATCCTAACGCTGCGACAACGCCAAGCGTTGCAAGAGTGCGCCGATGCTTTGCTCGACCCATGATTGGGTGACCGTAGTGACGTCAGATGACAGTTCGGCGACGGTTTCATAACGTATTGGGCGCAGACAAAACATCGGGCGCCTGGGAGGCGGGGATTGACAGCTGTTGGCGAGCCCCACAAAAGCTCGGCATGCACCAAGCTCGTGGCGTCTGGCTGTTTGGGATATCTTTCCTCTTTGCGGGTTGCGGGGACAAAGCAAGTCCACCCGTGAGCGACACGGCCTTAGGTGGAGCGACGAGTTCCGGCGGAGCTAGTGTGAGGGCCGGTGGAAGTGGTGGCGGGGGAGGCGCTGCGGGCGGTGCAAGCGCAGGAGGGAGTGTGGCGGCTGGAGGCACTGTCGCCGCTGCTGGCGCACTGAATCCTTCTGGAGGTAATGGTGGAGCGGGTGGAGCTGGGCAAGTCGCGTGCGTACGGGATCAAGACTGTTTCGACGGAAACTTCTGTAACGGCGAGGAAGTCTGTTCTCCGGGTGCGCCGGGTACGGATGCGCGTGGGTGTAAGCCTGCGCTCGCAGGGCCTTGCGCTGGCGATACGCTCTGCGATGAGGCAACGTATCGCTGCGTGGGCGCTTGCCCTGTTGTAGGCGCGCAGCAGTCTCTTGTGCCCACAATTGCCTCAGAATTTTCGCTGGCGCAGGAGTTTGGTTCAAACGTTTCGGTAGCGCTGGCGCCACTTGATGCAGACGGGGACGGCGCTGCGTGGGATGTGGACTGCGACGATAACAACCCCAACCGTTACCCTGGAAATACGGAGGTGTGTGACCTTCAGAACGTGGACGAAGACTGCAACCCAGCCACCTTCGGTCTAATCGATCAAGACGGGGACGGTGCTATCTCCGCCTCGTGCTGCAACGCGCAGCCCTCTGGCGGCCCTCTGTGCGGTACCGATTGCGACGACTTGCATTCGAACGTCAAGCCAGGTGTCTTGGAAACCTGCAATCACGTCGACGACAATTGCGACGGAGTCGTCGACGATGGCGTCGGTCAAGTGGGCTATCGGGATCAGGATGGTGATGGTTTTGGAGACCCTGGCTGCACGCGGTCCGTTTGCGGGGTCGAGAACGGCTACGTTCTGAATGCGAATGACTGTGACGACACACGGCCAGCCATCGGTGTTGGCAGCCAGGTTTGCGCGCCAGATGGACAGGCGGTGTTGTTGTGCGCTTCTCCCGCCACTTTCTCGCGTCTACCGTGCCCCAAAGGCAAGGTTTGCGTCTCCCAGCCGGACGGCACCGGTCGGTGCGAGTAGTTGGTGCGGGATCGCTCGCATCACTCCCAGGCGCTTTTCCAGGCCCCCGAAGCCTGGGCAAATTCTATCCAGCTCTTGTAGTACTCATGCCCACCTAGAGTTGCGCTATCCCCAATCACAAGCAAGAAGCTGCGCGCGCGTGTGATGGCGACGTTGGTGCGGCGCACGTCCGAAAGGAAGCCGATTTGGCCTGTGTCGTTGGAACGCACGAGGTCCAAAACGATGACCTCTTTTTCGCGCCCCTGAAAGCCGTCCACGGTTCCGATCTCTAGCCCTTGCGCCACTTCCGTAGCTAGCAGCTCTCGTAGCAGCTTCACCTGGGCTGAGTACGGCGTGATGGCGGCGATTTCGGTCGCGGGCACACCACGGGCCAGGAGGCGCTGGATCTCGGTGGCGGTGCGCGCCGCTTGAGCCGGATTACTGGTGCTGGCGTTAAGCAGAGGATCGCTTTCGGAAAAGCCCATGCCTGCTGTATCGAGGAATAAGAAGGGGCCGGGGCGTTCGGGGTCGGGAGCAATTCCCGGCAAATCCTCCAGCCTGCGCCCCAGCACCGATGCATCCGTTTGCAGCCGGTTTTGATACATACTGAGCGACGGGTAGGCTATGAGCCCTTCATGCATGCGGTATTGCACCGTGAGCATGCGCGTACAGGTTTCTTTCCAATGTGCCGAAAGGCGCTCGAACAGCGTTGTTCCCAGGCCCTCACGCGCAGCGTCCCGATCGATCACCGTGGGGGAAAGCTGCTGCGGATCACCCGCCAGGATCCAGAGCTTGCCCCGCTCAAGCGCGGCCAAAGCAATTGGATCTTGAGCTTGGGTGGCTTCATCCACAATTACCATATCGAAACGCGCTTCCCCCAAGAGAGAAGTATCCACGCCGCCACACGTCGTACACACCACCCGGCAGCGCCGGAGCACCTTGGCTCGTGCTGCATCGAACGAACGGCGCGCATCCTGCGAAAGACGCTGAGCTTCCGCCAAGAGATCTTTCCCAGTGGATTTGGTGAGGCTTCCGCGCGCTTTTCGCTTGTGTTGCCGGTTGCGGAGTGCGCGCGCTTCGGCGAGCCACTTTTGAGCTAACTTGCTTTCTTCGGTCTGCTCGATCAAGACGTCCATGGTGCGCGCCTCAACGGCGGGCGAGATGCGTGCGGGGTGCCCGAGCCGCAGTGGCTTCAACCCCGCTTTCAGCATGCGTTCGGTCAAATTATCGACTGCGGTGTTACTGGGAGCAGTGACCAACACACTTTGGTCCCGCTGCAGCGCTTGCCGAACCACTTCCACTAGAGTTTGCGTCTTGCCTGTACCCGGTGGGCCGTGGATAAGCGCGATTTCTTGGGCTTGAAGAGCGAAGCGCACTGCTTGTTTCTGGCTTTCATTCAGATTGGGATCTTTGAAAGGCACTCCGGGCAGTGCGTTTTCAAAACGGGGCGCTCGGCCACCGAAGAGTACTTCCCTGCCGCTTCGCAGATCTTTGCTCCCTAAGAACGCGTTGATGGCGTTTTTTCCGCGTTCGAACGTAACCTCGGGCGCTTCGCGATCGAGATTCATCGCTCCCTCTTCGATGAAGTCAGCATAGTTGGCGCCTACCATCACGGCGATGCGATCGTCGGTCCGGCGTACCAGTGTGCCGCGTTCCCCCGTTTTGGGATCGGGGTGCCCTTGCCAGAGCAATACAGGCTCTCCGCCGTTCAATCTGAAGTTTGCGAGCGTCTTCGGATCGCTCGGTCGGAGCCAGAGCAGAGCTCGGCCACCCAGCTTGGCCTCCACTTCATCGAGGTGAAGCTTCTGCAGAGCCGTGCCGCGCCGGATGCGCTCCACCAATGGCGTGGCCACTCGTTGTTCGTGTTCCGCGTCGCGAGTGGCTGTGAGCTCTTTTTTCCAGAGCCCTAGCAGTTGATAGAGCGCTGCTTCGGCCTGGGTTCCTGGATCCTGCATGGGTGCCCGTTGTACGGGCAAACGCGTGCGTCAGTCGACTTGGCGGCGCACTCCGCGCCGGAAGACGGCCACCATGCCGGCTAATATGCCGAGGAAGGCAAGGCTGTTGGCGCCGGAGGTGCCGTGATGGCTCGAGGCAGAGCAACCCGACGACTCAACACTGCCGTCGTCGATGGGCACCGCAGTTCCGCTGTCAGGGCCCGTGCCTGATCCATTTCCGGTCGCTCCCGTACCGTTGCCGGTCATGGCTACGTTCCCAGAGCCGCCCGAGGCATTCATGGTAGTGGGATGCACTGTCGGCATTGGCTTCGCGAGGCCTGCGCTATACGCCGCGGTCTCTGCAACGATAGCAGCGGAGTTGTCTTCAAGTACTCGGCCAGCACCTGTTTCAGCCTGCCGCAGGATGCGCTGGTTCGCAGGGCCCATACTGAAATCGGGCCAGGTGTTGAGTGTTGCCGGCGTGCCGCGAATAACGCCCCCTTTGGGCAGCTCGATGCGCCACGGTGCCTCGGATTGGTAGAAGCCTTTAGCGCATTCAATAATGCGCTCCGCGGTGTGAAGGTTGCTCACGGGGGCAAGTTCAGGATTGAACGCAAACAACGGATCCACGGTCATTTCCGCTGCTGAAAGCGTGGTGTACATGCGGGTGACCTGTGGGTGTGCATCTAACAGCTGCTGCACCACGCGGGCCGGCTGAATAACGTCAGCTTCGAGCGCGGCTATGAACTTTGCGGGGTCCAGGCTAACCCTACACGGCGTCGGGAAATAGCAGGTCTGGAGGACCTCGCTCGCTTGGCCGGGGGGCACCGTAACTTCCTTGGCAACCATGTCCCAGAAGCCCTCTGCGGCGCCGTATTGGTTACGCGCCTGCACGAAGAGCTCATCCGGACCTGAAAACGGCTGTTGCTTGAAGTTTTGCCACAATTGCTCTTCGTTCGCAGACCAAACGAACTCTTTGAGGGCTGAAGTGGGCTGTGCATACTCCGTTACGAAGCCCTGCCCACCCGCGTCATTCGCAGCGGCCGTGACTACATCGTTGTAGTTCTGGGAAGCATTGAACCAGTTGATGCGCGCTTCGTTCAGTTCCAGAGCGTTGTAGTTCTGGGGAATGGCTTGGGCGTCGCCCAAGATCCAGGTCATCACGCCCATGTTTTCGTTCGCGGCTACGGCCGTAAGCTTGATGGGTATCATGGGTTTGGTTGCATTATAAGTGAGCACCAAGGGGCGAATCGAACCAGTATCCGCTCCCTTAACGAGGCGCAGCGCCAACAGATGCATGCCGTCAGCTAGGTACGGTCCGAGCAGGGCAGGGGCGCCGGCGGGGACGTCGTAACCATTTGCCGTGAGCCACTGAACGGCAGCATCCGCGGGATTGGGGAGGCTCGCTTCCAGCGAAATTACCTTATACTCAAAGGCACCTACGATCCCCATAGCGGACACGGTAACCGCGCCCCCGACGCCCGACGTCGGTGGACCTGCAGCTGCGCCCCCGGTGCCAGCCGCCCCGAAAAATGGGCTGTTCGGCTCAACATCGCATGTGCCTTCCACCCGCGTGGTCAAAGAGTAGTTCGGGTTCGTGGCTTGCTGCAGTCGCTGAAAAGCGCTGTTGGAGGCCACAGCGATCTGGTCCGTGTTGGGGACCGAAGAGATGGGCAACAACCAAGAAAAGTTCTGCGAGGGCCCCTGGTATTGGATCTCGATCACGGCGGTGACCGTCCCGTTGTTATTCTTCGCGAAAATGATGCGCTCCGCCGCCTGATTTACAGGCTGCGTTTGCGAGCAGAAAAAGCCACCACACGCTTCGGCTTGGCTCACGCCCACCCAAGTGGCCATTCCCAACACGCCCGAAAGCAACCCTCGAAATGCACGCTTCTTCATCGCAACTAACCTCTCGCAGAAGACTTCCCCACCGCACCCCTGACGTCCGATGCCGCTTGCCGCCCGGATTGGCACAAGGTGGCACAGTTTTGAGGGTTGGAAAGCATCGGTTCAAATCTTGTGCAAGCTCAATGCCACCGGAGAATCCACCCGTGGCGCTCAAGATTGGGGAGGGTGAGCCGCACTCGAAGCCGCCTAGTACCGCCCCGGCACGAAAACTGCTCTGGTGCCACCCATGGTTCGGAGCTGCATCGTTTGGGGCGCATGCCTGCTCGCGCTCAGTTGCGGCAGCGTAGAGCCGGGCGCTACCCCCGTCGTGGAACCGGACGTGGTGAGTGTTGAGCTTGGAATTCCAGCGGGGGATGGCTTAGATTTTGCGCCCATCAAGGATGGGGACGAATTGTACGTGCAGACCTTCGGCCAAGGCGGCACGCATGTTCTAGTAGGCGTTCGTTGTCTGGGATTCGGGAGCCGTGCGTTCATTTCGGCGGAGCTCACCAACCTTAGCACTGGCGTTCAGGTAGAAGAGCCGGCACCCGCGCGGCCTCAGCTTCTCTACTGTACCGAAGGCGGCCCTTGCGATCTGGTGCCCTATCTCGTGCACACGAGTGGCCTTGTGCCAAGCGGCGTGAAGGGTGCCGGTGTGCATGCACGGTTACGGATCAAGGCTCGCACCGAGGCGGGGCTACAAGCCGAAGGCGAACGGGAAGTTTTACTGAACACGAGCAATCTTTGAGGTACGGGACGCGCAATCTAGCGGCTTTAGAAAGTCTGAACCCTAACGCTAAGAGCTAGGAAGAGAATATGAATCGTCTGTGGGTCATCTGGGTATTGTTCGCGGCGGTAAGCCTCGGGTGCAGCAATCACAAGGCAGGGCAAGAGGTACCCAGCTGGGCGTGGGCGGCTCACAGTGAGGCCGCGGCGTTGCTGAGTGTGCACGGAACATCGGGCGAAGACGTGTGGATGGCTGGCGCTGACGACGGCCAAGGGCCACTTGTGTTGCACTTCGACGGAAGTGCCTGGGAGCGCCGAGTCACAGGTGTTTCAGGGGACATTTGGTGGGTGCACGCCACGGCGGAGGGCCCAGTTTTTCTAGGTGGCTCGGGCTCGTTGCTGTTGCGTTACGAAGCTGGGAAATTTGAACGCCTCGTCACTCCAGGTCTCGGAAAGCACACCATTTTCGGCGTCTCTGCAGCATCTTCCGAGGATGTCTATGCGGTGGGCGCTGCGGCAGGGCGAAATGGATTCATTTGGCATTTCGATGGAGTGAAAGTGGTGGAGGTCCCGCTTCCTCAAACGGTGCCTCAAGATGCCCACCACGACGTGCCTGGCATGTTCAAGGTGTGGGTCGCCTCTCCGAAGGATGTATGGGTGGTCGGTGCGCACGGCGTGGTGTTGCGCGGGAACGCAACCGACGGCTTTTCGCTCGTTCAATCCGGCGGAGAGGAAATCTTGTTCACGGTGCATGGTAGCGGAGAACATGTGGCGATTGTTGGCGGCACAGGGCAGGGCCAGGTGCTAGAAAGTCGTGGCGAAGGGCTGGAGAATCACACGCCAGAGGCCGCGCCTCTCTTGCAAGGCGTGTTTGTGCAACCGAACGGTGTCTCTTGGGCTGTGGGCGCAGGCGGTAGCATTTTTCGTGGTTTTGACGGCAAATATGAGGCAGTCGATCCAGAGCTCGCTTTCGCTGCGGGGGAATCCTTGCATGCGGTGTGGGTCGATCCGAGCGGCGGGGTGTGGGCAGTGGGTGGAGACGTGTTAACACCCGAGCTCGATCAGGGGTTGGCTCTTTCCACTCGCCCAGGAGTGCCCGAGTTCAAGCTGGAGAAGCCCGTCCCTGGTGCACCCAGCTGCCCAGAAGCAGTGGTCGATCCTCATCCGAACGGCTCAATTGCTCGGCGCTGGGACGAGCAGTTGCTCAACGCCATTCGCCGCGATGTGCCGCGTCCAGGCGTGCATGCGCGCAATCTATTCCATACTTCGATCGCGTTTTGGGATGCCTTTGCGGCCTACGACGCCCAAGCCGACGGCGTCTTGACTCACGAACGCCTGCAAGCGCCTGATATCAGCCTCGCGCGCACGGAGGCCATTTCCTACGCGGCCTATCGCGTGCTGAGCCAACGTTACGCAAAAGCCGTAGGTGGGGGCGTTTCCCAGGCCTGCTTCGATGCTTTCATGGCCAAGCTTGGGTTCGACCCCAAAGACACCACCGAAGTTGGCACCTCCCCGCGTGCCCTCGGCAACCGGATCGGGAGCACCATCTTGCAGACCTTTGCCAATGATGGAGCCAATGAAGCGAACAACTACGCCGATCCCGCTGGGTTTGTTCCGGATACTCCCAATCTCGTCGTCGATCAGCCGGGCACAACCACAGAGTCACCGCTCCTTTGGCAACGCTTGGTGCTAGCCAAGGCGGAAACTCAGAACGGGATCCCGAGCGATGCGGGCGCCCAGGGTTACATTGGGGGCCAGTGGGGCACCGTGACACCCTTTGCGCTCGTTCGCCCGGCGCCGAACATGCCCTACCTCGATCTCGGCACGGCTCCGCTTGCGCTAGATGACACACTGGTCGCAGACACGGTGGACGTGATTCGGCGTTCCTCCGAACTGGACGCAGAAGATGCCACCATGATCGATATCTCGCCCGGAGCTCTTGGCAACAATGCTCTCGGTACCAACGACGGCCACGGCTACGCCGAAAATCCGATTACTCACACTCCGTACGCATCACAGCCGGTTCGGCGCTCGGATTTCGGACGCGTCCTCGCAGAATTTTGGGCAGACGGCCCCACCTCGGAAACCCCGCCCGGGCACTGGAACACCATCGCGAACGATGTGGCTGACAACCCACAATTCAAACGCCAGTTGTTCGGAGCCGGAGAAGCGTTGGACGCTCTTACGTGGGATGTGCACACGTATCTTGCACTCAACGCAGCGGTACACGACGCGGGTATCGCCGCCTGGGAGCTCAAGCGAAAGTACCTCACCGCCCGGCCCATTACTCTCATTCGTTACATGGGCGGCAAAGGGCAACGAACGGATGCCACTGGGCTATCTTATTCCCCGGAAGGGTTGCCGCTCGTTCCCGATCTGATCGAGGTTATTACGGAGGCGAGTTCGATGCCGGGGCAGCGGCATGCGCATCTTAGCCGATACGTGGGGGAGGTTGCTGTGCGTGCGTGGCGCGGAGAACCTGGAGACCGTAAACAAGAGGTTGGCGGGGTGGGGTGGCTCCGAGCGGTCGAATGGACCCCGTATCAGCGGCGTACGTTCGTCACGCCTGCGTTCCCCGGCTACATCTCAGGGCACAGCACCTTCAGTCGTGCAGCGGCAACGGTGCTTTCCGAGCTCACCGGTTCCGCCTATTTCCCGGGAGGGCTCGGCAGTTACACGTTTGCTCCCGGGTACCTATTTTTTGAAAAGGGGCCCACGGCGAGCATCAAGCTACAGTGGGCTACGTATTTTGACGCTGCCGATCAGGCGGGGCAGTCCAGGATTTGGGGTGGTATTCATTCGGCCCCAGATGATTTCGATGGTCGCAAAGTGGGCGCGGTGGTGGGCGCTAAGAGTTTGGCACTAGCCAAGACCTACTTCGATGGGTCTGCCGTGCCCTAGCAGCTAGCTTGCTAGGCCTGCTCGCGGACGGGTGCGGGAGCTCGCATCCGGGGATTTGAACACAAAGATCACCGATCCAAGCTATTGTCTTGGAGTAACCCTCGTTGCCTTGATGGGCCCCGAAAGAGGTGTGTTCAAATGGCGAGTCAACGGCTTGGGTTAACGTGTGTAGCGTTGTTGGTGGCGGGTGTATCCGCTTGGTCGTGCAGCAGCAAGTCGCTTGAGGACTCGGCCGCACCGATGGCGTCCGCCACCGCGGAGATGCCGGGGACTGGTGGCGCCGGGATGATCGCCGTGGTGCCCATGGATCCACCGCCCAATCCTGACGTTCCGAAGGCCGCAGGCGAGGGCACGCTCACTTGTCGCCCCACGTTTGCGCCGCCCACGGTGCCCGCAATGGGCAAGATAATCTATGTAGCAAAAACCGGCAAAGATACGAATGACGGCAGCCAGCTCTCGCCGCTCGCCAGTGTCTCGAAAGCCGCTGAGCTGGCACAGCCGGGTGATACGGTGCTAGTTCGCGAGGGTATCTACCGCGGGCGCGTGGCTCCGGCGCGTGGCGGCGTTGAAGGAATGCCCATCACGTACATGGCTGAGCCGGGCAAGACGGTGGTCCTCAGAGGATCAGATGAATGGAAGCCCACCTGGGAGCCAGTGCCGGATCGGCCCAACGTCTTCAAAGCTGTGCCCGATGTTGCCATGTTCACCGACGCAAGCCAGGCGGACGGAGCGAATCCTCTGGAAATCCAACGTAAGGATGCCAAGCCGGGCATGACACTCGGGCAGGTATTTTTGGATTCCGAACGCATGGTGCAGCAGCAAGCCCTAAACGATATCTGGAAGCGGCCTGGAACCTGGCATTACCTGGCGTCGGAAAAGGCTATTTACCTGCATTTCCCGGACGGTAAGGCACCGGGCACCGCGATGATTGAGCTGACGACGCAGAGGAGGGTTTTCGCGCCGCATGTGCGAGGGCTCGGGTACATCACGCTCAGTGGCTTCACCATCGAGCACGCGGCCAATCAAAACCCCGGGGGATTTTATGAGGGAGATGTCAAACGCAACCAAGCGGGAATGGTAGGCGTGCGTAGCGGGCACCACTGGATCATCGAGAACAACATTATTCGGTTTGCCAATTCTTTGGGTATAGATTGCGGCGTGGAGGGCACGCCTCCAGATATCGAAAACGTGGATCAATCAGTCAAAGTGCCGAGCTTTCCAATTATTCGGAACAACGTGATCTCCGATAATGGTACCGGCGGGATGATGTGTTGGCGCGTTCAAGACGCGCAGATTGTCAACAACGTATTCGAACGCAACAATCACCACCGGGAAACGGGGCCGGAATCGGCCGCCATCAAATTTCACGGTTCGCAGCGAGCCCAGATTATTGGCAACCTCTTTCGAAATAACCTGGCGTTTGGCATGTACACGGACAATGGGGACCGCGATGCTCGCATCCGGCAGAACGTGTTCTTGAATAACATGTCGGCCGGGGTATTCGTTGAGCTTCCGCGCGGGACCAACAATACCGTCGACAACAATATTATTGTGGGCAACATCCCTAACGGGATCTACACCCACAATTCCTCCGCCGTACACGTGCTTCACAACCTGATAGCGAACAACACGGGTGACGACGACTACGGGGCCCACGGTGAGGGCTACTTCTTGCGAAAAGTGGGGGAAGGAACCCAGCCTCCGAAGGACCACCTAGTGGTGAATAACATCTTTGCCCAGAACAAAGGTGGAGCCATCAACATTCCCTACACGTGTGGCGGTACCATCAACAATATCAGCGATTACAACGTCTATTCTGAAACGCTGCCACGCCCCTTCTTTGTCAACGGCTACTGCCCCGATACGCAGATGATGTTGGCACCGGGTCTTCAAACGCTCGTCTTTGGGGGGCTTGGAGCCGCCGCACCGGCAGGCATCAGTGAGCTAGGATCCGGTCAGAACGCGGTTGGGCTAAATCTCGCGGAGTGGCGAGCATTCTGGGCCAGCCAGGGCGAGACTCATGACGCCAAGAGTGTGCTTTCGCCGGGGGTAAAAGCCACCGTAGATCCTCAAACACTCAAGCTCTCGCTCATGGTTGATTTCGACCCTACCACGGTAGGGTCGCAGACGGTCGCTCCGGTTACTTCCGATTTCTTTGACAAGCCGGTGCCTCAAGACGGAACCGCCAAGCCCGGCCCATTTCAGGATCTGGTGCAGGGGCAGAACGAGTTCCAGCTCTACAAGTGCGCGCCTTAGCAAGGCCAGCGGTGTGAGAGCCTGGCTACTACGCTGCGCCCCAACCAAGTTGACGAAAGGCTGTTAGCGGCAGCGTCACAGCCGTGATGCAAACGGGCGTTTGCCGGTAGTTGCGCTCCGGGTGAAGGCACTCATAGGGCGCACCGCTCGCGGCATCCGTTCGGAAATCCGTCGCTTTTAGCTCGCTCACGTATTCCTCAGCCAGCCGGCGCGCCGCCAGCTCGTCCACCTGAGCCATCGCAAAACACACCCATCCTACCGTGGGCATCCAATAGGCGCCGTTTTGGTACTCATTCAGCGGTAAAGGGCCTACGGTACGTTCCCAGGCAGTCTCCGTGCTGAAATCATCTGAAGTGAGCACACTTCGCACGGCTCCTCGGTACGCAAGCGTTCCTGTGCGGTAGGCGTCACACAGCCGCTCGCAAATTCGCTCGCGGAGCGCCCCCTTCACGGCGCCAGTGTATACCGCGTACGCGGAACCGAATACGTCGGGCTGTTGGCTCACACCTGTGCAGGCTCGGAGCAGGCCCCCCGCGTGTGCAAATGTATCCGGCAAAGTGGCCTCAATCCTCGCAGCTATAGTGCTGTAGGCTTCGTTCCCGGTGAGCTCCGCCAATAGGAGCGCCCCACGCCGCCTCAGAAGCGACGCAAACAAGAGCTCTCCCGTGTGCACGACTGCATCGCAAAACCCAAAGGAAGCTGCTCGTTCCTCTTCCGTGCACCTTACGAGGCCGTTCTCCACGCTTACTTTGGGTACGGAAAAGGCCAATTCCAACCGCTCGATGAGCGGCTCACCCGCGACAAGCTCGCCCAAGATGCTGCGGCTAGCGGAGCGGTTACAATACTCCCAGACCATTTCGATGAACAAAAAGTGATCGTCCACGCTTGGGAGCGTACCCCAAGCGCTGCTCTGCATTTGTGCGTCCAGGGTGCCAGGGAAAAACACGGCTTCGCCGCTGAAGCTGATGTGATCAGCAATGGATCCCTTGGGGACAAAGCTGCCTGAAGGGGTGTGCCAGTCCCGTGTCTGTTGGGTACGAGCTGCCAAGAGGATCGCATGACGCTGTTCCTCAAGGCTGATGCAGCCGCTCGCCACGGAGAGTGCGTGATCGCGCAGCCAGAATGCTGGATAGCTGCAGCGCCCGCTCGGCTGAAGTAGCGTCCCGCCGGTAACGTTCGGTGGGGTACCCTCCGAGGTCCGATCCGGTGGCACACGGCAGGCCTCCACTACCGCTTGGGTGAGGTCGGTCAAGAACTTGAGATCCATTTGCCCACTTTGCGCTCACTTAGGCGGGGTTTGAAGTTCGCGGCGGACCTAGCCAAATGCGCACGGCTTTCTTACCAAGGCTTGGTGCCCACCGCTGAGCTGTGATATGCGGAGGATCGTGCGACGTTCGACGCTGCGAGATCGCTTTCGGTAATCAGCCTTAATTGAGGCTGCCGTGGCGTTCTGTCTGCTGCTGCAGCTTTCCTCTGTGGCACACTTCCTTATCGTTCGGCATGAGGCTTGCGCCGAGCACGGGGAGCTCGCGCACGTGGATACTGTCGATCTGTCGAACCTGGCTGACCAGGGTTTGCGGTCTGCGGCTCTTGCGAAGGTCGTTGCGGTTCGTAGCGGGCATTCAGGCGGTGGCCACGAGCATTGCCCGCTGGTTTCAGATCGCGCGGGGCAAACGGTACTTGTGCCCAATTCAGTGCAAAATATCGCTGAATTGAGGCTCTCGGGGAGCGGTAGGCCTCACACTACAGCAGTCTGCTTGTCGCCGAACGCGCTTCAGCTGCTCGCACCGAAAACATCTCCGCCCGTCTGAGCGTCACCCCTCATCTACGCTACACGCAGTGCCTTCGTATTGCGTCATCGAACCCGTTCGCGCTTGGCCTACGGCCGTGCGGGCGTGTGTGTCGTCACGATAAACCTATAGATCCGCTCCAGCGCGGAGGAGAATTGCCATGCGAATGTGGAAATCCACACGCATGCTGGCCACTCAATGGAGTGCCAGCCTATGCGTATTTGTGTTGAGTCAAGTAGGGTTCGCCCAAGAAGCTGCACCGCCCAACGCTGCGACTTCGGAAGCGTCCCCTGAGAAAGCTGAAGTCGGTCCGCCAGTTCAAAACGCAGAAGAAGCCGCGGCCCGAGCCCGGGAAGAGGCTGAAATAGCCGCGGAACTGGCGAAGAATCAAGGTGCTTCGGAAGGCACAGTCGATGGGCCATCCGAGAGCAGGCAGCCGGAAGTAAGTGGAGCCTCGGCCTCATCGAACGGCCTCAGCAATTTCATGAACCCAGCCATTAGTGTCGCTGGCATCACGCTTGGGGGTGCGACTTCCAGATCCGAAAACGCGGTAGAAGGCACGCCAGATGATCTACCTACCGGCATATCGCTTCAGGAAGTGGAACTCCGCGCAAGTGCGATCGTGGACCCGTTTCTACGAGCAGACGTGAGTTTGAGCGGGAGCGTGGAAGAGGTGGGGTTTGAGGAGGCTTACATCACAACCTTGGGCATTCCCAGGTTAACCGTGCGAGCTGGGCAGATGCGAGCAGCCCTGGGGCGACACAACCTCTTACACACCCACGCCTTCCCGTTCATCACAGCTCCGTTGCCGTGGCGAGCGCTTATCGGGCCAGAAGGGCTCACCGATGCTGGAGTCTCGGCAGAGTTGCTCCTCCCGTTGCCCTTCTACGGTGAGATCACGGGGCAGGTTTTTCAGGGAGATTGGGCCTCTCTACAAGGTGAGATTGCGGACGACCCTTTGACGGCGGTTGATGAATCGGTGCCGGATAGGCGTAAGGACCGTGACCTCGGTTACGTAGCACACTTGAAGACGCTTTTTGACCTCAGCGAGTCAACGACGCTTGAGCTCGGCACAAGTTACGCTGGCGGCCGCAACGGCTATGCGGGGCTCACCTCACTCCTTGGCGGAGACGTGACGCTCAAATGGCGCCCACTGAACGCTGAGCGTTACACGGGAATCGATTGGACTACCGAATACGTATGGTCGGATCGGGATGGCGCTCCCGTGGATCGAAAGCGGGGCGGCGGCTACTCGGCTTTGCGGTTTCAGTTCGCACAACAATGGTGGCTGCAGGCACGCGGAGCCGTGTTGGGCGTGCCTGAGGCTGAGAGTCGCCGTATTTGGCGCGGGGAAGCGCTGGCGGCTTTCGTGCCGAGTGAGTTCTCAACGGTCAGGCTTCAATATGCCTTGGAAAGACGGGAACAAAGCCCAGAACGGCCCGTGCAGGAGCTGTTCTTACAGGCCATTTTCTCGATTGGGCCACACCCAGCCCACGCCTATTAACGCCTATTAATCTCAGTAGGAGAGATGAGAGCTATGAAATATCTGTTCTTTACGTTGTTCGTCTGCTTTGTGGGCTTGTTCGTTACGGATCCTGCATCAGCCGAGCTCCGCGTGGTCACTACCACCTCAGATCTTGGGTACTTTGTCCGCACTATTGGTGGAGACAAAGTGCGCGTAGATACGATTTGTCAGGGGGCCCAAGATCCACACTTTGTGCAGGCACGCCCGAGCTATATGGTAACTCTGAGTCGCGCCGACCTTTTGGTCTCGGTAGGGCTTGAGCTGGAAGTGGGTTGGCTCCCGTCTTTGATTCAGGGTGCTAGGAACCCTAACATCAAGCCGGGTAAACCTGGGTACTTGGAGGCTTCGAGGGCGGTCAAAGCGATCGATATTCCGAAGGGTCAGGTAGATCGCTCGCGGGGTGACGTTCATCCCTTCGGAAATCCACATTTTTGGCTGGATCCACTGAATGCAAAGCTTGCCTCCAGCGCCATCGCAGAGCGCATGGCAGCTCTCGATCCAAAGAACGCCGGCCTTTATCGAGCCAATCAGCGGACGTTTGAGGGAAAGCTGGATAAGAAGATGAAGGAATGGTCGGACCGCATGGCGCCATTTCGCAATACGAAGATTGTCTCCTATCACGCCACCTTCAATTACTTTCACAGGCGTTTTGGGCTCAGTGGGATCGGGTATCTGGAAGATCGTCCCGGCATTCCGCCTTCGCCTGCCCATTTGGTGGAGCTCATTCGTCAGATGAAGGAGCACAAGGTTCGGGTCATCTTCCACGAAGCTTTCTATGATCACTCTACATCCGACATGGTTGGCGCTCGTGCGTCGGCCAAAGTGCTCGTGCTCCCAACGTCGGTAGGTGGCGCCAAAGGCGCCGACACGTATGAGCAGCTCATTGATACGTTGGTGAACCAATTCGTTGCTGCCGCCAAACAGGCCAAATCATGATGGATGCGCTGGTTTTCCTGGGGCCAGCGCTGGCCATTTGCCTCGTAATTGCCAGCCTGCATGTCTATTTGGGCATGCACGTTTTGGCTCGTGAGGTCATTTTTGTGGATCTTTCCTTAGCGCAATTGGCGGCACTTGGGGCCACAGTTGCGGCGTTGCTTACCTCCGAAGAAGAGCCCGGGTGGCAAGCTCACGCGTTGGCTCTGGCGTTCACGATCTTGGGCGCCGCGTTGTTTGCGTTTACGCGCCGCGCGCGAAAGCAGGTGTCTCAGGAAGCCATCGTTGGGATTGTGTACGCGGTTGCGAGCGCCGTCACGGTGTTGGTTGTCAGCCACTCGCCCCATGGTGCTGAGCATATCAAAGATATCTTGGTCGGTTCGTTATTGAACACCACCTGGGCAAACGTGTGGCAGACAGCCGCAGCCTATGTGGTGTTGGGCGCCGTGCAGCTGGCCCTAGCAAAACGCTTCATCACCATTTCCTGGCAACCAGACGAAGCGGAGGCTGCGAGCCGGTTTGTGGCGTGGTGGGATTTTGGGTTTTACGTGTTGTTCGGTTTGATGATCACGATCAGCGTTCAGTTTGCCGGGATCCTCTTGGTATTTTCGTATCTCATCGTGCCGGCGCTCATCACCCGGCTGTACCTGAACCGGCTACTTCCACGGCTGTTCGCTGGCTGGGGTGTGGCGACGGCCGGGAGCTTGCTCGGGCTCTCGGCCTCGTGGGTGTGGGATTTCCCAACGGGAGCGGCCATCGTTGCCGCGTTTGGCGCGCTGCTGGCTGTAGCAGCGTTGGGGCGCCTGCTGGCGCCCAGTCGGGCGTAAAACCCCGCTTACGGGTTGGAGGCGCCAGGCGTCACCTCGGGTGTCACAGAGAAGTTGCCGGTGCCATTGGGGCGGCGCCCGTAGCTGGTCGTTACATCCGCCGGGAAGTCGACTGCATCGAGCTGCGTTTGGCTGGAATTAAACAGGTAAATCGTCTCGCCTGAGTTGCTCACCGCGAACGTGCCTTTGTAGCACCCTTCCCCCACATCTTCACACTGCGCAGCGGAGAGCGGGCCTGAACTATTGTTGTCACTCACTGCTAACAGTACCACGTAGTGCCCCGGTTGAAGCAGGGTTCCGTTCGGAAAGACGAAGGGATTCGCGAGGTCGGGCTCGTCGCTGTTAGTATCGGTTACAAGGTAACCACTCAGGTTTGCCACCGCATTGCCGGCGTTGTATAGCTCGACAAAATCAGGAGCATTGCCGCGAATCTCATTGATGACCACCTTGGGCATCAGAGCTTGTGCGCCACCGGTTCCGAACCCGCCGGAAGTTCCACCGCTAGCTGTGTTTCCGCCTGAGGAGTTGCCGCTCCCGCCGAGCCCGAGCTGGCCCCCGCTCGCGTTACCTCCTGTCGATGTGGCTCCACCACTTGCTCCTAGGTTGCCTCCGGTCGCTGAGTTGCTGCCACCCGTGTCGGGTCCCGCGTTGGTCCCGCCTGCTCCAAGTACGCCGCCAGTGCCGACGTTTGCTCCGCCTCCCGAACTCGGTGCCTCGGAAGGATTGCCGCCCGCGGAAGGTGTTGGATTAGCGGAGCCTCCCAGGCTTGGCGAAAAGCCTCCGCTGCCCGCTCTCACGCCGCCGGTTCCGCTAGCGCCACCTGCTGAGGTTCCCGGTGTGTTCGGCAAAACACTCGGCGAAGTGAATGTCGCGTCAGGCGGGGTGCTGCAGGCCAGAAACCCGATGATGCCGAGAGCCAAGAGCGGCGTTGCGGGTGCCAGACGTTTTCGCGTTCCGCCGCGAGGGCGAAGGGACGGGGGCGCCATGATACGCGAATAAGCCACGAGATTTAGGTGGCGGCAAGGCGGGCCCCAACAGGGACGTTCTGACAGTTGCGGGGGCCCCGTGGGGTGAGATTCGGAACCCCGGCCGCCCTGGGTCGGGTAGAATGGCGGAAATCCTACGGTTGGGCTTCACGCTGAATTCAGCCAGGATTGCTGAAATAGTCCTAGGTTTCGGCGATTTGACCCCTCGCACAGCCAGCCCGAGGGGGTTCGGCGAAATAAGAATGGAACGCGGGGGCGGAATTCAGGGTACGGTGTTCGGAATAAGTGTACGCAGCTCTCGTTGCAGCCACTTTGGTGGCAACGGGCAGCGTATTTTCAAAGGCAGTGCAAAAGTGGCTGAAGGCAAAATCAAGAGAAAAACGGACCGCGGATTTGGTTTCATCGACACCGGCAGTGGGAAAGACTTGTTCTTCCACATGTCGGCTCTAGAGGGAGCTCGTTTCGAGGACCTAGAGGAGGGCCAGCGCGTGTCCTTCACTGAAGGTCAGGGGCAAAAAGGGCCCTGCGCAATCAGTGTTCGCCCTATCTGAGCATTGGCTCGGTCGGGATCAACATTGGGTTGGAGCTAGACGGGGGCGCCTTGAGCGCGCCCGTCTAGACTCTCCTTAAGAAAATCGTAGCGGTACGGGGGAAGAGAAAGAGAACTGGTGGGGCGAGTGGGGAAATACTTGGGGGAAGACGCGGAACGAACCAGCGCTTGGGAGTGTGGTTGACCCAGGGTGGAGCGGAGAGCTTCTTGAGTCGGGCTTCGCTGGCTCTGCTGGCGGTGCCCCCCGTTGCCGGCATAGCATGGCGCCCGCCGAGAATACGGCACCCCATCTCACAGCCATAGGAGTCAAAGATGCCTAACGCATTTGCACATATCGAGCTTGCCACCGATGACGTGAAAGCAGCCAAAAAGTTCTACAAATCTCTGTTTGATTGGAACCTTAACGACCTCCCCGCGATGTCGTACACCATGATCGACGTTGGGGGCGGTACCGGCGGCGGCATGGCAAAGAAGCAGATGCCCGAACAGCCGACGGCGTGGCTTCCATACGTGGAGGTAGCCGATGTGAAGAAGACACTTGCGAAAGCTGCAAAGGCGGGCGCCAAGGTCGTGCTTGACTACCAAGAGATCGGTGAGATGGGTGCAATTGGCGTTTTCGTGGATCCGATGGGCGCGGGGCTCGGTATTTGGCAGAAGGGAGCCGGCGCACCGCCACCGCCCGCGACCAAAACGAAAGCTTCTAAGAAATCTGTGAAGGCGAAAGCCCCCGCTGAGAAACCTGTGGCTAAGAAAGCATCCGCGGCCAAAGCGGCGCCCGCCAAGGCACCCGCAGGCAAAGCTGCCCCTGCCAAAGGTTCAGCGAAAAAGGCCTCAAAAAAGCGCTAAATAGTGCGAAAGAGGGCGGGCTGGCTGCCGGTAGCTTAACAGTGCCCAGGCCAGCCCTTGCTAGCCATCGACCGCATTGGGGAGCTCGTTCTTATCGGTAACCGCCTTGCGCGGGAAGTGGTGCGAGAGCTGAGCTCCTGCGGCGGAAATGGCAGCGACTAAACCCGCCGTGAACTCCCCACGCTTGAAGTGTTCGGTGAGGATGGCCGCGAGAGCCTCCCAGAACTCTTGCCCCACGTGGGCATGAATACCTTCATCGCCCAGCACCGCGAAGGCTCGGCGTGACGGCACCACGAAGAACAACACGCCGTTTCGATCTTGGGTCTTCGTCATGCCGAGGCGCACGAATGCGCGATCTGCCGCACGCTTCACGTTGCCCCAAAAGTATGGCGCCAAAGACACACGGATTTCCCCCGAGGTCTGGAGTTCCGCTTGTGCTATCGCTTGTTGAATCAACTCGCGATCGACCCAAGTAGAGTTCTTCTTTCGACCAAACCACAGCATCATAAAGCCTGCTTTACCATGAGCCCGAAGCGCCGCCGCCCCCCGAGCGTCCGCCCCCGCCACCACCAAACCCGCCTCCACCTCCACCAAATCCGCCTCCCCCGCGTCCGCCGCTAGTCAGCACCCAGAGTAGGCTAAGTGCGAGCGTCGGGTGAGTGACAGCGAGGAGCAAGAACCCAAGTAGCAGCAGACCAAGCACCACGAGCTGTGCCTTACCGGGGCCGCTCGACTGAGCTGGATCTTCCGGCGGAAGGGCAGGAGGGCGGGCGGCAAACGGTTTGCCTGAAATGGCCTCCAACGTCGCGTCGATTCCGTCGGAAAGAGCCGCGCTTGTATCACCGGCACGAAGCTTCGGAACCATGACGTCGTTGATGATCCGCGCCGCTACGGCATCTGGCACCCGATCTTCGAGGCCATAGCCCACCTCGATCGCGAGCTTTCTGTCTTGGGCTAACACCACCAATAAAAGTCCGTCGTCGAGCTTTTTGCGGCCCAGTTGCCAGCTCGCAAAAGTCTTTACCGCGAAGTCCCGCACCGGCAAGATGCCTGTGGTGGCCCCGATCCAAACCACCACCTGATGGCCAGTCTGATGCTCATAATCTGCCAACCGTTGGTTGAGTGTTTGCTCTACTTCAGGGGGCAAAAGGTCAACGCTGTCGGTTAGCCATTGTGTGGGCGGAGGGGGAATTGGTGGCGCCCCCGCTTGGGCGACTACGGTCGACCCGAACAGCCCAAGCGCCAGAATGACCGCGATGAAACCGACCGCACGGACCCACCACGAGCGATCGCGCTTAGAAAGCAACTTTGGGTGCTCGTGCAGCGCCGGCATCCGCATGGAAGTAGCCCTTCTCCTGAAAGCGGCTCCCAAAGAATGAGGCGATAAGTGCCGTGGGGAAGGTGTTGCGGGTGGTATTGAAGGCCCGGGTAGCTTCATTGAAGCGCATTCGTTCAACGGCAATACGGTTCTCGGTGCCTTCCAGCTGTGCTTGTAGGTCACGGAAATTCTGAGTCGCCTTCAGATCTGGATACTTTTCGACAACCACCAATAAGCGAGCGAGCGACGACGAAAGCTGATTCTGCGCGTCTTCGAACTTTCGCAGTTCATTCGCATCCGCGGGCGCTCGGCCGGAGCCACTGCTTGAAACTGATGCGGCCCGGCTACGAGCTTCAGTGACCTCGGTGAACGTGCTCTTCTCGAATGCTGCGGCTCCCTTCACCGTCTCCACCAGGTTCGGCACCAGATCTAGGCGACGCTGATAAACGTTTTCCACCTGGGCCCACTGTGCCTGCACGCCCTGATCGAGCCCCACGAGGTTGTTGTAACTGGAAACGGAACAGCCGGCAGGCAGGATTACGCACGCCGCCACCACCGCCAAAACAATCCATAGGGTTTTTGTCAACACTCGCTCCTTAAGCCCTGAAAAATGCTTGGTTCGAAACGTAAGGCGTGCCTTCGGGTCCGGCAAGGGCCGGGCGAGTTGATGCTGTAGAAACCGAAGTTCGCAGCGGTTGAAACAACGAGTTCATATCGCGCGCGTAGCCTCGGGGGCATGCTCGCCGTGCCAAATGTCTCGCCAAAGCCACCTGAAATCTTGCCATTCGACGGGTCGGACACCTCTGACTTCCAGCGGAGTGTTCTGAACCATGTGGTCTTCACGTGCGGCAAGGATGTGAAGGACGCCACACCTCGCGACTTCTATCGGGCTATGGCTCATTCGGTGAGGGACCGGCTGATTGGGCGCTGGCTGGCCACTCAGCGCGCTTATGACGTCGGGGACCACAAGCAAGTGCATTACTTCTCGTCGGAGTTCTTGACGGGGCGCAGCCTTGGCCTCTGTTTGCTGAACTTGGGCCTGTATGACGCGGCTGAGAGCTTCGCGCGGGAACGCGGTCTAGATCTCAATGCCGTGTTGGAGGCGGAAGGGGATCCGGGCCTTGGCAACGGGGGCCTGGGCCGACTCGCCGCGTGTTTCATGGATTCTTTGGCAACTCTGCAAATGCCCGCTGTAGGCTACGGAATTCGCTACGATTTTGGGATATTTGAGCAGCACATTGTGGGGGGCGAACAGGTGGAAAAAAGGGATGGCTGGCTGGAGATGGAAAATCCCTGGGAATTGGCGCGCCACGAAGACGCGCAGCTCGTGAGGTTCTATGGCCGCACTCAACGCCATACGGATGAAAACGGGGAGACGCGCGTGGAATGGGTAGATGCCCGTCAGGTCATCGGCATCCCGTTCGATTCTTTCATCACGGGGCACAAGACCCAGACGGTAAATACGCTCCGGCTGTGGGCGGCACGCGCCACGCAAGAGTTCAACTTGAACCTCTTTAACTCTGGTGATCACTGGCGAGCCGTCGAGGAAAAAGTGGATTCGGAGAATATCTCCAAGGTGCTTTACCCGGCTGACCAAACGGAACACGGTCGAGAGTTACGCCTAAAGCAGCAGTACTTTTTTGTCGCGTGCTCCGTCGCAGACATCGTAAAGCGCTACAAGCGCCGCCACAAAACCTTCAAGCACTTTCCGGATCGTGTGGCAGTGCAGATGAACGACACCCATCCGGCGATAACCGTGGCCGAGCTCATGCGTGTGCTGGTGGACGAGGAGCGTTTGCCGTGGGCTCAGGCCTGGGAAATTACGGTGAAAACGCTAGGTTATACCAACCACACCCTGATGCCTGAAGCTCTCGAAACGTGGCCGGTTGCCGTATTCGAGCGGCTTTTGCCGCGGCACCTAGAGCTCATTTACGAGATCAATCACCGCTTCTTGCGCGAGGTGCAGACACGCTGGCCACACGATGCCGCCCGTTTAGGCGAGCTTTCCATTGTGGACGAAGGTGGTGGGCGGCGCATACGCATGGCTCACCTGGCCACCGTGGGTTCCCACAGCATCAATGGTGTCGCACGCCTGCATAGCGATCTTATCAAGACGTCGCTATTCCCGGGCTTCCACGAACTTTGGCCCGAACGATTTAACAACAAAACCAACGGCATTACGCCCCGGCGCTGGCTTCTCTACGCTAACCCGGGGCTCTCACAGTTGATCACGGAGCTCATCGGAAGCACCTGGTGCGACAAAGATCTGATGGAGCTCGAACGCTTGCGTGAATTTCAAGGTGATGCGCACGTACTCCAGAGGCTTTCAGCTATCAAACAGGAAAACAAGCGGGAGTTGGCACAGCTCATTAAGAAGACCCAAGGAATTTCACTTCGCGAAGACGCCATGTACGTGGTGCAGGTGAAGCGGATCCATGAATACAAGCGGCAATTGATGAATTGCCTGGAGATCATCGACTTGTACCTGCGGGCTAAGGAAGATCTCAGCGTGTTAAATGTGCCTCGGGTGTACATTTTTGCGGGAAAAGCTGCCCCGGCGTATTTTGTAGCCAAGCATCACATCAAGTTAATCTGTGACGTAGCCGACGTCATCAACAGTGACCCAAGCCTGCAGGGGCGGCTAAAAGTAGTCTTTATTCCGAACTACGGGGTGAGCCTGGCGCAGCGCATTATCCCGGCGGCTGACGTCTCGATTCAGATTTCTCTGGCTGGCAAGGAAGCGTCTGGCACAAGCAACATGAAATTCGCGCTCAACGGGGCACTTACTGTGGGCACTTTGGACGGTGCCAATGTGGAAATACGCGAAGAGGTTGGCGTCGAGAATTTCTTCCTTTTTGGGATGACCGCCGACGAAGTTTCAGACGCTTCGGCGCGGGGATATTCCCCGAGTGTTTGCATCGCGCGAAGTGATCGCTTGCGCGCAGTCGTCGAATTTTTGGAATCAGGATTCTTTAGTTTTGGGGATGCGGAAAGATTCAAATCAATCACTGAGTATCTGCGCCACCACGATCCATTCATGGTATGTGCGGACTTCGATGCCTACCTTGAAGCCCAACGTGCGGTGGGTGAGTTGTTTGCCAAACCGTTGGCGTTCAGCAAGAAAGCCCTCCTGAATATTGCTGGAGCGGGTAAGTTCTCAAGCGACGCTACGATTCAGAACTACGTGGATGACATCTGGAAGCTCAAGCCGGTGCCGATCCCCGCAGCATCGGCAGGGGCAAGTATCTTGCCGGGTCGATAGAGGGCTAAAGTTACCGCCCCTTCACGCAGTCAAAGTGCGTGGTAGCCTTCTCGGGATGCGAATTCTGTACGGCGTGGTGGGTGAGGGCATGGGCCACGCGATGCGATCGCGTGTCATTCTGGAGCACTTGTTTGAGGCCGGGCATGAGGTTGAAATCATGGCCTCGGGGCGTGCTGCGGAGTTCCTACGCAAACGCTTCGCTGAGCGAGGTTGGGTACACCGTATTCATGGGATGCACATTGTGTACGACGATAACCGCGTGCGAAAAGGGTCGACTCTTTGGTCGAACGTTGTAAGCGGGGTGGCGGCGTTGCCACGTCAGATAGCGGCCTACTTTGAGCTCATTGCCGATTTTAAGGCGGAGCTTGTAATCAGCGACTTTGAATCTTGGACCTACCATTACGCCAAAGTGCATCGGCTTCCGATCTTGAGCATCGATAACATGCAGGTGATCCACCGCTGTAACCTGGATCCAGAGGTTATATCGGGTCACAAGAACGAATTCGAGCTCACCAAGGCATTCGTAAAAACCAAACTGCCCTTCTGCGACGAATACTTGATCACCTCATTCTTTCGGCCTCCCGTACGCAAGCCTCACACTGAGCTTTTTCCTCCAATTCTGCGCCCGGAGATTTTAGCCACACACGTTTCAGAAGGTGAACATCTGCTGGTCTATCAGACCGCTGAAGGTGGGCATGAGCTCCTAGATACCCTCCAAAAAAGCGGTCTTGAATGTCGCGTGTACGGAGTGCGCCGGAACCTAACGGAGGAAGTGGTCGAGGGAAACTTGCGTTTTCGCCTATTTAGCGAAGCTGGGTTCGTGAGCGATCTGGCACAAGCGCGTGGCGTCATTGCGGGTGGTGGGTTCACGCTAATGGGGGAAGCGGTGTTTCTCAGGAAGCCGATGCTGGCGGTGCCGGTGCGGGGGCAGTTTGAACAGGTACTAAATGCTCGGTACTTGCACCTGCTGGGATATGGGCGTTACGCGGAGTCCCTGGCGGATCCGAGGCACGTAGCTGAGTTCATTGCCGCTATCCCGCGCTGTGCGGAGGCCCTTTCAGGTTATTCGCAACTAGGGAACTCAGAGATCTTAGCTGCGTTAGACGGCCACCTGGCGCGCCTAGGGTAAGCCAACGAGCCCGGAGTTTAACCCACGGCGGAGGGTGCTGATGCGCTCACGCCAGGCATTGAGTGCCCGCTAATTGCCCAGGTGGATAAGGCTTAGAAGGGGTCGCCCGGCAGTCCGGGAAGCGACTAAATCGACGCGCACTGTGAAACGCCAGTCGTTGGTCTCTTCGGGATCGCAGAGAATTTGCTCGATTTGCCATGCGCCGTCGAGCTTCTGGATGCGAGTGTTGAGAGGATGGCGCGCGCTCGGATCCGTGCGCAAAGTGCCGTGTTCGGCCCAAAACGCTTGCAAAGCCGCTTCCAACTTTGCGGGGGAAAAGCTCCCTTCTCCGGGTTCAAGCAGGGCAGCGGCGCCCGCGTAATCTTGACGCGCCAGGGCTCGCACGACCGAAAATACCGCGTTCCGGACTAGAACCGTGAAAGCCTTCGGATCTCGCGTAACATCAGCCGTGTCGATGGGTTGCTCGAGGCGCTCTTCGACGGTTTGAATTTTGCCCTCGCGCTGGCGCTCCCATTCGTCCAGCAAGCTGGAGTCAACCGCGCGCACCATAATGCCAAAGTAGGTCACGATGTCGTCAACAGCTTCGTTGCGAGCATTGAGTGGCACGCTGCGTACCAGTGCCTTGTACACCTCCGAGAGGTAACGAAGCAACAGGCCCTCGGCGCGCTCCATGCCGTACTCTTTGATATAGTCGGAGAATGAGAGGAGGTTTTCGTACATCTCTCGGGCCACTGATTTGGGGCGCACATTCTCCGAGCCTATCCACGGGTGTTCCTTCGCAAATGCGTTGAAGGTGTCGTAGATGAAGTCGCGATTGGGCTTTGGGTACTCTACCTCCTCAAGCCTGGCGATGCGCTCTTCGTATTCCACGCCCTGTGCTTTGAGCTCGGCCATCAGTGCCGTCTTCAGTTTATCCACCTGCCGCATGAGCACAAAATCAGGATTTTCGAGGATGGATTCCACGAGGCTGAGCACATCCAAACCGTAGCCGGGATCTTCTGGATCCAGCAGCTTGAGAGCGGTCATCAAGTACAAACCTAGCGTTTGATTCAGCGAAAAATCGTCCTGAAGATCCAGGTTGACGATGATCTGCTTTTCTTCGGTAACCTCGAGCACCTGCGCCTGAAGTAAGGAATCGAGTAAAACCTTTGCGGTCTTAGCGGCGCTGCGTTTCTCGACACGGCGCCCGTGGGAACGATGAATTAGTCGCGCAAGCGCGCGGCACCCGCCTTCCTGCGACAGGACATTGATCAACATGCCGTGGGTCACGGAAAACCGAGAGGTAAGTGGCTCGGGTGGCGAAGATACAAGCCGATCAAACGTGGCACGGTCCCAGTGCACGTAGCCGCGCTCGGGGGGCTTCTTCTTGACGACCTTCTTCTTCTTGCCTTCGCCGCTATTTTTTGCGTCTAGACGCAAGTTCTCAATAACGTGTTCGGGGGCCTGCACCACAACGCTACCGTGATCATCAAAACCCTTTCTGCCGGCACGCCCACTGATCTGTTGAAAATCCCGCACGCTCAAAATAGCGGTTTTCTCGCCATCGAACTTGCAAAGGCCGGTAAATAGCACCGTTCGGATCGGGATGTTCACGCCAACGCCCAGCGTGTCCGTCCCACAAATAACCTTCAATAGCCCCGTCTGCGCGAGGCGTTCCACGATCAATCGATACTTTGGCAGCAAGCCCGCATGGTGAACACCGATGCCGTGGCGCAAGAACTTCTGGAACTCTTTGCCGTAGGGGCTCGCCCAGCGGACACCCAAAAGAGCGTCATGAATTTTGCGTTTGTCTTCCTTGGAAGAAAAATCGCTGCTCATCAGGTTCTGCGCGAATTCCGCGCAAGCGCGCTGCGTGAACGCCACGAGGTAAATGGGGTACCGCGACGTCTGAACCAACTCCTGGATCGTCTCGTGGAGCGGGGTCTGGCGGTAATCGTAATCGAGCGGAACAGGGCGCACCGAGGAATGGATCGCGGCGGTCTCCCGCCCGTTCCGACGGGTGAGCTCAGCCTGGAAAAACTCCGTGGGCCCAAGCGTGGCGGACATGAGCAGGAAGGTGGCTTGCGGCAAGCTAAGGAGCGGCACCTGCCACGCGGTGCCTCGGTCGCGATCGGAGTAGTAGTGAAATTCATCCATCACCACGGCTCCCACATCGGCACGGCCTCCCTCTCGAAGCGCGATATTAGCCAGGATCTCAGCCGTACAACAAATGATGGGGGCGCTTGGATTTACGCTCGCATCCCCCGTCATCAGCCCAACATTCTCGGAGCCGAACGCTTTGGAGAGTGCAAAAAACTTCTCGTTCACCAGTGCCTTGATCGGGCATGTATAAAATGAACGTTGATCGAGGGCCATCGCGCGAAAGTGCAGCGCGGTGGCCACCAAGGATTTACCCGAACCCGTGGGTGTCGAAAGGATCAGATTCTTACCGGCAAAGATCTCAAGAATTGCTTCTTCTTGGGCTGGGTAAAGTTCGAGGCCAATGCCCTTCACGTACTCAAGGAATGGCTCAAGCAAGGCGTCGCCTGGTGGATCCGGGTTCTCGGGATCTGCGAACCCCGGATACTCCGCTGCCAGTTGATCGAGGTGTAGTTCTAAGGGTGCGCGTTCAGAGGTCATGCACAAATTGGCTTTCGGGCGCGAGCGCGGACCGTTGCTCACAACATCGAGAGGTGCAAGTGGCCGAGCAGCCGTCGCTCACCTCGGGCCGTGGCGGCGCAAGGCATTGCGAGCTCTAAGTGAGATACTTAGCATGCTAAGTACTCCTGCGTCCGAGAAGAAGGCTCGTGCGGTGCTAATCCCTCATGTAAGGAACAGTTCAAATGTTTACACTTGCCAGGCGCCGTTTTGGAACACAATACGTTGATCAAGCCTTACCGTGTTTGCAGCCGCGAAAACGTCCACGTGGTGTTTTCCCGCGCGCCGACCAAAGCCGGGCTTCACGTAGATAGCGTGTTTGGCCCCCAGCGAAAGGTGGATACCGCACATGCGTTCATAGGTTCCAACGTCGGAAACTAGCCGCTCAGGAGTGAACGCTCTGTTCATTCCGAAGCCAAGCTCTCGGAGCCACACTTCGCCTTCATCTGCTCGAATGCGTGCCAGGACTTCTTCGAATTCCGGGGTGGAGTGCTCGGCCGCAGTTACTCTACCTGCTTCAACAATGAGGGTGATCGGTGTCGGCGGCTTATTGACCTGAAACGCAACGTCGGCAAAAGCAAACGTGCGCACGCGACCATTCACACGTTCGAGATCTTTGGATTCCGTGAAGACCTCCCCGATAGGGAATTGGCCGCCGATATTGGCCATCCCCGTGTAATCCCCCACATTCAATTTGGCAGGCTCGAAGCCGGCTGGAAAGATCAGCTCTTCACCGCCGCTTTCCACCACGCACACTTCCGCGCTGTCGATATGCGCTTTAAGCTTTCTGCCGACTCCACGATAGTATTGCGGATCATAGGCTAGCGACTCGATATACGTGAGGGCCGCTTCTCCCGTCATACGGTAAAGATGCGGATGCTCAATCACCTTGAGTTTGCGCTTAAAGAGCTCAACCCGCACCCGATAGGCATCTAGTCGAAAGCTCGTGGATTGGATTAAGATCGCAAGATCGAGAGGGGCGAGCTGGTTAAAAACCTCCAGAATGAACTCGGGGGTTGCCTGGTCGAAGTCGATAAGCCGCGCCTGCGGTAACGCTTGGCGGTACGCATCGTAGAGGATGATGGAGAGCTCGGACCGTAGGTCGTAGACGATGACAGCTTCGTGAGCGGGGGAATGCTCAAAGGCAATCGCCAGAATGTCTTCGATGTGCTTTTGGGCGCTTTTTGTTCTTGCGGTCAATGGTCTGGCTCTTTGGCACTTCGGCGTGTTTCATACTCCGAGCGGCAGGTGCGCTGGGGTAGAGCGCAGGGTGCTAGGCGCGTGAGCGACGCGCAAGAGCCCATGTGGGCGGGGGCATGAACCAGGCGTAAACACTTGTTGCGCCAGAGGTGGTAGGGAACCATCCATGGGCTAGGTGGGGCTTTTCTGCTGTCCGAGCGCTAGTGCACGGCAGCGCCGCGCGCGTCCTGGCCTCGTGGGCGCCCCAAGGGACCCGTTTCGACGACACACACCGTTTTACGCGATCAAGTTAACGTTGCGACCCAAGTGCTGCTGAACCGGAAGAGCGGGCTTGGCTGATTGGATCAACTCAAGCTGTTGCTGCCCTTCAGTCCGGATCGCATTCAACGTACGGGCCGCCATGATGGCGCCGATCTCTGTACTAGCGGTGAGGTTATTATTCACGGGCATAGGGTGTACCTTCGGCGGCACTTGTTTGGCCAAGCACCGTCCTCCTCCACGAACGGCCAGCGGTCCGGGAGTCTTGAACGGAAATGCTCCCAAGCGGTGACGCGAGCGCCGCGTTCGCCTCAGGTAGGTGCTCACAGGCCGAAATCTCAGGCCTTTGCTTGGTGTTCCGTGGGAAGCCTGGTAAGTCTGCCGAGCGCTGCGGTGAGAGTGCCCCGCGTGTCAAATTGGGACTGGCGCTCAGAGTTCTTGGTACGCATGCGAAATTTAATCCGAAACGCCACTATCCGAACTCTTACAGCCACACTTTCACTGGTTCTTTTCGCGGGGTGCGAAGAGGAGAAACCAGCCGCCCAGGCGCCTGCTGCCGCCGCCACGCCCTCTGCGGCACCGACTCCTACACCCACGCCCACTGAGGAACCGGCGCCGGCCAAGCCCGCTCGCCCCGAAAAAATCGATCAAACCCTCACTGATGAACGCCGTGCAGCGATCGAAAGCAAATATCCTGACGCCAAAGGCTTTCTGTCAGCCGCTGAAGTGGAAGGAAAGCTTCAGAAGAACAAAGCTCTGAAGGACGAGAAAACGGCGCGGGCGGCGTTTGACAAGTTGGTTAAGGGCAAGTGGATCTTGTTTTCTGGCAATGCCGTGAACCTGACCGCGCAAGGATTTGATATGGGGATCGTCTACACTCCACTTATTCCTGGGGACACGATCGGGATCAGCAAGCAATGGTTCCCCGTCACGTTGAGCGCCGTAGAAGGCTACAAAGAAGACGCCTTCAAGGTCGGCGACGTGTCGGTGGTGCTCGTGAAGTACACCGGGGCCGGCAAGGCTAGCCCTGGCTATGAACTCGTTGCGACGGGCGCCTGGAAGTAAGCCGCCTCAAAGCCAGCCCAATATTGCCACTCAAAGCCAGCCCAATATTCCCACCTGAATGAGACCAATCGTCTGGTAGTGGCGCATGACGCGATTCGGGCCGGAGTCTACCGCGCCTGAGAAATCGACGTCCAGAGTCGGACCGAACACAATGCCGAAGTGCTCCGCGGGCGTGAGAACGAAGGTGGGCTCAGCCGTGAGCCCAAGGCCGTTCTCATTTCCCGGATCGGTTGAGTGGTACGTGAAGCCCCCGCGTAACCAGAAGCTAAACGCAGTGCTAATGGGCCAAAGGTAGCCGACTCTTGGCGCGAAGACGATACTCTCGGTGCTACTGCTGCGCCGTCCGTCGTTGTCGTCCATAGAGACATTCGCAAACCCCAGTGATCCGCCGAGGCTAAGCTGCTCGGTGACAAACACATCAACCGCCGCACGTGGCACTTCGTACGGCGAGATATTGGTTCGACCGCTCCAGCCGAATCCAATACGTGTCGAGTCGAACACATCATCGGGTTGCCCCGGGCGCCCGGTGATTTGCTTGGAGAATGAAACTCCAAACAGGCGATCGCCCGAGAACACAACATCCAGCGGTTTTCCGAGGGTCTGCGCACGTGCTTCAGGGGCAGCCGCAAAGCCAATGAGTCCACATGCCGCCGCGACGAGTGTGTTTTTCATAAGCTGGATCTTCCGCACTTCGACTCCAGACGCAAGGCTAAGCTGCTTCATGGTGGGGGGGCTTTGCCGCCTTCATCCTCGGCTTCGGCTTCGGCTAGCTTTTGCTCCACCTCGGCCACGTGTGCCGGAGGGAGGGCAGCGCGCATTTCGCCGAGTGCACGGCGGGCCTCACGGAGCTTGAGAGCGCCGCGATCGAAGTCGATACAAATCAGGCACATGAAGGCAGGCTAGCAGGTATTGTGGCGCACGTGGAACCCCGCCAACGTTCCGAGCTCACGCTCCGCCCGTATCAAAAAGAAGCGCTGAGCGCTGTTTTGGCGGCCCGCCGGAGTGGGGTGCGGCGCATGCTCGTGTGTTTGCCCACGGGTTCGGGCAAAACTGTGATTTTCTCAGAACTGGCTAAGCTTGCCCAGCGTCAGGTTTTGGTCCTTGCCCACCGTGAGGAGCTCCTTGAGCAGGCCCGCGAGAAGCTCGAACGCGCGTTGGATGGGGCGGGCATCGTCGCGATCGAACGGGGGGAGCAACGGGCAGGCAAGAACGCCAAGGTGCTCGTTTGCTCGATTCGCTCGCTGCACGAGGCTCGGCTTGCGCAGGTGCTGGAAGGCAGGGATTTTGGCCTCGTGATTTACGACGAGTGCCATCACGCCGCTGCGGCCGACAATCGGCGCGTGTTGCAACAGCTCGGCGCGTTCGACTCACAATGGACAGGAACGCTACTTGGTTTTACGGCAACCACTTCGCGCGGCGATGGACAAGGCCTGGATGAGATTTTTGAGCGCATTGTCTACTCGCGTTCTTTGCCCGAAATGATCGAAGATGGCTTCCTGACGCCCCTCCGAGGCTATCGGATTTCCACTTCGGCAGATCTTAGGCGGCTCAGCGGGAGCGGTCTGGATTTCGGTGAGGATGAGCTCGCGGAGGCGGTTGATATTGAGGAGCGGAATGCGCTTGTGGCGCGGTCCATTCAGGAGCTTGCGCGCGACCGCAGGACGATTGTTTTCTGCGTAACCGTCCAGCACGCGATGCACTTGGCCCAGGCCATGAACGCGGTGGGTGTACGTACCGGCATCGTGCATGGTGCTATGCCGCGTGATCTAAGAAAAGAAACGCTGGCTCAGTTTAGAAGTGGGTTCTTTCAGGCCATCACCAATGTCGGAGTTTTGACCGAAGGTTTTGATGATCCGGAAGTTTCATGCGTTGCGATGGCGCGCCCAACGCGGTCAGCGGGCCTCTATGCCCAGTGCGTTGGGCGAGGGACCCGCCCCTATCCGGGCAAGGCCAACTGTTTGATTTTGGATTTTGTGGACCTTTCGACCCTGAGCCTGTGCACGTTGCCCTCTCTGTTCGGTACGCCCTACGAGCTCGACCTTCGTGGTGGGGATGCCAACGAAGCTCGCAAGGTGTGGCTTCAGATCCAGATGGATCATCCGGGTTTTGAACTAGAAGCGGGGGCCCTCACGCTTTCGGAGATAAAGGCGCGAGCGGCAAGCTTTGATCCGCTAACCCTCGCCGTGAACGATGAAGTGTTGGCTATCTCTGGCAACGCTTGGTTTTCCTTGGGGCGCTACGGGGTAGGTCTCCACTTTGAGCGCCAACCTGGCCGCGCAAGCGAGGCTTTGGTCTTGAAGCGCGGGCATCGAGGCAAGGCTTGGGAAGTTACGCTCGATGGCCGAGTCATGAGTCGGTTTTCTCGCTTGGAAGAGGCCGTGGAAGCTGTAGATTACGAACTCGGGCGCATGGGGAGGCACGCTTTGGTGTCAGCGCGGCCGGGAGCAGCCTGGCGTAGCGGCAAAGCCGATGATGTGCTTGTTCTTCGCGCCTGGCAGAGAATTAACGGTGGCGCACCAGTGAAGGGTCCGAGGGCGGGGGCGGGCACGTGAGCCTCGGGAGGCGCAAGGCGCAACTTCTGGACCCCCAAGCGTGGGTGTTCAATCGCATGGCAGATGTCTACGGTGCGCGCCCCGAATATCCAATGGATCTGCTGGAGGCGGTCGGCGCACTGGCAGGGGAAGAGGGCGCTCGGGTCATCGATCTTGGTGCGGGGATTGGGCACGTGGCCTTGCCGCTTGCGGAGCAAGGCCTCGACGTTGTCGCGGTGGAGCCAGCCGAAGCGATGCTGGAACGATTAAAAACGCGGGCTGTCGCACGGGGGATTTCTATCAAGGCACTTCACGCGACAGCTGAAGCTCTGCCGCTTCCGAGCGGCTCCGCCGATTTGATCGTGATCGCGGACGCTCTGCACTTTCTGGATGTGACACTCTCGGCCGGAGAAGTGGCACGTGTGCTCGCTCCGCGGGGCGCTCTGGCCATCATTACTAGCGAATTTAGCGACACCGCCTGGATGCGGGGGCTCACCCAACTGATGGAGGAAGCAGCACCGCGCCGTCCGCGACAGGTGAGCTCGGCGATCACGCAGATGTTCAGAATGTCACGAATTTCAGCCGTCAATGTGCGAGAATATGCAGACGAGACGCCGGTGGATTCGAGCACGTTGGAGGAAATTTTGCGTTCAATTTCCTTCATTGGCCCGGCGATGAATCCCGAACGCTTCGAACGTTTTCGCACGCGCGTGCACGCTCTCGTGGAGGAGCCAGTCTGGGCTCGCCGGTTCACGCTGTATTCTGGGCGGCAGACGAGGGCGTAAGCTTCCTATTCGCCCGCTTAACGTGGCGGCCGGCGCGCAAACTGGAGTTCATCGCGCGGGATTTCGTCGATCCAACCAGCTTTCGCGTCTGGAAAAGCATCTGCGTAGGGAATGTACGGTTTGATATCCAGGATGGGTGTTCCGTTCAGTAAATCGATGCCGAGCACACGCAGGTTACAACCATCGACGCTCAGTAATTGAACCGCCGAGAGGCCGAGCGGATTCGGTCTGTCCGGAGAACGCGTGGCGAACACGCCTCTTGGGGTGCGTTTGCCGCGTGGCGGTCGAACCTGTGGCGCCCAGCTGCCGCCACGATCGAGCCAGCTTAAGATCCAGATGCGCTCAATGCCATTCAGATCAGCAAGGGCTTCGGGTGGGATGCGAGTTGGATCGAGTTCGAGTGTCGCTTCGGAGTGCGAATCGATGGCGCTAGCTTGCTGAGGTGTGCCAAAGCGTCGAACATAGGGAGAGCGGACCCAGCCCACAGGTTCGAGATGAAATGGCCCAAGTTGGCGGGGGACCTCTGGGGGCATGCACCGTGCCATAGCCGATCCGGCCACTTCGCGAGAAGGCCTTGCCGATCTGCTCGACGCTTCCTGCCGCGGAAGCTAGGGTCCAAAGGTGCCTACACACCGGAGCCCCCAATGAAACCTTGGATCGAACTCGATCGAGCCACGGTTCCAGGTGGTGGCATTTTATCCCTACATCAACACGACACCGAGCTCACCATTCGCATTGATGGCCATGAGCTGATGGGCACACGGCGCCACGCTTCAGAAGAGCGGCTAGCTGAGGCGGCGCTCAACGAGAAGACACCGAAAGACGCTCGCGTGCTGATCGGTGGTTTGGGTATTGGGTACACAATCCGGGCGACGCTCGATAGGGTTGGTCCACGCGCTCGGGTGGACGTGGCGGAGCTCGTGCCCGCGGTTGTGCGATGGAATCGGGGAATTTTGGCACCATTTGCGGGGAGGCCATTGGAAGACCGACGCGTGCACGTGATCGAGCGTGATGTCGCCGACATTTTGCGTGAATCGAAGGCCCTCTACGACGCGATCTTGCTCGATACCGACAACGGCCCCGCCGCTCTAACGGTGGCGTCGAACAAGAGCCTGTACAATGCAGGGGGGCTTGCGGTTGCTGTCAAAGCTTTGCGTCCGAAGGGCGTCTTGGCGGTCTGGTCCGCTTCGGATGAGCCAAGTTTCACTGCACGGCTCCAGCGTTGCGGATTCAACGTTACTATTGAGCGCCCTGCCGCTCACGGCACGCGCGGTTTGCGGCACTTTTTGTGGTTAGCTCAGCGCCGCTAGGGTGCTTTAGATGCTACGCCTTCAGCTGAGGGCATTACCTGAGTGCTGCAACAGCCAGGGCAGCGCTCGCAAGCGGGATAGGGGCTCGCGGTTTCAATTCTGGCGCGAAGATGGAGACGCGTAACTCTTCGAGTTGGAAACGGACCTCTCTCACAGCTTTTTGATCTTGGGCGGTGGCTTGTTTGGCGAGAAAATCACGAAAAACAGGCGCAAACGGCGCCGCCTTGCTAGCGTCTTTGCGTGGGTCGGTGGTCGCGCGCGCCAGGCGGGCTTGAACCGCTCGCAAATAGCGCGGGAACTGATCAAGTTGTTGAAGCTCCACGTGGGCGATTAGATCGCGAGGGAAGAGTTGATCGAGCTGACTGCGTACGTCGTTCACGGCGGCGGTACCGCTCGGCTGCTGAGCCGCGATATCGAGCGCCCGCACCGTGCGTTCGAGTTCGGTGGTCACCGCGTGTATGGAGCGTGCCCATGCTTCGAAGACTGGCACTAGGCGCGCACTGCCTGAAGCCACGAGAGCAGTGAACGCAAGCTTGGTGCGTGGTAAATCTTGTCCCAGTTGGAAGGCCTCCTCCACTACACGTAACAACAGTGTGTCTCGAAAGGCGTCCGCGTCGGCTTTGCTATGGAGCAGGCCTTTGCGATGCGTGAAAGGTGGAGGCGCTCGTTTGGCGAGCGCGCTGAGTTGGGTGCGAGTCGAAAGGGCGAGCAGACGTCGGAGCCCTGCGAAGTGGGCAGCTCGAGCGGCGGCAGGGGATTCGAGCAAGGTGAGCGAAACCGTTTTCTGTTGATCGACAAGGGTGGGAAAGGCACGGAGGGGTGTGCCCTGAACCGTGCGGATAACGTGTTCCGGCAAGTCCGGAAAATCCCATGAAGTGAGGCCGGAGTGTTCCCACGACTCTGTGTCCACGGCTTCTCGAAAGGCTTCGCGCGCACGGGGCCCAAACTTACGCAGCAGCCACGCCGCGTCGCGGCTTTGCGCAAGAACCATCCCCGCTTCATCCACCACTCGGAAATTAAAGCGCAGGTAGCCAGCAATAGCGTCTGGGCAAAATACTTCTTCTGGCACCTTCACACCAGTGAGCGACAGCACCGCACGAGAGAGCTCACTCAGCATGGAGCCTTTGAACGGGGTTAAACGCGCCGCCACTTGGGGCGCAAGCTCGGCCAGCACTCCGAGCTCCCGCCGAACCGTGCGAGGTAGCTCCTCCAGCAGCTGGGCGACCTTTTGTTCATGCCATCCCGAGATTATCCATTCCAATTCACCGGTGGTTAACTGGGGCAAACAGGCGAGCGGCAGCGTGAGCGTGATGCCGTCATCGTCAGCGCCTGGTTCGAAGCGGTAGGTGGCAGGCAGCTCGACGCCGTGAAAGTTGAGCGTGTCCGGAAAATCCTCGGGCCGCAGACGGTGATCGTTGGAGAGCACATCTGCAAGGGATAGGTAGAGAATGCGAGGATCAGATCTTTCCGCAGCTTCTCGCCAGTCTTCGAAGGTCTTGCCGTTCACCACTTCTTGGCCGACTCGTCGCTCGAAGAAGTCGAACAGGGCCTCGTCGTCCGCCAGCATGTCGCTCTGCCTCGCTTTGTCGCGCAGGCGGGCAACTTCAGCCAAAAGCTGCCGGTTCTTCTCTTGAAAAGCACCCCGGCTCCTGTATTCGCCGCGGACCAGTGCGTGTTCCAAGAACATCTGGCGCGCGCGTGCCGGGGCAACGCTCGCGTAATCCACACTCTTGTCCCGTAGGACGGGCAACCCGAAAAGAGTAGCGTGTTCTTTTATCGACGCGCGGGCGGATTTCTCCGACCAATGGGGCTGAGAGTAGCTCCGCTTCAGAAGGTGCGCGCCCACCTCCGCTAACCACTCCGGCTCTACTTTGGCGCAGGTGCGCGCAAACAGTTGAGTGGTTTCTACCAGCTCAAACGTCATCACCCACGCTGGTGGCTTCTTGGCCAAGGTGGAAGCAGGATGCAGCGCAAAACGAGTTTGGCGCGCGCCAAAATAGTTGCGGTGTTCGGGATCCCAGTGGCCGATCCTCGAAAGCAAGCCGCTCAACAGGGCACGGTGCAAGGCCGCAGTGAGATCGTTCGATTGGTTGCGTTTGGCTTGCTTGCCTTGTGTGTGCCGGGCTCCTGTTGGCAATCTGAGTTCTTGGACGGTACTTGTGAGTTGTTGGTGCACCTCGCTCCATTCGCGCATCCGGAGGAACGAGAGGAAGTTTTCCTTGCAGGCCTTTCGCAGCTGCGAAGTGCTGCGCTGTTCCTGAGCAAAGCTCCACAGGCGCAAGAGCCCGGAAAAATCGGAATCTTCATCCCGAAAACGTCGATGTAGCTGGTCGGCTTTTTGCTCAAGGCCGCGTGGCCTTTCGCGCGGATCTTGGATGTTCAGAGCAGCGGTGATGATCAAGATTTCTGCAAGGCAGCCATATTCAGCGCCAGCCAAAATCATCCGCCCCACTCGTGGATCTACTGGAAAACGTGCGAGCGTTTTGCCCAGAGGCGTGAGCTCGCGTGCATCGTCGAGGGCGCCGAGTTCTTGCAGCACCCGGTAACCTTCAGCAATCGCCCGAGTGCTTGGAGGATCCAAGAAAGGAAAGTCTTCCACGTCTCCCAACCCGAGTGACTTCATGCGCAGAATGACGCCAGAAAGCCCCGTGCGCTTCATTTCTGGATCAGTGAACCGAGGGCGCGCCAGGTAACTCTGTTCGTCGTATAAGCGAACACAAATTCCATCGCGGATCCGGCCACAACGCCCCTTCCTCTGATCCGCACTAGCCTGAGAAATTCCCTCGACTTGCAGGCGCGTGATGCCGGTGCGTGGTTCGTAGCGTGAAAGCCGAGCGACGCCCGTATCCACCACATACACGATGCCCGGAATCGTGAGTGAGGTCTCGGCCACATTGGTGGCCAAAATGATGCGACGGCCCGCGATATTTTCGAACACACGCCGCTGCTCGGCTGCAGATAGCCTTGAATATAGGGGTTGGACGGTGGTGTGGCGGAGCCGTTTGGCGAGGAGGGCCTGCTCGGTTTCTCGGATTTCGCGTTCGCCCGGGAGAAAAACCAAGATGTCACCGCGTGGATCCAGCGATGTGAGATTCTCAACGGAGGCGGCCACTTGGTCCGGCATATCCAGCTCATTTGAAGGGGGCTCATAGAGCACCTCCACAGGGAAGGTTCGCCCCTCGACCTGCACTACCGGAGCTTGGTTGAAAAACTGGGAGAAGCGCTCCGTCTCGATGGTTGCCGAGCTAACAATTACCTTTAGATCCGGGCGTTGTGGCAAAATGCGCTTGAGCCAACCCAGCAGAAAATCGATCGTGAGGCTGCGTTCGTGAGCTTCATCGATGATGAGCGTATCGTAGCGACGAAGCAGCGGATCACCCTGAGTTTCCGCGAGCAAGATGCCGTCGGTCATGAACTTCACCCATGTGTCGGGGCCAGTTCGGTCTTCGAAGCGGATCTGGTAACCCACCTCCGCCCCGAGCGTGCACTTAAGTTCGCTTGCGACCCGGGTTGCGACGCTCGTGGCTGCAATGCGGCGAGGTTGTGTGACGCCGATCAGTTGGTTGCTCCCGCGCCCCATCTTGAGCGCCACTTTAGGTAGCTGTGTGGTCTTGCCCGAACCCGTGGCTCCCACAACAATCACTACCTGGTGTTGGTCGAGCGCCGCGATGATGTCGTTGACGCGTGCTGAGATCGGTAGCTCTGAAGGAAACCGAATGGGGGCACGCCCCGTGGACGGCTGATCTTCTGAGGGGCCTGACATGCGGGGGCTGCTTAGCACGGGATGAATTGGCGAGAAGCTACTTCACGCACCACGCCGCCCAGATCGATCGGTACGCGGCCTCGAGCTCGCGGGCGAAGCCAGCCTTATCGCACAGGGGAGAGTTCAACATGCGTCCGCGTAGATCGCCGCGCAGCCTCGCGAGGGCCTCCCTCTTTGTGCTGAGCTCTACAGCGCATTTCACGTACGCGTCGCGGTCTGCTGCCGCAAGCTCGGCCAAGCCTAGCCGCGTTAGAAGATCTAAGCCAACGCGCGATGCGTGCCTTTCTCCTACCAAAGATACAACGGGAACCCCCATCCAGAAAGCCTCGCAGGTCGTGGTGGTGCCACAATACGGAAACGGATCGAGCCCGATGTCGACCTCTCTGTAGCGCGCCAGGTGTTCGTCGATGGTGGGCGCCTCTGCAAGGAGCTTGAGGCGACGCGGAGGAATGCCGTGCGCTTTGAACTTCGCCTCGAACAGTCTGCGCACTCCCGGGTCCGCGAAGGGTGCAGCCTTTAGCATGAGCTTTGAGCCCTGTACCTCCTTGATGATCCGACTCCACGTTTCGATAACCTGGGGGCCCACCTTGGCGAGATTGCTGAAGGAGCCAAACGTGATGTTCCCATGGGCGAAAGCTGGAAGCTCTGACACTTCGGGCGCCGTGGCCCAGGGCTCGTAACACAGAAAGCCGTGGGGCAAGCGGCAGAGCTTCTCCGTGTAAGTTGCGTCCTGGGGCCCTTCCGGATCCGCGATGGCGTCAGTGATGCGATAACCCACCGTTGAAAGACCCGTGGTGTTGGGGTAGCCGAGCCAAGTAACTTGTACGGGCGCGGGAGCACGCGCGAACACGCCGAGGCGGTTTCCGGCTGAATGCCCCGAAAGATCGACGAGCACATCTATCCGATCTTGACGCACACGGGCTGCGACCTCTTCGTCCGAAAGCCCAAAAATCTCCACCCATTCGTCCGAAAGGCCCCGTAGCCGTTCGGTGGTTTCGTCGACGCGCACGTTAGCCTGGTAGCACACTGTTTCTACGCGCGAGCGATCATGAGCCGATAGCAGGGGTGCGAAAAAGAAAGCAACTGAATGCGTCCTCAAGTCTGCAGATACATACCCCACGCGCAGCTTCCGTGTTGGGTCGCGGTCGTTGGTGTGGGTTGCATGAGGCGAAAGGGCGGGATGAGCTTCGCCCCATGCTCGGTGTTCGCGCGCAATCTCAGAGGTAGTGGTTTGTTCGAGTAGATTCAGCGTAAGTAGCAGGTTCGAGTGAGAGTCACTGTCTTTGGCTACGGCAATTGCTCGCGCAAGGTGCTTCAGCGTCCCCGTGGCGTCGCCTGTGAGTTGTAGCACATTTGCGAGGTTCTTGTGGGCGTCGTGGGAGTTTGGCTCAAGCTTGAGTGCGGCCCGGTATTGCTCCTGCGCAAGGCTGAGTTGCCCGACGGCTTTGTAAGCCGCCCCCAGGTTAACGCGCACATAGGCCGCTCGGCAGCCGTTTTTAATCGCACGCTCCATGAGGTCGATAGCGCGTGCGTAGTCCCCGCGTTGATAACAAATTAGGCCAGTGAGTTGGAGAGCATCGTAGTCTCGCGGGTTCTTTGCGAGCACCTCGGCGTAGGTTGCCTCAGCTTCTTCCAAGCGGCCTTGGCGATGCAAAGCCGTGGCAAGAGTCAACAGTTGCACTCGATCCATCGAGAAAAAGGTTAACAGTTTTCCAGGCTAGGCCTAGCCGCACGGAGCCCCTTCTTTGACGCTGGCCTCGGAAGCTCGGCTCCCTCTACACTTTACGATCATGGGTGCTACCGATCATGAGTTCGTGCCGCTCTACCCGGGCTTGCGGGTAGCGGTGCCTGCCACACTGGAGCTCATCACGCACTATGTTCTAAAGGAGCAGGAAGACTGGTTTGAAGATGAGATAGAGTTCGTTCGCGGATTTATTCGGCCGGGAATGAACGCACTCGACATCGGGGCGAACTACGGGGTTTACACGCTCACCTTGGGCGGCCTGGTCGCGCCCACAGGCCGAGTTTGGGCGTTTGAGCCGACACACAGTACCGCTGAGCTTCTGCGTGTGAGCGTGGCCGCCAATGCCCTCACCACCATTGAAGTTATCGAAGCCGGCTTATCGAATCGAGAGGGCGAAGCCAAGCTTTTCGTGCACGAGAATGCTGAGCTCAATACGCTGAACCCAGAGCCCGGAGGTCAAGCAAGGTCCGAGATAATTCGGCTCCGCACGCTGGATAGCTGCTCAGCCGAATTGGGTTGGAAAGATGTTGTATTCGTCAAGCTGGATGCAGAAGGCGAAGAGCTCCGCATTCTGGAAGGCGGGCGCCAGTTCTTCGCGGAGCACGATCCCCTGTGCATGTTCGAACTCAAACACGGCTCCATACTCAATCTTCCGCTGGTTCAAGCTCTCAAGGAGCGGGGGTTCGGTCTCTATCGCCTGGTTCCCGGGCTCAACCTTCTGGTTCCCTTCTCGGAAACGGTCGCGCCGGACGCTTTTCTGCTGAACCTTTTTGCTTGTTCGCCAGCACGAGCAGCTGCGTGCTCGGCGTTGGGACGGTTAGCTACGGTACCAGCGCTTGCCGCAGAAATCCCCCAGTTTGCTTCGGATCCGGTCAGTACTTTGTCGAGCGCTTTCCCTTACGCGCGGGATTCGGCTGAACATTGGTCTGCCTCAAGGGCTCACGGGGAACCCGGCCGTGACATTGTGGAGCGCGCTTTAGGTCGTTACCTGGTTGCGCACGACACCAACCTTGATCCTGAAGTGCGCGCAGGCGCGCTTGCGGCGGCGTTCGACGATTGCGCCCAACTCATGCAAGGCAGCCCGCGCATTTCGCGCTTACTCACGACGGCTCGCGTTGCCTCGGAAATGGGCTACCGAATGTTAGCGATTCATACGTTGGATGCTGTGTTAAGCTCGCTGGATAGGGGTACCAGGCTTGATCTAGAAGAGCCTTTCCTTTCCCCGAATCCTCGCTTTGACGCGATCGAACCCGGTGGCTCCCTCCAGAAATGGTGCCTAGCAGGCATCCTTGAGCAGCTGGAGCGCTTGTCCCACTACTCGTCTTTCTACACCGGCGACGCTAGCTTGCCGCGGCTCCGAGCTTTTCAGGAGCTGGGATTCGAGGGGCCTGAGATGTCGCGGCGGTTACACTTGGTGGAAACGCGGGTTCGATCTTCTTCCGGTTAGTGTTCGCGTGAGGTATTCCGGGAGGTTCAACGCAGCGGCGAGAACTCAACGGACCGCACCGAAACGCCACCACTTAGCACTCGCACTTCGAGCGATGCCCATTCGAGCCCCGGCGGCATCATGATGCCCGTTAGGTGACCTGCGTCCCCTTCGCTGAGCCGCCATGTTTGGCGGGCGCCGGGTTGCAGTGGGTTAAACACTTCGATTTCTGCCGAAGAGGGCAGGGCGGGGATCGGGGAGGGCTCGAGCTCTACGAGAATGTCGAACATAATCGCTTGACCGGCCTTGCTTGGACGAACGCGCAGCTTCAGCGCTTGGTTGTGAGCTTGCTCGCACGGTGGTTTGGGTAGCTGGGGGACGGGAAGGTTGAACGACGGAGTATTCTTATAGATGGCTGGCGAAATGATGTTGGCAACAGGATCGAATCGGGTAGCACAGGTAACGCTAAGATCGGCTCGGCCTTCTTCGTAGGGATGGCGTGCACTCAACTGGAGGGGGGCTTCGAGCCCGCTCGGCATTGCTAACTTAAGGCGGCCTGCGAGCTCCTTGGCCAAGCTAAGCTTTGCGGGGCCCGTGAGGGAGCTCTTGGTCTTCAGTGCTCCCGAGAGCTTCAATGGCGCGGGTGCAGCATTCGGAATTGCCGGTTGGATCGGAGCCACCTTGGCGGGGCCGGGCTCGCCCTGAGCCGTAAATGTCCAAGTGGCGATCAGGGATAGTGCGATAATGGGTGACGATTGCTTCATTTTACACCTCGGGGAGTGGCGGATGGGCGTCAGGCTAGATGGCTTACGTTGAGACGGCCTTTGTGGCTTCCCCAGCATAGCCTGCGACCAAGCGGTTCGGCCCACTAGCTCCTTGAAGCGCCAAGATGAGAACGCTCGTCCCACGGGCGGGCTTGGGGCGAAGCGCCTCGTTCCAGGACCGTGGATTTTTGCACATGACACGCTCGTGACAAACCTTCCCCCTCCGGTCGGTCCATGATCCTTTACCTAGGCTAGCCCCAAGCGGCCGCCGTTTTCCACCCCCCCGCCTCACACATAACGAAAGACAGACCGTTGAACCAGGATCTTAAGGAACTCGATTGGACCAATATTCTGTTTCTGGCGTTTGCACACCTCCTGGCGTGCGTAGGCGTTTGGTGGATGGTGGTTCACTTCAATCCTTGGACACTCGGTTTGGGTGTGGTGTGGCTGATTCTATGCAGCCTCAGCATAACTGCTGGGTACCATCGTTTGCTGGCGCACCGCACGTATCAGGCGGCGGGCTGGGTGCGATTTCTGGTGATGTGTTTGGGTGCAGCTTCTGTGCAGAATTCGGCGCTGCAATGGGTGAACAATCACCGCGTGCACCACTCCAAAGTGGATCGCACCGAAGATCCCTACAACATCAAACGCGGCTTCCTCTGGGCCCACATTGGCTGGGTGTTGTTCAAAGATCGTGAACCTGTTGTGAAGCGAGTGCGCGATCTTCAGGCCGATCCACTCGTGACCTGGCAAGACCGCTATTATGTTCCCTTGGCGATTGCAGTGGGTGCGCTCGTGCCGATGGCGATCGGCACATTGTGGGGTGACGCCGTGGGTGCGCTACTCATCGCAGGGTTTTTGCGCCTCGTGGCCCAATATCACGCAACTTTCGCCACCAACTCGCTTGCCCACACCCTCGGGCATCGGCCGTATGATAGGTCCACATCTGCCCGCGACCATTTCCTGACGGCAGTGTTCACCTTCGGCGAGGGTTACCACAACTTCCACCACCGTTTTGAGAACGACTACCGCAACGGCGTGAAACCGTGGCAATTCGATCCCACTAAGTGGCTGATCTTTAGCCTTTCGTTGGTCGGGGCCGCAAAGGATCTGAAACGCGCCCCCAAGGAAAAGATTCTGCAGGCCCAGGCTCAGGCGCGAGCCCTCGGGTAGCGTTAGCTCTGTTCGTCCCGCCACTCACTCGGGCTTAGCCCGTGACGCTCCCGAAACACGCGTGCAAAGACGGTGGCGTTCGGGTAGCCAACTTGCGCGCCGATGTCTCCAATTGGAAGCGTTGTGTTTCGCAGCAATCTTTCGGCTTCATTCAGCCGCAGATCTCTCAGGGCTTTGCCCGGGCTGATCCCCCGGAGCTCCGTGTACGTGCGCGTGAAATGGGCGCGTTTGAGGCCGGCGGCTTTGGCAAAGTCGTTCACGTCGAACGGGTAGGCAAGGTTCGTACGGGCGGCGGCATCGGCACGGCGGAGGCGTGTTTCTGGATCTATTAAGCCCGGACCTCGACGCTCGCGCGGCGCCTGATAGGCCAACCAGATCTGCAAGAGGCCCTGGAGTTCATGATTTGCAGACAAAATGTCCAAGGGATCGGCCGTTAGCCAGCGGTGTATGATAGGGCCAAGGCTCGCCGCAAATAGCGGCTCGAGCTTTTTGGGGACCTGAACGGGGAGGTCTAGTCCGAAGGCCTCGAGCAACGTCGGCTGGAGCAAGTGCTGCCGTTCCGTGAGATCGGAATCATACGAGTAGGCGTTTTTATATTCACCGCGCCGTTCGTTGAAGATCAGATCGAAGTGCACGAACATCGTCCGACTGCCCTTGAGAGATCCCAAGCGCTGAGTGAGCACTCCGGGTTGGATGAGGTACGAAGCTTTGGGAGGGATCTCGATCGCTTGCTTTTCAACGACGATCTGTTCTGTGCCTTCGTAATTGAGCACCAGGAGATAATGGGGGAGCCTACGTTCAAGGATCTCCCACGGTGGGCGCTTGAAATCCAGAGCGTCGAGGATCCAAACGGCGTAGGGGCGTTCCAGCGCAAGCATCGTCTACTTCGCGTTCAGAGCAGGCATGAGCTTAGCAGTTACCAGCCCGCGGTGGACCAAAAAGGCGCACGAGGCCCTCAGATTATTGTGCGAAAAGGCCTGCTTCCGGTGGCGCAATGATTCAAAAAGTGGAGTGTCAGACAAAGTGTCTACTGGCCACATCATGCCACGAACGCCCTTGCTCTTTTCTACGTACAGTCCCTCGTAGTTGGCGAGCGCATCCGGTGCGTATCGGCCAGCGTAGGAAGCGTGGGCTTGCTGGGAGCTTTGCCAGGTGAGCCAACCAAGCGCCGCGGATCACAATGGGACGCGGAACGAGGGTACAGCGTTGCGCCGAAAGTGAGAAGGCGTTTGCTTCAGGACCCTGCGAAACGCCACCTGCAATTGGCGAACTTTTCCAAAACCACTTCGGTAGGCTACATTCTCCATACCGAGCTCGCTTTCGGCCAGCAGGCGCTCGGCCTCTTCGAGGCGAAAGCGGAGCCAGGCCTGGGCCGGCGAGATGCCGATCGATTCTCTGAACTTTCGCTCCAGAGTTCGGCGTGAGCAGCCAATGGTGTCGAAAAGCTCGCGTAGGCAGTTTTCGTCCGTGGCGTTTGCTTGCAAGTGGATCAGAGCTCGCGCAACCGACGGGTCACCTGCAGCAATGGCCTCCGTTGAGCGCCGGGTAACGACTCGAATGGGGGGCAACCGAATGTGCTCGGCCGGGGCTCCCTCAAGGGCCATCCGCTCAAGGAGGTTCGCAGCCACGTAGCCGCTGCGTTCACCAGCTATTTGCACGCTACTCAACGAAGGAGCCGCCAACGCGCAGACGGGGACGTCGTTGTCGACACCTAGGAGCGCAATCTGCTCTGGGACGGAAATCCCCAGCTCTCTGCACAATTCCGTTGCGGACAGCGCCGCATTGTCCGAGGCGCACAGGACGGCGGCTGGTTGGGGCAGGCTCAGAAGCCAACTTCTTAGCTCCTCCAGCTCACGGGTGAGCGAGCCGGTGCTGGCATAGGACGGATGGCTTGGTGTTGCCGACGTGACAGCCACCTGACACTCATGCCCGAGCTTGCGAAGCGCTGTCTGAAATTCACGGCAGCGAGCGTCGACCGCGCCTTCAACAGTGGCATAGTACCCGAAGTGTCGGTAGCCGCGCCCCATGAAGTAACCTGCCGCCATCTTGCCGATTGCCGATTCGTCGTTATCGACGGATCCCACGCCGGGGGACGTAGGCGCTTCGCCGAAACACACAAGAGGGATTTGGGCGCGTTGGATCAGACCTAGACATTTCGCATCTAGATGTTTGCCTAAGATGCCATCAGGAGTTACCTGCAACAGCCGTTCAATACCTGACACGCTCGGGCTTTCCCAAGTAAATACCCACGGTTTGCTCGGTCGCGCATAGGCCGCGATCCCCCGCAGAAACATCTCGCTTGGGCCGCCCCGGCGGTCCATCGCCAAACCTACGTGCATCGTAGCTCGCAATCGGTTGTGTCGCGAACAGCCGCATTCCTCACAAACACTGGCGCAAGTATGAAGGCCCGCCGCCGGTTGCGCCAGCAGCGCAGAAGTTCTCGCACAGAAGTAGAAAAACACTGGCACTTTCTCGAGCCACCCGACGCTACGGCGTGTCGCAAATGCACGCACGAAAGTCGGCAACCGGGCTTGTTTGGCATTAGTTGGCCCCGTAGATTGCCTATTATCGACACGAACCTGTCGGCCTTTTGGCGCCGAATAACGGGCGTCCAACTGTCTATTTGGAGAACCGCACCCATGCGCTACGCGTACCGCGACTACACGAGCAGCTCGACCCTGCCGGGAGCCAAAGGCTCGCATGCATTGCTCCCCTCATTGCTAGGTTGCTGTCTTCTGCTGGCCGCGGGCTGCGCCAACGAGGCAGAGAGGGGGCCGGGCCGAAGTCCTTTAGGTCCGGCTACGCCAGCGGTGGGCGACCCAACTTCGATGCCCGGCGGCATGCCAAGTGGAACTCCAGGCCCAGGCCCAGGTCCAGGGGTTGTCGCTCCCGGCATGGTGCCGGTACCCGCCGGCGCGGTGGTGGGACCTGCGCTCGCGCGTCGGCTCACCAATGTGGAGTTCCTGAACACGATCCAGGATCTTCTTCACCCGCAGGCTCCTCCCTCCGCCAGCCTCACGCCCGACACGCTGACGCGCGGGTTCGATAACCTGAGCGGATCCTTGCTGGTGCCTCCGTCAACTGCGTTTGCGTACGCGGAGTTTGCCGCCGAACAGGCGAAGTCGTTTCAGGTACCCGCGTGCGCCGCGCCCGCAGCGGAGGCGGACTGTGCGCAATCGTTCATTGCAAGCTTCGGCAAGTTGGCGTTTCGTCGTCCCCTCACCGCTGAGCAGTCGGCGCAGTACCTAGCTCTCTATACTGACCAAAAGGGTCGGAGCGATCACGCGGGGGGCATTCGGCAGGTGGTGCAGACGATGCTGCAGTCACCGTACTTCTTGTATCGTTACGAGAACGGCACCGAGGGCGCCCAGCGGACGCTCACGCAGCATGAGATTGCGAGCCAACTCTCGTACTTCTTGACGGCCACCATGCCCGATTCAGATCTGTTCCAAGCAGCGGATAACGGCCAGCTCTCCAGCGTAGAGCAGATCACCGCACAGGCGCAGCGCCTCTTGGGCAGCGAGAAGGCAAAGCCGGCAATACGTCGGTTCGTACTGGGGTTTTCGGAGCTCCTTGCCTTCGATCGAGTGGTCAAAGACAACGCCACCTATCCTGAGTTCACGGCCAAGCTTTCCGGAGCAATGCTGGAAGAGACCAGTCGCTTCATCGATGAGGTGCTGTGGCAAGGCGACGGCACTTACTCCACCCTCTTCTCGGCGCCCTATTCGTTCATCAATAGCGATCTCGCACCGTTCTACGGAGTGGCGGATCCCGGGCAGGGCGGCACGTTCGTCAAGACCAATCTCCCGGGCACAGAGCGTCTCGGTCTCTTGACGCAGGCATCGGTCCTTGCGAGTCACGCAAAGCCGGGTGAATCCTCGCCCATTCATCGAGGGAAGTTCGTGCGCGTCGCGCTGCTTTGCCAGAACCTGCCAGCACCGCCCGCAGTTGTGCCAAAGCTCCCACCACCTTCCCCGAATCTGACCACTCGTGAGCGCATCACGCAGCATTCAGCAGATCCCGCGTGTTCAGGCTGCCACCAACTGATCGATCCCATTGGGTTCGGACTCGAAAACTACGACGGCATTGGTAAGTTCCGTACAGTTGAAAGCGGCATGCCCGTCAATGCGGCGGGCGCGTTCACCAGCACTTCGGACCTCAATGGCGCATTCGTGGGGGGAACTGAGCTCGCCGCCAAGCTGGCGGCCAGTCGAGAGGCTCAGCAGTGCTTGGCCCAACGCGCTTACGGCTGGGCTTTCGGGCGCTCGGTGCTCGACCAAGAACTTCCCAAGCTCGCGGAGTTGCTCGGCCCGTTGTCGCAGTCTGGTTTGAATATCAAAGAGGTCATGTTGGCCATCACACGCGCCGATAATTTCAGGTTTCGGTCATTCGAATGATCACGCCGCGCAAGCTTCCCCGTAGAAAGGAAACCACATGATTTCTCGCGCAGTCCTGAAACGACGCTCACTCTTGAAGCAGCTAGGTGCCTCGGCATTCCTTGCGATTCCAGTGTTCCGCTCGGTCATCGCTGAGGCTCAGGCAACCGCGCCTAAGCGATTGGTCTTGTTTCACTTTCCAAGCGGAGTGAGCACGAAGCAACTAGGAATGGAGGAGACGGTCAAGAACTCAACTTGGGACTATGACTACGTTCTCCAGGGTCTCAAAGAGATCCAGTCTGACGTCATTGTTTTTCAGAACATGACGCATCCCACGGGTGATATTGTAAGCTCGTTCAACGAACTCGAAGGTCACGGGGGTGGCATGCGGACAATGTTCACTGGCAGCACCGACCATGCTTCTACCGAAATTGTCCCAGTATCCCAGGCCTACGGAAAAACATCCTCGATCGATCAGCTAGTGGCCAATGCGCTCCAGCCGACGACGCAGTTTGGCTCACTGCAGCTGGGGGTGATCACTACCGCCAACGGTACCGCAGAAGGTCGGCGTTGTATCTTCAACAACGGGACTCACCTGGAGCCTGTGGAGGATCCCCAAGCCGTATTCTCTCGGCTATTCCCTAGTGGAGCGGCAGCGCCAGCCCCTTCCAGCACCATGGCGCCCGATCCTAATGCGACAGCAGAGCTTCTGGCTGTTTACCAGCAGGGCAAGAGCCGTTTGGATCAGTTGAAAGCTGAGTTAGAAGCCGTTCGCAGTATCGTTTCCACCGAGGAGCGAGCCAAGTTCGACCTGCACCTGACGTCACTGCGCGAGCTTGAAAATGCCCTACCTCGGGTTGGGGGCTCTGGGGGCATTTCTCAAGGCGTGACCTGCCAAGCACCCAACATCGGCGGCATCCAAGGAACCCAGAAGAACGCGCCTGAATATTACAGTGTGGACTTCATTCAGCAGTTGGGGCCAGTCATGCAGGAGCTGGCCTATCAGGCCATCAACTGCGATTTGAGCCGCATCGTGAGCTTCCAATGGCTCTCCACGGGAGACAACAGCATCTTCCCTTTCCTCGGCATCAAAGACACTCATCACCACCTAGAGCACGGGTGGGGTGGGGGCGCGGGGATCAAAGGGGATTACGACAAGATCCAGACATGGCTCATGGATCAGATCTCTATGTTCATCAAACGCCTGCGCATGACACCTGAGAGCAACGGCAACATGCTGGACAACAGCGTGGTTCTCGTAGCCTCTGAGATGTGGGGTGGTCACGGCCACCAGGAGTACATCGGGCTGGTGGCTGGCAAGGGCGGTGGTGCCATCCGCCCAGGGCGTGTGTTGGACGCCGGAGGTCGGTCGAACAATGATCTGCTGGTTACCATCGCCAACGCGATGGGCGTTAACGTGAACAGCGTGGGCGACCCGATGTACTGCGCCGGGCCAATCGATCTAAGTTGAGGACAGTCGAGCTTGCTGCAACAACCACGACCCGTGGCAACGCCGCTCACGGTATCTGACGTGGGGCCCTCGTACCTACGGGTTCCGTGATTCAAGCCCGTTCGAGATAGCGCTGTGAAGGGCGGTGAGGCTGCGAGCGCAGTCGTGGGTGAGCGGATTATCTGTGCGGCGCACATACCCACCCAACAATGACGTGAGTTGTGCTTTGGTGCGTACGAGCTTCTGTTGGCTGAAGAAAATGTCCGGGAGCATTCCCGAGTACCAACCTTCCACCAGGCCGCGGAAGACGGATACGGCCTGCCCCATGGGCACTGTGTACTCGGCATCCCAATCTACGGGCTGCCCCGAGAGTGCTCGGTGAATAAGCTCCGCTGAGATGGTTGCCGATTCGAGCGCCAGAGTAACGCCCGAGGAAAAAACAGGATCGAGGAAGTCCCCCGCGTTTCCAGCTACCGCCCAGCGGTCCCCATGCAAGCGGTGGTTCTTTGTGGAATATTCGCGCAGGATCTGCGGCGGCAGCACAGGAACTGCCTGAGATAGCCGCAACTGGGCGTTTGGATCGCGGCGGAGCTGGCTGAGCAGGCGCTCAAGCGGGGTACCCGGCAAGCTTTCCCAATATTCCGGGTCACACACCATGCCGACGGACGTACGCCCGTTGGAAAATGGGATGAGCCACAGCCAACCGTTGTTGGGGTGACAGCAAACCCAAATGTCCCCCTCATCGGAGCTCGGGCGGGCGTCCCCCTCGAAGTGCGTAAAACATGCCACCCGGTGAGGAAGCCCTGTAGCCACGTCTAGCTTAAGGAGGCGAGCCAAGACGCGCCCGTAGCCGCTGCAATCCAAGACCCAACGCGCACGAAGGTTGGAGCTTCGGTTCCTCCAAGTGTCTTCGACCACAGCCGTAACCCCATCGTGATCGAAAGCTACCTCCTTCACCTCCTGCCCAAAACGCAGATCCACGCCTTGCCGTCGTGCTTCACTGGCTAACGTCTGATCGAAATCATCTCGCGGTACCTGGTAGGTGGTAGGGAGGTCCCCCGCGAGTCCGTCGGCGAAGGCAAAACGCTCGCGCTCTTGACCACGCAGAAAGTATGCAGCCTTCTTAACCATGTAGCCGCGCCGCTCGACAGCGCCGAGGAGGCCCAGCTGCCCGAGCAACGCGTTCGCTCGCGGGAGTAGAGATTCCCCCACCACTTGTCGCGGAAAATGCCCCCGTTCCAAGCAAACGACACGGTGCCCTTTAGCCACGAGGGCGACAGATGCCGCTGATCCCGCAGGCCCCGCCCCGATCACGATCACGTCCGCCCTGTCTTCCTCTACGGTGTTCGTCACAGGTTGAGTGGTTAGGCTCCGAATTGAGTTAGAGGCAAGCGATTTTCGCTTGCGGGGGTAGGGCTCCATCGGCACACTCGTTGGCTGAGATCGCAATGGTGACGCTTCGTGGGTGGTTTGGGCGTACGCTGCAATTGCTGAGGATCTTGCTGTGTGGGCTGGCGTTTGTTGGGTTTGGGGTCGGCGGGGTTCTCTTGGCATGGTGTGTGTTGCCGCTAGTGGCTTTGTGGCCAGGCGGAGCTTTTGAGCGCCGTCAGCTCTGCCAGCGTCTGGTTCGCGGCGCTTGGATCGTGTTTCACGACTATATGAGGCTTACCGGTCTGGTGGCGTTCAACCATCGGCAGGTGGAGCTGCATGTAGAGCATCCGTCGGTGATTATCGCCAACCATCCAACATTGGTTGATATTACGGCGCTGGGTTCGGCACTTGGTGCGGTGTGTTTTGTTGCAAAGCGGCCACTCTTCAAAAACCCCGTTTTTGGCCCCCTGTTGAGGGTGTGCGGACACATTTGTGGTGCCGAGCGTGACGTCGCGGAGGCAGACGGCGCTTTTGCCCAAGCTCTCCTGCGGCTCAGCGAAGGGCACAGCGTCTTGTTGTTTCCAGAGGGCACTCGGTCGCCCGTCCATGGCCTCAGGCGCTTTCGCATCGGAGCCTTTGAGCTCGCTCGCCGGGCACGCGTGCCCCTCGTGGTCATCGGGATCAGCGCCGAGCCGCGCGCCCTCAGCAAAGGTACCCCATGGTACAGAATCCCCAAGGTAGCCATGCGGCTTCAGCTTTGGCCGCTGCTCACGTTCGACAACTGGGACGCCGTGCCAGGCCTGGAGTCGCTTTCTGAGCTAAGAACGCGCGTGCGGGAGCTCTTGTGGGAGCGCACGGTTATGCCGGTAAAAGCTGGGAGCAACGAGCCGGGGCCGGGATCCGGAGCTGCAAATTTTCAACACACGGAGGCCATTTTGGATATAGAGAAAGCCATCCCGTGACCCTAGAAGAACTAGAATCAGAGCTTCGAACGCTCATCGTTGAGGCGCTCATGTTGAAAGATACCACGCCCGAGGAAATCGAGCCGACGGCGCCACTTTTCTTTCAAGGCCTAGGCCTGGATTCCATTGATGCGCTGGAGCTCTCGATTGCGATTGAAGGGCGCTGGGGCTTCAAAATAGAAACGGACGACGCTGAAGCTCGAAAGTCCTTCGCCTCGGTGCGCACCCTGGCCGCCTTCATTTGGGCAAACATCCAAGCCAACGCGGGTTCCGAACCTTTGACCACCACGCACCGCTCATGACCCAGCCTGAAATCCTCGCCCACGTACAAAAGTTGATGGTTGAACTGTTTGAACTCTCACCCGCGCAAGTCACGCCTGAGGCGCACCTCGTCAACGATTTGGACTTGGACAGCCTTGATGCCGTCGATATGGCGGTGAAGCTTGAAGAGCTAACGGGGCACCGGGTTGATGAGGCCGCGTTGCGATCGGTTCGAACCGTGGGGGACGTGGTGGCATTGGTGGACACAATTTTGAATCCTCGGGCTCCTGAGCCAAGCTGAGTGCCTCACGGGGTCTATGCGGAAGGTGGTAGTCGGTATCAGCGCGACCCTTCTAGCTGTGGCTTACCCGGTCGTTGTGAGCGTGGGGCTGAAGCATTGGGCGGTGTCGCGGCTGGCGTTATTGATTGCAGCGGCTGCCGTGTTCGGTGCGGCTCTGCGTTGGCTTGCCGGCTCTAAGGGGTTGGGTTCGCTCTTAGTGCCTCCCACCCTTGTCGCCGTTCTTGCTTCAATGGCCTCGTGGCAGGGCGACGCCCGCTGGCTGCTGGCGCTGCCCAGTCTGGTCAATATTGGGCTTCTCATCAGCTTTGGGCAGTCTTTGTGGCTGTCGCCGCCTTTGGTGGAACGCTTTGCTCGCCTCGTCGAGCGGGAGCTGTCAACTGCGCAAGTCGCGTATTGTCGCCAGGTAACCCGCGTGTGGTGCGGGTTCTTCATCGTGAATGCTGGCATCTCGGGGCTATTGGCCTGGCGTGGCCCGATGAATTGGTGGGTTGCCTATACGGGTCTTATTTCCTACGTGTTGGTGGGTTCTTTGATGGCGGGAGAATACGTCTTTAGAAAGTGGCGCTTCCAGAAGTTTGGAGCTGGCCTCCACGATCGTTTTCTGGCGTTTTTCCTCGCACCCCGTGCTCCGAGGCCATGACGAACCTCAGTGTTGTTGATGTTCGGCGGAGGCTTCCTGTTGCGGTGGGGAGTGCGGGCGAAAAAACAGCCTCAGATCTCCTGCGGTTGGCGCATAACCTCGCTTCGCAATTGCCGAGCTCGCCGAACGCTCAGCAAGTGGCGGTGCTGTGCCTCGACCGCTACTACTTTGCGGCGGCCGTGCTGGGGGTCTGGTTGGCAGGTCATACCGTGGCGCTCCCGCCTAACGACAAGCCAGCCATGTTGGCCAGTATTCAGGCAACCCAATCCCTTTTGGCCGTCTGGGGCGATGGCCAGAATAGCGCGGACGTGGACGTCCGAAATTGCGCCGAATTACGCGCAGATGCGCCCCCTTTCGCGGCTTTCCCCGCTGCTCGGCTAGCGGCTCGCGTCTATTCATCGGGCACCACGGGTTCTCCCGTTGCGTACGAGAAGACGTTCGCTCAATTGCTGGGCGAGGCCGAGGTGTTGGCAAATTTGTTGGGGCTCCTCGGGGCCACCGTGCTCCCCACCGTAGCGGCCCAGCACATCTACGGGTTTCTTGTAGGGGTGTTAGCGCCGTTGATAAGCGGTGGTGCATTTGTGCGGGAAACACCGCTCTACCCCGGGCACATACTCGAGGCCGCAGCGGCAGTGAAGGCAACGGTGTTGGTGAGTGTTCCTGCGCACCTCAAGGGGCTAGCCGTGCGGGCCGCCGAGGCGCCGCTTTCGGAGTTTTCAGTTCGTCGCATTGTTTCATCCGGTGCTCCACTGCCGAGGGAAACGGGAGAAAGTCTGAAGCAGCAATTGGGCGTACAAGTGGTGGAGCTGTTTGGCTCAACGGAGACCGGAGGCATCGCTCAGCGCTCACCCGGAGCCCTAGATTGGGCGCCGCTACCCGGAGTGCAAATCACCACCGCGCGCGCTTTGGGGCGCTCGGATTTTTTCGAAGATCAACTGTTCGTGCAGTCCGTGTTTACCGGTCACACGGGTTGGTTCGCCACGGGGGATCGCGTTGAGCTCTCGAAGGGGGGCACGTTCTTGCACAAGAGCAGAAGCGATAGAGTCGGCAAGGTGGGGGGAAAGCGTGTTGATTTGGGTGCGCTCGAACATCTGCTTGCGGCGGTACCTGGTGTTGAGGAGGTGGCGGTGCTGGGCCTCAGGGCACCACCACCGCGTGATGTGGAGCTCGTTTCGGTGCTTGTGGCGCCCGGTGTGAGCATAGAATCGCTCCGGGAGGCGCTCTTGCAAGTATTCGATCCGGTAGCGGTGCCTAGGCGGTGGCGGTTCGTTCAACAGTTACCGCGCCAGGCTCTCGGCAAGGTGGCTCGCGCCGAGCTTGAAGCACTTTTTGATCCGAACACGGAAGCCCCCGTACTGGGCGTTACGTGCGAAACGCGTACGTGTTTGGCCAGCAAAGAAGGCAGCGCTTTCACATTTTCCATCTTCGCTCCCAAACAAGCTTGGTTTTTTCGGGGGCACTTTGAGGGGGACCCACTCATGCCTGCCGTGGTGCAGATAAATGATGTGGTGCTGCCCCACATAGCGCGTTCCTTTGGGAACCTAGGCTCGCTCCGTCACGCGCAGCGCTTGAAGTTTAAGCGCCCAATCCGCCCGGGGGAGCTCTTGACGCTGGAGCTCCAGCGTCCAAACGCGGAAATGATGGTGCATTTTGAGTTGCTGGCGGGCGAGCACAAGTGCAGCAGCGGCACGCTTCTGTTTGGAGATTTGGGCGTATGAGCTTTCGCCCGTGTCTTGTTATCCCCACTTACAACAATCCGGCCACCATCGGCGCCGTGGTGAAGGCAGCGCGCGAACATCTGCAAGATATCCTGGTGGTAGACGACGGCAGCGATGCGGCCGGCCGGGATGCTGTTGCGGAGCTCGGAGCGACTGGCTTGGCCGTCGTACATCATCGCCCTCAAAATGGCGGAAAAGGGGCGGCGGTAAAAACGGGGATTCGCTTGGCTCGGGAGCTGGGCTTTTCGCATGTGCTGCAGATTGACGGCGATGGTCAACACACGCTCGGCGATATTCCGCGGTTTCTTGAGCAAGCGCGCCTAAACCCCGATGCCTTGATCTTGGGCCAGCCGAGGTTTGACAGCTCTGCGCCAAGAGCTCGGCTTTGGGGGCGTAAGCTCACGCACTTGTGGGTCCACATCGAAACCGGCGGGAAAGTGATTGCCGAACCGATGTGTGGCTATCGTGTCTATCCTGTAGCGGCGGCTTTGGCCGTGATGCCTGCGTCGAACCGTATGGATTTTGACCCTGAAATTGCAGTGCGAATGGTGTGGCATGGGGTAAAGGTGGTGAATCTTGAGACGGACGTGCGCTACCTTACGGCTGAAGAAGGTGGCGTTTCGCACTTTCAAATGGGTTGGGACAACGTGCGCATTACGTGGATGCACATTCGTTTGGTGGTGGGCGCCATCTTGCTTTTGATCACGGGCCATACCTTGAGAGGCAAAACGTGGCGCACGCGAATTGGTTGAGCATTCGCGAGACCGGCAGCGTGTGGGGCATGCGCGTGCTTCTTTTTCTGAGCACCGCCTTCGGCCGTTGGCCCGCGCGCATGGTGTTGAAGCCGGTGGCGCTGTATTACGCCGTTTTTTATCGAACTGCGCGGCGCGCATCGAAGCAATACCTTGCATACTCGGGCATTCGGCCCACCTTTTCGCACGTGTTTACCCATGTGCTGCATTTTGCTGAATGCAGCCTGGATCGGTTGTTCTTTCTTCGTGGCAACTTCAAGCCATTCGTGATCCGGACGGTGGGCTCTCTGCACATTGAAAAGCTGGCGGCCACCAAGCGCGGTGCGATCTTGCTTGGGGCACACCTCGGGAGCTTCGAAGCGATGCGCGCCGTTGGAGAGGCTACTCAGGCTAACATCAATGTTGTGGGTTACTTTGGTAACGCACGAGCGATCAATCGGCTGCTCGATCGGGGAAGTGGTGGCAAGGTGGGAACACGTCTGCTTGAAGTCACGCCCAATTCGCTCGAATTCATTTTCAAGGCCAAAGATCTTTTGGAGCAGGGCGAGATGCTGGGGATTTTGGGGGATAGGGTGATGTCCAATCAGGTCACCGAGGTCACTTTCTTTGGAAAAAAGGCGGCCTTTCCGTCGGGGCCGTGGGTGCTCGCGGCAAGCCTGAAGTGCCCCGTGTACCTCACCTTCGGGCTGTATTTTGCTCCGAATACCTACGAGCTTCATTGCGAGCCGTTTGCGGAAGTTGTTACCCTCCCTCGCGGCACACGGGAGGCGGCTCTCCGCTCCTACGTGCAGGACTTCGCGACCCGTCTGGAGTATTACGCCCGGCTGGCACCCTACAATTGGTTCAACTTTTTTCCCTTCTGGAGTGACGAAGATGCCGGCTAGCGCGATGGTGGTGGTGGGTGAAGAACCGTTGAGCATTGAAGATATTGTGGCGCTTGCACGGGGTAATGCTGAAGCCATGCTCGCAAGTGGGGGCGAATATCACGCACGAGTGGAGGCGAGCCACGACATCTTGGTGCAGGCCACACGTAGCGGGCGCCCCATCTACGGAGTAAATACTGGTTTTGGCGTCTCGTGCGGGGTGGGTGTTGATGCGGAGTGGCTGCAACGGATGCCCGCGAATTTAGTACGGTTCCATGGTTGTGGGGTGGGGGCCTGCTTGAGCGTAGAAGACAGCGCCGGAGTGGTTGCCGTGCGCTTGGCGAGCCTCGCGCGCGGCTATTCTGGAGTTCGCCCAAGGCTTTTGGAGCACCTGGCGGCCTTGCTCAATCAGCGCATTATCCCTCGCATTCCGAGCCAGGGCTCAGTGGGCGCCAGTGGCGATCTTACGCCGCTCTCCTACGTGGCGGCCGTGGTGATGGGGGAGCGCGAAGTGCACTATCGCGGCGCCGTTGTCCCCGCAGCACAGGCGTTAGCAGAAGCCGGGCTGGAGCCTTTGGTGTTTGAGCCCAAGGAAAGCTTGGCGATTATGAACGGCACAAGCGTGATGACGGCGCTTGCCTGTTCCGCGTTCGTTGCGGCCGAGCGTTTGTGTCGCGTAGCTGCGGCGTGGACGGCCATGCTGTGCGACGCGGTGGGCGGCAACGCTTCGCACTTTCACGAGCGCATCTTCGCGCTCAAGCCACACCCCGGGCAGATGCAGGCGGCACGTTGGATTCGCGAGGGGTTAGAGGCCCAGGTCGAGCAGAATAGCTCGGGGCAGCGGTTACAGGATCGATATTCCTTACGTTGCGCGCCGCATGTCATAGGCGTGGCGCTCGACACGCTCACCTTCGTGCGGCAATGGCTGGAAACCGAAATCAACGGCGTGAACGATAACCCAATTGTGGATCCGCTCACTGGCGAGGTTTTCATGGGCGGTAATTTTTACGGCGGGCACGTGGCCCAAGCGATGGACTCCCTGAAAACAGCCATCGCCAGTATTGCTGATCTCATGGATCGCCAGCTCCTGCTCTTGTGTGATCCGGCGGCTAACGGCGGGCTCCCGCGGGATCTCGTTGCCCCGAGTGGAGCTGCCGCGACTGCCAATTTTGGCTTTAAAGCCATACAAATCCTCACCTCCGCGCTAGCCGCTGAAGCACTCAAGCTCACCATGCCCGCCACAGCGTTTAGCCGCAGCACTGAAGGTCACAACCAAGACAAAGTGAGCATGGGCACCATCGCCGCTCGGGATTGCCAAACCATTATCGAGTTCACGGAGACTACCGCGGCCGCAACCCTTCTGGCCCTATGCCAGGCCATCGACCTCGGTGGGCCCGAGCGTGCTCATCAGCGAGCAAGGGAGCTACACGCATTCGTTCGCCAACACATCCCCATGGTTACCGAGGATCGGAGGATGGACGAAGACATCGGCCTCGTGCTCCAGTGGCTCCGTCGAAGCGAGCTTCCCCTTGGATAAATCATGAAGCAGCTGAGTCGACGCCTTTGCTTGAGCGCAGCGGTTCTAGGTCCGTTGGGGAGCTTTTTGCCCGGTCCAGCCGCCGCTGGCCCTACGCCTTGCGCGGGTGGGCTTTCTGGCATTCTCAAGCCTTTTGCCAAGCTGAAGGGGTTCTCCGTAGACTTCGTTGAAGAAAAACGGATCGCGTTGCTCCGAAAGCCGCTCGTAAACACGGGCAGCATTGTGTTCAAGGCGCCGCACCAACTGGTTCGCCGCGTTGACGCCCCTCAGCCGTCTGCGATTTGGATCAAACCCGGGCAGGTTCGTATTCGCGACGCATCGGGCGAGCGCAATTTGGATGTCACGCGTTGGGGTCCTGCGAATGTGCTAATTCAGAGTTTTCTGTACGTCCTTAGCGGGGATGCCGAGAGCCTGCGAAAGCACTACCGAATCGAAGATAGCTGTGAGGGCGGCGTGTGGAAGCTGAAGCTCACGCCTCGTGCCCCGGAGTTGGCCAAGATCCTCCGGCATTTGGTCATTGTAGGTCACGGCGCCACGCCCGAAAGCCTGGAGCTTCTGGATGGCTCGGGCGATCTTTCTGTCACGCGCTTCACTGGGCTTAATACTCAAGCGCGCTTTAACGAAGCTCAGCTAAAGAAGTTCTTCAAGGCTACGCGGGCCAAGCCGTGAATAAGCTTCGGTTCCTCAGTGTGCTTTTTTTGCTCTTGGCGAGCGTCTATGCCCTCCGCTTCCTCAAGCTCACGACAGATCTAGAATATTTTCTGCCTGAAGGGTCCGGTGAGAGCCAGATCGATAGTGAGGTGCTGCACGCACTGTCACAGTCCGAGTTATCTCGACGGATTGTGTTGATGGTCTCAGCGGTGGAGCAGCGTCGCGCAATAGCTGTCGCCAAGGATCTGAAATCCGAGCTCGCGAGCTTGCCTGTGCGGCTCTCATCCGGGGCGGAGGTGGCTGAACCTTTGGTGGCGGCGCTGGTGCATCACCGCTACCAATTCATTTCGAATAATCCCGAAACGGAACTGCCTCGGCTCTTTTCCGCCCAAGGTCTCAGCAGAGCGGTCGGAGAGCTCAAGGCGGCCCTGGCTTCCCCCGCGGCTCCCCTGGTGCGAGCCGGCGCAGTGCAAGATCCCCTCTTGCTCTCACGCCGCGCCCTGGAGCGATTTGCCAACCTGAATACGTCCCAACTTCAGCTGGTGGACGGAGTGCTCGTAACAGCCGATGGCACCCAAGCTGTGTTGTTTGCGACAAGTGATGCTCAAGCCTTTGATGGTCACGCGCAAACCGAGCTTTGGTCTGGCCTTGAGGCGGCTTTCGCTAAGGTTCGACGCCGAGCTTCGGGTCCGGTGATGATCGAGGCTTCAGCGCTCTCCCGCTTTGCGGTGGCCGCTGAAAAAAGCATGCGAGCAGACGTAACTCGAGTGGGAAGCATCTCTTCGATTGCCATTCTGTTGCTCCTCTGGCTGGTGTTTGTGCGGTTGCGGTATCTGCCGATCCTTATGTTGCCTCTTGGCGTGGGGTTTCTCGTTGGTACCTGCGCTTGCCAATTGGCATTCGGCCATATTCACGCCATGACGTTCGCGTTTGGTTCATCGCTCATTGGCGTCTGCATTGATTACCCTATTCACCTGGTGAATCACCTGGTGCTCCGCGACGGTGCGAAAGGCGAGGGGTCCCAATCCGTGCTGGTGGCGTTGCTGTTGGGTTGCGTCACCACTGTGTTCGGGCTCGGAGCTATGGGCTGGGGAGGGTTGCCCGGGTTGCGAGAAATTGCGGTTTTTGGGGCCTCCGGGGTCTTTGCCGCATTTCTGGCTACCGTGCTCTGGTTGCCCTTGGCGGTAAACGACAAGGATGAAGCTCCCCCGCGGCACCGCAAGTTGGCGGCTGTATTCGGGCAAGGCTTGGAGGTCCTGCTCCGTCGGAGGGTGCCTGCCTACGTGTGCCTCGCGTTGGCCGCAGGCCTATGCCTCGTTGGTCTGCCATACGTGCGGTGGGAAGATGATCCAAGCAAGCTTTCCGTGCTCGATCCTTATATCGAGGCCGAAGATGCGCGAGTGCGCCGGGCCGCCCTAGGCCAAGAGGGATCAGAGTTTATCGTACTCATTTCACACGCCTCCGAGCAGGGGAGCCTTGTAGCGAATGATGCGCTTGCCGCGAAGTTGGACCGGCTCGTTTCGGTGGGGGCGTTGCGCGGATACAACTCCTTGCACAACGTTATCTGGTCTGAAGAGTTGCAAACACGAAACCTAACAAGCGTGAAAGAGTATCTCACGCTCGAACGGCTGCGTGCCGCGTTGGAACACGAGGGCTTTGCAAGCGAGGCTTTTGAGCCTTTTGGTGAAAATAATGTTGATTTGGCGCTGCCCCCGCTGCGTTTGGCGGACCTCAGCAAAGACGCCCATTCCGCGTTGGTGGCTCCGTGGTTCATCTCGCTTTCGGGGGGGCGGCGAGGTTTGCTCACTCGGCTATCGGGAGTAAAAGACGAGGCGGCGTTGAAGGCGCTGGTGGCGGGCATGCCCGGCGCCCGCTACGTGAACGTGGCTGAGTTTCGAGCTAACGCCTACTCTCTTTTTCGGAGCCGGATGCTGCTCCTGTTGGCGGTAGGCATGGTGGCGGTGGGCGCACTGCTCGCGGCTCACTATCGCCGTTGGCGCTTGGTGGTGTGCTCGTTCGTGCCTGCCGTGCTCGCAGCGTTATCGACAGTGGGCCTTTTGGCGTTGTCCGGGCAGCCCCTGAATCTCATGCACGTGTTGGGTCTGTTGTTGGTTTTGGGCATGGGGGTAGATTACGGGATTTTCTTGGTGGAGAGCTTGAAGGGCCGTGCGTGGCTGGGCGGGCCCGCGTTGAGCATCAGCATGGCCTGTGCTTCCACGGTGCTGTCATTCGGCCTTTTGGCTCTGTCTGCTTCGCCAGCACTGAGCGCTGTAGGTCAGATGATTGGCTGGGGTGTGGTGTTATCGATGGTATTCGCGGTGGCCTCGGCCGCGGTATTTTTTCGCCACCCAGAAGGTACACCAACATGAGGCCCTCGTGGTTGCTGGCTTTATCTCTGCTATGCGCCTGCGGGCCTGCGCCTCGCGCCACAAGGCCTGCGTTATCACCCGCAAGCTTTGCAGATCTGGCACAGGTGGATTGGGATTTTTCCTGGCGGCAGAGCATTGTCGCAACGTACGTGCGCCCGGATCACGGCGGCCGAACTGAGTCCGCTTCCTTCGAGGCGGTGTTGCAGAAGGAGGGAAGTATTCTAACCCTGGTGGGGTTAACGCCGTTTGGTTCCCGCGCGTTCGTTATTCGCCAGGTGGGGGTCGCCGTGAGTGTGATTGAAGGAAGGCGCGCCGATCTCCCGTTTGAAGCGAGCTACATTCTGTTGGATGTAAATCGCTGCTTCTTCTTGGGGCTAACCTCTAAAACGTTAGCTGATGGGTGGACCCAGCAAGAAGTGAACGGGGAGGTAATTCGAGACTTTTGGCAAGGCGGCCAGTTGAAAGAGCGGATTTTTTTAACCAAAGGTGAGCCCACGGGGTCTCGAGTTTTGATTCGCTATACGCCGGGGTTTACTCGTTCCACGGCGCCCAAGAGTTTAGAGCTCGTGAACGAACGTTTTCGCTACCGTCTGAACATCACTCTGCTGGAAGCTGAACCGCCCCTCTAGATCCTTTGGAAAATGAGGGAGGTGTTGATCCCGCCGAACGCGAAGTTGTTGCTCATGACGACCTTAACGGGCTGTTGGCGGGGTGCCGCCTTGATATAGTTGAGCTTGGCGCAGAGCGGGTCTGTTTCCACTAAGTTGCGCGTTTCGGGGACAAAAGCGTTTTGGATCGCCGAAATGCTGAAAATTGCCTCGATGGCGCCACAGGCTCCTAGCGTGTGCCCCGTGTGCCCCTTGGTGGAGCTGAACGCGACCTTTTCGCCAAGTATGCTCTGCGCCGCTAGGCTTTCGGCGCGGTCCCCAGCCTCAGTGCCGGTGCCGTGGGCGTTGACGTAGTCCAACTGTGAGGCATTCATGCCAGCGCTTTCCAAGGCCAGGCGGATAACCCCGGCCATGCCCTCAGCAGAAGGCGCCGTAACGTGCGTACCGTCACAATTGGTGCCGTAGCCCATGAGCTCGGCGTGAATGTGCGCACCCCGCCGGCGAGCGTGTTCGTACTCTTCAAGCACCAGCGTGCCTGCTCCTTCACCCACCACCAGCCCGTCGCGCTGGCTGTCAAATGGGCGAGGGCTGAGGTCGGGGCGGGTGTTGAACTTGGTGGAGGTCGCGAACAAGATGTCGAAGATCCCGGCGTGAACGAAGTGCATCTCTTCTGCGCCGCCACACAACATCGCATCTTGCCAGCCCGCGCGAATCGCCTCAAAGGCGTATCCGATGCCCATGCTTGCGCTCGCGCACGCGGCCACCGTGGGCTGCACTCGCCCCCGAATGCCGTAATGTTGTGCCAGGTTTGCCGCGCAGGTGTGCCCCATGAACTTCAGGTAAGAAGTGGCTGGAATGCCGCGGAAGCCCTCGTTGGCAAAGAGCGTACGCGTGAATGTTTCCAATTCCGCAGAGGACCCGTGAGTTGAGCCATAGGCCAAGCCTAAGCGCCCACTAGCTAATGAATCCGCAGGTAACCCGCTGTCAGCGAGCGCGCTGTCCGTGGCCGCGAGCGCCAATACGCCCACCCGCCCCATGGTGCGAGCGATCTTGCGCCCATAATCCAGCGGAGCGCCGACTACGGGTGCCCCAAGACGCGTGTTTAGGCTACCGATACTCTCCCACTCCGGCATGGTCCGGATGCCGTGCTGGGAGCCAAGGAGAGCTTCGGTGACCGCTGGGAGACTGTGCCCAATGGGCGAAACGAGGCCAACGCCGGTTACTACCACTCTGCGGTTCATGCCAAGCCACCATTGATCGAGATGACCTGTCCGGTAATATAAGCAGCATCATCGCTTACGAGGAAGCGCACGAGCTTGGCAACTTCAACGGCACGACCCACGCGGCGCAGGGGGATCTGCTTGGTGATTTCCTCCACGGGGGTGTCCACGAGCATATCCGTATCAATCAAGCCGGGAGCCACCGCATTGACCGTTATTTGGCGTTTACCAAGCTCCTTGGATAGTGATTTTACAGCGCCAATCAGGCCTGCTTTGGCTGCCGCGTAGTTCACCTGGCCGCGGTTTCCGATGATCCCGGAGATAGAAGAGATGCTAACAATGCGGCCCCACCGACGCCGCACCATCGGCATCACGAGTGGTTGGGTAACGTTGAAAAAACCATCCAGGCTCGTGCGGAGCACGGAACTCCAGTCGTCCTGTGTGAGTACTGGGAATGACGCATCTCGGGTAATTCCCGCATTGTTGATCACAACGCCGATTTCGCGGCCTTCTGTCAGCCATATATCAATGGCGGCACGGGTGGCTTCGGCGTCAGCTACGTCAAAACAGGCGAGCTCAGCTTCACCGCCGGCTGCAACAATCTCGCTCTGAACCAACAACGCCGCGGCCTCGTTACTCCGGAAATTGAGCAAGACGGGGTGGCCGGCTGCCGCCAACTCACGTGCAACCGCGGCACCAATGCCTCGGCTCGCGCCAGTGACCAAGGCCCAGGGGCGGATCATGCCTCACCTAGCGGGCGCTGATTCGGTGCGAACACGGTCAAGGTTGCCTTGGCAACCACGAGCTCGTTGTGCTCCACCTTGCCCAGAAACTGCGACCCCTCCGCTCCTCCCCAGACGTGGCTCACGGTTACTAGAAGCTCTTGCCCCACCTCAAAATGATCCACAAAAAGATCCAGTTGCCTCACTCCCACGAGGTATCCGATGCGCGGTCGGGGCAAGGCGCCCGCCCCTGCCGCTTCGAGCGATGAAGTATTCGCCGTATCTCCCGGATGCAGCGTTGCGTGGGCCGCGACGCACTGGGCCATGTACTCAAGTGCAACAACAGCCGCGACACGTCCGTGCCGCATGAACGGAGACGTTTCCGTGAGCCGCACGAACGAAGAGGTGCTCTGGGCGTCGTAACGGCAGAGTCTATCCAAGAGCCGCATAGGCGGTTGGTGGGGGAGCAGCGCGTCGATCAGGGGGAGGCTCACTGGGGCACGAGACAGTACTCGGTTGGGCCCGCTTCGTTCAGCGAAAAAGCATCCCTTGGCGCACGCCCGAGCCACCCCACCAGATCGCGTAGGGGTTCGCAGGGATTCGCATCGAGGGGTCTATGTTCGGAGAGCCCCATAGCGGCCCGCGGTGAGCGCTCCACCGTGAACCGAAGTGCTTCGGGGGGAGCACTCCTGGCGGGCGAAAATGCGAAAGCCGCCGCGAGGGGAGGGGAGCTCGGGCCAGAGTGAACCCTCGGCGGCGAGCCCTCATCCCCCAGCACAAGCAGCAGTTCCGCGTCGTAACAAGCCATCCACGCGGCTGCCTCCACAAACCCCATCGCCACGGTTTCTCTGCCGGCGGCCAAAGATGTTGAGAATCTGGGATTGTGATTGGCAATCGAGAGCTGGCCAGCTGAGGCATTGTGCACGCTCGTTTGGAAACGTAGCGGTGAAACCTCGCTTTTAGGAGCCCCCAGCCCCTCCAGGAGCTGGATGAGCCGCTCCATCTCGCCAAAGGCTGAACCGTAAATAGTGGCGACCTCGCTCAAGGAGAAACGCGCAGAGCGTGCGGCTTTTTCGACAACCTCCGCGAACATCAACGTGAGCAGGCTTGCGCGGCCTCGTGCCCTCGCACCCAAGAGTGCCGCTCCTGGCCCGACACTCGCGTCGGCGCTCGGCTCCCAGAATCCAACGCCGACCAAACACAGAGCCTGGCCGATAACGTCAGCCATTTTGGACCCTCTCGAAAACCAGACTGATGTTGCTGCCGCCGAAGGCAAAGGAGTTACTCAGTGCATAGCGTGAAAGAAACGGCGTCGCGCCATGGCTCACGCGGATATTGAGCTCGCTTTGGCCCGGCATGCTACCGAGGCTAGCCGGCGTTGAGCCTTGCTCCAGCGCTGCAACGCAAAAAGCAGCCTCGGTGGCGCCAGCGGCTCCCAGTAGGTGCCCAGTGTAGCCTTTGGTGGAGGCAACCCATGGCTCTTTGCCGAACACACGTGCAATCGCGAGAGCCTCGGCCGCATCGTTCAAGGGTGTTCCGGTGCCGTGCGCGTTGATGTAACCAATCGCAGCCGGGGTGAGCCCAGCCTGTAGCAGGGCCGCCCGCATGGCTTGCTCAGCGCCTCGCCCTTCTGGTTCCGGGGCGGAGAGGTGAAAAGCGTCGCTCGTTTCGCCACTGCCCACTAGTGCAACGGCTGCGTCTCCGGTGCGCTCCAGCAACAACAAGGCACCACCTTCACCCAGGCTGGTGCCATCGCGGGTATCGGCAAATGGCCGGCAATTGGTTTCGGAAAGGATACCCAAGCCGTGAAACCCAAATAGCGTCAGTTCACTCAAAACATCTACTCCCCCAGTAAGCACTGCGTCTACCACTCCTGCATGCAGGAGGCGTTGCGCGCTGGCCAACGCCTTGGCGCTGGAAGAACACGCTGTGGAGACCATCCAAGCGGGCCCTCTCAGACCCAAAGCCTCCTTTAGCAACTCCGCTGTTGCCGATAAGCTGTGAGTGTTGAGAAGAGAGTAGCCCCGCGGTAGCGGTTTTTCTGCCGAAGCAGAGCGGTAGGCTTGTTCCGTTTCCAAGAGCCCACCTGTGGAGGTTCCTAGCACCACCGCTACTCGATCGGCCCCCCAGCGTTGTGTGGCGCGGGCGATTCCGGGGCGGATAGATTCAGCTAACATCAGGGCGAGCCGGGCTATGCGTGATTCCCAGCGTTCCATGCCTTGAGGCAACGGCGGCAGCAGTTCTTGTAATTCACCTACGCGGGTTTCAAACGGAAGCGCGAACCGCGTGGGAGCGCCAAGACCGCTTTGACCGAGAGCAAGCTTCGACAGCACTTCTGTGCGCGTGGTGCCAAGGGCATTGCAAAGCGCGTAGTCGGTGCAAAACGCGGGCGCGATGGACCTTGCTAACGGCATAGCGCCCGGAGGCGTACCACAAATGCTACCAGCCGACGCCGACCTCCAGGGCAAATTCAGTGGGGTAGTTCGCTTTGGGTTTAGGCCGACTCGGTGAGAGCCCTGTTACGGGATCGGGAAGCTCCGGGTAGTAGTAGTCTTGATCGTCCCGCCATGCGAGCACGTTCTGGGCGAGTCGAAAATCGACATATAATCGGCTAGAAGACTGCCGGAAGAACATCAAGCCCGCCTGCCCGTAGAGAGCCAGCGCTACGGGCCCGTCCATATGCGACCTCAACACGATTTGGGGCATCACCCCAGCGCCGACGTACGGTGAAACGTCGTTATTTCGAAGGTAGTAGCTCCCGCCCAGCTCGCTATACAGGCCGCCCACGCTGCCGGCGCTGCTGCCGGAGTCCGATGAGCCGCCGCCGCTCGGAAGTATGATACCGGCGCCGACTTCGAGAAAGTAGGTTTCCCCCTCAAGGCGCGCGTCGAAACCACCGCTCAAGGTGGGGTTGTAGTCTGGCGAAGAACCGAAGTTCTTAAGATATGTGTAACGCGTCTTTACGCCGATCACTTTTTCAACGAACAGGCGATTGCGCTTCTGGCCTTCGCGTTCTGTGATCGAATCCAGAGTACGGGTTGTCTCCGGGGATCGTTGTTGATAGACGGCGGTGCTGAGGCGTGTGGCGACGGGCTCGAGATCATCGAAGGATGCGGCGGTCATGCGGGCGTGGAAGATTTGCTTGCCGTCCCATGAAAAGCGCGTGGCGCTGATAATGATTCGACTCGACAAACGTGTGGCTTTTACCACTAGGTACTCGGCAGCCCGCTTGGACCGCGCCAAGTCTGAGTAGCTTTCAGGGGTACCATCCGCCTTTGGCGCAGGCGTTGCGCGCAGCACCTGTTGATGGCTCGCCTCAGCGTACGCATCGGCAAACACAGCGCCGACGGCTTCGCCCTCTTCAGGAGTTATGTTGGCGCGCTCCACGGGCACTAACAGGACTTCCGCCTGCGCTGCTGGGGCTAACACGACTCCCAACACCACCAACCACCAACCTAACCAAGATTTCATAAGCCGCTATCTCCCGCCTCTTTTGAGAGGCTTACAGCTTAGCGCAGCACATTCTGTGCCAGCTAGAGGCCTCCGTTTTCTCTGCAGATACACCGCGTTTTTGAGCCGCGCGCGCAGAGGCAAGGGTGGGCTCTCCGCGAGCAGGCACGACTCGAATGTCGTGGGAAGTAGCAAGTCGAACGGGTTTACAGGATGCAACGGCGGGTTATGGGGGCAAACAACCAACGCGCTGGTTGTTCAACACTATGTCATCCAGATAGAGATCGGTGGCGTGGTCGACTGAGCTGAAGAGATAGAGTCCGAAAGCAATTTCCTTAAAACCATCGGTCCAGTCGTTCTCTGTACGAGTTTTGGAGCCTCGGCTTACGCCGTCGACCCAAACCTCGATTTCGCCAGGACGATCGTTAAAGTGCCATTCGATACAGGACCATTGGTTCACTGGGTATTTCGCGGTTCCGACCCCGATATCTTCACCCTTGTTGGGGCTCCAGAACGTCAGCTGCCAGCCACCGTCGTAGTTTCCCAGTTCGAGGTGTGCGGTGCCGTCCATGATCCCCCCTGAAACGAAGACGGTGTGCGACGGCGGGCCAGCTGGCTCGAGGCGGAAGTACATGCGACCATAGGCCTCGCGATCCAGCGCTGGGTAGGTTTTGCTTTCACTGATGTAAGCATGGGCTTTACCCGGGTCCATATGAAAATGCGCCGCGTGCTGCCCATGAGCCACCTTGGAGCTTTGCAGTGCAACCGATCCATTGTTTGAATGTTGGGTCCACACCGTTGGGTCTAGTGTTCCGCTTTCAAAGTCTTCGCAGAGGATCGCCGAGCACGCTATCGAGCCTCCGTCCGTGCCACCAGTACTAGCGCCGCCGGTCATGTTGGACTGCCCGCCGGGTGGCTCGTTGTTAACTCCGCCTCCTGACGAGGGTGCGCCGCCGGCGCCGAAGCCCCCGCTCGAGCGCCCGCTCAGCCCAGCGTTGTTGACACCACCCGATGCAGCGCGGCCGCCGGTGCCACCCGAACCTAAAGAGCGGGCCGATGGCGCGCCACCGCTGTTCCCCGTAGCTGTAGCCATTCCCGCGGATGCCACGCGGACGACCCGTGGCGTCCGTGAATTGGTGACGTCACTCGCCGAGCACGCTCCCGTGGCTCCCGAGCATGTACCAACAAGGAATAGCGACGTGAGGGCGCGAGGCACGTGCCTGGTGGCGCGTGCGATCCTTGGGATCGCATGGGCGGAGCTCGCTGTGTTGATGGTTACCATGGGTGGCTGGTGGCGCGAGTAGTACACAGGGGGTCAACGAAGGCCGCGGCCATCAGCTTGTCAGCTGTAGCGTATACAGATTAACCTCATGATAAGCGGGAAGCTTCCCGGATCTCTCTTCCAGGGTGAGGCGCAGGGTCAAAAAAACGCGAGAACGCCTGTTCCGGAACAAAAGTGAACCACCCTGCGAGGGTCGGGCTACTAACTCCCGTGCGCCATTGTTCCCCCCTTCTTGAGAAGCCGTTCTGGTGTTCGGCGCCGCTAGCAGTTGCCTGCGGCGTCGTAATTTTCGTCATTGGCTGCACCGGCCAGATCCCTGACAGAGCCGGTCCGACCGAGGTCGGCGTCGGTGCTACCCCGCCGGGGTCCGGTTCAGGTGGCAACCCACCAGGCACCGTGCCTTCGGGCTCCGTAGGCATGCCTGGTGCCGCGGGGGCCACGGGTGGTGGGGCGAACATGGCCCCATGCGCGCCCGGTGCTGTGGTGCCCCTCCGTAGAATCACAGCTAAGCAATATGCGGGGAGTGTCAGGGACTTGTTTCGCGATAAAATTGCCCCCAGCGCAGCGTTTCCTGCGAGCGCCGTTTCGATCTCGCTGAGTGGCTTCAGTACAGATCCAGAATCCAACACTGTCACCCAGCTCGCTGCCGAAGATATCTTGAAGGCTGCCGAAGACACCGCGGTCGAGGTGGCAACCAAGCTCACGGATCTTTTGCCCTGCGCCGCCAGCACGCCGGATATCGCGTGTGCCGGTCAATTCCTCGACGATTACGGTGCGCGGGCACTAAGACGCGGGTTAACGTCTGAGGAACGCTCCAGTTTGCTCAAAGTGCATACTGGTTTTTCCGCGAACGGGTTCGACGTGGGCATTGCGGCAATGACCGAAACCTTGCTGCAGTTGCCGCAGTTTCTATACCTGGTCGAAATCGGACCGAGCGACGCTCCCTCAGGAGCTGTGCAGCTCACGCCGGACGAAATTGCAACACGCTTGTCGTACTTGCTCTGGGAAACACTGCCCGACGACAAGCTGACCTTGGCGGCGCGTTCCGGCGAATTAGGCACGCCCATGGGTATTCGCGCACAAGCTCTACGATTGCTCTCGGACGCTCGAGCCACGGGGACGATCCAGCGTTTCTTTCGTGAATGGACGAACTTCAAACAATTCCCCGCGAGCTCCAGGACGCCGCTTTATCCGGGCTTTTCTGAGATGCTTGAGGCTTCTATTCAGGCGCAGTTTGATGAATTTGCGAGTGAAAGCGTCCTTGGGCCCGATCCTTCCCTGGAGCATCTCTTCACAAGCAGCTCATTCCCCGTAGATGCGGAGCTCGCGAAGTTCTACGGGGTTGCTCAGCCTTCCGCGCCGGGGTTCTCAAACATGTCTCTCGGTGCCCCCCATGCGGCGGGTGTATTGGCGCTTCCGGCGCTCCTGGGCGGCTTGTCGCATGAGACGGTCACAAGTATCATTTTTCGCGGAAAATTCGGGTTAACTAAGCTGCTCTGCACTGATTTGCCGAGTCCGCCCGCAGGAGCTGCGAGCCAGGTACCCATGTTGCCCGCTGATGCGACTACACGACAGAAATCCGAAGCACTTCGTGCCAATCCTACGTGCGCGGCTTGCCACCATTTGATCGACAACGTGGGGCTCGGGTTTGAAGATTTTGACGCCATCGGCCGGCACCGCACACAGGATGCCCTTGGCGGGCCTGTGGATTCCCTCGGTCAGTTGCCGAACGGGGTGGCTTTCAACGGAGTCGCCGAGCTCGGTGCGCTATTGGCAAAAGATCCTGCAGTTGAGCAGTGTTTGGCCAAGCAGTGGTTTCGATTCACGTTCAGTCGGCGCGAAGCTGAAGCCGATTCTTGCACGCTTACAAGCCTACAGAGTGCCTTGGGTGCGCCTGGGCACTCTCTGAAGGAGCTCATGCTGGCGATGGTCTCGCAGCCTGCGTTCTCCAACCGTTTCGTGCGAGATACTGCTACCGGAGGTACCCCGTGAGCCAACGTTCCTCAATTCTTCGGCGTGAATTTCTACGTGGCGCAGGCGGCGTTGCCATTGGTCTGCCGTTCCTTTCGCAGACTCAACGTTCGGTTCAAGCAGCTCCAGGGTCTCATCCTCAGCGGCTGGTGGTAGTTTTTCACGGCGAGGGCACCATGCTTGATCGCTTCACACCCACCTCTGTGGGCTCCAACTTCGAGCTTTCGCCGCTGCTACAACCCCTAACCACCCACAAGCAGAAGCTCACGGTCATAAGTGGGCTGGATAACAAGGTTGCCTCAGCCATGGGCGGCAATGGTCACAACAAGGCTGGCCGCTCCATCGTTACCGCTCAAACGTTTTCCAACGCACCCAATGGCGGCGGGGATAACGGGGATGCCAATGGCCCTTCCATTGATCAAGTAATTGCTAGCCGTATTCAAGAGGCTACAAGGCTAAAATCTGTTGGCCTCGGTATTTCATGCTCTGGGGTTGGCGAGTATCAGATCTTCTACGCGGGCAAAGACGATCCTGTTTCACTCCAAAACAATCCACTCACGGCATTCGACAGCCTTTTTTCGAGCTTACCCATGGGTGGCGCGCCGGCCCCCGCTCCCACGCTCACGCTTCGCGACCGCTTGCGGGCAGGGCGTGGCAGCATTTTGGACACTGTGGCCCAGAATTTTGATGCTCTGGTGAAGCGCGTCGGCAAAGAAGATAGAGACCGCCTAGTGCTACACGCCGAAAAGATCCGCGAGCTCGAGCGCCTTTCGAGCAGCGTGAGCATGCCACCTTCACCGGGTGCTGCGTGTGGCCGGCCTGACCTCGGGTTGGCGCAGGGGTTCAACGTGTGCGATGCCGATCAGGAGCCGCTAGTTGCCAAGGCACAAATGAAGAACGCCGCAATGGCACTTGCCTGTGATGTCACACGGGTCGCGACCGTACAATTCACCGATTACGATAGCCCTCGCTTTAGTTTTCTCGGCAAAGGGATCCCTGGGGATTATTCGAACTGGCACGCGATGATCCATCGTGACGGTGGCCTGAAGCCCGGCCGTGACGACATGGTGTTTGCAGGCATGAGCTACTATTCATCGCAAGTTGCCCTGCTTCTGGATGAGCTAGCAGCCATCGACGACGGTGACGGCCAGACGTTGCTCGACAATACTTTGGTGCTGTGGATTAGTGAGTTTGGAGAAGGTGGGAGCCACGATACCAGTCAAATTCCGGTAGTGTTAGCCGGCGGCGCGGGAGGCAAATTGAAAACAGGGCAGCACCTGAGCTTCGCCAACCAAAACCGAACCACCAATGATCTTTTCGTAACTATGCTCAACATATTCGGCGGCACCGATACGAGTTTTGGATTTGGCGGTAGTGATCTGAACAAAGGGCCGCTGCCCGGAATCGCCTAGAGCTAACCTTTAGGCTTCAGCACTGACGCGTAAGCCTTCTCGTCGAAGCCCACGAGAACTTCGCGGCCGGTGTCCAATATGGGGCGTTTGATGAGCTTGCCGTCTTTGGCCAGCTCGGAAAATGCCTCCGCCTCACTCATGGTCTTCAGGCGTTCCTTGAAGTTGCCCGCTCGGTAGCTTTCTCCAGAGGTGTTGAAGAACTTCGCGATCGGAAGAAGGCTTCTCCGCTTCAGATCTTTGAGTACCGAGACGGACGGCGGCGTGAGCACCAGATCGGTAGCGTCGGCAGCAATCTGCCTGTCCGAAAGCCATCTCGCGGCTTTTCGGCAGGTGCTGCACTTCGGATATTGGTAGAGCTTGAGAGCCATAGCTGGAGCAGGGCGACCTTTCGGTGTGGAGTAGTAGCACTATTTCTTCGGGCGCTCCAACCAACCGCGCAGATAGAAAAACCCTGTAAGCAACAGCGCCACGACAGCCATTAGACCCAGCGAGAACGGATAGCCGTAGCGCCAGCGCAACTCGGGCATATTCCAGGGGGAGCTTGCTGGGTCAAAGTTCATTCCGTACACACCTGCAACGAAGGTGAGGGGAATGAAGATAGTGGAGATGAGCGTGAGAAATCGCATCACGGAGTTGGTGCGATCCGCCGCGAGCGAAAGGTAAAGATCCAGAAGGGAAGCGGCTAAATCGCGCTGGCTTTCTACGGTGTCGAGGAGGCGATTAGCGTGATCGTAGCAATCTCGCAGGTAAGGCAACGTTTCGGTATCGAAGAGCTGAAGGTCATTGCGCTGAAGGGAACTCACGACGTCGCGTGTTGGCCGCAAAATGCGCTTTAGTAGCAGCACCTGCTGTTTGGTTGCAAGCACGCGCTCGGGAGCGTCTTTGGTGAGGCGCTTGACGATTTGTGTCTCCAGGGAATCAAGCCGTTCGTCGAGCCAATCGCATATTGGAAAGTAGTGGTCGATCACGGTGTCTACCAGGGCATACGCCAAATAATCTGCCTTCTTTTGCCTCAATACGCCGCGATTGCTCCGCAGCCTCTCGCGCAGAGCTTCCAGGCAATCGCCCGGACGATCTCCCTGAAAGCTGATCAAAAATCCGCGCCCCAGGAAAAGCGACAACTGCTCGGTAGCCAGGCTGCCAGAGGCTTCATGTAGCATGCGCATGACCACGAATAAATGATCGTCGTAAGCTTCCACTTTAGGGCGTTGACCTAAGTTTACTACATCCTCCAGTGCCAAAGGGTGCAAGCCCAGTTGGTCGCGAAAAAACTCCAGCGTTTTGATGTCGCCGGGGCCGTCTAAGTTGAGCCACACCACCGGCCACTGTTTGAGCAAGTCTGGAATTTCCTGCACGTCTTCGAGCACGCATTCGAGAAGGTCCGTTTCCGAATAGGCAAATGCCGTGATCTTCGAAGGGGTGTTGCCCACACAAGCATGAAAATCTCCAGCCGGGCGTGATTCACGAGCTTTGGTCTGGATGCGTTGCATTCGAAGGTCCTAACCGATAATTTCTCTGCAGCTCAATTCGTCGCGTGTTCAGGCTAAGAGGGGCGCGGCCGCCGTTCAACCATGCCCGTCGATGATGGTGCAAAGCTTGAGCCGATCCGCTGTTTTTGCCAAAATGTCCTGTATGCACAAAGTGGGTGTTGCTCTCGGCTCGGTGCTTGTCCCTGCTGCTCGTGAGACAGCCACGGCTCAAGTTGTGAACCGTGTTAGCTACGTGAAGCCGGGTGCCGGTTGCTCGTGAACGCGAGGTCGCTCAATCTCCCTTGTACTTGAGCCATTGCGCCCTCTCCTCAGCCGATAGATGTTCTGTGGCATAACGCAGTGCCGTTCGAGGCATTTTGTTCGCGTGCTTTTTCAAGAAGGCGCGCAAGTGCTGAACCCCCACGTTCTTGCCAGCCTCCCGCAACATCCAGCCAACCGCCTTATGAATGAGATCTTCTTTGTCGGAAAGGAGCAGCTCAGAGATAGCAAAGGTTTCTCGGTGCTGGCCGTGTCGCAGAAATTCAAAGGTGGCGATGATGGCAATGCGGCGTTCCCACAATGAGCGCGAACGCGCTAGTTTGAGCAGGAGCTTTCGGTCTTTGTTTAATAGCCAGTGGCCAAGAATGTGAGGCGCGCTCGAATCCACGAGGTCCCAATTGTTGATGCGTGAGGTGTTCGCGAGGTAAAGCTTGGCAATTTCGGCTTGCTGCTCGGCTGAGCCCCGTTCGAATTGATGAACGAGGATCAATAGCGCCGTGAGGCGTGCTTCGTGCAGTTTGGAATGCAGGAGCTTCAGCGTTTCCCGTGGAGGCAGCTCTGCGAATTTTCGTGCAACGCTGCGCTGGTTGGGCACGGTGACGCCCATGAATACGTCCCCTTCACCGTATTGGCCCTTGCCTGTCTTGAAGAACCACTGGGAATTAGCCGCGCGTTTCGGCTCCGCAAAGTGGCTCAGGTGTGAGAGCACGGTGGCAGCATTGAGCTTTGCAGAAGCGGTTTTGGGCACGTCGGAGTTCTTTTTTCGGTGGTTGGCCGTTGTGCACGAGCTGCTTTATGGAGCGCAGCGGCGAGCGTAGGCTAGGGCGGTCATGAGGCGTAGCCAAGGTGTGCTCGGCGGGTAGCTCGGCGCACGGCGCTAATTTTGCGCGCTCTTGCCGCGATGCGAACGTTTGCGCGGTGAGGCTCCGCGCCTTGCGTGGGCCGTAGATATTGTGTTCATGTGGAGGCCGGTTGAGAGCTGCCACGTGGTTTGCGGTTGTGTCGGTTGGTGGGGCATGAGTCAGTGGCGAAAGAAGTGGGCCCTCGCGCTCGCTCTTGCCATTGGCATCGGCACCGGTATTGGGGCCTACACGTTTAGGTATGCGGAGGGGCTTTCCTATTTCAGCAAAGATCCTAGAGCGTGCGCCAATTGCCACATCATGCAGCAGTCCTATTCATCGTGGCAGATGGCGGGGCACCACACCGTGGCCGCTTGCGCGGATTGCCACCTGCCGCATGAGACCATTGCCAAATACCTAGCGAAGGCAGACAACGGCTGGCGGCACTCCCGCGCTTTTACCACGGGGAACTTTCCGGAACCGCTAGAGATGATACCTAGAAGTCGCGCGATTCTGGAGAAGACCTGCCAAGGCTGCCACGAGGGTTTGGTGCAGGGAATGCTCAGCCAGGGCAACGAGGCGCCTGCGTGTTTGCACTGCCATAGCGATGTTGGCCACGGGGAACGCCTTGGCCTTGGGGGGCCTTTTGGTTCGACCGCTCTTGAAGCGCGGCAAATGCCTGCGCACGGCGTGAAACGGAAACCATGACGACGGACAATAAAAGCCCAAGCTCAATCGCTCCAACCAGGCGCTGGTTGCTACCTTTGGCGACCCTTTCGGCAGCGGTTGTGGCTGCGCTCGTGACCGCCCTGCTCACCAATATTTTCGAGCACAAGGTGGAGCAGCAACAGGCTTGGGTCCGCGTGGTAAACGTCACGGAAAACGATACTGACCCGCTAAAGTGGGCTCCCAATTGGCCCGCCGAATACGACGGCTACAAACGCACGGCTTTGCCTACCAAGACTCGTTTTGGGGGGCACGGTGGTAGCGAAGCCTTGCCAGAAGAAAAGCTCACGCGTGATCCTTGGCTCAAACGCATGTTTCTCGGCTACGCTTTCTCGCTGGATTATCGCGATCGGCGAGGCCATGCCTACATGCTGAGCGACCAAGAAGCTTCGCTTCGGCTAACCAAACCACAATCCGGCTCCTGCTTACACTGCCACGCGTCTATCATGCCGCTCTATCGCGAGCTTGGTAATGGCGACGCCATGCTGGGCTTGGAGAGGAGCTCTGCGTTCTCTTACGAGGAGTTAAATCAGAAGTTGCGCGCTTCGGGCCACGCCCATCCGGTAAGCTGCGTTGATTGCCACGACCCGAAATCCATGTCGTTGCGGGTTACGCGGCCGGGCTTCTTGCGGGCAATTTCCGAGTTTGCGAATTCTGACGGCGAAGCTCAGGCCTTCCCTTCAATACAAGAGTGGCGCGTCGGAAAACGAGAAAAACCCTACGATCCGAACACCGACGCACGCCGTTCGGAAATGCGCTCTTTTGTGTGCGGGCAGTGCCACGTTGAATATTACTGCGGCAAAAAAATGCCCCTCACATTCCCCTGGCAGAAAGGCTTAACCGCTGACGCCATCGAAGCGGTGTGGAACGAGACGACATTCAAAGACGGTACGCCGTTTTCTGATTTCGAGCACGCTGAGACGGGAGCCAAAGTGCTGAAAGCGCAGCACCCTGAGTTCGAGCTCTGGAGCCAAGGTATCCACGCACAAAGCGGAGTTTCCTGTGCCGATTGCCATATGCCCTACCAGCGCGAAGGCGCCACCAAAACGAGCGACCACTGGGTGCGCAGCCCCCTGCTCAATGTGAACCGCGCCTGTCAAACTTGTCATCGCGCATCGGAGACGGAAATGCTTCGCCGTGTAGATGTGATCCAGCAGCGGACATATGAGCTTCTGCAACGCGGGGGTAGGGCAATGGTGGACCTTTTGGACGCGATCATGCTTGCGAAGAAGGCTGGCGTCCCTGAGGCGGAGCTTGCCCAAGCTCTGCTTCTTCAGCGCCAAGCCCAGTGGCGCCTCGATTACGTGGCTGCAGAAAATAGCATGGGTTTTCATGCCCCACAGGAGGCCGCGCGCCTGTTGGCGGTGGCAATCGATCAGGCTCGCCAGGGGCAACTCAGTGCGCTCTCAGCTCGGGCCGCTCACGAACTTACCGGCAAACCGGAGGTGCCGTAGATGAAACTCGCTATGCATCCTCTGTTGAGGGTGCAGCTAGGGCCCGTACGGAAGTCGGGTTCGACGTATAAGAAGGTGCGATGCTGCGTGTCGCAGTTCATCTAAAATCGCGAGGAATTTGTGGGTGTGTGAGAGTGCGAACTAACGCATCATCTGGTGGCGATCATGGCAAAGTGGCAACCAGTGAGCATGAGAAACAGCTCCGCCCCGAGTGTTGTGATACTGATAAGTTTGTCAGGCTTTATGGTCGTGGCCTCTTGCAGCTCCGGGGGGCCGAACGTTCCTTATGCTCCGGACCTCAGTTCAGCGACGAGCGTCGGGGGGGCCGTTGCAGGTCTGCCGTTAGGTCCTGTGCAGAAGGTAACCGGGGGGGGTGCTGGCGTAAACACGGTTCCAACTTCCACGCTTGGAACGGGCGGTGCTCCGAGGCAACCTTCCAGCGGCGGTGCGCCAGCCGTGAACCCGAATACCTCACAGACTGGTGGGAAATCCCCGGGGAGCGGTGGAACGAACCAAAATGTTGGCTCTGGCGGAGCGTCGAGTACCTGCGTGGATACCCCGCCTCCCAACGGTGACACCTGCGCGCATGCGTTGGAATACGGTTGGTGTGGCTTGCCATGGATGAATGGCGCGTGTGCTGCCTCCTGTGGCATCTGCACCGGAGGTGGTGACGCTGGTACGGGCGGCGCACCTACCACGGGCGGCTCCTCCAACTCCGGCAATCCGGAGCTGCCGCCTCCCATCGAAGGAGGTACGCCTGCGTGGGCCTCACGCTATTGGGATTGCTGTAAGCCTGCGTGTGGCTGGAGCGACAACGTTGCCAGCAAGACCGCGATGAAGAGTTGCAACTTCCAAAATCAGAGCATCGGTGCCACTAACGCGGCCAGTGCGTGTCAAGGCGGCGGGGCTTACATGTGCTGGGATGGCGTGCCTTGGGCCGCGAGCGACAAGTTGGCTTACGGTTATGCCGCCGCTTCGGGGAGCAACTACAGCTGCGGACGCTGCTATCAGCTTCAGTTTACTGGAACGGGTAAACACGGAAACACCCCCGGCACCGCGTCTTTGAGCGGCAAGACCATGATCGTGCAGGTCGTGAACAATGGCGGCGTGGCCGCGGATCAATTCGATATCTTGATCCCTGGGGGCGGCGTTGGAGACTTCAACGCCTGCTCGGCTCAGTGGGGCACCTCTGATTTGGGTGCCCAATACGGAGGCTTCCTGACCGCTTGCGGCGGACAGAGCTCATGCGTTGCCGCGAAGTGCCAGAGTGTCTTCGCCGGCAAACCCGAACTCCTGGCGGGTTGCCAGTGGTTCCTCGGATGGTATGGGGCGGCCGACAATCCCAACCTCGTGTACAAGCAGGTCGCGTGCCCGAGCGCTATACTACAGAGATCTGGATTGCCGGACCCTGGCTGAGGCGTTTGAGTGCGGGGGACCGCTCTTATTGGAAAATGGAGGGCTGCGGCTCTGGCGCAGGTGCCGGAGCGGGCTCTTCGCCTTTCTTCTTTTTCTTGCCGCCGTCGCAAAGGGTATCCGCGACTGGGGAAGGGGTTGCGGCTTGAGCCAAACCGGAGATCGAAAGCATAAGGGCGCTGAGGCCGAGGACAGAGAGTTTCTTCATGGTGGTCTAATGTGTGGGGTGGGAAGGGGAGGGTGTCAAGGGGGCCCGTCGCGCCTGTGGACGGCTGGCTTTAGTTCGTGCCGAGGTTTGTGGCCACGGCTTCGATAGGCCTGGGTCGAAAGGCCGACTGTCTGCGGGAGGCGTTCTGAAGGTGCCACCGTCACCGGTTAGCTAGCTGTGCTGGCCCGAGTGCTGATCTATCGTTGCCGGTCGAATGAGCAGCCCCTCAGTCGCAGTACGAGGTCGAGGCCGCCGGCGTTCCAAGGCGCTCGGGCCTGTGCAAGATTACGCAGCACACGTTGAGCCAGATTGGTGGCGCCACGTCTTTGGTGCTTTGTACCTCAAGACGGATGGAGATGTTGTCGACGACGCCGCAATCACGCGTCGCGAAGTGGATGCGTTGCTTGGTATCGTCGACCTTTCACCGACAGATCGAGTGCTTGATCTATGTTGTGGGCAAGGGCGCCACACACTTGAGTTAGCGCGTCGTGGGTTCGTTGGAGTGGAGGGCGTTGATCAATCGCGTTACCTCTTACGCCGAGCTCGCGAAACGGCCCGCAGTGAGGGGCTAGTGGTGCGCTTTCGTGAGGGTGATGCGCGAGAGGTGGGGAGCCTGCCCGGGGGACTCGATGCCGTGCTCATTATGGGCAACAGCTTCGGCTACTTCGATGCGGCTGAGGACGATTTGCGTGTGCTTGGCGGGGTGCGCAGCATCTTGAAGCCTGGCGGGAAGCTTTTCCTTGATATTACCGACGGAGAGTGGCTGCGCGAGGCATTTGAGCCGCGATCGTGGGAGTGGATCGACGCGAGCATGTTTGTATGCCGGGAGCGTTGGCTGTCGCCCGACGGTCGCATGGTATCGCGCGAGGTGATCACCGATACCGGCAAAGGCGTCATCAAGGATCAATTTTACGCGGAGCGCCTGTACACGAGAGCAGAGCTAGCAGCGCTCCTGGCGCAGGCCGGTTTCGTCGATTTTACGGTCCATCAAGAATTCGCGGGCAGCTCGGAGCGCAACCAAGATCTCGGGATGATGGCGCACCGCTTGTTCATTACGGCGATTGCAGGTGAGGTGCAGGCTCCGCGGCAAGCAGTTCCGCGTGAGCTTGTGGTGGTGCTCGGAGATCCGGGAAAGCCTGATCCTGTCAAGCCCGATGGTGCCTTCGGCGGGGACGATCTGGATGCCATCGGACGCATGAAGGCCGCTCTTGAGCGGCCCGGCCGGCGGGTGCGCTACCTCTCCAACCACGACGCTCTCCTCGATCAGCTGAAGCAACTCGCTGGTGGCTCTGCGTTAGTGGTCAACCTGTGCGACGAAGGCTATCGAAACCTACCGTTTTGCGAGCTCCACGTGCCGGCTTTGCTGGAAGCACTCGATCTTCGCTACACGGGCGCCGGCCCCCAGTGTTTGGCCCGGTGTTTCGACAAAGGGCTCGTGCGTGGCCTCGCGCGCGACCTTGGCATTCCGGTAGCCTCCGCAACGCTAATCGGCCAAAGTGATCCCATCCCAGCCTTCACCACCCCGGTGATCGTAAAGCCCAATCACGGCGACGGCAGCTTCGCGATCGATGAGAAATCAGTGGCGTTCAATGCCCAAGAGCTTGCTGCTGCAGTCGCCAACGTTCGCCGCCTTGCCGGGGCTAACGCGTTGATACTCGTTGAGGAGCTGCTCACCGGGGCCGAGCTCGGAGTTGGAATTTTGGGCAATCCCCCAGGGCCCCACCAGGTGTTGCCCATCATTCAAGAGGATTATTCGAGCTTGCCACCCGGGTTGCCCCAGATTTGCGGGTATCCCTCCAAGTGGGACCCTTCCTCGCCGTATTGGAACCTGCGTTCGATCCCGGCGGTGCTTCCCGAAGAAACAGCGCGCTTGATCACTGACTTTAGTGTGCGGCTTTTTGAGCGCCTGGAGTGTCGCGACTACGCGCGCTTCGACTGGCGGCTCGATACAAATGGGCGTCCGCATCTTCTAGAGGTGAATCCGAATCCGGGCTGGTGCTGGGATGGGCACCTGGCCAAGATGGCGGCCCTTGCGGGGATGTCGTACCCCGAGCTGCTCGACGCGGTACTTCAGGCCGCCGAAGAGCGCCTGAAGGTCGAAGTTCGCGGTGCTGCGTGATCGCTATTGGCCGAGGGATCCATGGGCGCGGGGTGTTTGCGCAACGCCCGTTTGTAGCCGGTGAACTGATCGAACGCGCCCCGGTGCTCGTGATTCCGGCAGCCGAGATCGAGTGGCTGGATCGCACGATGCTCTACGATTATTACTTCGCTTGGGGCCAAGATCCGGAAAACGCGGCGATAGCTATGGGCTTAGGCTCGTTCTACAACCACGCGGTGCAGCCCAATGCCGAACACGTTTGCCACATCAGTGAGCTTTCAATCGACTTTATCGCACTTGTGGATATCGCCGCTGGCGAGGAGATCACCATTCACTACAACGCGTCGCCGGGCGATGCCTCGCCGGTATGGTTCGAGGTACCCCGTCCATGAGGCTCACCGTTCTGCTTGGTGACAGGGAACGCGCAGCAGCTGTGGTGCCGGGAATGTCGCTCGGCGAGGTCGACAGAGTGAGCTTTGAGGCACTCGATGCCGCTTTGGCTGATTTGCCCTACGCTGTTACCACGATCGCTAGCCACGCACATTTGATTGACGATCTGCGCGCGCTTGTGGGTCATACTGATTTGGTCCTCAACCTTTGCGATGAGGGCTACCGCAACGATCTTCGGCTGGAGCTCCACGTGCCCGCGCTCTTAGAAATGTTGGAGCTGCCGTACACCGGGGGCGCACCGCGTTGCCTTGCGTATTGCTACGACAAATCGCTCGTACGCGGCATTGCCCAGGAGTTAGGCGTTCCGGTCGCCCGAGGCGTGCTTCATGCTCCCGGCGCGCCCATCGGTGAGCCTTCCTTCGGTTTCCCGGCCATCGTGAAACCAAACTTTGGGGACGGCAGCTTCGGCATCACCACTCGCAGTGTGGCCCGCGACGCCGCGGAATTCACGCGCGCGATTCTGGAGCTGCGGGAGCTCTATCGCGGCGCGATCCTTGTGGAGGAATACCTGCCCGGGCAGGATGTGGATGTCGGTGCTGTGGGCAACACGGGGGCTTGGACGATCTTCCCGCTCTCTACCGTCGACTATTCAAACGTTGCTCCCGGGGTTCCCCACATTGCGAGTCACGAATTCAAGTGGGAAGAGGTGTCGCCGTACGAAACGACGACGATTGGACCGGCCACGCTACCCGCTGAGGTTGAGGCCGGGATCTCGGCCTGGTCGATTCAATTGCTCGATCGTCTTGAATGTCGCGATTACGCGCGCGTCGATTGGCGGCTCGCCGCCGACGGTTCACCGCGGCTCCTCGAAGTCAATCCCAACACCGGTTGGGGAGCGGCGGGCCGCCTGGCAGACATGGCGGCCCTCGCGGGGCTTTCGTATAGAGACCTGCTTCGCACGATTATCGAAGCAGCACTCGCGCGGGGTTGAAGCGGCGCACACGGCCAATTGGGTGCCCAAGTGGTAATTCAGGCTGTAAACAGCCTACTTGGCAACCTTTTTCACGGAGTGTTCGCCCTGCGACGTGTAATAAACAGCGCTCGCATCGAGCGCGATGCCGGCGAGATCTACCTCGCCGGTCGCAAGCGCAACGGGAAGTGAGGCGCCCTTCTGTAGAGCCATTACCTTGCCGGAACGGTTGACCCAGTAAATACCCGATGCGTCGACAGCGAGATCTGCGGGCTCGGATGGGTCGATAGCTAGAAGTTGCGGAGTGCCGCCTGCAAGCGGAACCGTGGATACTTCGCCTGTGGCCGAATCCACCCAGTAGAGCGAATTGTTGAATAAACGGAGACCGACGGGTCGAACCAAGCCACCCACCAAAATGCTGGAGGAGCCCGGTGCCGAGACTTTGTAAATGCCCTTTGCGGCACTGAAATAGACGACACCATCTTTTGCGATGACGTCGAGTGGGCGATCGATTTTCTCAGCGAGCTTCTGCTGGCTTGTTCCGTCGAGTTTCACGGACATCACGGCGCCTTCAAGTGCACCGCTTGCACCCTCGGCGGCCCAGTAAATCGTGCCGCCTTCGACAGCGATACCTCGGGCACCATCGACGCCACCACTGATATACCGCGCAGACGTGAGGAGTGCCTTATCCCTCACCCAAGCCCCCTTGGTACCGCCGTCGTTGCAGGTCCAATAGATGCTGGTGTCGTCCGCCGTGATGCCCCATGTGTTGCCGGGGTAGCCGGCCACTTCCATTGGCATCGCACCCCCGGGCGCAGCTAGCTGGCGGACTGCGGGCGTTTGGTAGGCTCCGTTGGAGGTCCAATACACGAGGCCACCTGTGACCATTAGGTGCTTGGGCTGGTCCTGGCCGGCAGCGAGCAAGATAGAGCCGCACGCGCCAGAATTGCACGAGGCGCCCAAGCAATCGCGGCCGCAGGCTCCACAGTTCTTCGCATCGACCTGCAAATCTATCTCGCAACCGTCACTTCCGGTCTGGTTACAGTCTGCAAACGAGCCCCTGCATTGGATCCCGCACTCTCCCGCTTCGCAGACGGGAAAGCTCGCCGGGCCCGAGCCGCACACTTTTGCGGTGCTGCCACAGGCGCGCGGATCGCCGAAACGGCTGGGGGTACTCATGAACCCTGCCGTGCCGGCCTGTGCGTTGCCGTGAAGCTTCGCCCCACCAAAAGAACCCGCACCTCCGCTGCCAGCCCCTGAACCGATGCCCGTGCCCGCGGCGGCACCCGCACCCATACTTTCAACCGCGGCCGTGGGTGCACAGCTTGCTGCTCCTGTCGCCGCACACAGAACTACGCTCAGAAAACGTGATGGCACGCTTAGGCCCTCCATTGTGGGGGACGAGCGACACCGAGAACACCAGAAGGCACGCTTAGGCCCTCAATGCTGGAAGATCGACAAAGTATTGTGGATCCCCAAAGCGATCCACGTTCACGCCCATGGCCTGGCAAAGCGCAGTTAAAAGACCAGTGTTCGAAACGTTCTCGTCCGCTTTTCCGCCCACCCAACGCAAAAATTGCCCAGTTTTGAAATAGCCACCACAGCTTCCAGCTAACACCCAAGGTAAATCTGTAATGCGGTGGGAGGCGCCCTCGGCAAATACGTTAGCGCAGAGCACTGCACTTTGGTCGAGGAGGGTCGTGCCATCCGGCTCGTGGTACTGCTTCATTCGCTCAATAATGTAAGCAAATTGGCTGATAAACCACTGATCAACCAGGTTTTTACGTCGAGTGTGTGCTGCGTCTGTATACGCGTGGTGCGCTATCTCGTGATGCTGCCGCAGTGGCCCACCGCTTCCTGCGTTATCAGCATCACGCCCGGTAATAAATTCATCCCCCAACCAAAAGAAGGAATACCCCCAGTTGCTGGAATTCGACCACAAGAGCGAGGCCACGCGAACCAAATCACAAGCCAGAGCCGTGACTACCATGTCAGCCTGAAGCTTGTGCACGGTAGGGATGAGGGGCGTGTACTGGGAATTGACGTAATCCAAGCTGGCGTCTGGCCGCGTCGGCGCGCTGCAGGTGGCAGTGAAAGCCTGCAATTCCTGCTCTAGCTGGCGAACGGATGCGAGGTGCTGGTCGATCTGTTGGCGATCTTCGGTGCCCATGTTCTTGCCAAAAGCTTCCAGATCTCTACCCAAATAGTCGAAAACGCTCTTTCGGGCGGCCCGTATCCGCGCCAAGCGGTCAGAGGTCAGCGCGGCACCACCGAAGAGGCGATCGAAAAGCCGCACCGGATCCGTCTCGGGCTCCGGAGCATTGGGCTGACCGCCGAGCGCGCTGCCGTGAAAAGATATGAAGCGGTCGTTGCCGTTTTGCTTAATGCACTGCAGCTGAAGGGAATGGATCGGCGTCTTTGAAGCTTTTGCGAACTCATCCGCGATGAACATATCGACAGAGGGGCCACCGGCCGAGAGAGGCACACCGTCGCTGATGGTGCCGTTGATGGCCGCGCCGTCCACGCCGGTAAACATAAACGGCATTGAAGCATGCCCTCCGCCCTGCTTCTGGTTCGGGTACGTCATGCCGCCCACGATGAGAATGTCGTTTTGGTGGGGGATGAGGGGCTTCAAGACAGACTGCTCGTCCGTTGAAATCGTAAACGAAGCTGGGTCAGCCATCGGAAAGCCACCCGCGGGCCAGAATGCATCACCGATGACTCCATTGGGCCAAGCCATCAAAACGAGGCGTTTGGGGAGGGTTGAATTGGCGCTCACGCCCACCCGCGCTTGGAGCAGTGGTAAGAAAGCAGCGCTCACCCCGAGCGCTTGCAAAATAGCACGGCGCGAGAACTTGGAGTTCATTGGGTTACCTCTCCCGTCGCTACTTTGCGCAGCCTGAAAGCCGGGCTTTCCGCAATGGAAATCAAGAGCTTCGTGAGATCGAAGCCAGATGCGGCGAAAGATTGGTAGCTTGCATCCAGCGATGGCCCATCTTCGGAAACCTCAGCACGGCGCAAGGCAAAGCGGAACCATTGACGCGCCATACAGCGACGAACCTGCTCACTTTGGGCAAGCAGAGCTGCGAGCTCGGGTGCACCCGAAAAGGACACTCGTGCGCCATCCAGCCCTTCGATGAACCCTGTAGTGTCAATGGGCGTGGGCCCGGCAGCGGGGATAACCCCGCCGATAGCGTCGTAATTGCTGAAGCCAAACCCAATTGGATCCATCAAGCTGTGGCACGTTCGGCACGGTTCCACCGTGCTGTGCATGGCCAACTGTTCCCGCTGCGAGACCCCGGCCACAGGCGCTGGGAGCTTGGGGACGTTATTCGGCGGTGGCGGTAGCGGCGAACAATTGATGAAGTGTTCACGAATCAGCTTGCCTCGCAGGATTGCCGAACCTTCGTAGGCATTGGCGTGGGTTGAGAGGATGCTCGCCTGCGTCAAGAGCCCCGCACGCTCGCTCGACTTGAGCTCCACGCGCCGAAGAGCGTTCCCCGTGACACCGGCAATTCCATAGAGCTTCGCCGTGGATTCGTTCAAGAAAGAAAAGGGAGCTGTCATCAGTGTATCGAAGCGAGCATTGCCTTCAAAGAAGACGCTTTCAACGAACGCCATCGTTTCTTCACGCATCGATTGCCGGAGCTCATTCGTGTAGCCAGGAAAGGCGACCGGATCTTTCACGTTGTGCGCGAGGCTATCTAGGTCGAGCCACTGCCGGTGAAAATCGCGCACGGTAGCGCGCGCACGGGGATCTAGGAGCATACGCTGCGCCTCAGCGGCTAGCTCCGAAGGGCGCGTAAGGGCATGAGCTTCGGCGCGAGAGAGGAGCGCCTCATCCGGCATGGAGCTCCAGAGGAAGTACGAAAGCCGCGAGGCAAGCTCGTAATCTGTGAGTGCGATGAGCTTTCCTGGCCCTGGAACCCCAGCGGGAGTGGCCCCGAGCTCCCAGTGGTAGAGAAACTGAGGGGACTGCAACATCGCAGACAGGACAACCTGGATACCATCCGCGTAGGTTGTTTCGGGAACAGCGCGAAATGTTGCGTACACGCCTGTGAGCTCAGCGCGCTCAGCGTCTGTCAGTGGCCGACGGAAAGCCGCTCGCCCGAATTTGCTCAAGAATGCATCAAAGCAAGCGCTTTCGCCCGTTTGCCCCGCGGTACAGGGCGCAAGGTCCGCGGTGCGGAGGGCGGCGCTGGCAGCAAGGGATTCTGCCGCATCAAGATAACTTCTAGCGTCGATATTCGAGAAGGTTCCCGGCGTGGAATAGCCAGAACCGCCGCTTGTTTCCCCAGGGAAAGCGTCGGCTGGCCGTGTGGTATCGCCGAGCAGATCCCGAACTGTATTGTTATATTCTTCGTGTGTGAGCCGGCGCAAAGGCTGCACGGCCCCGGTGGGGTCGCCCGAGGAGCCTCCTGTGCCCGGGGTGTTAGCAGCACCTGAGGCGGAACCATCTGCTGCATTTGCTGCCCCGCCTGTGCTGTTCGCAATTTCCTGAGAAGCGGGTTTGTTTTCGGCGCAGGAAAGCGAAAGGGCCGCTGGCGCAAGAGCAAAAAGGAGGGCTGCATGTCGCCGTGAGCCGGGCACTCGCGCAGGCTAGCAGGGCCCTTGGCGCGGGAGAAGCGCGAGTTTTGCCGCTGCGCGCCGTAAAAATGCAAGCGTGGAGGATTGCGTGGTGGATTGCGTGGTGGAGTCAGAAGCAGGTAGGTGTGCTCCACCCGCCTCGGGCTAGACTGAAAGCCGTGCGTGTTGGCTTAGCTGTTGAGATGAACATTGGCTACCTTCGGGATGCGCTTTCGGGCAGCGTGGACCCGTTTTCGCTTGGAGGAAGCGCAGCATCTACCAGCAGAGAGCGAACTCAAGCTGCCGCTCGTGGCGGAGCTGAGCGGTTTTCGCGAGGCCAAGTATCTCTCTGAGGCGTTCAAGAAGCTGACCGGCCAAACCCCGGGCAAGTTCAGGCACTTGGCAACCCCATCCACACAAGCGGTTCCGCCAGAGGCTGAGGAAAGTGCAGGCGTGACGCTGGCTTACCACAAGGGCTGAGGGATGTCTTCTAACCTGCTCCAATTTGCTCAGGTGGACGTGGTTTCGGTGACTGCCAATTAACGCTTGGGTTCGGTGAGGCGTGCTCGTTTGCGAAATTCACTGGGTGTGATGCCAGCATGTTTGCGGAAATTGGCCGATAATCCGCGGGATTCGCTAAAGCCGCACAGGCTCGCCACCACCTCCATGCTGAGGTTTGTCTCGAGAAGTAGCCGCTCGGCCTCGCGCATCTTGAGATGCATCCACATGGCAGACGGGCTCATGCCGGTTTGATCTTGGAAGCGGCGCTCGAAAGTGCGGCGTGAGCAGCCCAGCTTCTTTGAGAGATAGTCGATCCCGGCTTCGACTCCGAGCTCCCTGTGCATGAGCCCGATGGCTTCACGGATCATGGGGTCGCTTGTGATCGACGCATCGGTTGAGCGTCGTTCAACGATGCGCAGCGGAGGGATGAGAAGGGTGGTGCTCGGCAGCGCGGTGCCGGAAAAAGAAGCGCTCAAGCGCTCCGCCGCGGCATAACCAATCTCTTCAGACGCAACTTCCACGCTGCTCAGGGCCGGATCGCTGAGTGAGCACACGACTTCGTCGTTATCGACTCCTAAGATTGCGAGCTCACCCGGAATAGAGATGTTGCGCTGCCGGCAGGCTTCAGCCGCAAGCCAGGCCCGTTCATCACAGTCGCAGAAGAGCGCACACGGTTTGGGCAGCGCCACTAGCCATTCTGCAAACGCAACCTTGTTGCTGTTGATATCCGCCCGTTCGACGAATAGTGGGCAAGCGAAGTGTTTTGCCTGGATGGCGCGCTGAAAAGCCAAAACTCGGTCGTCTTGGAGCTTGCCCGCTAGCGCTGCTCCCCCGAAGTTTTGGAATCGCTGGAATAGCAGGTAATCGGCGGCCATAGTGCCAATGGCTTCTTCATCGTGATGCACGGTGTTGAGATTGGGTGTTCGGCAGGTGCTCCCCACGCTTACTACATGGGCGAAGCTGCTCTTCGCGAGGGATAGCTCGGGCTCGTAGAGGGCACCCACAATCAAGCCGTCGATACCTTCGTCGAGCAATTGCCGAAGCCCTGCTGGCGTCGCTTCCGCGCGGTGAAGCTCCCAGTTTCGATGAGGACGCGCGTATTCGGCCACTCCGCGCAAGGCACCTCGAAAGTGCTCAACGCTCATGTCCATCGCAACGCCTATGCGCATCGGGGATAGGTTAGCGCGGCCTCACGGGCGACGCGACGGAGGAGCTGAGCGAGTACGCCATTTGGGTGGGTAGCCGCGGATTTGTTGGTGCGTCACGGGGCAAAAGTCCTTGGAAGTGGAGGAAGCTTGACAATTAGACCAATCGGTCTAGTTTGCTCAGGACTGACACAGCGATGGCCTCTACCACCAAACAGGATCTGCTAGAGCTGGGCCTCAAGCTGCTGTTAACCCACGGCTATGCGGACCTCGGTGTGGCTACCTTGCTGGAGCAGGCGGGTGTGCCGAAGGGCTCATTTTACCACCACTTCGAAGGCAAAGAGGATTTTGCGTTGCAAGCCATCGACCTCTATATGGTGGGAGTTCAGGGCGCGCTTGATGCGGCTTTTGGTGACGATGGGCGCGAGCCCGTGGAGCAGATACGGCATTTTTTCGAGATGGTTGCCGAGGGGTACAAGGGGGACGGCTATTTGGGTTGCCTCTTGGGCGGCCTTGGCCAGGAGCTCTCGGGTATTAGCCCTGCGTTTCGCAAGAAGGTAGAGGGGTGTTTCAACGTGATAGCCCGTCGCTTCGAGAAAGCGCTCACCATTGCAAAGGCGCGTGGCGACTTGCGCGCCGGTGTGGAGCCACATGATCTTGCCGATCTGCTAGTCAATTGTTGGGAAGGCGCGGCTCTTCGTAGCCGCCTCCGCCGCAGCCCGAACCCGCTGAACCAGATGCTCGACTTTTACTTCGCCGCCGTTCGCTCGTGATCCTACGGATTAGCGGGTGTCGGCGGTAAGCCTTGTCCTCGATTAGACCGAACGGTCTATTTCTCACTCAACCCAAAACCAAAGGAAAAGTCATGGAAACGAAGTCATTATTTGAGCGACTGGGCGGCACATCGGGCATCGAGCGCATCGTTGACGAGGTGGCGAGCCGCCACTTGGAGAACCCCGTCATCGGCGCACGCTTTAGACCCTATCTTGAGCAACCGGGAAAGCTTGACGAGCTCAAGGTACACCTCGCACGCTTCTTGGAAATGGGAAGCGGTGGGCCCCCGCGCTACACGGGGCGCGACATGCGAAGTGCTCATAGAGGAATGAACATTAGCCCCGGTGAATACGTGGCCGCGCTCGATGACATCCTGGCGGCTCTCGTGCAAACGGGCGTTGAAGAGCAGGCGCGCAAGGACGTGCTAGCGATCGCGTGGTCGCTCAAGGGCGAGATTATTCAAGTCTGACGAAGAAGTCGGGGGGAATAGCCCTTCGGGCACGGAACATGGTACTAGCTTTACATTGACTGAACCTCGAAAGTCTCGTCGTGTTTGGGTATGGGCTTGCTTGGGGCTCCTTCTAGCCAGTGCAAGTGGCTGGGGCGTGTGGCGCTTCACTCGCAAGCCACCAGACTCGGTAGAGCTCCGGCCACGTGAGCTGAAGCAGACAATCGTCTCCAGTGGTCAGATCATGGCCCCTGCCGAGGTGAGGCTTGACAGTATGCTCACCAGCACCGTCAAAGAGATCCACAAGAGGGAGGGAGACGTCGTAAAAGCCGGTGAGGTTTTGATCACTCTCGATGAGCGAGAGATCGATGCAGCACGAGCCCAGGCTGAAGCGGTGCTGGCCCAGGCCCAAGCCGGCAAATCGTCGCTCAAGGTAACAACACTTCCGGAAGCCACCGAAGTCCTCGCGCAAGTGCGAGCAAACCTAGCCGAAGCGAAGCTTGAGCTTGAGCGGCAACGCAAGCTGTTCGAGGCGGGTGTCACCACCGGGAGCGCACGCGAGAAGGCCGAAAGAGCGGTCACCATCTATGAGAGCCAAGAAAAGGCTGCACTCACTCAAGTGCAGGCGGCTTCAAGCCGTGGGTCGGGCAACCTCTCCGCATCTGCGACGGTAGCCCTCGCGGAGGCGCAGCTCGCGGTGATGAAGGTTAGCAAAGATCGCGCGAAGATCCTGGCGCCGATGGATGGAGTGATAAGCTCGCGTTTCGTTGAGGTCGGTGAAGTGGTTCGGCCTGGGTCAGCTCTACTTGTGCTCACGGCACGCGGGCGCACCCGAATTGTGCTCGAGCCCGACGAACGAAACCTCGCTCTCTTGGCTATTGGGCAAAAGGCGGCCGTATCGGCCGAAGCCTTTCCCTCCGAGTCGTTCGAGGCGCGAGTTGGGTACATTGCACCTGCAGTTAACGGCGATCGAGGAACGATCGAGGTCCGCCTCGACGTTCCGAACCCGCCAGCGAATCTCCGTCCGAACATGACCGTCTCGGTAGAGCTCTCGATTGAGACGCGGGACCACGCACTCGCAGTTCCGCTCACTGCGGTGCAAGATCTTGGAACGGCCCATCCGTGGGTGGGTGTTCTCGGACCACGCGGGGGGATCGAACACCGCGAAGTGCGCCTCGGCCTCAAGGGAGACGAACTTGTGGAAATCTTGTCTGGAGCACGGGCTGGCGAGCGAATCGTTTTCGACCCGCCGATTGCCAAGTCAACGAACGCGCTCCGCGGGGCCCAGTAGCGTGCCGGTTGGATGGTTCATCGCGCTTCGATTTATGTGGGAGCAACGAACCCAGAATGCTCTCATCGTTAGCGGTGTGGGCGCGGGGATCGGTGTGTTGGTATTCATCTCCGCACTGATCGGTGGCCTACAGGCGAGCCTCCTTGAGCGCACCACAGGCGCGCAGGCTCATATAGTGGTAACGCCTCTCGAACTAGAGGGGCGCCCCGTGCTCGCGGACGATCTGCGTGGAGAAATAGCCTATTTGCGGCGCATTGAGCGACCAGTTCAGCGGATGAACACGCTGCCCGAGTGGCGCAAGCTCGACCGCAATATATCTGAAGTGGCGAGCGTCCTCGCTACCGTGCCCATCGCCGGGGGGCCCGCGTTGGCCGTCCGGGGCTCCACCGATCGCTCGGTATCTGTGATCGGTGCCGACCCAGATCGCTTCGACCGAGTGATCGCAGTCAAAAAGAGGATGGCCGAGGGTACCTACAGTGTGAATGGCTCCGACGTTGTTCTCGGTGTCGACCTGGCTCATGATCTTGGCGTGGCCGTCGGGGATCGTGTGCGCCTCAAGACCGCGCGCGGCGACGGCCAGATGTTCATCGTGCGAGGGCTCGTCGACATGGGCAACCAGGGCCTAAACAAGACCTGGGCGCTGATGAGCCTGCGCAATGCGCAGACATTGCTTGAGCTTGGCGGCGCTGCGACGGCCGTCTACGCAAAGGTTACAGATCTCTACGAAGCTGATGTTGCCGCTAACCGCATTGCCAAGCTCACGGGCCTCACATCCAAGAGCTGGATGGAAACGAACGCCCAGCTCCTCAGTGCGCTGAAATCGCAAACCGCATCGACTAGGATGATCCGCGGTTTCGTACTGCTCACGGTGGCAATAAGCATTGCGAGTGTCCTCGTTGTCTCCGTTATCCAGCGCTCCAAAGAGATCGGTATCCTCCGCGCTATGGGCTTCACGCGAGCCGGAATTTTGCGGGTTTTTCTGTTGCAAGGTGCTTTGATAGGTACCTTGGGCAGCGCCATCGGCTGTGGCCTAGGGGCCCTTTTGTCGCTGCTCTTTCAATCTGCGTTGAGGAACGCCGACGGTTCCCCGCTGTTTCCTTTCGCGCTGACGCCGGGGCTTTTTGCGTCGGCAGCAGGTATCGCACTTGGCGCAGGCGTCGTTGCGGCGATGCTCCCTGCTAGGCGCGCTTCCCGCCTAGATCCAGCCGAGGCGATGCGTCATGGCTGAGTCGGTTTTAGAGCTGTTGGGAGTCGAAAAGGCATTCGGTGCGGGCGCGCTCACGAATATCGTTTTGCGCGACATTAACCTGCGCGTGGACAAAGGGGAGCTTACGGCCATTATCGGCCCTTCGGGTAGCGGAAAGAGCACCCTGCTCAACATCATCGGCTTGCTCACGTCGCCGACCCGAGGTGATGTGCGCCTTTTGGGCGAGCAGGTAGCAGCTCTAGACGACGACAGCCTCACGCGCCTCCGCAGCCTACGTATTGGCTTCATTTTTCAGTTTCACCACCTGCTTGGCGGCCTGACCGCTGCGCAAAACGTGATGCTTCCGTTGATGATTGAGCGCGGGCGAAGGTCGGAGGATTTGCTCGAACGTGCGATGGGGGCACTCACCGAGGTTGGCATGGCCCATAAGGCCGATGCCCGCCCTTCACAAATGTCCGGCGGAGAGCAGCAACGGGTCGCCGTAGCCCGGGCGCTCGTGAAAAACCCTCCACTAGTGCTCGCTGACGAACCCACCGGAAACCTTGACACGGAGAACTCCGAGAAGGTGTTTGAGCTGATGCGACGCTACAACCGAGAGCGGGGCACCGCTTTCGTCATCGTTACGCACGACAACCGCATCGCCGAACGCTGCAGGCGAGTGGTTGAAGTGGTCGACGGGCGCATCCAAGAAGATCGACGTCTGGACGCGATGAGCTAAGGGGTTGATTCCTGTGGCAACAGGTCTCGTCGGGTGGTGCCCCCCTTACGCGCTTTTGGGGATCAGCACCTGTGCTAAGAAATCCGCGCACCCAGGCTAACGGTGCTGCGAAGCGCCCGCTAGAGCATGTGTGGCCGGCCTACTGATTGGGTGGTGGTGGTGATTCTGGGCCTGAGTGCCTTTGCCGTCCATTGGAGAAAACTCAGTAGATTCGTAGGTGGTGGCCCCAGTTACGGGGCCGAAGGGTCGAAGGTCTTGGTCAGATTCGCCGACGGCGGGGGCGCATCGAGATCCAGCAGAAATGTGGCGTTAGCCGGATCGCCCAGGCCATGGGTGCTCCTAGCGCCCAGGAAAGAGATGTGTTAGGGTCCCAGCCGTGCTCAAGCTGCCAGCCGCAAGTCTCGCGCAAACCTGGGGGTCACTTACCCTGATGGCAGCAGCGGCCGCGTTCGGATGCGGCAATTCGAAAGAACCAAGCAAGCCTGCTCCGTTATCCGGTACACACCGGCTCCTCGCTAGCGGGTTCATGCCCGTGGGGCCCGGCGGCCACGACACTTGCAGCCATGAAGAAGGCGCTCAGACGGATCGCTGGTGCGCTTTTTATAAGACTGAGCCCACGGGCACCGAATTGTGGGTGCTCAACATGACGCAGGCTTTGGCCGGGTATGAAGTTGCGTGCGATGGTACGTCCCCGCTGTGCCGGCGGCTCACATCAAAGTTGTGGACGGAGCGAGTTGGCTCATCTGAGTATCATCCGTGGGTTCATCGCTTCGATGGCGATACGCTGATTTTTTACACGGAAACAACGGCGGTGCTGGATACCTTCTACGAGGGGGAGATCTATGGTTGGCGCCCTGGGTGGGGAGAAGCAAAGCAGTTAACTGGGAGCCACGGTGTCTCCTGCATGGGGCACCATCGTTCGGCGGCCGTGGTTTGTCGTAGTGAACCCACGGTGGAGGTCAGCCTTCAGTTCGGGGTAGAACGCCGCACAGCGAAAGACTACCGTTTCTCGCTTGGCGTTTTGCAGTCAGGCAACGAAGCCTTGGTCGATATCGGCGTGCTCCCCCTGGCGAGTGGTAGCTTGGCGAGCATCCAACAGCAGGCCGTTTTTTCGAAGAACGGTCGCTGGCTCTTTCTTGCGCAACCTGGTGTTAAGGCAGCAGACGGCTCTTTTACAAGCGATCTTCTCGGGCTTGAGCTAGCGCAGCTCGGAGCCGCTCAACCCAAGCTAATCGCGGAGCATGTTCGCCTGTGGCTACCGGCATACGACGACCAAGGTTTGTATTTTCTCGATGGTGTCTCGACGACGGCAGAAGGCGGTAGTGAGCTTTCGCGGCTGGAGTTCGATACTGGAGTGCGAACTGTTGTCGCAACCAATGTCACTGATTATGCGCGGCTTAGCGCGCACGACGAATTTTGGCCAGAAGGGGACGAGGGCGTTTTCTACTTAGAGCGCTTGCCCGGCGAGAAAACTGTTTCCTTGAAGTTACTCCCGGACGTCTTCAACCCCGCATCTTCGGTTCTTGTAGGGCGCGATTTGGAGAAGATCCAGGTAGCGATCGACCAAGCTCATACCTTCCATCTCACCAGAGAGTCCGGCGGTTCGGCGGTGGCCCACGTTCGGCGCAACGATGGTTCGGGGGGAGATTGCGTACTGAGCAATCCTCATGTTGACGCCTTCAGCGGGCACTTTTCGGATGCGGGCAAACGTGTGTTCTGGCTTCAGCTTTCGGATACAGGTTTTCATGAAGGGTGGGTGGCGTTGCCAAGCTGCAGCGAACGCAAGAAGTTCGCACCGGCCGTGCTGTCTTATTTGCCGATCGGCGATGAGCTGGTGGCTTTTACGGCCGAGGAGGAGAAGGCTACGCCGCTCAGAATTGCGCGCACTTCATCGGTGGGTGATGTGCCGTTGGAGGTGCAGGAAATCCACGAGAGTGCGGACACGCCCAACCGAATTCTGACAGTCAACGGCGCGCGTTATCTTGTATTTCAAGGGTTTTCGAAGTCTCCAGAGAACGCTGGCATCTTCGTGCACGGCCCGCTTCAGGCCACGTTGCGGTAGGGCAAACGTGGCGTTAGGGCAAAAGCCTTATGTAATGAGTGCTTGGTCACCTTAAAGCATCGCTACGTTATTCGACCTCATACAGAAATAATTCAGAAACGCATGCCTCCCTATACCCACGGGGCATGACGAACTTTCGCATAAAATCCTTAACTTCTCGCCGTTCATTACTTCGATTTTCAGGTGCCTGGGCTGTCGCGGCGCTTGCATGCAACAAGTCGAAGCCCGAGGCGTCACCGGCCGGATCTGCTGCCGCAGCGGCTTCCGAGGCCCCCAAAGCACCCGCCGCGCTCACGGTCGGATTCATCTACGTGGGCCCGAAGGATGATTACGGCTACAACCAGGCTCACGCGGAAGGTGCCAAGAGCCTGGCATCCATGGGCGTGAAGATCCGCGAGGAAGAGAAGGTACCGGAAACGGCGGATGTGCAGAAAACCATGGAGAGCATGATCAATTTGGACGGGGCCAAGCTGCTCTTTCCGACATCATTCGGCTATTTCGATCCACATATCCTAAAAATGGCGGAGAAATACCCTGAGGTTGTGTTTCTGCACTGTGGTGGCATGTACACGGAGGGTAAACACCCCAAGAACGTTGGAAGCTATTTCGGCTACATCGACGAGGCTCAGTACGTATCGGGCATCGTCGCGGGTCTCACGAGCAAGACCAACAAGCTCGGTTTTGTGGCTGCAAAGCCCATCCCCCAGGTGCTTCGGAACATCAACGCGTTCACGCTTGGAGCGCAATCGGTTAATCCGAAGATCACCACCAGCGTCATCTTCACTGGCGATTGGTCACTGCCCGTGAAGGAAGCGGAGGCTACCAACAGTTTGGTGGATCAAGGCGCGGATGTCGTGACGTGTCACGTGGATTCTCCCAAAGTTGTGATCGAAACAGCCGAGAAACGAGGCATTTTTAGTACGGGCTATCACGCCAACCAGGCGGCACTCGCTCCCAAAGGCTATTTGACCGGCGCCGAGTGGAATTGGGCTGCGGTGTATAAGGATTACGTAGAGAAGGTGAAAGCAGGGAAGCCATGGGCTCACCTGGTGCGAGGAGGTTTCAAGGAAGGTTTCATCAAGATGTCGCCGTACGGCGCCGCTGTTTCAGCTGAAGCAAAGGCCAAGGCGGATGCTGCCAAGGCAGCGCTAACGGCCGGCACTTTGACCATCTTCAAGGGGCCAATGAAGGACAATGCCGGCAAAGAAATTATCGGTGCAGGCACGGAGCGCGGCCAAACAGACATCGAGCTTGAGAAGATGAATTACCTGGTGGCAGGCGTAAAAGGCTCGCTCTGAGCCTGGAGTTAACATGACTGCGAGCGCTGTGCCTGGAGCAGTGCGTGGGCCCGAGGTAGAGCGTGAGGGGGCGCGTGCCTTGATGCTCCGGGCTGGCGCGTTCTTGGATGGTTTAGTGGTGCCGGGGGCGGCGGTGCTCGTATCGGTGATCCTTTTCGGTGGCTTCGTAGCGCTCGCGGGCGCGAACCCTGTGGAGGTGTTCGAGCAGATGTACCGCGGTGCTTTTGGAACGTGGTTTTCCCTGCAGAATAGCTTGCAGCGCGCCGCGCCACTGATGTTGACCGGCCTCTGCACGGCACTGCCTGCACGCCTTGGGCTCGTAGTGATAGGAGGGGAGGGCGCGCTGTATGTGGGTGGGGTAGCCGCGGCAGCTGTCGCCAGCCATTTGACCGGCTCCGATCCCTACACGGTGTTGGCCTTCATGGCTATTACGAGCATGATTTTCGGGGGCCTCTGGATAGGCACCGCGGGCGCGCTTCGTGCGAAACGGGGAGTTAACGAAACGATTAGCAGTTTGTTGCTTTCGTACATCGGCATAGCTGTTTGCAATCACCTGATCGAAGGTCCGCTCCGCGATCCACAAAGCCTAAATAAACCTTCCACTTTGCACATCGGAGATCAGAACATGCTGGGGCCTTTGCCTGGGTTGGATGTGCACTACGGTCTGCTTTACGGGATCGTGGCGTGTCTCATTTGTTGGTTGTTGATGGATCACTCAATCTTCGGCTTTGCGGCGCGCATCGTTGGTGGCAATCCGCGTGCGGCTCGCTTGAGTGGCCTCCGCGTTCCTCGCCTCATGATCCTAGTGTGTGCCATTGCGGGAGCGGCAGCGGGGTTGGCCGGCATGGTTGAAGTCGCAGCAGTGCACGGCAAGGCTAACGCTTCTCTCGCTGCCGGGTACGGATATACTGGCATTTTGGTGGCATTTTTGGCTCGCCATAGCCCGCTTGGGATCTTGCCTGTTGCCCTGGTGCTCGGGGGGATCAGCGCAAGCGGTGGTTTGCTGCAACGCACCTGTGATTTGCCGGATGCCACGGTGGCGGTGCTGCAGGGGATCCTCTTTGTGGTGATGCTGGCGAGCGAGACGTACCGCGGCCAGGTGAACTGGTTTTCGCGCCTGATGGTCGGTAGCAAAGGAGCTGTCGCATGACTGACGCTGCAACGTTGGGTGCATGGGGCGTGCCGCTCGCAGTGATCGGGGGCGCACTGCGAGTGAGTGCGCCTTTTCTGTTCGTCAGCCTGGGAGAGTGTCTCACGGAGAAGTCAGGTCGTGTGAACCTCGGCCTTGAGGGCACGTTGGTGATGGGCGCAATGGGCGGCTATGGGGTCTCGTACCTCAGCGGGTCACCTTGGCTGGGCGTTGCCGCGGCAGGCGCATTGGGCGCCGTGTTCGGTGCGCTGCACGGCTTTCTCTGTGGGCGTCCGCGCGTTAACGATATTGCTGTTGGCATTGCGCTGATGCTCCTGGGCGTTGGGCTCTCCTTCTTTCTGGGAAAGCCCTTGATTCAGCCCACCGCACCGCGATTGCCATCCTTTTCGCTGGGGTTCTGGAGCGATGTGCCCCAAGTCCGCTCCAATTTGCAGATCAATGCGCTTTTGGTCTTCGGCATCCTGCTAGCTCCCGGGCTGCGGTGGGCGCTCAAGAACACACGCTGGGGGCTTATTGTTCGGACGGTAGGGGAGAGTGCTGAGGCCGCACGGGCCATGGGCTACGATGTGAACCGGGTGCGGCTTCTGGCCACCATGGCAGGCGGCGTATTGGCTGGCATCGGAGGTTCGTTTCTTTCACTCTTCTACCCTGGCAGCTGGAACGAGGGCCTTTCGAGCGGTCAAGGCCTGATGGCGGTGGCGCTTGTGATTTTCGCACGTTGGGATCCCGTCCGTTGCTTGTATGCATCGCTCTTGTTCGGAGGCGCGAGCGCATTGGGTCCAGCGCTGCAGTCGGTCGGAGTCACTTCCGGGTACTATTTGTTCAACGCTGCTCCCTATGCACTCACTCTCGTGATCATGGTGCTTTCGAGCTCGGCCACCAAACAATCTCGGGATCTGCCCATGGAGCTCACCGTCGCGCGCTAGGCATGGGAGGAAAGCTATGACTCAGTCTGCGTTCGCACAACCTAAGGAGCGTCGGGATGCCCCTCCGCCCACACTCGCCGCGGAGCACATGAGCAAACGCTTTGGCCCGCTGCTTGCGCTCGATGATGTGTCGTTCACGCTTCGTCCGGGAACCTTCCACGCACTGCTCGGTGAGAATGGCGCGGGCAAGAGCACACTCGTGAAGTGCATCATGGGCTTCTACCAAGCGGATAGCGGTCGCGTCGTGGTGGGTGATTCTGACGTGATGGTTAACAATCCCCGGGACGCGCAGCGCTACGGAATTGGTATGGTCTACCAGCACTTCACGTTGGTGGAGAACATGACAGTTGCCGAGAATCTCGTCATGGCCCGCGCGGAGGTTCCGGCTTTTATCGATTGGAAGAAGGAAGAGCAAGCCATTGAAGCGTTCATGAGTGGGATGCCTTTCCGGGTCCCAGTGCGCAAGCTGGCGCGTCAGCTTGCAGCGGGCGAAAAGCAGAAGCTCGAGATCTTAAAGCAGCTCTACCTCGGCAGCAAGATAATCATTTTGGACGAGCCCACGAGTGTGCTCACTCCTCAAGAGGCCGACGACGTGCTGGGGTTGCTCCGGGAGATGACACGACGCGGAGAGCTTTCTGTTGCCATCATCACTCACAAGTTTCGCGAGGTAACGGCTTTTGCCGACGAGGTGACGGTTCTGCGCCGCGGGGCCCTCGCCGGAAGTGGGAAAGTCAGCGACCATACCCCGGCCTCGCTCGCCGAGCTCATGGTCGGCTCGGAGCCGCCTAGCGCTTCGCTTCTGCGCCAAAGCAGCGAGCAAGGCCATGTGAGCCTGGAGCTTCACGACGTGTGCGCGGATGATGACCTCGGGCTGCCGGTGCTATCAAAGGTGAGCTTGAAAGTGCGTGCAGGTGAGATCTTGGGCATTGCGGGTGTGTCCGGCAACGGGCAGGAACAACTGGTTGAAGTCTTGGCTGGGCAGCGCCTGCCTAGTAGTGGCAAGGTGCACGTAGCTGGAAAGCCCTATTCGCCGACACGCACCCAAATCCGCGAAAGCCGCGTACGGCTCCTGCCTGAGGCTCCACTCAAGAACGCGAGTGTCGCGAACATGACAGTCGCCGAAAATATGGGGTTCCGGTGCTTCGACGAGCCCGGGTTCACGCTCGGGCGTTGGGCGGTGCGGCGTGGTAGATTGCGTCGAAAGGCGCTAAAGTCCATCGGCGAATACAAGATAAAGACTCCCGGGCCGGAAGCGTTGATTGGCGGCTTATCGGGTGGCAACGTTCAGCGTGCTGTATTGGCTCGCGAGCTCGACGGGGAGGTTGCAGTGTTGATCGCTGCGAACCCATGCTTCGGGCTCGATTTTGCTGCAGTGGCGGAGATCCGTTCGCGCATCGTGGCGGCGCGGAACTCTGGAACAGCCGTGCTCCTCGTGAGCGCCGACCTAGACGAAATTTTCGCGCTTTCCGACCGCATCGTCGTGATGAGCGAAGGGGCTTTGGTGTATGAGACTCCGGCCGAAGGCGCGAACGTTGCCGAAATCGGCCGGCACATGGCCGGGCACCACGCGTAAAGTTGCTAACTGTATTCCACCACCGTGCGGATAGATTCGCCCGAGTGCATGAGATCGAAAGCTTCGTTGATGCGCGCGAGCGGGAGCTTATGCGTGATGAGTGGATCAATGGCGATTTTCTTATCCATGTACCAATCCACCAACTTGGGTACATCGGTGCGGCCTCTGGCCCCACCAAACGCAGTGCCCTTCCAAACGCGGCCGGTTACCAGCTGAAATGGGCGTGTTGCGATTTCCTGGCCCGCGCCCGCCACGCCAATGATAACGCTTACACCCCAGCCGCGGTGGCAGCACTCGAGTGCTTGCCGCATCAGGGTAACGTTACCGACGCATTCGAAGCTATAGTCGGCCCCGCCATCGGTGAGCGCCACGAGGTGCGGCACTAGATCAGCCTCTTTGGCCAAAGAGCGAGGGTTCACGAAATCAGTCATCCCAAATTCGCGAGCGATACCCTCGCGGGCAGGGTTAATGTCGACTCCGACGATCTTGTTGGCGCCAGCAAGGCGAGCGCCTTGGATCACATTGAGCCCTATTCCTCCAAGCCCAAACACCACGACATTCGCGCCCTCTTCAACTTTGGCCGTAAACAGCACCGCTCCAATTCCGGTGGTAACGCCACAGCCCAGGTAACAAATCTTGTCGAACGGGGCATCCTTGCGCACCTTTGCCACGGCAATTTCCGGCAGCACGCTGTAATTGGAAAAAGTTGAGCAGCCCATGTAGTGGTGGATCTTCTTGCCGTTAATCGAAAAGCGGCTCGTGCCGTCTGGCATCAAGCCTTGGCCCTGGGTGGCTCGAATCGCGGTGCAAAGGTTCGTTTTCCTCGAAAGGCAGGATTTGCAGCCTCTGCATTCGGGCGTGTACAGCAAGATCACGTGGTCCCCCGGAGACACACTGCTAACGCCGGCTCCAACTTCGCGCACCACGCCGGCGCCTTCGTGACCCAAAATCGCCGGGAACAGCCCTTCGGGATCGGCGCCCGAACGCGTGAATTCGTCCGTGTGGCACACACCGGTGGCTCGGATCTCGACCAGCACCTCTCCGGCTTTGGGCCCCTCCAGATCCACGAGCTCCATCACCAAGGGTTTGCCTTGTTCGTACGCCACCGCAGCTTGGGTCTTCATGGAATCACTCCCTTTCCAAAGCGCCGAGCTTACACGGAACTCGAACGTTGCCAACGTTGGACCGAACAAGGCTCGACGGAACGCCGCGTGGAAGGTAAGGCGCACCCGTGCAGATCGAATCTCTCGTGCTGGCTCCCACCGCGGAGGCCAACGTGTTTGTTGCCCCAGACGGCAAACGGCTGAAGGCGCCGCAGGGCTGGGCGTGTCTGCCGCCTGGGGATGCGGGGCTTACGCGTCGAGTGAAGCAGCTCGGCCCATCATGGGCGGTGATTGAGAAGCGTGGCCCTAAGGCATTTTCGAAGGGATTGTGGGCGCCGCGTGAAAACATCGAGAGCGCGCGCATGGCCGTGGAGGCGGAGCGCAGCACACCCGAGTACGCCAAGAAGCTAGCCTCGGCAAAGGCGAAGCGCGAGCGCGAGCAGGCAAGCTATGTCGTGTCGTTCGAGGCTGAGATTTTGGAGCTTTTGCGATTTTCACCACGCTTCACCGATCTCGGGCGAAAAGTCGCGCGCCTGGTCACGGCGCATGCAACGCCCGTAGGCAGCGGTACGGTGGCACGAACCGAACGCATTCCGATTGAGCGGCGTGCTGAATCTGCGGTGATAGCTTGGATGCGCCACCAAACCACAGCTTACGATCAGATGAAGATTGCACGCGTTGCTGGGCGGCGTCGCGAAATCCGCCGGGAGCTTGCGACGATATCCCGGGCCGTGCTGGACCTACATCGTCGCGACGTGGTTCACGCGGCCGGCGGGTGCCCGTTGTGCAGCGCTTTGAGGCCGAGCGGCTAGGATTACACCGATGTTGAGATCCCTTAAGTACGTGAGCTTGGTGGGCACCCTGCTGGCTATCTTGGGTTGTTCACCTGGGGCTTTGCCAAAGTCAAAGGCAGAGCCAGCTCCCGTGTCATCTGCGGACCCGAGTGTCGAACGGCCCCGGCCTTCTGCTGACCCTTCAAAGGCGGCTGGTAGCGATACTCACGAAACCGCAGTGGTGTCGGCTGCCGCACCGACGGTATTGCTTTCTTCCACCAAGCTTCTTCGCGAGCTGGAACGTCAGGGCTTCGGCTTCCTGGAGATGCTCGATCCGGAGCGCGCACTTGCCGGCGAAAGTGCGAAACCTTCAACCAACCAAGCGCTTGCCCAACGCTCTCAGCGCTACCGAGATCTCGTAAATGTGATCCGGGAGGACATCGCCCGTGCGCGGTCAAAGGATCCGTCCAGTGGAGTGGGGCTTGCGTTTTCACATCGCCTGCTAGACGCGAAGGTCCTCGTGAGCAAAGAGGCGCGCTGGGAGCTCATTGGTGTTAGCCAACGCCTGGATCGTTTGTACGTGAAACCTGAAAAGTGCGGCGAAGTACGCTTCATTTACCGGCTCGCGTACGCCACCAGTGCGGCGGGGAAAAACGGCACTCTGCCAACGGATATCGCATCCCGCCTCCCAGCAACGGTCGCGATTTCGTATTGGAATACCGATGGTACTGCCTCCGCTAAGCCACCCTCGCCAAAGGAAACAACGAATGCCTGCAGCTTAGTTGCGAAACGTTGGATGTTTGACGAGAAGTTGGCAACGCCGAGCTCGCTCACTGCAGCCGGTGGCCCCATTCATCCCGCGTCCCGCGGAAGCCTGAAGGCCGTCGAGATGAACATCCAGATAGTCCGTTGGCCGTCCACCGTGCGCGGCAATATGGCGGGCTATGCAGAGTACGCCTTGCACGCTTTGGTGCCAGTTAACGAGCACCTCGCACTTGGTTCGCTGGAGAATACGCCTGAGCCCGAAAGGCTTGTTCGAAAGTGGCCTACTTGGGGCAAAGCGAAGGAAGGGTTGGCGAGCGAGCATTTGCGCTCCAAAATCGAACGCGGAACGTACTTGATGGAGGAGGGGCTGCTGGCCAAGACGGCCATCTCGGTGACGCCGCATGGCTTCGGAAGGCTGCAAAATCGTCCCTATTTCGCTCAATACAAGGATGCGTCGGCCTTGGTACGCAAGCTGGATACTCTGAGTTGTCAGGGCTGCCACGCCTCGCGCAGCATTGCAGGCTTTCACTTCTTGGGGGACGAGACGGCGCCCGAGGGAAGTGTGAATGCGATATTGGTGGGTCGCTCGCCGCATCTTCTCGCGGATCTCGCGCGCCGGAAGGGCATCGTGGCAAAGCTTGCAGGCATGGTAACGGCACCCGAGGCTTCGCTGGAGGAAGCGCTAGATATCCACGTGCCTTTTCCGGATCAAGGAGGAGCGGCCGGGAAAAAGGGGGAGCATTGTGCTCTCACCAATGATCCCGTGTTTGTTGGTTGGAAGTGCGCGGAAGGCTTGCAGTGCGAACCTTCGCCCGAGCTAGGTATGGGAACTTGTACTCCAAAAGAGCTGCATGCTGGCGATGCGTGTGAGGTTGGTACGATGAGCTTCCATGTAGATCCCCATCGTGATCGGGTCATTAACCTCGCTAAGAAAACCTGCGAAGGTGTTTGTGAATCCAATTATGTCGGCTTTCCAAGTGGGGCTTGCGCCTCCAACTGTGGCAGTTTGGCGGCCGATGAGGTGTGCGGTGCAATCCCATTTCTGGTCGGATTTAACGGCTGTCTAGGCAAAACAACGCCGTTTGAAGATTGCATTCGGCAAAATGCAAGAGCTGCCGCGCTGCAACGCTGCGATGAAACGCGCCCGTGCAGGGATGATTACATTTGCGCCCGAACGTCAGCAGGTGAGGGGGCTTGCATGCCCCCGTATTTCTTATTCCAGTTGCGCATCGATGGGCATCCGAGCCTGGGCCGGTAGGTCGCGCGTGGCCTGGCAAAATGGCGAGTACTTACGGCACCGCACCGTACGGCACAGGCGTCACCCTGCAACCCCCGAAACCCCAGGTGTACTCCTCACCGTCCACAATGTGCCCCTGCAGCGTGAGCCGCAGCTCGCCGGCCCTTTCAGCGAGGTACGTGACCATGAAGCGCCCGAGCCGTGCGCTATTGGCGCGCGTTTCTACGGTGCTAAAGCGAGACCCTGTGGCGGCGAACTCCAAGCGGTGATGCCCGCCGCCGACACCGGTGATCGGGCAATCGAGCACGTAGAGGCGCGAGGGCTCAACGCTTAGGGTTACCTCCACGCGCGGGCGCTCCGGGCGAAAGCTAGCCTCTACGGTGGACTTGAAACTCACGGATTTGTAGGGCGAGAGCTTCACGCGTTCAGGCCGGAAAAGCTCTAAGCTTGAGCCGGGGGCCTGCGTTTCGAGCGAGATAGTGAGCGCCAGTGCTGGGGCGCTCGCGGGGGCGGCCGTCTTTTGAAGGGAGGCGAGCCGAGCGTTGGCGATCTTGCGCACCTCCGCCAGGGAAGTGAACGCCGGAGGCGTGCTAAGGGTACGCTGGGCATCAGGTGAAAGCTGCGGTTGCGTCTGCTGTGCCGGCACTGGAGTGGCTGGGGCCGTTGGCGTGGCCTTCGTGCCAGAGGCTGACGGCGCGGCCAACGCTTGGGCGCCGCCGAGCGTGGCGCATGCAATGATGGTGGATCGCAGCACGCGACCCCTACGTGAATTGAGTCCAGAGAAGAGGTGGGTTGCGGTCATGGCTTGTCCTTGCCAGGTAGGGTGAGTGTCTTCGGTAGTGGAACTCGTGCGTTCGGGGTTAACGCCTGCTTGGCCTTCGGCGACAGCGTGGGCGTTCCCGTGCTGGCTGTTGAAGCAGGGGGTGCAGCAGGCCCCGGTGGAACGGGCGCAAGCAGGGCACCAGGCGCGGGAGCGGTAAAGCCATAGATGTCGGAGTAGCCGGCACGCGCATCGTTCCAAAGCAGCGTTACCGTTCCGTTTCCAACAACCCAAGCGTGCCCCGGGGGATAAGCGGTGCAACGGCCTGCTCGCACCGGCTCCGTGCCCCAAGCGCTCGTGCCGGTGGGCCCGAGCCAGCGCATTCCAAGGCAAGGCCTGGCTGCGACGCTCGCAGTGGTTGGTTCCGATTTCCAGGAAAGAAACGCTCCGCCTTTTCCGTCCGACGCGAACACTGGGATCCGCGAGTTGTAGTCAGCCCCCTCTGCTATCGAGGTGGCCCCCGCGCCGTAAGCGACGCTGCCGTCGCGAGCTACTCGCATGCTGGCCATCTGACGGGCGATTCCCCGCCCACTCGCGATGGTGTACGCGAAGTAGCCACCTTGCGCTCCGTCGGTGGCAACCTCAACGCCGCCGGTATCCTGAGCAAGCGCGATCCCATTGGCTGGCCACAAGGCGCGCCCCGTTGCGTCCAGCACCTGGCCAAACGCATCCCGAAGGCCTGGGCCGCGGCGCGCGTCCGTCCAACCAAGAACCACACCGCCCTTGGCATCGCAAGCGATCGATACATCTCCCTTGTGTCCAAATACCGAGGTTACACTCACTCCATCGGTGCCCCAAAGCGGAGCGCCTGTCGCGCTGAACTTAAGGACTTTCAACTGGGTGAGTGGCAATGCCACTATAGCTTCACCGCTTGGGGTGCGGCACAACCGGGGTTGCCCCGCAGCACCAGAAGCACCTTCGACGACTTTGCCGAGCGGCGCCGTATTAAAGGCTACGACTCCTGCTTCGGTGTACCTAGTGAGCACGATGTCATCACCCATGGGCGCTAGCCGCCGCTCCAGCACGAAGACCCCATTCCCGCTGTCTGCGGTGCCATCCACCATTCTGACCTGCCCTCCGGCACCAGGCGCAGCCAACACGCGCTCACCGCTCGGTCGAAAGCGCTGCACGTGGACACGCGTGATGCTTCCGGCAGAGAGCCACACCACTACGGCTCCGCCGTCATGCGTCCGGTGCACACGGGGAGAATGATGATTGAGAGTTCCGTCGGAGATGCGGATCGGAGCGGACCATGGCGCAGGTCCGCCGATCCGCTGGATGAAGACGTCCCCGTTCGTGCCGTCTCGGGACTGCACATACGCTACGTAAGCCCCCCCGGCGCCGTCAGACGCTGCACTACGAAGATCCTGAGGCCCCTCACCGGTAACCAGCGGGCCTTCCACGCCGACGGAAGCCGGTGCCGGTGGTGTTTCCTCGCTCGCGAGCGCTGCTTGCGGCATCAGCAACAAGGCCCCAATGCCTGCGAACGGGAACAGTAGTTTTTTCATGACGATACCAGCTTTCTCGGCCCCTATTGGGACGAAACGTGACGCCCATCCTACGCCGACATCCTTCGGGTGTCGATCTAGCAAGATGGCAATGCGCGTACGTCTGGCACCCTGAAGAACTTCCCTGAGCGCCTGTCAGCCGCTCGGCCGCGTACACGGCCACGCACGGAGCGACGAGTGTCTACCAAGCAAGAGCTGCCATCGCTTCGATGTTAGTCGAAAATGTCGCCCAGCGATTCCACCCACGTCTTCTTCCGTTTGTGCCGGTACTTGTAGTCGTCTTGATCGCGGGGGCGGTAGTCCTGCTCGTATCGAGCGCGGTCGTACCTATAGTCTTCCTGATGGAGTGCGGGCCTATCGAACCTGGCACGTTCTGGCGGCACGAATAGCTGGTCGACTTCAGAATTCGTCAGATGGATCAACTTTTCAAGCTCGCCTCGATCGAGCCAAATACCTCGACAGCGGGGGCACGGGTCGATTGAGATGCCTTCTCTTTGGGTTTCATTCAGCGTGACGTTTTCGCAGCGTGGACAGTTCATGGGTGTTCCTCTCGATGAGTCATAGTGGGGCCCATTCATTGTGTCGGCAATTACGGAACTACGACGAGAAGTGTCTATAAAACCGACATGTCTTGCGGGTGCCGCGGGCTCGGATGCATGGGCGAAAACGAGTTACCGGGATGAAGCGGAGTTGCAGTCCAGTGATTACCGCGTAGCGTCCCGGTTATCGCACCGTGCACGTTTTTGCTCGAAGATGTGCCGCTCTGCTTGTGTGGGTGCGGATTCGATGGCGCGGTCAAGGTAGCGCCTGGCCTCCTCGAATGCGCTAGCGCGCCGTAACAACTCGCCGTGCGTGGCATCCCACAGGTAATATCCGGCGAGCCACCGCGGTGGCTCGCATTGCGCGAGCAGTTCGAGCCCAGCCTCGGGCCCCTTCCATTCTGCCAACGCAATGGCGCGGTTCAACGTGTGAATCGCTGAGGGCTGACGCGCGTCGAGCATCTCGTAAAGCGCGACGATTTCGCCCCAGCGAGTCTGCTCGAAGGTTGGGGCGATGCAGTGCTCGGCCACAACGGCGGCTTCGGCGTGGTAGCGCGAAAAGTTGTCGCCATCCGCAGCACGCGCAAGACAGACAAAACCACGTTGAATTCCGGCGCGATCCCAAAGCGTTCGATCTTGCTGTTCGAGCATGAGCAACCCACCCTGGCCGTCCCTGCGAGATGCCAGCCTTGCAGCATGCATCTCCATCAAAGCAAGCAGCGCCCACGCTTCTGGTGTTGCGGTAGCAGGGTGCTGAGTCACCAAACGACCCAGGCGGAGAGCCTCTTCACACAGTTCCTGGCGAATGGGGGCATGATGTTCCAGGGAGCTATACCCTTCGTTAAACAGTAGGTAGATGACGCTCAATACCGTCTCCGTTCTGGAGAGGATTTGTGGAAGAGCCGGGGAATCGGCCCATTCCGGGCGAAGCGACCAGACCTCCTTCAAACGAGCACGACCGCGGCTCAGCTGCTTCTGAACGTTCTCCTCGTTGGTAAACAAGCGCGTTGCGATTTCGCGGGTGCTGAATCCGCAGAGAAGCTTCAGTGCTAGAACCAGCTGACTCTGGGAACTGAGCTCGTCATCGCAGCAGACGAACAGCATGCGCAGTTGGTCGTCCTCAATTTCGGAAAGTGAATACGGCGTCCGCGGTTCTGGCAGTTCTTGCAGAGCTGCATCTGCAAGATCAGAGCTGGCGTTGTTTACGGTTTTTTGTCGACGAAATGTGTCCAGTACGGTGTTTCGAGCGACGCTTGTCAACCACGCAGATGGATTGTCGGGTAACCCATCCCGACGCCAAGTCGACAGCGCCTTCGCCAGTGCGGTTTGCACCGCGTCCTCAATGGTCTCAAGCCCCGCAGACGGAAACGCGCGCATCAGGGTTGCCACCAGTCGTCCGTATTCATGACGAAAGAAGTGGTCGACCAACGAGCCAGCGTTGGACCCTAATGCGCCCGATTCCATTGAGGGCTCAGAATCCCATCATTTCCCGTATTTCGATGACCGAATTGGGCATGTAAACAATTGGGCATTCTCGCGCAACGGCGATCGCGTCATCAATTGTCTGAGCTTGAATGATCGAGAAGCCACCGATGATCTCCTTGGCTTCGGGCAAGGGACCGTCGCTCACCTTGCCGTTGGCTAGCAGCTTGGCCCCGTGTTTGAGCCCATCACCCACATCCACCACTTGGGCTTTGAATTTTTCCTTCCACGCATTCCACTGAGCAAACATTTTCTGCATTTCCTCAGGCGACGGCTGGTAATCTGGCGAGGGTGGATTCCGATACAAGAACAGATACTTTGTCATTTGATCTTCCTTTCGAGGCGAAATTGTGACGGCAAGGGCCTCATGCTCGGGCCGTCGCAAGTCCTACTGCCCTAACGACGCCCACCCGGGACAATACCGGACATTCGGGATCCGATTTTTTGATTTTTTTTCCGGGGCGACTCTGCCTGGTAACCATGTTGGCCTACCCGTCCCGTTGGGCTCCCTGGAGGGCGTTATTTTTTTGCTGCTCCTCGAACGGGGGCTGGGGGCACGGCCGGCCGTGCTCGCCCGGGGCTGCGCGCGGCCGAGCCCCTCAACGACTATGGGGTGGCACAACAGTCAAAGACAAAGTTCTCCCTACGATCGGGTGTTGGTCGTTATGAGGCAGGTCTTGGGCTAGACAGAGGCAAAAAAACGGGCTGTCGCAATCGACTATCCGCGCTCGTGGT
>JANRKO010000063.1:0-50968 GCA_033763455.1 Polyangiaceae bacterium
GCACCGTTCGTCGCTCCTCGCGAGCCGTCGCCCCGATGATCAACAGGCTCGGCCCCGTCGCAGACGCCGAAGCTGTTGACCAACGGGGCCGAGTGTTGATCGCCGGGTACGCAGTTAAACGCCTCTCGGCTTCTCTCTCCCTACGGGACAGGAGAGAGAGCGGGAGAGCTGTCCCACGCCGCGCTCATCGCGCTCGCTCGGCGCTCTCTGCGAGCACCCGCGAGAGCACCGCCGCAGCACGCGCAGCGCGCGAAACGCTCGGACTTCCGGGGAGAAACGGCGAAGCCCCCTCGGATCGCTCCTTGGGGGCTTCTGTTTACCCACCCTCGCCGCTGGTTGGCGACGAGGAAGAAATGGCTCCAGCTCAAGGACTCGAACCTTGGACCCGGCGGTTAACAGCCGCCTGCTCTACCAACTGAGCTAAGCTGGAATTCGTTGGGAGGCGGAGGCTAGCCGGGCAGGCGGATAGGTCAAGAGAATTGTAGGGGAATTTGGCGTGGGGCCTGAAAGTGCGGGCAGTGGGCGGGGAGCGGTCGCTCGCGTGCGGACTTCGTGCGGTTTGCTGAGTGTGCGGCGCGTTGACCGGGGCTGGGTGGTTCCGTGGGCTGCGGACCCAAAACAGGCGAGGACTCAGGCACCGGGAACCTCCGTGCGTGCGTGGGGCCTGAACAAACCGGACCCGGGGTGCGTCCAAAGCAACGATGCCCTTGGCTCAGCTTTGGTTCCGCCCGCCTGGGGCGAAATGGCTCGCCGGGGCGGAAGGCACGGCGTGTGGTAACGTTCGGCATCGTTCAATCTTAAAGTTGACGCTCAGATTCTGTGATTCTGTTTTTTGGAGAGCTTCCCGATGACTTCTCAGATTAACTTCAGGGCTTTAGTTTCCACCCAGGCGCTATGCCTTTCGGCGCTGCTTCTGGGCGCGTGTGGCTCAGCTACCACTACTCAACGAGTGGTGGAGACGCCCACGGGCAAAAGTGTTGAGTACGGTGCGCCGAAGAACACCGGGTACAACGTCGAGATATTCCCCGAGCAGGATGCATTGCGAGTTACTGTGTACGAACGCTCCCTGTGCGACAAGATCCCGGTGGAGACGACCGAGCGGGTGCAGGAAACGCTTCGAAACGGCGAGGTGGTGGAGCGTGCGCCGCTCGGAAAAGGGCAAAGAGCGGGGGAACCAAAGGGTACGGTGCCATGCGGTCAGCGGTATGCCAGCGATGCTTTGGTGTCGCTGAAGGTGGGTGACGCGGTTTATCCGATTGGTAAGACGAACGCTGAGGGGCAGGTGGGGGTGGTGCTTTCTGAACGCTTGAAAACTGACGTTTATGGGGCACCCGAGCGCGAAGTGGTGGTGCTGGTGAAGGCGCCGGGAGCCATGGAAACAATGGAGGCCGGTAAAGTGACGGCGAGCGTGTTCCAGGAACATGAGCACATGGTGGCGGCGCTTGCTCAAAGCCTAGGTGCGCTCCTCGGGAAGGCTGAGTTAACGGCGGCTGACATTACGGCTTCTTATGAAGCTTATGCCAAGTTGCGAGCGATTGCTCCGGAAGACGCGCGTTTTCAGGGGCTCTCCGCCCGATTTTGGGAGGTTTTTACGGGGCGCAAGCGCGACGAAGCCGCCGCCAACTTGAAGAAAAACCTGAAGGCGCTTGAAGAAGCGAAGGGCGTGCTCTCAAGCGCTAGCCTGGCTACCATTCCGCTGTTTGCGCAAATCGCGGCTAACGCACAGGCCTTTGATGCACGTGCTGCTGAATGGTCGGAGTTTGAAGTGTTGACGGGCCTTCGAGCAGCGCCTGAGATCTGCACCGCGGGTTTTGCATGGGCAAGCTTAGAGACCAGGAGTGCTCCACTGCGCTTTGCGGGGAGCTACTTGCGCGGCGTGTACGGCGATGACTACGCGGTCTCGCTCAACGGGCTGTGCAAGACGCTGAAACGCTGAACTGCCACGGGGGGTCAGCGTGCGAGAGAAGTACTTAGCATGCCAAGCATCGTTTCAACGGCGAGAACCCCCCGAGGTGACGGGTGAAGAACCGTGCGAAAAGTCCGAGTGGGGAAGGGGGTTCAGCGCGTGAGAGAAGTACTTAGCATGCCAAGCATCGTTTCAGCGGCGAGAACCCCCCGAGGTGACGGGTGAAGAACCGTGCGAAAAGTCCGAGTGGGGAAGGGGTTCAGCGCGTGAGAGAAGTACTTAGCATGCCAAGCATCGTTTCAACGGCGAGAACCCCTGAGTGTGGTTCCGATGAGTTGTGTTTGACTTGAAAGGCGAGAACCCTGAGTGTGGTTCCGATGAGTTGTGGTTCGGCTTGAAAGGCGAGAACCCCTGAGTGTTGAGGTCAGGGGTTCCGTTGAATGGTGGGCACGGTGTGCCCACCGTTGTTGTGTTGCGGTGCAGCGGCATGGTGCTGCACCGTGCTGTGGCAGCGCCGTTACTTCAGATCGATGGCTTGCACGCCCCAAGGGCCGCTGGCAACGTAGAGGGTGTCTCCGACGCGGTCGAGGGAGTTCATGCCCCAGCCTCGGGTGCGCACGAAGCGATCATACGTGGGGCCATTGGCGCCTAGACGGAAGATGTCGAAGCCTTGTTGGCTCCAACCGCTTTGCATGAGCGCAACATCCCCCTCCACGGCGACCAACCAGCCCCAGCCGCCTTTTGCAGGAGTGCTGGTGATGGTGAGTTGGGTGGGGTTCGAGGCGTTGATCTGAAGCAGCTCCAGCACGTCGCGGTAACAGTTGTTGGGCTCGGCAATGGTGTGCTGGAAGGACGTGTAGATCTGGTCGTTTTGCACGAACAGATTACCCACGTAACCGTCGAGCTGCGTGGAGCTGAGAAGCTGCGCCTTGCCGCCTCCGAGCTTAGCCACGTTCAAGCGATTGCGTGTGAACGTGTCTTGGTATTGGTAATCGATGAAGTAAAGCACGGAGGGATCGGAGGTTGAGGCGCCCGCGAGCATGCCCGGAACGTTTATTTTCTCGGAAACTCTGGGCGCACCGGGCATGGAGAGGTCAATGCGATCCAGGTAGTAGCGCACTACGCCGGGCGTATACTTGTCGCCAACGGACTGAGGCTCGATTACCCACTCTTGATGGTTTGCATACAGAGTATCGCCCACGGCCCGCAAGTTTCCCCAACCGTTAAGTTCCTTCGTGATCACCTGTTCGCCCAAGACGGGGTTGTTCGGGTTGCTGAGGTCAACTACTGACAGTACTTTGTACTCCAGGCCCTTGCCATCGGGCGTGGGCTCATATTTGTAGCTCTGGAAGGCCAGTTTATTGCCGCCAACCTGAACCACGTTGTTCCCGCCGTACCAGTAGCTGCCGTAGAAGCCGATATCCCAGCCGTAATACCAACCCTGAAGGCCGTCGGGCAGCTTCAACTTTCCGAGCAACTGCGCACCGCCAGGTAGAATTTCCACGACCTGGATTTGTTGGAAGGTATGCGCGCAGAGGTTAGTCGTACCGCCGCCGGGAAGCGCAGGTGCTGCGGCGTCGCCCGAGGAGGGTGCGATCTCTTTGCCACCCCCGCCCTGAGAGGCAGGGAGCGTAGCGCAATCTACCTGTTCAGTGATGGCAGAGAGCACGTAGTTGTAATTCCCGTTGCGGAAAACTTGGGCATTTTGCCCAGGAATATCCAAGTGTGCGAGCTCTTGGCCGCTCGCGGTTTCCTCGGCTTGAGAGGGCGGGACGACAATGAGCTCGGAGGTCTGCGTGTTGTTATTGTAGAAATCGCTAGAAACAGTGACCACCTGCTGCGCATCGGCCTGCACACTTACGATGTTCCGGGCGAGCGTTACTTCCTTGGTAACCTTGGGGTTGGCGCGATCCGCGTAGTCCACCACGGTGAGCGCGGTATCACTCAGCGAGACAATTCGGCCCTTCACGAAGATGCCGCGTTCAACCCAGCCTTTGGTCTTGGCTGCCCCGGCGGTTTTGATTGTGGTCGGCGTGAACTCGATGAGCTGAACGCCGTTGTTGTAGGTTTGGTAGTTGTTCGACCATCCGCTAAATGGGAGCACCACTAGGCCTTCTTGGTCATTTTTGGTGAACGCCTTGAAGGTTCCGGCGGCTGGTGTCCAGGCCCACCCGTCGCCAAACGTGGCGCTTCCGAGCGATTGTGGTGCTTTCGCATCGGTAACGTTCAGGTAATTCACCGTGATGCGGCTGTCCCACTGCCCCGTGGTGGCATCGTAGCCGGAGCTGCCCAGCGTGAAGATGTTGTTACCGGCCGGCGTGAAGTTCCACACCGTGCCGAGCACGCTGGTGGAGCCTGCCAATACGGGAGCCGCTGGGTCCGTCACGTCGAAGATTTGGATGGGCGTGGCGGTTGTGGTTTGGCCGTAATAGCTGTCGCCGACGGGCGCCAGGTACATACGGCCCTGATCGAAGCGCACTGCCGGGGACCAAGAAGAGCCCGCGATGGCGATCTGGCTTTTGAGCGTGGGCGCGTCCGGATTCGTAAAATCCGCCGTGACCAACGAGAAGTTGCCGTTGCCGCCCCCACAATATTGGGAGCCGCAGCCAAACACACGTGCCACTTTCCCATCGGCGAAATCGAGGTTCCAGCGGCCGTTGTCTGTGCCGTAACCTTGAACGCTCGCCTGGAATTGGAGCGAACCTCGGGGGCGAATGGTGCCGCCGGGATCGCTGATATCAAGGTAGTCGAGAGCGGCGGTTGGGAGCTGCATTACTGGTGGTGATGTGACGCCGGGCGCTGCGGTCCCGATGGCGCCGCCCATCATGCTGCTGCCGCTGCCGGTGCCCGCTGGCTCAGTCGCAGGAGTGGGGGTGGCCGGAACGACGACGTCATGTGCGAAGAGAATTGAATTGGGTGTAACGTTGAAGATGCCGGAGTAACCGTTCACTTCGTAGCGGCCTTTGGACTGAATTTGGCCGCCCGCAAAGCTCACCGAGGAAACGACGGCCTTGGACCCACCGTAGCCACCAGGACCAATGGCGACACCCGCCGTAGGTGTGGCCACGCCACCCACGCCCGTACGGCCGTTAGCTCCAAGACAATACGAGCTTTCCCCCTGAAGCGCGTAAGACCAACCATAATCTTCGCTCACCGCATAAAGCACGTCTCCCACAACGCGCGTATCGCGCACCCAGCCGCCGAGCTTGGCTTCTCCCGTTACGCGGATGCTCCCGGCATCTTTGACGTCCAGCCCGCGCACGATCGAGCCGTGAAACGGCGTTCCGTCTTCCATGGTGCCGATCCAATCGGCCACCACGACCACCGCGAGACCATCTTTCACAATCATCTCTACGGGCTGCCCGAAGATAGGCGAGCGCCCAATCAGCTTTGGCTCATCCACCTGCGAAACGTCGAATACCATGAGGCCGCGATAGCCGTTCAAGACGTACAGACGGTCGCCCTCAAGGCGGTAGATATCAGTTTCTTGCACGGTGCGCGGTGCGCCCGAACCTGGGTTACCACCGGCAGTCGGCGCATTGGGCGCGGCTTCTGGTGCGCCGGTTGCGACGCCACCTTTCGAATCGGTAGCTGCGCGGCCTGGGCCCCCGCTATTGGCTGGAACAGAGGTGAACTCCGTTTGCCCTGGCTCAAGAGTGCTGGGGCTGGGTGTCGTGTCGGCACCGCCGCAGCCGATGAGGCCCCAAGCCGTTAACAAGCATACGAAAGAAGAGTAGTGTTTCATGTGTGCTGAGCTCCTTGGGATAACGTTAAGCAAAGAGTGTGCCCTTGGGCACGCTGCCGAAGTTTTTGTTTGGTGTTCATCCGCGAGTGAGTGTGAACCCTGACATCTTGGCCACACCAGTTGTGCCAGGTGAGCCACCCTGGAATTGGCTAGTTGGCGAAACATGCTGCCTCCAGTGTGCTGGCGCAGGATTGCGTGGCCGGAAGTGTTAACTCAGGGCTGTTCGTTGAGACTCCAGAACTATCAGTGAGCGAGCACCCACACCTGTAAACGCGCGTTTGGTCATTGAAATCTTGCGCGCAGTGCCCCGAACGAACCTGAGTGGCACTTGGTACGGACTTGGAACACGTGGCTTCTGCAGGCACCGGCACGTGGGCACACTGAGCGTTCAATAGGCTGCCGCACTCAGACCCATACACCGCGCCACTCCACACTTGAGGTGTGCCGCCGACGCATTGGCAGGACCAATCCCCAGCAACTAGATCGCAAAAGCCGCTAAAATCCTGGCACGGGCGAGCTTCGGGGCGACATGCGTCGAGTGCCTCGCTGCAGGTGGTGGCTGAGCTTCTACGGGATGCTGTGTAGTAGCTGCAGGAGCAATCGAAGCGCCCATCAACCGAAGAGAGCGCGCAGCTGCCCCAACCACTGTTGCAGTTAGCCTCTGTCGCCGGAGGCTGTCGCGGGGGCTGTTGTGCCGTTTCCGCAACGGCTGGGCCAACACCGCCGGTTGGGCCCTGTGGGGCGCCCGAACCGACACCTTTCGTGTCGGTTTGGGAGACCGCCGGGAGGTCCGGACCAAACGATGGATTGCCTGATTCTGTGCCTGCGCACGCAAATGTGAACGCGGTGACTAGAATGGGGAACCAAGCCTTCACGACACGGGCTCCTTTTCGTCAGGCTGCGACAAAGCAAACAGTTGAAAGGCCACCTGCACCACCTGTTCAGGTTCGCTTTCAAGCTCAGCCAGCTCCAAGAGCTCTCGACGAAAGGCTGCGATGCGCTGCTTTAAGCGCGCGATGCCACCACGCCCCACACACACCGTGATGCCGGTGATGTCGCGATCACTCGGAGTGAGCCGATCCAGCGAAGAAGCAGCGTGATTCATCATGGTGCGGTGGTAATTGGCTAGATGCAGCGAGCGCACGTGGTCTGGCCCGGTGGACACCGTTTTGTCAACTTGCCGTAGACGCCCGCTCGCATCGCGTACCAAGAGCCCAAGCTCGATCAGTGTGTCCAGCGCGAGCTCGGCTTCCGCCGGCTTGATCTTTGGGGAAAGGTGTTCGGCTATCCACACCGGATCTTCACGAAAGCTCACGCTCATCACCAGCTCTCGAATCGCGGGCAAGTACCACTTTGAATGATAGGCGTCCTGAGCCGCGGCTAACTGATGATTCTGTCGATAACGCTTGAAGCGTTGAAGTGCGGCGTAGCGCGCATTCCTCTCGTCTACGTCTTTGGCCTGACCGAAAGCCACGAGGGCCGAGAAATACTCAAGAGCCGGACCTTCAAGCTGGCAAGCCTGCGCAAAGCGCACGGCCATCTTAGCCGTTAAGTTACGGTCGCCATCCATCACAAGCTTTAAGTAATTGGGAGACTTCAAACCTGCACGGCGTGAAAAGCCCCGAAATGAAAAATCAGACTCCGACTTCTTCTGTGCGTAGAAGTCCCGCAGAAACTCGCGGTAGTCCAAATAGGCAAACACTTCGGGTAACACCTTTGGGCAGTGTGACCGGTTTTGGCGGCCTACGGAAGGGGTGGTCTAATATTTCCGTATACGATGGCGTATACAAAGTGCGCCAATTTGTGCAAATTGAGCGCCAGAATGGACCAGGTGGCGCAAATTTCTCGTATACACCCTCAAGGATTCAGACTCGGTAAACCCGAGTGGGGAGATGTCAGCGAGACACCTCCGTGGTGCGATATCATTGGCCCGTTAGGTCGGTCGAATTGCGCAGATCTGGTTAGGGTTATCGCTAGGAATGCTGTAAACATCCTTTCATGCGGCAGTTGTTTCGACGCGCCCTCTTGGGTGCTTTGGGCTTGGGTTTGTCCGGTGGCGTCATGAGCTCGGGGTGTTCAAGTGGAGAGAAGCCCGGGCCTTTGGGCTCGGGTCCAGATGGCGCAATAGGGGGAGCAGCTGGCAGCGGAGTAACGCCCACGAGTGGCGGTGCCAGCTCGGCAAGCGGTGGGTCGGGCTTTATGATCCCAATCGATGGCTCTGGGGGTTCGAGCGCGGGGAGCGGAAACGTAGATCCCTGCGGGGCCCTCAATTGTGGCCCGGGCCAGGCCTGCATGCTGAGTGGCAGCACGGCCACCTGCGTGAACCGAGAGTGTTCACAGCTTAACTGTGCATCGGGCACGCACTGTATGCCACACCCCATGGGCGGGAATGTGTGCGCCGCAAACTGCACCGGCGATGTTCAATGTCCGGCGGAGCAATTCTGTGACGGCACGAGTTGTATGCCAGACGCGTGCACTCCGGGCACAAGCGTGTGCCAGGGTAATCAGGTCTTAGAATGCCCTTCCAACGGGAGTGCCAACCAAGCCAAGGCGAGCTGCGGTTCGGGTGCATATTTTACCAGTCAATGCGCGGCAGCGGGTGGCAGCGCGAGCTGCTCTTGTGAAGACGACTGGGATTGTCCGGCGTACACCACCTGCGAGGTCGGGGCGTGCGTGGGCACAGGCAAAGCACCGACGTGTACCCTCCCGCCGCTACCGTTTGGGAGTACTCCGCCCGCCGTTGAGCTGCATTGGGGCGGTGATGGCCGTGCGGATCTGGTGGGGCACGACGGGACTCCGGGGCGCGCGGTTCCTCCCTGGGGATCTTTTAATCAGGTGATTTCAACTCCCATCGTTGCCAATCTGGATGATGACAATGGGGATGGCCTGATCAACGAGAGGGATTTTCCGGAAATTCTCTTTACTTCCCATAAAGGAGATCATCCGTGGGATAACGGTGTAGTCCGCGCTGTGCATGGTGGCGGTGCACGTAAAGGTGCTGACTACTTCGCCCGCTGTGGCACGAAGGTTTGGCAAGAGTCAGCTAACTGCCAGCCTGGCGCTGGAGGTACTGGAGGTACGGGGGGAGTGTGTGACCCACTGGCCAACATCCCGACCTGTGGCGATAACGATCCCGATGGTGACTCTGGAGCGCCTGTGGCAGTGGGTGATCTCAACTACGATGGTGTTCCCGAGATCGTCTACGGAACAGACTCCAATAAGTTCAATATTCTAGATAACGAGGGAAATCTGCTGTATGCGCTGCAGGTCGCGTGGACCCCGAGCGAATCCGGTGAAACCATCAGCATTGTCAATTTAGATTTCGCGGGCTTTGCCGAGATCATTGTTGGGCGCGCGGTCTATGTGCTGGGCAACGATGCTCAGGGAAAGTTAATCGTTACACACAAGTTGAGCGGAGGCCGCACCACCGGGACGAATCAGGTTTCCGCGATGACTTGCGCCGCCGATCTCCGAGCGGACAAGTCGGGCATGGAGTTCGTAGCGGGAACGGCACTCTATCGGATGCCGGATACCCTGCCCGCGTGCCAAACACCGCCTTGCAGCGTCAACCTAGAATTGGTTTGGGACGCCTCAGCCGTGAATGTGGACGGCAACAACGCACCGATTCTCACAGGTGACAAAGCGGACGGCTTTTGCGCTGTGGCCGATGTTTGGGGCGCCAATGTCGGGGTTGCACCCGGGCCCTTAAACCCACCAGACGGAAAGCCCGAAGTCGTGCTCATCAGCGACGGGTACCTGATGATCTTGGATTCCCAGACGGGACAAATCATTGATCGCCGCAACCTGAATGGTGGCGCTCGCGGTGGGGCGCCCAACGTCGATGATTTCGACGGAGACGGCTTCGCCGAAATCGGCTCTGCCCTTCAGGATTTCTTTGTGGTGGTAGATCTCCAGGAGCCAACGGCTGCAAATGGGGCTTGCGCCGCGTGGCCCACAACCATCGCGCGGGCAACGCAGCAAAACGGCAGCCATAACAGCAACCCAGCGCGAAACCCGGGAGGCGGAGTTAACCACGCGTGCACCCAGAATTCCGATTGTGCGGCGGGTGCTTTCTGCAACGTTGGCCGCGGCGAATGCAGCTGTTACCACAATGGCTGGCAGCGCGATAGCGACGACGACTCGAGCCGCGCCACCTCCTCAAGTGTGTTCGACTTCAATGGCGATGGTGCGGCCGAAGCGCTCTACAACGATGAGTGCGATTTTCGCGTTTACGATGGCTCGAACGGAGAAATTCTCTATTCGGAGCTCTCACGCAGCCGCACAGGCATCGAGAACCCGGTGGTGGCTGATGTGGACAACGACGGCAACGCCGAAATTGTTACGGGGATGAACACCGCCGAACCCAACCGTTGCGACGACGATCCAGGGGGCATTCCGCTAGGGCCCCAGGGCATTCGCGTCTGGGGAGATCCCAGCGACACGTGGGTGTCCGCTCGTCGCATCTGGAACCAACAGTCTTACCACGTGACCAACGTCACCGAGGGTGGGCAGATCCCACTGCACGCACCTGAGAGTTGGAAGCCACTCAATGGGCGCCTTTACAACACCTACCGCTCCCAGCCGCGCTCGTTTGGGTCAGCTCCCGATCTTACCGTAACCGGCTTGGGCGTTTCTTCACCCGATGTCGCCTGTGGCACTCTGAGCGATACCCTGCTTATCGCGTTTGAGGTGAAAAATGCAGGTGATCTGCGCGTGGGGCCTGGAGTTGTGGTGAGCTTCTCTGGTGAATGGAATCAGGTGAGTGAGGCGCTGAAGAATGAGCAGGGGCAACCGCTCACGTTTACGCTCAATACGAGCCTTGAGCCGGGCGCATCCGTGGTCCTCAATGTCACTTACAAACAAGCAAGCAATGGGCACGGCTCGTTGCCCAGCAGAATAACAGTGACTGTTGATAGCTCGCCGGGTATGCCAGCCGGAACAGAGCGAGAGTGCCGCGAAGACAACAACAACGCCTCGAGCGCGGTGGATGCTGGCGCGATGCGCGCGGATCTTGCGATCTTACTTGGTGCAGCCGGTCCCGTCTGTCCGGACGCCACGGTGGTGCGAACCGTAAGGAATCTTGGCAACAGCGACGCCAGCAACGTTCTGGTTCGTTATTACGCCGGGGATCCTGCCCAAGGTGGCATGGTGCTCTTCGAGGAGACTCTTCCGATGCTTGCCGCCGGTGCAACGGACATGAAGACGGTGACTATTCCGGGGCTCCCGGGTGCGCGTAGCATCACCATCTACGCCGTGGTGGATCCGAATGACACGGTGGTGGAATGCAACAACGCGAACAATCGCGATTCAGCCGATAATCCGGTGATTTGTGAGAGTGTGGTGCGTTAAGGCACGGCGCTGGGGGGCGCCTCATCGGGTGGTGCGTGAACTTGCTGAAGCACCACACGCGTTCCGCCTTCGTGCCACGCCGCAATGGCCCCGCCGCCAACTTGAAGCACCACGGTGGTGAGGTGCGCGGCGATGGTGACGGCTAGCGCATCTTCGGTGGAAACGGACCACGGTGCCAACGCTAGCACTCCCACCGCGTGGTACACGCCCACGGCTGCCGGTGCGGAAGGGATGGCACTGCCAAGATTGGTGGCGACCATAAGCACGACTCCAGCCGTGAAGGGCAGCCCCAAATGAAACGCGCTAACGCACGCGATGACCCCCGCGGCCGCGAGGCCCCATTGCACGAGGCTCAACGAAAAGGCCACAAGAAGGGCTCGACCGTTGCGAACCAAAGACAGAGCCTGGAACGTCGGCACGAGAATTCGTCGGAGCCCTATGCGGTTGATCAAAGGAGACTGATCTGCCCACAACTGCAAGGCACTGCCCTGGGCTGACTGCCAGGCTACGAAACCAACGAAAAGTGTTCCCCCCAAACAAACCCACGAAAATATCGTAAGGCCCGTCTTGAGAGCTCCGGGGGCTTGAATTGTGGGCAATACCACGGCACCCATTACGACAATTGTTGCCACGTCGAGCAGGCGTTCCACGACCATGCTCGTCACCGCGAGGGCAAAATGCCCACCAGTGGCGCGCCGTAAAAGAACAGGGCGCAAGATGTCGCCAGCACGCAGGGGAAGCACCACATTGGCGAAATGCCCCACGAGCAACAAGCTGAGCAGCTTCCGAAACGGCACCTGTACTTGCGTGGAGAGCAATACTTGCCAACGAAAGACGGCCACGCTGTAAGCAAGAGCCGTGAAGCCCACGCCCACGAGTAAGCTCGACGCCGAGGCGCGTGCAAAGGCCGCTCGGGTGAGCTGCCAATCTAGCTTGTAGAGGAGTGCTGCGAGCGCCAGGCAGGATATGCCGAGCCCCAAGAATCGCATGGCCCAGGCTCGTTTTTGCTTCATGGCTGAAAAGCAGGCAGACGAATTTCCCGCAGATCTGCTGTGGACCCGACGAGCCTTGGCGGGTGCTGGATCCGCAAGCGGTGCCAGGTAACCAGCACCATGAGCCCCCAGAGCTCCCAACCGATTTGCTTCTCGCCTGAAAGGTGACGGTTCTTTTGCGCTATCACCTGAGTAGCGTCCAAAAACCCGAGGTGCGAGAGGCTCGGGGGGCTCAACAAATCTTCGAGCTCTGCACGCAACGGGCCTCTCAGCCAGCGGTGAATGGGAATGCTAAACCCCTGCTTTTTGGCGTAAGCCACACGCGCACCTAGGCGTTGTTCGGCGAGCTTGCGTAACAACCGCTTGGGGTGCCCCGTGAGCCCCACCTTCAGGTTATCGGGTAGGGCGAGACCAAAGCGTGCAACCTCGGGAGAAAGCAGGGGTGCTCGAGCCTCCAGGCCGTGTGCCATCGTCATGCGATCTACCTTGGAGAGAATGTCGTTTGGTAGGTATTCGAGCACATCCGCCTTCTGGAGATCCAGCAGAGTGGTGTGTTCCCCGAGGCCCAAGCGCTCTGCCATTCTGCGAATTACTTCCGGGTGCGGCGCGGTTTGGAGTGCAGCGGCTTGGCTCGGCAAGAACGTGCCATTCCAGGAGAAATGGGCCTCACAGGGGGCGAGGGTGGCCGCCCGGAGCAGTCGCATGAGCTTGTAGCTCGTGGAAACCTTGCCGTCGCTCACAGGTAAGTGTTGAGAAGTGGCTGCCAATATAGCCCGCAGCGGTCGCGGCAGCCGACAGATCAGCTCTTGATGAAGGAGCGTAGCCTTGTAGGTTAGGTACCCTCCGAACATTTCGTCACCTCCGTCACCCGTAATCACCACTTTGTAGTTGGCGCTTGCGGCACCCGCGAGAGTGTACACGGGTAGGGCCGATGAATCGGCCAAAGGATCGTCAGCGTGGGAAACTAATGTCTCAACATCGGAAAGGTTGTCCGCAGAGAGGCGCACGCTGTGCAGCTTGAGCCCAAGCCTATCAGCGACATGTTGCGCGCCGGCGAGTTCGCTGTATCCGGGCTCTTCGAAATCCAGGCAGTAGGCCTCAGTCAGCTTTCCTTGGCGGCAGGCGCTTTCGGCGACGAGCGAAGAATCTATGCCTCCTGAAAGGAAAAGCCCGACGGGAACATCGCTTCGCAGAGCGATACGTACGGCAGCATCTAGCTTTGGACCCAACTGTTCGAGTGCAGAGCCTTCAGTGAGCCGGGCTTCTGGGCGGGCGGGAAGCTCAAAATAGCGCCACTCTTTGGGCCCGTTCTTAGAATACAACCGGGCCGTGCCTGGGAGCAAACGCCGGATGCTTCTCACCAAGGTTTCTGACCCGGGTGCGTAGTTGAGGCAGAGGAAACCTGCGAGCGCTTCCCCCGAAATCTCTCGCGATTGACCCGAGAGTGACACCAATGCCGATAGCTCGGAACCAAACGTGACCGAGTTGCCCTGTTCCCAAAGGAAGAGCGGCTTCTCCCCGAATGGGTCACGCGCCACAAATAGAGTCTTTTCTTGTCTGTCCGCGATCCCGAAGGCGAACATGCCTGACAGGTGCCGCGGCAGATCTGTTCCGAACTCCCGATACCCGTGCAAGAGCACTTCTGTATCCGAGTGTGTGGTAAAGCGTGCTCCTAGTCGCTCAAGCTCCACGCGGAGCTCGACGAAGTTGTAGATCTCCCCGTTGAAAACGACCACGTAGCGTCCGTCGGCCGAGCCCATCGGTTGTGAACCGGATTCGAGATCGATAATCGAAAGCCGACGGTGACCGAAGAAGTAGTGCTGGTCCGTCCAATAAGTGCCGTCGTCCGGACCTCGGTGGCGCAACAGATTTGTAGCCGCGACCAACTCGTTCCGATCGCCTAGTTCAGCGGTAGGTGAGAAGCGTCCAAAAATTCCGCACATGGATCAATGCGCGTGGGTGGGCTTCACAAACTTGAGCACGAAACGGTCGCTTTTGCCGCGTTTTTCACCGGCAGCCATCGGTGAATCGTTCCAATCCCGTGTGTCCTCAGGATTCTGCAGGAAGGTTGCCCGCCCTTCAAGGGCGAAACCTGCTGCCTCCACTTCTTTGACAACTAGGCTTTCTTCAATGCGGTGGAGCGTTTGCGCAACAGTATCGGCGTCGCCCGGCCGTGCACTGTGGTCTACGATGCCATAAACACCTCCCGGCTTGAGTGCTGAAAATATCGCTCGATTCATCGCAGCGCGGTCGGTCTTCAGCCAAACGGTGTCGTGATAGAAGAGAACCATCAGAACGGCATCCAGCTCTTTTACGTCGGGAGGAAAGGGCGCCTCGAACTCTGAATCAAGCCGGATAGCACCCTTCATCACGGGCTTTGCGAGCCGCTCACTCCAGGGCTTTTCCGCGAACCGTTCGAGGATGAACTTGTTGTTTTGACCGTAGAAGGTTCCCGTAGAGCCCACCGTGCGCGCCAAGAGTTCCGACGTGTAGCCACCGCCAGCAGCTAGCTCGGCGACGCGCATGCCCGGTGCAATCCCGAAGAATGCCAATACCTCGCCGGGCTTACGCTGCGCATCTAGGATTCGATCCTCGGGGCTGCGATCGGATGCGGCGACGACGCTTTCGATGTAGGCCGGGATGGTGGGGGTGGCACCTGAGGTGGCGCTCCCGGCAGAGCTCGTTGAAGGCGTAGCGGAGGGTGCTAGCGGCGTACCCGATGCTGGAGCCTGTGGCGGAGCCTTCGGGGCGCAGGCCGAGGCTAGGAGGAAGTTGAGGGCGATGAGCTGGGGTAGAAGCCGCGTGCGAAACATGGGGCTGCTTATCCCTCAAAACTCGCTCAAGGAGTGCAAATACAGCGGGGGCTCCACGTTGAAGCTAAAATACTGGTCTTTGGCGTACGAGTAGAGCTTGAGTGAGGGTGAATACGTCTTCATGCGCAACGTCTTGCCGTCCGGCAAGATTTCCAAGAGCCGGAGGTAGCCCAAACCACCCTCGTCCAGCATCTGATAGTTGGCGAGTACCTGGTGAACGGTGTTCCCGGCGTCACCACGACTTTCAACAAACCCAGTGCCATTTTTGAGCACATGGCCATTTACAACCATGAAGACATTCTTGTTGCGACGAATGAGAGCATTCCACAGCATCTCGCCGTCGTGGTTGCCGTCCTTTTTCAGCACGCCCTGAGCCGTTCCGTATTCAAGTGGGTTCCACTTTTGCGTGGCGCCCTTTTTAGCAAAATCATAGCGGGTGCTATCGCTGTAGAGATAAGCGTGTGTTGCCACGATGACACGATGATCTCGGTGTTTGGCCAAAACCTGGTTGGCCCATTCCACTGTCTTTCGGCGGGGGCTCCATTCAAGCATCAGCACACCGAGTTGAAAGGCTCCTGCGTTTACCGAATAGAACGCGTTGTCGATGGTGCCCGGTTCCATCACTTCTCGGAGTGCTCCAGATTTTCTGGCCCAGGTTTCGTCAAAGTATTGCGAAAGTAGAGAGTCGCGTGCATTGGCCGTGCCGCGCACGCCTAGATCATGGTTGCCTGTCGTAAGAAACAGCGGGAAGCCGTCGGACACTTTCGCCAAGGATTGTTTGAAGAAGCTCCATTCCTCTGGCGAATTGTGGTCCGTCAAGTCTCCGAGCGTGATGGCTGCTTGGATGTTTCGAGCCTTCTGCGCGCTGGATAAAAACTCGCTTTGGTTTTTGAGGTGCGGGTACTTGCAGGCCGCGTAATATTGAGTGTCTGGCAGGAGTGCCAAAGTGATCGTCCCTGGTGCGAATGGCGGGCGCTCTTCCGCGGCAGTATCGCCCAGCGTACGGGGCCAATCGGGTTCACGGATATCTTCGGGCAGCCCGCACGTTGGTTTCCTTGTTGCGGCGTGCTCGGCCTCACGTGGGGGCAAATGTGGCGCAGTGGGGCCAGCACTGCCTGGCGTCGGGTTCACGTCTGCTCGCGCGTGCGGAGCGGGGGGAGCAGGGGCAGCTGACGCAGCGGGAGGGTGGCGTGTGAGCTGCTGGGACGGCGTGGAGATCGCAGGTGCGCACGCAGGGGCAATTCCGCATACGAAGGCGAGGTAGAGTAGGTGGCGTGAGGGGGTCCCTGATTTCGACATAGGGGGAGCTTCAACAAGGTGAGCTAAAACGTTCCCCGCACACCCGCGCCCCAGTTGCCGGGGCTGGCCCAGGCTACCGGAGAGGCGGTGACTCCACCGAAGACATCGCTTTCGGGCTTGGGTTCGTAGCGATTCGGATCATCGTTGCTGAGCAATAGGAAGGCTCCGAGCCCGGTGATGGCAGCACCTGTGCCGAGGCCAATCCAGCCGAATTTCGTGCGAGCTTGCGCATCCTGCACGTGGCCTAGCGCCAGGTTTACCTCAGTAATGCAAACGTCCTGGGAGACATCCATGCGGTCCCGGCAATTGCCACGCGCGGCGATCGCATCAAACTTATCCTGTGCATCATTCTCCTCCGCGTTATTCCACACCAGAAACCCGGTGCTCCCAGCCATGAATGCAGCACCCGCTCCAACTGAGACCCAACCCCACGTGCGTTGGGAGTTCGTCTTGTCGGCGTAAGCTGCGCGATATTCGGTGGTCGGCTGTAGCTCCACATTTAGCCGAGTTGGCATGCCCGCGGGAACCACAATGGTGCGTTCGTAAGGGAAGAAATTGGCGCGTTCGACGCGCAGGCGGTGCGAGCCTTTTGGAAGCTGAAGCGCTGAACGGTAAGTACCTTGTGGGCGACCATCCACGAAGATGACGGCTTGGTCCTCCGAGATAGCGAGCTCAAGAAAGCCAGAATTGGCTCCCAGCGCCCCCTGATCCACTTGCAGATCAAAGCTCAAGCGCCCGTTCGCGCCGTCACCCAGGGTAACTACTTGGGATTGCTTTACATAGCCGTCGCGGCTGAGTTCAATGGTGTGTTGGCCGGGTGGCAACGCGAGTGATGCGGCAAGTGGCGTTTCGCCGACCACTTCGCCGTTTACCCTTACGGTGGCTGCACCAAGCGTAGACTGCACTTCCAAGTGAGCGAGCCGCCCTTCGAGGGGCCGGAGCGCCGCGGCCACTTCCACCGTACTTTTCCCCGCGACGGTTACCTGCTGACGAAGCGGGTAAAATCCGGGTAAAATCACCGATACGACATGGTTGCCACTTGGCACTGCGATCGGCTTATCCACCGGGGTGGTAGCCACCTGAATATTGTCGATTTCGACCGTTGCATCTTTGTGTTCGGTCGTGATGTGAATGAACCCAATTAGCGCAAGCTGTTCGGCCAAGATTGTCCGCGCGCGCGTCAGGCGTTCGGCGTCTAGCTGCCCAGGGTTCGCGAGCAGCTTGTTGAGGGAATCAACCGCTTGAACGGGGGAGCGCATCGATTGCTGCACCAAGGCGATGTTGAAAAGAACGAGCGGGTGCTGCGTAACTTCGTAGGCGCGTTCGAATTCAGCAAGGGCTCCGGTGGTGTCTCCGGTATTGAACAAGCGGAGCCCGCGGTCGAAGCGTTCACGTGCTTCCTGCTTTGCTCTATCCGTATCTTGGGCGTGCGCTGAGCCGGCGAGGCCGCCGACGGCGAGGGCAATACAGAGGGATGATACGGCGAAACGTTGGGAAAGCTGACGGATCATTTGAATGGGTTGTCGGTCGCGAGCCCTTCGCTACGGGCGCGTGTAGAGGGGGTGGTGACGCTAGGCTTGACGGGCTGTTTCGATACTCTTGGCTGTTGAGGTACTCCCGCATCGGCCGTTGGTGCACTCCCTGTTGCAGGGGCGGAGGGGATGGCTTGTGCAGGGGGAGGTGCGGGCTTTTCCTCGGTAGGTTGTGGAGCGGTGGCAGCTTTTGGAGCCAGGGTGGATTCAGGGGCAACCCCCGCGTCCACGCCCGCGTCTGTGGAAGGACTTAGTGCGCGGTTAACTAAAAGTGCTAATGAAATAGCGGCGACCGCAGCACCCCCACCGATCATCAGCCAGCGGGAGCCACCGCTCTTTGTGGGCGGGCGTGAATCAAGGCCCACGCCTCCTGTGGTTCCGGCCGCGCGCTGAGTATGAGCGCGCGCTGCGCGCTCAGGCTGGGCTTGCAGCGTGCCCGCACTGGTAGACGGCCCATCCTGCCGAAGAGCGCTTGGGCCAAAAGGCGAGGTGCCAACGCCACCGGGCGGCAGGCTGCTGGGGAATGCTATAGTTGCGTCAGATACCGCCCACTGACCGGTTTGAAGGCGACGCAGCGCCTCGGAAAATTCGCGCACTGTCGCGAAGCGGTGGTCGCGATCAACAGCCATTGCTTTGGCCACCAATTCATCCACTTCGTGCGGTAAATCGCGCCGCACCTGCGAAGGCAGCGCATATTTCCCTTCGTGGATCCGCACCGAGAGCTCCATCAACGTTTCGCCATCGAAAGGCTTCACATTGGTGAGCAGCTCGTACAGAACCACGCCGAGCGCGTAGACATCCGTGCGGGCGTCTATCTGTTTGTCACCCCGAACTTGCTCAGCGGACATGTAATACGGCGTTCCGAGCGCGCTGCCCTCCACCGTGAGTGATTCCACCGCACCGAGCGAACTCGGATCGAACTTGGAAATCCCAAAATCCAGAATTTTTATGAAGACCTTGTCCCCGCGCAAAAGGAACAAATTTTCAGGCTTCAGATCTCGATGAATGATGCCGGCATCGTGGGCAGCCTGAATCCCATCGCACGCCTGGTGCACAATCTCGGCGGCTTCGTGGAAGGGGAGCGGCCCGCGTTTACGCAGCAGGCTATCAACGGGGATCCCGTCGAGATACTCCATCACGATGTAAGGCTCACCGGTGGCTAGGTGGCCGGCATCGAAGGTTTCAATGATGTGCGGGCTGCCGATGCGACCAGCCGCTGATGCCTCGCGCAGGAAGCGCGCGACCACGGATGGCATTGATGCGTATTGCGCGTGCAGCATCTTTACGGCGCGCCGATGTTTGGTGAGCTCGTGCTCCACTTCATACACGGCGCCCATTCCGCCTTCGCCAATCAGGCGAATCACCCGGAGCTTGCCGGCAAGCAGGGTGCCTGGAGCGATACTGGTAACTTCGGTCACGAGGGTGTCGAGCATAGCTCGGGTTTGTGCAATGAAAAACAGGGGTTGCGGCAGATGACGGAGGGTGAGCTTGCGTTCGGGCCCGATCCACTTCAGCCTGGTGCGGCATGCGGCGGACGGGTTTGGCGGTGCTTCTCACCTTTTTGGTAGGTTGTTCACGCCCGGTAGCGCCCGCGCCAAACGGCCGAACATTACTCGATCGCCTGATCCCAAGTGCTCTCGGGGCGGCGGTGAATAACGCGCAGCCTCGCGGAGTAGACAGGCCTACTGTAAGAGCAAAGGTCGTGCAGCTGGAGGCGGTAACCGTAAATTCTCTGGAAATACCGCTGGACAACGTCTCTGATGCCCAGCTGCGGCAGCTCGCTGCGCAAGATCTACCAGGGGTGGGGTCAGTATCGCTTGGGCGGCCGAATCGTGGTCGCCTGCGAAATGCCGTGGCCCTACCGGATCGCCCTTTTTGGCGCATCCTCAATCCCAAACGCAGCTGGGCGACCGAGGAAACAGCGCAGGGCTTGGAAGCTGCTGTTCAACGCGTGTGGGCGTCGGAGCCAGGCACTCCTGCCCTCTTTATAGGCGATTTGAGCGGAAGTAAGGGCGGCTATGTTCGCCCGCACCGGAGCCACCAGTCCGGCCGAGATGCTGACGTTGGCTATTACTACCTTAGTGACCATAAGTGGTACACCAAGGCCAACGCCGAGAACCTTGATTGCCGGCGCACTTGGCTGCTCCTCAAGGCGTTCATGAGCGAGGCCGATGTCGAACTTGTGTTCATGGATCGGTCGGTTCAGGAGCTCCTGCGGGCCCATGCTCTCCAGGCGGGGGAAGATCCGGCATTCCTGGAAACCGTGTTCCAGCGGTCGAAGCGCGATGAAACCGTGGTCCGGCACGAATATGGCCACCTTACCCACTTTCACGTGAGGTTTTACAGCAGCCGGGCAACCCGAGGGTTCGAGAAGATGCGCGAGAGGCTCGGACCGCGCTTGCGGTTTTAGCACTTTGAATGCTGGCCTCGGGTGGGCTACCCTGAAGGAGAATTGTCTTTCCGCATTTTAGTTATCGACGACGACGACCTGGCGAGGACGGTTCTCTCCGAGACCCTCCGGAACGAGGGTTGCGACGTATTCGAGCTGCCTTCCGCCATCGGCGCGGGCCGGCTGATAACCGAGCGCAACATTCGGGGTGTGGTGCTGGATGTGATGCTTCCGGATATCGACGGGGATAAGTTGGCCCGCATGCTGCGCGGTAACGCGAAGGGTAGTGATCTCGCGATTATCTTGGTGAGCAGTCGGCCTGGTCACGAGTTGGAATTATTGGCCGTGGAAGCACGTGCCGATGGCGTGGTGAACAAGGCCGAGATCGAAGCGCGTTTGTGGCCAACCCTGCGGACTGCGTTGTTGCGTCGCGGAGCGCGAGCGACGGATTAACTTCGAATTAAGGTTGAGGCTGCACCCACCACTCAGGTAGCCTGCCCGAGCTCCTTGAGCTTCGCAACCAAGCGCTGCTCGAGCTTATCGTAGGTGTCCGGCGTAGCCTTGGGTACGGCCTTTTTGTTCCTATCAGGCTGGACGAACATCTGAAATAGCTGCTCGAAAGGCACTCCGCCTACTGCATTAGCCGCTCGGAGCGCGCCGCCCAGCGCTGAAGAATTCTCAACTTGGAGTGGGCTGATTTCTGCCTGAAATACGTCTGCTAGGATCTGGCGAATGGCCGGGCTCTTCGAAGCCCCACCTGTAACGCGAATGCTTGCAGGGGTTTCGCCAATCCAACGCGAATGCAAACGCATGTTCACGGCCTGGGCTTCTACGATGGCTCGGGCGGCTCGCGCGGGGACTTTGCCTGCGACAAAATCGGCACTCCCGAATCGCTGCGTCACGGGGGTTAGCACGCGCGGGGTGGATTCTGGCACGAAGAACGGCAGCATCCAATTGTCCCCATTTCCGGGCTCCGTGCGCTCCAAGATCGAATCACTGAATTCTTCCCAGCCCATCCCGAATTCTTTGGTCACGGCTTCACGGGCAAGGGACCCATTCGTGAAGCAAATGAGGCTCATGAAGCCTCCGGCGGGATTCCCGAACACGTGCCCGAAGCCATTCGGATCGGTGAGCGGCTTGCCCATTGCGGCAAACACCGTGTCGCTGGTGCCGAGGCTTATAACGGCGACGCCTGGCTCGGTGGCGCCCATTCCCACTAGGCTTGAAGGGTTGTCCCCAGTGAAAGCCACCACGGGCGTGCCCGCACGAATGCCGTACTTCTCGACGAAGTATCCGGTGACGGTGCCTGCCACTGTGTGGGAGGCCAATAGCTTTGGCAATTTCTCGCTCAGCGCCGGTGCGGTGGCTTCGAGTAGCGCGCTGCTTAAGGAGCCGCTTGCAAGGTCCATGAGATTCATGCCCGCGCCGTCCCCGAAGTCCATGGGGGCGCTAGTGCCGGTGAGCAGCGAAGCTATGAAGGAGCTCACCAAATGAATTTCCTTGGTCTGCGCGTAGGCGTCTGGTTCACGCTTGAAGAACGCGCGTATCTGCGGCCCCGTGAAGCGCTCGGTGGGGCGAGAGCCGCTGATCTCTGTGACGCGCGCTTCCCCGCCTAACGCCCGTGCGATTTCTTCGCACTCCTTGGTCGTGGAGCTATCCATCCAGATGGGTGAGGTTTTCCGGCTCAGAAGTGGAGCAACTTGAGCGGCTAAGGGTTTGTCGAACCCCAAACGTAAGCTCTCTCCGAGCTTTTGCTTTAGGTACACCGAGCCATGTTGCTGCCCGGCACCACTGATGCCTCGGATTTGCGCCAGATCGTAACCTGTGGCGCGCAAGCGTTCAAACATTAGATCCAGCGCGGCCACCCACATGAGTGGATCAGAGTGCACCACCCTCGGGTTGTTGTTGCGCAAGAAGCCCTGGGGCGACCCGAAGTCCGGTAAATCTTTGCCAAAGTTAACGTTGATGCTCTGAACAACCTGAGCCCGCTCGGTGTCGATGATCACCGCTGAGAGGCTTTGCGTGCTCGAATCCAAGCCGAGGTAGTGGGTCATGAGTGGGGTGCTTTCAGAGGAGGCTAAGGTTTTGCCCGTAGTCGCCGGGCGCGAACACGTGCAGTTTGCCCGTGCTCAACTGAAGTTCAATCGAATCGTTGGGAGAGACGGAAACCGAGCGGATCCGCGCCACCAAGCGCGCATCGCCCTGGCCCGAAAGGTAGAGGTCCGTCAGGTGTCCGAGGGGTTCGACCACCTCTACGCGGAACGAGAGGCGTTCGATGGGGCCCTTGGGTGCGTCGTCGATAGGAGAGAAAAACTCCGGGCGCACGCCGAGCACAACAGGGCGGCCAATTTCGCCTCGGAGGCGTTCCGACGTGGGCGATGGGAGTAAAATACTGAGGCCAGCACCTTCAAATCGCACGCCAAGATCGCCATTTATCAGCGTTCCGTCCACGAAATTCATCGGAGGCGTGCCCAGGAAGCTAGCCACGAAGCGATTCTGGGGGCGTTCGTAAACAGTGAGCGGCGCATCCACCTGCTGCACCTTGCCTTGGCTCATGACCACGATGCGATCACCCAGCGTCATCGCTTCTTCTTGATCGTGCGTTACGTAGATGGTGGTCGTTTTCAGCCTTTGATGTAGGCGTTTCAGCTCAGCGCGGGTTTCAACGCGCAGCTTGGCGTCTAGGTTGCTGAGTGGTTCATCAAATAGAAACGCTGCGGGCTCGCGCACGATGGCGCGGCCCAGGGCCACTCGCTGCCGTTGACCACCGGAGAGGGCTTTGGGCTTTCGTTCCAGGAGCTCTTCCAACATCAGCTGCTTGGCCACGTGCGTGACGCGCGCCTGGATCTCGCTTTTGCTAGATTTGCGAAGCTTGAGCCCAAACGCCATGTTTTCGAACACGGTCATGTGTGGGTAGAGCGCGTAGTTCTGAAACACCATGGCGATGTCTCGATCTTTGGGCGCAAGCTCGTTCACCACGCGCGAGCCGATGCTAATGGTGCCTTCAGTTACATCCTCCAGGCCGGCAATCATGCGCAAGGTGGTGGATTTCCCGCACCCGCTCGGCCCCACCAACACCACAAATTCCCCGTCGGCGATTTGGAGGTTCACGTCCCCTACGGCGCGGACGTTGCCGGGGTAGACTTTCCCAACTTCCTCAAGCTTCACCTCTGCCACTTGCGCCTCCAGCCAGGGTGTACCGCGCCCTGGGCGCCAATAGAAGCCGTTGCGGCTTAGAAGGCAGTCTACTATGGCTGCTTTAGTATGAAGATCTTAGTCACGGGCGCCGCTGGTTACATTGGGTCCCACGCAGTCAAGTTGCTGCTGCAGAAGGGGCATTCTGTTGTAGGGCTTGATAATTTGAGCCGGGGCCACCGGCAGGCGGTTTCAAAGGCTGCGCCCTTCGTGGAGCTGGATTTACGGCAAACGGACGCCGTCTCCAGGGCTCTGGTGGAGCACCAGATCGAGTGTGTGATGCACTTTGCCGCGCTCGCGTATGTCGGCGAATCGGTAACGGAGCCTTTGCGCTATTACGACAACAATACCGGCGGCACGACAAGCCTGCTCATGGCGATGCAGAAGGCCGGTGTTGAACGGCTAGTCTTTAGTTCAACCTGTGCCACCTATGGTCAGCCCGAACGGATGCCCATCGTGGAAACGATGCCGCAGGTGCCCATCAACCCGTACGGATGGTCCAAGCTCCTGAGCGAACGGGTGCTGCGCGACTACCTTGCCTCCAATCCGAAATTCAGCTTTGCGGCGCTCCGGTACTTCAACGTCGCCGGTTGCGATCGGGAAGGCGAGCTCGGGGAAGATCACAATCCGGAGACGCACTTGATACCGGTTATCTTGCAGGTTGCACTCGGCCAACGTGAGAAGCTCCAAATCTTTGGCGAGGATTACGCCACCCCGGATGGAACCTGCGTTCGCGACTACATCCACGTCGAAGATTTGATCGCCGCCCACATCCTGGCGATGGACGCGCTCAAGCCGGGCAGTGAGCTCGTCTACAACTTGGGAATCGGGCGGGGTTACAGCGTGCGCGAGATTATCGATGCCGCCCGGAAGGTGATCGGCCGCGACTTCAAAGTGGAGGTCTCCCCGCGGCGCCCCGGGGATCCAGCTGAGCTTTACGCCGATCCGAGCAAGATCCAAAAAGAGCTCGGCTTTCGCGCTCAAATTACTGACATTTCGGCCATCATCGAGAGCGCTTGGCGCTGGTTTCAGAAGCACCCGAACGGATACCGTTGACCCCCTTGGGGCGACGTGTTTTATCGGCGCACCTATGTTTAGCCTGGACAAAAAAGTCGCAGTTGTTACCGGAGCCGGATCGGGAATTGGGCAAGCGATTGCCGTTGCGCTCGCTCAAAGTGGCGCCCGGGTTGTCGGCTTCGATCTTTCGGTGGACGGCCTTTCTGACACCGCTCAAAAGTTGGCGGCCAATGGGCACGAGTTGTTGCGGGTCGCTTGCGATGTTTCCAACCCAGAGAGTGTGGCCAAAGCTTTTGCTGAGGTGGATGCGAAATGCGGTCGCCTAGATGTGCTGGTTAACAACGCCGGCATTGCACACATTGGCAATATTGAGGGTACCCAGGAAGCTGATATGGATCGGCTGTACAACGTGAACGTAAAGGGCGTGTACCTCTGCGCCAAGCAAGCGGTCACGCGCATGCTGACGACAGGCGGGGGCTCTATTGTAAACGTTGCCTCCATTGCCTCGTTGATCGGTGTGGCGGATCGCTTCGCTTACTCGATGACCAAAGGCGCCGTACTTACGATGACCTATTCTCTGGCGGTGGATTACATGAAAAAAGGCATTCGCTGCAATTGCGTGTGCCCGGCACGTGTTCACACGCCATTCGTAGATAATTTCATTCAGAAGACGTACCCGGGGCAGGAAGCTGAAGTTTTCAAGAAGCTTTCCGAGTATCAACCTATCGGGCGCATGGGCAAGCCCGAAGAAGTGGCCGCTTTGGTGCTCTTTTTGTGTTCAGATGAAGCGGCGTTCATCACCGGAGCTGCCATGCCCGTGGATGGCGGCGTTCTGGTTTCCTAAGTTGGATGGTTCGCGGCAGAGCTTGTCAGTTGTTGAAAGGTTACGATCATGAAGTTGTTTCGATTTGGCTCCGTGGGTTCTGAGAAACCGGGTGTAGTGCTTTCAGGGGACACTTGGGTGGATGTTTCCGCCTTCGGCGCGGACTACAACGAGGCCTTTTTTGAGGGCGGAGGGCTCGCACGGCTCGAAGCTTGGGTGAAGCAAAATGGTGCCAGCTGTCCACGGGTGGATACCAGCAAAGTACGCCTCGCATCGCCCATTTGTCGGCCGAGCAAGATCATCTGCGTGGGTCTCAATTATCACGCTCACGCCGTCGAAACGAACATGCCGATCCCGGCCGAACCGGTGCTGTTCTTCAAGTCCACGACAGCCTTGGTCGGCCCGAATGACGACCTTAAGATCCCACGCGGTGCCGAGAAGACGGACTGGGAAGTAGAGCTCGCAGTTATCATCGGCAAGACGGCCCGTTACGTTGAGAAGAGCTCCGCGATGCAATACGTGGCCGGTTACGCGCTCCACAACGATTACTCCGAGCGAGCTTTTCAGCTTGAGCGCGGTGGGCAGTGGGTGAAGGGCAAGAGCTGCGATACCTTCGCACCACTCGGACCTATGCTCGTTACCCGCGATGAGATCGATCCGTCGAACCTTCGCCTTTGGTTGAAGCTCAACGGCAAGATGGTTCAGGACAGCAACACGAGCGACATGATCTTCGATGTGCCCACGATCGTGAGCTACATCAGCCAGTTCATGACGCTGCTTCCGGGAGATGTCATCAGCACTGGCACCCCGCAGGGTGTTGGGCTTGGCTTGAAGCCGCCCACGTTCCTCAAAGTGGGGGACACGGTGGAGCTCGGCATTGATGGCTTGGGCACGTCGCAGCAACGCGCGGTCGCTTGCGACTGACGCACGCAAAGTTCCAGCATCAGGTTCCGTCGATCCGGGCTGCCCGGCCGGGCATATTTGCCGAATTCTTACTAGACTTATACGAGGGGTTCTTAGCTGGCCGAATGCGCGGTCCAGACTCGAATACCCTCCGGATCTAGTTGCCTTAGTTGTGAGTAGCTTGTGGACAACTTCGCGTGAAGGCCGAACCAATCCAACTGTTGGGGCCCCCCACACGATAGGAGTGTTCAAGAAGTTCCAGATCTGTACCCTTGCAGGTTCGGAAAATGCGAACCCGGAAGAAAACCGAAACACTCGACCTAGGCTACCTGGCTGCTCGCTGGAGCAGCATGCCCCCTCAGTATTCGACGTTGCCCCCAGACCCCGGCAGAGCGGGGGGAGCGAGCGCGGTTTCTCAAGTTCCAGCATCCGAGGTCCAACGCACAGCGCCAGCAGTGGATGAACGATCGGAGGGTCTGGTTCAAACGCTTCTCGATAGCTCGTTGGAGGGCGTTTTTGTTTTGGATGAACGCCTGACGGTGTGCGCCGTGAACAAAGCTCTTGCTGAATTGGCCGAAGCCACAAGTGAAGAACTCCTGGAACACCACGTGCTCGATGTCTTCCCGCTGATGCAGCAGCTTGGCCCAGATGTGTTTGAGTTTGTGCTTCAAGGCAGAACGCTGGGCGGCTGTTTGGAGTGCATCAAGCCTGAGCAATCCCAAGGGTTGAGCTTTGAGGTTCGGCTAACACCCATTTTTGAGGCAGGGGCTGTATCAGGGATTTTGGGGATCGTGCGCGACATGAGTCAGCACAGACAGAATGTGACGCGCCTCGCGCACATCCAGAAGCTTGGCTTGGCCGCGCGCTTGGCCACAAGCTCGGCCCATGACCTTAGCAACCTACTCACAGTGATTCAGGCGGAGGTGGCTCGCGCGCTTATCCTGTGTGAAGATCCTGAGCTTTCCGAATCCCTGATGGAGATCCAGCATTGCACAGAAAAATCGGGCGTTTTAACGCGCGATATTCTCAACTTTGCGCGTAAAAATTCGGAACACGCCGCTCCGGTTCGGGCCGCTCAGCTAGTGGGGGATTGCCGACGTATGTTTGAGCGTTTGCTCGGCCCCGACGTGACACTGAAGTGTGACCTACTGGACGACATCTCACGAGTGAGCGTGCTCCGGGGGGAGCTTGAACAGGTGCTGGTGAATCTGGTCGCGAATGCCCGCGATGCAGTATCGCCGGGCGGGTGCGTTGAGGTTTCGGTTCGAAGAGTGATCGTGTCGGCTAGCGTCGCGCCACCTTCTCCCGAGGTTGCCCCGGGGGAGTACTCATGCATTGAAGTGAAGGATAACGGTCAGGGGATGAGCACCGCTGCGCAGCGACACCTATTTGAGGCGTTCTTCACCACCAAGCCTGAAGGGCAAGGAACGGGTCTGGGGCTCTCCACTAGCCGCGACATCATTGAGCGCTCTGGGGGCCAGCTCTTGGTTCAGAGCGAGGCACGGGTAGGGACGCGCGTCTCGATCTGGCTTCCCGTCTATGTGGATGATTGCTCCCCCACCGTGCGCCCCATGGGTCCCGGCCTGCGCAAAGCAAGCCTCGTCGCCCCGCCGCCTGCTGCGCAGAGTGATCAGCCTTCTGGGCACCATCGGATTTCTGCGGCACAGGGGAGCGATGGCAACGTGGGCCAACACCCTTCGGATCGGCCTCGGACGGGCAGCCACGGCTAACTTGGGGGCTCCCTGGGGTGGGTTTAGCGCTATAAAAAACGCGTGAAGATCCTCCACGCCGCAGACTTGCACCTCGATAGCCCGCTCTTGGGTCTCGAGAGTTACGAGTCTGCGCCGGTCGAACGGATCCGTAGCGCCAGCCGTCGAGCCTTCGAAAACCTTGTGAGCTACGCGCTCGAACACAAGGTAGACGTTGTTGTGATCGCAGGGGATCTCTTCGACGGCGATTGGCGGGATTACGCCCCCGGTTTGTTCTTCTCAGCCCAGATGGCCCGCCTCAAGCAGGCGGATATCAAGGTTGTATGGCTGCGTGGCAACCACGATGCCATGAGCAAGATCCGAAAGCACCTGCGCTTGCCAGATAATGTTCAGGAGTTCGGCACAGCGCGCGCTCAAACGATCGAGTTAGAAACCCTCGACCTTGCCATCCATGGCCAAGGTTATGCCAAACGCGATGTAACGGATAATCTGGCGGCGGAGTATCCGCGCCCTATCGCCGGCGCATTCAACCTGGGCTTGCTGCACACCGCACTTGATGGGCGCCCTGGCCACGATACGTATGCGCCCTGCACGCTCAACACGCTGCGTGAGCGCGGCTACCAGTATTGGGCACTTGGGCACGTGCATGCCCGGGAGGTGTTGTGCGAAGACCCCTGGGTGGTTTTCCCTGGCAATCTTCAAGGGCGCTTTGTGCGGGAAAGCGGGCCAAAAGGTGCCACTTTGGTGGAGGTCCAGGGTGGCCGAGTGGTAAGGGTTGAGGCTTTAGCACTGGATGTCGTGCGTTGGGGCGTGTGCACGTTGGATGCTTCCGCGTGTGCCAACGCGGACGACGTGTTGGAGCTACTGAGGCAGGCGATGGACGTGGCGGCTCGTGCCGCCGAAGAGCGTCTATTGGCGTTGCGCGTTGTCGTCCAGGGCGTAAGTCGTGCCCACAACGCGCTCCACCGAGACGAGCACCGTTACACACAAGAAATCAGAAACGCGGCTCTTGATGTGCCATCCGGAGACGTATGGATCGAGGAGGTCCGTTTCAAGACCGAACGTATTGGCAGTGAATCGACGGGGGACGAAAGAGACGAACTTTTTCAGAATTTGGTCCAATCCACGGATGCACTTTCAGCGAGCCCCGAGCAGCTGGAGGCACTGCGTCAGGAATTCGATCCACTCTTTAAGAAGCTTGGAGAGCTGAGGGTGGATGCACGTGGCGAAGATCTGGGCGGAGCGGTTCATCTCGGGCGCACGGTTGAGCGTGCGCGTGACGTTCTGCTGGCTCGTTTTTCGGAACTGGCGAAAGATTGATGCGATTCCGTCGGCTCGATCTCAGCGCATACGGCTCCTTTTCCGGCGTGAGCTTGGACCTCTCTGGCGGGAAAAGTGGGGGCCTACATATTTTGTACGGCGCCAATGAGGCCGGAAAAAGCACTGCTCTGCGAGCCATCACTGCACTTCTTTTCGGCATTCCCGAGCGAACTGCGGACGATCACACGCACGGAACCAAGCTCATGCGTGTGGGCGCGGTGCTTGAAGAGCCGAATGGGCGTGTGCATACCTTCGTGCGTCGCAAGAAGCGCAAAGATCCATTGCGTGACGCCAATGACGCCCCGGTGCCAGAAGCCGCCATGGAGCAATTGCTCGGCGGGCTTAGCCAAGGCATGTTCGAGTCGATGTTCGGGCTCGATCACGTGCGTTTAGCCGAGGGCGGTGAAGCCCTGCTGGCCGGTGAAGGCGATCTTGGCGAGAGCTTGTTCGAAGCGAAGCTTGGCGGAGAGGGGACGCGTCGAGTGCTCGAAGGGCTCGAACAAGAGGCGGAGGCACTTTTCAAGCCTACTGGTAAAAAACCTCTGCTCAACGTTGCCCTCGAAGAGTACAGAGCCGCCGCGAAAGCTTTGCGCGATGCTGTTCAGCGCCCTGATGTGTGGGAGGCCCAACAACGTGCTCTCGATCGAGCAGAGAAAGAACGCTCCTTGGTTGAGCAGGAGCGACGGCAGGCGCGGGCAACGCTCGCGCGGCTCAGTCGTATAGTGGCGGCGCTGCCAAGTGTTGAACGGCGCGCGAAGCTCCAACTCGAACTCCAAAGCCTTGGCGAAGGAAAGGAAATCTTAGCCGGGTGGTTTCAGCGGGGGGAGCGTCTCGACGAAGAGCTGCGCCAAGTCGAGCGAGATCTTGAACGAGCCGAGCAGGTGAAGGCCCGAATTGTTGGAGAAATGTCCGATTTTTCTGCTGTTTCGAATGGGGGCGTGCGCGCGTTGCCGGTCGCCCTGACCGGTGAAGAGCTCGTTGTATTGCGCAACGAACGAGGGCGGCGAGAACAGCTTTCAACAGAGGTGACCCTCTTGCAGAAGGAGCTGGCGTCACTCAGTCAACTTCTTCCGTTTAAGCTTGAGGGTTCAGTCCCTCAAAACTTGCGTCTAGATGTGGAGCGTGAGGCGCGCCTCCGGCGTTTGGGTCGCGAGGCCTCCGAGCTAAACCAAATTTTGCGGGAAGCCGAGGAGCGAAATCGGCTTGCGGCTTCTGAGCTTGCGGAATTGCGTAGCATGGCCTCCGCTGCGGTAGCTGCCGAAGATCTGGGGCCCCTCAGCGCGGCTCTGCGTGCCTTGGCCCCGAAACGCCACCTTGAGGCAGAGCTGGCCCGCCAGCGCCAAGTGGTCGAACGTGCGCGGGCGGAGCTCGCCGTTAAGCTTGCAGCGCTGCGTCCTTGGAAAGGCGACGCGGCGGCATTGGCAGAGGAGCTTTTGCCAACCAGCGATGAGGTGAACCAGTTCGCTGAAGGCTTTCAGAAAGCGGAAGTGGAACGGCAGCGCATCGAGCGCAGCAGCCGTGAACTTGCTTCTAAGCTTAGTGAGTGTGTTCGTCGCCGTGACGCGATGCGCGCTGGGTTCCACGTGCCGAGCGAGGCTGCCCTCGGGGAGGTTCGCGCTGAGAGGGAGGTATTGTGGCGGCAAATATCGGGAATTTTCGCATCCCCTGGGGACGCGGCCGCGAGCTTTCAGGAGTTAGCCCCAGAGTACGAGTGCAAGGTCTCGGAGGCAGATGAACTCGGGGATAGGCTGAGGCGTGAGGCGGGGCGGGTGATTGAGCTTGCAAACATGGAAGCCGAGCTTGAAGCGTTGGGCCGAGAACGCGAGGCCTTGCAGGCGGAGCTCGCTACCTGGTCGGCCCAACAGAAAATTCTGAGCGAAGGCTTCACCACGCTGTGCCAACGCGTCTCCCTGGAGACGATTTCGGTATCGGCGCTGTCGCAGTGGCTCCGAAATGCGGAAGTAGCTCGGGCCGCGCAGTGGGCCTTTTCGGGCTTAGAACAGGAGCTTGCCGCGTGTTTGGCCGATTACGAAGCGGCGCGCAGCCGCATCGTGCTCGCGTTGGGTCCATTTGTGGAGGCTGCGAGCCTAGAAGGCTGCACCCTTTCTGAATGTTTGGAACGTGCCCAGATCTTGGTGGACGCCCATACGGAGGCCGAACGCGAAGAGCGCCGCAGGTTGCAGGAAGTCGGGCGCGGCGAAGCTCGGCTGAGAGACGCCGGCATTCGGTTGGGCGAAGCGAGGCTCAAACTTTCAGGCTGGAAGAAATCCTGGGAGGCTGCCATTCAGGGCCTGCCCTTCTCCGAAAGTGCTTCAGTGGAGGAAGTGTTGGCCACCCTCGATCAGCTGTCGCTGGTGTTCCAAAAAGCCGATCTGCTCACAGCCAGAGCTTCAGAGCTCCGCGACCTCGAGGCACGTTTTTCGAGTTTTGCGGCGGTCGTTCAGCGTATCATCGAGGCCGAGGGCGAGGAGCACGCGGAGCTCGACGTGTTTTCTGTGGCGGACGAATTGTTGAAGCGTCACCGTGCTGAGGAGTTGCGACGCGAGAAGCTAGAAGGGCTAAAGGTGGAGCTTGAACGCGCCGAGCAGGAGTGTGCCCAGTTCACCACCGAAAGACGGCGCTTGGTTTCAGAACTTGAGGAAATCTACCAGGCGGTGGGTGCCAAAGATAAGGCTGAGCTCCGAACACTCGAAGCGGTGGAGCTGCGTCGTCAGGCCGTAAAGCAGGCGCTTACGGAGGTCGAGTCGCAATTGCTCGGGCTGGGCGCCCAGCACGGCTTGCGGCTGGAAGAATTGCTTGCGGAGACGGCGGCGATCACGCCAGGAAACTTACGCGTCCAACAAGAGGAGCTGGAGCTAAGCCTTGAAGAGTTTGACAGGAAACACCTCGCGCTTGACCGTGAAGTGGTGTCGCTTTCGGCAGGGCTTGCTCTTTTTGGTGCAACCAGCGGGGCAGAGGCTGCCCAAGCTGTCCAACTCAAGGCCCAGGAGGTGCGTGCCCTGGCGATCCGGTACCAAGAGCTTTACCTAGCAGCTCGCCTCTTGCGCCACGAAGTGGAGGCGTACCGTGTGCGCAACCAAGATCCGCTCCTTTCAAGAGCAAGCCAGCTATTTTCCCGTATGACGCTAGGCGCGTATGCAAGCCTTCGGGTTGGTTTGGAGGAGCGGGTGATCCGCTGCGTTCGCAGTGATGGCCAGGAGCAAGAGGTGCGTGCTCTAAGTGAAGGCACGCGTTTCCAGCTTTACCTGGCGTTGCGGTTGGCCAGCATTGAAGCCTACCTTTCTACAAACGAACCGATGCCCCTGGTTTTTGACGACCTTCTGATCCATTTCGACGACGAGCGAGCCAAGGCAACACTCGAAATCCTAGCGGAGCTCAGCCAGCGCACGCAGATCTTGTTTTTCACCCATCACGAACACCTCCTGCATCTGGCTCGGCGAGCCCTTAAGCCCGCATTTAGAATCGAGCACCGCCTGAGTGGGCCATCGCTTTACGGTCAGCAGGAGCTTTTCGGGCAGGCACGTTTATCGTGAAAGAAATTCTACTGGAAATGGGGCTGGATGAAGCCGACGACGAGGCTTCCGTAGCGCGGGCGCTGGCTCGGAAGCTGGGCACTTCGGTGGCAGATTTACCAGCGTGTCATCTCGTCAAGCGTGCTATCGACGCCCGGCGACACCGCGTGCGGTTTCAGCTAGTGTTTGAGCTGGGAGAGCCCGAACAACCGCCGGAAGCGCTTGGCGGCGCACAGCCTCGCGAAGTAGATCATCAGTACGAGGTGGTAATCGTGGGTGGAGGCCCCGCAGGGCTATTTTGTGCGTATGAATTGGCTCGTAGAGGCATTGGCGCCACCGTCATCGACCGAGGAAAGCTGGTGCAACCACGTCGGCGCGATCTCAAAGGGCTTACCCGCCACGGTCGAGTCGATCCGGATAGCAATTATTGTTTTGGCGAAGGAGGAGCGGGAACCTACAGTGACGGCAAGCTCTATACGCGGGCTCACAAGCGCGGCAACGTGCGCGATGTGCTTGAGCTACTGGCCACCCATGGTGCTCCACGCCGTATTCTAACGGACGCTCGCCCTCATATCGGTTCTAACATTTTGCCGAAGGTTGTTACGGCTCTGCGCGAACACCTCGAACAAGTTGGCGTGCGGTTTGTCTTTGAGGATCGCGTCACCAACATTGTTACCGTTGGCCACGGCTCCGAGCGGCGAGTTGCAGGAGTGGAGCTCATGAGCGGGCGTTCGCTTCCCGCCCAACAACTGGTGCTGGCTACGGGCCATTCTGCTAGGGATATTTACGAACTTCTCGCACGCCTGGAAGTTCTGCTCGTGCCCAAGGCGTTTGCGCTCGGGGTGCGAATTGAGCACCCGCAGCCGGCGATCAATCAAATCCAATACGGGAAATACGCAGGCCACCCGAAGCTTCCAAGTGCAAGTTATCGGCTAGCCGCTACGGTCGATGGCCGGGGGGTGTTCTCCTTCTGCATGTGCCCGGGCGGCTTCATTGTTCCAGCTGCCACCGAAGTTGATGGGTTGGTCGTAAACGGGATGAGCCTCTCCCGGCGTGATTCCCCGTTTGCGAACTCGGGGCTGGTAGTGGCGGTGGAGCCGGAAGATTGGGAGAAGTTGGGCTTCGGCGGGGTGCTCGGCGGTATTGAGTTTCAGCGAGCGTTGGAGCGTTCCGCGTTGGTAGCGGGTGGAGGAGATCTAAGAGCGCCTTCCACGCGCGTTACGGATTTTCTAGGCAAGAAGGGCTCAACGGATGTGCCAAAAAGCAGCTACGTGCCCGGTGTTACGGCCAGCAATATCCGAGATGTTTTGGACATCACCGGCTTGCCCTTGTCTTCAAGAATTGAAGGCGCCCTGCGAGAGTTCGAACGTACAATGCGGGGCTATGTCACCTCGGCGGCTCAGCTTGTGGGCGTGGAGTCACGCACGAGCTCTCCGGTGCGGATCCCAAGGGATCCCGGCACGTTGCAGTCCCCAACAGTGGTTGGCCTCTACCCCTCCGGCGAAGGCGCAGGCTATGCGGGTGGAATCATGAGCGCAGCTGTCGATGGCATTCAGATCGCCCGAGCTGTGGAGCAGAGCGCGCTTGGTAAGGTTGCGTGCTGAGTGTTACCCTGGGGTCTATGCAAAAGAAGGCGCTCCTCTTTACGTCAATTTTCGCAGTGAGTTGTGGCGGGGGTACCTTTGAATCCGGAGGCACCGGCGGCGCTCCGGGTAGTGGTGGAAAGCCAGGAGCGAGTGGGGGTGCCGCAAGCGGCGGGAAACAGGGCATTGGCGGAAATCCAGGCAGCGGCGGGCGCCCGGGAAGCGGTGGTGCCATGGGCGTGGGTGGCGGGAGCGCGATGAGCGGTGGAAGCAGTGCTGGTGGCACGGCCTCGGGTGGTAACTCGGGGTTAGGGGGTGAAAGCACAGGCGGCGCGGCGTCGGGTGGTGGAAGCACAGGTGGGTCAAGCGGAGGGGCTTGCAGCCCTGCGTGCGGCGAGGCGCGGGAGTGCTGTGGTGGCCAGTGCGTAAACCTTACCAACGATCCACTCAATTGTGGGAGCTGTGGTCACAAGTGCACCGGCACCACCTATTGCGGAGGTGGGCAATGCGTGGAGCCTCCATGCACAGCAACCTGCAACGATGGCGGCTCTTGCTGCGGCAGCGAATGTTGTGGACAGGGACAGCTGTGTTGCGATCCACAAGGCCCGTTGGATCGTGGCCCAACCTGCGTGACGCCGAGCGAGCAGGGAACATGCCCAATGGGCTGCGCTCCGCTTTGCATCTGTGCGTCGCCAGACACGCTTATTGCTACGGCTTCCGGCAATCGCGAAATAGCCAGCCTGAAGGTGGGTGATCTTGTTTACAGTGTGGACCACGGAGTTGTGAAGCTGGTGCCGCTTTTGGACGTGCACCACACACCCGTTAAGAATCACTCCGTCGTACAAGTGGAGCTTGCAAGCGGGGCGGTGTTGGAAATCAGCGGGCGCCACCCAACGGCGGATGGCAGAAGCTTTTCGGGGCTCTTGGCAGGGGCCTTGCTCGACGGCGTTCAGATCAAGCGCGTGCGTGTCGTGCCTTACCACCACGCCGCCACCTACGACATCTTACCGGCGTCCGACACCGGCGCCTATTTTGCCGGTGGTGTCCTGATCGGGAGCACCTTGGCGCGAACTCCCGCGCTCGTGATGGCACCCACGGTGCCGCTTTCTTCGATGGCTTCGCGCTGAGCGTAAACCCCGCCGCGCCGCCTCGCAGTCAAACTCTGCGAATCAGCCGTTCGGGGACCCCATAGGCCGCAATGTCGTCGTAGTCGCTCGTGTAAACCAAACTTTGGGTCTGGCGAGCGATGAACGCGACGTGAGCATCCACAATGTCGATTCTTGACGAGGGCCTGAGTTTTGCCCGAGCGATAGACTCGCCGACTCGACGTGCTTCGAGCATGTCGAGTGGGACTACGATGACATAAGCCCGGCGCGCTCGAAGTCTGCCAGAGTGGCCGCCGTTCCAGCTTGGATGTCGTCTGCGGAGCGCCCGTCCTCGCGGTTCCAGCGCGCGATCATTTCCTGAAAGGACTCTTCTTCCGTTTCGCGGTCTATGAGCGCCGCAATGTAGCCACTCACGCTCTCAGCACGTCCGCTACCCACGACCGCCTTCGCTCGGGCCAGCGTCCGGTCTGGGAGGCTTACGGCAATCTTTTTGGTCATACCTCCGTATATGCCGAGGGCTCATTTCGTACCAGAGGTGGGATCAACTTCTGTGCAACCTCCCGTCTCAGCAGCCGCACAAGTCGGCAGCCGCACAAGCCCTCGTCTGTCCGAAGCGCACGCATGTCGTCGAAGCGTGTGCTACTGGCGGCCAGCCGCCCTACGCAAGCTGCTTCGGAATAGTCTCAGGTAACCTGAGTGGGTGCAGCACCTCAATGGCCAGAGACAAGCCCGCTCACGCCGCGGTGCTCCTAAACTCCCGAACTTGTCCGCAACTTCTACCTGAAACTGGAGAATTCCCTGCGGTCGTGGTCTGCCTGACTGCGAAGCACACACGCCGCCCGCGCCTTCCTCAAAAGGGAGACGCCTGGCGAGGGTCAAGCTGCGGCATCATGCGGCAGCTGAGAGGGCCTCCAAATAACTCGGGAACGCCCCCTTCCAACAACTATTATGCACACCCGCGCGCGTCAGCGCATGATCAGGGGGGCGGCGCACGACGCGGATCTTGTTCCGGTCGCTAACCGCTGGGGTTGGACGACCGGGGCGCGTGATGCTAGTAAGTGAGTCATGAAAACGCGAAAGATCCTGGCTGTTGCCGGCTCCACAGCGGTCACAACGGAACGTGCGAGAGCCGCGGCAAAAAGCGTCAGGGCGGCCCGGGCCGGCGTGGAGAGCCTTGCGCCGGAGGCTAGCCATGGTGCGCGAAAGAAGTTCCTCGGTACCTTCGGCTCAAGTAGGCGCGCTAAGGCGTCATTGAGCAAACGTACCGTACGGGGCGTCGTGGCCGCAGGCGTGCGAACGCGTGCTAGCTAAGTCGGATGGTAACGCGGGGCCAGAGAAAGAGTTCCCGAGCATTGGGGGCATTCGACGAGTCCGTGTTTGTAAACGTTCCTTTTGATACTCGTTATCAGAAGTTGTTCCGTGCGCTCGTGTTTGCTGTGCACGATTGCGGATTCGTCTGTCGGTGTGCGTTGGAGTCTGACGACGGAAGTGACATTCGCTTTGAAAAGCTCGTGCGAATTATCCGCGAATGCAGGTACGGCATCCACGATATTTCACGCACAACCTTGGATCGGGGAACTCAGCTGCCTCGATTTAATATGCCGCTCGAACTCGGATTGTTTCTAGGAGCAAAGCGCTTTGGAGCCGCAGAGCAAGCACGAAAAACTTGCCTTATCCTGGAACGCGATCGCTATCGGTACCAACAATTCTGCTCGGACCTTGCGGGGCAGGACATAAGAGCGCACCACAATCGTGTCGACGATGGGATCACGGCGGTGAGAAATTGGCTCCAGGCTACCCGACCAAAAGTTCGGATTCCGAGTTCAGCCAGAATCGCAGCGCGATACGTGCAATTTAGAACCGATCTCCCCAAGATGTGCACACATGAAGATCTGCATAGTGCTACGCTCACCTTCCTCGACTATCGAACGCTGGTGACAGGCTGGTTAGAAGCTAACGGAGATTTCTGATCGGCAGTATCAAGTCAGCTTAACGCCTCAGCGCGCAGGGTAATTTCCGTGATCTCTGCGGGTGCACCCAGCCGCATGGGTGGGCCCCAATAGCCCGTGCCGTTGCTAACATAGAGCCAAGTTTTCCCGAACTGCGCGAGTCCTGATACCAGCGGTTGCCCCAGTCGCACCAAGTAATTCCAGGGCCACATTTGCCCACCATGCGTGTGTCCGGAAAGCTGCAGCCCGATCTGGTGCTCTTCTGCTGCGCGAATATGGCGCGGTTGGTGGGCGAGCAAGATGAGTTCACGGCTTGGGTCGCGCCCGGCACACGCTTGCTTCACATCACCCGCGGGGCCTTCTGGGTGGGAGCTTGAGCTGTAGTCGTCCACGCCTGCGATATCTAGGCAGTGTTCCCCCTCTTTCAGCGTTACATGTTGATTGCGGAGCACGGAGATATTGAGCGTTCGGAGGTGTGCGCACCAGCTGTCCGCACCCGAGTAGAAATCGTGATTCCCCGTGACAAAGAACACGCCGTGTTTGGCCCTCAACTCTGCCAATGGAGCCACATCTCCCGCGAGATCGGAAACGGTTCCATCGACGAGGTCGCCGGTGATAGCCACCAGATCTGGCTTCAGTTCATTCACCTGGCGCACGATGCGTTCGACGAAATCTTTGCCGATGTTGGGGCCCACGTGCACGTCCGAAAGCTGCACCACACGAAGGCCATCGAAGGCTTGGGGCAAGCGCGAAAGCGAAACATTGAGCCGTTTTATCGCGACCGGACCCAAGCCCATGCGTGTCGCGACGAGCGCTAGACCAGTTGTGGCAACCGCTGCTCCCGCGCCGAACATTCTTGCGGCAAGCACGCGTCGCTCTGGATCGGCAGGGGCGCTCTCCTGAAAGAAGCGTTGCGCGAGGTGCAGAAGGCCGCGTCCAAGGTCGCCGAAGCCGAGCGACAACAGCATTAACAGGCACACTCCCATCCAGATGTACGCGAAGCTCAAGAGCGGCCCGGCGCTCGCCCTTCCCAGTGTCACCATCGCTAAAAGGCTCAGCGGGATCAGCAGGCCGAAGGCCACTACCACCCATACTAGGCCGCGCGCCCAACCTTCCGGGAGCGACATGTCCCGCACCAGTCGGACCCAGAAGTAGTAGTGCGTCAGCCCCGAGAGGGCCGTGAGGATTGAAAAGAAAACCACGAAGGAAAGGGCGCGCGACATGAGCTCAGGTGCTATGTGTAGACGATGTCGGGGCTTGCCCATCCCCCTCGGCGCATTCTTTGCGATTCTTCACGAAAGCGGGGCGCCCTCCGGAAGCGCCTAGGCGGGCGGTGCCGCCGCGCGTCAGGCTAGTTCCTTTGGGAAATCACCGGTTTGCGACGAAATTGTTCCTCCGGAAGGTGCCGAGTTGGCGTTGCGCGCGGGGCTCCGCCGTGAGACGGTTGTCTCGCGTGAAAACGCCGCTTGAAGCAGTTGGCACTTCGGCCTAGGTAAGGCGCGCCCACGGGACACCCGTTCACGTGGTCCGTTCCAATTCTGAGGAGTGAACGTGAACCGAATTCTCCGCGACCATCTCTTCCCCCACGACACCGCCGCCCACGACGAAGTGGATCGCGACGTCGAAGAAACCAACGAATGGCTTGAGTCGCTCGAGTCCGTAGTCGAGCAAGAAGGCAGGGAGCGGGCCCGCTACATCCTTCGCCGCGTGCTCGGCTTGGCTCGGCGCCACCACGTCGATCCGCTGTTGCCTCTGTCTACCGACTACGTGAACACCATCCCGGCTGAAGAAGAGCCTCCGTACCCCGGAGATGCTGCCATGGAGCAGCGTATCCGCGGCATCGTACGTTGGAACGCCATGGCGATGGTGCACCGCGCGAACAAGAAGTTCGACGGGATTGGTGGCCATCTCTCATCGTACGCCTCGAGCGCGAGTCTGTATGAAGTGGGCTTCAACCACTTCTTCCGCGGCAAAGAGCACGGGAGTGGGGATCAGATCTACTTTCAGGGGCATGCGGCGCCAGGCATGTATTCCCGCGCCTTTTTGGAGGGGCGCATATCGGTAGATATGCTCGATCACTTCCGGCGCGAATCCGAGCGGGGCAAGGGCCTGTCTTCGTATCCACACCCGCGCCTGATGTCCAACTTCTGGGAATTCCCGACCGTGAGCATGGGCCTTGGGCCCATCGCCGCGATCTATCAGGCGCGTTTCAATAAATATCTCGAAAATCGCGGAATTTTGGACACTTCAGGCTCACGCGTCTGGTGCTTCATGGGGGATGGCGAATCCGATGAGCCAGAGTCCTTGGGTGCTCTGCACGTGGCCACACGTGAAGGTCTCGATAACCTCACCTTTGTTGTTAACTGTAATTTGCAACGCTTGGATGGTCCCGTGCGAGGCAACGGCAACATCATTCAGGAGCTCGAAGCCGGGTTCCGCGGTTCGGGGTGGAACGTCATCAAGGTGCTCTGGGGTCCCGAGTGGGACGAGCTCTTGAGGGGCGATCATGAAGGACTGTTGCGCAAGAAAATGGTCGAAACAGTTGACGGCCAGTGGCAGAAGTATGCCACTGCGGGCGGCGACTACATTCGCCAACACTTTTTCGGCACGGATCCTCGCCTGCTCGCAATGGTGAGCCACCTGAGCGACGATCAGCTGAGGAAGCTGCGTCGCGGCGGCCACAGCGATACTAAGATCTATGCCGCGTATCACCGTGCGGTGAACACGAAGGGGCGCCCCACAGCCATTCTCGCGCATACGGTTAAGGGTTGGTCGCTTGGCGAAAGCTTCGAGGGCAGCAACACCACGCACTCCAAGAAGAAGATGGATGCGGATGAGCTCAGGAAGTTCCGCGACACCGTGCAGCTGCCAATTCCAGATGCGCAGCTCGCAGAAGCTCCTTTCTATCATCCCGGCATGAACAGCCCCGAGGTCGAATACCTCATGGAGCGCCGGCGTGCTCTTGGCGGCTTTTTGCCGAGCCGCCGCACGGTGCCTCTGAAAGCACAGCTGCCGCCTCCGAGCGTCTACGAAGAGTTTTTCGGCGGCATGGCGAAAGGCACAGCGAGCACCACGATGGTATTTTCGCGCCTCCTTTCGAAGCTCTTGCGCGACAAGGAAATCGGCAAGCGCATTGTGCCCATCATTCCCGATGAAGCGCGCACCTTTGGGCTCGAAGCGCTCTTCGGCCAGTTTGGCATCTATGCGTCGCGCGGGCAGCTCTACGAGCCGGTCGATAAGGGCAACCTTATGTACTACCGCGAGAGCAAAGACGGCCAGGTGCTCGAAGAAGGGATCACCGAAGCTGGATCCATGGCTTCCTTCGTCGCCGCCGCTACGTCGTACGCCACGCACGGCGAAACGATGATCCCGTTCTACATCTTCTATTCGATGTTCGGCTTCCAGCGCACGGGCGATCAGCTCTGGCTCGCAGGCGATATGAAGAGCCGTGGCTTCGTGTTGGGCGCAACTGCCGGGCGCACCACGCTGAATGGCGAAGGCCTGCAACACGAAGATGGGCACAGCCCCCTTCTGGCTCTCACGGTTCCCGCGGCGGTAACCTACGACGTTTCCTTTGCCTACGAGCTTGCCACCATCATCGAAGATGGCATGCGGCGTATGTATGGTAACAATGAGGACATTTACTATTACATCACGCTGCAGAATGAGAGCTACGCGATGCCACCCATGCCCGAAGGTGCCAAAGAAGGCATTTTGCGCGGCATTTACCGCTACAATCGCGCGGAAAAACAGCTTGCGAATCACGTTCAGCTCTGGGGCAGCGGCTGCATCCTGGTGCAGGTACTAAAGGCTCAGGAGATCTTGGCGGAAAAGTACGGCGTGTCTTCGGATGTGTGGGGCGTCACCAGCTACAACGAGCTGTATCGCGACGCGCAACGCGTGGAGCGCTACAATCGCTTGCATCCGGAGGCCGAACCGCAAGTTCCTTACATTGAGCAAGCGCTCAAGGGAGTAACGGGGCCGTTCATCGCTGCTTCTGATTATCTGAAAGCCTTGCCAGAGCTCTTGTCGCGTTTCATTCCGGGGCGTTTGGTACCGCTTGGCACCGAAGGCTTTGGCATGAGCGATACGCGCGAAGCGCTGCGCCGTCACTTCGAGGTGGATGCCGAATCCATCGTGATTGCGGCCCTCCACGGTCTCCGGCTCGAAGGCAAAATCAAGGGCTCCGTTGTGGCTAAGGCCATGGCCGAGCTCGGCGTTGATCCCGAAAAGATCGATCCTATGAGCATCTAAAGACGCCGCATGGCGGATACCTCCGTACACCCTGAAGAATACGTGCTTCCCGCCGTGCCTATCGGCCACTGGAGATGCGCCTTGCCCTGGGGCGTGCGCGCTCTGGTCGGTTACGACAAGAGTTGTGTGCGGAGGGACTCAGCGAAACTCGCGACGCTACGAACCAAGCGCGACCGGCGTCTCTTTTGGCAGCGCACCAAAAACGTCGCCTAGGCTACCCAGACCCGAACAGATGGTCCTCCCGCCGGAGCATCGCCAACAATGCACGCACGCAAGACGCCGTTCGAGCAGTTCGCCGCCACCGGCGGTGCGGTCGACGCGATCAACTTCCCCGGCATCGTGGCGAGCGTGATCCAGGGCACCTTCCAGGCCATCGTCGACGCACACCCGATGCCGCTTGGGTGTGCGACATCACGTATTTGAAAACAAAACAGGGATGGCTTTTGCTTTGCGTCATCCTAGACCTGCTTTCCAGAAAGGTGGTGGGCTGGTCGCTTCAAAAGCGCATGACCGCGGACCTCGTGTGCAACGCTTTCGACATGGCGTCCCGCGAACGGCGACCCGAACCTGGGCTTATCTTTCACTCGGATCGAGGAAGCAAAGAATACGTAACCGACGACGAGGCTCGCTCCGCCGTCTTCGAGTACGTCACGGTATTCTACAAACGCCAACGAAAGCACTCGGCAAGGAATGGCCTCAGCCGTGAACTGTTTGGATCTTGCAATGAAGGCCGTCTAGCGGCATAACCTATGAACCTGTCCGGGAAAGCGGATTAACACCAAAGTGAGTCAATTCGTGCGTTCGCCATACATCGCCTTCATCACCACGATCCTCATTTCCGCGTGCGGTTCGGACACCTCTGGGGGCGCCCCTCCCGAGCCGCTCACCTGCGAACAGCTGAGCTCTGCGACCTTCTGCTGGGCGGCCGTCGCGGCCGCCGTCGGACAGTGCATGGAGGCGCCCGCAGAGACGGGCATGGTCGAAGGCACCTTTTCACCCGACGGGAAGCGATGCACTGACGCTACCGCAGCTGCGTTGAGCGTGTCGTTCTCCCGCCCGCTTCCGGCCACGGGCATCTCCGATTGGTACTTGTCGGACCCCTTTACCATGCACAACGGCGCCACGGAATGCGGGACTTTTGCGCTGGAGGTCGAAGGCCGCCTGACCCGCATCAAGGTGACGGCGGCCGGAAAAACAGCGATCTCCGAGGCCGTCACCGGGACCGTCGAAAGCCGGAACGATGCCCGCGTGAGCCTCTCTTGTCCCGACGGGCGTCGCTACGAAGCCCCTACGGTGGAAGTCGCCAGCTGCCTATCCCGCTTCCCCCACACGAACGGGAAAACTGACTTCGATCGATCGGCCGTGGTCACGCTCCTTTCGGCCGGCCCGCGCCTGGGCTTCGATTGCCATCGCTGACAGGCTATCTCCTCGCTTGCATGGTGGCCGGCGAAGAGACCGGCGACGTCGCCAGTGTGCGCAGGTATGCATCGCTCGCTTCGTCCGCGGGAAACCAGGGTGCCATCTCCTCGCTCTTGATGCTCTTGACGGCGCATATCTGAGAGCGCCAGAGACAGGCAAGCTGACCTTTCATGCTCGCCTCCCGATGAGCGCACAGCTGAAGGGATCGCGCCCGAAGGCGCCACTCAGGCGGCTCCAGGTGACGCCGTGACGAGCCCGCGTGAGGTGAGCCACCGGCGAAGCACGTCTTCCGCCCTGGGAACCCCGAAGTACCGTGACTGAAGCGCCGTGTCCGCCACGTAACGGCCGCTCTGGAAGTGCCGGAACATCGCGCGCAGATCACGGGCCATTCCACTCACCAAACCCGCAGCACCGAGGGCTCCACCGAGGAACCACCATGGAATCGTCTTCACGCCGAGCGCCTCTCCGCGTAGCTCCCCGATGATCGAGGCGAGATCGTTCGTTGATACGGGGCGATCCCAGCCGAGGTCTATCGCAAGTCCATTCGCGTCCGCTGGCAGGTCGACTGCGTGGGCCAAGTTGCTCGCGAGGTCGTCGGTGTAGACGTACGTCATAGGGACGTTCGGGGCACCAAAGGAAAGCAGGCTGCCCTTCCTCACCCGATCGGCGAAGAAATCCACGGCCTGATCGAGGAACGCTCCCGGCCGCAATGCCACGAAGGGAACCCCTGTCTCTTGCAGGTAATCCTCTGCGAGCTTCTTGTGCCAGAAGTGCGGCACGTCGGGGGTTTGATCGGCGGTGAGGATGCTGCACAGGACGAAGCGGCCGAGTCGAACGGCTCGCGCTGCGTCTGCTAAATTGCGATTGCCATCAATGTCGGTTCGGGCCGAGTCCCCCTTGCGCCGCTTCGTATATCCCGCTGCCGTGGTGATCACGGCGTCGGCGCCTCGCATAGCTGCCTCCAGTGATGGGGGATCCATCATGTCCCCCCGTGCGATGCTCACCCCGTCCCCCTCGATGGCCCGTGGGTCACTTCCCGAGCGCACCAACGCACGAACGTGGTGGCCGCGCGCCCGCACTGCCTTCACGACCTTGCGGCCGACCGCGCCAGTGGCGCCCACGACCAGGACGACCTTCGTAGAAGAGCTCATTGGGTACCTCGACCCGTGTCGCGTTGCTGGCAAGGGGGACTCATTTGGCTGAGCCTACGGCGATCCGTGCATGAGTACAAATCAGTTGTTCTCATCGGTACATGAGGGATACTCATGACGTCGGATGCTGTCGCTAGGCTCCCTCAACCTGAATCTGCTGGTCGCCCTGGATGCGCTCCTACAAACGCGCAGCGTGCGCCGTGCGGCCGAGCGCCTCGGGGTCACGCAGTCGGCCATGAGCCACTCGCTTCGGCAGTTACGCACCCTGCTCGGTGATCCGCTCTTCGTACGGTCTGGTAATCAACTGCTCGTCACGCCCCGGGCGAGCGAGATGACCCTGCCACTGCGACAGGCCCTCGCCGACTTGCACCGCGTACTGACGGGTCAATCCACGTATCAGCCCAGCATCACGGAGCGGCGGTTCGTCATCGCCTCCACGGATGCCCTCGCGCTCACGCTCTTTGCCCCGCTCGTGGCCGACCTGCTGGAACGCTCGCCGCCGGCCGAATTGGTCTTCGTGCCTCTGGATCAGGCTCGGCTCGAAAGCCAGTTATCGGCCGGAGAGATCGACTTGGCGGTGGGGATGCTGCAGGGCCGCCCGGGGATACGCATCGAGAGCCTGCTGACTCAACGCTTCGCCGTGCTGGCGCGGCGCGACCACCCGCAAATCGGCCGCAAGCTCGACCTGGAGGCCTACTGTCGATTGCCGCACGCGATGGTGACCACCACGGGGGAGGGCCGAAGCTTCGTGGACGAGGAGCTCGAAAGAATGGGGCGCTCTCGTCGTGTGGTGTTGAGGGTGCCGTACTTCCTCGCGGCTCCGGTCCTCATCGCGCGGAGCGAGCTGTTGCTCACGATCCACAGAGCCACCGCACTGCACTTCTCGGAGCGCTACCCCCTCACCGTTCACGAACCACCGTTCGTGACACCCGAATCACCGGTGACTCTCGCGTGGCACGAGCGGTTCCAGGCCGACCCCGCCGTTTCTTGGCTGAGGGAGCGCGTGCTCATGGCCGCCAAACGAACGGAAGAAAGCCTGATGTCACGCGCTACCCGGCGAAAAGTGCCCACTGTTTGACTCGTGCGGGAGCGTGAGGGTGATCGGCTGCCGACTATTCGCAAGGACCGTGCCGCCTTCTTTCCACACCAACCGAAACTTAGTGTTGCCACGCATCTCCACGTGCAGCTGCTTTCGTGATTGCGGCCCTCCACGGTCTCCGGCTCGAAGGCAAAATCAAGGGCTCCGTTGTGGCTAAGGCTATGGCCGAGCTCGGCGTTGATCCCGAAAAGATCGATCCGATGAGCATCTAAAAGAGCACTTGATTCGCGCACCGGCGCGCCGAGCATCAAGCTCACGCCGCGAACGGATCCACACGTGGAAGCTCCGGGAACAGTGAGAAATCCCTGTCCCGGGTAAATAGCTCGCTGACTCCAGCGTCCAGGCAGAGCGCCACAATGCGCGCATCGTGCACGATGGGGCCGCGGACGCGAGGCCTCTGAAGCAGCGACTGTAGAGTTGAAAGTGAATCCCGATTCTCCGAAAGTAAGCGCAGTGACGGGGAACCGGACCACGCGGCAATTTGGCGCCAGGCTTGCGAGGGAGTCGTCGCAACGTCTTTCCAAATGCGGGCATTCGTTACCACACTGAAGAATTCGTAGATGCACGGCCAAGGGATCGCCCACGGCTCGTTGCCTTCCGCAAGATCGGCCAGGAGTTCGCGAGCACGGGAGTGTTCTCTTGCCTCACGTCGGTGCGCATACACCAAGATGTTGGTGTCCACCGCGATCAACGGTCAGCCTCGCCCCCGTATATCTCCGACCGCAGGTCCTGCCACGAGTAGACCTCCAAGGGATTGGGCTTTCCCGCATCACCTACGCTGCAGTCTTCAAGTGTGAAGCTGCTTGCCTTGTCGTTGGATTCGAGCACGTGACGCAAACCTTCCTCCACTAGCGCGCGCAGCGGCTTCCCGGTCCTCTTGGAAAGACGCTTGGCCCGAAGCAGGACCGAATCGTGAATTTCCAGGGTAGTTTTCATCCTCCCACTTTACCCATAACTGCAGATATGGGCCACCCATACTCGAAAATTAGCAGGAATTTTGCTTCGGTTGCCCCCTCTCGCCTCGCTCGCCCGAACAAGTCCGAAGCACCGCGGCGAGCTCCGGCGTTCTCCCCCAGGCCGCTCGCTCTCGCTCCGGCGGGGGAGATGTTGCTCAAAAGCCCTTGGAAAGCTCCCTAATCAGTTCTCCGTTGGCTTCCGGAAATTCAAAGTTCGAAAGCTCCTCGGCTGTGACCCACCGCGCGTCAGCAACTTCCAAGAGTTCCGGCTCGCCCTCCAGCCACGCGCAGTTCACAGGAATAAGCCACACTTCTCGTTCCGGGTAACGAAAGCCAAACGCCGGTCGGCAGCTCTCGGCACGGCAACGAACACCCGTTTCCTCCAGCACCTCGCGCTCGGCACACCGTTCGGGGAGCTCGCCGTCGCGGAGCTTTCCTCCGGGAAATTCCCACATACCGCCCAGGTGCGTGCCTGCTGGGCGCTGCGTGATCAAAAGCCTGCCGCCTTTCACCACCAAGGCAAGTGCAACTTTCACCGGGGAGCTCATCTTCGGTACCACTCAAATCGGTGTTTCATCGACAGGCGACTCTTCGGGGGAAGACGGTGTTTCTTCGGCAGGCGAAGTACTTAGCATGACAAGTTCCTGGTTGCTGAAACGAAGGCACCTGAGACCCGCCTAGGAGCTCATTTTGCACAAGTGTTTGAAACAGGGCGCGTTGGTGTAAAGAGGCTTCACGGAGAATGCTTGAGGTCCTGCTAGATGTGCGAAATCTGAGCTTGGCTTGGAAAGTACACACCTTGGAACCACCCGCGCAACCGTCGGGAGCAAGCGGCGCCCGGGCCTCGGCACCAGCGGAGCTGCCCCCCGAGACACCGCCATCGTACGTGTTTCGGTCCGTCAATTTCTCGATTCACGCGGGCGATCGCCTGTGGGTGAGTGGCCCGTCGGGTTGCGGGAAAACGTCGCTCCTTCGGAGCTTGGCTCGCCTGGAACCTAAAGCGGAAGGGGAGGTGTTGTTTCGCGGTCAGAGTGCTCATGGCTCTGGGGTGCCTGCATTTCGGCGCTCGGTGGTATACGCCGCGCAAACTCCTGCAAGGTATCCCCTGAGTGTTGAAGAGGCGTTCCTGGAGGTTATGGAATTTGCGCACCGGGCGCAGGCTTTCAGAAGAGAATTAGTGGCGGCGTGGTGTGCGCGGTTACAGCTCCCAGAGAATGTCTTTGAGCGCCGGCTCACAGAGCTTTCTGGCGGCGAGCTCAAGCGCGTGCAAGTGCTGCGTTCGCTCTTGGCTGAGCCTTCGCTCTTGGTGCTTGATGAACCCACGGCTGGCCTCGATGAAGCGGCAAGCCAGGCCTTGTATGGGTTGCTCTTGGAATGGGTTTCGGCGGGGGAACGTGCTCTTGTGATCGTGAGCCACGAGGCACCACCCCCAGCGCTGATGCAAGCGGAGAAATTGCCGAGGCTGCGTCGCTTTCAGCTCAAATCGGCTCGCTTCGAAGAGCTAAATGCAGGAGGCAATTCTCTTTGCGGCCTCGCGGAACAAGAGGCGGGCTGCTCGTGAACGCTATTCCGCTCCGCTACATCGACCTGATCGCCGCCACTCTCTTGATTCTAGTGGCTGGCAGCGTTTCTGCGGTGCTCAAATTGGGGCTTGGTAAACGTTTGGCAGTGGCGTCGGTACGTTCTGTCGTGCAGCTCGGTTTGATCGGCTTTGTGCTTGAATGGGTCTTTTCACTCGAACGCTGGTACCTAGTGGTGGCGGTGTTCGCCAGCATGGTAGTGAATGCTGGAGTGGCCGCCGTGCAACGCACTGAGCGCAGGTTCTCAGGCATATGGCAAACGGGGCTATTTGCGGTAACGCTGAGCAGTGTGGTCACGACGTTTGTGGTGGTAGAAGTCGTGATCGGCGTCGACCCTTGGTATTCACCGCGCTACGTGATCCCTTTGCTTGGCATGGTGCTCGGCAACGCGCTCACGGGGCTGTCGCTCACGCTGGATCGCGTGATGGCAGATTTGGACGAGAAGCGCGATCAAGTGGAGGGTAGGTTGGCGCTCGGCGCCACGATTTGGCAGGCGTGTCGGCCGCATGTGCGGGAAGCCGTGCGCTTAGGCATGGTGCCCGTGCTCAATTCGATGGCCGTCGTAGGCATCGTGAGCTTGCCGGGCATGATGACGGGGCAAATCCTCGGGGGCGCTTCGCCGATAGAGGCCGTGAAGTATCAGCTGGTGGTGATGTTCATGATCGCTTGTGCCACAAGCTTGGGAGCCATTGCGGCGGCCATGCTGTGTTTTAGGTTCCTGGTTACTACGGACCATCAACTGGATGTAGCGCGGCTCCGGAAGCGGGGTTGAGCCCTGGTTTGCACCGCGCTTTGCCGGGTGCAGGTCCCTCCCCGTGGAATCCTCGGGCGCAAATGAGTTGCCAAATTTCATGAAATATGGCATGTCAGTTGCGTGTACCAGCGTTTTCTGGACCTCAGTGGGCCTCTGCGCCAACGCTCCGTCTTCCTGTTTGGAGCACGGCAAACGGGTAAGAGCACGCTGTTGCGGGAGAGGTTCCCAGAGGCGCGTTTGGTGGATCTTTTGGCGGCTGATACCTTTCGCGAGCTCAGCGCCACACCGGAGGCGCTGCGGCAATCGTTAACAGCTCGCGATACGCTCGTGGTGATCGACGAGGTCCAGAGGCTACCGGAGCTTCTGAATGAGGTGCACCTGCTTATCGAACGGAACAAGCGCTTGCGCTTCGTTCTGACGGGTTCGAGTGCGCGCAGGCTCCGCCGTGGAGGTGCTAATCTGCTAGCGGGTCGCGCGCGAACCCTGCAGCTCTTCCCGCTCGTGTGGCCGGAGTATGGTGAGGCGCAGCTTGGTCGTGTCCTTACGGTAGGTTCGCTTCCGAGCGTCCTCGATTCCGACGAGCCCTTCCTGGATCTTAAAGACTATGCGGGAACTTACCTGGCTGAGGAGATCCGAGCCGAGGCGCTCACCCGTTCCATCGAGGCTTTCTCGCGTTTCCTAAATGTGGCTGCCCAGCGCAACACCGAGCAGCTGAATTTTACGAGTGTCGGCGGCGATGCTCAGGTGCCGCCGCGCACAGTTCGCGAGTTTTTTAGTGTCCTCGAAGACACGCTGATCGGCTACTCCCTCCCGCCTTACAGATCGACCACCAAACGCAAAGCCGTTGCCACCAGCAAGTTCTACTTCTTCGACATTGGTGTCGCCCACGCAATCCAGGGGATTCGGCAAGTTGTTCCGGGCACAACCGAGCATGGCCGTGCGCTAGAGCACCTGGTTGCCAATGAGCTTCGTGCCTACCTCTCGTACCGCACGTACGACCTGCCGCTCACCTATTTCCGCTCGTTATCTCAAATAGAGGTGGACTTCGTAGTCGGGGACCACGTGGCCATCGAGGTGAAGGCAAGTGGGCGCGTCAGTGAGCGCGACGCGAAGCCACTTCATCAGGCCGGCGAAGATCTTCCGCTGCGGAAGAAGTTCTTGGTCTGCACTGAGAAGAACGAGCGTACATTGGAGAGTGGGGTTCAAGTCCTGCCCTTAGCGCGCTTTCTTGAGCGGCTCTGGGCTGGTGACATCGTGGAGTAATTTCATGACACCGGACCGTCGTGGGCGCGCTCAGCCCTCTTGTCGAGTCTTCCGGGTCTGTCGGAAAGTTCCAGAAATGGCTCTCAAGGAGTTAGCTTGAAAGTGCTACCCAGCCAAGGGTTGTCCCTCATCGGATGAATAGGAGCGTCGCGAATAGTTGAATATGACAGTCCATGCCGCAGGTTGCGCTTGACCGTACGTACTGCCTCAGTGAAACTGATTGCTATGCGGAGTTTCGCTCTTGGGTTTGCATTCCTATTGGCAGCGTGTGGTCAGTCTGGGGGGAACTCCTCTGGCAGTGGCATGGCGGGTTCAGAAAACGGTTCAGGTAGCAAGAGCGCGGGCGGTGCAAGCAACGTCGGAGGGGCGCGCTCATCTTCAGGGGGTGCGGCAAACGTCGGTGGAAGTGCTGCGGTAACGGGCGGGCAGAGTGGTGGTGGAGGGTCTGTGTCGGGCGGCCAAACAGGCGTGGGTGGAGGCGGTGCGGTATCGGATTGCCCCGCGGCTCCCACAGCCAGGCTGAGTAATGGGGGCATTCTCGAGTTTGACGTTAGCTTGAAGCTCGGCGCTCTACCCTTCAAGTATGGTGAAGCCAATGCGCTTTCTCCGGATGGTACGCTCACGCCCACCAATGTGCGCTTCTATCTGTCCGAGTTTGCGCTACTTAAAGGAGCGGATGTGGTGCCGGTGGATTTGGTGAAGGCAGACGGGTCAGTGGTTCCCCACAACGTTCGGCTGATAACCCTGGATGATCCGGCGTCGCTCGCGGTCAGGGTGAAGGCACCTCCGGGTGAATACGATGGTGTATCGTTTATCCTAGGTCTTAATGCAGCGTGTAACTCCGTGGATGCATCGAAGGTGGCACCTCTAGACGACGCCTCGCAGATGGCGTGGCCACACACGTTTGGCTTCCTGTTCTTTCGCTACGAAGCTGACGTCACCGGCAGCGCGACCGTGCTTGAAAATACGCCCGCTCAGATACACATGGGTGGAATTCAGGGGCTATTGGCGCCCAAGTTTCGCCTAACCGGCAAGCTTCATGTAGATCCGGCAGGCTCTAAGACTAATCTCGTGCTGGCCTTTGATCAGGTGCTGAAGGCAAGTCTCGGCATGACAACTCCTACCGGAGTTCCGCTGCCGCCCGGCCCAGAAGTGAAGGCTGGGGAGGCGCTGCGTCAGAATGCGGAAAAGTTCCCACTGTTCTCGCTCGCACTGAAGATCCCCCGTTTCAGTGGACAGCATGACTATGCCACACGTTGTTGAGTTTTGGATCGCAATTCGAACTCGATGGGGTTGAGGAAACCGAGATAAGAGTGGCGTCTCTCGGTGTTGTAGAAGTTGTCGATGTAT
>JANRKO010000064.1:0-75584 GCA_033763455.1 Polyangiaceae bacterium
CTTGCACGGCACGTCGTAGTGCAACGCTGAGTCTACGATATGCTTGGACCTGATTTGCGATGGCTACGCGGGATTTCTGCCGGAATCATGCGACCGCAATTGTGTATTGCCTTACGATGGCAGTTTGGCGCGTAACATGTAGTCCACTTTTGACCAGAACTCGGGCATGCTCGTGGTGGCGTTGGTTGCACCCGAGGGAGTTGCTGTCGCACGCCCTGATAGATCCGATTGAACCTCAACCAGACTGGATACCCCGTTGGCTGTCTCCGTCATGTTGCGAAGGATTTGTTTTCTGGCCGGATCGTAGTCGAAGTAGCGTTGGAGTGACGCGCCGCCCTGTTCTGTCATCGATTCAAAGCTGCCGTCGTCGCGATACGTGTAGGTTTGGTTCTGCTTAACGGCGCCGCCCGGCAGCGAGCGATTCCAGCTAGAAAGGCGGTCTAGGGCATCGTACGTGAGCGCGTCGAGGGACGTTTGGGGTAACCCCGTAGGGCCGACAACCGTGCGCTGCGAGCCTCGCAGATTTCCGTTGGCGTAGTAGTCAAACTGGCGCTGATCGAGCACACGACCCAGGGGATCTTTCAAGTCAACGAAATTGAGCCTTCGGCTCTTTGGATCGTACCGTCGCTGGGCAGCCAGACCGTTCCCGAACGTTTCGCGAGCCACCTGGCCGTCGACATCATACTCCAGGGCTTGATAGTGGGGCGCGTAGTAAACACCCCCGCTGCCAACGAACCAGTGGCGATCATACACCGTCTGCAGGTAGCCATTCTTGTACGTATATCCTAATCCGGAGCTCAATTCGGTTTGGGTTGAAGCCTGAAGCTTGCTGTACACCCACTGATCGGAGAGGCGACCAAAACCATCGTAGGCGTACTCGGAACCGTATTCGCGCACGTCACCGGAGAGCGTCATCTTCTTCTGCTGAACCCGCCCGAACGCGTCGTACACGTAAGTTACTTTCACCTGAGGCGCGCCGTTGAGGTCTGAGGCCTGGGTGGTGCAGAGGGCGCCACTGAGACAAGTGTCGTAGGTGAAGTTTAGCAGCCTGGTTCTGTCCGTTGCGCCAGCACCAGGGCGCTCCAGTTCCGTCGCTCGAGTCACCCGGCCCACGCGGTCGTACCAGTAGTCAACGGAATCAGTGGGTGTCGAAAGGTTGCTTGTCTCGCCAAACGGAGAGTACGCGAAGGTTCGTGTTCCCGTGTTCGGGTTACTCAACAGGGTTGTGCGACCAAGGCCGTCAACGGAGATCGAAGTTAGCGTTCCCAGCGGATCTGTGAGTGTGGCTAGGACTCCGAAGGCTCCGTAGTCGTAGGTTGTGGTAACCGGCGCAGAGGGAGGACGCAGCGATACATTCTGGCGCACGCGACCTGCACTGTCGAATATCAGACGCCGCTCTTTGCCCTCTTCATCGATTTCCCGCGTCTCCATCAAGTTGGGGTATTCCCAGCGGCGGGCGGAGCCATCGGCGTTGGTTAACAGCAGCGGGCGGCCGAGCGCATCCGCTTTGAACTTGACCTGCTCCGCCAAAGTCCCAACCTTCGCCGGGAGAGTGCGCACGGTCTCGCGGTCTTTGTCTCTGAACGTCGTGGATACCGACACCATCGAGCCGTCGAAGTGCTTCCATTGTTCGCCGGTAACGCGTTCGAATCCATCAAAGATTAGGGTCCGCACTTCCCCGGTGTTGGCGCTCTCCGACACCGTGAGAGGTCCGGAAGCCGGACCCGGAAATGTTCTGATTGTCTGATAACCGTCGGGGTAAATCGTCGACGTTTGCCGCCCAAAATCGTCCAGGGTCCACTTGGTCGTTTGGTTGTTAGGGGGCGTCGTCTCCAGCAGAACACCAAACCCAGGATCGTACTTGAGTCTGGTGACATGATTCTCAGCATTGACGATTCGGTTCGGATAAACGCCAAGTGCATCGTAGTAGACCTTGGTGGTGCGCGGAGCGAACGGCGAACCTGCAACCGGCGAACGCTCCGTCACCTCGGAAATCATCCCAAAGGCATTGCGAATGATCCCCACATCCAGTGCTTCGGCAACGGGTCCGCCTGCCTGAATATGAATAGTCTTCGGCCACGGCACCGTGCCCTCGTAATCGTAGGTCGTTTGGCGAGTGCCTACCTTAGAGCCAACGGTGCTCGTCACAGTGACGCTGCTAACACGCCCAAGGAGCCAATTCGCCGGATCCTTCGCGTAGGTCGTCGTCTCCGAGCGCACCTCCGAAATTTGGGTCGGTGAGGTTGACGCCCGCGCGACAATTCGCCCCACTGTATTACCGAAGAGGTCGTAGTAAAGGGTTTCCTGCTGCGAGAGCCCTGAACTTGGAGGGGCCCCTACCTGCTCGGTAAGCTCCTTGGACTCTACGAGCTCGGTGGTGAACGAGGCTTCCCGAAGATCCGAGCAAGTGGCCTGAGTTTCCGCGATGTTGCTCAATGCTTGTGAGTCTATGTCGCAAAAGTTCAGGGCGGGACCGCTAACGCCGGTGCCCCACGGCTCGTGGTCATAGTATTTCATTCTCCGGATTTCTTCGTCAGTGAGCCAAGTGGAAGGACGAGGAAACCCAGGCGTATAGCTAAGCGAAGAGGAGCGACGGGAATAGTCGAGCTTACGTGCGCAGAAGCGTCGCTCGGTGCGTGTTCGGCGAGTGAGCCCCGAGGGAAGGGGAGTCTCCACGTTCGTTTCTACCGATTGACCAGCAAACGGGTAAACGTGTCCTGGACACATAGCCACAGCTAGATCATTGCGAAATCTGTCAGTAGTCACAGCCCCGCTTAGGCGATCAGTTTGATACATGCGGCCGAATCCGACAAACCCCCGACCCAGAACATCCGCCCTCGCGTCCTCGTAGCGATAGCTCAGGTCGTAGTTCGGTTCGGATGCGTTGAGTGAGGCGTACGCTCGGTGGTTCGCCACAACATCCATCCCGGTCTTCATACAACGCTGCGGGTAAAGGCAGTCGGTTCCAGGGGTGTACACAGAAGGATCGGAGATCGGCAGGTAGCTCGCGGTGTCGGTGCGGTGCCCGCCGTCAACGACCTGGGTAAGCTTGTCTGGCACTACTTTCCGCACACTGCGTAACATCTGGATCCGAGGCGTTTCGGTGGCGTCGCTCCAGGGATCCGCCGTCGTTGGGCGCGTCATTGGAGTACCAAAAATCCCGACTCCATGGATCTCGACCATTTGGTACGAGAACTGTTTCGGATGCACAACTTGGAAAATTTCCGGGATACCGTTGCCGTCACTGTCACCTGTAGTTGTGCCAGCGAATCCCCTACGCGTCGCTAAGATAACCCCGCCAGACACCACCTCGTTGTGCTGCAGCCGAAAGACATCGGTGCTTGGTAGGTTCACCGCTGTCCTACCCAACGACCCTCGGTTCAGAAACAATGCCGGCGGGCCACCAAACGAGGTTACCAAGCCGGTGTAGCCTCCGTATTTTGCAGCGGAATGGTAGGGGGGAATGAGAAGGTCCGCTCGGCCGTCACCATTGAAGTCAACCAGCCGATGACTGTCTTTTGTGTCCTTGTGGATTCCCGTTACCGTGCTTGCTATTGGCCAATTGTAGGCTGGCCCAATCCCGGCGCCCGTATTAAGGTCGGCCGTTAGCAGCAGCGGTGCCTGCTCCCAAGTGCGACTAGCCGGGTCCAACAAACCATCGCCATTCAGGTCGGCGAAGCCCGCCATTTCTTTCACTGATATTCGCGAGGTCCGTGAGTCGAACTGTTGATGAGCCAAGGACTGTCCATGGCGTGTAAGTGAAACAAACCACCCGTACCCTTGAGATGGCATGGCGAAAATATCCGTACGCCCGTCATTCATCAGGTCAACCCCTTGGCTTGAAACCCCGCCAACGAAGCGGGCAATGGATGGAAGCCCGCTGCTATCTCCAGGTTCGTAGTACCAATACTCGGACTGTTGGGTTTGGCTGAGCAGATTGCTAATCTCCGTCTGGCACCTAGAATCCAGCTGCTGGAAGTTGCACCCCGCTAACCGATTTTGGTGGTACTCCCACCGATCTCGATCTACGTCTGAATCAAGACGGGTGCGCATCAAGTCAGGGAGCCCGTCGGCGTTCATGTCAGCGAACGTGAAGGGCTGATGGAGTTTACCAGGAGTGCTTGGGATATCGGCAACCCTGGTCAGCCCGGAGCCATTCCAGGAGAATACGCTGAAACGATCATAACGCCCCGCATGATTCACAATGTATTCGGTGCCGTCGAACAAGGCCAACACTAACTCGTCGGCGCCATCGCCATTCAAGTCCACAGTGCGTGATCGATGAACGTTCAGACCATACTCGCCAAAGATCGGGCTGGGGACTACGTTGCTAACATCTACGGGGGGAGCGTAGGGTGCGGGGTTCCCAGCGGGATTTGCGATCTGGACAAACAAGTGCCACTTCTCATTCGGCGGAGGCTCCGAACCCGCATACACGAGATCCGTGCGCCCATCTCCGTTCAGATCCGTCGTGATAAGCCTTGTAAATTCAAACCATAGGGGGAAAAGAGGCATCGCGCCAAGATCCACGACTTCAAACTCGCCAACTGCGTCGTCATAGGTGAATCGAGTCGGTTCCAGACATTGGTTGTCAGAAAGGTCTGAGTCGTCAGAGTACTTCCTGCCCGTGCAGAACGCCGCAGCTTCGAGTAAGGAACGGCCGGTTGACTCGCTCTGCTTGTACAGGAGGCGATAAGACCACAGCTTCGTCTGAGCGGGCGACTGGTCAGTCGCGTATCCCAGAGCAGAGACCTCGCGCAGTCGGTAGTCGATAGACACATTAACGCCGCCTTCGAACATCGGAAGGCGATCCGGTTTCAGATCGTAACTGAAAGACATCGAGCCTGTTGGGTAGTTGATGCTAGAAGGAAGCCTGCTCGCCGATCCGACGCCTCCATCTCCGACTCCTCCCAAAACGTATTTGAAGTCGATCCAATTTCCTGCGCGATCTTCGATGCGGCTCACGTGCCAGCTCCTGACCACCCTTGCACCCTGGTTGACGGAATCGGTATCGCGCAGCTTGAGGCCATTACCCTCAGCGAACGCAGCAGGGGACACGGGGCTGTCGGAGTCGTTGTCGCCCCCGAGCACTGCAGTCCCCGTTGAGTCATCGGTTCCCCCAAGCGTCAGGATGCGGCCGTCCTTTGTTTCAATACGAAAACGTCGCGGTGAGCCATCACTTCGAACACCGCCCTCCGCACGGACCCTCGAGTAATCAGCCTGCTGCGTACGGTACTCAAGAAGATCCACCTCGTTGAGCTTTTGTCCATTCAGGCAGTAGCTGTCCGTAGAATCGTAACGCACCCTCTCGGAAATTCCGTCGGAAGCCACAGACTTTCGGCAGCGGCTGATGCTCGGAAGCCCGTCCAAAGACCACCCCACCCCAGCGAGGCCATCCCCGCCTCTGCTGTTGTAAACCAACCGGAGATCCGGTTGCAGGTCGAGACGCCCCTTCGGAGCTCGCAGCGGGATCTCATACTGAAATGCCCCATCTTTGGACACAAGAGCCCGCCCGTCCAACTTGCCGGGCAATGGGATTGCGAAATTGACGTTAACCGGCGTTAGATTTGGGGGTGGGAGTGGCGGACACCCCGTGGGAGCGATGCAGGTCAGCGACCGCATGAATCCGGGCCATTGAGCGTCGGGAACGCACGCTTGCTTTCCGGACTCCACAAGCGTTCCTCCAAAATTGCAGGTTGGATTCGACGTTCGGCAGGCTTGATCACCTAGCGGCATAGACGTGACTTCAGTGCAACCGGCGGCCCCGCAGGTACTGCAGGGCTTGATCCCTTGCGGGCAGGTCATCGGAGTGCACGTGTATTCCCGAAATAAGTTGGGATTCCCTGCCACCGCCACGCAGGACTTGGTTCCAGGGCTCACCTTTGTCCCGTCAAAGTCACACTTCCATGAGGGTTGAGTGCACGATAAGGGGTCGGCTGCCTTCGTTAATTTGGTTGTGCATTGGGGCTGGCCACATGTACATGTTGTGGTCGGCGGGCAACTTGGCGTTTGTGCGGGGGCGGGCGCGCAAGTGGATTGAGTTGGCAACTCCCCGAACGAAACGGTGCGGCACGACGACGCCCCCGGGGCAAGCAAACCCCCTCCCGGAATAGCGCAGCGCCAGGACTTGCTCACGCAGTCGTACGTTGGTGCCAGGGATTCTTTTCGTGCACAGATATTTCCCGCACACGAGCAACTCACACCGCTAGGTGGTGGTTGACAGAGAGGATCCCCGCCTACCGTACAACCAGCCAGGGCAAAGCTTGTGGTTCGGTCCTGCGACTTCGCCGAGCCGCCTTCCCGTTCCTTGGAATCGCACCCTCCCGCAAACAGAACAAGGACACCCACCCAGAATAGAATTCTTCTTGCTGCTAACATACGTACAAGCTCCCGCCCAAAGGCCTCACCCACTTGTTGAATATCAGATGCACAACGCGTCAATGGTGACATTACGATGACTTTCGGAGGTGAGGGAAAACCAGGGAAAACCCCAGTGCCGCGATTCCACCTTTTCGCCAAACGCCTGCGAACGCCCAGGTTGGCTGAGCGAAATGGCGCCCATTGCTAGAAACGGCATATGGATGAGCCAAGCTCGATCTGATACTGGCGCCCGCCACTGAAGGTGCCTTGTGCCGCGCCACCCGGACACGGGAAGGCCCTTGCGCACAACCTCCCTCCAGCCCATTCCACAACAACCAGCCGCTCTCCTTGCGACTGTCACGCCCGCTAGGCGCCACCCTTAATCAGGTTCGTGTTCATCGGCTCGCGTTTTCGCCCCCGCGTCCCACAGTCGGTGCCCATGCTGGGCGCGCAAAAAAGGCCGGCAACTCTCGTCGCCGGCCCTTCTTACTGGGGAGCCTTACTTCCTCAGTTCTTGGACCAATCTACCCATTTTCCGGTCATCCAGTTGCCGTTGGTGAATGCGCCACGGGTAGTAAAGCTGGTGACGGTCGAGGCTGGAGCTCCATCCTGAATGCACTCAGCTGCTGTGAAACCTGCGCTTGTCGTGTTATTGCCTGCTCCGGCGCCAAAGAATACTGTTTCGTCAAAACCAAAGTCGTTGTCTCCTTCGCCCGCGTTTGCGATGTCACCAAGGCGCATACCAAACAGGCTCGCGTTGACTATGGTCACGTACGGAGCGTTCGTCGTGCCCGCGTCGTCCCTCATGTCAAAACCATAGTCGAAACCACTTGCCACCCAGCTATCAATACTCGCGGCAGTCCCTCGGCGAAACACTCCGCCGTACGTTACCTTGCCAACCTGTTCAACGCCGAAGCCGCAAAGCGTAACGTTTGAGACAACCGGGCGTGTCCTTGGCAAGTTGGCTTGACCATCCTTGAAATTGTCCCACTCGAACCCGGTTGGGTCACCCGAAGCATTCGCAAACTTACGTCCAAACAGGTAGCTAAGCGTACCCACGTAGCCGCGGTCTATGTCGAACGCATCATCCCCATCACCGTTGCAGATCAAGTGGCTAGCATTCACGGCGCCACCGAACCACTCGAAGCAGTCATCGAGCCCATTGCTCACTTCGATATGGTCAATAGTCGTCCCGCTACCAACAGAGCCGAAGGTCAACCCGTTCAGCTCCACGTCCTTGGCCAGTTGGTAGCCCGCAAACTCGATTCGCACGTACTTCATGGTGCCGCTGTTGTCAGTATTATCTGCCCCACCGTGCTTGTTGAGTGGGTCGTCCGCCAGGCCCTCGACAAGTACGTTTGTGCTGTTGCCATTGCTCACCTGATTGTTAATTCCATGGCCCAACAGCACCACGCCACCCCAGTCGCCCGCAGCTCGGGCACCAGGGGCCGCAGTCGATGTGAAGAGAATTGGCTCTTCGGCAGTACCCACAGCCTGGATCTTGGAACTTCGGGCGATGATGAGTGCGCCCAGGGGCTCCTTGGTGCCTTCGATACGCGTGCACTTCTCAATAGTAAGGGTTGCGTTGTTGTGGACGCGGATCTTGTCCTTCAGCACCCACACTTTGTCTGCAGTGAAAGTGGTGTCCGCGGCTATGTCGGCTATAACGTCCACCCGCGTCTTGCCTACACCGGAGAGGTCGCACGCCACTGCTGGGGCTCCGCCCGTGCCCGTGCCGCCCGTCTGCTCCGCTCCGCCCGTACCGACACCAGCCGTTCCCCCCGCTTGAGTCGCTCCACCTGCGGCTGATGCCGCTCCACCTGCGGCTGATGCCGCTCCACCTGAACTTGCAGCCTTACCGCCGGCAGCGGAGGCGCCACCAGTTGTCGGGTTATTGAGGGATGGTGTCTTCGCGTCATCGCTGCAGGCAATCGCTAGGAGCGGCAGGGCGGCGACGCTGGCGCCAAGGACCAACAATCTTGAAAAACGCATTGATGAAGTTCTCCTGTTATTCAATGTCTGAAACACCCTTTTGCCGCCACTCAATGACGATCACGTGCTCAGATTGTGACTTTCGCGTAGCATCCAACGAGGGGGCGCCCCACGGCCGGTTGGCGGTTTCCTCCAGGCTTACGTGTGCAGCGGCTCAATATGTGTACGATGCCGATATCGAGTAGTTAGCTCCCTCGGTGTATCGGTCTACCACGTTGTCGGAACGCTCCGATCGTCCCTGTGTCACGAGGAGCTCCGAGTTCAGGACGTCCTTAGCGGACACCTTGAGCTGTACTTGACGTGAGAGATCCTGAGACGCCACCAGGTCAATTCTATGCCGCGGGTGCTCATAAGCATCGGCCAGGCCGTTCGTCCCTACGTTAACGAGCCTCGCCCCCGATACGTTATAGAGGCCACGGATCGTGCTGCCGGCATGAGCGTATTCTAGTGCGAAGTTGGTCACGTATGGCGCTTGCTGTGCCATGGGACGATCCGCATTGGTTAAGACACGTGCGTCTTCTCCACCCAACACAATCTGTGAGGCTGCGAGTGTTAGATTCGCAATGGCAGTAATGTCTTGAAGATCCTTGGTTAGGAACTCAAGATTCTTACGCGCTTCGAGCTCAACGCCCACCAAATTTGCCCCTTGGGCGTTGCGAAACCCGTTTTGGTAACCATTGCCAGCCGGGAGGAGCGTGCTCTCGATCGGATCCTGAAAGCGCTTGTAGAAAAGGCTCGCCGCTAGCACCTCGCGAAGGGTGGGAAAGAACTCTAGCCTCGCGTCTAGATTCGAAACGTAGGTGAGCTTGAGGTCCGGATTCCCGACCGTGAGCCGGCTCCCGTAGACTTCGCTGTACGCAGCCGGCGCAAGCTCCCGGAGCTGTGGCCGCGCTAGGGTTCGCGTTGCAGACACCCTGACCTTTGTCTTCTTAGAGAACTCGAACGAACCGCTCAGGGCTGGCAGTAGATCAGTGCTCCGAATTTTGCCCTCGTTGACCTGAGGTGAAGTGCCAAACTGATCAAACGGTTGCACTGTCTGATGTGTCCGTTCGATGCGTTCACCAACCACCACCCGCAATCCTGGCAGAACGCCGAGCTCCGCCATCAGGTAGCCCGCATACACGCCCAAGGCACCCTCGTAGGAGTCGACGGGAGAAGTCGACTCCTTCAACAGCACGTTGGTACCAATCTGATCACCACGCAGCACGTCATCAGCGCATGAATCGAAGTCGACACCAGAACAGCCGAAGCCACTACCGCCGCCAAACGCCAGCTTACGTGAACGAAACGTGCGGTCCTTCTGGCTGAGAAGCGTTCCCACCTTCACCTTGGAGTCTCGGCCGCCGAGTGGCTGGGAATAGTCCGCCTTCGCGCCTAAGGCCCGCTCGTTTTGGTAGGCCCAGAAATGACTTCCGCTGTCGTCTGCTTCGACATACGCCCATCCGGTCGCGCCTGCCTGCTGCTGAAAGGAAATGCCGCGCGTATCTGGCTGGGAGCGGCGGGCTCCGGAGATCGACCCCGTCCACGCGAGCTCACCTTTGTTGAGGCTGGGAAATGTGTGCTGACCGCGAAGTTGGGCGAAGTTGAGCGTTCTTTCCACAAACCGAAGGCTCGTATTGTTAACCTGTCCGTCAATCGATTCGTTATAGCCATTGAGGATCTGAGTAGCATCATCCGCGAGCTGGCTGTGAATGCCTATCAGAGTTAGCTTGTGATTCTTAGAGAAGGCATAACTCGCGCCACCAAAGGCTCCCCAGCTGACACTCTCTGTCCCGCTGTCGAGCTTGTAGTCGATCACGGCACGCCTGCCTCCAGGCACGAATTCTCGAAACTCGCGATCTTCGATCACTTTGTAAGAGCGCCCGTAGTTGAAGGCTCCCAACACGCCTACCTTTCGGTCGCTGCTGAGCTTCCAACCGTCACCGATCACAACCGATAACCCTTGTTCGGGTGGCGTATACTCCCGTTTGGTGTGCATGAAGGTATTGATGCGCTGACTTGCGGCATCAATATCCCTCTGCGTGACCTGAGGAGTGCCACCACCCGCATTGCCGACCGTAGGCTCCAGCTTGTAGCTCGGGAAATCCTTCGGCAGCGCTCGTGTACCGTCGTCCACCCCTAACCAGTCCCTGGATCCGCCCTCATAGCTAAGGCGATTCGTAAAGGTTGCTTGCGTATTGAAGCCAGCCGAGCCGCTCACCTGAAACAAGAACTTATCGGGCAGATCGCGAGTTTGAATGCGCACGGAGCCGCCGGCGAAATCAGCCGGGTAGTCCGGCGTGAACGTCTTCGCGATGGTGAGGCTGTCGATCACCATGGTTGGAAAGAGATCGAGAGGGACAGCGGCGCGATCCGGCTCAGGGCTCGGGAGCGGAGAATCATTGAGCAGTGCGTTCGAGTAACGCTCACCGAGGCCCCGAACGTACACAAAGCGATTACCGACAATAGTGGCACCCACCACGCGCTGCGCGGCCTGCGCTGCGTTCTTGTCGGGCGTTTTCGAAATTTCCACGCGCCCCACGCTATCACCTACGGCGGCAGATCGTTGGCGCGCCAAAATTTCGCCTTCGATTGTGGCGCGGTTGGCTTCGGTTTCGACTTCGATGGTGTCCACGTCGAGATCGCGAGATTCTACTTTGGTGTCGACCTTCAGCGTTTGGTCGGCGACCACGACGATACCATCCAAGCCCAGGCGTGGACCCTCAAAGAAGACCCGCAAGGAATACGTGCCCGGGCGCACTTCGATCTGAAACTTGCCGTCGAAGTCGCTCACAACTTTTTGGCCGGTTTGGAGCACCGTAACTTGGGCCTCAGGCAGCGGCTCCCCTCTATCGTCCACCACTTGGCCCCAGATAACGGCGCGGCCTTTTTTGGGGGGAACGAGCTTGAATTCGCCGCCCATGTCTTCTTCGCCGCCTTCGCCCGCGCCGCCTTCACCACCGGCACCATCATCGCTACCCGCGGTGTCGGAAGCGCCAGGTGGAGCTGCCGGCGTACCGGAACCTGAAGTGGCGCCGGGCGTCGGCGTGCCAGGAGCCGCGGATGGAGCTACGGGAACTTCCTCGCCGCCCTCCTCCGTGCCTCCGTCGGAAGGCTCGTCAGCTGCGGCAGAAACATCACCCGCTGGAGCATCTTTGGGTGCCACGGCGTCTTTCGGCGCTGTATCCGTGGGAGCGGTCGCGTCCTTGGGAGCTGCTGCGTCCGGCGGTGGGGCCGCCGACTGGGCCATCAGGCGGGAAGACGTTAAGCTAAGGACAATAAGGGCACAGAGGGCTGGACGATGGAGGAGTCGCATTCTTGGCATCGCGGAGTAAGGGGTATCTAACGACAAAGGTCCGTACAGGTGTTCGTGGGAAGGAACCCTAAGGCGGTGAGTGGTCGGCTACTTAACGACTTTTTGCGTGAGGATGGCTATCGAGCGGGCACCGCCGCTCCTAGAGAGATCCATCGCTTCCACTGCGACGCCGTAAGGCACGTCGTCGTGCGCGTCGAAATACAGAACTTTTTGATGTTTGGCGGCCAAAAAGCGCGGCAAACGCGACTTCAGCTCTTCTTTTTTGACCACCGTCTTGTTGATGCGGATAACGCCGCCTTTATCCACGGTAAGAACGAGCGGCTCAGCAGAGGGATTCGGCACTACTGGCTGGTTGGTGTCGTCTTGCTTGGGTAAATTGAGCCAAAATGTTTTCGTCATTAGCGGGGTAACCACCATGAAGATGATCAGAACCACTAGCGTTACGTCGACCAGCGGCGTCACATTCACCGTCGGCACGGGCCTGGGTTTCCCACCACCGCCGCCTGCGGAGATACTCATGCCCATGGGCTTACTACCTTTCGCAAGTGAATTTCGCTGACGCGAGACACTTTAGGAAGCACCGCCCCCAGCCTTTCGTTCCATCACCTTGAGGCTCACGCCGGGAAACCCAATCTTCTGCAGCATGGCCAAGTTCTCGCGTACCTTCTTGTAAGGGATCCGCTCGTCTGTCTTGAGCATCACGTTGCGTTCTGGATCCGCTGCGTGGAGCTTCACGAGCAATGGGCGCACGCCACTTTCGTCCAGCACCTGCTTATCCACCAAGTACTTCCCACCATAGGCCATCGCCACGTCGATGGGATTCATGTCTTTAGGCTTGGGATCTGGCTGAAAGATGGAAGGCAACTCGATGTGTTCGCCCTCGTTCAATGCAGGGGCAATCACCATGAAGATAATGAGCAGAACCAGAACAACGTCCACCAACGGTGTGACGTTCATTTCCGGCTCAGGCCGCTTCTTGTTCGATCGCCCGGTCGTGAGATTGACGCCCATGATGATTCTCCAGATCGTCCAGAAGCTCGCCAACCGATCGCGCCAACGCCGTTTCAATGGAGTTAACGCGAGCGGTGAGGTAGTTAAAAAACAGCACGGCCGGGATGGCGACCATGAGACCAAACGCAGTTTCGATCAGTGCCTCGGAAATGCCTGAGGAAACAGCACCAAGTCCACCCGAGCCGGTAGATGCGATACCTTGGAAGGCCGCGATGATACCTACAACCGTGCCGAGTAGACCCACGAACGGGGCCACCGAACCTACGGAAGCAAGAATGCCTGTCCCACGGCGCAGCTCCTCGCCGATGGCCTCCTGCCGACGTGCAGCCTCGCTGCGCGCGAGATCTACGGGGTGAACGTTGCCATTCTCTTGATCGTCTGCGGCGGAGAGGTATTTCTCAATGACTGCGCCGAAAAGCTTGGCCAGTGCAGAATGCTTGAACTTCTCGCTCTGCAGTAAGATTTCCTCGATGTTCCACTTGTCGAGCAGGGGCGCCATCACCTTGGCAAATGCGGCAGATTCCTTCGCCGAGCGGTACATGGCGAGGCTTCGCTCCACGACCACGGCGATACTCGCGATGCCCATACACATGAGCGTAAAGGCGATGCTTTTCGCCAAAATGCTCATGGAGCCCCAAATGTGAACTAGATCAAAACTCATAACGCTTCTCCTCGGTCTTTCGCTTAATTAGAAGGGCTCTCTTAGGTGGTGATGCGGAACGGGAAACGAGCAATCCTGAACACTGCCACGGGACGCCCCTCATACATCGCAGGCTCAAACGTCCATTGCGACACGGCATCAATGCAGGCCTGCCGCAACTCAGCGGGGCCCCGCACCACCTGCACGTTCGTGACCTTGCCAGTCTCTGTTACAACATACTTGATAATGACGGTGCCTTCGATACCCGCCTGTTTGGCTGAGCTCGGGTACGAAGGAGCGCCTTGGCTGAGGGATTTCGGGGGCGTGACGTTTTCGGTGACACGCATCGGCCCGCGAGGAACAGCTTTCGGCGGCGGAGGCGGCGCGGGCTTCTCTTCCACCTTGGGGGGAGCTCGGCGTGCCCCGGAGGACACCACACCGTTGGCGTAAGGATCCCCTTCATAGGGATTTGAATCGGTGGGCTCGGCTTCGGTGAGCGGAGCATCGGAAACCTCGGTGGGAGGCTTCAAACTGGGCATCACGCGCTGATTCACGGGCGGCGGAGGTTGATTGGCAACCGGAGGCGGTTCTGGCTCAGGCTCGGGCTCAAGTTCCGGCTCAGGCTCGGGCGCCTCAGCAAGTTTCACTTCGAGCACCTTTTCGTCTGCAGGCTCGGCCTCAACGGGCGCAGCTAGAAAGGAGACCGCTACCACCCCAGCAATGATCGCTGCACCCAGCATTCCCCCCATTGCGAGGCGCCAGCGCCTAAGCCGATCCACTCCGTGCGTGGTCCAAACCGCGATGTCCATTCAGGGGCGGAGCTTGCTCAGAGTGTGTGACATGCGCGTGACGCCACGGGAAATTGACCGTGAAGCAAGCTGGCCGCATTTTTCGCAAGGATCTTAAAGTTGTGACACACAAACGCCTCATGATCGTCATGAAACCGGGGCGCGCGTGGCGACCCGCCCCCAGAAAGCACTCACCCCACAGGTGCTACGGTGCTGTCACCTTGAGGTCACACTTCAGCAGTATGCCGTCATTCGTAAGTGATGACCCAGATCCTGGTCGTGGAGGACGAACGCGATATCGCGGATGTCCTAGACTACAATTTGACTAATGCCGGCTACGAAGTCTTGGCGGCAGCATGCGGTCAAGATGGGCTCAAATTAGCTCGTGCAAGAAAGCCTGATTTGGTGCTGCTCGATCTGATGTTGCCTGATATTTCAGGGACGGAAGTTTGTCGCGCACTCAAGGACGATCCGAACACGCGCGGTTTACCTGTTATCATGGTCTCGGCGCGCGGGGAGGAGATAGACCGCGTAGTTGGCTTCGAGCTCGGCGTGGAAGATTACGTCACCAAGCCGTTTAGTATGCGCGAGCTGCTGTTGCGCATTAAGGCCGTCCTCCGCCGGCAGAGCCCAAAGGGGGAAGTCTCTGGTCAGTTTCTGGAGTTCGGGGAGTTACGCATCGATCTGGGCGCCCATCGAGTTTGGGTCCGGGAGGTTGAGGTGGAGCTCACCGCGATTGAGTTCAAGCTTCTCACCACCCTCCACGATCGCCAAAACCGCGTTCAGTCGAGGGCGGCCCTGCTCGACCACGTTTGGGGGATGGATACCAAGGTCACCACCCGGACGGTGGACGCACACGTCAAGCGCCTCCGCCAGAAGCTGGGGGCTGCCCGTGACTATGTGGAGACGGTTCGGGGGGTGGGGTATCGATTCGCCGAAGCCCCCCTGGCTTCCTGACAGCCATGGCCGTGCATAAAATCTGCGCATTTTTCCCGAACTTTGCGGGATTAGCCCGTTGTCACAGAAACGTCACACAGGTGTTGCAGCCTGGCCTTCCTGGCTCGGCCGGGGGTTGGTAGGAGCACCCGCATGATTCGACGAACCCTTCTGGCGACATTGGCTACGGCCCTATTGGCGGTTGTTGGCTGCTCTAAATCTGAGGCTCCGGGCGGTACCGGTCCCGGGGCACCCCCTCCGGCCCCAGCCGGCCCAGTCAAGCTCACGGGGGCCGGGGCTACCTTCCCCTATCCCCTCTACTCGAAGTGGATGGATGAGTACCGGAAGCTTAAGCCGGGCGTTCAAATCAACTATCAGTCGATCGGTTCGGGCGGTGGCATCCGCCAAGTGATCGCCGGCACCGTCGACTTCGGCGCCACCGACGCGCCTATGAATGATGAGGAGGCGAAGAAAGCTCCTCACAAGTTGTTCCACCTACCGATGACGCTCGGAGCCGTAGCGGTCGTGTACAACGTGGCAGAGCTCAAAGCACCTCTCAAGCTGACACCCGATGTTCTCGTCGACATCTACCTCGGCAAGATCACCAAGTGGAACGACGCTCGCCTCAAGGCTTTGAATGAAGGCGCCGCGCTTCCTGCCGCAGACATTCGTGTCGTTTCACGCAGCGACGGCAGCGGAACCACGGCAGTATTCACTGATTATTTGGGCACCGTAAGCCCTGAATGGAAAGAGAAAGTTGGCGTCGGCAAGAGCGTGAAGTGGCCTGTTGGCCTTTCTGCCAAAGGCAATGAGGGCGTTTCCGGCAGCGTTAGCACCACGCCCGGTTCTATTGGCTACGCCGAGCTTGCGTACGCGCTCCAGACTGGGCTTTCGATGGCAGCGCTGAAGAGCGTCGTTGGCGAATTTGTTACCCCAAGCATCGAAGCCGTCACCGCTGCTGCTGAAGGCGTCGAACTTCCCGATTCACTGCACGTTTCGATCGTGAATTCTGCCGCACCTAAGGCCTATCCGATCAGCTCGTACACGTACCTTCTGGTCTACGAAGATATGCCGGACGCCGCCAAGGCGCAGGCACTCAGCGAATTTTTGTGGTGGGCCATCCACGACGGCCAAAAACTGTCAGGAACGCTGCACTACGCTCCGCTCCCCGCAAAGGCCATCGGCAAGATCGAGGCTCGGCTGAAAGAGCTCAAATCAGGAGGAAAATCTCTACTTGGGAGCCCTTGACGGGCGACTGAGCTAGACAGCGGCCCATGGCCACGCACCACGAAAGTCTCGTCCGTCCCCGTCCTAAGTGGCTCAAGCCATTTGGGAGTGAGGTGAATTGGGGCGATGCGATCTTTCGCACGCTGACACTGCTATTTGCTCTGGTCGTGGTGGCCGCCCTCGCAGGCATGGCTGTGCAGATGTTGAAGGCCTCCAAGCTGAGCCTGGCGACGTTTGGCCTTGGCTTCATCACATCCACGTCGTGGGATCCTGTACAAGATCAGTTCGGTGCGCTCCCGTTCATTTTTGGGACGGTTGTCTCTTCGCTGTTGGCGCTGGTGCTGGCCGTCCCAGTCTCTTTGGGGATCGCCGTCTTCCTGACCGAGATGTGCCCGGCCTGGCTCAAGAACCCGGTGGCCTTCTTGATTGAGCTGCTTGCTGCCGTGCCGAGCGTTGTGTACGGGCTCTGGGGCATTTTTGCATTGGCTCCTTTCATGCGCGAGGTGGTGGAACCCGCACTCGAAGCAACTCTGGGCTTTTTGCCCTTTTTCCAAGGGCCGGCACAAGGGTTTGGAATGCTGACCGGAGCGGTGATTTTGGCCATTATGATCACCCCTACCGTCTCTTCCGTGAGCCGCGAGGTATTGAATGCAGTGCCCAGCACCTTACGGGAGGGTTCCTACGCCCTCGGGGCTACGCGCTGGGAAACGCTGCGCACCGTCATTCTGCCCTTCGCGCGTTCGGGGTTGGTGGGCGCCACTATCTTGGGGCTCGGGCGTGCCCTCGGGGAAACCATGGCTATCACCATGGTGATCGGCAACCGTCCGCAGATGAGCGCGTCGCTTTTTGCGCCGTCGTATACGATGGCAAGCGTGATCGCGAACGAGTTCACGGAGGCAACGGGCGACCTCTACCTTTCAGCCCTCGCCGAAATTGGATTCTTGCTGTTTGCCGTCACGCTTATCTTAAATATTGTTGCCCGCGCCTTGGTCTGGCGGGTAGCACGCCTGCCTGCGGGGGGTAGGTTATGAGCCGCATTACCGGCGAACACCACGCTCTCAGGAAGTTTACGAATGCAGCCTTCAGCGCCGCATGCGTGGTTGCCACAGTGATCGCTGTAGTTCCGCTATTTGGCATTCTCTATTACGTGGCAGCACGGGGCATGCAAGGCATCAACTGGGATTTCTTCACCCAATTGCCCAAGCCCGTGGGGGAAACCGGCGGCGGCATGGCCAACGGCATCTTGGGCACGCTCAAGCTCGTGGGGTTGGCCTCGGTGATGGGCATTCCCCCAGGGGTACTCGCCGGAGTGTACCTAGCGGAGTTTGGTCAAACCCGTATGGGCTCGGTGGTGCGGTTTTCGGCGGACGTATTGTCGGGCATTCCCTCCATCACGGTAGGTATCTTCATTTATTCGCTGGTGGTGCTCACCACGAAAACCTTCTCCACCATTGCCGGAGCTCTTGCGCTTGCCGTGATCATGTTGCCGACGGTCACCCGCACGACCGAGGAACTCCTACGCCTGGTGCCAGAGTCCCTGCGAGAAGCGGCCCTCGGGCTCGGCGTCCCCAAGTGGCGCGCCACACTGCGAGTCATGCTCCGCACTGCTGCTCCTGGAATTGCCGTGGGCATCATGTTGGCCGTGGCTCGCGTGGCCGGAGAAACAGCTCCGCTGCTCTTCACGGCCTTCAGCAATCGGTTCTGGTCGGATAGCCTGCTCGAACCTACCGCCTCGTTGCCAGTGCAAATCTACACCTATGCCGTTTCGCCCTTCGAAGATTGGCACCGCCAGGCCTGGGCTGCGGCACTCGTTCTCGTTAGCCTGGTGTTGATTCTCAACATCTCGGCGCGTCTCCTCGTTCGAAACCGTGTGAGAAAGCAATGAGCTTTTCCCTAGAATCCGAATCCTCATCCGCCATGCTTGCGGCGCGCACCGTACCCGAGGGCAAATCGAGCCCGAGTGCTTCGGATGCCGAGGCTTCCAATCCGCTCGCTGCCGAGTTCCAATTGAACACCAAGGCGAATTCCAAGATGCAGGCCGAAGACCTGCATGCGTATTTCGGCAACACCCATGTGCTGAAGGGCATCACGCTGCCGATCCTAGAAAAGAAGGTCACAGCCATTATCGGCCCTTCAGGTTGCGGAAAATCCACCTTTATCCGCTGCTTGAACCGCATGCACGAAGTCGTTCCCAACGCGAAGGCCAAGGGCAAGGTTACACTTGAAGGTTTAGATATTTACGGCCGCGACGTGGATCCGGTCCGCGTGCGGCGCCGAGTCGGCATGGTCTTCCAAAAGCCCAACCCCTTTCCCACGATGTCGATTCGCGACAACGTCTTGGCGGGCCTGCGGCTCAATGGCATCCGAGTGAGCGACCCAGATACCCGCGTGGAGCGCGCACTTTGCCAGGTTGCCCTGTGGGATGAAGTGAAAGACCGCCTAGATCGCGCGGGCACCAGCCTCTCGGGCGGCCAGCAGCAGCGGCTCTGTATCGCAAGGTCCTTGGCCATGGAGCCCGAGGTGATCCTCATGGATGAGCCGTGTTCTGCGCTGGATCCTATCGCTACAGCACGAGTGGAAGAGCTCATTCACGAGCTCCGCGAGGACTACACCATCGTAATTGTGACCCACAACATGCAGCAGGCCGCCCGCGTCGCCAACTACACCGCCTTTTTCTATCTCGGAGAAGTTGTCGAGTTCGACAAGACGGATGCTATATTTACCCACCCTAAGCAACGCCGGACGGAAGACTACATCACCGGCCGTTTTGGATGAAAGCCGAGGCTCTTTGGACCGTAAGCATACCGACCGCGAATACGACCGAGAGCTGGACACCCTACGCGAGCAGGTGTTGCTCATGGGCGCGCGTGTTGAAGAAATGATCAATAACGCGCTTGCCGCGTTCGAAACAAGAAACATCGATCTCGCACGTCAAACCATCGCGATGGATCGGCAAATTGATCTCCTAGAGATTGATATCGATCAGATGTGCATCAAAGTCTTGGCTCGGCGTCAACCAGTGGCCTCGGATCTTCGATTTGTGATGATGACGTTCAAACACGTTACAGATCTCGAACGCATTGGAGATCTCGGCGTGAACATTTGTGAGCGCGTTCTAGACCTCGGAGATCGGGTAGTGCTTCGGGAGGCGGCCGGCTCCGTGGTGCGTATGGGCCATGTTGCGCAGCAGATGCTCCATGATGCCCTTGATGCGTTTGTGGCGGCTGACCCCCATAAAGCGCAAGAAGTGATACGGCGCGATCAGCAGGTGGATACCTATTACGCGCAGCTATTTCCCGAGCTAGTTACCGCGATGATGCAAGACCCAAGCTTGGTGGTGAGGGCAACCCAGTTGCAGTCGATCAGCAAGAACATTGAGCGCATCGCCGATCATGCAACAAACCTCGCCGAGATGGTGGTGTACATGGTGAAGGGGCAAGATGTGCGCCACCACGTTGCAGATGCCAACCGCGAAAACTGATAGCTGAAAGCCCAAAGGTGGCGTGGTTGCAACGTCAGCCCGACACATCGGCTTCGGCATCCACTGGCGCAACCGCTACGGCGATTCTGGTGGAGCTGCCAGTGCGCTCTTCAGGCGCATTTCGTAAGGCCACCGTAAAAGTGGTGCCGACTCCCTCGGTGGACTGGACCGAAACCGTACCCTTCATCGCCTCCGTCATGTGTTTCACTATGGCGAGGCCCAAGCCCGTTCCCCCGAGTTCGCGAGACCTGCCAGCGTCTACCCGGTAGAAACGCTCAAATAGGCGCGGCAGGTGCTTACTCGCAATGCCCGGGCCGGAATTCTCAACCATAAGCTTGGTAAAGCCTTCTGATACCTCCACGTGAGTTCGAATCGTGCCACCAAGGCTCGAATATTTGACAGCGTTGTCGATTAGGTTGGTGAGTACGTGTTCAAGCGCGCGCCTATCACCGGTGACCCAATACTTGTTGGGCTCCACATCCTGATGAATCGTTAAATTCCTCTTTTCAGCGCGCTCCAGGAAGAGCGCGACGGCATGCTCCACCGCCATGGCCAGATCAATCGATTCGAGGTTGAGCTTAAGCTCGCGCGACTCGATCCGTGAAAGCTCCAACAGATCTTCAACGAGTTGGCCCAGCCGTTCCGCGTTGCGTGCGATGATGGGCAAGAAACGCTTGCGGGCTTTGGCATCTTGGTCGGGCGCTCCTTCCAGCGTTTCAGTCGCGGAAAGAATCGCGGCCACTGGTGTTCGTAGCTCGTGCGAAACGTTCGCCACGAAATCGCGCCGCAAAGATTCCAAGCGGCGCATCTCCGTGACGTCGACAAAAACGGCGAAAACACCCCCTTCTTCGGTGCGCAGCCGCGCGGCCCGTGCCAGCAAAACTCTCGGCTTTAGCCCACCCACCTCAAGCACGGTGGAGACGGCTTCCGTCGCTGTTCCAGCTCGATCTAGAAGCTCCTTGAGCTCCGTGTGGCGGAGCACCTCCAACACCATTTTTCCTATCGCATCTTGCCCGAGGAGCAGCATTTCTCGGAGCGCAGGGTTGGTGAGAGTAACATATCCGTTCACGTCCAGCACCAGCACGCCCTCTTGCATCCCCCGCAAGATGGCACCCAACCGATCACGCTCTTCGCTCAGCTGCTCCACCGTACTCGAGAGCCCCTGCGCGAGCTGATCGAGTGCAAGGCTCAATTGGGCAAATTCATCGGTGCCCGACATGCGAATGCGGACGTCCAGATCCCCGCGTGCCATTCGCCCGGCCGCTTCAACGAGCGTGCGAATCCCGCGAGACGCAAGCTGAGCAGCCAAGGAAGACAACAGCACCGCCAGCATCAACGCCAACGCAGTCGCAAAGCCCAGCGCGCGTCGCAGATCAGAGATCGCGGCCTCCACCTCACGCAGGGGCGTCGACACTCTGACCACACCTGTAAACGGAGTTGCCTGCCCGTTGCCCTTCTGAGCAACCGAAGGAAAATTCCCCCGAGCGTCAGAGCCTACTCGCACGGCCACGTACGCCATCGGTTCCCTGACCGTGGCAGAGAGTCGCTCGGCGTGGCCCTGCCCTGTCTGCATTGCGTCTAGAACTTCGGGGCGCTGTGCGTGATTCTCCACCTGGGAGAGCGCGCTCCGTGCCACGTCTGAGTCCCCCACCACCACGCCATCGCGCCGAATCAAGGTGACGCGCACCGAGCCCATTTTTCCGATGCTATCTGCCAGCGCGTCCCACGAATTCAGGTCGTCAGGTGCGAGCCTTACCGAACGAACTTGGTCCGCCACGATCTCGGCATGGGTTACTAAGCTTTTCTGAATGCGCGCCGACACCCCACTTTCCAGCTGGGTGCGCATAAAAATGTAAGCTACCCCGATGCACGCCGCGATCAAACTCAGAAAAACGGTAAAGAGTTTGCCGCGGATGCCAAGCTTCAAGGCACGGCCTCTTCAGGCGAAGCAACAAAGCGGTATCCAACGCCACGCACGGTCTCAACGTAGATCCGAGCGGCTTCTAGCTTCTCGCGCAGCCGCTTGACGTGGGTATCCACCGTGCGAGTGGTGATGTCAGCCTGGATGCCCCACACGTCGTCGAGCAGTGTGGTCCGTGTTTGGACGCGGTTTTTCCGGTCAAATAACGTCAGCAGGAGCTTAAATTCTAACGCTGTAAGCTCCACCTCAAGGGATTCCACCCACACCCGGTGCGCTTCTCGATCGATCTTCAAGCAACCGAACTGCACCTCGTCTTTATCTCGCTCAGCTTGTGGCCCGGTTGATCGGCGCAATACCGCGCTCACGCGGAGCAGAAGCTCACGCACACTGAACGGTTTTACGACGTAATCATCGGCACCTAGTTCAAAGCCCACCACACGATCAATCTCCTCGCCGCGCGCCGTAAGCATCATGATCGGGATCCCGCGAGTTCGCTGGTTCTCCTTCAAGATCTTGCACACCTCAGTACCGGAGATATCCGGCAGCATCAAATCTAGAAGCACAAGATTAGGCTCGGCTTTCTGAACTAGGCTGAGCGCTTCATTGCCCGTTCCAGCTGTTCGCACCTCGTAGCCAGATTGGCTCAAGTTGTATTCGAGAACCTCGCGCAGGTCCGGCTCGTCTTCGACTACAAGAATGCTCACCATTTCTTTGATCAGGTAGCCTTAACCTGTGACAGCGAAGTGACAACCGGTCCTTTCAAACGTCCTTTTTTTAAGCCAAATCACATTTGCCGCGCCCACGCGCCTGACGCTCAACTCCTTGCCCACTGCCGGCCCACCAAAAACCCAAACCAATTCAGATAGTTACCGTCGAACCGCAGCCCTGTTACCCTTGACACGGCCATCGTTTCAGCGACTTATTCCAGCCAAAGGACGTCCCCCTATGAAACGCCAACTCCTCGCTATCCTCGTATCACTTTGGGCCCTCAGCGGCTGCGGCTATTCAGAAGATGAATGGCAAGCACAGCTCGCCAAATACGGTCAGTTAAACGGACAATACCAAGCGGAACAGAAATCCCACAGAGAAGCCCAAGCCGAGCTCGATAAGGCGAAGGAACGTGTAGCCCAACTGCAGCAGCAGCTTGAAAAAATGGGCGTGAATCTAGATACGCTCAACACCCAGCTTCAGCAAGCCGGCAGCGAGAAGCAAGAGCTTGCTTCGAGCTTGGATCAACTAAAGCAAGCGCTGGAGGAATACAAAAAGCGAGCGGCTCAGCTTGAGCAAGTGAAGGCGCGCTTCGAGGCACTGCGGAGCAAGCTGCAGAAGCTGGTCAATTTGGGGCTGAAGGTTGAAATCCGGAAGAACCGCATGGTCATTCGCCTCCCGGGCGACGTGCTATTTGCTTCGGGTCAAGACAAGCTCCGCGACGACGGCATCAAGGTTCTGGATGCCGTCGCCGACGTGATTCGCAACGATCAGCAATTGAGCAAGCGCTACTTCCAGGTTGCCGGCCACACGGACAACAAGGCACTCAAGGGCGGACACTTCAAGGACAATTGGGGCCTATCCGTGATGCGCGCACGCGAAGTGCTCGTACACTTGGTGAGCACCGTGGAAGAGAAGGGTGGCGGCCTGAGCCCCGAGCGGCTCCACGCTGCTGGCTTTGGCGAAACTGATCCGGTTGCACCGAACACCACCGATGATGGTCGAAAACAGAACCGCCGGGTGGAGCTTGTGCTCATGCCTGACGTCGAAGAAATGCTGGATCTGAAGTCCCTGATCTAGGGCCGCGCCGCGGCAGCACCGGCAGCACCGAGCACCTCTGATGGATTGGTGCTGCCGTCATCTGGCCTGCGTTGGCTAATCTTCCACCCAGCGCCCTCTCGAACTACTTTAACGAGAGTGCGAGCGGGTTCCGCGCCCCGCGTGTACACACGCACGAGGGCCTCTTGCCCAGCTGCTTCAAGTAGATCCGCGGTTGTTACTACGCTCGCCTTCAAGGCCTGTGCTTCTGCCGCACACGCGGCCCCCCGGGCCAAACACGCTTTTTCTTCCGCCTCGATCTGCCGAAGCACGGCCCCCGTGGCAACCTGAGCGGCTCCGCGGAAATCATGCGTAGCCCAGCGTTGCACCGCTTCGATGGCAGCATTCTTCGGATCAGCTGTGAGCTCTGCGAGCGTCACCGCGCGCGCACGGCGACTCTCGTGGGGCGGATGATAGTTGCAGGCGGCGCGAGCAGCACCCCACATGATCAAGGTTGCCACGCAGACCGTTCCGAGCATCAAGAGCGTTTGGGGTTCGGGCCTATTGAGCTCCGCTTCCGTCCGAGGCAGCTCAGCACGGCGCTTCTTTGCCTTACCTGCCGTCACTGGCCGTGAAGGCTTCTCGGGCTGCGCTGGCGCGCTGGGGCTGCTGGCCGAGGCGTCGGGGGTTGAACTCTTGCTCTCTTCTTCGGCAGAGGGGTCAGCCATGGGCGCGGAACATTGCCAGACCCGGGCCAGCTTTCAAGCCCAGCACCGGATTTCTTCGCTACGCCACACGGGCGGCCTCGTTCAGCTCGTAAAACCGGCCAAGTCGTCGCCAACACACCCTCAACCCTAAGAGACATTGGGTGGGCATGGAACCTGACGCTACACTGCCTGCGAAGTGATAGGGAACCACCAGCCGAGCTCCGCACCCTTTGAGGGCCTGCTCGCGCCTTCGCCAAGAAGCACCCACTGGCTAACGCCTGGGCGTCCGTATGCTCGGCTGCTCGCACAAGCCTGGACCGTGAAATTCGCGCGCGTCGTTGTCTACCTAATGGGCATATCCGCGCTGATTACACTCTTGGTGGTCCACCAATTGGATCCACTCCTCACCTCAGCCATCTTCGTGCAAAGCCTGGTGTGGCTCAGCTGGGGGCAAATTCTGCTTGCCTTCTCGTGTTCGGGGGCGCCCGCGCGCCTCGCTGATATCGACGGCATTCGGACGCTGTGGCACCTCCGCGGTTTGCCCGCCAACGCCAGCCCCTCTGCAGTCTTCGTGGGTTATTTCCAATTGCTGCTTTGGCCCTTGTTGGCGCTCGGCGGAGGCCTCGCTTTAGCTCACGCTGCGCTTTCAGATAGCCTTCACCAGTTCTCGCTTAGAGTCATTCAGGTGCCGTTCACCCTGGCTTACTTCACGCTACTCGGAGCGGTACTCGCACGTCTCTGCCAGTTGGCTCAGGTACGGGGCGGGAGGCACGGGCGCTTGCTATTTCTGGGAGGCATTCTGCTGCCATATTTAGCTTCGCTTTTTTGGCCACATTTCCCCAGCGTTCCCAGCGTCTTCGGTTGGCTGCTCGATACTGAGCTATTGCGAGCGGGCGCCTAAAGCGTGGCATCCTTCGAACTTTCCGGAGTCACCGCGCGCGGCATTTCGGGCGTAAGTCTAAAGGGGCAGGCCGGGTGCTTCTCGGTGGTTTACGCCTCGGAACGGAGCGGCGAAATGCTGATTCGCTTATTGGCAGGGCTCACTTGCCCCACTCGGGGCTCCCTGCGCATTCTGGGCAAGGCCCCGCATCAATCACCCGCCCTTCGGCGACACCTTGGCACGCTCGTGGCACACGAGGAAACACTACCGGGCGCGACGCTGAGCTTAGCTTTAAAGCAAATACTTGCGGCGCAGGGCAACGAACACACACGCGTTGCAAGTATCCTTTCGGCAGCCCACCTCAGTGAATCGAGAGAGCTTGCTCCCGAAAGCCTGAGCCAGGAAGAGCGGCGGAGGCTCGCCCTGCAGATAGCGCTCAACACTCCCGCGCCCAAGCTGCTGGCTCTCTTCGAGCCATTAATGTTTTACGATGCCGCATTTCGCGGGCAAGTCTTGGCCAACATTCATGCACTTGCACGCGATGTGCCGGTCGTGTGCGTTACCTCAAGCCTTACGGATGCGAACACTATCGGGGGCGCGGTGTTCTATCTGGACGCGCAAGGGGTGCTGAGCGGTGGCCTCTCAGCGGACGAATCACGGCGTTTTCAAGTCAATCCCTCGGTGCTGCTCGAATGTGGACGCCCGGAAGTCTTGGCCAAGGCTCTTTCCGGCAGGCCGGGCGTGAATGAGGTTCGTTGGTTGGAGCAGCAAGGGGAAGGCTTGGTGGAGGTTTTTGGGGAGGATACGTTGGCACTCGCTAGTGCTGTAGCTGGGGCCGCGGCTGATGCGGCCCATGACATAAAGAGCCTCCGCTTTACGTCCGGTACTTCACGCCTTCGGTCAAGCGAGGTTCACCGGCCATGAATTCCTACCTATTGGGGGCCCGGCTAGCGCAAGCTCCACTCCGCTCCTACCGCGTCGGAGCGTACGTGGGAGTGATGCTCACGCTCCTTTCAACGGTGAGTATGCTCGAGCGCGGCAGGAGCCCAGCTGCAAGCTTCGATCATGTCTTGTTCCGTTTCGTGCTCACTTGGGCTTTGCCGCTCACAAGCTTCTTTGCCGTTTCTGACGTCTGTTACAAGAGCCGCTTGGGGCAAGGGTTCAACCCAATCGGCCGCTACGGCCACTCTAAACGTGAACTTACGCTTGGCTCCCTCTGCACGGCGGGGGCATTTTCGGTGGCGGTAAACCTGCTCTTTGTATGGGTCGCTCTTGGCCTAACCCAGCAGAGCTTCAACCGCACAGTGCTGGTGGACGGACTCACAACAAGCTGGGTGGTGAGCCTCGGCGCGCTCACCTACGTGGTCTGGTTTGCCTTTTGGTCTACTTTGGGGGAACACGGCGGCGGTAGGATCTTTGGGCTCCTACTCGATTGGGGTTTAGGCCTCGGGGGAAGCTTGGCCAGTTGGTTCTCACCGCAAGCACATCTTAGAAATCTACTGGGAGGTCCAGCGCCAGGCGGATTGCTGCAGTCTTATTCAACTATTTCGCTCGCGGGTATCTTGGTGTTGTGCCTAGCACTCGCGCTCCGCCGTACCGATCCTTAGCTTCGAGCTGGAAATGTGACCCGGGGCGGCCTAACCTGCGATCCCACGCCGCAAAAGCCTACCACAACGGTCCTCCCTTCCGAAGTACACCCCCCCACCCTCGTACCATGCGACATTTCCGTCTCCTTTCCGCGCTTCTGCTCTGCTCCTGTAGCAACTCGGCCACCGGCGCAAGCCCCGCATCCGGCGGCGCACCGAGCAACTCTGGCGGTGCACCTGGAGCGGCAAGCGGCGGGAGAATTTCCAACACCGGGGGCTCGGCATCCGGCGGAGCTTCCACGCTCGGCGGTGGTGGCTCGCTGCCGAGCAGCGGGGGTTCAAGCTCTGCAGCGGGTGGCTCTGCAGCGGGTGGCTCTGCAACGGGCGGGTCTGCAACGGGCGGGTCTGCAACGGGTGGGTCGGCTGCGGGCGGCTCTGGCACGATCTGCCCAAACGGTCCATTTCCCCAAAGTCCGTTGCCTAGCGCTCAGCCAACAGCCCAGCCCGTGTGTCAAAACCTAACCTTCACCGAGGGGCCAGTATGGCTTTCGGCTGAGCAAGCTTTGTTCTTTTCGGACTTCCAAGCCGGGAATTCGGCCGAGAATTTTACGGGGAACATTCTCAGATTTGCGCCCGGTGGCGTTTGTGAGGCGCATGTGATGGCGGTGGGCACCAACGGGCTCGCCACTACAGCTGGGGGGGAGATTCTGGGCGCTTCGCATCTGATTCAAGACATCGTGAGCATCAACCCTACCTCCACACAGAGCACTTCACTCAATCTCACGTATCAAGGCAAACACTTTAGCTCGCCGAATGATCTCGCCGTTCACACAAACGGGACGATCTACTTTAGCGATCCTGCGTGGCAGGTGGGGAACCGCAACCAAGACTTGCCACAAGCTGCGTACCGCCGTGACCCCGCGGGAAACATCACCGTCATCGAGGAACTCAGCCGACCCAATGGCGTCACCCTCTCGCCCGATCAATCCCGGCTTTACGTATCCATCCCCAACGCCATCCGCGTCTACGACCTGGATGCCGCCGGTGTTCCCTCAAATGCCCGCGATTTTACGAGCGAAACGGGTTCCGATGGCATGACGGTAGACTGTGCCGGCAACCTCTACGTAACCGCAGGCAACGTGGCCGTCTACAGGCCAAACGGCGAGTTTTTAGGAAGCATTAACTCAAATAATTCCACCAATGTGGCCTTCGGTGGCGCTGATCGAAAAACCCTGTTTATCACTGGGGGTACACGCCTCACTTCGATCGATCTCAACATCCCCGGGTTTCCCTACTAAGGTGAGCGCGTTCGCAGTAGCCAAACCGAACGCTGTCAGCCTGCAGCATTGGCTTTTCGAGTTCTTGCTCACGGGTGGCTCAACGCCGCTTTTGGCTGGTCTACTTTTCTGCCTTCGGGAAACGCTCGGATTGGATAGCGCGGAGCTTGCCGTTGGGTTTCTGATGTTTCACGCCGCCCATGTGATCAACGATCCGCACTTCTCGGTGACCTACCTGCTGTTCTACCGGAACGTACGGGATAGATTGGGCAACAAAGCACCAAAGTGGCAACGCTTTCGCTATGTTTTTGCGGGCTATGTGGTGCCAACCGTGCTGTGCGCTTGGGCAGCAAGCGCGCTCCTCACAGGCTCCGCGAAGTCCCTTGGCTGGATGATCCAGGGAATGTTCTTCCTCGTTGGGTGGCACTACGTGAAGCAGGGCTTTGGGGTTCTCTCTGTACTCTCCCTTCGCCGAGGGGTTCACTTCACCCTCTTCGAACGGCGAGCTGTGCTTAGCCACTGCATCTTGGGTTGGCTCTATGCGCGCGCACGCAACTTCGATCCGGGCAGAGAATCGGAGGAGAAGGGCGTTGTCTACACGTCCTTCGCGCACCCCACATGGCTTTACGGGTTAACTCTAGCTGGTTTCGCGCTGAGCACTTGTTGGCTGCTCTTGGTGTTGGGGCGAAAGTGGAAACGCGAGCAACGTTTGCCTTGGGCACCGCTCACGGGGTTCTTGATCACCGTTTGGGTTTGGGTTGTATTTTCCAACGTTGACCCGTTGCTCATTTACGTGATCCCGGCGCTGCATTCGCTCCAATACCTCTACTTTGTGTACCTATTGCGCTCGAATCAGGCGCGGGAGGAGCACGGAGCCCCGCTTTTTCGGAGCTCTCCCAAAGAGCGCTTGTTCCGGCTAGCGCTGCTCGCGCTGGGCCTCGGCTGGCTGCTGTTTCATGGGTTGCCGGGCCTGTTGGATGCTGCACTCGTAACCAAAAACGACGCCCAGCTGCCCCTCGGCGCTACGCCCTATTTCGCGGCGCTCTTCACCATCGTAAATCTGCACCACTACTTCATGGACAGCGTGATCTGGCGCCGGGACAACCCAGAGACGCGTTACCTTACCCTCTAGAGGCGTCGGCGGGACAACCCGTTCCCTCACCCTCTAAAGGCGTCGGCAGGACAACCCGTTCCCTCACCCTCTAAAGGCGTCGGCGGGTCGCAAGCGAGCGGCATATACCGCAGGCCAGAGCGTTGCCATCACACACACTAAAATCGCAAAAACGCTCACCATTGCAAAATCCCAAGGTTCAATTTGCACGGGGAGCTTGGAGATAAAGTAAACCTTAGGGTCGAGCGGGAAGCCGTAGATCAGTAGGCCGCGACACACAAAGAACCCCGCGCTGATACCGATAGCCGTGCCAATCACGCCGATAATGGCGCCCTGATACAAAAAGCCCCGAAGCAGCATGCTGTTGGAAGCGCCCATGGCCTTCAGCACGGCTATTTCCTTCTTCTTATCCAGCACCACCATGATGAGCGTGGCAATCACAGTGAAAGCCGCCACTACGATAATGAGCGCTAGCACCAAGCTCATCAGAATTTGCTGGATCCGGAGCGCGGTGAAAAGGCCGTGGTTGAGCTCTTCCCAATCCATGGTGTGGTAGATGCCGTTGGCAAGCTTGGCATCTATCAGCTGCGCCACATCTTTGGCGTGGTCGATATCGCTCACCTTCATCTCAATCCCGGTGACACTGTCGCCAGTGTCGTAGAAGTTCTGCGCTTCAAACAGGTCCGTGTAGACCAGCTTCGAATCGTACTGATCGAAACCCGCATTAAATACGGCCACCACTCTGAATTGACGGGCCACCGGTGCCCGCATCGCCCCGCGCGAATAGCTGAACCCAATCGTCGGCGAAGTCACTTGAACGCAGCCGCCAACGTTGACTCCCAAATTCCTCCGAAGGGCACTTCCAATCACAATGCCCGGCATACTGGCGACCTTCTTAGGGTCCGAACACGGGTCGGTAACGAGCTCAGGCGGCAACAGATCTTCATCCGGCAGGACGCTCTCGTAGCCACCTTCGGGGACTGCACTTTCTGATCCATCGGCAGTATCTGGCAGGGAGAGTTCTTCGGTGTCTTCCGTTTTGGGCTCTTTCGCTGCCCGCTTCCCGCTCCCCGTGGAAGCAGCGGCTTCGGCAACGCCACCCCCCGCGCCGTTTTTCCCCTCATCATCTATGACGCTCTTCAGCTGATCTAAGAACGGTTGCTTCGGCTGGAGCTCATCTTTATCGCTCGTTTTTGTTGGGCTACTCAACACTTTGGAACGCCGACGTTCGGGCGGCTTGGCCCCCTCGACGCGCAACCCTTCCACCGATCCGTTGCAACCTGTAGCCGTAGGATGGAGGCATTCAACGATGTGTCGCGGCAGGTCGAGCACCTGCCCCATCAAGTTGGGATCCACACCCTTTACCAGAACGCCGGTAACCGTGCGTTGCTTGTGCGTGACCATCATCGGATTGATCACAAAGGGCGCAACGCCGGTAATCCCGGGGATCGTGCGCACCGATTTCATGACTTTTCGGTACTCACGAAAATCGCTCGAGTACTTCAGTATGAGTACGTGAGCGTTCACACCCAGCACCTTCTGCCTAAATTCGGTGCGGAAGCCTCCGGTCACGCTCATCACGGTCGCTAAGGCAGCCACCCCTAGCGCCACCCCCAAAATGGCAAACATGGTGCCCACAGAAACGAACGCGCGCCGCCTGGAGCGCATGTAACGGAGTGCTAGTTCGAGCGAGAAACCCATGAGATCTTGGTTGTGAGTGGCGCATGCGCCCCGGCCGAGAGGGGCCCCCTATGCCGATCTGAGCCAAAGCTGAGGCCGGCTATGCAACGTTTGCATAGCGCCTGTCCACGGGCTTGGCACAGTCGCCCTTAAATCCCTGTAGAATTCGTCGCTAGGGTGCTGAGGCCCACGGGCGCGCGTTTTGCAGCGAACGGAACCCCGACTAGATCGATCCCGGAAAAGTTTCATGAGCGAACCGCAAACTCCCCCTGGCACCACTACCCCAGAGATGGGCGTAGACGGCACAAGCGCGGAGGGTGAGTGGGCGAGCGACGAGTATGAGAGCTCACCCGGACAAACCTTGCCGGCCCCAGACAAAGGCCCCGAAGGCCTCAAGCTAGTGAGCCTTGCCCCCGCAGGCTCGATACCGGACGTCGAAAATGAAGCCATCCCGCTGACGAAGCACGACCCATACATCGGCTGCATCGTGGACCAGCGTTACAAGGTTGAAAAGGTGCTGGGTGAAGGTGGCATGGGTGTCGTGTACCAATGCCGACACACGATCATCGGCAAGCTGGTCGCCATGAAAGTACTGCGCGCCGATCTGGCGCGCGATTCGGAAGTTACCGAGCGGTTCCTGAATGAAGCGAAATCAGCTTCGGGCATTGGCAACCCACACATCATAGACATCAGCGATTTCGGTCGCCTGCCGGATGGCTCCACTTACTTCATCATGGAGTTTTTGGATGGCGTGCCTCTTTCTTCGGCATTCTCGGAAGGCCAGCCCACGCCCATTGCTCGCCTGCTCAACATTGCCCGTCAGCTCGCCGAAGGGCTGAGCGCCGCTCACAACGCCAATATCGTTCACCGCGATCTCAAGCCCGATAACATCTTCTTACTCACCCGAGGTAAGCAGAAAGATTTTGTCAAGATCTTAGATTTTGGGATTGCCAAGGTATCGAGCGCTGGCCAGGGCAAGCTCACGCGAGCTGGAACGGTTTTTGGTACTCCGCACTACATGTCGCCCGAGCAGGCCGCCGGCGCACCCGTAGATCACCGGGGGGACATCTACTCTTTCGGGGTGATTTTGTACGAGATGGCCAGCGGCAAGGTGCCGTTCGACGCCGACAACTTCATGGGGATCTTGACCCAGCACATGTACAAGTCGCCGGTGCCAATCCGAGCGCTTGTGCCGCAACCGCAGGATGTGCCGCCAGGCCTCGAAGCCATCATTCTCAAGTGTCTCTCCAAGCGCCCCGAGCAACGCTACAATTCTATGGACGAGCTCGTGGAGGAGTTCGATCGAGTGCGCGACGGCTTGGTGCCCGAAGCCGTCCCCGAAATGATGTCCAGAAGCGGCGGCTTCAACGTCCCCGGTGACTACCTGATGACGAAGGGCGAAATGCCAGCTCCCATGCCAGCGACGCCCAGTGGACATCTCAGAAAAACGTCTGGACCCTTGTATGTTGGAATCGCCTTGGTGTGTGCAGCCATTGGTATCGTGATCGCTATGTACGCGAAGAACGGTTCAAGGGTTGCGAGCACCCCATCGGAAGCGAAAGCGTCACCGCTCCACGCGCAGCCTGCGCTCGCGATGCCTTCCTCCACCCCAGAGCCAGCTTCAGCTAACAGTTCTGAAGCCCCACCGACGCCGGCCGTTCGCCAAGTTTTGCTGGCAGTTGATCCGTTAGAGGCCCACGTTTTTGAGGGTGAACACGACCTTGGCACCAGCCCTGTGTCGATCAGCGTGACCGAGGGGCACCCGAAGACCGTCCGCGCCGAGCGTCCAGGGTTCGCAACAAAGGAGCTTGTTTTAGACGGCTCCATCGCCAAGGCATCGCTCAAGCTGGAGCGGGTTAAAGCTGCCCGGCCCGCGCCAAAACCGGCGGCGCCCCCCGCGAAAGCGGCCAAGAAAAAGCCGAGCATTGGCGGCGGTGAAATCGTCAATCCCTGGGATTGATACCGGCCGAGCTGAGTTGCAGCGACGGCCTGTTTGCCCCTACATGTTCGGTGATGAGCGCGACAGATCCACGTCGACTTGAGATGAACATTCCCGGGCCGGTGCGTGCGCTTTGCCAGCGCCTGCGGGAACGTGGTTTTCGTGGCTGGGTCGTGGGCGGGTCCGTGCGTGATGCACTACTCAGCGAGGGAACAGCCGGGGCTCGCGCAGAGAACGATTGGGACGTTGCGACTGATGCTCTCCCAGAGCAGGTACAAGCTATATTCAATCGCGTGATCCCGACGGGCATCGAGCATGGAACGGTTACCGTGCTTTTGGACGGAACGGGGTACGAAGTCACCACTCTCCGTGGCGAAACCACGTACACCGATGGGCGGCGGCCGGATTCCGTGCATTTCGTGGATGACATCGTCGCGGATTTGGCGCGCCGAGATTTTACGATCAATGCGATAGCCTACGACCCACTCACTTCACAGTTGATCGACCCCTTCAATGGCCAAGCGGATCTCGACCAGCGCATCCTGCGAGCTGTTGGTGAACCGCTGGAGCGTTTTAACGAAGATGGGCTCCGCGTGCTTCGGGCGGCACGCTTCGTAGCAACACTCGAAGTTGAGCTAGAGCCGAAAACGGCTCAAGCCATTTCGCTTTCTTTGGCAACTTTTCGCAAGGTAAGCGCGGAGCGCGTGCGCGACGAATGGGTAAAGGCCATGAAGGCGCGGCGCCCGAGCCGGGCCTTTGAGATCATGCGCGAACACGGGCTACTCGGCATCACAGCGCCCGAACTTCTGGATTCAGTTGGCTGCGAGCAGAACCGCTACCACGCCTTCGACGTGTGGGGGCACGCGATGGCCTGCCTCGATGCCTGCCCGCGTTCGGCAACGTTACGTATGGCGGGCCTCCTGCACGATGTGGGTAAGCCAAAAAGCCGCGGTGTGAACGAAAAAACTGGGGAATTCACGTTTTACGAACATGAGCGCATCGGAGCCGAGATGGCCGCACCCATGCTTTCGCGACTGCGCTTTTCGAACGACGAACGCGAACGCATCGTGGCGCTGATCCGCCACCATTTGATTTGCTACGAGAGCACCTGGTCAGATGCCGCCGTCCGGCGCTGGGTTCGCCGCGTGTCGCCAGAATTGCTTGAGGATCTCTACGCCCTCGGCGCCGCTGACGCAGACGGCAAAGGCCGAGATGCGAGCGCGGACCGAGAGAACTTGCGCGAGCTTGAAGAACGGGTGAAGGCGCTTAGAGCCCAAGGGGCTGCTTTTACAACGCGTGATCTGAAGCTCGATGGGCGGGTGCTAATGAGCGCCCTTGGGCTCTCGCCCGGACCCAAGCTGGGGGAGATCCTACGCACACTTCTCGACCGGGTGGTGGACGACCCCGCGCTCAATGACCGCGAAACACTGTTGCGCTTGGCACAGGAATACCTCGGCTCACCGCCGCCGCCGCCGAGCAAGGCCGAGTAGCGACGAAAGCCGTGTAGGTTTGCCACCGTCCACTCAAGCGGTACTCATCGTTCCCCGCGATCGCGATGCGCCCTTCCTGCTGGCTTGGAATAGCCGCCCCGACCCAGTCCGCCGAGCTAGCTAAACTTTGACCAGGGCGGACCGAAGCTAGCTCCGGTGATGGGGTGCACATCAGCTGCGGCAGGTTCGAGCGACTAGCTGCTCGCCGCAGGTTTCGGTGCGCCGAATATGCTCGCTGGGCGCTTCTTCTCAGTGCGGGCTTTTTGCTTGTCGCTCCAGGTGGGAATGACAACCTTTTCGCGCGCTGGCATCTCGCGGTTATCGAGAGCTGCTTGGATCTCTTCGGTATCTAGCGTTTCGCGCTCCAGGAGCGCTTCGGCCAAGCGATTCAGCTTGTCGCGATTTTCCCGAATCAGCGTTTGGGCCCGCTCGTATTGCTGTTCGACAATTAGGCGCACCTCCTGATCGATCTCACGCGCCGTTTCCTCGGAATAATCCTCGCGGCGTGAGGCCATCTCTCGACCGAGAAACACGCTTTCTTCGTTCTCGCCGTAAGCCACCGGCCCTAGCTTGGCGCTCATGCCGAGCTCACACACCATGGAGCGAGCCAAACGCGTAGCGCGCTTGATGTCGTCCTGAGCACCCGTAGTTGTCTCGTTGAAGGCCTCTTCTTCAGCGACGCGTCCGCCGAGCGCCATCGAGATGCGCGCCAACGTTTGTGTCTTGGTCATGAGGTGGCGATCTTCGCTCGGCAGGAACATGGTTACGCCGAGTGCGGCGCCCCTGGGGATGATGGAGACCTTGTGCACCGGGTCATTTCCGGGAGTCAGCATACCAACAATCGTGTGGCCTGCCTCGTGCCACGCTGCGGTGCGCCGTTCTTGATCACTCATGACCATGCTGCGGCGTTCGGTACCCATGAGCACCTTGTCTTTGGCGAGCTCAAAATCCGCCATACCAACGGCTTCTTTGTCCTGGCGAGCAGCCAAAAGCGCCGCCTCATTAACAAGATTTTCGAGATCCGCACCGACAAACCCAGGTGTACCGGAAGCAATTACGCGCAGATCGACGTCACCGGAGAGCGGAACCTTCTTGGTGTGAACTCCCAAGATCCCTTCGCGGCCCCGGATATCTGGACGTGGCACCGTGATGCGCCGATCAAAACGACCAGGCCGCAAGATCGCAGGATCGAGGACGTCTGGACGGTTGGTGGCGGCTACGATGATCACGCCTTCGTTAGACTCGAAGCCATCCATCTCCACGAGCAGCTGGTTGAGCGTTTGTTCGCGCTCATCGTGCCCGCCGCCAAGCCCGGCACCGCGATGGCGACCCACGGCGTCAATCTCATCAATGAAGATAATGCACGGAGCGTGCTTTTTGCCCTGCTCAAACAGATCACGTACGCGGCTCGCGCCTACGCCCACAAACATCTCAACGAAATCGGAACCTGAGATGCTGAAGAACGGCACGCCTGCCTCGCCAGCGATCGCTCGGGCAAGCAGCGTCTTTCCGGTGCCCGGAGGGCCCATCATGAGCACGCCCTTTGGGATGTGGCCGCCAAGCTTCTGAAACTTCTTGGGGTCCTTTAGAAATGCGATAATTTCTTCAACTTCGTCCTTGGCTTCATCAATGCCCGCGACGTCCGCAAACGTGATCTTATTCTGTGCTTCATTCAACAAGCGCGCGCGACTCTTTCCAAAGCTCATCGCCTTGCCGCCGCCCGACTGTAGCTGACGCATGAAGAGATAGAAGATAACGAGAAAGAAAAGCATTGGGAGCACGACCCAGAGCCCCGCGGCGAGTGGGCTACTTTGATCGTCTACATGCGTGACCTTAAGGCCTCGCTCTTTCATCATCTGATCGAGCCAAGCCTCTTCTTGCTCGGGCGGACCAACCGTAGAAGCCTTCGAATTCCCTTTGGCTTTAGGATCTTCGACCGTGAAGAGGTAATTCCTACCTTTGATCTCGACCTGCCGAACGTGTGGCTGTTCCTTCGGCGCCGCCACCAGCGACTTAAACTCGCTGTAGTCCACCTGAGCCCGTCGCGGATTTTCATCCGCAAGGAACTTCCAAACGGCGATAAACGCGACGACGATGACGACCCAGAACAGCAGGGTCTTTTGCGGTTGCTTCACAGAGGAACCTCGGAAGATGAGTCGTTAAGTTGAAGGACCCCCCGAAGGGCCGGGGGGAAACCACTATAACCGGCCTTCATCAAGAAAACCGGCCTTCTGACATATGTAGGACGACCACTCGTGCCTGCCAGTTCAGTGGCGCTCGCTTTTCTTGTTTTTTCGCGGGGTCAGGCGAGCTCCAACGGATTCCAGCCGGCCGGAGGCCGCCTCCAGCCGGACTTCCAGGCCCCCCGCGACCCTCAAGGTCAGGGACTTTCGCCCCAGCTTGCGAGCCCGCTGGAGCTGGTCAATCTGCGCCCTCCCGAGGGCGATGGCGCCCCCCCGAGCATCATGCACCACCGGCACATCCCCTGAACTGAGCTGATCGGCGAGGGAATTGAGGTGAAGGACGATGCCCGGGGAAAGTTCTGCGAGGAGGGGCAGGAGCTCGTGCCGAATGCGCACGCGCAGAAACCGAGGGTCAAGATTCGAAGGATCCGTGCTGAACGGCACCCGGTGCCGAGCAAGGTGTGCGAGCACGGCGGACTTCCCTGCTCGAATCATGGGTCGAATCAAGGACCCATCCCGAGGGGGCAGGACCGAAAGGCCCCGCGGGCCCGCTCCTCGCAGCAGCCGTTCCAGCACGGTCTCCGCGCGATCCTCGGCGTGGTGAGCCGTGGCAAGAAATGCGGCCCCACTTTCGGCAGCAACCCTGCGAAGTGCGCCGTAGCGGGCGTCGCGAGCTCTAGCTTGAAGGTTGGAACCGCGGGCCACTGAGAGGTTCACTCGCGTAAATGGAATGCCAAGACTGGAGGCAAAGCTCGCGGCGAGATCGAGCTCTTGATGTGCCTCAGCACGAAGCCCGTGATCTACCCCACAGGTTATCAATTCAAATTTCAGCTTCTGCCTCAAGAGCGCCAAGGTGTGCAAAAGCGCCATCGAATCCCCTCCGCCAGAAACAGCGAGCAAGACTTTTGCACCGGGTCCAATTGCACATTCTTCGCGCAGTGTCCGCGAAACGAGGGTTAGCAGCGTTGGGGGATGCGAGCGCGGCATATCCTGACGCTCAACCTAATTCGAACTCTTTGCAGAACACGACATGCGGGGCGCTTTCGAGTTCAGCGTTTCTGTGTTCTACATTGGGATAGCCATTGCCACACCCACCGGTCCCCTCGTCAAAGTACGCACAGGCTTCGCACGAGAACTTCAGCGCAAAAGCGCGAGCTTCGACCAAAAAACGCGGATCGACGGGCGTGATCACGGGGGCCTTCAGGGAAAGGGCTGAGCGGGCTGTCCACGTTGAAAAAAGAATTCGAAGCGCCCACGTACCGAGCTTATGCGGGCGCCCGCCGATTCAGGATCAGCCACGAGCTCACGTGGATCCGCGAAATCGGCCACGAAAGAGCCCGCCGTGAGGCGCTCATCGGCATCCTTCTCATTCGGATCGCCACTAAAGAGCTTGGTGAACTGAACGCTGCCCGAGATAGAATAGACAGCGCCGTTGCTGCCCCGACAACTACTGTGAAGAGACAAAGCAAGGCTCACAAGCGGCGTTTCCCCCAGCATACGGGCAGCTCCGGGCGGGGTAACACCATTGGGCAGGCCCACGGGCAAATCCTGCCCCAGAGCCGCACGCGCACGCGGCAGATCGTACACCACGAGCTGCAGGCCGTCGGAAAATTCGGCGATGTCGTCACCGCGCTGCACGCGGATCATCAATGATTTTTCGTCAAAACCTTGAGCGGAGAAAAATGTAGGCTCAAGGTCAAAAGGGCCGTTCCAACAGCCTGTCATCAACAGCTGATCGCTGTGTACCTCGCCCTCGCCCTGCCCTGTGGTACAGCCGATGGCTAACGCCGCTACCACGACGCCCATGGTTCTAAAGCACATGCTCAAAAGCAGCCCCGAACGATGCGCACTCCTCATGCCGACACCTCCAGTGAGTCCTTGGCCCTCACCTGCGGCAGGGCTTCAACAATCAAGCCGCCCCCGAGCACGCGGTCCCCACGGTAGAACACCGCATATTGTCCGGGCACCACGGAAGCCACCGGGGAATCGAACAGCACTTGCAAGGAGCCATCTCCCGCACGAAGAACTTGGCAGGGTTCCGTATGTTGGGAATAGCGCACCGCGACTTCTGCACGCGCCGGCAGCAGAAAGTCATCGAACAGGACGGCTTCTGCTACCTTCGCGCCGCCGGCCAAGAGCTGTTCCCGGCGCCCGAGCCGCACAATTCCGTGCTCCGGCTCCACGGCAACGACGTACGCCTTATATCCTAGCGCCACGCCGAGGTTCCTGCGCTGGCCTACTGTGTACCCGTGGATGCCGGCATGTTCGCCCACAGCTTGCCCGGCTTCATCTACGAGCGTTCCCGGGCGCAAGCGATCTTCTGCCCGCTCGGCAACGAAGGCGTCGTAGCGACCTGTGGGGACAAAACACAATTCCTGGCTCTCACCCTTATGAGCGCCAGGTAGATTGAGGGCTGCGGCCTCCTCTCGCACTTCGCTTTTCGTGGCTTCACCCAGCGGAAATACAAGTCGATCAAGGATTGCCTGGGGCAACATGTGCAGGAAATAACTCTGATCTTTGGAGCGATCTCGCCCTCGGTGCAGCCGCATTACACCCACTTCAGGTACCAGACGCGCGTAGTGACCAGTGGCGATTTGCTGCGCCCCCAGGCGGTCGGCGAGCCCTAAAAGCTCGTGCATTTTCACGCCGCGGTTGCAACGGACGCAAGGGCTCGGAGTAACGCCGGAAAGGTAGCTTTCGACGAATGGCTGAACGACTTCCGCGTTGAAAAGCTCACGTCGATCAAACGCGAAGTGAGGGAACCCGAGAACATCCGCGACGCGACGCGCGTCGTGCACATCTTCGGGGGCGCAGCACCTACCCTTGACGGAATCGTCATCCGGGTAGTCCCAAAGATGCAGAGTGACCCCCACCACGTCGAACCCCTGACGCATCAAGCGAGCTGCAGCCACGGAGGAATCGACACCCCCGCTCATGGCGACCAAAACACGCGTTGACACGAGGCTGAGCTTAGTCGGGGTGTTAAAACAAATCGACCGCGAGTTCGCCGAACGTGCCCAGAGCTAGCTCCATTTTCCTACACAAACCGAGCTTTATGCCGCGTGAGAGCGCAGCCGCTTAGTGAGGCGCTCCAAGGCGCGCGAATGCAGCCGGCTCGCCCAAGACTTGCTCAAGCCGAGGTCGTCCGCCACGTGATCAAAGCGCTCGCCACCCAGATAGTGCCGGCGAACCAGCTCCGCTTCCTGCTCGGGCAGCTCCTGAATAGCGTCCCTTACAAGGTGGAGCAGCTGAGCTCTGCCGAGCGCTTCCTCTGGAGATTCCTCCGGCGCCAACGAAACGCGCTCACCCTCTTCCCCCCGTACGGTTTCGCTCAGAAACCCTGTGGCCATGGCGGTAGCCATCGCGGCCAAGTGCGTACCCAAAGCCTCATGTGCCTGCTGAGCGGTGCTCCCGGGCGCAGCCTCCACCTGCGCGTCTTCAGCTTTGCCCTCGCTGTATTGGCTGGCTGCTTGGAGCGCAAAGAGCCTCGCGTGTACGCGTCGCGGCAGGCGCCCCGTCGCGCGCACTCCGTCGATCACGGCCCCCTTCACTCGGAAATTGGCGTAAGCCTTGAACGGCACCCCGCGCTCGGGATCAAAACGCCGAGCAGCCTCCCACAGCCCCTCTCGACCGAAACTTCTGAGGTCGTCAAGCTCCATGCTGGGCCCCACCGAACGCGCAAGCTGCCGGACAATGATCTCAACCAACTCAAGCTGCTGCTCGAAGCGTTCGAGAACCTCTGGCGAATCAACAGCTTTAGCCACGGCGTGCGAAGACCCTATCCCAGCTCGGCCGCCCTGTGCATGGCTTTTTGCCTCCCGAGCGCTCGGCCCAGTTGGACAGATGGTCCCGAGTGCCTTCTGCTGAGGAACGTGCAATAGTAGTTCACCTATGGCGCGCTGGGGCCGTGTTGCGGCCATGTACACGTTAATTGCCATCCCGACGTGCGTGCTTTTGGCGATTCTGCGTGAAGGGTCACCGCTGCTCATGAGCGGCGCCTGGCTTACCTTACCGCCAGCCGCGAGCCACACTTGCAGCTTGTTGCTCGGCTTAGCCTTCGGGAGCCTGGTGGCGGCCATCACTCGGCCCATGGTGCTGCGGCTAGGTTGGGCCAAAGAGCTGCACTCCACGCTGCGCCCGTTTGCGCGGGGGCTCTCCCGCGGAGCGGTGGTGTGCTTGGCTATCTTGAGTGCTATCTGCGAGGAGCTGTTGTTCCGTGGGCTGCTGCAGCCGTGGCTCGGCCTACTGCCTCAGGCAGTCCTGTTCGGCTTGGTTCACCAGGTGCCTGGCAAGAGCCGCTGGGTCTGGGTGGCCTGGGCGACGCTGATGGGGGCCTTGTTGGGGAGTATTTTTCAGCTCACCGGGTCGCTCGTCGGAGCGGTCGCGGCCCACGCACTGATCAACGGATTTAACCTGTCTTTCCTTAAGCACCACGATACCCGCGAGCCCCGTCGACGGCTGGGTGGCCTGTTAGGGCAGATGTAGGACGGTCGCACTTGCGAGTCCCGTGGTAGGGTGGGCTTGACGCACTTGTCCTCCTCGCCTTCCCTCGAAGACTTGACCGCCCCGCTCATTGCCCTGCCCTCGGCGTTGCCGCGCGAGGAGCGGCCCCGCGTGCTCGTGGTGGACGACGAGAAGTTTATCCGCGACATCTTGGCGGACTTCTTGGGAATGGAGGGCTACACGGTACGCACCGCGGAGGACGGCCAAAGTGCCATGCGTGAGCTCGAAAGGGCTAAATACGATCTGGTGATTACGGATCTCAAGATGCCAAAAATGGGCGGCATCGAATTGCTGAAAGAACTCTCAACACACTACCCCGACACGCTGGCCATCATCATGACCGGCTTTGGCACGGTTGAGACAGCCATCGATGCTATGAAAAAGGGTGCGTACGATTACGTGCTGAAGCCCTTCAAAGTCCAAGAGATCTTGCACATCGCCGAGCGCGGCCTGGAAAAGCAACGCCTGGCCGCAGAGAATCTCAAGCTGCGCGAGGCCCTCTCGCTCTACAAAGTGTCCGAAGCCATAGCTTCGAGCCTTTCGCTCGACGAAGTAGTGGCAACCCTGGAAGCAAGCGCCCTTGAGGAGCTCCGAGCAGATCTCGTAATGACGTGGCTCGATGACGGGCGTGGTGGTTTTTTTGAACGCGCAGCCAAATGCACGGCGGACTATCCGAGCGAAGAAATCCTCGGAAAGCTGGAGGGCAATGAGGTAGTACGGCGCCTCAAAGAGGGAGAAATCGTTCTCGTAAATGGTCAGAAAGCGGCAGTGCTCTTTGAGGCTCAACCGCCCCGTGGTGCGCACAGCGTGCTCATCGTTCCGCTCAAGATGCAGCAGCGATTGCTAGGCTTTATTGCAGTCGTATCGGTGACACCGAGTAAGCGTTTTGAAGAAGGCCAGCGCAAGCTCCTCAGCATTACGGCTTCGCGCGCAGCAGCCGCCATCGAAAATGCTCGGCTCTATGGAGATTTGCAAGCCACCTTCCAGCAAACGATCCAAAGCCTCGCCAACACCATCGACAAGATGGATCGCTACACTGCCGGGCATTCGCAGCGCGTGGCGCGTTACGCCGTAAAGCTTGCCGGCTGGATTGGCCTCTCGCCCGAAGAAGTGGAAACGGTGCGGCAGGCCGCGCTCATGCACGACATCGGCAAGATAGGCTGCGTGATGAACCTTAACAAGCCAGGCAAGCTCACCCAAGATGAGTATGAAGTGTTCAAGAAACATCCGGCGCACGGCCGGGAGATCCTCGATCCAATTCGTTTCTTGGAGCCGGTAATCCCTGGGGTGCACCTGCACCACGAACGTTGGGACGGCCGAGGCTATCCGCTCGGCCTTTCAGGGAAGAACATCCCCTTGATAGCCCGCATCATCTCCGTGGCAGATACCTACGACGCCATGACTAGCGATCGCGCCTACCGCCGCGCATTGCCTCACGAAGTGACCATCAACGAAATCGAACGCTGCTCGACCCTGCAGTTTGATCCGGACATGGTGGGCATTTTTACGGAGAACATCGATACGCTGCGCGAGCAGCTGCGTGCGACGGGCGTCGAGATCCCTGAGTAGCCAAAAGCATTCTTGTTGATGAGCACACGAACGATTTTAGGCTACTGGCTCGGGCAGAGGAGCTACGCCGAATCGCTCCTATTGCAGGAGTATCTACATGCCTTGCGCCGAGAGCAGCGCATCCCAGATACCGTGCTTTTTCTCGAGCACGAGCCCGTCATCACTCTAGGAAGAGGGGCGAAAGCAGAACACCTCTTGGCGTCAGAGGCCGAACTCGGGGAGCGTCGGGTTGCTCTCGTCAAAACGGGGCGAGGGGGAGATGTCACCTTGCACGCGCCTGGGCAGTTGGTGTGTTATCCAATTTTTGATCTTGCGCCAGATCGCCAAGACGTGCGCGCGTACGTGAATCGGCTGACCGAAGTGATGCAGGGGATCGTGGCAACCTATGGGATTTCGGCCGGTAACATACCCGGGTACGTCGGGTTATGGGTGGACGCCGATTCGCCGAGCGTTTGGCCTGGACGTGAATCTGCGCTCACACCCAAGAAGCTGGGCGCAATTGGGGTTCGGATTTCACGCTGGGTCACCATGCATGGGTTCGCCCTCAACTTGTCGATCGATCTATCGCAGTTCAGCCTTATCGTTCCGTGCGGCATCCGAGAGTACGGAGTGACCTCGCTCAGCGCTCTTACGGGTTCAGCACCCAGTGCCTTCGAAGCCGCCGAGCTTGCGTTCGGTTTGTTCGGGCGTACCTTCCGCGCCACCATCGGGCCACTCTTCTCGCTCGAAGGGGAGGACCCACAACGGCATTTCGAGAGAACTCTAGAAGCGAGCTAGGGCTTCAGAAGCGCGGAGAGGCTTCGGCAATCTTCGTTGTACGTAGGTACATCTGCGCGATTTTATGGTTTGGCGAGATCTGAAGCACTTCTTCGAGCTCTCTTCTTGCCTGCGCAGCTTGGCCCTCTTGCAGCAAGATGCTGGCAAAAGCGACGCGAGCTTGCACAAACTTCGGGTCGGTTTCCTTGGCGATTCTAAGGTGTTCCTTGGCTCGGTTGAGATCACCCGAATCGCGGTAGAGCACGGCCAGCTTGGTTCGAAGATCTAAAAATGTCGGCCGCAGAGCAACCGCCAATTCAAGCTCACGCGTCGCGTCCCCGACGCGGCCGATATCCGAATAGGCTTGCGCAATCTCTGCGTGCATGTTGGCAATCCGCCCCATGGCGAAAGTATCCGGTGCGTGGCCGGCACCAGTGTCGCGCAGCGCCGCGTAAAGGCCACGAGCAGCGTCGTAACGGCCAAGATCATTGTAAACCACCATGAGGTTCAAGCGCGCTTCGGTGTAGCTGGGGCTAAGCTCAACTGCTCGCTCGAAGTGCTTCTGGGCCCGCTCGAAGTCACCATTGCTGTGAGCGATCACGCCCAGCATGTTGTAGACATCGGCAAAGCGATCGTTCTGTTCCACCACCTGCCGCAGCAAATACTCGGCCTTGTCGTACTCGTTCTGCTCAAAATGTTGGCGAGCGAGAGCAAGCAGTTGCTTCAGATGTTCGTCCATGGCGCGCGCGACTGTGCCGCCAAATCCCCGCTTCGCCAAGGCGAAGAAGTCCCGGAAGCACCAACCTCTCCCCAGCCAGTGAACACTTGCTCACCCTCCGCTCATCGCTTTGGGTTGCTCGGCCGTCTTCTCGCTGCTACCAGGCTGGCCAGTGCCAACGTCACCGGAATCGGGTGGCCCGACGCATCTGGGCCGGATCGTAGATCCGCTGGCTGCCGAGGACCTAGAAGATGTGGCCGATTTGCCGCAAGGCTCGGTTCACCCGGTACGGGAGCGCATGCTCGAGCGATCTCGGGCCGCCGCCGAGGCTCGCCCGCGGGAAGATTTCCCCAAAGCACGCGCCATTCGAACCACGTCGGGCCCTATTGGTCGACGTCGTCGCGGTGGCCTCTCCCCGTGGCTCCGCATCGTCTTCGGCAGTCTGATGGCGCTTGCCGTGGTGGCAACCCTCATCGCCGTAGTGATGAACCTGAACCTCGATCAGAATCTGAGCTTGCTTGGGAAAACAACACCAAGCCCCCCATCCAGTGCGACGAGCGCTGCAGCCTCGCCAGCACCCGCGCCCACTCGTGCTCCACCATTGCCTCCACCACCGGGCCCCTGGCGAATTGAGGACGCGAGAAACGATCCCGGCGTCAGAATATTGCGCGGCACATTCAAGGATCAGCCATTCTTGAAAGCGCTTCAAGCAGCCGGGCTCGATTTGAAGCAAGCGTATCGCGCGATGGTGGCATTGAAGGGGCAAAGGGATCTCAATCGCTGCGGCCCGCGGCACGAATTCTTGGCGCTCGTTGAACGCGGGTCGGGAACCCTCAAAGCCTTCGAATACATCGAAAACAAGGAGACCGTCTTCCAGGCAAAAACCGCACAGAACGGCTTCCTAGTAGGCACCAAGCTCGACCTTCTGGTGCGTCGCGAGCAAACAACAGGAGCCTTGCTCCTTGGATCGGATTTCGCTGCCGCCGCGAAAGCGGGCGGATTTGATCCGAGCGTGCGGTCGGTGTTGGCGGACGCCTTGATGGGGCACGAAAGCCTTGAAGAGCTTACCGTTCCGGCCACACTCCGAATCGTGGCCCAACAAGTAACCGTGGCGGGAGCTTTCTCTCGCTACGCGGGCATCGAAGCGCTCGAACTCAAGCAACCGAACGCAGAACCCCTGCGCCTCTATTATTTCCGAGGCGCGCGCGTCAAAGGCTACTTTGACGCAAAGGGCCGTTCGTTCCACGAGGGCGGCTGGCGCAAACCGATACCCGGGGCATTGGTCTCTTCTCCCTTCAATCCCAAGCGGATGCACCCAGTGTTGCACAAGATCATGCCCCACAACGGGACGGACTTCGGCGCCCCAATGGGGGAGCCCGTCTACGCTTCGGCGCCCGGAACGGTCAAATCTCTTGGCCCTGCTGGGCCGAGCGGGAACCTCGTTGTTCTTGCGCATCCGGGCAACATCGAAACCGGTTACGCACACCTCTCGCGTTTTGCCGACGGGCTGAAGGTCGGGGACAAAGTGAAACGCCTGCAATTGGTCGGATATGTGGGCTCTACAGGACGCTCCACCGGGCCTCACCTCCATTTTAGTGTGAAGAAGAATGGCGTCTTCGTGGACTCTGCCACGCTTAACCTTGACGGATTAACGACTCTTCCGAGCGACGAGAAGGCGGCGTTCGAGGAACTTCGCCAAAAGTACGATGCCCAGCTCAACGCTATTCCTGTTCCGGAATTGCCCAAACCTGCGGCTCCCCCTAAAGGCGAGGCAGGTATGCCAAAGGCGGCCTCAGGCAGCGAAATTACGGCGAGTTTCGACGAGAGTGACCTCGGTTCGGGAGACACAACACCGAACGCCCCGGGGCCACCACCCGCCGCGGCGCCCCCTGCCAACAGTACGCCCCCAAGGCCTGTTGCCACCGCCACAACTCCACCGCTTCCGGCGCCAGCTCTACCATCCCCCACCGCCACCAGCCGAACTACGGGGGCGAGTGTGATCTACCTTGATGACTCTGAACTTCAGAAGCTGCAAGCGCCCAGCGACGACGGCCTCGTCGCGCCCTAGGAAGCCGGCGCCACGTTGGGTGGAGTCCGCGTTTCTCCACGGAGCCTGGCGGAGAGCGTGAAGCAAAACACACTGCCTGAGGGAGCGGCTTCTTCCACCCAAGCTTTGCCGCCGTGAGCTTCAGCGATGTGTTTCACCAACGCAAGCCCAATCCCACTGCCGCGCGTGCGTCTTTCGGAGGCGTCTTTGCCACGGACAAAGCGATCGAAGATCCGCTTGCGCTCATCTGGCAAAATCCCGCGCCCTCGGTCCTTAACGCGCACCTCGATGAAGGCCCCGACCTCGCGCACGCTCACCGTCACCTTCTTTCCCGCCGCCGCGTATTTCAACGCGTTGTCGATTAGGTTGATAACTGCGATCTCAATGGCTCGTTCATCGAGCTCCACCAGCGGCAAACCTTCCGGAATATCGAGCTCGATGACTACTGATTCCTGCTCGGCGCGCAAGCGGCACGCATCCACAGCCCGCAAGACTGCGTCCGCTGGGGCGCACGGAGTAAAATCATAAGCAGCTTTCCCGCGCTCTACCTTAGCAAAATCCAACACATTCTCGATGAGTGCCCCAAGGCGTTCGCTTTCGTTCACAATGATGCGCAAATATTGGTCGCGCTTTTCGTCGCTCTCAACGCGCCCGCTTTGCAGAAGCTCCCCAAACATTCGAACCAGAGAGAGTGGCGTTTTGAGTTCATGCGAAACGTTAGCCACAAAATCGCTCTTGAGATTCGAAAGATTCCGTTCGCGCGCGGCCGCCACCAAGATCACAATCACCCCGGCAATCACCACCAAACCAGAAAGCGAGAGGAGCGCTACCTCCACGATACGCCGACGAGCCACCGCTGCCCCCAACTCTTCGGCGGAGTTCATGGTGACATTGAGACGCCACTTGTAGAGTGTGGTTTCGAACTGACGCCCGAGTGTGAGGCCCCCACGGCTGAGTGGTGGGCCGTAGATGATGCGGCCATCAGCATCGACGACATTGACGCGGCTCTGCTGATCTGACTCAGGATAAAGGCTAGGGAAAAGTTCGTGGATGACACGTGGAACGTCGTGCCACAAGACCACCATGTACCGTCGCCCGTTGATCGACCGCTCCCAGTGGCTCACAAGATAACTCTGACCTTCGTAGCTCTTGTGCAAATGCCGAAGCTCATCCCCGTTGGGCTCACCGAGCTTCATGTCACCCAGCATGCTTCCCACGAGCAAACGCCTGAAATGCTCGTCCTCTAGCCCGGGGGCACGCGACGCGAATGCCACCACCTCGCGCCCCGGTGCCGTGAGATCAACTAGTAGCACCGCACGAATCGTTGGCGTCTGGATGTCCGCAACTTCAAGCCAAGAGTCACCCAAATCCTGGCGCCGGGAGACATCAATCAGTGATTTTACCGCGTTATCTTGCTCGATAATGCGTTTGTCGAGCCTGTCTGCGCGCTCGTTTGCTAAAGCGAGCGTCGCCTCCAGCACCGACTGTGAGCGCAATTTTTCGAGCTGAAAACTGCTGCGGAACATAACGCCCATCAGCACCAGCTCAGCCAAAACGATGACGGGGAGCAAAAAGAACGTGAGCAGCCGTTCCTGAGTTCGTTCCGCCACGCCCGGAAGACTAGCGAAGCACTCGGCTCAGCGCACCCTCCCCGCGACACCCCCAATGGCGATCCCCTGGGTGAGCCCCGCTGGCAGCCACCGAGGCCGGGGCGACCACCGGGCTACGACCCTAGCGCTTCGGAGGAGGCTGACTCAGCACGACTTCGGCATCGAGCACAATGGGCCTGTCGGCAAGGAATTGCGCGAAGCGCTCCCCGATATACGAAAGGGCATTCAGCTCGTTCTCAAAGAACTCGCCGCCATCTGCTGGATCGGCCAGCTCCAAAAGCCCGAGGTACCGACCCCCAAGGCGAACGGGCACCAGCACAACCTTGGACGGAGCGAACTCCAAAACCTGCCAGCGCGCTTGCCCCCCCGCATCCGTCAACAGGGTGGGAGCATCCCGGCGCATAGCACCCACGACCCAAGGCTCCCGATCCGATATGCGCGACAAAAGCGCGCGTTCGTGCCTTTCCCCGCTGGCGCGAACCAACACGAACTCGTTCGCGTTGATATCGAACACGTGCACGAGACAATACTTCACCGGGATGAGCTTCGATGTGACACCCAGCACGAACTCAGCCCCTTCGGTGACACCCCGTTGATACGAAAGCTCGTGCATCGTGTCGAAAAGATCCGACACCAAATCCGCGACGGGATCACGAGGTTGGGCGTGAATCACCGGAGCCAGAGCTTGGGCGTGAATCACCGGAGCCGCGACGGCAACTCCCGGAACAGGGGCCTCGGTGGCCGCCGGCCCCTCCACTTTAGGCAGCCGGCTCGCGGGGGGAACCGAAACCGCTGGCACACTGACCGCACCGAACGGCCACTGGCTAACGCGCGACGGCTCAGAAGGAAACGCCAACGTAGGTGCGCCTCTCCAATCCTTCCAGATTAACACCGCCAACGGTGCCCGTTCGGGGGCGTCCGTGAACGAGTGATCGAACGCCGCCAACTGAATGAACTTTCGCCCCGGGGTAGACTCAAGCGCCGCGATGATTTCGCGCGACTTACCCCAGAGCAGCCGCTCTACCTGCGCAAGGTCCAAACCAGGCGCCACAGCATACGCGTACTCTTGGTAACAGAAGGCCACCTCTTCGGTGGGCTGAAGTTCGCGCTTGGCCACAAGCGTGTGGTTCGGCAGCGGGTCGACAACATCCGGGGAGATTGTTCCGGGCTCTTCAGAAGGGAAAGCCGACGGAGCGCCCACCGAGGGAGCTGGAGCTGAGGCCGAACGTTCACGCATGGGGGTGCGTGGCGATAATGGCCCGCGGTCCGCGCTTTGCAACCCCGCGCTTTCGGATTCGAACACAATCCCGGGCTGGGACGGTGGCCCGGATGAGATTTTTTTGTGGCCCTGAGGTGGCACAGATAGAGTTTCCGAATTGCTTTGCATCGAAGAAGGTACCCAACGGGGAGGCTAGCCGTTGACTTAGGTAGTTGCCCAACACAAAGCAAACAGCTCATGCAAAAAAACGTGCATTTATCGAGTACACATTGCCGAAACATCCCGTGCTCAGGGCGCTGGCCGAGCTGTTGTGGAAGCCACCGGCATGGTACACGGGCGTGCTTTTCATGAAGCAACAGTTAACCAGCGCATTGCGCTTGACGCGGCAAACATTAAAAAACGCGCGAGTTGAGCCCTACATCTATGCATTGTTCGCGGGAACCTGCGTCCTTCTGGCCGCCTGCTGGTTCTACTCTTCAATGAGACTGCAAACGCTCTACTCCATAGCCTGGGACGACCCGCGTTTTTCGAGCTGGATAGAAGGAGGCCGGGAACCCCGCATGGGGCCGTGGTCGGCCCCGCTGGACGACGTATTTATTCACTTCGATTTTGCGCGCTCCATTGCACGCGGGCATCCCTTTGAGTGGTCCGTGGGGAATGGCTATTCGAGTGGTGACACGAGCCTACTCTATCCGTTCGTACTGGCTATAGGTTACCTACTCGGCTTTCACGGCAACCTCATGTATTTTGCTGCGCTCGTTGCCTGTGTGAGCGTCTTTGCGGGGCTTCTGGCCGCACGCCAAATGTATCTCTCACTGCCGCGCTACACATCTTATGTGGCGCCCATTGTGCTCCTCAGCGTAGGGGCGCTGAATTGGTCTTTTTTTAGCGGGATGGAAGTCGCTTTTTTCTTAGGGCTCTGGGGCGCAGCGTTCACCATCTGGGATCACGCTTGCCGGAGTAGTCGGGAGTCGGGCGTACCTTGGGGGGCCCTTTTTGCACTCGGGCTTGCAAATGCGTTGCTCGTGGGCACTCGCCCCGAGGCGGTTACCTGCGTAGCCGTGCTCAGCATCAGCGTTACCTTGGCGCTCTGGAACAAGCTGAACGTATCCCGTGGGCTCGGCGTGTTGGCATGCGCAGTCCTTCCCGGGGCCATCGTGGTTCTAGGCCAGAGCCTTGCTAACTACATCTTCACTGGAGAAACGGCAGCGGCGGGCGCGATCGCCAAGCTGGAGATCCACCACCCTTACCTAACGCTGAGAGAGGTGTGGGATTCGTGGCAGTTCCACCTCGTTTACCAATTCAACCGGGTCACTAACTACCACTTCTCTGAAGCACCACGGGTGGGCTTCATTGTTTGGATACTGGCAGCGATTCCGCTCATCCTGCCGGGCACGCGCCGCGTAGCGCTCATGCTGTGGGTCAACATCGTGCTATGGGGCTCGGTTGTGGCTCTCAATGGCCAAGTGCGGTGGCAAAACGAGCGCTACGCTATGCCCGCTGTTGCATGGCTCTTGCTGTTGGCGGCGCTTGGCCTTGCGATCCTGCTTGATCTCGGCGTGCGCGGTATTGTTGAGCAAAGGGCGAGCGCGGTTGCTGCCGGTGTGCTCGGAGTTGCCGCCGTCGGGGTTTTCGCCACCTTTCAGGCGGCCCGCTTTCGGGACCAAGTGTGGTTTTTCGGGCGCGCATCGCGCAACATTTGGGACCAACATGTCGCGGTAGGGCGCCTCTTGAGAGATCAGCTCAAGCCCGAACGCGTGCTGGTGGGGGATGCCGGCGCGATTCCCTATGTCGCTGACCTTCCTGCGCTCGACATCATTGGGCTCGGGGGCTACTCAGATTTGCCGTTCGCTCGCGCCACGCGTTTAGGAGTTGCCGCGGCTATCGAATTGTTGGAGCGCTTGCCCAACGAAGAAAGGCCAGATCTTCTGGCCATCTACCCCTCCTGGTGGGGGGATTTTCCGTTGTGGTTCGGCAATGAAATTGCCGAGGTTCCGGTGCGCGGGAACGTCATCGCAGGCGGCGCGAGCAAAGTTATCTACTCTCCCGATTGGTCACCGCTCTGGCTCAGTGATCAGCCTCACAGGTTAGCATCTGGTGAGGTTGTGGATTCGCTGGATTTCGCTGATCTGGTGAATGAACGCGCCCACGCTTATCGAAAGCCGGAGAGGAAAGCCGGCTACGTGAGCATGAAGATCCTCACCTACGCCGATAGCCCCCACGCCCCAGTTTGGGATGCGGGGCGGGTCGCCACCCCCCTTGAGTCTCTGCAATTTTCGCTAAAGCCGCTCCACACGGGCAAGCCTGCTCGGTTAGTGCTGCGGGCAGCCCCTATACACCCTGAAACGTTTGAGCTGCGCGTGAATGGGCAGCCCATTCCAACCCCTACCCTCTCCCCGTCAGATGCCTGGCAAGACATTGAGGTGCCGCTCGCTCAAGATGTTGTAGCGCCAACATTGGAAATTGAGTTGAAATCACGCACGCATACCATCACGTGGTACCACCTTTGGCTTGTGCAGTGAGTTCAGTGTGAGTGCGCGCCTGAGGCTGGCTCTGGATCGTTCGGTGAGGACAAGGTGAGCACGCCTTTTAGCCCCTTGGGGTTGCCCGAAAATGCAGCAGCATGGGTGTTAGTTGTTTCCGCACTAGCCCTCGCGATCCTTTGGACCAAACTTTCCAAGGTCACCGCGTTCTTAGCAGCACGGCCACGCCTCAGCGTGACAGTGCTCAGCGTAACCGCGGGCATACTCTCGCTTCTCTATGTTGCCCACTACCTACGCGGTGGCCCACGCATTGTGGACGCCACAAGCTATTTCCTGGAGGCGCGCACCTTCGCAAGTGGCCATTTCTCGCTCAATTTGCCCGAGCCGAGCGGCTCATTTCGAGGGCGCTTCCTGTTGCCTGGTCTCGACGGCAAGACGCAGGCCGTCATTTTTCCACCCGGCTACCCGGCGGTCTTAGCGGTAGGGTTCTTGGCGCACGCGCCAATGTTCGTGGGGCCCATCCTAGCGTGTGGGCTCGTGCTCGCGACCTACCTCTTAAGTCGCGAGATTTTTGCTGACTCGAACGTTGCGCTGACAGCGGCGTTGCTATCTGTGTTGTGTGCCGCGCTCCGTTACCACACCGCGGATACAATGTCGCACGGGCTCTCGGCGCTGCTCTTCACCCTGAGCCTGCTGGGTAGCTTCAAGGGCAAGCAGATCGGAGCCTGCATCAGTGGGCTTGCACTCGGCTGGTTGCTCGCCACACGGCCCGTCACCGGCTTAGTGGGCGTGCTCATCTGCACACCCTGGTTAATCCGAAACCGAGCGTGGCTAGCGCTGCCCGCACTCTTGCCGGGGCTAACGCTGCTAAGTGCATACCAGGCGAGCGCCACGGGTTCGGCCTTCAACTCACCCCAGCTAGCCTACTACGCACTCTCCGACGGGCCTGAAAACTGCTTTCGCCTCGGCTTCGGTCAAGGCATCGGTTGTCGCTTTGAGCACGGAGAGTTCGTGCAACGAGAACTGCGAAACGGTTACGGATTGCTACAAGCTGGGTTCGTTACCGCACGCCGTCTTGGCTGGCATTTAGGGGACATTACAAATTTTGTTCCCGCTGCACTCCTGTTACCCTGGGCAGGCAAAGCCACCTTCGCGAATCCCCAAGCGCGCACGCTCCTTGCCGCAGTTATCCTACAGATGTGTGCCTACGCACTCTTCTACTACGATGGAAACTACCCAGGCGGCGGCGCCCGCCTGTTCGCGGACATCCTTCCCTTGGAGCACATTCTCTTGGCCTACGCCTTCACCACGCTAGGGCTCACGCGTTGGCTCGCCCCCACAGCGTTCCTTGGTTTTGCGCTACATGTTGGGCACGGCCATGCGGCGCTGAGAGAGCGAGAAGGCGGGCGGCCCATGTACGAACCAGAAGTGCTACGGCAAGCCAAGGTAACGAACGGGCTCGTATTCGTGAGAACAGACCACGGCTTTAACCTGGGGCACGATCCGGGCCTTCATTCGGCCACCTCCGGTGTTTTCGTAGCAAGGCGCACCGACGACGACCGCGAATACGCACTCTTCGAAAGCCTGGGCAGGCCACCAACGTACCGCTACGAGTTCGACGCCTGGCACCCCAACACTACCCCTGTGTTGCGCCCGTTTGTTCCCACTCGCAAATCTACCCAGATTAACACCTTAACAACGTTCTACGAGTTGGAGCGCGAGTGGCCACCGTTAGAACGGAGTGCTGGCTGGGCGAAGCCGTCCTTCTCGGGAGCGCCCTGTGTATCCGGCGGCCGAGGCCTACGCCTCATGCCCTCAAGTGAGGGGAACGCTGCCGTACAGGTGGCCTTGCCCGCTCACGTCCGAGCCAGCGTGGACGCCGAGCTCACTTACTGGGTGAAGGCCCGAGGAGCCGCGTTTCGGGTACACCTGGCATCCAACGCCCAGCGCCAACTCCTGGTTGACCGAACCGTAGCGGAGCCTGGCCCCTGTCAGAGCGTCCGGTTCTCGCTGGATTTGGCACGCCGGCCAGGGAGCCCCGGGGCCCCGCGACTTGAGATCGAGACAACCGGCGGGGAAGTACTCTTCGACAGCCTTCGCATCACCGAGGCACACCACTAAAGCACCAGCAAAGGTGAGCCAGGGCGTTAACCGTGGCTAAAAGTCGTTGACAATCGAGGCCTTAACCCTGGACGATGTGGGTGGAAGTCTTCGAGGGAGGCTTTTTTCCTGATGACCAAGAGTGAGCTCATTGAGGTTATCTCTGCCAACGGCGAGCTTACCAAGGCACGCGCCGAGATGGTGGTGAACTGCATCTTCGACACCATGGTGCACGCGCTGCAGGCGGGCGAAGGCATTGAAATTCGCGGTTTTGGCAGTTTCTCGGTGCGGCCCTACAAGCCCTACGATGGGCGTAACCCACGTACGGGGGAGCCAGTTCCTGTGGCAGCCAAACGCTTGCCGTTTTTTAAGGTCGGCAAGGAGCTCAAGGAGCTGGTCAACGAATCACCAGCGCGCGGCGGGCGCCCGGAGCCTGCGAATCCGGGCGAACACGGCACGTCCACCAAGTAATGGGGCGAGCCGGCTGATTCGTTGGACTGAGCCAGCTCCGCGCATCGCGACCTGTCCTGCGGGGACAGCGATCCCGCATTTACCGCGCGGGTTTGCTGTGGCTGTCTTGGCCTGGTTGGCGCTGGTGCCTGCCGGCTGCTCGCCGCACGCTGCCCCTCCCCCCGTAGCACCAGCTAGCAGAGTGGCTCCTCTATTTTTGGGCCAAGCCGAAGACTACGTCCCAGCCGCGGGCCTACGTTGGCTCATTTCGATTGATGTCGCGCGGTTAGCAAAGAATGGCGATTTACTCACCATGGTTTCCGCTTTGGTGCCGAAAGAGCGCATGGATCACTTTGGAAACGTGAGCGGCTTCAAGCTCGAACAAGTGCAGCGTTTGGTCATCGCCGGTTTCGATTATTCGACGCTCTACGTCGTACAGGTGCGTGGAGACAATTCTAGAATTGAACAGCGGTTCATCGAACGTCTGCGCCACGATCCAATCGTTACCCACCCGCGCCCGGCGCTCACCACAACCACGGGCATGGCCGGCGGCGCGCCGCAGCGCATGGTGCGCATTTCAAATCACTTGGTTGCCATTGCCGTGGGAGATCCAACACCCGCCCGCGCAGTGGAGGCGTATGCATTGGGGCGCTTGAAGAAGTCTCCCTCGGCGTTTAAAGGCGCGGCGTTTAGCACACTGCCAACCGAATTGGCTGATGCGGATCTACTCTTCTTTGCGCCGGGCCCCTTCAAAGACGAGTGGGCAGAAGGCGTGCGTGGGCTGTTGCAAGGAGCACTTGCCGTCGGAGCAACGGGCAAGATCCTGAAAGACGCCAACATTCGGTTATCGCTCTGGCTCTCAGGCGGCTTTGCCGAAACACCAGGCGCTTCAGACCAACTGCTTGAGGGTTGGAACGCCGTCGTGCAAAGCCCGTTTGGCCACCTGCTTGGAGCCCACGAACCCGTCGAGGCCCCACGCATCAGCGAACGCTCCGATGCCCTGCGTCTCGACGTCAGCCTGCGGCTCTCGGCAGCTGTGTCCGGCTTGCACGCAGCAGTCAGCGCCGAAGCGTGGCAGTTTTTGGGTCTGGGGCAGAACAGCGCGTTGGAACACACAGGGTCACAAGAAGCCCTGCCGGATTAACGCGGCGAGTTTCAACGGAGGGGAAAGCAGCCGGCTCGGGATCGTGGTATCGCTCGGGGCCTTGATGAGCGCCCTTGATTGCGAAGTTGTTGTCACGCGCCTGGGAGCAATCGCCGTCCGCGATCGTGTGAGCGGCGAGACCATGCATCCGATGGGGCCCTCGGTCGAGGCACGCGAGGTTTACGTCGGGCCTTCCCGCTTGGAGGCTCGGCTTCGCGAGGGCGGGGCTCCTCTTTTGGTGCTCGACGTTGGACTTGGGGCAGCATCGAACGCGATCGCGGCTTGGCGGGTCTCCGAGGCCCTGCCTGAAACGGCGCGGCGACTAGAGATCGTGAGCTTCGAGCACGATCTCGGCGCCCTCCGGCTCGCGCTTGAGCCCGCTCACGCCGAGGCCTTCGGATTCTCGAACAGGGCGTCCCCCGAACATCGTGCAGCGAATGCGATCGCTCGTTACGGAGCGTACGAGACTCCGCGCACATCGTGGCGCCTCAGCTTTGGGGACTTTCTGCCGGCACTTGCTAAAGAGCCAGCGTCTTCGGCAGACATTGTCTTCTGGGACATGTTCTCTCGCGGCGTGAACCCGGAACTCTGGACGGCGTCCACGTTCGCGGCGCTGCGGCGGGTATGTCGCGAAGGCGCTACGGTGCACACCTACAATGCCGCGACGTCCACGCGCTCAGCGATGCTGTTGGGCGGCTTCGCCGTAGGCGTGGGCGGTGGAACGGGCGATCGCAGCCAGACGACAATCGCGGCAGTCAATCACCGGGATCTCACTTTGCCGCTGGACGCGCGGTGGCTCAAGCGGCTCGAACGTTCTTCCGCTCCTTTTCCTCCAGACGTGGAGAACGACACCGAGGCTCGCGTCGCAGCGTTAGCGCGGATCCGGAGTCAGCCGCAGTTTTCCGCAATCTGAGGAGTGCGATCATACAAAGCGCAACTCCCCCCAGAGCCTCCGCAAGGTTGACGTGGGCAGCCCCCATGCGGTATAAGGAAGGGCTAAGTGTCGCTCGGTTCGCTCAAAAGAAGCGGGGTTCGAGAAGGTGGGAGCAGCCATCGTGTGCAGTGCCTGCGATGGCTGTGAATTTGTAAGGAAGAACGGAGGCGGAATGGAATCAGTAGCATCACCCTTGGCGGCCAATAACGATAACCCAGCGTTCGAGGTGGGAGATAAGGCCGTGCACCCAGCACACGGAGTCGGCGAGGTTGCCGCGCTTGAAGAGAAGGAAGTCGGGGGCAGCCGCCACACCTGCTACGTGCTGAAAATGCTGGACACTGGTTTAAAGGTGATGGTGCCTACCAGCGCTGCTTCACGAGTCGGGCTCCGGCCGGTGATGAAGAAGCGAGCAGCAGAAGGCATTTTGGATATCCTGCGAGCGTCTGAAGTAGCGGTGGACTTGCAGCCGTGGAACCGCCGGTTTCGCGCGTACACGGAGATGTTGAAAAGCGGCGCACCGGAACAAATCGCACGTGTACTGCGGGACATGTATCGGTTGAAGTTCGACAAAGCCCTCTCGTTCGGAGAACGCAGGCTTCTGGACCAGGCAAGAAGCCTGCTGGTTCACGAGCTCGCTCTTGCCAAGAGCGTCGAACGCTCAGCCATCGAGGCGGAAATCCGCGAAATCTTCGCGGCCTAAGGCGCCCCCTTCAGTGGGGCCAGAATTGGCCGTTGCTGTACTAGGTCCCCGCCATGCATCAAGAACGCCCCGCCCTGGCCCTTGGAAGCTTCACTCCTGAAGACGAAGCCAGGCTCGTAGAAGCAGCACAGGCTTCAGCCTTTGTTCTCCACACCTCGCACACCGCGGGCGATGCCACGCGGTGGCTCTCGGAGCACCAACCTCATGCCATGTTGGTGGATACGGCCTCTATTCAACCTGAATCGATCGCTATGCGCGCGCGCGCCGAAGCGAGGCATGCGCAGGTCCCCGTCTTGGCCTTGAGTCGAGAGATAACAGACCTCGATTTTGCCACAGCATTCGCCTGGGGTGCAGATGATCTAGTTTTGACCACAGACGCGACAGCGCTCGTCGGAAGAATGCGCAGGCTTCCGCGAGAAGCCCCCGCGGCACCGGTTGCAAGCCGCGGAGTAGCGCTCGTTGCTGAAACTGATCCCGTGCGGCGGCTGCTGCTCGGGCGTGTCTTGCGCAACGCCGGCTATGAGATCACCTTCGCCGTTACTCGCGAAGACATGTGTGCGTTTTCAACGGCTAAAGAGCTCCAGGTCATCGTCACTAACTCCGAGCTTTGCGGAGATGCCGCACAGTTCGTGGCAGACTTGAGGGCTGCTGGCTCCGTAGCAGAATGCGTGATCCATACCGCGCCCCGGCACTTGAAGGAGCTCCACCAAGCGGTGGATGAGCTCGAAGGGGTGGCGGCCGCCGACGGTTTTGCGCCGCCCGAGAATATCTTGTTCATCTCAAACGAACTCAAGAACGGGCATCGGTTCAATCAGCGCGGCAGCGCTCGAATTCTCTACGGCACCACCGTGGCATTTCGTGGTGCGGGTAGGCACAACGACGATTTCGGCTACAGCTACAACATCAGTGACGGTGGGCTTTACGTGCGCACCCTATTCCCACCAGAAGACAACACTGTCTGGGTGGAGCTTTGCCCCCCTCGCACCGAGCGCCGAGTGCGCTTAGAGGGCACGGTCGCATGGCGCCGGCTCTTGGGCCCTCAGCAGCAAGCCACTGTTCCGCCAGGGTTTGGCGTAAAGATCACGGACGCGGCACGTGCAGACCTCGCAGCCTGGCAAGAAGGCTACGAAACGATCCGGCAAGCGTTGAGCTGATACTTCAGCTAGGCTCGCCGCACCTCGGCGGTATTTGATGGCACTAGCTCCCGGTGATTTGATCGCTCAGAAATATCGCATCGTGCGAAAGCTCGGTGAGGGAGCGATGGGCGTTGTGTATGCGGGCGTGCACGAGCTCCTAAAGACTCAGGTTGCGCTCAAATTCCTGCACAAAGATCTAGCGGAGCGGCCAGGCTTGGGCGTGCGATTTCTACAGGAAGCCCAAGTGGCGGCACGCATCCGTAGTCCACATGTTGCGGCCGTATGGGACGCCGACACGTGGCATGGAATGCCTTTTTTGGTGATGGAGTTTCTGCCGGGCGAAACCTTGCGCAAGCTGCTCGATCGTGAGCGAAAGCTAAGCCTAGCAAACACGGTAGACTTTGCCGCTCAAATCCTGCTCGGGTTGGAAGCGGCACACGCGTTGTCTGTCGTGCATCGAGATCTCAAGCCAGATAACGTATTCGTGACCCAGGAACGCGAAGGCGTTGTGCTCAAGCTGATCGACTTTGGGATCGCCAAGCTCCGCCAACCCGATCAGGGTTCCCCAGGCCTCACCGAAGCTGGCATGATCCTCGGAACGCCCGAATATATGGCGCCTGAACAAGTTGTCGAAGCCGCCAAGGTGGACCATCGAGCGGACGTTTATTCGGTTGGTGCCATGCTCTACGAAATGTTGAGTGGGCACACGGTGGTCGAGCGGAGCAGCTTGGAAGCGACGCTCATAGCCGTTCAAATGGGGCAAATTCGTCCCCTTTCTGAGCTAGACCCAAGTTTGCCGAAGAGCTTGGAGGCCATCGTAATGCGTGCGCTCAGCCGCGATCGCGAACAGCGTTTCCCAAGTGCTTTTGCCTTTCGGCAGGCATTGGCGCCGTTCGCAGCGGACCAAAGCTATGCGGGGGAACGAGCCTTGGCAGCACCAGCTATCGCCCTCGGCACTCAACCGATGAAGGCTGTCAGCGTGGGCGACGCGCCCTTCGCTGATCCGGTTGCGCCCGCACCGGGTGCCACCGTGCGGGTGGCCCCAACGGTCATTGAGGAACAGATCGCGCGAGCTAGCACCTTTCCAGCACCTCGGGTGGCGCTACCAGATGCTCCGCCAGCTCCGGGGTACCCATCTCCTCCTTTTGTTCAGCAGGCAGAAGTGCCCGGGTATGCGCCCGCACGCACGGAGCGCAATCCAAAACGCTCCAAAGCTCCCGTGATCATCCTTGGCACCCTTGCCCTCGCGCTCGGTGTAGCTATAGGCGTTGTCATCTTCATTCAAAGTGGTTCGAGCTCCGACTCGACCATTTCCCTGCCTCAGAGCTCCGAAGCAACCACAAGTTTCCCTGAAGTCGTTCACCCCGAGCTCACCAAGCCCGAGGCGCCAACGCCCTCCCCCACCTATCCTGCGCCCTACCCTGGGCCGGGCCGGCCGCGGCCAACAACGCCCCCGTCCGCCGGACCCACCGGCGCCAAGCCGGACGCTTCCCCGCCACTCGCTGACGCTGGGGATGGGCAATCCACATCCGACGCGGGCACGCCGCCCCTTACCTTCCCACTTCCGAGCGGATTGCCAAGCGGTTTCCCTACGGCGATCACCATTCCTACGGCCTTACCTTCGAGCTTCCCCACCGCGCTCCCACCTTTTCCGGGCTTTCCACAACCAGCTCCCCAGTCGCCCCCCGCTGACGCGGGACAACCGCTTGCGCCCTAATGACGCGGGCGACGCCCAGCCGAAACCTTCTCGAATCTCAACCCAGCGAAGCTAGACTGGCGCCGTGGATCAAAACCTTGAGGACCCTTTCGTCAGAACGATGCCAGCGGCCTACGTAAAGAAGGTCGCGCCCGCTCTGCAATTGTTGCACTCAAGGATTGCCGCGCTCCGCGACGGCGCTCTGGTCAGCGTTGGTGCATTTCCAAGTGACAAGCCCGAATCTATCGGATTGTGTGTGGTCGCGGAAGACAGGCCAGGCTTACTGGCAACGTTCAGCGCGGGCCTTTTTTCGCAGGGCTTCAACGTCATCGACGCCGAAGCTTACACCCGCGCGCGTCCCGACGGCATCAAAGAAGCGGTGGATCTTTTCTGGGTGCGTCGCGTATCGGCCAATGCGCAGCATCTGCCTATTCTTCCGGGCGAAATTTTAGCGCTTAAGGCAAAGCTTGTAGAGCTTCTAGAAGGGCGCGCCGCGCCCATTGCACCACCGAAACCCGCAGGAGTAGGTGGTGAAACTCGCGTACGCTTTCTGGAGAGCGACGATGGCAGCTTCTCTACATTAGAAGTGCAGAGTACGGACAGGCCCGGCTTGCTTTTGGCTCTCACCCAGGCTTTGTTCGACAAGCAGGTACAGATTGTTGGCTGCCAAGTTAAAACCATCGGTGATAAAGTCTCAGATAGGTTTGAGCTCTCTGAGCAAAATGGTCACCCGATTCGTCCCGAGCGCCAGCTTGAAATCCAAGTCGCCATCCTCTCTGTCATTGGCGATTCGCTTTTGAACTAATCTGCCTAAAGCTCACTTCGCCGCTTGGAATTGCTGCTTCAAAACCTTGGCCGTGGCCGTTTTTGTGCGTGAAACTTCCTTGGGTGTGCCGGCCGCCACCACTGTTCCGCCCCCTTCTCCGCCCTCTGGGCCAAGCTCGACCAAATAGTCGGCACCGGCCAACACTTGGGGATGGTGCTCGATGACAACGAGTGTGTCTCCGCGTTCCACGAGTCGATCGAGCACCACTATCAGCTTGCTGACGTCGGTTAGATGAAGGCCGGTGGTGGGCTCGTCGAGCACATACAGTGTGGGTTCGTGACGTCGCGTTGCCGTAAGCTCCGCCGCCAACTTTAGGCGCTGGGCTTCCCCGCCCGAAAGCGTATGCGAGCCCTGGCCGAGTGCGATGTAGCCGGCGCCTAGGTCCCGAAGAGTGCAGAGAGGTTGGGATATTTCCGGATGATTGGCAAAGGTAATAGCCGCTTGTTCAGCGGTTAACTTCAAAACCTCCCCGATGGTAAGGCCTCCCCAACGGATCTCAAGCGTGCGCGCTTCGAACCGATTGCCCTCACAAGCCACGCACGGGGTTACCACATCCGGCAGGAAGCTCATCTCGTGCGTGATGAACCCCTGACCTTCACAAGTCTCACAACGCCCACCAGCGTTGCTGTTGAAGGAAAAACGCGCCGCCGAAAACCCGGCCACTTTGGCCTCGGGGGCAGCCGCATAGAGGGCCCGAATGGCGTCAAAAATACCTAGAAACGTGGCTGGCGTGGAACGCGGCGTGCGGCCAATTGGGGCTTGGTCGACTTCGACAGCCCGCACAATTCCCTCAATTCCACGAAGCGCTTTGAAAGCTCCCGCCGGCTCCGCCTCAAGGCCAAGCTTCTTGCGCAGTGCCGGCAATAGAACCTGACGGATCAGTGTGCTCTTCCCCGATCCGCTGACACCCGCCACCGCATTAAAGCGCCCTTTAGCAAAACGCACATCCACAGATTTAAGGTTGTGTTCGCTGGCACCCACTAATTCCACCCAACCCGCTGCCTTGAGCGACCGTGGAGCACGATGGCTTACGGGCTCCGCAAGCGCTCGCCCCGTTGGAGAATCGGGATTGGCTAAGACTAACTTCGCGGGCCCCGCGGCCATGATTCGGCCGCCTTCCGCACCGCCTTTCGGCCCTACATCAATGAGATAGTCCGCAGCACGAATGGTTTCTTCGTCGTGCTCCACCAGGAGCACCGTTGAGCCCAGAGCGACCAAGCTGCGCAGATTCGCGAGCAGGCGCCCCGTGTCCCGAGGGTGCAGCCCAATGGTAGGCTCGTCCAAGACGTAAAGCGCTCCGGTAAGGCCTGCCCCGAGCTGAGCCGCGAGCCTAAGCCGCTGCAATTCGCCTCCAGAAAGCGTCAAGGCGGGGCGATCGAGGGAGAGATAGTCGAGGCCCACGTCGCCAAGAAACTGGAGCCGACGTTCGAGCTCAGCTTTGATAGGTTGCAAGATAAGAGCGTGGTCCCCGGTTGCCTTCAATGAGGCCACGAGCTTTCGCGCCTTACCGACCGGCATGCTGCAGAATTCACTAAAACGGTGGCCGTTTAAGCGAACAGCACGCGGGATCGGTGCCAAGCGGCTACCGCCGCAGTCGGGGCAAACACGAGAGAGCGGGCGTACGCTCTTTTTGCGACTCGTCGTCTCAAGCACACCGTCCCCATCGCAGGTGGCGCACTTTCCCTGAGCCGCATTGAAGGAAAACCAACGAGGGTCGAGCTTTGGTATGGCAAAGCCGCAGACCGGGCACGCCATCTTAGTGGATAGGAGCTCCTGACTTTTGCCACTTGTAAGCTTGATGCTGCCCCTGCCCCAAACGCTAGCGCGTTCGAGCTCAGCCCGTGAAATGGTGCTGGCTTGAACGTCTTCGGCAAACACCAAATCAATGGCGTGTTCTGCATTTCTGGCCAAACGCGGGGGAGATTCGGTTTGAACGCGCAACCCGTCGCACACGGCATAGGCCACTCCCGCACGTGCAGCAGCCGCGAAGACATCCAAGTAGGTTCCCTTTCGATCTTCTACCACCGGCGCGAACAGCGACACCTTGCCCCGCCGCCCCAGGATCCTTCGGTACACCGAATCGAGACTACTTTCTTCGATCGATTCGTCGTGCACGGGGCAATGCGGAGTTCCCAACTTCGCGTACAATAGGCGCAGGTAGTGGCCCACTTCAGTGACAGTAGCCACGGTAGATTTCTTGCCGCTGCGGGTGGTTCTTTGCTCAAGCGCAATCGACGGCGGAACTCCAACGACTCGATCTACATCTGGCCGCGGCATGCTGGGCAAAAATTGGCGCGCGTAGGGCGTGAGTGTTTCCAAAAACCTGCGTTGCCCCTCAGCAAACACAACGTCAAACGCCAAGGTACTTTTCCCGGAGCCGCTCGGACCGGTAACAACGGTGAGGGCGTCATGGGGGATCTTTACAGAAACGCCCTTTAAGTTGTGTTCCCGCGCCTGCACTACTTCGAGCACTCGCTCTTTGGATGTGGCGCGCACTCTTGCTGATTTCTTGGGCAAAGCTTGGGAATTTTTGGCAATCTTGAGCGCTCTGCCGGTCGGGCAATCAACGACTTCTAACTCTTCGGGCGTACCGCTTGCTAGAAGCCGCCCTCCCCGCGCTCCGCCGCTCGGCCCAAGCTCGATGAGAAAATCTGCGTTGCGAATAATGCCAAGGTCGTGCTCCACCAAAACCACGCTCGCGCCGGCGTCAAGCAAAGCATCAATACCCTTTAAGACGTGGCCCACCTCGTCCGCGTGCAGGCCTGCGCTCGGTTCATCCAAGACAAAGAGCGTCCCCGGCTTCACTTCAGAGAGCGCCCGGGAAAGCTTCAAGCGTTGCGCCTCACCTCCGGAAAGCGTCGAAAGCGCTTGCCCGAGCGGTAGGTAACCCAACCCCAAGTAAGCAAGCGGCCCAAGCCGGCGCTGCACCTGGCGTTCCTCCTCAAACAAGGCGAGTGTGGACGCAACGGTTTCGGACAAGAGCTCAGCTACGCTCTTGCCTTTGAGCTTCACGCCCAGCACGGCTAAAGAGAAGCGCTTGCCCTGGCACACGGGGCAAAGCAGCCGAACATCCGCCAAAAACTGCATCTCCACCGTCTCAAAGCCTTCACCCGAACACGCTTCGCACCTTCCCCCGCTCACATTGAACGAAAAATCCGACGCGGATAGCCCACCAAGGGTCGCCTCGGGCTGCGCCGCGAGGCGCGCGCGAATAAACTCCCAGGCTTTGGTGTACGTAGCGGCGTTACCTCGCGACGTTCTTCCTAGCGGGGATTGATCCACCAAAACCACGCTTTTGATCCCCTTCGGAACGTCGATTCCAGAGCAGGTACCCGCAGGCTCCACGTCGGTATCGCCGAAGGTTCGCGCCAGCGTTCGATACAAAATATCCACCGCCAACGTGCTTTTGCCCGACCCGCTCGGCCCGGTAATCACCGTGAGCACGCCGGTAGGGATCTCCACGTCAAACTCTTTGAGATTATTAGCGCCAGCGCCCTTCACGCGAATAGCTGTTGCCGCCTCACGCAAAGGGCGAGTGCGCCCGGCAATGCTGTTCACGGCGCGAGCTGTGGCCGTGGGTTGCGCTACCACTTCGGCGGAAGTTCCGTCCGCCACCACCTTGCCGCCCCGCGGCCCCGCCTCCGGGCCAAGCTCGATCACCCGATCTGCTGCCAAAATAACCGCGGGATCATGCTCGATCACCAGCACGGTGTTCCCACGATCAGCAAGCTCCCGAAACATCTCCGAGAGCGGGGCAATGTCCTGCGCGTGCAGCCCAACCGTCGGCTCATCCAAGACGAAGAGCGCGTTGTGAAGAGAGGTACCAAGCGCCGCCGTGAGCGTCACCCGCTGCGCCTCTCCACCTGAAAGCGTCCGGGCTTGGCGATCCAGCGTGAGATATCCGAGCCCCACCCGGTTGAGGTAGTGGAGCCGCGAAAGCAACTCTTCGCGAATGAGCCGTCCCTGGGCCGTCTTGGGTGCAAGATCGAGGAGCAGCGCCTCAGCATCCGCCACTTCAAGCTCGTGCACGGCCGCTAGCGTGCGACCACTCACGAGGTATCCGAGGGCGTCAGGATTGAGGCGTTTGCCACCGCATGCCGCACAAGGATCGTAACTGCGGTAACGCGAGAGCAGCACCCGCACATGCATCTTGTAAGTGCGTGTCTCAAGCCACGCAAACCAGCCCCGCACGCCCGGGAACGTCGTTTCCGAAAAATCTCCATCGCCAGCGAGCACGCGTTCCTTGGCCTGCTTCGTAAGCTCCGCCCACGGCCGTTCCCAGGGGATTTTGTGTCGCTCGCACAGCTTGCGAAGCGCAGCACGTTCCCAAGTCGTCGAGTCTCCGCGCCAGGGCCGCACGGCCCCGGCCTTCAAGCTGAGGCTTTCGTCGGGAAACACCTTTTGAAGATCGATCCCCACAGTACGACCAAAGCCACGGCAGGTAGGGCAGGCGCCAAGTGGCGAAGCATAGGAAAACAGCCCTGGGCGCGGCTCCTCAAACGACTCCCCACCCTCTGGGCACACGAGGCCAGGCTGCAACCGCACGGTGGTGTCCCCGCAACGAACCTGCGCGGGCGTGCTCCGCGCCCACGCAATCTCCAACGCCTGAGCGAGACGTTCCTGAACCGCCGCACTGAGCGCCAGACGATCGAGCACCACGCTCACATCTGCTGCCGCCAACGCTTCCGAAGGTTTGAGCGTTTCGAGGTCCCGCACCTCACCATCCAGCGCAATACGAGTGTACCCCTCCGCCAAAAGGCGCGTGCGCGTATCAAGAAACGCTTCAAGCCCGCCGATAGCTAGAGGATAACTTACAATGGCGCGCTGACCACGCCAGCGCTGAATGACAGAAGCTGCAGCCGAATTGGCATCTAAGCGGACCGCTAGACACCCGTGCGTTGGACACACAGGTTCGGATTCACGCAGGAACAGAGCCGACAAATACGGCTCCAGATCGGCCATCGTGGCCAACGTGGAGCGGGAACTTTTGATCGGCGCCTTGCGATCCACGGCCACGCCTGCCGAGACAGGATCCAGCTTGATGACAGGTGGGCGTTCGAGGCGTTCCAAGAACTGACGGGCGTAGGGACTAAAGCTCTCTACGAAGCGGCGCTGGCCCTCCGAGTAGAGTGTATCGAGCGCCAAGCTGCTTTTCCCGGAGCCAGAAACGCCCGTTATGGCGATGACCTGGCCTGGAGCAAGCACCAGGTTGACGCTCTTTAGATTGTGCGTGGTGGCGCCGGTAAGAACTGTGGGGTGCATCGGTCGCCGCGATTCATAGCACCGGCCGCGTCGAGTCGAGGTTTTGCGTGCAGAAAAATCCGCCGGATGGGTTCTCCTCTGCTGAAAACCGCGGCACACTCGCCCACCCCAAAATGGCCAAAGCCCCTGCTAAGCCAGAGAAAGCGATTCAGCTCGTCGCCAAAAACCGACGAGCGCGCTTTGAATACGACATCGGCGACACACTGGAGGCAGGGCTCCAGCTCATAGGGAGCGAGGTGCGTTCATTGCGGGATCAGGGCGCCGATCTTTCGGACGCCTGGATCGACATCGACAGCCGAGGCGAAGCCTGGGTGAAGGGCTTGCGTATTCCACAACTCAAACACGCCGCCTTCTCCCACGAAGAGAAACGTTCAAGAAAGCTTCTCATCCACCGCTCTGAGATCGATCGTCTGAAAGGTGCACTTGAGCGCGAAGGGATGACCCTGATTGCCACCAGCATCTACTTCAAGGGGAGCCACGCCAAGCTCGCCGTTTCCACAGCCAAAGGGCGCAAGCACCACGACAAACGCCAGTACCTAAAGGAGCGCGAGGATTCGCGCGACGCGCGCCAGGCGATGCTGAAACACCGAGGCGGCCGCTAATGTCGAAGCTCGCACTCGTTCCCGAAGGCAACGCGGAGATCGTGGAAGTCCAAGGCGTGCACGCCGTTCTACACTCCGATCGCGCGTATCCACCCGGTGCTCCTCTCTCAGCAAATCTAGTGAGCACAGGCCAATCTGTGCAGGTGAAAATCACCGGGTGCAAGAAGCTCGACGAGCGTTTTGTGCTTCGGGGGCGCTTCGTGAGCCTCTCAAAAACGACACGCGATCAGATTTTGGCTGAGCTTTCGCCGAGCCCATCCAAAGAATAGCACCTAAGTTAACGTCTTTGTCCGAATGTCCCGAGCAAAGACGCTCCGAGCCATACCCCGGAGAGCGCTGCTTTCGAGGATGTCTTGGTGTCGCCCACTGGCACCTCGCGCAATAGCCAGCCAAGCTCCGGTCGAAGGCCGAGAATGAACCCTGGGGATACACCCAAGGCAAGGTTTGGCTCTAGCGCGGCGCGGGCACTCCACTCAACGTTCCTGCTGGGTTGTGTGCGTGAAACCTGCGCCAAAACGCCCGCAACACGAAACCCGAGGGAGCCTTGCCAATCGGTTCCAAGCTCCCAAGCGTAACTCGGAGCGAGCGACACTTCCCACCAGTTTAACGTCGAAGGATTGCTCGCAACAGACGTGCGACCGTGTGCCCACCCGCCCGAGAGATCGACGCTCAGCTTATCCGGAAGGGGGATTAAAAGCTCCGCCCGAACTCCGCCCAACCACGTCTGTTCTCCAAGCGACGCGCCAAATACCCCCGTGCGAAAGCTTGGAAGGAATTGGCGTCTGGCGGCTAAGATGGCGTCTGCACGTTGAAGCCTCGCCGTGCGCGCGTCTGCCTCCGCCAACGCCAAGGAAATAGCATGCTCTCGCAGGCGACGCCCAAGCTCGGCGGCTGTGAGAGAAATGCGCCGCGCCCTTAAGTGCTGGTTTCCCTGCAGGGAAACGCGCCGAGAACCGTACAGGCGGCCACGTTCCCAGAGCTCCACCAGCGCTGTCTCCCCGGCAAGGGCGATGCGAAAAAACAGCAGAGGCTCAAGCCTTTTCCCGTCAGCGTCAACAAACTCAGAAAGCTCGCTTTCTCCAAGCTCCAACCGAATCAAGCGCCGTGTGAGCGTTGCATCAAGAAGCGGCTCCGCCTCTCCGGTGATCTCAACGGCCAGCGCTGGGGCCATCTTGAAACTAACAGGCGGCGCGGTGCGCTCACGCTGCGGCAAGGCTGAGTGCGGTTGGGGAGCCGCCATCAAAAGCGCGCTCTGCAAAGACAGGCCGAGGAAACAGCAGAGGCTAGCGAGCTTCGGTCTCTCTGAGCTCAGTGGGAACCGGTTGGGCGTCGGCGCCGGCGGCAGCTGCGTCCGTGGCGCCAGGCGCCCCAGGGACGCCAACACCTGCGGGCGCTTTGCTTGCCTCGTTCGGATCGGCACCAAGCTCTCGCAGCCGCAAGCTTTCCGGGAACTCCGATTCATAGCTCTTAGCTAACCGCCTCGCTTCGTCCGTCTGCCCGAGCTTCACCAGAGCTTCCAGCTGCCGGACAACCGCATCTTCGGCGAAATCTCCCCGGGGTGACAAGCGTTGGTACCAGGCGAACGCCGCGGCCGCCCCCACCTGGTCACCGGCCTGCTCCAACATGTTTCCTAAAGTCCAAGCAGCCAGGGGGGCTTCGGGGCTGCCACCAAACTGCTCCAGAACTTGGCGAAGGGCCTGCAACGCTCGGCCTTTTTGACCGGTGGCGCGCGCAACGTCGACGGCCGCCATCAGTCGGTCGGCACTTGCATGATTAAGTACTTCATCAAAACCGCCCTCTGTTTCCAGCGACTGAAGCGCGGAGGTGTAGTCGCCAAGATTGGCGAGCTGCATCCACTCCGGCGGCCCAGCGTCAGCTGCGCTCGGAGCAGAAGGGGCAGCCATCGCCGCCGGCACCTCGCCGCGGGGCTCCGGGTGGGCGGAAGCTTTCACGAATTCCTCGCGCCGCAAGCGCTTAACGGCTCGTGGCGTCGTCGCACGGGGTGCGACCGAAGGGATAACCTGGGGCGCTATTTGCCCACCTGCGGGTGCAAGGTTCAGCGGCGGCTCGGGGCTAGCTTGCGCTCCGACTTCTCCCGAGCCATTCCACTGCACTCCGAGCACAAGACCGGCCGCAAACGTAACGCTTGCCAATGCCAACGACCAAGCGCTGAGCGCCCGCGGAGTGCGCGCGAGAGGCGCCTCATTTTCAAGCCTTTGCCAAACTCGTTCCACCGCCTCGGGAGTGGCGGCGTTTCTCAAGAGCTTGCGATCTATGCGGGGGAGCTGCGGTGTCATGACGATGGATCTAAGGTGGACGATTCTGGGGACATTTCATCGGCCCATTTGGGCGACGGCGAAGGCTCAAGCGCAACATCGGAACGCTGTCGCTGACCGTAGGTGCCGAGGAGGTGATTCTGAGCGCGGGAGATCCTGCGCTTGGCGGTGGCGAGCGAACAATCCATCAGTTGGCTTACGCCCTGCAGGTCGTGATGCTCGACGTAACGCAGGGTCCACGCGATTCGATCGTCAGCTGGCAACTCCAACAGCATGGCGTACACCTGGACCAATTCCGCACGTGCCTCAGGGCCTGCATCACTAGAAACAAGCAAATCCAGATCCACCACTTCGGATTGTGTCGCTGAACCGATGCCAAATACGCTCATCAGCTTGGCTCGGCGCAAGCGCGTCTTTACCAGACGAACCACGATGGAACCCAGCCAGGAGCGAAACGCTGAAGGATCTCTCAAGCTGTCAGTTCGCTGGGCTGCGCGCAGGAAAGCATCGTGCACAACGTCCTCAACGTCGTTGGCATTGCCTTGAATCCGCACCGCCAGGTTAATCGCAAATGCCGCGTGGCGCCGATACAAAGTCTCAAAAGCACTCGGGTCCCCCTCCTTCATCAGCCTCACCAGCTGGTCATCTCCGAGAGCAGCCACAGGGCCCAAGGTGGAGCCGTCGGAGGCCGCGGCGCCGTCCACGAGTCTGAGATGCGGACGGAGGGCGGTGGCGCGGGGCATGAGGGGAGTTCAGTATGGACGCCCGGCGCACTGGTTTCAGCTCATTCTGCTGAAAACTACCTAATCTGAGCCGATCGGAGGGGTCCTCAATAAGCCCGGAGGTCAGCCCATGGGCCTAATTTGCGCCCCGGTGAGCCACCTTCCGGCGCCCGCGCGTCTGGGGAGGGCAAGGCTCGCGACCTCAAAATCCCGCGAGTCACTTTTAGGAGGACCTCATTATGAAGAAGATTCTACTCGCTCTCCCCTTGACCGCTCTGCTCGTTGCTTGCGGTGGCGCTGCCACCCCCGAGGCCGAGGCTCCGGCCGCTCCTGCTGCTGCTGCTGCTGAAGAAGCCGCTCCCGCTGCTGACGCCGCTCCCGCTGCTGACGCTGCTGAAGCTGCTCCCGCTGCCGACGCTGCTGCTCCGGCTGCTGACGCTCCGGCTGCTCCCGCTGCTGAGTAAGAGTAATACGAGCAACCGCATTGCGGTTGGATGATTTTCGGCCGGGAGAGGCAACTCTCCTGGCCGTTTTTCTTTTGTCCCTACGCTGCTTCGCCCGCGGTGAGGTCCACCACCAACCTGGTGCGGCCAATTAACAGCTCATCCCCGTGGGCCAGCTCTTGCTCACCGCGGATCCGAACAAAAACACCCGTACGGGAACCAAGATCGGAGAGCACCACACTGCCCGCCTGATCTTCCACCACACAGTGCTGCTCAGAGAGAAGGGGATCCTCGGGGAACAGGAGATCACCCAGGGCTGAACCCACCTGAAGCGTCTTGCCGCGCGCTACGCTGCAGGCACCCAACGCGCCGCTTTCCACCACTTGTGTAACACGAAAAGACGACTGCCACTTGGGCGACGAATAAAAATACGTTGGCGCGGGGTCGGGCCCGTCGTGCGCCACCGGGTTCTTGTCGATCCGAAGCAGTTGATCACCCACTACGAACTCGTCCCCATAATCGAGCTCTACGGGTGTGCGAATGCGGAGAAACACGCCGTTGCCGCCGTCGAGATCTTCAAGCCACAGCCGACTGTCTTTGTAGCTGAGCTGCGCCTCGCGGGGATGGCAAAACACTTCACCGTGAAGACGGATGTCACCCGCCGAGCCAACAATTGCCGTATCGCCTACCGGAGAATAGCGATCCGGACCTCCAGCAAGGCTGCGAAGCACGTGAAGCGTGAACGACGCTTTGGGGGTCGCCGACGCGCGCGTTACGAGTGGCAGCGGCTGCTCACCGCGCGAAGACACGGGCGCCGCCTCTGGAGGGCGCATGAGCGTCGCACGGTGCGCGCGCTTGTTGGCTATCTTCATGGCGTCCACGCTGGGAGCTTCCACGAGAACTTCCATGCCACCCACCGCACGGCCTGCAATAATTTCTAGGAATTTTCCTTCGCGTAGCGCCAAGACCATTTCAAGGTGCTGGGCCTTCATGAGCGAGCGCACAAACTCCGCAACGTCAGCGCGATTTACGGCGTCGGCATAGGAGCGCTTGTGGCTCTTGATAACGCGCCCGCCATCCGCAAAAAGGTGCGTGATGATGTGGGGTTGGTCGAGACCAGAATCTTCGGTCTGGACGTGGAAAAGCTGCTCTTGAAACTTGATGTTGTTGTTGAAGCCCATCTGCGCGCGCCGAAAATTCGGTCGCCGCATCTCGGCTTCAAGCTTGGCGAGCCCTTCGGCTCCGTAAACAGCCTCTGCCTGCTGAAGCTCCGGGTGGTCACCCGGCATGCCCTCCATGCGCTCGAACGCTTGTTGCGCAACGCGCGCGCTTGGGTCGATGCGCAGGGCCTCGGCAAGCAGGGCCTGCCCCTTTTCATCGTTGGGCCCATTTGCGGCCCACACGCACAAGAGCTGAACCGCTTGATCGGGCTGGCTCTTTTCAACGAGCCACGTCGCTACGCGCAGAGCCGACTCGCGCGCTTCCACTACGTTGTTGCTCGTGCGGCTCATGAGATAGAGGGGATCAGCTTACCACCCTTGTGAGCCGCCAGAACCCCTCCAACTCAGGGCCTGCACGGCGCCGCGGAGGCCGCCCGGCCAGCCCGCTCCAGCTCATCCCAGGGAAGGAAAGGAGCCGGAGGGCGCAAGCCTGTTAGGCCCTCAGCAGAAAACCAAGGGCGATCTCGGTCCGCGCCATCTCTTTTATGGGTCCCCGCTTGCCGCCCTGAAGGGTGGGAGCTAGGTTCCGCGTCCCCCGGCACCTGGCCGGCCCCTACCCGATCGAGAGAGAGCCATGAAGGAAGGCATTCACCCCGAATACGAGGTCACCACCGTGACCTGTGCCTGCGGCAGCAGTTTTCAGACGCGTTCCACGCGCAAGGAACTCTCCGTAGACATTTGCGCCTCCTGCCATCCGTTTTTCACCGGCAAGCAACGCCTGGTGGATACTCAGGGCCGTGTAGACCGATTCCGTCGGCGCTACGCGGGCAACCAGCCGTAAGCGAGCTGGTCCTCGGATTTCCTCAACAGCGCTCCGCTGCTGCTGACACTATCAGTTCCCCTTGGGCGTGCGCCTCCTGTCGCGTGCCTATGCCCACCCGCGGCGTTGGGTATACTGGTGCACGGCCGTTAGGGCCCGTCCCATCGCCTAACGCTTTATGATCCCTATCGAGAAATTGCAGGGCCTCAGCCGACGTTCGGAAGAGATCGATCAGCTCCTCTGCGACTCCAGCATCAATCGCGATCCCAAGCGTTTGAACGAGCTCAATCGCGAGCGCAGCCACTTGAGCCTGGTGGTGGGTGCCTTTCGCGAATGGCAGGGGCTTTCGCGCCAAATTGAGGAAGATCGGCAGGCTCTGAGTGACCCCGAGCTTGGTGAGCTAGCGCAGGAAGAGCTCCCGGGCCTGGAGCAGAAGCTGGCTGAACTCGAAACCAAGATCCAGGTCTTGCTGCTCCCGCGCGATCCGAACGACGAGAAAAATACGATCTTAGAGATCCGTGCCGGAACAGGCGGTGAAGAAGCCGCCCTCTTCGCAGCTGATCTTTTTCGTATGTATTCGCGCTACGCGGAGGGGCGAAATTGGAAGGTGGAAATCCTAGCCAAGAGCGAAGCTCAGGCAGGGGGTTTCAAGGAAATCATCGCGCTGGTTACCGGGAACCGCGTCTTCTCAAGCCTAAAGCTCGAAGGTGGCGTGCACCGCGTGCAGCGCGTGCCAGCTACTGAAGCCCAAGGTCGTATCCACACTTCCACGGCTACCGTGGCTGTGCTGCCGGAAGCTGAAGAGGTGGATTTCGTGCTCAATGAAGAAGAGCTCCGCTTCGACATCGCTGCAGCCGGAGGCCCTGGTGGGCAAGGCGTGAACACCACCAACAGCGCCGTGCAGGTAACGCACCTGCCGACAGGCATGATTGTGAAATGCCAAGATGAGCGCAGCCAGATCAAGAACAAGGCCAAGGCGCTCAAGGTGCTGCGCAGCCGCCTTTTAGATCTCGAACAGCAGAAGCAAGCTGAAAGCATCCGAGATGAACGCCGCAGTATGGTAAAAGCGGGAGATCGCTCCGAGAAGATCCGCACTTACAGCTTTCCGCAGAACCGCCTAACGGACCACCGAATTGGCCTCACGCTCTACAAGCTGGATCGGGTGATGGAAGGCGACCTTTCCGAATTGGTGGATGCGGTTGTCGCCTGGGATCAAGCCATGCGGCTTGAGGATGCACACCTCAACTGACCATGGATGCACTCGCACCTCGGGGAGAGGCCCTGCTCTGCGCATTGGTATTGGCTCCCCACACCTATTCGCGTAATCGCTTCTTCAGCCTGTTCACCGATCCAAAGGCCATTCTCACGCGGCGCCGAGCGAGCAAATTGCGCGGAATTATCCGCCAAATGGTGGGTGAGCGTTCTCCCCGAGCAGAAGTTGTAGGTGAGCAACTACTCGAAGATGGCCAAGTCGTCATCAAATATCAGGTGAAAGAAATCGGCTTCGTACGCACAGTAGCCCTGAGCCCCATGGAAGCCTCCGTGCTGAAGTATGCGCTGCACCGCGCCACCGGGGCGACACTTGAGCCATCTGATCGCGAACGCGTAGAACTCGCCCTCCAAGGCTTGATCCCTCCTTTTGCGCCTGAGCTTACCTAGGCTCAAGCTTCGATCTCAGCAGAGGACCTTCCCGTTATGATGCAGGTGCTTCGCATGACAAGTATCTGTCGCTGGCGCAAGATATCTCCCGAGCCCTAACTGAAGGAATACACCCGCCAGCTGGGTTTATTTGCCGCAACTCGCGGTGTGGTTCAGCGCCGGCACGGCAGCTTCACACCTTCTTGCACATCTTAACTCGGCAAAGGCTCTATGAAGCTCATCCCGAGATACAGCCCGCCGGCTTCACCACGCGCTTCGTTGAGGCAGGATACTTGGCGAGCTTCGAGGCTGGACGTACGGGCCGGCGGACGAGCTCTCCGTCGCAGTTTGGGCATGTAAACTGGAGTTTCGTCTCAGCACAGTTAGCACAGAAGGTGCACTCGAAGGTGCAGATGTAAGCCGCCGTGGAGCTGGGCGGAAGTTCCACATCGCAACACTCACAGCCTGGTCTGAGTTCGAGCATTGCCATGTCTCCTAATGCAGCCTGATGTACAGCCGTGACCGTAATCCAGTGTCCGTTCAGCCGCAACGTGCTCTTGGGCAGCTTTCGGGGAAGGCGGAAAAGCCGGGGGTGAAGAGAAGTGGCAAACGAACCTGCCGAGCGCCCAGCGGTCGAAAATGCGGATATCTTGACGCGTCCCAACTAAGGCATCAAGATGTCTGAATGCGGACTACGTTAACGTTGGATCCGGACGTGGCAAAGGGGGTGGCAGAAGAAGTCCATCGTCAGCGTAGCTCAATGAAGCAGGTGGTGAATGATGCTCTGCGTCGCGGCTTGGCGACGGCGAAGCCGCGCACCCCCAAGAGGTTTCGCATCGTGCCGCATCGCACCGCGCTTCAGCCTGGAATTGACACCGGAAGGCTGAATGCGTTGGCTGATGAACTGGAAGAGGATGCAACCTTGAAGAAATTTGGGGCATGATCATTCCAGATGTGAATCTGTTGCTCTATGCAAACATGAGTGGGTTCCCGCAGCACAAGCTTGCGCAGAAGTGGATGGAAGATTTGTTGAGTGGGAACGAGGAGGTAGGGATCCCAACGGTAGCCACCTTTGGCTTCATTCGAATTGCCACAAGTAGGCGAGTGTTTAAAACCCCGCTCAGCGTCGATCAGGCTCTCAAGCGGGTGGAATCCTGGATGATGCAGCCGCAGGTAACTTTGCTTTTGCCCGGCCGAAGGCATCTTGAAATTGCCTTTACGCTGCTGCGCAACCTAGGTACCGCCCAGAACCTAACTACGGATGCGCAGCTTGCCGCCCACGCCATCGAGAACCAAGCCGAGCTTCATTCCAACGATTCAGATTTTGCTCGCTTTCCAGGGTTGCGCTGGGTAAACCCACTTTCGTAAGTACTGCCACGTACCTAGGCTCAGACTTCGATCCGTTTCGTCACCGAATTCTTAGGTCAGACTCAGCAGAGGACCTTCCCGCTACGATGGAGGTGCTTTGCATGACAAGTATATCTCTCGTTGGGGCAAGATGTCTCCCGAGCACCAGCTGAAATGGAACACACCCGCCAGCCGGGTTTATTTCCCGCAACTCGCGGTGTGGTTCAGCGCCGGCACGGCAACTTCACGCCTTGTTGCACATCTAACTCGGCAAAGGCTCCGTGAAGCTTATACCGCGATAAATTTCGTCAACGCTCAAGGTAAGTGCCGGCTGTTGGATCACCACCACTTCGCCGCCACGGTATTCACGCTCAGTCCAACCTCCCGCGCTGCGCTCGACAAGAGTAACCTGCGCTCGCCGGTGGGACACGAGCAGAACGGCGAAAAGGCTAGGAAGTTGCTTGTAGTGGCTGAGCTTTTCGCCTCGATCAAAATCCTCTGTGGAAGGGCTCGTAATTTCGACCAAGAGGGACGGATTGATGATCGCATTGGCGTCGATGCCCGACACTTGGCTTTCTCCGCATACCAGCGTGATGTCAGGAAAAGTCGATAGATCGGTTGCCTCAATGCGAACCTTGAGATCCGATGAGAAGACGCGACAGCTACCTAGGACGGCATTGCCGAGTAAACGCGTCACCGTAGCCGCAAGAGCAGCGTGTTCCGGGGTTCCCCCCGCCATCGCGTAGATTTCGCCGTCGCAGTACTCCAGCTTTACGCGGCTTACTTCAAGCAGATGAAGGTAGTCCTTGTACGTATGGTGGAGCCCCCGAGTGCTCATGGTGGAGAATCCTAGCGTACGCCCAGCGATTTGTCGCGTCGGGGCTTCTCATCGCGCGGTCCCCTCCAAGACGCATCGCCACTTCTCATCGCGCGGTCCCCTCCAAGACGCATCGCCACTTCTGAGTCGCAGCAGATACTTGCCATGGCAAATACGGGATTGCCAAAAGTGCCTGGAAAGGCGTCACTTCTGGCGGGGCGCGCCGATATCGCGGAAGTTCATCTTTCCTTGTGGTCAGGATCCCCGAGAATCAGCATCATGGAGCAGGTAAAGCCATGAGCACCGCAGTCCAGCTCTACGAGGTCAACCTCGTCTCCAGCAGCAAGCTCAAGCTC
>JANRKO010000065.1:0-41819 GCA_033763455.1 Polyangiaceae bacterium
GCGACTACATCGACAACTTCTACAACGCTGAGAGACGCCACTCCTACCTCGGCTTCCTCAACCCCATCGAATTCGAATTGCGATCCAAAATTCAACAACGTGTGGCATAGTCATGCTGTCCACTGAAACGGGGGATCTTCAACGTGGATCTATGTCTTCACAGAAGTACTGTTCTCGCAGGCTTGCCCCGCCGAACAATCACTCGCACTCGTGCAGGTACCAGCAGGCAACGACAGATTCTGTGCAGGGGGAAGTGCACGCTACCTAGGAAAAGCACCCGCGTGAGCGGACGGGGCGACCTCGGTGGTTGCTCGTCGCGCCAGGCTCACGTAAGAACGGTCGACGCAGCAGAACGCCTGCTCCAACGCTAGGTAATCCCAACGTTCGATCTCACAGTGGGCTTCACCCGGCGTCGTGCGCCGGATCAAGTTGATGGAATTCGGGATACCGTCCCGTACCCGGTTAGACACGGCCGTGCCCGCTTGCACCACCCAGCCACCCCTCGGTGCCACCTTCGTTGGGAGCTCGACCGCGTACGGGACGTGAATGTGGCCTCCCAAAATGAGATCGACTCCCGCATGGGACCAAGTACGCACCGCCTTCGCATGGCCATGCAAGAGATTGTCGACATCCTCGTCGCGTACGACGTGAACCGGTTGGTGCGTCACCACAATGCGCAGTTGAGACGATTTTGCCGCTTGCAGGCGAGATGCAATGCGGTCAATCTGCGCGTCCGAAACCTCCCCGTCCACATGCCGCCCGGGTCGCGTCGTGTTGACGCACAAAACAAGTAAGGACTCGCTCTCGTATTCCGGCTCAAGCTCCGCGCCAAAGGCACTAGAGAAGTTCGCGTACGGGCGAAAGAAGCGCGCGATAGGATTGAAAAGGGGAATATCGTGGTTGCCGGGTATTACCAAGGTCCGCACAGGGCCGAGCCGGTCTACGAAGCGCTTCGCTTCAGCGAACTCGCCCGGTCGAGCCCGCTGGGTGATGTCCCCCGTAAGCAGCGCAAGCTCGGGTTTCTCGTGTTCAATCAACTTGAGAAGCGCAGCCACCACCAGCGGCTGTTCAGTGCCGAAGTGCGTATCGGAGATCTGCACCAGCACGGTCATCAGGCCTCAGGGATCACGGAGGCGGGCACCAACAAGTTGAGCGGCATTTTTGCCACTCGAAACCTGAACGGAGGCGTCATCCAATGCACCTCGCCGTCGACGGCCAGCCTCATTCTCCGCCGACCGGTTCCGTGCATAGGCCGCACGACGAGCTCGCGAAAGGCGAAGTCCCGCACCCCCGTGGCCTCGCCCAGCTTGCCGACCGCTCCGCGCAGCGCCAAACCAAACATCCCGAAAGGACTCACCGGAGCGATCACCACGGCCGCCAAGCGACGGTGTTGCACTGCCTCAGCCTCCGGCAATCCAACTTGCTCAAGCTGGAGAGGATTGTTGCCGATGAACAGAGTCGGGGTATGGACGATTTCAGTCTGGCGGTCGTGAACGATCTCAAGCGCCAGCTGGTGGCGCCAATGGGCCAGGGTGGTGAGGCCTGCCCAGATCGCAACAGCCCTATAACGCCCATATTGAGCTTTGAACTTCTCTCGGTCTTCAAGGATCCTGGGATAGAGCCCCAAGCCCGCGTTGACCAGAAAAATGCGATCATTCACTTCCCCAACCTGAATCGGCTTGATGCGAGCCGAAAGCAATGCTCTCGTCGCCTCATGAATGTCGGAGGGGATCCCGTGGGTACGGCTCGAATAGTTAAAAGTGCCCTGCGGAATGATGCCGAAGGGGAGCCCTGCTAGAAGCGTGGCTTGGGCAACCGTGTTGATCGTGCCATCTCCCCCCGCCGCCACCACAGCTCCTCCCCGAGCTGTTGCGGCTTCGGCCGCGCACCGCGCGATACCTGGCAATTCTTTCGGATCCTCAACGAGCAGGAACTCATGCTCGCGCTGTGCTGCGGTCAGCACCCCCTCTATTTGCGTACGAGCCTCATCGGTATCGCCCGACCCTGAGGCACGATTGCAGACAATGAACAGAGGCGTGTGAGAGCTGATCACAGGACTGAGTCAAGCACACCGCATGCTCAGACACGAGGCTAACTAGCGAAGTTCAGACGTGCGTCCGGGCACAAAAATGCCTCAGTGGGGCGCTAACGTACCCAAGAACGAGCAAGAAGCTCTCCACGCGCGCCTTCACCTGGGGTGCTTGCCGATCACCGCTCGCTGCCAGCGTTCAAAATGGCGAACGAGGGCGCCGTTTCGCATCCACCGCATGCTGAGTTGAAAATCAAGGGTGTCGCCTTTCAAGTCGCGGCGGCTGACGACAAACTCGAAGCCTCCGTCTTTCGAGTGTCTGGCGACGTGAGTGCGGAAGTTGTCACTGCCCCCCGCTTGGCTGCTGCGAGTGCTCATTTGGTACACCGCGCCGTCTATAGGCAGCCCTTCGAGCTCAGCGCGCACAGTGACGTAGTCCTTGTCGTGCTTTTGAATCGCCCCCACTAGCGTTGGCAACAAAGCCAGCTCTTTCGAAAACTCTGTCGCTTTGCGTTGCAGAGCGGCCTCGTGCTCCAGGCGAACTTGGTTCAAGTCGCAATGCAGCTCCTGGAGCGTGTGCTGCCAAAGCTCTGCTCCAGAGAGGTCACGCAAACCCTCGGACCTCGATAGGACTTGCAGAACTCGACCCAGTGTATCTGCGCCGCAAGACTGCACCAACACGGCGACCCACGTGTAACCGAGGGGGTAAAGCAGCGATTCGCCGAATCGAGCCACAAACTCTTTGCGGTCCACCAAGTCGTTGAAATCAATATTGAGCTTCTTTCGGGCCACAACCGCTTCGAACCAGCGGTCCGACTGGTGTGCTTTGCTTGGCACGATCGCCTCACCTAGATACTCCGCCAAACCCTCGCTGAAGAACCGCGTTGAGCTGTCGTGATCGACCTCGCGTCGATCGGAAAGGCGTAGCGCTAAAACGTGTACTGTTTCGTGTGCTAGCGTCTGCAAGAGCTCGTCGTCATCGTGAGCATGGCGGAGATCGAGCCGAATGGTGTCCCAGGTGGCTGAGCCGGCATGTGTCGGGCTTGTGCGAGTAAGGTCTACGCTGATCGGCGGCCCCACTGCGGCCCCCAGTGCCTCTCGAAGCCGCTCATAGGTAGCGTCCGCGCGCTTTGTGAGCTGCAGCACCCGTGTTTCTAGGCCTTTCGGATAGCGGAACCGATACTGTGCAGTCGTGAGCAGCCCCTCCTCGCCACCAACGTCAATCGGTGCCTCGAACTGACGGTGGGCTGCCGTCTCCGACGGAGAAGTGTCCTCTGCGACGAGATTTGAACCGATCACGATCATCCCAGCGATACTGGAGCCTGCTATCAGCGCAATGAGGGTGTGCTTGATCGCAGGACGCTGCAATGCTCGGGAGATATGGCTTGCGGCCCGCTCGGTGCGTCCCAACCACAGGAATCCACCGAGAACGCCGGCAAGGCACGCAGCAACGCTGTGCCACATTAGCCCTCGCCAGGAAATGAGGGGTTCGGTGCCGTGGAAGTCTACACTGAGTAGGGCACCCGGGCTGAGGCTACCCAAATCTGCTCGTTGGTCGATGGCCGCCTGCAAGGCAACGGAAGCCAAAAGGGCCAAGGCGATCCCGAACCAGCGCAGCACCGAGAGCAACAAAGCGTAGCCTAGGCCCATCCAGGCAACGGCAGTGGTCAACCCAAGCGAGACCACCGCCCACTGCACGCGAAACGTGTTGCCCCCGAACGATGTGGGGTTGAGCAGATGCAACCACCAGCGAGAGATTTCGTCTGCAAGGGTCGCAGCGAAGAGGATCGTAGCCGCGGCGCCGACTTTGGCCACGAACAAGCGTAAGCGAGAAACCGGGAGACTGAACAAGAAGCGCAGCGTTCCGTCGTCTTGCTCCCGCGGGAGGAGTGCCCAAACCAGGACAAACGCCCAGACAAACCAATACCAGCCGGAATAGGCGGAACTTGCCCGAACCATGATCGGCGTCTCGTTCGCCCAGACCACCGCATTGATGGGACGAGAGAGCAGGACATAGACTAACCCGCCGAGCTGAACCCCTGCTAGCGCGAACGCCCACGGCAGCAGCTGCCGCAACTCCTTGCGCAGCCACTGAAAGCGTCGCGAAGGAATGGCTAGCGGTTTCATGGCAGCTCCATGCGACTGACCGCCAAGCGCACCGACGACCCAAGACTTTGAACGGGACACTCAAGCGCCACCAGCACCCGCACGCCACTACCGTAGCGACCCCGCAAGCGCCCTTCCACGCGGTACGCCCCCGCAGGCCAGTGCACGGGATGGCTCCCCAGGTCCTTTGTGGGCACGAAGAGATCGAAAGGAGGCAGCTCTTTGTGGCGAAGTTGGCAGATAATCTGCCGCTTGGGGGCTCCGCCGTTCACGACGTAAAAGACCTCGGAACCCAGTGTGCCAGGCCGGACACTCAAGGTGGCCTTGGAGGTGCTCAATCTAACCGCTTCGCCGTCCAGATCCTTGCCGCGCCGAACGAGCTCGGCCCTCGCATCTCCGATGAAGTCCGCCCAGGGTTTACCGACGGTGGCTTCGAAAACTGCGCTGAACTCGGAATTTCCAGACCAGACCGCACGCGACTCTGCGACAACGGAGCGGGCCACTGCCACGGCCCGCTGGGGCCCGACCTGCTGGACGAGCTGTCTAAAGATGGCGAAGGCAAGCGCCGCCGCGCCCTGCTCTCCTACTCGCTCCATGAGAGGTTCGAAGCGGATCAAGGTGTCACTTGCGAGCCCGGCCACCTTCATGGCAGCGACTGCGCGACCCCAGCTGCGCTTTTCGTATTCTGCGTCCTCACTCGCAACGAGCCAGCTGGCGTACCCGTCCAGCACCCAGTGCTGCGATTCGAACGCCGCGCGGTCGTCGGTCGCTTGGGTATGAGCATCGTGCGCGACCAAGTAGAGAAGTTCTGCACGCGCGGGACCGGCCATGCCGAGGTTTACATGAAGGAGCACTCCGCCTCGATCTTCCAGGTGAACCGCTCGAACGTCATCCTGGTCGAGCGCACTGTTGTGAACAATGCGAACGGCTGGAAAAGTAATGGGAATCAGCCCCTCGGCACGCTGAAATAGCCTCTCTGTATCTCGGATCACCGAGACAGCCTGCGGGGCAAGTTCCGGCCAACCGTACATCACCTCGATATCCCAACGCCTGCTTCGCTCGACTTCCTGGCTACTGAATTCGAAAGGCGGTGGCTGCTGCTTGGCTTCGAACACACTAACTGCAAGCAGGCTCAAGAAGACTGAGAGCGTCAACGCAGATTTCTCCCGAGGCGAAGCACGGTTCGCCAGCCGCTCGGCAAACGCCCCTTCTCGGATCAAGCCGAGCGTGAACGCCAGCCCTACGAGCACGCTCGAGGCTGCCGCCGATTCGCCCAGTGCGCGTAACGGAAGCGCCGTTCGCTCATAAGGAAAGGTGTTCGGGTCGATGAGCGCGAACGGGCCAAACCGCATGATTTCAAAGGCCGTGGTGGTCTCTAGTAGGTAGATCACCAGCGGAACGAAGATGTACAAGGCAAACCGCAGCCGGCCAACCAAACCCAAGAGGAATGCGCAACTCCACAACACGCCAGCGTAGCCAAGCGATTTCAGAAGGACTATCAGCCAATGCATCATCCCTGGCTCGCCAGACGCGAGAAACAACGCATTGATGATCCCGAAGACCAGCCCAGCCAACACCACCCATCCGACGACGAGCTTGGCAAACAGAAACTCAGCCCGCCGTAGCGGCAGCGCCTCAAGAAACTGAACGGTGCGCTGCTGGTACTCCCGTACGATCAAGCGTCGACCGAGCACGAGCGCGGCAACGGGCGTGAATACCATGATCACTGCAGCGGCCGCATCGAGCTGCCCTGGTGCGAGCGGGTCAGCCCGGGAGGACAGCCAACGGATAAGAGCCAGCAGAGCAGCAACTACAAAGAGTCCGACGAACACGGCCCAGTGCTCGGCCGTTTCCTTGCGACCGAAAGTCCAAATCCGGCGGAGCACTACATCCGCTCCAGCCCTGCGTCGATGTCCGGCATAATGGAAGTGGGCATGCCCGTGGCCATGCCGGCAACCATGGAACCGAGCCCGGCTCGCGCCCGCACCAGAGCGATGAAGCTGTCTTCTAACGACGGACGTTCAAGGCGCCCTTGAAGCTCCTGCAGAGCGAGTAGCTCGAACACAGCCGGCCCCGTTGCCCACAACATCAGCTCACGTTCCTGCCCAAGCACGCGATCCTGGATGATCCGAACTGCGGATTCGGTAGTTGGCGCAGTAACCTCGAGGCACGCGGGCAGCGGTGCCTGAATCGGCAAGGTCAAACGACGCATGCGCGCCGCCAGGGCTTGAGGTGGCCCCTCGTAGAGCATACGGCCCGCTTCGATGATCCCGACATGGCTAGCAACCAACTCTACTTCATCTATCAGGTGTGACGAAAACAACGTTGTGTGCTCACCTCGCACTGATTGCTCACGCACGATCTCCAGAAACTCACGCCTTGCGACAGCATCGAGGCCGGCGGTGGGTTCGTCCAAAGTCAGCAAGGCTGGGCGGTGCCCGAGCGCGAGCGCCAAAGCTAGTTTTACCCGCATCCCTCCCGAAAGCGTTCGGACCTTGCGCGATGGCACGTCGAAACGCTGAAGCAAGCTACGAAAGTAGCCCTCATCCCAACTTGGGTAAAGCGCACCAACGAAGCTGCCAAGCTGCTCCGACGTCATCCAGTCGTAGAAGTGCTGTTCCTGAGCCACGTAACCGAGTCGCTGGCGCGCGGCCACAAAGCTCTGCTTCACGGGTTTTCCGAACAAGCTCACACTACCTGAATCCGCCGCGGTTACCCCCATGACGATACGCAGTGTGCTCGACTTCCCAGCCCCGTTTCGCCCCAAAAAGCCATAGACCTGGCCCGCGTTCACAGTCAGATCGAGACCGTCAAGTGCTGGCACCTTACCATATCTCTTTACGAGGCTCCTGAGCTCGAGCACCGGTCCCTGTTCCACTCCCATCGCGGCATGGTTCTCCCAGGGATGGGTACAGTCAAGGCGGCGCTGCTCGCGATCCTAAGTTACGCGGCGCGCGCCCTACATCTTCACACAAATATTGTTCTGGCAGGCGTGCCCCGCCGAACAATCACTCGCACTCGTGCAGGTGCCAGCAGGCAACGACAGATTCTGTGCAGGGGCGGGCAATGGCCCGCTCTCAGGCGCTTTCGCCAAAGTCTGTTCAAAACCCTTGCCGTACACTTCCCGATTCAATTCATTGAGGGATTCTTCGGCGCGCGACTTGAACTGTGCAGAAAGCCCACCCGGATGTTCTTGATCGATGGCCTTAGCGAGGGCCAACCAATGGCGTGCATCGGCTCGGTAACCCAAACGAAAATCCGTCATGCCCCGAAGGTACGCGTAGCGCGCTTGCTCGGTGAGGCTAAGCGAATCCATATCCGATTCCAGCAATCGGAATGTCGCCAACGCCTTTTCGTAGTCGCTTTGGTCGTAAAAACTCTCACCGCGATTCAGATCTTGGCGGTAGGTCGCACACCCAAACAGAAAAAGGCTAGCGAACAAGGCTCGGCGCATCGATTGCGCACGATAGCGTCACTGGATCCTTGGGATCAAGGCAGTGCCCCGGCCTTGGTATACCAAAGGCGGTAGATTGGCAGGCCGTCCACGATGGCACGCCGCTCACGTGGGCTCCTCGCTTGGTACGGGTTTTCCGCCTGGCGCGGGGTAGGCCCCACGGGCACAAGGCTGGGCTCGGTGGCAACTTGCGCCTCGTACATGAGGGCGCGCTCTTCCACGTCGGTTTGGATAAACAGCTGGCCGCCTGGCTTCAGACACCGCGCCATGTGGGCGACTGAGGCGTCACCCATTACGAGGCGCTTGGCGTGTCGCTTTTTCCACCATGGATCAGGAAAGTGCAGAAATACGTGGGCCAGTGATTCGCTCAGCAAACGAGGCAGCACCACCTTGGCATCTTCGGCGAACACCCGAGCCCTCCCGGAAAGCCCACTCGCGCGCAACCTGTCGTCGACGATTTTGGCCCATTTGCGCCGCACTTCGAGACCCACGATGAAGCTTTGGGGCGCCGCGGCCGACCGCTCAAACACAAAGCCTCCGCGGCCCGGGCCTATCTCCAGCTCTACCGAGCTCCGCCCAAAGAGCTCGCGCAAATCGAGCGCCTCTGCTTCGGGCAAGCGAGGGGCGTCAGCGTAGGGCGAGGGAACTTTGGGCACGTCCCCGAGCTACTGAAGCTCGGGGCGCTTTGCAACGACCGAAACCCCCTGAGGCTAAAGCGGGCCTTCTGCTATAGCTGGCGGATGCGTCGCAGAATGCTTGGGAAAACGGGTCTGAAGGTCACCGAACTCGCGCTCGGGACCTGGGGCCTTTCGGGAGACGGCTACGGGGCGGTCTCAGTGGACGAGCAGAAGGCTGTCATCGAGCGCGCGCGTTCACAGGGTATCACCCTTTTTGAAACGGCTGACAGCTACGGTTCCGGGCAGATGGAAGCACTCTTGGGAGAGAAGCTCGGCTCCGACAAAGAAGCCCTCATCGCCACTAAGCTTGGCACTGATCGGGAGCGAAGCGCGAAGCGTTTCGATGTCGCATACCTTGCTGAGGCGCTCAAGCGCTCTCAGGATCGCCTCCGCCGCGAGCAGATCGATATTGTGCTTCTCCATAACCCGAGCCCCGAGACGATTCGGGAGGGCTCGGCCACAGCGTGGCTGCAGGAGCAGGTCAAAAGCGGGAGCATTACCGCCTGGGGAGTCAGCGTTACCGGCAAAGAAGCCGCTGAGGCGGCGCTCGACCAATCAGCTCCAATCCTGAGCTTTCCCTACAATGTCTTTAATCAGAAAGCGGTCAAGGAGCTCGGGCCGCGGCTCAAGAAGGATGGCACGGGCGTGCTTGCGCATTCGGTGCTTCTCTATGGCTTGCTTTGCAGCCAATGGCCAAACGATAAAGTATTTGACGAAGGGGACCATCGGCGAGATCGCTGGAGTTCGGACGAACTAAAGACGCGAATCGTGCACTTGAACGCGCTTCGACCGCTGGTATCTGGCACCATCCCCACCATGCGGGCGGCGGCCCTCCGCTTCGCTTTGTGCAACCCCCGAGTAAAAAGCGTAATTCTTGGCCCCCGCAGCGTTCAACAGCTCGATCAATTGGTGCGCGAAGCTGGTAAGCCACCCTACGTTACCGAGACCCAGCTGACCGCGCTCGAAAATCGGCTGAGCTCCCTGGGCGCCGGCGCGTGACTCTCGTCGAGGAGCTGCTCGCGATCGCCAACGAGGCCGCCCTCCTGGTGATGGAGGTCTACAACCGCCCCTTCGAGGTGGATTTCAAGGGCCCCAACGATCCGGTGACAGAAGCTGATCGACGAGCGAACCAATTTATCTGCGAACGGCTGGCGGCGCTTTGCCCCGGAGCGCCGATTGTTGCCGAAGAGAGCGACCCGCTGAGCTTTCGGGAGTTCCGGCAAGGGGAACGCATCTTTTTCGTGGATCCCGTGGATGGCACTCGCGAATTCGTTCAGAAAAACGGACAATTTGCGGTAATGATCGGCATGGTGGAAGGAACCCGCGCAACGTGCGGCGTAATCGTGGCTCCAGCGCTTCAACAAGCGTGGGCTGGCGATCTCGAACACGGAGCGTTTGAGGTCGATGCTCAGGGAAAGCGCAAGACCATCCGAACCAGTGACCACACCGAAGCGCGCGGCATTCGGATTGTAGCTTCGCGTTCTCACCGGACACCCACCGTACAAGCGGCACTAGATGCCATTGAAGGTGCTAACGTGAGCGCCTTGGGGAGTGCTGGCCTGAAAGGTACTTGGGTGGCTAGTGGTCGTGCGGAGGCCTATGTTGCGCCCGGAGCAGCTGGGCAGCGCTGGGATTGCTGCGCACTCGACGCCATCGTGACCGCAGCGGGTGGACGCGTGACGGATGCTTGGGGCGACCCGATCGACTATCGCGCCGGGCTCATCAATGATCGCGGCATCCTCGCTAGCAACGGGCACTTGCATGGATCCTTACTGGAGCAACTGGCAAAAATTCGTGGCGCGGGATGAGTAGAGCCATGCAGGGCAGGGCTGACGTAGTCATCGTTGGAGCCGGAATCATGGGGCTCTCCATCGCTTATAATTTGGCGCGGCTCGCACCTAAACAACGCATCGTCGTATTGGAGCAGTCCTACCTTTGCAGCGGTGCCAGCGGGCGCAACGGTGGCGGTGTACGTGCGCAATGGTCGAGCCGCAGCAACATCTTATTAATGCAAGAGAGCCTCACTCTCTTTCGAGAATTTGCAGCTGAACACGGCATTAATACGTGGTTGCGGCAAGGGGGCTACCTCTTCCTCGTCCGCAGCCACGAGGGGGCCGAAATGCTCTCGCGGAACGTGGAATTACAGCGCGAGCTCGGGCTTGATTCACGTACCGTGGAGCCGAAGGATTTGGGCACCATTGTGCCGGGGTTGGTGGGTGAAGGGGTTCAGCTCGCAAGCTATAATCCAGATGATTGCGTGGTATTTCCCTGGCCGTTGGTTTGGGGCTACGCGCGCTCGGCTGAACACTTGGGGGTAAAGATCCACCCCTTTACGGAAGTGTTAGCGATTGAGACCACAGCTGGTGCCATTTCGGGAGTGCACACGCGCGAAGGGCGCATAGCTACTGACCGTGTGGTGCTAGCGTGCGGAGCCCTCAGCCCACGCCTCGCACGGACCGTGGACGTGGACGTTCCCACGCACCCGCAGCGTCACGAGATTTGCTCCAGCGAGCCGCTCAAGCCTTGGTTAACACCACTCGTTGCAGACTTATCGAACGGTTTGTACTTCTCGCAGAGCACCCGCGGAGAAGTTGTGGGCGGAATTTCCAGCCCCACCGCGCCCACGGACGGGCGGCAAACAAGCTCCTGGGAGTTCCTCGCTCGCTACGCCCAAGGCCTATGCAACGTGTTTCCTCGGCTTGGCGCCGTCCGCATCCTCCGCCAATGGGCGGGCCTCTACGACATCAGCCCCGATCAAAATCCGGTGGTTGGAGAGGTGGATGAGCGGCCTGGCCTTTACCTAGCAAGCGGCTTTATGGGGCATGGCTTCATGATGGCCCCCGCTGTGGGCCAAAGAGTGGCGGCTGCGCTCGCCGGTGGTGGAGCTTCTGAGATCCTTGCTCGGTGGAATCTTCGGCGCTTCCAAGAAGGGAACCTGCTGAGCGAGAACATGATTATCGGCTGATTCCGGCAAAGGCCGTTTCGTTGACAGGGTTTGCGCGGCAACGTACCGTGTGCGTCGCCTGGGATGGTGTCTCGGCCCGGCGGCCACTTGCGGATCAGTGATTCGCACCGTGGTCTGATCAGGAGATTCTCAGGTTCCACACAAACGATGTTACTCGAGCGTTCGTTTGCACACCCCGCGCGACCCGTTTTCGGCCGAGCCTCTGATGTCGGAGGTTCCTCCGACCGACGCGGCTGCCGAGGGCCCCAGGCTGAGCAGACAACTTAGAGTTTAAGGAGAGTATTTATGCTTCGCTCCTCACGCGCCATTCTTTCGATTGCCCAGCGTCTCACATTTGGAAGTCTCACTTCGCTAACCCTGGTTGCTGCTGCCTCGACACTCGTCGGCTGCAAGGACGAGAACCAGCCGGAGTACTGGATTGAGAAGGCACAGGAGCCTGCCTACCAAGCGCAAGCCATCAAACGCCTGGAGCAATTCTTCGAGGACACCTACGGTCGAGCTAATAGCGATCTGGCAGCGCCTGAAGTGCAAGCGCTCGTAAATAAGTTGGTTGACCCACTTACCAAGCTTTACGTGGATAATTTCGACACCCTAGCCACTAAAACGCGTGTGGATCTGATCCGCCTCTTGGCCACGTTCCGAGACAAGCGCGCCGAGCCCGCCCTCAAGAAGGCGCTCGAAGAGTTTGCGAAAAAGCCGCGCAGAAGCCGCGATGACGCCGACATCAAGTGGGCAGCCAATGCAGCCGCCGACATGAAGCTTCCGAGCTTGATCGGCCCGATGATTGCCAGCTTCGACAAACTGCGCGCAAGCTCGATGCTGGGTGGGATTACCTACCAAGACTACAACAAGGCCCTGGTGGAACTGCACGACAAGTCCTGGGTGGGCCTTTTGGCGCAAAAGCTGGAGCCAGAAATCCCCCAGCCCAAGAAGGACGATAAAGACTCTTTCGACCAGGCTCGGGATCAGTTGTTCTGGCAAACGACAGCCGCTGAAGTCCTGGGATTCACTGGCGACCCAAGCGCGGTGAACCCCCTATTACAAGTGGTGCTCGACCCAGCCAAAAGAGACGTGCACGCTACAGCATTCTTGGCGTTAGTGAAGCTTGGAAAGCCCGCGGTTGAGAGCGCCATCAAGGTGCTAAACGGTGAAGATCAGAAGCTCGTCGCCTTTTCCATACTGCGCCAGAAGGCTGCAGGGGCGAAAGAAGCCACCAACTTGCACGTCCCAACTATGGCCATCCTCATTGGGACAGCCGGGCGCCCCGAGGGGCGTGCTGCCCTCATGGCAGCCCTCGCAAAAGAAACGGACGAGGTCACTAAGGCCATTCTTGCGAGGGAGTTGGCCAAGATCCCAGCTACCGCCGAATCGAAGCAAGCCTTCAAGGCGGCCTTCGAGTCTATCGCACTCGACACCATGATTCCTCCAGGCAACCCAGCCCTCCAGGTGCTTACCGAAGCCGCAGGGCAGTTCTACGATCCTGAGATGGTAACCTGGCTTTTAGATCGCGCCGAAGCTGTAAAGGGTGACCCCGAAGAGAAGAAGGCGCTGCAGGGCTCCATCACCATCACAGCTCTGAAGCTCGCAAAACCGGATCAGCTGCCCGCGGTAAAGAAAGCCGTCGACCGCTACGGTACGTCAATCGAAAAAGGTCTCTACACCCAAGCCGAGAAGATCCTCACGGCCTGTGGAGATCGCGTTGGCTGTTACCTTACGGCTATCGAAAAGCGTGAGAACCAAGAGAACGATACTCAATTCATCGGGATCAAAGCTGGCTACATGATCGGAATTCTCGGCAATGACCAAAGCCGTAGTGATCTCATTCAGCGCCTCGACAGCATAGACAATGCAGCGCTCCGTTTCGTCTCGGCTCAGGCCATCGACCAGCTCTCCCCCAAGGGCTCAAAAGAGGCCGCTGCTTCACTGCGCATGATCATCGAAAAGAACGCTAAATCTCCCGATAGGAACAAGGCCGCGGGCGACAGCGCCCTCAAGCAGGTCATGTACCGAATTGAGTCCCGAGCGAACTAGTCCGGAAGGCCGGGCCAGCCCCGGCCGCCGCTTGTTGCTTTGGTGAGCCCATGAATATGGAAGACGAGAGCGAGCCGGAACACCTAGTTTCGGTTCGCCCGCTTTCTGAATTACCCGAGCAGACGTCTTCGGACCAGCGTAACGCTGATGTGCTTCGGGCGTGGCACGCGGCACAACGCTCCATTGGCCCCGCCTCCACTTTGCACGATGTGTTAGCAGCAGTGGCGGACGGAGCTCTCACGCTGCTCGGAAACGCCACCCACGTAACCCTCGTGTTGGGTGATGAGAGCACGGAGGCCTCCCCGCCCGAACTTTCCTCGTTTGTTCCAGTGATAACTCGCGTCCGGAAGGCAGATGGCTCCTTCTCCACGCCCCCCGAGGGCGTACGCGTTGCACGCAGCGTTTTTCGGAAGGTGATTCGAGAGCGAGCCGCTGTGTTAGCCGCCGACGCTCCAGATGAAACGTTCAGCTCAGAATCCCTTCTGGGCGCAAGCATTCGCAGCACCTTGGCGGTGCCCCTGTGGCGAGGGAACGTAGTAGTGGGCGTCCTACAGGCAGACAACCGCGACGCTCCGGCCATGTTCGATTCCACCGACATGGAAGCCCTCGCCGTGCTTGCCGCATATGCCTCATTAGCCATCGTGAATGCGCGGTTGATCGGGCGCTTGAAAACTGCTGAGGCCGCCCTCGAGAGAGAAAACGTGTTCCTCAAGGCCCGCGAGCGCCAACGCGCAGGGCACGTCCAGATCCTCGGGGAGAGCCCCAAGCTCCGCGCGCTCATCACGCAGTTGGAGAAGGTGGTCGATACGCGAGTAACCGTGTTGATCCAGGGAGAGACAGGCACCGGCAAGGAACTTATAGCCTCCTTTTTGCACTACCAATCCACACGCGCGAGCAAGCTCTTTGTGGCGCAGAACTGCGCTGCCTTGCCCGAGAATTTGCTCGAAAGCGAGCTCTTTGGCCACAAGCGCGGAGCCTTCACGGGAGCCACCGAGGATAAAAAAGGCCTCTTTGAAATGGCCAACCTCGGCACGCTTTTCCTAGATGAGATTGGCGAAATGCCGCTAGGCCTCCAAGCAAAGCTCCTCCGCGTCCTTCAGGAAGGTGAGATCCGTGCGGTGGGTGCCACCGCAGCGCGACACGTGGATGTACGCATCGTTGCGGCGACCAATCGAGACCTGGAAGCCGAGGTTAAGCAGGGACGTTTTCGCGAAGATCTCTTCTACCGAATTACAGCTTTTCCGGTCCAAGCTCCGCCGCTCCGCGAGAGGCGCGAAGATATCCCGATCCTGGCACGCCACTTCCTCGGTGTTTACGCCAGAGAGCTTGGTAAATCCGTTCCTGGCTTCTCTCAAGAAGCCCTAGAGCTACTCTCGAGCTACGCCTTCCCCGGCAATGTGCGCGAGCTCCAGAACGAAATCCAACGCATGGTGATCCAGGCGGATGCGGGTGCCTTCATCACCAGCGAGCTTCTGAGCCCGCGTGTGCGCCGCCTGGAAAGCTTGGTGGACGAGGCCGACACGCAACCAGGTGCCCTGCGCGACATGATGGACCAGGTGGAGCGCTTCCTCTTAGTGCGGTCTCTTAAAGAACACGCCAACAACAAGACGGCTGCGGCACGTGCGCTCGGAATTACGCGCGAAGGCCTGCACAAGAAGTTGCGGCAATTGAAGATAAGCTGAGGGTGCGTTCGAGATAGGTGCTACGCCCAATATTTACGCCGCGAGCTTCGAGAACAAAAGGACGCGCGGATAACCGCACTCCGCGTCCTGATACCGAGCCCGGAAGCACGTCATTGTTTCGCCGAAAGAACGACACTGCGCACGTGAGGCATGGCCTCGAGTCGGGCTCCTGGCCCTGGGCACATTTTATCCCTTGGTGCTCGACCCCATTGCGCTCGCAACCAAGGTACTTAGCATGACAAGTATCTCTTACTGAAGCAAGCCCGTCAGCAGATTCCAGGGGCGACCTGGGGCCGGCAAAGTACCTTTCCGCAGCCACTTACCCAAATGGAACAGACCCGTCGTTCAGTTGCGGCTTGAAAACCATGCGTGCGAAGCGGACCCAACTACTGGATCCCGTAGTCTCGCAAACGTCGATAGAACGTGCGGCGGGGCATACCCATGATTTCAGCCGCTCGAACACGGTTCCAGTTGCTCGTGCGCAGCGCCTCCAGCATGCGGTCGCGTTCGCTCGTGCGTGTTTGGGAAGGAGCGCGCCTAGAAATTGGCTCGTCGGAGATAGCCGTGACCGGTTCCCGCATTGGCTCGGGAGTGGATGCTACGCCGGCCGCTGAGGGGATAGAGACCGGCTTGGCTGGAGGCCCCGCCCCCCGAACTTTGGGCAACACGAAGTGAGCCTCGGGCAACGAAAAATCACCCGGCACCAACTCATCTTCATCGCTCATAACCCATGCGTTGAGCAGCACATGTTCGAGTTGCCGAACGTTCCCCGGCCAATGATAGGCTTCTAAATTCCGAAGCGCTTCGCGCGACACGGACTTCTTGTCGCGCTTATAGCGCGCGGCAAACAGACCCAAGAAATAGTCCACCAGCTGGGGAATATCTTCCGCCCGCTCGCGCAAGGCTGGAAGATGCAGGTTCACCACTTGGATCCGATAAAAAAGATCTTCGCGAAACAAACCCTTCTGCACCAAATCTGCAAGGTCTCGGTTGGTGGCAAACAACACACGCACATCCACCGGCTCCTCTGCCTGCCCGCCCACAGGGCGCACGGTTCGCTCTTGAAGCACGCGCAGGAGCCCCACTTGCATCTTGAGCGGCAAATCTCCAATTTCATCGAGCAGTAGGCTGCCGCCGGAAGCCTCGCGGAATAACCCTCGGCGATCGCGATCGGCGCCGGTGAAGGCTCCGCGAACGTGTCCGAAAAGCTCGGTTTCCAAGAGGTTCTCTGGGATGGCTCCGCAGTTGATGGCCAACAGCTTGCCTCGACTTCTTTCGGAAGCCGTATGGATGGCACGCGCCACAACTTCTTTACCAGTTCCGCTTTCGCCCGTGATCAACACCGGGATGTCGGCATCTTTCACGCGTTCGATGAGTGAATACGCCTTGCGCATAGCGGCACTCGTACCGACGAGGCCTTGATAGCCAAAATGCCCGTAAAGCGTGTCGCGCGCATCGCGCAACTTTCGGCGAGCTTGCTTCAGCTTGCTGGTGCGTTCCTCTAGCAACTCGGAAATCTGGGCCTGTTTTGCTAGAAGCGCTTGGTTGGCCAATTCGAGTTCGTCGGCGCGCGTTTTGTTCTCGTTGATGAGCCGCGCATTTTCGAGGGCTATCGCCATTTGATCGGCGAACGCCGAGAGTGTGGGCAATTCTGCCTCGAATTGCGCGCCGGGACGCAGGCGGGTTTCCAGGTAGAGTGCGCCCACGGCACCGCCCGATGGATCGCGAATGGGCACGCACGCAACCGACTGCAAGCGCATTTGATGGACTGAGGCATACCCCTGCATGCGGGCGTCATCGCGCGCGGAGAGGCTCACTATCGGTTCCCCGTTCGCAATGACCTTCTCAGCGATTGAGCGAGAGAATTCCAGCTGCGTGCCGTCACCTTTGGCAACGCGGGACGTGTAAAGCTGCACACTGCCATCCGCACGCTTCAGAAGAACGGCTCCGCCTTCGGCTCGCAACAAGCCCACCGCAGAATCTATGATGCGCGCGGTTAGCCGTTCAAGATCCCAGACGCCCACGAGCTCGTGGTTAACCTCCAGAATGCGCGCCAAACGGTGCTCAAGCGGTGTGGCGGAAAGCTGGGAGATGGAGCTGCTCGTTGTGCCAGAACTGCGAGGAGTAGAAGCGGCGTGCGCGGGGATTGCTCGATATTCCGTCGCGGCCTGCGCAAGGCCCGATTGAACTTGAGCTCTGAGCTCGCGCCGCCGAACGTCATTCCAATAAACTTCGCGCAAATCGCGCGGCAACTGAGCCGCAATATCTTCGAGCACGGCGAGTGCTTCTTCGCCATCGCGCCGCGCACGCACGCCCTGCCCACCCTCTTCCTCCAAGCTCGCCCGGATCTGAAGCGCCCGCCACACCCACTCCCGCTGCCCCGACTCGCGCGAACACGCGATAGCCGCATCCAGGCTTGCGCGAGCGCGTGACTCGTCTTTGGCCAAGGTATGAATGCGCGCTTCGGCCAGGTGAAAGAGGGGCCGATGAGCGTTGCTGCCCGTGAGCTCTGTACGCGCTAGCTCCAACCGTTGGCGCAGATGAGCTACATCGGCGTAGGGCAAACGCGCACCGGCTAGGATGCTTTCCAAGCGAGCTTCTGCGGCGTCCAAGCTACGCCCGAGTGCATCGTAGGCCGCCGCACAAGCTTCGTACGCACTCACGGCAGCTTCTAGCTCGTTGTTCTTGAGACGAAGTTCCGCTTGAAGCCCCAGGAGCTGAGCACGCGTTTCGGCAGGCAGTTGATCGCGCTGTTGCTCAAGCGCCTCGATTCCTGAACGAGCCTTGGCAAGCCGCCCGAGGTAGAGGTCAAGGTTGGCCAAATTGAGCAGCGCCTGCCGCACCGCCGAGCGCCGCCCGGAGCGCCGCCCGCTATCGAGCGCCGATTCATAGCGTTCAATGGCCTGCGCAATATCACCTTGAACTTTGCAGAGACCCGCCAAATTGAGCTGCAAATTGGCGAGCATCCCGGCATCTCCGGCAACCTCTGCGGCCAACAGCGCACGCTCAAAGATCTCTTTGGCGCGGCCCAACTGCTCTCTTCTTTGCGCGACCAGTGCGAGCGAGCCCAAAGCTATCGCTTCCACTCTGGCAGAACCCGCAACTTTGGCGGACTCGACCGCCTCCAGCAGTTGCTTTTCGGCAGCTTCAGGCTGATTCAGGAGTAAATTCCCAAGCCCCTCGTAAGCGCGCGCCTCAGCCGCAAGAATTGGATCTGCCGTACGAAGAGTGGTGAGCCGAGCCACGGCCTCCGTACATTCACCGTTGCCGATGAGAGCGCGCGCCAGATAGACCTGCCACTCGGCGGCGAGATCTACACGCATGGTGCTGGTCGCCAGGGATTCGAAGGCCCTGAGATCTGCTGCCGCCCGTGCGGCCTCTCCGAGAAATATGTCCGAGCGAGCCTGGAGAATAGCCCAGGTTAACTTCTCATCGGCGGTCTCTGGAATGGCTACCGAGAGGGCCGCGGCAACTTCGTTGAAGCGCCCTTTTTCAAGCATGAATCGCGCGCGATCAAGCGGGGCCTCTGGCACCAGAGATTTGGCTGAGCCTTCGGCGAGCACCGCCTCAATGTCGTCAGCGGAAACCACTGCTTGCCCAGCGATACGGGCCACAATTTGCCGCAGATCCCCAGGGCGCCCAGCGCTGGCTTCCACAATTCTCGCCAAGTGCCGCTCCGTTAACGCTGGTACCGCCCTGCGAACGAGCTCGCGCGCTGCGGCAGCATCCAACCCGGAAACGACATAGCGCTTGGCCATGGGGAATAGCTGCTCCCCTCCCACCACTACCAGGCGTGCCCCCTCCGCAACTGCCTGCATGAGCTCGGTGATTCGGACTTGTGGCAAACTTTCGACGTCATCCACCAACACAAAAGGCAACGTGTCCGTCGCTAGAGCGTGCAACGGAAGCTTTGCGCCCGTTTCCGTAAAACGACTCGGCTCATCAATGAATGTGACGGGAAGCCCCGCCAGGCCTAGCGACCATGCAAGCCGGCGCAGGAGCGCACTTCTGCCCGAGCCTGGAGCACCTACAACACACAAGACCTCATTGGCTTCCAGGCTAAGCACGAGCGCTCTCAGGTTCTCACTAGAAGCGTCGATCCCTACAATTGGCCAAATCGCCGCGCGGGTAGCGTGATAGCTTTCGCTGGGGAGCCGCGCAGCACGCCGGAGCGCACTCGCGAATTCATCGGCAGAAGGGTAGCGTTCGGAAGGCAATTGCGCGATCGCACGCTGAGCCACCGCCTCAAGATCGTGAGCTTCGTCCTCGGTTAACTGCTGACGGCTGCCGTATTCGAGGGCTTCACTCAAAGTTACCCCGAGGGCGTAAACCTCCGCACGTACCGTAAGAGGCTTGCCCAAAAACAGCTCTGGCGCCGCGTAGCGTGGCGTAAGGCCTTCGGGCCTCACTCCGTGTTCCTGCCAAGGTGCGGCAAGGCCTAGATCCACCAGCGTAACGCGGCCTCCAGACTCCACAATGATGTTGGCGGGCTTCACGTCCCCATGCAGCAAGCCCGACCGATGGAGCACGGTGAGCTGCTCAGATGCTTTGGCCAGAGCTTCCAGAAGGCTAGCTAGCGGTGCATGAGCCTGGAACTGCTCCTCTAGGCTCTGCCCTGAGATCAGCTCACGCACCAAATACGGCTTCAGGATCCCCGGCAGGCGACCAAACGCGAGCACGCGTGGCACGCCGAGCCCTTCGAGCCCACTTAACGCAGTGGCCTCACGCACCAACGCTTCCATCTCGCGGTGAGTGGCATCCGAACTCAACACCTTGAGCGCGCAGCGAAGCCCGTTATAGCGGTCCTCGACCTCCCACACCTGACCTCCGCCCCCCCGGCCCAGGCAGGCGACCGGCCGGTAGCGGGGCGGGAACGCTAGCTCATCCACTCAGAGCCCGTAATCTGCGCCTGCACCAACGAAGAACCCACTCGTACCGAACCCGAGATCGATGCGAGTCACGAAGTTGCGGTGGGGCTTGATACGAAAGCCAACCTGAGCGGCAAGCCACGGAAAAAGGATTGGCTTGGATCCCCCGTTGAACCAGTTGGGCTCATCTTTGGGGCCTTCTTCACAGTACGCCCCGCCCGGGCCTCCAGCACTCTGGCACACCGTCCAGGTAGAAGGATCGTTAGGATCATCGCCGTTGGCGGAATCTGGATAAACCTCGTTGCGATGCAACGGCCCATACGGCAGCCCGATGCCTCCGCCGAGACCGTAATTGAGGCCAAACTCTGGCGAGAACTGGCTCGTCCAGAGAAAATCGCTCGTGAGGAAAATCATATTGATGTCGCTGTCAACGTGCTCCCACGCTGTTGCCGGATCTGTGCTGGCCTTGAACGGAGTTGGGTCGAGCGAATATGCAGCCCACCAAGCGCTCAAGTTGTACTCAAAGCCATCCCGCCGAATGCCCACCTCAGGCCCCAGGGCATTCACGTAAACGTTCGCGCCACCATCGGCACCAAACGCCGACTGCAGAAACTTGGGAACGATGATCCCCCGGTAGCGAGCGCCCACGAAGTAATAGGTCTTGCCGCTTTGCTCGCGAGGCGTGTTGTCTGTTTGGTCCCGAATGGCGTCGGCATCGGCCCCAGCGTCGCCCACCATGGCCGCCTCAGTACCGCTGTCGACGGTTTTCTCTGTCGCGGTGGTCGAGACCTCCTCGGATCCCAATACATTCGCCTCAGAAGGCTCGGCGCCTGCCTCAGCTGGAGCAGCTCCCTTTTCTTGGGCCGCAACACCCGTTGAAAGCGATAAGACCCCCAGCAAAACCGTAAGTCGTCCCAGTGCGCGCATCGATAGTCTCCGATCCATAAGCGTTAGTTGGCTCAACCCGAGCGCGCGGAGTGTGCCACGTTGAGCCAACGCAAGGCAAAGCGAAAGGCGGGCGCCTTGGCTTCTATGCGGCCGCGGTCGGTGGTCGCGAAGGAAGACGTCGCTTTTCGTGGGCGGTCAAAGGCCGCTCGCTGCGAAGGCCATGCCCATAGCTCCCGTCAACCCATGAACCGTTTCGACCAGGGCAGCACTTGGCTCACGCCAAACCAGCGTCGAAAAGTGCCCCCCCTCTTTAATCAAACGCGCGTCAGCCAACTAATAACGCGCGCCAGGCTCACGGCGCCGTAGGGTCGGTGCATGCACCCCACTGCCCCGCTTCACAAGCCTGCTCACCAACATAACAATTGTGCACACCGTTTTGCGACTGAAGCTTAATGCTACAACGACGCGTCTTACCAACTTCGCACACGCCGGAAGCTTCGCCGAAATTCAGTGCCGCCAACTGGTCGTCCGACAGTTGCACAAATCCATTCATGTTAGTGGTGCTGGTTGTCATGCTCGCCATCGCTGGCTTCTCATCAGTGCTCGAACAGGCAGCGGGAAGCGCACAGAGAGCACCCAGGGTGAGATTGAGGAGGAGAGCCTTGAACCGTGACATTGCGACATAGGCCAGTGCACACGCCGTGCCGCTCGCGAAAGACAAAGATTGTCATTTTCAATTTGAGAAACGTCGATGATTTCACTGATTCCAACCAAAGCGCAGAGGCCGAGCTCGCGGGAATTGTCATTGTCAAAACTCTAGCGGTGACAAATGCCGTCGTCGTCCCGCGCCGATACACGCTGAAGTTACGCGGCAATTGGAAGAGTGCCGTCCCGATATTGACGATGAACATATCCGTTCGCCGGACACTCACCCACACGGTAACATGGCAAAGCACGGCCACGCCCGGCACGGCCTGCCTACCCCCGCCGAAGCTTCAGAGATGCGCCAGACGCAACGAAGGGCGTTTTTGTGGGATTTTTGGCAGGACCGCGACCGGCAGTGGGAGATGGAGTACACTTATAGAGTTATGGCCACCGGCTCCCGCACAGCGATACAGCTCGCGGCCGCACTTTGGTTCACCAGCGGATGCATGAGCCATGTAGAGCATGGTCGGGCGCTGTATGCCAACGGCCACTACGTGGAAGCAGCTGCGGTGTTTGAACACGGCGAGGTCACTATGGCGGATGCCTCGCCCAAAGAGCGCGCTCAATATGGTACGTACCGCGGGCTTACGTTGTTGGTGCTCGGAGACATCGCACAAGCTCAGCGTTGGTTAACCTATGCTTATGCCGTGGAGCAGCGGAATCCGGGCTCCATCAATGAGCGCCTGCGAGCGCACTTGGATCAAGGTTGGTATGATCTATTGCGCCGCACAGGTCCGGCACCTCTGACCCCACCGCCCGGAGCTGCCTTCGCCGTCCAAAATAGTGCGCCCCCCGCCACGCCTGAGGCCCGCCCAGTGGAGAGCGCGAGTGGAACCCGGCGCTCGTTCGTGGATCCATAACGCCCAGCGAGCTGGCTCTTCCAGCGAAAGACTAGGCCGCACACGCAAACGCTCCGCTATTCGACGATTCCGAGCGCGGTCACGTTGAACTTGAAATTGCCTCGCCCAGAAGAAACCGTGACGGCGATGGTATTGGCATCAACTCGTGAAAAGGAAAGCGTGGCCGACTTATCTGACGGCGTGTGCAACGTGTAGCTGCCTGCTTGAGGCACAGGATCGATCCAGCGCATTTGGACACCATCGATCGCTAGGTCCCAGGTGCCACGGGGACCTTTCCAGGTTCTGCTGCCGTCCACCTGAATGCCTTCGCCGAGACCACCCGCAAGCACAGTCTGCACGCGATCTCCCGAACCCTCAGCGCTGAGGCCGGTTGAAAGATTGCGCCACGTTGCCGAGTGCACCACATGACGACTTTGATCGTTGAAGTTCCAAGTGACGGTAGCTGTGCCGCTCACCTCGATCTTACCGTTGGAGAGCTTATCCCACGTGTGATTGACGACGACACTGCCCATTTCGTTCTTGGACACGCTCATCGTGTGCTGACCTCTATAGGTGTGACCACGGTAGACGCAATTGCCCGGGTTAGCACCGTAGGTTACGCTCAGGGTTCCCGGGGTGGCGCTGATGGCAGCGCACGGGAGCTGTGAGCTCACAAAGGTCTTTAGCTCGTCTGCAGCCGCTTGAACGCCCTGCCCAATCGTGAAGTGCGTTGAGAGGTCCACCGCCGAAGCTGTAAGGCCTTCCGCCTCCGACGAAAGCGCCGACTCCTGCACGGCCTCTCGGGCCTCCTCCCCTGTTAACCCCTGTTCACGGGGGCAGGCAGTGAGCGTTAACGGGACCAGAAAAACTAGGGCAATTTTGCTATTCATCATTTCCTCCGCTGGGCGATTCTGCAACCGGTGTGCCATGGCCCTGGTCGCTCTACGGCGGGCGGCACGCGGGAATAAAGAGCCGCACAGGATTTGTGAGCCGAATGGACCGCAGCCTAGGCACTGGATGCTCGTGAACGGAAAAATGATTCAGAAGCTCACGCTCCTCTCATGTCTCGCTGGGGCGATGCTCTCCCCCAGCCTTGGATACGCCCAGACGAGCGCTGAGATATGGGCGGCCTACCAGGCTAGCCCCAACGCCCATGCCAATATCCCCAATGTATCTTTTGCAGGATACGCACGGGGGGAACGCAGCATCCCGAATCCCACAGCGACGATCAACGTGAAGGATCAAGGTGCCAAAGGCGACGGTATCACCGACGACACACTCGCCTTCGAACAGGCGCTGACGCTAGCGAAAGCCAATTGTGGGGTCATTGAGGTGCCAGCCGGAACCTACATCCTGAGCCGACCGCTGTTTTTCGACCAAAGCGGCGTGGTGCTAAGGGGTGCGGGAAGTGGCGCTACTATTTTGGATTTTGCTACACCGCTCACTGCCACGCTCGGAGCACTAAGCCTCGACACCAGCTCGCAGTGGTCTTGGGCCGGAGGGTTAATCTGGGTGGGTCCGAAGGATACTCGCGACGCGAATGGAAAGGTGGTGGAGGCCGGGTTTCCTGCGGTTCAAGGCTGGGAGTACTGGCGGCCCGGTGTGGAGATCGGATCAATCAGCGCTCAGGTGCGCGGGGACAACACGATTACATTAACGAGTCCCGGGCAGATCGAGCCCGGTGAACTTGTCCTTTTGACTTGGGAGAACCCAGCCGACAATAGCTTTTTGAAGCATGTTTATGGGCATACGGGCACCGCCGATGCCTTCGACTGGGCGGGCGCTACCTGGATTACCAACGCCGCTTACCCGCGCTTTCAGTGGCCAGTGCTGGTGACTGCTGTGAACGGCGCCCAGCTCACGCTGGCCCAACCCCTTCGACTCGACATCCGACCAGAATGGGGCGTGAAAGTGAGCAAGATTGGTAGCCATGTTCGCGAGGTGGGTATCGAGCACCTGACCATCAAGCTGCACGCTCCCGCAACGCACACGCACCTCACCAACGTCGGTTGGAATGGCCTCTATTTCAATCGCGCGTACAACAGCTGGGCGCGCGACCTTGTGGTAGAAAACGCGGAAAACCCAGTGATTGTTTCGTCCTCCAAGAACGTGTCCATTCTCGGCGTTTCGGTCACCGGCAGTTCGCAGAATCATCACTCTTTTGCTTGTCGCGTGAGCTCGCACGACATCTTGTTCGATGGCTTTGTGGTGGACGGGCCCGCACGCGTGAAGCATGGCATCAACGTGGAGTGGTTCTCGAGCGGCAACGTGTGGACACGCGGGACCCAGAAAATGGGAACCTTTGACACACACCGGGCGCTCGCATTCGATAACGTCCGCACCGAATTGAGCGTTCGAGACCTCATGGATGCCGCCCCCGGTGGCGCCGGGCAAGCCGGACCTTTCATTGGTGCACGTATGGTGCATTGGAACGTCGACAATCAGAATACGAATCCCCCGAAAGCGGATCCGGGCCAGTTCATTCGTCATCCGGCGCAGTACGTCATGGGCGCCATGGTTGGGGTAAGCGGACCCGAAGCTGTGAACGCGCCTGTGTCCTTGCCTCCGGGAGATAAAGGAACGCTCGTGGCGAGTGATTTGGGAACGCCAGTCCCCACGAACCTGTTTGCAGCCGAAGTTCAGCTACGGTTGGGAGCGAGCGCGCCCTCGGCCCCTTCGCCCGTTTGTCAGAGCGAGCGCGAGCCTGGAACCGCACTCGTGGGGGCGGGTGGAGGCAACGGGACGGGTGGATCTGGCGCGACGGGTGGAGCGACGAGCGCGGGAGCGACGGGCGGTGCAACCGGGGGAATATCTCAACCGTCGGGCGGGTCAGGCGGCTCTCCGCTAACGTCTCAATTCGGAGGCTCGGCCTCAGCCGTGGCGTCGCTGGGGGGCGGGGCCAATTCAGGCTTGCCGCCAGCTTCGGGCAACGCACCTAAGCCGATGGACTCGAGTGCAGGCGAGCGTTCGGGGTGCGGTTGCCGCAGTGCCCACCCCAGGACCACGACCAAGACCCCACTTTTGCCTTTGTTTCTCGCGCTGGCGCTGATCTCAGTCCGCCGACGGGTTCGGCCTACGTGTAGTTAATCTCAGACGCTTCTAGGCAGACTGCGACCACAAGCAATACTCTTCCACGTAGTAATGGGCAACATGTTCGGAAGCACCACAGCTCAAGCGGGGTGTGTTCCCGTTTGCTTGGTGTTTGCCGACGGCAGGGGCAACGCACGGCGCCAGCACCAAAGAGCCGCGTGAGGGTTTGGCTTCAGCCAAAGATACTTGTCATGCTAAGCACCTCAATCGGAATGGAAAGTGCCGGAGGCAAGGCGGCCCCCCTCCGTTGGCACTCAGTCACAAAATCAACCCTTTAGCCACGCCCTATGCTTCTCCGAGGAACACAGCTAGGTTGCCCTGCCGAGGCTCAGACGCTTGAAGTGGTCCGTGGCAAAGTTGAAAGCTTTGGCGAAAGTAACGCTCCTGGGGCTCGGGCTCAGCGGTTGTCTCAAGTCCAAAGAAGTCCTGATTGCGGATAAGTCGGCGAGCGAAGGCATCGCCTGCCCCCCGTTCACCTTGGGAACCTCGCTCGAGGTTTGTACGGCAACTTACCTTGGGGGAGCCGGCGGTGACAGATTATCGGCATCAGGCTTTGGCAGCGACGGCGCATTGCTGGTTGGAGGCGTTATTCCAAGTGCTGAACCCACGGGCAAAGTTGTTCAGCTGTTATCGGGCGGGCCAGGCGTCGTCGTGCGCTTGTCGGGGGACGGCAGGCACGTGCTTTCTACGACTCACTTGGGCCAAAGCGTGAACGATCTCGTGGTGGCGCCCTCCGGACGCATCGCCGTTGCTGGCGATTTTGGCGTGGTTTTACTGGATCGAAAGGCAGAAAGCGTAGTGTGGCACGCGCCTCGGGCGAATATGCTGCGCGTTGCGGTGGGGTTCGCTGAGGACGTGGCTGCGCTCGATGACACCGGTGGCGTGCATGTTTTTGACCAAGAAGGTGCGGTGCGCGGGAACTTCACACTCGCCGATCCGGTGGTCAACGATGTTGCGGTGGGGCCATCAGGCGACCAAGTGTTCGTGGTGGGCGGTCATCCCGATCCGAACGGCGAGTGCCCGGGCTCGGTGCCCTTTCTCCGCAGCTACAGCTATGGCGGGGCACTTCAGTGGAAGGCGTATGATTTTTCGGCGCAACTTGGCAACTGTGCGTCATCACGTGGTGTGCGGGTTGTGGTCGGGCGGAACAACAAGCTCTATTACGCGGGTGAGCAACAGGGCGGCAATTCGGCTCATTTGCGCAACCCTTTGGACGTTAACCAAGAAGCCATTTTGACGAGCTACGATGATTACACGGCGGGCTATGGCAAGGCGATTTTGGATTATTCGTTCATCGCGCGCTTCGAGCCAAGTACGGGCCTGTTCGAGGCAGGCCAGGTGGTGTTACCCCGGAATGCTCAAATTGGAGGCTCACTTCTGGTGGGTGGCCTGGATGTTGATGCCATGGGCAATATCTACGTTGCGGGCCAAAGCAGCTGCTGCATTTCGGGGCGCGATGGCCTCTCCATCGCCGGTGCCGCGGTGGGAGCGTTTCAGGTTCCAGAAATCAGCGCTTTGGTGATTGCTCCCGATTTTGCGAGTCGGAAGCTCTGGACCACATTTACGGGCACTAGCGGCTCCGAGATGTTTGCAGCATCGATCACCGAAGCAAACGGGAGGGTTGCAATGGTCGCCAACCAATCGAATGAGCTCGGGCAAGCCCTGGTGTTCGAATCGCTTCACCCAGCCCCGCTCGGCCAAAGCGACGGGTTCGTTGGTGTGTGGAGCGCCCAGTGAAGCTCGCATCCTACGTTCGCAACCTACGCAGGCCACGTCGCAGCCACAATTCATGTGCTTTCTCCCCGCTGCACGCCGCTACCAGCCGACGCCCAAGAGCACCCCAGATCCACACCAGATGCCGCCGGTCTTCACACTCGCTTCTCCCTCCACACCGGCCTCCGCCTGCGGAAGAAGCGCGCCGGCTCGCGCAAATACCCCGAACCTGAGCGGCTCTAGTGCGAAGCGTGCGCCGACACCCAAGCCTGCGTCAACCGCCCAGCCGCGGGTCTCTCGGGCGCTGAAATCGTTTGCACGGGGCTTTCCCGTGAAGCGCAAGTAGAGGGGCGTAACTCTTCCTTCGGTGTACAGCTGCCAATGTTGCCGTTCGACCAGATAAAGTTCTCCCTGCACGAAGCCGCCCAGCCCACGCATGCCGACGCTCCCGCTTCGGCGGTCAATGTTCGCCCATTCAAATGCACCGCCGAAACCCAGGCCCCAGCGCTCAGTTAATGAGAAGCTGGTGCCGACGTTGGCGCTAGTGAGCAAGTAGGGCGCGGGCATAACTCGCCACTTAACACCGAGCTCTGCTAATAGCCAAAAGCGGGTAGCCGGGTCGTTGACCGCCGGGCTCCGGTGCTCAACAGGCTTCGGTCGATCGTTGCGGGGGATGGGCGTTGGAGGCGTCTCAGGCTGTGCCCACGCGAGGGCCTCAATGAGCTCCACGGCGGCGAGAGCAATCGTGCGTTCCTTGGCTGGGTCACTCACGCTAACAGCCGGAAGCTGGCGTCGTAGCCTCGTGCCTCGCACTGGGTCGAGTACCTGGAGTTCGGCCGTCGAGGGACCGCAGGCAACACTCAATTCAAGGTGTAGAGCGGCTTCGGAGATGCCGGCAACTTGCACTTCTAATCCCACTGCGCGGTGCAATTTCTCTGTGTCCAGCTGTGGACAGCCACGCGTCTTGAGCTTGAAGTTGGCTTGGGCGTAAGGTGCGGGGTCGCTCGCCTTTGCGTGCCCTGACACGAAATGGGCCGCGAGCAGAAATACGGCGACTCTGCGGCCACGCCTCGCGCAATGAGGAGCCCGAAGCTTCCGCCTATTGTTTAGTCTGCGCCGGCCGAAGTGCATGAGCTTTCGCAGGATGCCCATCCTCCGACGAGATCGCCACGCGCGACAAGGGTGGACCGCCTCTTAATGAAAAAGTACGCAGAGCAAGTCCCTCTTCATTCCGCCATTTCACGGCTCAGCGAGGAGTTGTTGCGCGAGGAGCTGCGTGAGCCACGTTTTGGCCTGGGCGTGCGACCAGGCGCGACGCACGGTGAGGTCGTAGTAGAGCTCGGCTCGCGTGAGCACGAAGAAGATGTCCACCGCTTGGCTCACGCTCAGGGACGCCCGTAGCCCGCGGCCCTTGGTCCGCAACGCAGAGACGATCATGGTGCACGCCTCCTCGCGGAGCCGTTCGGAGTCGGTGAGCGTGGCCTGGAGCTCCGCCGTGGGTTGGGCGCCGAGGTTCACGAGGAGTGGGCCTACGCGCGCGAGGATCTCAGCGGTTCCCTCGACATACAAGGCGATCGCTTTGCGCGGGTCGGATTCCGCTTCGAATGGCCGGAACCACGGCATCTTCTCGCGAGCCACCGATCGGTGATCGCGGTGTACGTCGCGGTTCAGCGCCGGTGACCAGAGATCGAAGCCGACGACCGACGCGTGCAACACCTCGCTCAGCACGGCGGGCTTTGTGTGAAATGTGAAGTAGAGCGTCTGTACAGCGACGCCGGCGCGCTCCGCGATAGCCGCCATCGTGGTCGCCTCGTAGCCCAGCTCGCAGACAAGCTCGTACGCGGCCTTCAACATGCGCCGCCTTGTCGCGAGCGCCCGATCGCGCGGGGAGGCCCGTGGTAGCGGCACCGCAGAAGCATTTTTCCTCTTTTCTTTCATCTACTTACGCAATCACTGTAGTTGAACACTAGTGTTATAGTATAGCTTCATCTCATGACGACCAAGGCACTCGAACCCGTGACGCGGTTGGCTCGCCCGCGGCCTTCGCACTTGTGGTGGCCGGGCGCCGTGCTCGCGCTGGCACTGGTGGCTTTCTTCCCAACGTACTTCGGGTTCTTCCCTGAGTTCGCAGGCACGTCGGCAAGCGTGCACTTCCACGTGGCCACCATGCTGACGTGGATAATGTTCACGATTGCTCAGCCGATTCTGATCCGTCGCAAGCGAGTCGAGCTTCATCGCCGGCTCGGCCAACTCACGTATGCGTGGTTGCCGGTCCTGGCGGCGGGCTTCTGGCTGGTCATGCGCGACGGCCAGCTGCGCCGCAAGCAGCCCGACCTGATCCTGGCGACAGCTTTTGACGCCTCGCTGTTTTTCTTCTTGGTGGCCATGGGCCTCTTCTACCGCAAACGCCGCGCCTATCACTCGCGCTTCATGATGCTGTCCCTCGTGCCGTTTCTCAACCCAACCCTCGGCCGGATCATTCACCCGGCGGTCAGCGTGCCCATTGAGCTGATCGTTCTGGTCTCGCTCTGGGTGCGTGCACGCAAGAAGCAGGAGGACGCGCGACCCTACGCGATTGCCGTCGTGGCGCTGCTGGTCGGCCTGCTGGCTCTCGTGGGCGTGATGGTCGGAGTGCCGTCGGCGTCAGAGTTCTTGTGGCGTGTTCTGGCGAGATGACGTGCCATACCGCGCCAAACGGACCTCTGGCGCCCTGGTTCGGCCTTCACTCAACCTCCTCTCAACCTCCTCAGCCGAGAGAGACGCTCAGGCGAGAGAGATCGCCGAACCTTCGAGGGGATCCCCAACCGATTGGGCGATATCAAAGGCGTTTAAGATCCCCCAAAGCAGATGCCCATGCCCTTTGCTTTCGTCGTACGGCACGGTTCGGCCCGGGGTCACCCTGCCGCCCGCACGTCCAAACGTGAAGGTCGGGATCTTGTCGTGCGAGTGGTCGGCAGCATCGGAAAAATCCGTGAAGAAAAACACGAGCGAGTTGTCCAACATATTGCCGTTGCCCTCGGGCGTGGACTTGAGGCGATTCAAAAACTTAGCGATCTCTCCCGCAAAGAAGGTTTGTACCTTGTCCATCTTGGCGCCATTCGCTGAGCCCCCATGCTCAATCGCATGGTGATCGTCTGAAACTCCTAGCCAATTGAACCCTACCTCCGTGTGTGCAGTGCCGAGGAGCTGCATCGAGGCAACGCGGGTGAGATCGCACGTGAGAGCTTGATACAGGAGCTCAAACTGCTGGCCAGTGACGATATCGATCTGCGGATCGGGCCCGGAACCTGGGGGATAGGATTGCGCGTAGACCGCAGGCGTGATGGTGGGCGCCGCGCAGCCGGGATTCGGAGTCGCCCCGATGCTGCCGCCTCCACCGGTCCCCCCGCCTGGGGTCGCTCCAACCAGTTGCTTTTCAAGCTCACGGAGGGACGTCAAATGTTGATCTAGCTTTGCCTGTTCGCCTGCTCCGGCAACGAGCTTGAGCGCTGTTACCTCGGCTTTCAAACGATCCAGCATGCTCTTTCCATCCAACCCGGGATTAGGATCCACCGTCGGTGCCGGTGGAGGTGTTCCTGTGCCCGTCGTCGTGGGCACAGGGGTCGGCACGCCGTTGCCGAAAAGGCGCATGAACATCTCCGTGGGATTCTCGATCGGAGGCTGCGGCGTTCCCGCTTTGAAGCTCATGCGACGCTGGTCGAGGGGATTGGACTTCGTTTCAGTGACCACCCCAAACTGCAAGGTCGTGAACTTCAGCTGAGCGCTAATCTTTGCCGCAATGATCTGATCGATGCTGTCCGACTTTGCGAATACGGAGGCATTCTCTTCAGGCGCTACGCTGCTATCGTTAGTGAGTAGGGTTCGCAGCTCTGCTGCGTGCGGCTCGGCGGTTTGCCCCCAGATGTTCGCCGCGGCGCCATTGTCCGCAGTGAAGGAGTTGGCGTCGGCTTGGTAGGCAGCGAGCGGAGCCATTGCACTCGCAAAGCTAAACTTTCCAGCCGCTTCACACGCTGGCAGGTAAATCGGGATAAATCGAACTGGAAAGGCGCCTCCTTGAGCCTCCGCCAAAGTTTGCCGAAAAACAGGGATTGCCAAGAAGCTTGCAGAACCAAGCCCTAGCAAAAGCTCTCGACGCTTCAAAATACTTCTAGAAAACATGGTCATCCGATCCCTTTCGAAGGCGAGGTTATTGGTCCGAGCGAAAGCCGTATTCGTCCCGCAGAACGACAGCGACGAGGAGTTCGCGAATGTCCGAGTTCGCCATGCCAAGGCGAGCAGCCAGTCCTTGGATGATCGCCTGGTCCCTGAGGACCTTCGGATCAGTCGGCGGAGTGTCCAGCGTTGCACGCCCCAGCGACCAACGCAGAGATTCGCGCGCGACGCAGGCTTTCAAGACCTGGCTCGGTGCGATGCGCTGAGTGAATTCGAGTGCGTTGGCGAACGGCCCGTCGATCTCCGGGGCGATGGCTTTGATCTCGCCTGAAGCATCGATGGGCTTGTTGTTCTCAGTGGTGCGATAAGCCCCGGTGGCATCGTAATTTTCGAACCCAAATCCAAGCGGGTCGATGAGGCTGTGGCAACTGGCGCACACGCTTCCCGCTTGCTGATGCTGAACGAAACGCTCCCGGGTGGTGAGGTTGGGATTCAGCTCTACCGGCATGATCTCAAGATTAGGAGGCGGCGGCGGCACATCGCCGCACAGAATACGGGTGCGCAAGGTTTTCCCGCGTCGGATCGGAAATGAGTCGGCCGACTTGGAGGTCGCCACGAGAAACGCGGGCTGAGTGAGGACGCCCAAGCGTTGACCCGCCGGAAGGGTAACTTTCTCCCACGCCGTGGGCACCTGGCCGAGACCGTAGTGGGCGCCCAACTCGGCGTTCGACAGCGTGAAGTTGGCGGTGAACAGCGTCTCAAGCGAACCGTTCGACTGTGCGAAGAGATCCGCGATAAAGCGCTGGGACTCTTCGGCAACCGCTACCGAGAGCGACGGCGTATAACTCGGGAAAGCCGTTTGATCCTTTGCCAGATAACCTGCTTCTGCGATCCCCAACCAGCGAGTCACAAAGCTTGCTACCCAGGGTGTGCTCTCGGGTTTGGTGAGCAAGCGTCGAAGCTGTACCTCGCGCTCAGCAGGGCTACTCAGTTTCGCCCCTTGTGCGGCTGCTAGAAGCTCGTCGTCTGGTGGGCCTCCGAGAGCTAGATAGGAGATTTGGCTCGCCAGTTCATAAGCTGTGAGCGCTCGATCCACGCCCGAGCCCTCGCCGATCTCCGTCTTGTAGAGAAAATGTGGGGACTGCAGCATGGTTTCCGCGACCAGGCGGATCCCACCGGCATAATCTCCGCGGGCGCGCTTCTCCTGAAAGATGGCAGTGTAGGCCGTTATTTCCTCACCCGTGAGCGGCCTCCGAAAGCTGCGTTTGCCAAACTGCTCGATGAAGGCCGTGGCACATGCCGTCTCCGCAGCACCCGCCGCTCCGTCCGCACACGGAGCCTCCTGCACCAGGTTCAGGCCAGCGGCCAACGCTTTCGCTGCGCGCGCGTATTGCTCGGCGAGCAGCGGTGTGACCGTCAACGCCGCGGCCATGTTGTTATACCCGAGCGATGGGTCATCCTCGGCAAAGGCACTCGACGCACCGGGTGCGGCACCAAGGCGTTGAACTGTGTTGTCGTACTCCCACTTGTTCAGGCGACGAAGAGCGATGGGGCCGAGCGCTCCTGCGGCGGGCAACTGCACGGGAACGACGGGGATGGTCGACGTACCAGTCGGGGAAGTGCTCGGCATCCCGGTCGGCACCCCAGGCATTCCGGTCGAATCAGTAGGCGCACCCGGAGTCCCAGCACGCGACCCATCGGTACCTGCTACTCCGCCGGTGCAGGCCGCTCCGAGCAACGGCAATCCCAGTACTAGTAGGCTCGTTTGGAATAGTCTCATAACGGTCACCGCTAGAAATATCGTGTCAGCCGCACCCAATTGGGCTCCCTGACCCACCGAATGCTAGCAGTGGCGTTCAGGACAATGGGCGCAATCCCCGCGCGATTCTCCGGACTATCGGCTCATTTGCGGGTGGTACACACACGAACCGCGCTCAAGACCGGTCCCTGTTGCTATGGAAGGCGCGGCGTGGCTCTCCGCCTCTTTCAGGACTATTGCCTTCATGCCCTCCAGCACGCCCGGTGGACCGGCTGTCGTGCCGCGGAAGGTTAGACTTGCAGACTATCGGTCTGCTTGAGACTGGTACTGAATACGATACGCGCTCGGGTCAACGCCCATGTGCTGGCGGAAAACTCTGGCAAAGTAGCTCGTGTCATCGATCCCCACTAAGGGTGCCACTTCCTTCACTCGCGCGCGCGTATCGCGCAGCAAATGTGCAGCCTTCTGGACACGCAGCGTCGTGACATAGCTCATCGGAGGAACTCCAAAACAGGCCCGAAAAGAGCGCACAAACGTGCTGCGCGACATGTGAGCCAGCTTCGCTAAAGCATCCACGTTGACCTCCTTGTCGAAATTACGCTCCAGCCACTGAACGACCTCGGAAAGGCGAACCAACGACTGCGGCAGAGGAGCTGTCATGGTTCCGTAGTTGCGCGCCAGCTCCACAATGACGTGGCAGAAATGGGCTGTGGCTGCTGCCTCGTAGCCGGGGCCTCTCAGCTTCAACTCATCGCTCATCCGAGCAACGGATTCCAGAATGCGAGCCAGAGTTTCGGGAGGTACTCGCAGGCGGCTTTGAAACTTATGCCTTGAGCGCAGCCGGGGCTCGAGTTGGAAAAGGGCTGCGTAGCCAGGCGCCTGGAGCAGCTGATTTTCAGGCAGCTGTAGACGCCGGGGATCAAAAAGGACGTTCACGAGCCCAAGCTCCTTGCAGTCCGCATAGCCGTGCAACATCTCGGCTGGGACCACAAAGACATCCCCTGCCTCGATAATGAAGGCTTCCCTTTCAAGAAGATGATGCCCCGTTCCATGCGCAACAATTACGAGCTCCCAGTACCCGCCGTGGTGATGGTGAAGATCCATCGGCACGTGGTTCTGCACCTGCATGGCAAATAGCGGAAAGATCTGGAGAGCCTCGCCAATACGATGCGGCATGGTGCCTACTGTACAGTAGCACTAATTGGCTTCGGCGCAGACGCACTCAAGACGCACCTGACCTTACGAAGAAGGCCATGGCGTCGCATGTCGCGATAAGGCTGAGACCGCTGTGAGCGGGATAACGGATATTGGGTAGTGCGTAACCAAGCCTGTTAGACTCAGCGGGGACGTGTCCCTCGGCCTATTCGAGCGGCAGCTCCAAGATGAAGGAATTACCGTGTGCGGCATTCTCGATTACCCGAATCGTGCCTCCGTGAGCCAAAAGTGCGAGTTGGCAGAAGGAAAGGCCCAGCCCGTACCCCGTCCGTGGCATCTCGCCCTCAGCCTCAATGCGCTCAAATGGCGCAAAAATGCGGTCGCGCATGTGGGCTGGAATCGGCCGCCCTCCGTCTGCCACTTCTATTTGAAGGCTTCCACCCGATACCTCGCCCTTTATCCGAATAGCGCTATCAGCCGGGCCGTGATGTGAAGCGTTGTTGATGAGATTCTCGAGTACGCGCCCGAGCACCTCAGGGTCCGCGTTGACCACGATTGTGCTTTCAGGAAGCTCAAGCAAAAGAGGTTGGCCCTGCAACCGCGTAATGCGCTCCATCCGTCTGACCAAATCAGAAACCCACGGCTGCAGCTCCAATTCCGTCTTCCGGAGGCGGAACGCCCCTTGCTGATGCAGGCAGATGTCGAGCACGTCGTTCAGCATGTGGCGCATGCGACTCACTTCTGACGTGGCCTCCAGAAGCGCTTGCTGAGAGCCGCTATCTGCGGGCTTGATTGCGGTTGTCAGGAGGGTGAGCGAGGTCAACGGACCCCGTAGATCATGCACGAGCATCGAAGTCATCAGCTCCTTGGAGCGTTGGGCCTCACGGTTTTTCGCAAGGTGCTCTTGAAGGAGCGCCAAGCGCCTCCGAATCTCGAGTTCTATTTCCACTTGTCGAGCTATCGCGGAGAGCGTCTCAATTTCCTTTTCGCTCAATGTCCGCGGGACACGGTCGATCAGGCACAAGGTGCCCAAGCCTTCTCCTTGGGGAGTATGCAACGGGACACCGCAGTAGAGGCGAATATGAGGGTCACCGGTAACGAGAGGATTCGTTCTAAAGCGTTCGTCTTCAGAGGCGTCCGGCACTAACAGTGTACGGTCTGCCTGAATTGCGTGATCGCAAAAAGAATATTCACGCGGCGTCTCGCGGATTGCCAAGCCCGTGTGTGCCTTGAACCACTGGCGGGTTGAGTCCACGAAGCTCACTAGGGCTATGGGCACCTCAAAAAGTCGGGCAGACATCTCGGTGATGTTGTCGAACGCGACTTCCTCGGGTGTATCGAGCACACGATAATCAGCCAACGCCGCTAGCCGACGAGTTTCGCTCACGCTCATTGCTTCCATCTCCCATAGCTCCCACAACTCTTGAGCACGGGTAGCGTAACCCCACCTACAAACCAAATCCAAACCGTTTTGGCCCGGGTTTTCGGTGGCTTGGCTTCGGACTTCCCGAGGCTTCCTCCGAGGCAACGAGCTTCAAACGCGGTGGCACTATTCCCGGCCCAAGGGCACGCTCGACTGACCAGAAGACAAGCGCTGGCACTACGCACGGGGACGGTACACCAGCTGCACGAGACCACTTTCAAACACACGATGAGCCACGAGCTGGAGGTTGACATCGCGACCAACACCGGGGGCCAGCGGTGCGCCTTCCCCGAGCAGAATCGGAATAACCGATACGGTAAGCTCATCTACCCTATTGTCTCGAAGAAACTGCGCAATCACAGAGCCGCCGTCCACATAGACGTGCTTGACCCCCTGAGCGCCCAATTGTTGCGCCAGCTCCGCGGGGTTGCCCGCAAAAAACTCCTCCCCGTGGCGCGACGTACGTGTACTGTGAGTCAAAACAACCACGCGCTTGCCAGCGTACGGCCAGGCGTCGAAGCCGAGCGCCGTCTCGTACGTCTTCCTACCTATCACCATGGCGTCTATCGTGCTGAAAAACGCCTGAAAACCGTAATCTTCACCCGCTCGATCGACGATAGCGAGCCAGTCGATACCACCGTTCGCTCGAGCGATGAAACCATCGAGGCTCGCGGCAATGAACACAGAATAACGTGGCTGAACCATGCTACCGGCTACCACGCATCGTCGAGATTCGCCACTTGCCTCAAGAGCGCCTCAAGAGCGCCTTGTGCTCCTCCATCTCCTCCAAAGATCGTGGAAAATCTTGCCCCAACAGACGCGAAAGCCCCCGATCGGCGAGCAATTTGCCGTCCGTTTGGCAGCTCGGGCAGTAATTGCACTCGTTGTTCGCGTAACGAATACGTTGGATCGGTGTCCTGCAAACGGGGCACGGCTTTTGGTAACGGCCATGAGCAGCCATGCCTTCGCGAAAGGCCGTCACCTTCTCAGGGAACCCCTCTCCCACTTCGGCCCGTAAACGCCCAAGCCACTCGCTGAGAGTTGAACGACACGCTTGGTAGAGCGCCGTGATTTCCGCCTCTTTAAGATTCTGCGTGCGCTGTCCAGGAGAAAGGCCGGCGCGGTGAAGAATTTCGTCACTGTACGCATTTCCGATCCCACTCATGATTTCAGGATCCGTGAGCGCGCGCTTGAGCGTACGATTCTCCCGCAGGATCGCCTGAGCAAACTCCTGCTCGGGCACCAGAAGCGGCTCCACGCCACCTCGATCGAACTCACTGAGGCTTTGCCGCCCCTCCACAAGATGCAAGCTTGCTCGCTTCTTCGCGCTCGCTTCGGTGAGCAACAAAGAAGCTTCCGGGAAATCGAAAGCCGCGAGATCCGATTTCGCCTTCAACGCGTAGCCGAGCGCACGCAGCCGCAGCCTCCCCGCGATCATCAAGTGGAGAACGACAAAAGCATTGCCATCAAACTCGAACACCAAGCGCTTTCCAAGCCGGAATACCTTTCGAAGCACTTGCCCGTGAATGCTGCTCAGCGGCGGCACGGCCGTGCGCAGGAGAAATGAGCTCTTCAACCGAACTGCGCTCAAACGCTTCCCCCCAAAGAGCGCATTCAGGCGCTCAATGTAGACCTCAACATCGGGAAGCTCCGGCATTATGCTCGATTAGAGCACAGCTAAACGCGGATGCCCGTAAGCTCTGCTCCAATTACCCTGAGGCGAGGCCCTAAGCACCGCTCAGAGAACCGCTGCCCTGGAGCGGGATTCACTGGTGTGTCGAGGAACTTCTCTTCTTCATCCAATTCCCCTTGGCGCGCGCGACAACCTGGCGCATGCCAACAGCTGCTTCCGTGTGGGAAATCGTTCCGGCGATGAGATCATTCATCAGTCGTCTCGCCATTCGTTCCCGCCTCACTGAATCTGCAAAGTCGAACGTGAACCCCACCCAATCGCGAAGTTTATCCGAGAGCGTGGTCGGCCCTTGCGGCATGAGGGCGCGCGACTTGGATTCTACGATCTGTTCGAGCTTCTGGATGAGCGCGGCCCAGGGCAAGGAGCTGTCCCGGTGGCTTCCTTCGAGTTCCCGAACAGTGCTGAGGGCAATCCCAGCATCCAGAACTCCCCAGTCGTCGTAGCTCATGAGTTGCGAGAAGGCCGCTTGCAGTGTGTCAGCGGAGGCGGCTTTCAAGCGCTGTAGCGCCGCTGTCACCCATTCGATGCTCACCCAGCGGTAGACGAGGTCGAGGCCGGTGCCCTTGATGTTCTGCAAGCCCATGATCTCCACGCGGGCTCCTGGAGGAGCCTGGCTCGCCGCTTGAAAGATGATGAAATCCCCGCTGACTCCGGGATCGTGAATGGGCACAACTTGCTCCAAGAAGAGAGCGCGGTAGGCATCCGCAAAGGCTAACCGCAAACGTTCCGGGTCCGCCTTGCCCCATAGGGTCGCCGCTTCCAAGACCGCTGCGAGGGTTCGACGCCGCGAGAGCTCCGAAACAACAAACTCTCTAAAGGTAGCGGAGTAGTCACTGGCTACTGCAGAGTTCACAGCACTTCTTGTGGCGCTATAGCTTTCTCCAAGTTGTGGCCTCAGCACTGATTGCAGCACCGAAGGCTCCAAAGGAGGCGCCTGCCAGCTCTGAAACTCGCGTGCAACACAGGCGGCGTCGGCTTCCCCAACCATCAGCCTTTGGAACGCCTCTTGGATACGCGTACGCAGGGCCTCGGAACGCTGGGCGTCGTCACCACTCAGGGTTCGGGTGGGATCGATTTGTGCGATGTGGAGTTCGAGTTCTTCCTCGATGAACGCGAACAGCCCGGACACGTTGGTGCCAATAAGAATATGCCGATGAGCGCTGACGTCTTGAACGATAAGTCTGGCGAATACCCGGCTTCGGGCGAGTCGGTCGGCGCGATTGTTCACCACGGTAGTGAGCCATCTGCCTGGCGTTTGGTCGGGCTTGGCACTGCTAAATCCAGTCCGTTCCCAGTTGCCGAGGGCGCCGGTTCGTTCGTTGGCGCTCATCCCGTTGGTGAATGAAACGGTCCTTCCAAGATACTGGACAGCGGGATAGGTCTTCAGCACTCCAAGATCGGCGACCACGTTGTCAGCCATCTCCGCTATTGCAACGGACTCCGGTACCCCAAGCGATCGAGCCAGAGCAGCGACGAGGGCGATATTTTTGGGGTGTTCGTTGTAGGGAAAGCGCCGCAAGAGATCGTCGGCAATGAGCTCTGCTTGCCGATCGCCCACGCTGACGAGTGATGACCCCCGTTCCAGGGCTCGCTGGCGGATGACAGGTAGCATCTGATCTTCAGCGGACAAGACGTGAGCATTCTCCGGAACAAACTGGCTGATCACATCGGCGACATCGCGCCCGGTTGGCCCTTGTACATCCTCGTGATCAGGATAAGCGTTGGTGATGGTCGAGTAGTCGTCCCGCATCCATTGAAGCTGTAGCAGTTGAACGAGATCAGGCTGAAGCGCCATGCACTCCCACAGAAAAACCCGGACGTCAAAGCGGCGAGCGAGGTCGAGGACATGCTTCTGTTCCCCAATGCTAGCTTTGTCGTAGGCGCGGTAAACGAATACTTCCCGCGCAGGCACGCCGGGAATTGCGTGAATAAACATAGCTTCACAACCCGTGGTTTTCACGAAGCATTCGTAACCCATCCCATGAAAGAAGCCTGCCTTCAGGCGCGCTGTACCCGACTTGCCGCGTGTACCCCAGCCGCCCACAACGAGAGGCAGCTCTCGGCGCGTAGCGTCGATGGATCGCCGCTGAACCAGAGACCGTCCCAGAAAGGCGCACAGAATAGCTGCCGAGAATCCGGCGATATGCTGCAAGCTATTACCATGAGGGCTCAACGCATACTCCGAAAAGTCTTCTATCCAGGTAGGAAAGGCCATGCCGACGCCGCCAATCGTGAGGCGGGCTGATGCAGATCGGGTGACCTGAATTGCTGAGCTCGAAGGGGTACGTGTCGCACGTAGATGATCCGGAGTTGGAGCGGTTAAGCTGATTCCTAGCGCGTGAGGTTGAAAGGCGAGCTCAATTTCGAGCTCGCTCCGGATGCGCTGGGCATAGGTTTCCTTGATCATGCGTTCCCGAGCGCCGAGAGCCTTGAGGCGTAGAAGTGCGAACTCTTCGTAATTCCTCGTGAGCGTGACGAAGTTGGCGATTCGTTTGGCCAAGGTTGCAGGTGGGGTGAGTATTGTGGTGCCCGTAGCGCTGACGATGGACACGGGCTTTGGGTCGAAGATTCCGAGAGCGAGCAAGTCGTCTACCAATGGTAAGTGCGGTCCCGAATCGCCGGTCTCTCGGGAGAAAACGGGTTCGCCGGGGACTTCTGTGGCCGTTAGCTCCGATAGGCGAGTGGAAGGAGCACGCAAGGAGCCACGCATTTTCCGCCCGAGTAGGCGCCGGTGACCTTGGCGCTTGTTGGGAGAAGGATGGGTGAGCTCAAATAGGACTCGCCAGAGTGCTACGGTATGCTGCTCGCCGCGAAAAAGGCGCCAGCCTTTGCCATTATTGCTCAAGCTGAGCGGGTAGCTATCTCGAGCAAGGATATTCAAAACTTGGCCAAGCTCGGGTAAGCTCGGAGCCGTCCCGAGGTCGGGCTCAAGCTGAACAGCAGTCCCGAGCGGGACGGTTCGTATGATGCCGGCGAGTTGCCGGTGTGCATGTGATAGGATCGGTGTTGTCAAAACGTGAACCGCAGCCGCAGCTTCCAATAAGCGATTGTTAACCGCTGTTGGATGCCGGCCTCCCTCAGCGCAGCGCAGCAGTGCTGCAATAGCCTCGTGCGGTGCGATTAGCCGGGCATGGCGAGCCAAACGTTCTAGCTCTTGAGCAACGGTCTGCGCCACGAACGCATGCTCATCGGTGACAAGAATGTGCAGCAAGGGGGCCGGGCTCGTGCAGTATAGGCGTCGTGCGAGGGCAATGGCAGCATAGGCTCGTACCCGGTGACTTGGGTCTGAACACGCTACGCTCGCCAACGCCTCGCGGTCTCGTTCAAAGCGAAGCGCTGTCATTCGCACTAAGTCACTCGGATCTTTGAGCGCAGTCCTCACGACATCCGCCCAGCTCGAGGAGCGCCGTCGACCTGCGAAGTCAACCATTCGCTCTCGGGCAAGAAAATCCTCGGGACCGAGGTCACTCGCGAGACGCTTCTGCGCCATCCTGATGGCAAGAGGCTCGTCGAGCTCGGCCAGTAGGGCCAATGCGCGCGGCTGCACCCAGCGATGCTCTGTCGGGTGAGCGAGTGTTATCGCCAATTCTAACAGCGTGGCATTCGCGCCACTCGCGCAGTTCAGTCGGGCCGCTTTAGTCAAGAGCGCCAGCGCTTCGGTGCGTCGAGACCAACGACCGTTTTTGCGAGCGAGCTCAATGGCGAGCTCCCACGGAAATACTGCGAGCTCTTTCTGGGTGATGTGGGTTCGGGCAAGCGCCAGTGCCGCTTCCGCCGCAAGCTCGTGATTCAGTGCTGCGCGCGTTGCCCATTCGGTGAGTGCCGAGAGGGTCGGCGTTTTTGCACTGCGGCCCAATTTGCGGGGTGTGCGTGCCAAGTACGTTCGGACAAGTTCAGTTTCCTGTGCTGCGTTCTCCCCGATCGCCTGCAGGAGGCGCGCAAAATCTGTCCGACAACCTTCGGCAAGCAGCAGTGATGCGTGGGCCATTTGAACGAGCTTTCGAACATCCGTCACCGACGCGAGGTGTTCCAGTTCGTCACGGAGCAGGCGCTCCTGTAGGATGCTGAGGCGATACGGATTCATCGTTGGACTCCTTGGTACGTTCCGCGCCAAGGCACGCCGCCACCATGTTGCTCCGGAAAATCTACTTCTGAGGAGGAAAAATCTCTTATGCCGTTCTCGGAACTAGCGCTCACGCTGACGAAACAGCCCACTTGCCAACTGCCGCTGCTCCGATAGGCCGCATTGGCTGAAGGTTGAACATTGAGGCTTTTCGGAATCAGCCAGTTGTCAAACCCCACTGACATCCCGACGGCAGCGTCGAACGGCGAGTCCCCGGCGCGGCTCGGCCTCGACCAGATGCCATCCGTGTGAAACCCGCCGCTCGCACGCCCAAGGGCGAGCAGCGTACCCACCCTCACAGAGCCTGTCTCAAGTGCACCAGCATCGTGTCCCATCGGCAAACGTGCGTGACCCAGGGGTGATTTCTAAGTGAGGTGGGGGCCGGAGGATATGCCTTTGGCGAGAGACGCAAGAGCTGAGATCGAAAAATTCACGCAGCAGGTTGATAGGTGGCGGCAGGAACGCAG
>JANRKO010000066.1:0-62462 GCA_033763455.1 Polyangiaceae bacterium
ATCAGGCACACGTGTCTCGAAAATTCTCCCTTTGACGACATAAGCACTGTCTCGAGACCACTCAAGCTAACCTCGCAGTCCCATCACACCCAGCAACCGCTCCCCAGATCGCGATTTGCAGCATTTCTGGATGAGAACTAATCTAGTGTCTCCGGGCAATTTCTTGGACTTGCCGCATGTTGCGCCAGACAACATCGAGAAGGGAACTGGGCGCCTTCTCGGTTACCGAAGCGTTAGGGAGGATGCCGTCACAAGCTCGAAGCACCGCTTTTTTCCCGGTCAGATTCTCTATTCGAAGATACGGCCAAACCTGTCGAAGGTCGTTGTCATCGATTTTGAAGGTTTGTGCAGTGCGGATATGTACCCACTAAACCCACGAATCGAGAGGGAATACCTACAACTTTTCCTGTTGTCAGCCGCCTTCCTTGAGCAAGTAGTGAGAGAAGACAACCGGCTCGCCATGCCCAAGGTGAACCAGGCGCAGCTGTCGGCTACGAGAATCGCGGTACCGCCGCTCGCCGAGCAGAAACGCATCGTGGCCAGAGTCGAACACCTCATGAAACTCTGCGACGACCTCGAAGCCAAGCTCCGCCGTGCCGAAGATCGTGCCTCGAAGCTCGTCGAGGCCGTTGTACAGGAGCTGGTGGCGTAACGCATGGCGGACGCGGGGGGCGAAAAGTGGGCGTTCGTGGACGAATACGGAACGCCGAATCTGGACACCGACCAGAAGGACGTTGGCAAATTTTTCATCGTCGCCGCTGTCGTTCTCGACCGCGACGCATTGCCGTCCACCCGTGATGCGCTCGAACGCTTGCGTCTGAAGCACTTTCAGACGGGGGAAATGAAGTCGAGCAAGCTCGGGAGTGATCGTGGGCGGTGGGTTCGCCTCCTAACCGATCTCGCGGCGGTACCGTTTCACTTCTACGCGCTCGCGGTTGATAAACGCCGGATCAACAAGACAAACGGGCTTCGTTGGAAGGGCTCCTTCTACAAGCACCTCTGCGGTCGCGCTTATGGGAAGCTGATGCGCGCGCACCCCGCCCTGCGCGTTCGAGCCGACCAGTACGGGCGCGATGAGTTCAAGGAGAGCTTCGCGAGGTACATCGAGGCGAACCACCGACCGAATCTTTTTGATAGAGGGACATTCGAGTTCGTCGACGGGAAGCAAGACGTGCTCGTTCAGGTCGCGGACATCGTGTGCGGCCTCCTTGCCCGTAGCTACGATCCGGATAAGGAGCTCCCCAATGCTTCGGAGTTGCTCGGCCTGCTGTCCAAGCACGCGCTTGTCGTTGACGAGTGGCCGCTGAAGCATGCGCTCACCCTTGGGGTGGCAGACATGCTAAACCTCGCAAAACCGGAAGATCGAATCGCAACGTACGCGCTACGACAGGCGGAGCAGTTCATCCAGAAGTATGAAAACTCGCGGGACGACGAAGTGAGTTGCCAGGTGGCCGTCCTTGAACGGCTCATTCTAGAACGACGGATCGGTGACCCAGGAGGACACGTCTCGACCTCGGAGTTGCTGGAGGCGCTGAGAGCTCGCGGGTACGCGCCGAAAACCAAAACTTGGCTTCGGATGAACGTCATCGCGCCGCTCCGTGATCAAGAAGTACTCGTGGCGAGTTCGCAGTCCGGTTACAACCTGCCTGCGTCGCAGGCGGATCTCGTCGCTTTCGTCCGCCATGCGGAGACCATCTGCGTGCCGATGCTCCACCGCGTGGATGCCGCGTGCAGAGCCGTAAAGCTCGCCACCGATGGCGAGATCGACATCCTCGACATGCCTGAACTTGCATCGGTCCGCGCCTTGGTGGGCGCACTTGAATAGGTCCGAATAGGTCGTGAGCCGATCTCGCGCCTTTTCGACCGTTGTCCGAAGTCGAGAAGCATGAGTAACGAGTTCGCTCCACGCTAGTGCTAAGTGGCATGCGTTACCGAGAGCACTTGGATTCTCACGTTGGCACCTTGGCGGCCACTTCCCGCCCGGGTCACGGCCGACTCGTTCGCCTGACTTCTCTTCGTTTTCTCCGCCACCACTAGCGCCATCCGCGCCGGCTGGTGTTGCTCGCAACCACGGCTGCGACCTGCTCAAAGCGCTCGATGGATGCGAAAAGCCCAGCTCTAACGGGAGGCCAGTCGTTGCCGGCCGCCCGAGCCTCCTCCCCGACTTTTTCGAACACCTCGGGGCTCTCCCGCCAACTATCTCGCCAGCCGAAGCGGCCAATCGGAGCCCAGGCACCCTCACTTCCATCGGTGAGGCGCTGGTCCACGCAGAGCAGTGCAACAAAGTACTCGAATCGGTCAAAAGCGAGCTCGTATTCCTCGTCCGACGGCAAGTGTGTTCGGAGGGGTTCGCGAAGTTGATCGAAGAGGTGGTCGTTGAATGGAGTGTGTCGTTGAGCGGCGCCTGGAAGTATCTGCCGCCCCGTATCTTGATCGATGATGTTCATTGCGTTCAGCTTCTCAACGGCCGAGCTTGTGCGGTCGTCTCTGCGTGAGCGGAGTCGCGGTTCGAGTACCAATGCTCTGAAAGCCCCCATGTTCATCGCCTTCAAGGCCGCAATTCCGGCCGCGTAAAACACCAACAAGGCTGGATATCGACGTAGCTCACTCCAAAACGCCACCCCGCCGGTCACCGGGCGATTCGACAACCGTTCGATCGCCGACGTCCACAGGTATTCCTGACTTTGGTTGCCCCAGTAGCACCCGGTTACAATGAGATCCCTGAGGATCGAAGTGATTGCTTCGTACTGCCCCATCCGACGAACGATCTCTGTTGGTGTGGAGGGAACTGAGCCTGACACGGGCATTAGAGTATCGGTGGTGGCCTCCATAACGCGCTCAACTTCCCCTAGGACCAAGTCGTGAAGCTCAATTCGGTGGCGGTCCTCCGACAGCAAGCGCTTCATGGTCGCAACCGCTGTCCTGGCAGAAAGAGGGTGAGGGGGATCGAGCGCCGTTAGCGCTGTTATCTTCTGGTGTAACTCACGGAAGAACTCATCGGCGCCTCGTATGGGAATGACCTGGGCTGCTCGCTGGGTGATCAACCTGCGAGCGGAGTCCGACGGATCGCCACAGGTTGTCCAGTAGGTGGTGAACCGCCGACTCTTGCAGCGCTCAAGCGCTCCTCTCAGTGCCTCGTCCCAGCCCGCCGACCAACCGCAGACGACCAGCCCGAACTCGTCGAACACGCGGTCAAGGAGGCGATCGACGCGCTTGTCGTACTTAGCTAGCTCCTCCGGCGTGTTCTTGATGCGGGCATCCAAGTAGTCGCCATGAAGCTTTACAACGGTACAGGGCGCGTGTGTCAGCGGCAGGGCGCCGTCTATTCCACTTGGCGTGCTAATGACGCTGTGGCTGACTCCAGCTGCTTCTAAAGCCCGCTCCATCAGGCGATCGAAATTGGTTGTGAGGATCACTCGCACGTGGCCGGTTTTTGCAAGAGCGGCGAGAGCGTGATGCGCCGACGTCGGTGCCTTGGTGCCGGCTTCGCTTTCGGTTTCAGCGGCTGATGGCTCGAAGTAGCTGCGGAGCAATTGCTGTCGTTCTGCCGGAGATCGAGCAATCTTCTTAAGGAGCAAAGAGTAACTTGGAGCTTCCCCGAACGTCGTTTGAAACCAAGCCTCAGGGTCTGGGTCGCAAGTTTCCCCTTTCATTGCCGCCAGCTTTCTGATCAAATCGACGACAAGTTCCCACCCCGTCGGAATCGCTGCCGACCGCGAGATGCCTGAGCCGAGGAGAACGGCATACACGCCCTTGTGGGAGTGCATTCCGAACGCCAACGCTAAAATAGGATCCATCGCTCACGCGGGAGGATCGCTCCATTGCCAGGGACGTCAACGTTTGCGCGGACATTGATTGTCCTAGCGCGAATAGAGGCGCGCGGCCTGCGCTCTAGGTTTGGGAGTCTTCTCGAACGGTTGATTCGACCGGGGATGCTTGCCAGGCCGCGTTGATGCTCCTACCATCCGCGATCCAGTGGACAAAGTTCATCACGCGAGCAACTGAGAAAAGGGCGGAGGGGACGTGCAGCTGCAGTCGCGGAAAAATGTTCATCTAGAGTCGGTGATCGTGTGTTACCTGGATGTTAAGTCGGGGAGACCATGACGGAGGACCAAGGCGACGTTCACGGCGAGACCCCTGCTGCCCTCACCAAGCGGCCGCCCGGCTACGCCGAATGGCTCACGGATCTCAAGTCGCGTATCCATGCAGCCCAGCAACGCGCAGCGCTCGCCGTAAATCGTGAGCTGTTGCAGCTCTATTGGCAGCTCGGCCGCGACATTCTCGAGCGGCAAGAGCAAGCAGGCTGGGGCGCGGGGATCGTTGATCAAGTAGCAGCCGATTTGCGGGCTGCCTTCCCCGAAATGAAGGGCTTCTCGCGCTCAAATCTCAAGTATATGCGGGCATTTGCGGAGGCCTGGCCCGACAAGAGCTCAATTGGCCAACAGCCTGTTGGCCAATTGCCCTGGGGGCACAACCTCGTCCTGCTAACCAAGCTCAAGACGCCCGAAGCCCGACTGGCGCACGCAGCGCGGGCCGTAGTGCACGGGTGGTCACGCAGCGTTCTGACCATGCACATAGAGCAGGGCACGCTCGCACGCGAAGGTAAGGCGCTCACCAACTTCGAGGAGCGGTTGCCCAAGCCGCAATCTGACCTGGCGCGCGAGAGTTTGAAAGACCCGTACCACTTCGACTTCCTCACCGTGGGCTCCGAGGCTAACGAACGCGAGATCGAAACGGCACTCGTTCAACACATCACTCAATTCCTGCTTGAGCTCGGCGCCGGCTTCGCCTTCGTGGGACGCCAAGTTCACATCGAAGTCGGCGGCGAAGACTTCTACATCGATCTGCTTTTCTACCACCTGAAGCTGCGCGCCTACGTCGTCGTCGAGCTCAAAGCCACCAACTTCAAGCCCGAGCATACCGGCCAGCTCGGGTTCTATCTGAGCGCCGTCGACGCCCAAGTGAAGGCACCCGAAGACGCCCCCACCATCGGCCTGCTGCTCTGCAAAAGCAAGAACCGCGTCGTTGCAGAGTACGCCCTGCGTGACACCAACAAGGCGATGGGCGTTGCCGAATACCAGCTCGTTGAATCCTTGCCGAAGGATTTGGAGGCGAATTTGCCGAGCATTGAGCAGATTGAGCGGGAACTGGGAGAGGCGGACGAATGAGCAAGGCGCCGAGCAAGCCGCAGCGCGATACCGAATTCGTCCTTCGTCAAAGCAGGCCCCTGTCGTCGCTCGTGGACGCTGCGCAAGAGTTCTCCTCGAAGTGCGACGAGCTTTGGGTTGCCACCGCTTTCGTGGACGAACTGGCCGTGAAACACGTCATCGAGCCGGCGGTGGCCGCGGACGCCAAGGTTCGCTTTCTCACCGGCACCTTCGGCCACGTGACCCGCCACCGGACCTTCGCAAGGCTCGAGCGCCTCGTCCGAAAGGGCGCAATAGCGGCCCGCGTTTGGGAAGGCGAGTTCCACATCAAGCTTTTCATTTGGCGGTTTGGTGCGCGCGTCGTTGCATGGATCGGCTCCGCCAATTTGACGGCCGGTGGGCTCCAGCGAGAGGGCGAGCTCGTCCTGCAGCTCAAGGGCATGTGGGCCGAGACGCGCCACAAGCGCATTCGTTCTTCGTTCGAGCGCGAATGGGAGCGATCCAGGAACCTCGATGCGTCGTTCCTCGCCAACTACAAAGAATCCCCGCGCAGCGGCTGGCTGCTCGACGAAGCGTCGTCCAAGCCCTCGGCAGGGCGCCAATTGCCCCGTATCGCGCGCCAGGGCCGATGCCTTGTCGTCGTGCCCGTGGCACGCCACTACGAAGATGATTCGTCGGTGGTCGCCCGTATTGCCGCGCTGCTCGGCGGCACCGCGAAAACTTGGTACCGCGGATCCGCTCGCGCGCTCGCCAGCGTGAAGCGGGGTCACCCGTGTCTCGTCGTCGACTATATAGATAAGGACGTCGTCGTTGGCGTTGTCACGGACACCAAACCGGACGGTCGTGGTCACGTCTTCGCCTACGAGCAGCTTGTCCGGTCGCCAAGGCCGCTGGCCGCGCTAAAGAAGAAGCATGCAGGGATCGAGCTCGGTCCGGCAACACGCCGCGTGAGAACCCAATGGCTCGATCGGGACTCCGCTCGTCTAGTGATCGCCGAAATCTTTGGTACTCGCGTCGCAGCACGTGCGCTCGGGCCGGAGAAGTAGAAAGTTGGCCACCAGATGAGCGCCAAGTCGCGCAAGAAGGGACGCGCCAGCAGGGGTCCAACGGGCTCCGGTGACACTACGATCGCGTTCTGGCTGGTCGCCTTTCTGGACATGCTGGGATACCGCGCAACGCTGCAAAAGTTCGACGTCTACCCGTTGCCGACCGAGCCAGGCGATCAGGACGCCTTCCGCCAACGGTTCGTTCACGCGGTTCACCTGCGACGCCGCTTATTGGGTGCAATCCGCGAATTCCAATTCAGTACCCGGAGAGAGACGCCTCTCCCTGCTGAGTTACCGCCGCAGGCGCGGCCGACCGCTGAACGTTGGGGCAAGGCAAAACTCCTAAATATGCCCGGGCCCGATCACGTCGTCCTAGCTTGCTCGCTGACAGGTGACGTCGATCACTTCCCCCTCCGCGGCGTATACAACACCGTTGCTGCGGCCTGCGCAGCGATGCTCATCCAGCTCGCACTTGGAGCAGACGACCACGAGCAGAGCCTCCCACTCCGCGGCGGCATCGACATTGGTCCAGGAGCCTTGCTCCATCCGGAAAACTTTCTGTATTCGCCAGCTTTGACGCGCGCGTACGACCTCGAGAGCAAAGCGGCCGTGTACCCTCGTACGCTCGCAGGCGACCGCTTTCTTGGCTACCTACGCGCGTACTCGGAGGATCATGGCACGGACCCGACCACACACTACAATCGCGCGCTGGCCGATCGGGTACTCAGCATGTTCTTCCGCGACCATGATGGAAAGACGGCGCTCGACTTCCTGGGCGCGCCCTTCCGGGAGAATCTGCCCGACGAGCTGGCGCTTGACCTCGCAACCAAGGCCAGGCAATTCGTCCGGCGTGGTCAAGCAGCGGCCAAGATCGGCGGCGACCAGCGCCTCATTGCCAAGTACGACTGGCTCGTGAACTACGTAGAACCCCGCGTCGAAGTCTGGGGCGTACGCTCATGATCGCGACCGCTGGGTCCGTTGGAGTCATCGCCCTCGTCCTGGCAACGCTCGGAGCTCTCGGCCAAACACGTCAACGGTCCGCCCAAGCGGCCACGCCCGCCCTTGAACCCGCCGCGACAATCGTGTTGCCCAGGTAAGCGCGAGTGAGGACAAGTCGCCTGCTTCCAGGCGAAAAGTAGGGGTACTCGATCCGGACGGCTGCTCGGCTTTAGCGGTGTCGCCGGGCGGTTGCGCACGCCCCCCTGGAAAAGTGCGCGATTGTTCGCTAGTCGGCGTGCTGGGGATTCATGACCAACTTCTCGTTCAAGCCGGACCAACCCGAGCTCACCTCTCTCCTCGAAGAGATTCATCGTGGAGAGCTGCAACTACCTGACTTTCAGCGGAGCTGGGTATGGGACGATGATCGTATCCGCGACCTTCTAGCGTCGGTGTCGCTCGGCTGGCCCGTAGGCGCCATCCTGCTCCTTGAGTGTGGAGGTCAAGTCAGATTCAAGGCTCGCGAGTTCGAGGGCGCGCCGCCGACACAGGGGCGTGAACGTCGGCTCGTGCTCGACGGTCAGCAGCGCCTCACGAGTCTTTACCTTGTGCTGCGCAGCGGCAAGCCGGTGCAAACCGAACGGAAGCAGCAAAAGATCGAGCGGCTATACTACCTCGACATCAGAGGTTGTTTAAATCCGGAACTCGATCGCAAGGAGGCCATCCTATCGGTGCCTCCCAACCGGCAGCTGCGCTCTGATTTCGACCGCAAGATCGAAATGGACTTGAGCAGCTCGGCCCTCGAGTACGAGAAGTTTTGCATCCCGCTTTCCGTGGCCTTTTCCGGTAACGAGACGCGCGCATGGCGTCGAGGCCTGAATGAGTTCCATCACCATGCCAAGGAGGTCAGTGAGTTGTGGGACCAGTTCGAAGAAGAAGTGGTGGGGTCCCTGCAGACTTACCGGGTGCCCGCCATCGAGCTCGCTCGCGACACGAGTCGCGAGGCGGTGTGCATGGTGTTCGAGAAGGTCAACACGGGCGGAAAGCCGCTGGATGTATTTGAACTCGTCACTGCTTCGTTCGCCATCGACGATTTCAACCTGCGGGACGATTGGAAGTTACGCAGCGAGCGGCTAGCGGTGCGGCCAATCCTGAAGGAATTTGCCTCTGCCGAGTTTCTGCAGGCAGTGACGTTGGTAGCGTCACATGCCCGCTCCATCCGCGGAGGAGGAGCCGTCGGTTGTCGACGCGCCGACGTGCTTAGGCTGAGCTTGGCCGAGTACAAGACGCATGCCGATTCCGTCGAGCAGGGCTTGCATCGAGTGGCGCAGCTGCTTGACCGTGAATGCATATACGATGCGGCATACGTCCCCTACGCTTCGCAGCTCATCCCGTTAGCAGCCGTGGCCGCGCATTTGGGCGCCGCGTTCTTGGAGGAGCCGGCACGAAGCAAGATCCTGCGCTGGTACTGGTGCGGCGTATTCGGAGAGCTCTACGGCGGAACCACAGAGACGCGCTTTGCGCGAGACATGGCGCAGGTTCCGGCTTGGATCGACGGGGGACCAGAACCGGTAACGGTGCGAGACTGCAATTTTTCGCCGCCAAGACTACTCACGCTCCGAACCAAGCTGAGCGCGGCATACAAGGGCTTCATGGCCCAGCTGCTGCAGACGGGAGCGCGCGATTTCTATCAGGGCGACGAGGTGGAGCGTTCACGCTATTTCCAGGACAAAGTGGACATTCATCATGTCTTTCCGAAAGCTTGGTGCGAGAGCCAGAAGATCGACAAGGACCGGTACGACAGCATTCTGAACAAGACCCCGCAGACGGCACGAACGAACAAGCGGGTCGGAGGGAAGGCGCCCAGCATCTACCTGGAGAAGATCGAACAAGACGGCATCGGCGACCTCGACACGATTCTTCAATCCCACCTACTCACGCCGGCAAGCTTGCGCGCTGACGATTTCAACGGCTTCCTGCGGGAGCGCGCCCGGAGCCTGCTCGACCGTGTGGAAACAGTAACCGGCAAGGCTGTACAAGGGCGAGACTCGGAAGAAGTCGTCACCGAATTCGGGGGCGACCTGCTCGCGCACGTTGTGCCACCACCAACGGAAAACGCCGTGCAGCGACTGTTCGAGAAATACGAGGTCCTCGAAAAGCTGCCTTCTGGCGGGATGTCCGAAGGATTCAAAGTCAAGGCTGCGGACGGAGCTATCTCGTTTCTCAAGCGCGTGCCCACGAGCGGGATACCGGCTGATGCCCTCCGGCGCGAGTTGGATATTTATGCCCGCCTCGAGCGCGCCTCTGCAGTCCATGTACTCGGGATCCGGAGTTTCGAGCGGAGCGCCGACGACTTTGCTCTGGTAACCGAGTTTGCTGACGGGGGCTCTCTCGCCGAGCATGTCACCAGACAGGGCACCCTGGCTGCCGCTGAGGCCAAGGCCATCGCACTGAACGTGCTCGCGGGGCTGAGCGAGCTGCACTCGTTGGACATCATTCACCGGGATCTGAAGCCTGAAAACGTGTTCCTTTCGGCGGGCAAGTGGAAGCTCGGAGACTTCGGCATCTCCAAGTCACTCGCTCGCCTCGCCACCCAGGGTCGTACCTTTCAGGGACACGGCACGCTCGGGTTCTCTCCACCCGAGCAACTGGATGGCGCCGAGGCCCATCCGAGCGCCGACATCTATGCCTTTGGCAAGTTGCTGGCGTTCCTCTTGTCCGGGCAGACCGACGTAGACCAGATCCGCTGGCCAAACTGGGCCCGCATCGCGCGCGATTGCACAGCGCGAGCGGCGAGCGCGCGACCTACGCTCGACGACTTAGAGACCGCCGTCGGCAAGATCGACTCGTGAATGCTTGGAGGAGGAGGCCGGACAGGCCTAGTCAGCATATCCCCACTTCTCCCGCAACACCGTTGGAGGATCGACCATGCATCGCTCCCAAGACCACTTAACCTTCGCCGCCACGGACCTATCCTCGTTCTTCGAGTGTGAGCACCGAAGCGTTCTCGATCTCGAAGTGTTGGACGGCAACCTTACGCGACCGCTGCAGAACGACTTAGAGCGCCGAATACTCCAGCAGCGGGGTCGCGATCACGAAGCGAGAGTGCTGGACTTGTACTGGCGCCAAGGGCTCACGATCGCCAGCGTTCCCGAGGAACTGTCCGCGGGTCTCGGTGCCGATGCCTGTTCGGCAACCATAGCAGCGATGGCGAGGGGAGCAGATGTCATCTATCAAGGCGCGCTCGAACACGGCAACTGGGTGGGCCGCCCGGACTTCTTGATCCGAACAGCTGCTCCGGCGGGGCTGAAGAGTAGCTTTGGCGACCACATCTACGAACCAGTGGACGCGAAGCTCGCGCGCGAGGAGAAGGCACGGGCCGTGTTGCAGCTGTGTGCCTACGCGGACCAGCTATCAGGGATTCAAGGCGTTTTGCCGCTTCGCATGTGGTTGGCGCTGGGCAAGCGCGAGGCAGCGCTGCACGAGCTAAACACGGCGGACTACATGGCCTACTTCGGCCGAGCGAAACATCAGTTGGAAGCGTTCGCTACCCGAGAGCCTCGCCCCGCGCCTTACCCCGAGCCCGTCAGTTATTGCGACGTCTGCGAGTTTTGGCAGCACTGCGACGCCCGTCGTCGCAAAGACGATCACCTTTCGTTGGTAGCGAGCTCAACGCGTAAGCAACGATCGAGACTCGAACAGAGTGGAACCTCCACGCTTCTCGCGCTGGCAAAGCTGCCACCCGACTCTGAAGTCCGAGGTATCGATCGGGCGGTGCTCGCATCGGTTCGACAACAGGCTTGCACACAGTACGAAGCGCGGCTGAGCGGAAAACCTCGCTACGATTTGCGGCGCGATTTCGATCCCGGATATGGCCTGGAGCTGCTGCCCGAGCCCAAGCCTGGCGACCTTTTTCTCGATCTCGAGGGCGACGCCTTCGCGGCCGACGGCGGACTCGAATACCTTTTCGGATTGTTGGAACTAGGTGAGCCAAGCTACTTCGACCTGCGCGACGCGCCCGGCGAGCCCAATTATCTACGTTTTTGGGCGAAGAACCCCGCTGAGGAAAAAGCTGCCTTCGAACAAATCGTCGATCGCATCAAACGGGGACGCGAGGAATTCGCGACCATGCACGTGTTTCATTTCGGGCATCGAGAGAACGACGCGCTCAAGAAGCTCTCCTGCAAGCACGCTACGCGCGAGGAAGACGTCGACACGCTCCTCCGCGAACACGTGCTCATCGATTTGCACACGGTGGTTCGCCAGAGCCTCTGGGCTTCGGTGGAGGCCTACACTCTCAAGGAGCTGGAAGCGCAGCACGGCTTCACTCGCAGCATTTCCCGGAGAGAGTCGACGCGGGCCATGCAGATCTATGGCTGGTGGCTTGAAACCGAAGAGGCGTACGACGACCTGGCACAAGTTCGGCACACGCTCGAGCAATACAACAAAGAGGATTGCCTCTCGACGTGGCGGCTGCGCAATTGGCTGGAATCGCTGCGTCCAGAGCTTGCCGAGCTGATCGGTCGCCCATTGACGCGGCCTGCTCGGTACGAACCTCCACAGAAGAAGGAGGGAGACGATAAGAACGCCGAAACTGAGCAAGTGGCCCGGCAACTGCGTAACGGTCTGCCTCCGCTCCCTGCGGAGGATACACGTGAACAACGGGGGAAGCGGCTGCTCGCGGATCTCTTGGGCTGGCACTGGCGAGAACTTAAGTCCAGCTATTGGGAGTACTACGCGGCCAAAGACGAACCTCCGACCGAGTGGCGAGAGAGCCGCCTTGTGCTCGACGGGCTCCAGTACCAGAAGGTTGTAAAAGCGGTAAAACGTTCTTATGTACACCGCTACGAGTTCCCGCCTCAGGAGCACGCCGTGCGCACTTTTCCGGACGCTGAGATCGCGGGGACAGAGAAGCAGACCGTAGATTTAGTCGCGATTGGCGCCGACTACGTCGACATCAAGCGCGGCAAGGACTCGCCCGCGGGGCACCCGGCTGCCCTCCGCCCGGGGCGTCCCCGGCCCAGCACTGACCAAGAGCGGCAATTGCTGGAAATTGCGAAATCCGTTACTGCCAACGGATTCAGCGAAGAGACCGAATATCGCGCGGCGCAAGACCTACTGCTCACTCGCGCCCCGCGTTGCGGGCAGGCCCCAGATGCTCCCTTGGTCAACGAGGGGGAAGACATGACCGAAGCCCTCAAGCGGCTCTGCCTCAACCTCGACAGGTCAACGCTTTCGATCCAAGGCCCGCCGGGTTCAGGAAAAACCTACCAAGCAACACACGCAATTTTGGCCCTCGTGCGTGCGGGGCGTCGAGTCGGTGTCACCGCCAACAGCCACCAAGTCATCACCGAGCTGCTCAAGAAGCTGCATCAGCTGGCGGGAGAGCAAGGCGAGGCGATCGCCATTCACCACGTCTGTGACCCGGAACGCTTCGAGGAGAACCCGCTCCCCTTCACGATCGACAAGGACTACAAGAAAACCGCAACTCGTTTGGCAAACGGTACGGTTCAAGTAGTTGGGGGCACCTCTTTTGCCTGGGCGAGTGCGGCTCTGAAGAACAGTGTGGATGTCCTATTCATCGAAGAAGCAGGGCAGCTCTCGCTTGCCAACGCCCTAGCCGTATCGCCAGCGGCCAAAAGCCTCGTTTTGCTCGGTGATCCAGCTCAGCTCGAACAACCAACGAAGGGTGCTCATCCTCCTGGTGCGGAGATCTCTGCGCTCGAGCACATACTCGGCAGCGCCGTGACGATGCCAGCACACCTCGGCGTGTTTCTCCCTGAAACGCGGCGGTTGCACCCGGACATTTGCGCATTCACTTCCCGAATCTTCTACGAAGATCGCTTAAAGCCTGTGCCCGGCCTTGAGCGCCAGCGAATCAACGGGCCTGGGCCGTGGGCGGGCAGCGGCCTGCGCTATCTACCCGTGGAGCACACCGGCAATACCAATCGGTCCGACGAAGAGATCGAAAAGATCGCCGCGATTGTGGACCAGCTGTTTTCTGCAAACATGACCTTTCGAGACAGCAAGGGCAACGAGCGCCCGCTGCACGTCGGCGAAGGCAAAAAGGATGTGCTCGTCGTTGCGCCCTACAACGTGCAAGTCGCTGCACTGAAGAATCACTTGCCCGCAGACCGGGTCGAAGTCGGCACGGTTGACAAATTCCAGGGCAAAGAAGCCCCCATCGTTATCTATTCGATGACCACATCGAGCGGCGACGAAGCGCCACGCGGCCTTGAATTCCTCTACAGTCTCAATCGCTTCAACGTTGCCACCTCGCGCGCTCAAGGCCTCGTTATCCTCGTCGCTTGCCCAACGCTATTGCGCGCCCGCTGCAGCACGCCGAGGCACTTGAAGTTGGTCAACGCCCTTTGCGCTTACTTGGAACGGGCAGAAGTCGTCACGGCGTGAGCTCACGCTGCGTGACTATCCAAACCCCACGAAAGTCACCTCACGGTGCGCACTTAAACACCTGGAATTCATTGGTGCCCATCACGAGGTCCTGGAATGGACCAGGCTTGGCTTTGCCGTCTTGCGGAATCGGTTTGCCCAAGAAATCTGTGGTGATGCCAGCGTAGGCTTCGGAGCCCGTCGCCGCGGGGTCAAAATCTACGTTGATGGTGAGCTTCATGGTCTTTCGATCGATGGTGGCTTTCAGCCCTGTCGAAAGCAGGCTGCGGGCGTCGTGGGGCTCGTTGTGAAACGCCCAGAACGCTTTCCACTCGTCGAAGTTCACACCAATGGCCGTGAACCCGACACGGAATGCGCTCGGTGAAGCTGGCGCCGCGGCGCCCAAGTCCGTGAAAATCTGCATGGCGAGAGCGGCATTATCGGCAAAAGGCGTATTGGTGGGGGTGCCGTTCATGGGGCAATGCACGTTGATGTTGAATGGCCTCATCAAGGTTTCGCTGTAGACGTTGAAGTCGGTACGGTTGTTGGTGCTAGCGCCGCACGGGTAGGGGACGCTCAGCACGCCGCCTTCGCTTGCGCCCATGAGGTTGTTCAACGTTAGATTATTTGCCGAATTCGCCACTCGCGTCGTCACGCGGCCCTGGAAGTAGCCTTCGCCATGCGAGAGATACTGATTCGAACCTGTAGTGCCGTAGATGAGATTGTGGATCACCTGCGCGGAGGATGTGTCGTGGTTGTAGATGCTGTTGTGGAGGTTGTCGACAAAGACGTTGTTGTCGATAAGTGACGGTGAATCAGCCCGGCCGAGCTCCACAAATACCGCGCGTTTGTTGCCCACGAACACGTTGCGCGTGATGCGCGGGTTACGGTTGCCCGCGTCGAAGTACATGCCAAAGGTGTTGTTATCGAGGAATAGATTGTCCGCGAGCAGGAAGTTGCTCGTGTAGTGGACCTTGATGGATGCTGATTCTGCGCCTTCCTGCGGATCCAGCCAGTTGTTGCGCAGGAAAACGTTGTTGGTCACACGGATGTTAGCGCCACCCATGGACATAATGGCGTCGGTGCCGTTGTCCGCGAAAACGTTGTTCCGGATGATGTGCCCGTCAGTCGCGCGGATGCGGGTTTGGTCTTTGCCTTCGATATCGACCTTGCCGTTGACTTCGCCTTCACCGCCGCAATCTAACCCGAGAGCATTGGCCTGGCGGATAATGTTGTTTTCAATCACCCAGTGGTGCCCGCTGCGAGCGCCCACCATGCCGGCTTGTTGCTCTGCAAATGCGTTAGGATCGTAAAAGCCACCAGGATATTGGTTGGCGCAGTGCTCGATCGTGAAGCCGCTCAGGGTGATGTAGCCCAGCCCACGCAGGTGTGGCGCAAACACACGCCGTTCGGTAGTGAGCTCCACGGTGCTCATGGCAGGCAATTTCCCCGTAGGAAAATGGACGTAGATGGCTTTTTCGGCTGCTACGTAGTGCCACGTGCCGGGGCGCAGGATGATGTCCGCCAGCGCCTCCATTTGCACCATGCGTTCGCTATCCACGAACACTTGCCCGAGTGTCATCGTGGCAACGCGGGCGAGCGGGATGAGCAGAGGATTCGCTCCGTCGATTTGGCTCGTGTCTGTGAAAAGTGCTGGATCGGGAATGGCTTTCCAAATGTTATCCCCCTGGGGAGCCGCTTCCCATTGCGGTTTCCAAACCTGAGAGCCCTTAAGGGTCACTTGTTTGCCAGGCTCCGCCATGTACGTAATGGGCATGCCCATGGCTCCACCCCGAGGTGGGGCGATGCGGCCGCGATAGGTGCCTTCGTGTACGAGCACTGTGTCACCGGGCATGGCAAGATCGGCGGCCTTTTGGATTGTCGCCAAAGGAGCCATCGCCGAGCCATCGTTGGTGTCAGCGCCTGTCATGGCGACGTGCAGCACCTTTCCGGTCGCCGGAATAACTGCCGGTGGCAAGATGGGACGGCAGTTCAGCTGGCCTTCGTCTACGGGTTTTAGTAGTTCGCCCATGGGCACCGGTGTCGGCTTCACCGACGCGGTGCCACCTGTGGGCATCGAGGCGGTGCCGCCTGAACCCATCTCTGAGCCTCCAGTTGTATTGGCGGTATCTGCCGAAATGAGTGAGCCGGTAGAATCGCTAGAGCACGACGCGAGCCACTGAAAAGCCAGAAATAGAGGCGTGGCGGGCTTCAGAAGGTGGGTCCAATGTCGGGTACTTGTTTGCATGAGGTGTTTCCTTGGCCTGTAGTGTCGAAGGCCGCTTTGCCGTCTTCATCAGGCTGCGTGGCAAATCTACCCCTGCTCAACGTGGCGCTCATGCGTCCATTTGTCTTAAGCTCTGCACAAAACGTCTTCATTTCACCCGGCTGCGACAAGCGGGTGCGTTCCTGCGGCAACATCTTCGGCGCAGTGCTTGACCCAGCCACACGGGGCACCTACCGAGGGATCTGCGTGTTTCTTCGTCCTTCAGCTCTTCTGTTCCTAGCGTGCCTCTTAACAACCGTTGCGGCGGAGGCTGAGCTGCCTCCCGAGCAGAGCAAATCCTTCATCGGAGTGAGTGCTTTCCCGCTAGCGAGTGACGAAACGTTTGGCGCAGGGCTGAACGCGGGCTGGACACGCGATTGGTATGCGTTCTCCGTGCGGGAGAGCTTCATGCTCTCGCCCACACGTTATGCTACGGCGGAGAACCTCCAACGTATCACTCGTCGAGTTTCGTTCGAGATGACTGCGGAGGCTGTGTTGCGCGCGGGCCACTTTGTGTTTTACGGTGGACCTGGCGGAGCGGTACGGGTGGACAGGCTTGAGCGCATATTTGTGCTTGGGAACGGCTTTAGGCGGTCGACCGCCACGCAGACACTGGTACGCCCCGTGCTGACTCTTGGTGTGGTGGATAGGCTCGTTGATATGAGCGTGAACGCTTTTTTCGAGGGCAAGACGGTAGGTTTTCGCTTTGGGCTCGGGGTGGTCACCGACAGGTGAAGGCGAAAGAATTCAACCGCAAGGTTCGGAGTGCAGAAGGTTCCGCTAGGAGGTAGCCTCGGAGCGTGCCGGTCAAACGCTTGCTACCACCGCTCACAGGCGACCAAGATGCGCGTTGGCACGCGGTTAAGACTCGCGACCCTCGAGCCGAGGGGCTTTTTGTGTACGGAGTGACCACAACGGGTATCTATTGCCGACCCACCTGCACGGCCAAGCTCCCGAAACCGGCAAACGTGCGCTTCTTTGCAAGTCCAAGGTTGGCGCAACAGGCGGGGTTTCGCGGCTGCAAGCGCTGTCGGCCCGAAGTGTCCCCAAAAACCGAGAACGCGCAAAGAGTCGCTGAGTGGTGCCGACTGCTGGAGGCTTCAGATGGAATTACTACTCTCGGCGTACTCGCAAAGAAGGCGAAGCTCAGCCCATCGCACTTTCAACGCTCCTTCAAGGCCGCCACGGGCCTTTCGCCGCGCGCCTACGCGGCCGCCCAGCGAACTTTGCGCCTGCGCGAAGCCCTTCCCAAGAGTGGCAGTGTTACCGATGCGATGTTCGAGGTTGGGTACGGTTCAAGTGGCCGCTTTTACGAGACCGCCGGCGCAGCGCTAGGAATGCCGCCTCAGGTTTATCTCAAGGGTGGGCCCGGGCGTGACATCCAATTCGCCACGTTTCCGTGTGCGTTTGGTTTGGCTTTGGTTGCGGCCACCGCAATCGGGGTGTGCGCGATTTTTCTGGGCGAAAATCCCGACGCCATGGAGGCAGATCTGCGTCGCCGATTTTCCAAGGCGCGCTTCGTCCCCGGGGACGAAGCTTATCGAAAGCGTGTAGCTGAGGTGATTCAGGCGATTGACGGCAAACGCGGTTCAATCGATTTGCCGCTCGACATCGTGGGGACCGTGTTTCAAGAACGAGTGTGGCGAGCCTTGCTCAAGATCCCTCCTGGAAGCACCACAAGCTACGGAGCGCTCGCCGCTTCGGTGGGGGCGCCTAAATCGTATCGCGCCGTGGCTCAGGCGTGTGGGGCCAATCCTGTTGCGGTGCTGATCCCGTGTCACCGCGTAGTGAAAAATGATGGAGATATTTCGGGCTACCGCTGGGGCGTGGAGCGCAAGCGAAAGCTCTTGGCACGGGAGGCGCGGGCTATTCGGAAGGGTTCCGAGAAACGCTGAGTGGAACTACTCGAACTCGATGCTCAATCGGGTATACTTACCTGCCTGATGCAAGCGACCCAGCTCGAAGATGCAATCACTCGGTATTTCGAAAACACTGACGTTTCGGCTGTGTACCTATTTGGGAGCCGGGCACGCGGCTCGGCTCGCCACGACAGTGATGTGGATATTGGTGTGCTCTATGCCACGGCTCCGGCACCGACGCTCGCTGCACAACCTTTCCTCGACGAAGCGAACCTCGCTGAACAGCTTGAGCTTCCGGTGCAGATCATCGTGATGAACACGGCGCCGGTGGATTTGACCCACCGAATTCTTGCCGACGGGCGTCTGTTGGTGGAGCGAAATAGATCTCACCGTATTCGGTTCGAGGTTCAGGCGCGCAACGAATATTTCGATTTGCTGCCAACATTACTCCGCTACCGGCGAACGGGCTCATGACCGACGAAGGCCTGCTCGCAAAAAAGTTGGCTTTCGTGGAGACGTGCCTATCCGAGCTCAAAGTGCTCGCTCGCCCCGAGATCATCGAAGTCGACGTCAAGGAGCGGCGCTTTGTTGAACACACCCTTCAGATATGTCTTCAAGCCATTCAAGACACTGCATCGCACATCGTATCCGACGCACGCCTCGGTGAGCCGCGCACGAATGCCGAGCTCTTTTCCCTACTGGCTGGGGCTGGCTATATCAGTGACGCTTTGAGCGCGAAGCTGCGTGCGGCGGTTGGCTTTCGCAACGTGCTAGTGCACGGCTATACAGCGGTTGACCCACGCATCGTGCGGGACGTTGTGGAAAATCACCTGGAAGAAATGACCGAGTTTGTCACCGCCGTTCGGCTTCGTTTGAAGTAGCTTTTCCGGGGGGAAGCACCCGAGATGCGCGCGCCATTTGCGAGGTTGCAGATTTTGCGCGGTTTTTGACCGCCAATGCGGAGCAATCCACTTGGCGAGAGGGCGGGTGTGCCTTAGTCAACAAAGCAGGTACTCCGAGGTTTGACGATGTCGACGCCCCATGATCCCCACCTAGAGCACGTACATGGCGGACGTTGCTGCGAACCCGCTGCGCCGCAACCTTCTGCACCTGTGAAAGATCCCGTGTGTGGGATGACGGTGAACCCCGCAACCGCTCGTGGCGGGTCGCATCTCTACGAGGGTAAGACATATTACTTTTGCAATCCAAAATGCAAAGATAAGTTCGCTGCGAATCCTGTGCAGTATCTAGCGCCGGTGGTGCTTGAAGGCCCCAAAGCCGAAGCAATCGCACCGACGCTTACTCCTGGGCAAACAGCCAGCCCAGGTGCCTTGGCAAAGGTCATCTACACATGTCCGATGCACCCCGAGGTGCGCCAAGAAGGCCCCGGAGCTTGCCCCAAGTGCGGCATGGCGCTTGAGCCTGAAACCGTGGAAGCGGAGGAAACCACCAATCCAGAACTTCAGAGCATGCAGCGTCGCCTGTGGATTAGCCTTCTGTTCACGGCGCCCACGTTTGCACTTGCTATGTCGGAGATGGTGCCTGGGGAACCCGTGCAGCAGGCGCTTGGAGCGTGGGCGGTGTGGCTGCAGCTCGCGTTTTCGGCGCCTGTGGTCTTGTGGGGAGGCTGGCCTTTTTTCCAGCGTGGTTGGGCCTCCGTCGTTCACCGCCACCCCAACATGTTCACCTTGATCGCGCTTGGAACCTCGGCGGCCTTTGGGTTCAGCTTGCTTGCGGTGTTTTTCCCAGAGTGGCTTCCCCATTCGATGTCGCACGCTGGAGCGGTGCCGGTCTATTTCGAGGCATCGGCAGTTATTGTTACCTTGGTGCTGCTAGGGCAGGTGTTAGAGTTGCGGGCACGTAGTGCAACGTCGGGGGCTATTCGCGCACTGCTCGTGTTGAGCCCGAAAACGGCCCGCCGTGTGCTGGAAGACGGCAGTGAGCTTGAAGTGCCGCTTGAACAGGTAGAAGTGGGGCACCAGCTGCGCGTACGGCCAGGCGAGAAGATCCCTGTCGACGGCACCGTGACGGATGGTGGGAGCAGCGTGGATGAATCAAGTATCACGGGTGAGTCGATGCCCGTGGAGAAGGCGAAAGGTAGCGCCCTTACCGGAGGAACGTTGAACGGGACGGGCACGTTGGTGCTAAGGGCCGAACGCGTCGGAAAGGACACTCTGTTGGCGCAGATCGTTTCGCTGGTGAGTGAAGCGCAGCGGAGCCGCGCCCCGATTCAGCGCCTAGCGGATGTGGTGTCCGGATGGTTTGTGCCAGCTGTGGTGCTTGTGGCGGCGCTCACTGCCGGTATCTGGGGCATTTTCGGCCCCGAGCCTCGGTTGGCGTATGCACTGGTAAACGCAGTGGCCGTTCTGATTATTGCCTGCCCGTGTGCGCTTGGCTTAGCCACCCCCATGTCCATCATGGTGGGCACCGGACGAGGGGCGAGCGCCGGGGTGCTCGTGAAGAATGCCGAAGCGTTGGAGTTGCTGGAAAAAGTCGATACCTTGGTGGTGGACAAGACGGGGACGCTCACCGAAGGGAAGCCAACCTTAGCAACTCTGGTTGCTGCACCAGGGTTCTCGGAGCAGGAGCTCCTGAAGTATGCCGCCGCCCTTGAGCAAACCAGTGAGCATCCGCTAGCTGCTGCGATCGTCGCCGGTGCGAAGGCTCGCCCCGTTGAAGTTCCCGAGGCCAAGAATTTTCGATCCATCACCGGCAAGGGCGTGCAGGGAAGGGTAGGGGAAATGGAGGTCGCCCTTGGAAATGCGCGGTTCCTGACGGAGCGAAATGTAGAGACGGAGCCACTGCTGGCAGAAGCGGGGCGCTTGCGCGAACAGGGGGAAACGGTGGTGTTTCTGGAGGTGGGGGGCAAGCTTGCCGGGTTACTTGGCGTGCAGGATCCGATCAAGGAGTCGACACCTGAGGCGCTCGTGGCGCTCCAAGGGGCCGGGCTGCGGATAGTCATGTTATCTGGCGACAACGAGCGCACTGCGCAGGCGGTGGCACGAAAGCTTGGCATCACGGACGTGCGCGCGGATGTCTTGCCGGATCAGAAGCACGCCGTCATCGAGCAGCTGAAGCGGGAAGGCGCCATGGTTGCAATGGCCGGTGATGGCACCAATGATGCTCCAGCGTTGGCTGCGGCGCATGTGGGCATTGCCATGGGCACCGGCACGGATGTAGCGATGCAGAGCGCGGGGATTACGCTTTTGCGTGGCGACTTGCGCGGCATCGTGCGCGCGCGCCACCTCTCACAGGCAGTCATGAAAAACATTCGTCAGAATCTCTTTTTCGCCTTCGTCTACAATTCACTCGGAGTGCCGATTGCGGCGGGCCTGCTTTACCCGGCATTTGGCCTGCTCCTTAGCCCCATGTTCGCGAGTGCGGCGATGGCGTTTAGTTCCGTATCGGTGATTGGCAATGCGCTCAGGCTGAGAAGGGTCGATATTTAGGCACATTTCGCCGCCCGACGGCTCCCATTTTGCTCGGGAACACATTGCTTTGACGCTGACATGGAACGCAAGGGAGTGCGACCAAGGCGCCTTGCCCGCAACTGGCAGTCCAATACTTGTGAAGCTGCTCTTGAGCCGGGACCTCCGACTCAGGAGGTTGGAGTTGTCAGGGCACGGCTGAGGTGGCTGATGGGGGCCTTCTCACGGCAGGTAGGCTTGCTGCGCAACATGTGCGCCTTTCGCGACGCCTGGGTTTGTGTGCTCAATGATTCGGAAATGTCGCGGCAATGATCGGAGGAACGCAAAGAATGCGCTTTGATTGCTTCGGTCGCGCAAATTCTCAGGCTCAAGGTTTCGAAAGCGGCGAGGATCCTGCACGATTTGCCGAGAAAACCCGCGGGCTCCTCTGGGCATAGGGCTTGCTTTGGTGCCCGGCCAATGACGCCCCGTCTAGAAAAATTCACCTACAACGACAGTGTGGTCCGAGCGTTCGCGCTCGCCACCGCGGTCTGGGCCCTGGTGGCCACCCTGGCTGGCCTCTTACTCGCGGTCCTGCTGGTTGTCCCGAGCCTGAATCTTGGGCTGCCCGAGCTCACGTTTGGCAGGCTACGGCCACTCCACACCAACGCAGCCATCTTTGCCTTTGCGGGCAACGCCATCTTCGCCGCGATTTACCATTCGAGCCAACGCCTGCTCAAAGCGCGCATCTTCAGCGATAAGCTGAGTTGGTTCCACTTTTGGGGTTGGCAAGCGATCATCGTGTCGGCCGCCTTGACGCTGCCGTTTGGTATTACCCAAGGCAAGGAGTACGCCGAGCTTGAATGGCCTATCGATATTGCGATTGCAGTAGTTTGGGTTGCTTTTGCGATCAACTTTTTCGGGACTATCGCCCAGCGCCGTGAACGGCATCTGTACGTTTCGATTTGGTTTTACATCGCCACGATTGTGACGGTCGCTATCCTACATATCTTCAATAGCCTCTCGATCCCAGTAAGCCTCGGGAAAAGCTATTCGATCTATGCGGGCGTGCAAGATGCCTTCATGCAATGGTGGTATGGACACAACGCGGTAGCGTTCTTCCTAACAACTCCTTTTTTGGGGTTCATGTATTATTACCTGCCAAAAGCGGCGAATCGCCCGGTGTTTTCCTATCGGCTTTCGATTCTCCATTTTTGGTCGCTCGTGTTTATGTACATCTGGGCCGGGCCCCATCATTTGCACTACACGGCCTTGCCTGAATGGGCAGCTACGCTCGGCATGATCTTCAGCGTGATGCTCTGGATGCCGTCGTGGGGCGGCATGATCAACGGCTTGCTCACACTTCGTGGCGCCTGGAATAAGGTTGCTTCCGATCCTGTGCTCAAGTTCTTCGTCGTGGGTATTACGTTTTACGGGATGGCGACCTTTGAGGGACCACTGCTCTCTATCAAGAGTGTGAATGCGCTCTCCCATTATACGGATTGGACGATCGCACACGTTCACAGCGGCGCGCTCGGTTGGAACGGGTTCATGGCTTTTGGCCTTCTTTATTGGTTGGCCCCGCGCATATTCCAAACCGAGCTTTACTCCAAAAAGCTTGCGGAGCTTCACTTCTGGCTCGGTACGTTCGGGATCCTTTTCTACATCGTGTCGATGTATGTGGCCGGGGTAACGCAGGGCCTCATGTGGCGCGCTTTCGATGAAACCGGGCGCCTTGCGTACCCTGACTTCATTGAGACGGTGGTGAAGCTCATTCCGATGTATTGGGTACGTGCGTTTGGCGGTCTCATGTACGTCGTGGGTGTGGCGCTCGGGCTCGCCAATCTACTTTTGACGTGGAAACATCGCCCGGCGAAGTACCAAGAAGTGGAGCAAGAAGCCTCGGCGCTCGGTGAATACACGGGGCCCACGGTTACGCTGGAAATTCCACGGCACACCACCATCGCTGACACGGGACATCAGCTTCGGTACTTTGCCAATGTCGCGTGGCACCGTGCCTGGGAGCGCAAGCCCTTCAAGTTCACCGTGTTTGTGGTCGTTTCGGTGGCTGTTGCCAGCTTATTCGAAATCATGCCCACGTTTTTGATCCGTTCGAACGTGCCCACCATCGCGAGCGTGAAGCCTTACACGCCGCTTGAGCTCGCTGGGCGGGATATCTACGTGGCGGAAGGCTGCTACAATTGTCACTCGCAAATGGTGCGCCCGATCCGTTCGGAAACGGAGCGCTACGGTGAATACAGTAAACCGGGCGAGTTCGTTTACGACCATCCGTTCCAGTGGGGCTCACGTCGCATTGGGCCTGATTTACACCGCGTAGGGGGCAAGTATCCCCACCTCTGGCACGTCCGGCACATGGAGGATCCGACGTCGACGACCCCAGGCTCCATCATGCCTGCCTACACCTGGCTTTTGCATGACGACACCGACTTTGCATCGATTCAGAAGAAGGTAGATGCCATGGCCATGTTGGGTGTGCCCTATGGCGAGGCTATCAACAAAGCGGAGAGCCTGGCGCGTACGCAAGCTGCTCAGATTTCTAGAGACATTGCTTCCCAGGGTGGTCCCGCAGGGCTTGAAGGAAAGGCCATCGTGCCTTTGATCGCTTACCTGCAGCGTTTGGGCACAGATATCAAGCTCTCCACGCCCGCTCTGGACAGTGCTGCCGTGGCGGCGAAGGCGGTGGTGCCATGAGGCTGAGCGACATCATGAGCAATATGCACCTCTCCGGTTATGCGGAGGTCGCCTTACTGATTTTTCTCGGAGTATTTCTAGTGATCGTTCTGCAAACGTTCAAGCGCTCAAACCAGGAAAAGTGGAATGCGGAGAAGCTCCTTCCGCTTGAGGAAGAGCCGGTGGCCCACACCCAGAAGTCAGGAGCTCGAGTACCATGAGTGCAGAAACTGGAAAAAGGAGCGGCGAATATGTGCCCGAAGATCCACGAACGGGCCACGAATATGACGGCATTGAAGAATTCGACAATCCGATGCCGCGCTGGTGGAAGAATATCTTCTGGGCCACCTTCTTGTTTGCGTTGGGATACTTCTTTCACTACCAACTGAGCGGCCAAGGGGCGAGCGTAGCCGAGAGCTACGACGAAGATATGCGTGAATTCCGTGAGGAAACGGCGAAAAAGCTGGTGGGGAGCGAGGCAACGGAAGCCGGGCTCACGCGACTCATGAGTAACCCCCAGATGTTGGCGGATGCAGCTGTGATCTACGCGGCGCGCTGCAAAGCCTGCCATGCGGAACACGGAGAGGGACAGATCGGGCCGAACCTTACCGACAATAGCTGGATCAACGGCAAGGGAACGCTCATGGACATCTACGGGGTGGTGTCGACAGGGGTGTTGGCCAAAGGCATGCCGGCGTGGGAACGCCAGCTTACACCGATCGAGCTGCAGAAGGTGGTGGCCTTCGTCGGGAGCTTGCGAGGCAAGAATCTCCCAGGAAAAGCCGCAGAGGGTACACCCCTTGCGGCGCCTTAAGGGGCTGCCTCTCGCATTACGGTGCTTCGCATGACGCTGTCTTCGCCCCCGCGAGTATTACCCACGCTCAACAGCGATGGAACGCGCCGCCGCATCCGTCCCGAGCCATCCGAGGGACGCTTCGCCTCTCGTCGGCGCTGGGTGGGGATCGGTTTGATCGGCCTCTTTGCCGCCTTGCCATTCATCACCATCAAGGGGCAGCCGGCGGTGTTCCTAGATGTGGTGCGGCGCGAGTTCCATCTGTTTGGGCGCACCTTCCTAGCTACAGATTCGGTGCTTCTGATGGTGCTGATGCTCGCCATCTTCGTGAGCATCTTTTGGGTAACGGCGCTTTTGGGGCGAGCTTGGTGTGGTTGGGCGTGTCCGCAGACGGTTTACATGGAGTTCCTGTTTCGCCCGCTCGAACGCCTCTTGGAGGGTGGGCGGCAGGGGCAGCTGCGAATTGATCGCCAACGCATAAGCCCGCGGCGTTTTCTAAAATATGCCGTATTTTTCGTGCTTTCAGCACTTCTCGGAAACCTCTTTCTTGCGTACTTCGTGAGCGTCGAGGCGCTCGCACGCTGGGTGGGGCAGTCCCCCTTTGAGCATCCCGGTCCGTTCTTGGTGATGTTCGTAACCACGATGCTCGTGTACTTGGATTTTGCGTATTTTCGCGAGCAGATGTGCACCGTGGTTTGCCCCTATGCGCGCCTGCAATCGGTGTTGCTTGATACGCGATCCAAGATCATCGGTTACGACGTGGCGCGCGGCGAAGTGCGGGGAAGCGGCAAGCAACGCCAAGGCCTGGGCGATTGCATTGATTGTGGGGCCTGCGTGCGCACCTGCCCGACTGGCATAGATATTCGCGACGGCCTTCAGCTGGAGTGCGTGGCCTGCGCTCAGTGTGTGGATGCCTGCGATCGCATCATGCAGAAGATCGGAAAACCGAAGGGGCTTATTCGATACGGTGCGCAGCAAGATCTGGCACGAGGAAGCCTGCGGCCTCCCTCTTGGAGGGGCCGCGTATATGTGTATCCGGTTGCACTTTTGGGCCTGATTTCTGCGCTTTTTCTACTGGGGGGCCGTGAACGTGTGGCCGAGGTTACCGTGCTGCGCGGCATCGGTGCACCGTTTACCTTGGAAGCAGGCTCGGTGACCAATCAGGTGCGGATCAAGGTTCGGAACCGAAGCGCGGCTTCGGAAGCCTATCGCATTGAGCTCGCGGGTGCGCCGGGCGCTTCGCTGGTTGCTCCGGAAAATCCGCTCCGGGTGTTGCCGGGTCAGCAACAGGTTACCAGTGTGTTTATCACGGCGCCCGCCGCATCTTTCAGCAACGGGAGCCGCCAGGTGCGGTTTATCGTTTCCGCCGGGGAACACCTGCGAGAAGAACTGCCCTATCGGCTCCTTGGGCCCACCACCCGAACTCAGGAGATGAAAATACAATGAGTGTTTCTACTGTTGGGCCCCAGCCGCCCGTCGTTTTCGCTGGGAAAGGCGGTTCATCGGGCCAATTTTGGGCACTTTTGCCCGTGCTGTTGCTCGGGAGCATGGTGCTCGGCCTGGGCGCTATAGTTGTGCTGTACGTTAATGATCCAAGCCTTGCGCTTGAAGAAGACTATTACAAGAAGGCTGTGGGTTGGGACCAGCGTCAGGCGCTTGAGCGTTCTAATCGAGCGCTCGGCTACAAGCTTCGGGTGGAAGCCAAGCCGTTGCTGCCGGGAGCCAGGGCTTTTGAGTTGCAGGTAGAACCTCGGGATCGTGCGGACGTGCCGTTGACGCAGGCAGTCGTTCAAGTTGAGGCGTTCCCGAATGCTCAAGCCTCACGAATTTTTCGCGGAACTCTCAGGCCCAGTGGCAATGGGCAATTTGTGGTCAATATTCCTGGCGTCCGTACCGGGCTCTGGGAGTTCAGGGTTGCCCTTGAAAACGGCAAGGAGCGCTACACCGAGGTGTTTCGACGCGATGTGGTGGCAGGGCCGTGACGGGTTTGCTCTACGGTGTCTTTGTTGCAAGCGTGATTGGTAGCTTGCATTGCGCCGGCATGTGCGGCCCATTCATCGCGTTCTACGCGGCGGCCGATCAGAAGCGGGGTAGCGTGCATGTTGCCTACCACCTTGGGCGTTTAGCTACTTATGTGACATTGGGCGCTGTTGCCGGTGGCGTGGGTCAGGCGGCTAATGGCGCATTCGATTGGGTGGGCTTGGGTCGAATCGGAAGTTGGGTGGCCTCCGGCGTCATGGTTGTATGGGGCGGCTTGTTGCTTGCTGAGGCCCGCGGCGTGAAGCTGTTTCGATCTTCTGGGGGTTCGCGCTGGGTGTTTCGCCTCGCAAGCCGTGCCCAAGGAAAGCCGCCTTTGTTGCGCGGGGCCCTACTCGGAGCATCCTCCGGGCTTCTGCCGTGCGGTTGGCTGTATGCCTTCGTCGTTACGGCTGCAGGCACTGGCGACCCAGTGTGGGGAGCCCTCACCCTCCTCACTTTTTGGGCGGGCACCGTGCCTGCGTTGGTCCTGTTCGCTTGGGGCTTGGGACACCTGAGCGCTCCTGTTCGACGCTGGGTGCCCACGTTGAGCGCAGTGGCCTTGGTGGCGCTGGGAATACTCGGCGCGTTCACTCGCGTGAGCTCTGCGGTTCCCGGTACTGGCGCAAAAGGTGGCAGCTCTCCTTCAGTGCCGACCATGCCTGCGAATTGTCCGATGCACCGAGGACACCGGTGATGAGTGCGCCCGCCGAACGTTGGAATGAACCCTCCGGGGTTCGGCTGCACCTGCCTCTGCCCGCGTGCGCGCACTGTGGGCTCGAGGTTCCCGCCGGGCGAATAGAACCAGACGCTGCCCGTCAGTTCTGTTGCGATGGGTGTTCTACCGTTTTTGCCCTGCTTCGGAGCTCTGAGCTTGAGGATTACTATCAGGTGCGTGATCGCCTCGGCGGAAAGCGCGAAGCGGCAATTGTTACTCAGAGAACCTACGAAGATTTTGACGATGAAGCTCTGCAAGCTCTCGTGGTAACGCGGGGCCCCGCGGGCGATAGCCGCGTGCGGTTTCATCTGGAGGGCTTACACTGTGGGGCGTGCGTTTGGTTGGTGGAGAAAGTGTGTCAGAAGGTGCCGGGCGTATTGGAGGCTCGCGTCGATCTGGGCCGCCAGCAGCTTAGCTTGGTTTACACGGCTGAGGCTCTCAAGCTCAGTACCTTAGCGAAGCGCCTCGATCGCTTCGGTTATCCTTGCCACGTCAACGTGGGCGATCCGGCAGATAGCGCCGCGCGTGAGCAGGATAAGAAGCTGTTAATTCGAATGGGCGTAGCCGCCGCAGCAGCGGGTAACGCGATGCTCATGGCTTTTGCGCTGTATTCTGGGCTCGCTCAGGGGGTTGATCGCGAGATCTGGACGCTCTTTCGCTGGGGCAGCCTTTTGGTGACGGTGCCGGCGGTGCTGTGGTGTGGGAGCGTGTTTTTTCAGCGCGCGTGGATGGCGCTTCGCGCACGCACTCCGCACATGGATATCCCGATCAGCCTTGGGATCCTTGCTGGCTTTATCTGGGGGGCGGTAAATACGGTGCGCGGTTCGGGGGAAATCTACTTCGATACGCTGGGGGTGCTCACGTTCTTGCTGTTGGTGGGGCGCTACATTCAGCAGCGAAGCCAGCGCCGTAGCTTGGATGACGCGGCACTCCTGCAGTCCCTCGCACCTTCGAGTGCGCGGGTTGAGACCGAAACCGGAACTCGCGAGCTACCTATCGGAGCAATCCCGGTAGGAGCCGTCGTGGTAGTGCAGGCGGGCGAGGTATTGCCGGTCGATGGCGTTGTTCTTACCGGAAGCTCCACTCTGAACGTGGCGCTGTTAACCGGAGAATCGATGCCCGAGGAGGTCGGGGAAGGGCAAAACGTTTTCGCTGGTACGCTGAATCTTCAATCGGAGCTGCGGATCTGTGCGTCGGCTTCTGGCCAGTCCACGCGAGTGGGGCAGCTCGTTAAAAGCCTCGAACATTCAGCCCTTTTGCGGCCAAAAATCGCGCTCCTGGCCGATCGGGTGGCAGCCTATTTCGTGGTGCTCGTAACGGCTCTCGCTGCGTTCACGGTGTGGCTATGGTGGTCTACGAGCCCGGAACGAGCCGTTGAAAATGCCATTGCGCTTTTAGTGGTGAGTTGTCCTTGTGCGCTGGCCATGGCAACGCCCTTGGCGATTAGCAGCGCCCTCGGTCGCGCCGCGCGCGCTGGGATCTTGATTAAGAGTGGCGAAGCGGTGGAACGGCTCGCACAAGCCGAGGAGGTCGTATTCGACAAAACCGGAACGCTCACTGGAGGCCAACTGGGGCTCGCTGGATGGTGCGGCGACGAAAGCCTGAAGACGTGGGTGCAAGCCCTTGAAGCCCACTCCACTCACCCTGTGGGTCGTGCGCTCGCGGCGCACTTGCCCAGGGACCCCGACGTTCAGGTGTGTGATGCGAAGGCCACGTTGGGTTCGGGCATTGAAGGGACCGTGAACGGGCGGAACGTGCGAGTCGGAAAGCTTACCTTTGCGCTGGGCAACGCGGGGCTTCCTGAATTTGCGCTCAATTTCGCCGAAGCTTCGAGGCGCTTGGGCCGGAGCCTCGTGGCCGTATCGGTAGATGGAGCGGTGGCAGCCGTGGCCTCCTTGGAAGATCCGTTAAGGAAAGATGCGCAGGATTGCCTCACCAAGCTTCAAGGGTTCGGGCTGAAGCTTGCCGTGCTCTCGGGAGATCAACAATCGGTGGTGCAGAGCGTTGCCCAGGCGCTGGGCAATCCGTTCGCAGACGTGCGTGGCGAGGTGTCTCCGGAGGGCAAACGTGATGCGTTGGCGCTGCGTGCCAGCGGCGGACATGTGGTTATGGTCGGTGATGGGGTGAATGACGCCGGAGCGTTAGCAGCCGCCAGTGTGGGCGTAGCCGTGCATGGTGGCGCCGAGGCAAGCCTGAAGGTGGCTGATGTGTATGTCACTAAAGAGGGCCTGGGGCCTTTGGTGCAGTTGTTCAGGGGCGCTCGCCGCACGCTTGCAGTCATCCGTCGCGGGATGGCATTTTCCCTGTTTTACAACGCCATCTCGATAGTGCTGGCTATGACGGGGCACCTGAATCCGCTCATTGCAGCCATCTTGATGCCGCTTAGCTCGATCACCGTGATCTTCAACGCGTATAGGAGTCGTACGTTCTGATGAGGTTGTGGAGCCAAGTAGAGTTCGGTTGGCGTCAGTGCTCGGGACGATGCCAACACATCGCAGGGCCCCGGTACGTTGCGTGCGGAGGGTGTGCATGAGTGTGCTGTTTGTGCTTTTGCCGCTTGGTATCCTGCTGTCGGCGGGCGCCACGGTGGCGTACATTTGGGCTGTCAAACGCGGTCAATTTGACGACACTCAGACGCCGGCGCTACGGATTTTGATGGACGACGAAGAACATCGGCGGGCGGCGACAACTGACGTGAAGGACTGAGCACAGCGTGCTTAGCGGCAATCTGCGTCGACGCCCCAGCAGCAATTTTCAGGCCCAACAGTCAGGATCTTGCGCGCGGCGTCGCATGAAAGGGGTTGTTGCCCGATCAGCGATATTTAGCATGACAAGTATCGTGAGATTCCCGTGACACGCATAGGTTGCGTCCAGTTGGATAGATGCGCATTCGCTGCGCCTGTCGCGAGCATTCGCCGCACTCGCCGTGTGCGCGTTATATGGGCGAGAGGCTCCGCGTATCGGCACTAGGTTTTTCACATTGCTCGTGCGCCCTTTACGTTGAGTCGACGTTGCTTCGGAGGTTTCACTCCTTTGGCACGAAGGTTGCTGCCAGTTCCGCGATGGCTGCACAAATAGTTTGGTTTGAGGCGCTTTCGCGCAAAGATGTGGCGATTGCTGGTGGTAAGGGGTCCAACCTGGCGGAGATGACGCGGGCCGGGTTGCCGGTTCCACCAGGCTTCGTGGTGACGGCTCAAGCATTCCTCGGGGCGCTTGATGCGGCCGGCATTCGGCAGGAGTTGGCTAGCTTGTTTGCAACGGTGGACGCCAAAGACGCGGGCGCGCTCAGTCGCACGTCGGAGCAAATGCGGCGGCGTATCTTGGATGCCGAGCTTCCAGCTTCGCTCACATCGGAACTTGTGGCGGCGTATGAACGATTGGGTGCGGGCCAACCTGTGGCTGTTCGGTCTTCGGCAACCTCCGAAGATACGGCCAGTACTTCGTTTGCAGGCATGCACGAAAGCTATACGCATGTTACCGGCACGGCGGCGCTGATTCAGAAGGTTAAAGCGTGCTGGGCCTCGGCTTACGGGCAGCGCGTGCTTGCGTACCGAAAAGCGCAGAATATGGCGGAAGAGCCCACGATTGCCGTTGTGGTGCAACGCATGGTGAGCTCGGCTCGGTCAGGCGTGCTCTTTACGGCTGATCCATCTACTGGAGATACCTCGCGCATCATTGTGGAAGGAGCTTTCGGTTTGGGTGAGGTCGTCGTGGGCGGGCAGGTTGAGCCAGACACGTACACGCTCTCCAAGAGTGGGCCGCGTTTGTTAGAGGTGCGAGTTGGGCAGAAGGCGTTCAAGATAATCCGCGGAGCAAACGGGCAAGATGAGAAAGTGGAGCTCTCGGAGGCCGAAGGCGCTCAACGCGTGTTGAGTGATCAAGAGGTGCTCAAGTTGGGGGAGCTCGGTTTGAAAGTGGAGGAACACTACGGTGCGCCTCAAGACATGGAGTGGGCCGAAGCGGAGGGGCAGTGGTACTTGGTGCAAACGCGCCCGATCACGACACTGAACAAGGCTGGGCAGGGGGAGCTTTTGGTGAGCGGCCTCGGGGCTTCGCCGGGCGTAGCGCACGGCAAGGTGCGCGTGATTCGGGACCCGTCGGATGGGGGACAACTACAAGACGGAGAAGTCTTGGTGGCACCGATGACCTCGCCAGATTGGGTGCCTGCGATTCGCCGAGCCGCCGCTTTGGTTACGGATAGTGGCGGGGTTACCTGTCATGCGGCCATCGTTAGCCGAGAGTTGGGGATCCCGTGTGTGGTGGGGACGCGCACGGCTACGCGCGTGTTGCGCGCAGGCGAGGTAGTGACGGCGGATGGAACGAAGGGGCGTGTGACGGCGGGCGGGACCAGCCTGGTGGCTTTGAGCAAGAGTGAACCCGTGGCGCCGATGCCTGTGGTGGTGAGTGAAGTGGAGTCGCTGGCGACGCGCGTCTACGTGAACCTTGCGATCGCGTCGCACGCAGAAGCTGTGGCGATGCTTCCGGTTGATGGCGTGGGGCTGTTGCGCGCAGAGTTTCTACTTACCGAGGCCTTGGGGGGGCGGCATCCGAAAGAGGTGATAGCTTCCAGTGGGAGAGCAGAATTTCTCGACAAGATGAGCGAAGCGTTGCGGCGTATTACCCGCGCATTTCAGCCTAGGCCGGTTATCTACCGTACATATGATTTTCGCACCAATGAGTTCCGTGGGCTAAAAGGCGGAGATAGCTTCGAGCCGCTCGAAGAAAATCCGATGATCGGGTATCGAGGGTGCTTTCGGTACGTCAAAGATCCAGAGCTTTTCAAGCTGGAATTGGAGGTGTTGGCTCGGGTGCGCGAGGAAACGCCGAATCTTCATGTGATGATCCCATTCGTTCGCACACGTTGGGAACTGGAAGCCTGCCTGGAGCTCATTGAGAAGAGTCCACTTGGCAAACAACGCGGGCTCCACCGTTGGGTGATGGCGGAGGTTCCTTCGGCGCCCTTCTACATTCCGGAATACGCTCGGATGGGGATTGATGGGGTTTCGATAGGTTCCAATGATCTTACTCAGTTGGTGCTCGGTGTGGATCGCGATTCGGCGACGTGTGCGGAGCTTTTCGATGAGTCAGACCCAGCTGTGTTAGACACGATTTCGCGCATTATTTCCGCTTGCAGGAGCGCCGGCATTACTTCTTCCTTGTGCGGGCAAGCGCCTTCGAATCGCCCTGAGTTTGCCGAACACCTGGTGCGCTTGGGAATCACTTCTATCTCGGTGAATGTGGACGCGGTGGGCTCCGCGCGTCGCGCCGTTGGCTCGGCCGAACGGCGGATGATGCTGGAGGCTGCGTTACGGGCGCGAGGCTGAGCCTTCAGAACAAAAACGGCAGTACAGCGCGGCGTTGCTTGGGGTACATTTCTCGCCCCTCTTGCCCATCAAAGTGGCGCAGGTAGGAGCGATGGCGCGTAAGGCCCCAAGTAAGGAGGATGGCCGTGGTGAGCGAAGCAAATAAAAAGGTTCCCCAACAGGGGAAGGCCAGCGCAAAACCCCACCAGGCCGTGATTTCAAAGAAATAGTGCGGCGAGGAGACTCGCTCAAACATCCCGCCCCGGGGGATACGATGAGCCGTTTCGCCAGGGGCCCGGAGCTTGTGCAGGTGAAAGTGGCTCCAAGCGTTACCCGTCTCCGCTGCTGCAAATAGAGCAACACCTAGAATTAGCTGAAGCGGACCCGGGAAGCGATAATCAGGAGCGGCCAATGTATATGCGATAAAGCCGCCCTGACCCCAGTAATAAATGTACTCGAGGAGTACACCCACATATGGAGCGGGGGGCTTCGAATAGCGATGAACCCAAGCGCTTTCAGCCGTCCGACGGAGGAAGTGCAACACCCAGAGCAGCGTCGCTAAAGCGAGGAGAGGTCGCTCAAAGAGTTGAGTGAAGTCTGGATCTTTGCGCACAAAGAGCACTACGGCCGGAAACACAAGCGACGTGATCGCGTAGCTTACGATGTTGTGCAGTTGCATTGGCACCCCGTGCTTGCCGTGAAGCAGCGTGATTTGGTGCCATTCTTCTTTGTGCATGCGTGGAGGGTTAGTTGCAGGGCGCTCCGCCAAATACGGCGGGGCAAAGCGCCGCACTCTTATCGGCTAACACGCGAGTTGTGTGCAGCACGCGGCATTGCAAGGTGTTGCCGGAAGCCGCAGATGCGGTGGTGTACCCGGAGTCTTTTTTGGCGTTGAAGGTTGCCGGCATGCCGAAACATTCGCTCAGGCAGGCGGCAGCATCGGCGTATTTTTGACCGAATTCTGTCGGGCAAGCGCCAGCTGCCAGCTGGCAGTAAGATTCGCAGTTGGCAAAGGAGGCGTCAGTATCTTTTCCGCAGTGCCCATCACCCGTGGGGCCGGCGTGGGAGCAATGCGTTTTGGGATCGAGTAGAGAATTGTAAGCGTGGTATTTGCGGCAACCGACGGTGTTTTCGGTTTTGTGGTCCAGCTGGCCTACCGTTAGCTTGGTGCACGTCTGGAGGCACTGCGAAACAGATTCATAGACCGCATCCGCGCCAGTGCATGCCACCGTCACGATCTGGCAGTAGTCCGCACAGGCAGGAGGTGTAGTGAGGGGATCATCCACGCACGGGGGGGTGGGGGTAATCGTCGCGTGGGGACAGTGTCCTTCGGCGTTTACGGTTGCTGAGCTGACGTGGACGAGGCGGCACTGCAGGGTATCCGTGTCATGGTTCTTGGTGGCGTCAAAACCGAGCGAGTCGTCCGTTGCGGTGGCATCGCGTAGCGCTAGGCACTTGGCTGGGCAATCAACAACTCCAGCTGCTTGCTCGGGGCAGGTTTTCGCAAGCAACGAGCAGTAGCTGGCGCAGTTGGTCCCGCAAGCCTTGCCGCCGCCAGGGCCTGCCGACTCACAGTACACGTTGAGTTCGCCCGTCGTGACCGCTTTTCGAGCCTGATCGAGGCGGCACGCCACGGTATTACCGGCGGGCTCAATGGAGTCCCCCGCTTCCAACAGTGCACATACGCCCAAACAGGTTTCCATGCCCGAGTAAACCTGAAATTTCCCCGTACAACTGCTAATCACCTCTTCACAATATTGAAGGCACTGAGGCGTGGCGTTTTGGCGCTGAAGCGTCTTTGCGTCAGCGAGCTCGCGATCTTCGATTCCAATGATGGACTCACAGGCAGAGAGAGAGGCCACAAGGACACACGCAGCTGCGAGCAACGAATTTTTGTCGGTTTTCATTAGAAGCTCCCTCCGAGGCTGAGCTTGGCGCCACCTACGGTGGGTACCAAACCAAGATGTGCGCTATTCGGATCGTCCGGTGCTGTGAAGAACAAGACGGCTCCCCCGAGGGCTACGGCCGCTCCCCCGATCACTCCGATATTGGCGAAGAGGGCTGCGTCTTGGGCGTCTTTTGAGGCATCGACGCCCGCTTGAGTGGTGCAGAATTTCCCCTGGCACTCGTCTTTGGCCTGGTTGTTCTTGGAGATCGCCGTAAGGCCAAAGTAGCCTCCCACCGCCAGGCCAACACCGCCGACACCCATGAGTACAGCGCCGTAGGTCTTTTGGTGCGAGGTGGACGCCGAGTCTGCTGGGGTAGTCGTGAAGGCGGCGGGTGCGCTTGGGGCAGACGGTGTCGCGCTTGGCGGTACGGGCGCTGGAGCGGCCACAGGCTCCGGCTTTAACGGTGGGATCTCAACGACAGCCGTTGCTCCATCAGCAGCTACCGTCACTGTCGTTGTGAAAGCGTAATATCCGGGAGCGCTGGCTTTCACTTCGGAGGTTCCTGGATCCACGGGCAGCGCGGTGCCGAACAGAGGTGCGCCGAGCTTTTCGGTTCCTCGGTGGAGCTCGAACCCAGGGAGCTCACGGTTGAAGGCGTCTACGTTAATCGTGAGCCTCGAGAGCTTGGGGGCCAGACGATCCGCTCGGCGTTGGCCTTCTCGGGCTCGCTCGTTCTGGCCAGTTGCTGCAGCGGACGATGCCGCCTCTCGAAAGGTGGCCCAGGCACTCGCTGTGCGGCCGCTCAGCTCGTAACACTCGGCGAGATAGAGCAGCGTGCCGATGCCAGGATCGATGCGTTCGCTCTGTTCCAGCTTTGGGCACGCAAGTTCGAATTTACGCGCTTTCATCAATGAAAGGCCCTCGTCGAACAAGGCTTCAGCTGCTGCTTTGTTGTCCGCCGAGGTCTGCGCAGCACACGGAAGCGTGACGCTCGCCACAAGCCCGATGCTTCCCACACTAAGAATTAAGGTACGCCGCATGACCGCGTACCTTATCTGGGTTTGCTCACAATTGAAGCAGGATCAGCGCCGGCCGCCGAAATCACTAATGCCGGAGGATGTATCCTGCTTGGCCGAAGGTGCGGCGGCCTTGCTGCTAGCTGGCTTCTTAGGCAGCGGGCGGGTCTTCGCGGAAGCGATCGTTGAAGCTGTGCTGCTAGGTACGGGAGGTGGGGGCTCGCTAGGGACGGGTGCCGCCGAGACTGCCGACAGCACAGATGAAGCGCCGGGCGCCGGTGGAGGCGTGGGTGCAGCGGCTGGCTTCACCTCTTGGGGATGAGCCGCTGGGGCGCGACTCACAGCAGCTTCTGCTGCCGGCTCGGCGTGAGACGTGAACTTGATGAGCCCATACCCGATGGCGAGCGTGCCCAGAACGCCTGCTGCGATCAGCAGGGGGGCCAGGGCAGAGCGCCGGGTGCGAGAGGTTTTTTCCCAGGAAGCCAGCGTTCCAGCTGCCGTGTTGGCGGCAATGGGGCTTGGGGCTAATGGCGCCGTGATAGGTGCCGGCCCAACGCCTACCAGCGTTGGGGACTCCATCAATGCGGCGTCCCCGAGCGCTGAGCCGACTGACGAATTGACTAGCTTTCGGGCGCGATCCGCGTGCACGCCCCCTGACTGCGGAGCGAAGGGCGCGAGGGCCACAAACAATTCGCCGACGGTGGCCCAACGCTTCTCCCTGTCTTTTTCAAGGCAACGCATCACCGCTGCCTCCAAGGCCTCCGGCAAATCGGGCCGCAGTTGACGAGGCGGCGGCGGCACGTCCGTAAGCAGAGCTTTACATAGCTGCGGCAGCGTTTCCGCTTCGTACGGGGGCCGACCCGTAAGGAGCTCATATAAGATCGCTCCGAGTGCCCAAATGTCCGCACGGGTGTCCACGTCCCTGGCGGACATCATTTGCTCGGGGCACATGTAGAGCGGCGAACCGATAATGGAACGTGAAGCCGTTAGGCTGAGCTCTTGGCCCGTGCCCGAGCTGCTCATCGACTTGGAAATGCCGAAATCTAGGACCTTTACGCGCCGAGAGCCGTCGCCTCGGTCAGCCAGGTAGAGGTTCGCGGGTTTAAGATCGCGGTGCACGATGCCGGCGGCGTGCGCCAAAGATACGGCCTCGATAGCTTCCAGAATGAAACTCACGGATTCGGGAATCGCAAAACGCATCCCCGCGCCCAGTGCCTGGCTAAGATCTTGGCCCTCCAGGTGCTCCATCACCATGTAAGGCACGCCATGCTCCAATGTTCCCACGTCGAGCACGCGGCATACATGTTCGCTCTGGATCTTTGCCGCCGCGCGAGCTTCACGACGGAAGCGCTCCGCTGCGTCTCCTTGTTGGGCGACCGCTGGTAACAGGAATTTGATGGCAACCTTGCGATCCAATTCTAGGTGCTGCGCGGCTACCACCACGCCCATGCCGCCTTCGCCCAGGACGCCGTCCACGCGGTACTTCCCTGCGATCAAGGAGCCGGGTGTCAGCACGAGGTCGGGCAACATGGGCCAACAATCTAGACGAAAATCCGCGGTGGGCGGCCATTCTTTTTGAAAACATGCCGAAAGTCGCGAAAAATGAGGCGATCCGGCGAGACCAGGCTTTTGCTTCCCCTGCGCCCTCCGTCGTGCGAAATAGGGGAGCATGTGGCGAACGCGCGGGCGATGGAATGCCGTCGGTGTGTTGCTGCTGGGGCCTGCCCTAGGAAGTGGGTGCGGAGAACCAGCACCAAGCGAACCCGCTGATGGGGGCTTACTCGCGCGTATCCAGAGCTCCCACTACCAAACGTGGGGAAGGCCGCCTGGCTGGGAACAGCGCAAGGTTGGGATCGCGTTGCACGGAGATGCGGTAGATATCTTCTTCAATTCCGAAATGGAACAAGCGCTTAAGAGCCCAGGGCTCAGCGAATGGCCTGTGGGGTCGATGCTCGTGAAAGATGGCTATCGGAGCTCCGTGCGCACGCTAACCGCCGTGCTGGAGAAGCGCGAGCAAGGTTGGGTTTTCGCCGAATACGGAGCTTCTTGGGAGCAGAAAGCGTTTGGCCAACCAGAACCTTGTGTGGGCTGCCATCGAGACGCGGTAGACTCGGTGTACAGTGTGGCTTTGCCGTAAGTATCGAAAGAGCCGGAAAACCGCCCGAAGTCGAATGCGGCCCGGCGTAACCACGCTTTGAGCATTAGCTGGTTGTATCGCTGGCCCCAATGGTAGTACGCACGGGCCCGATGCCACACACCTGGGATACCACATCTCCTTCGCCACAAGAATGTTTAACGAGGCTAATTGATGGCAATCGCAGGTTTCGAGAATCAGGCGGGGCGACGTTTTCGCGTGCCTGGAGCGAGCAACTTGCCAAGCAGGCGCAGCGGCCATTCGCCATCATCTTGGGTTGCTCCGATTCGAGGACGCCAGTTGAAATTCTGTTCGATCAAGGCTTCGGAGACCTATTTGTGGTGCGAGTGGCTGGCAACATCGTGGCTCCATCCATCGTGGGGTCCATCGAATTTGCGGCCTCGCAATTTGGCACACGTTTGGTGGTGGTCATGGGGCACACCGGGTGTGGAGCTGTGGCCGCCACAGTTCACGCGCTGGAAACAGGGCTTGGGCCCGAGTCCACGAATATTCGGTCTATTACCGATCGCATCGCGCCGCACATCAAAGGGGTGCAACATACGGACGAACCGGGAGGCTTTTTGCGAGAGGCGGTGCGAGCCAATGTGCGAGCTTCGGCGGACCACTTGCGCCACGGAAGTCAGATCATCGAGGAGCTCGTGCTCTCGGGGCGTGTGGCGGTTGTAGGTGCGGAATACGATCTGGCGACGGGCGAAGTTCAGTTTCTGGACGACGTGCCATAAGGCTCCGAGCGCGCAAGTGCCCAACACGCGGCGCCGGAGCGCGTAACGCTTAAGCGCAGGCTCACCTGGTCAGAAGGTGTTCCAGCAGGATCTTCGTCCCCAGGCCAATCAGAACCAGACCGCCGGCCGTATCTAGCCGCTTCCCAAGTCGACTTCCAAAGGCGCGACCCGCGAAAAGACCAAGGGCGCTGAGAATGGCTGTGGTGATGCCGATGACGAAGAGCGATGGCCACAACGCCGCATTGAGCATCGGCAAGGTGACGCCTACAGCGAGCGCATCGATGCTCGTAGCTATCGCCAACATCAGCATCACGGCGAGAGCAAAAGGATCGCGATTGCTCGTCGAGGTTGAGCCACCATCATCAAGATCGTCGGCGTCGCGTGCTTCCCAGAGCATCTTGGCGCCGATCGCAGCAAGGAGGATAAACGCAATGTAGTGCGTAAAAGCCTGCACCCAGGGGCCAATTGTTGTCCCCGCCCACCAACCGATGAGGGGCATCAGGGCCTGAAAACCACCGAAAAATAAAGCAACCAAAGCCACGTGTCGCGGCAAGATGCGGGGCACGGATAGTCCGCGAGCCGCTGACACGGCTGCCGCGTCCATCGCAAGGCCCACCGCGAGCAAGAACAGTGCGCTAGGGCTCATCTGAGCACGTGCATAGTTGCAGCGAGGCCTACCCAGGTTCTTGGCAAATTAAGGCTTCGTTTGGGCTCGCAGTGCGTCGCGGATTTCGGTGAGTAGCACTTCTTGCCTCGGCGGCTCTGCGGGTGGTGCGGGGGGAGCTGCCTCTTGGCGTTTTAGCTTGTTCATCAGTTTTATTGCCGAAAACACCGCTGCCGCAATGAGCAAGAAGTCAAATACGGTTTGCAGGAAAACTCCGTACTTCAGCACCAGCGCCGGCTGCGCACCTGCTGCTTCGCGGAGCGTCAGCCCAAGATCGCCGAAAGCCACACCCCCGGTAAGTAGCCCGAGTGGAGGCATCACTACGTCGCTCACGAAGGAACTCACGATCTTGCCGAAGGCGCCACCGATAATGACGCCTACAGCAAGATCGACCACGTTGCCTTTTATGGCGAATTCCTTGAACTCTTTGAGGATACTCATGCTTCGACTCCGCGGACTCTCGGTGGGGTTCTGACCTTACTTTGACAACAGCTTGAACTCGATCCTTCGGTTCTTCTGACGGCCTGCGGCGTCTTTGTTGTCCGCTAGGGGCTCGTCTGGCCCTGCGCCTCGGGCTTCAATCCGCGCGGCGTCGATGCCTTGCTCGGTAAAATAGGCCTTTACCGCTTCCGCGCGCTGCTTCGAAAGCTCTAGGTTCTTGTCGTGGTCACCGACGTTGTCGGTATGCCCGGAGATTTCCACTCGTAGATCTCCGTATTCTTTGAGTACGGCGAGGGCGCCATCGAGAACAGCTTTCGACACCGGTCGGATTTTCGCCGAGGCGAGGTCAAATTCAATGCCAGGAATAACTCCCGAGTATTTCTTTACGGCTTCGGGAAGCGTATCGGCGCAGCCGTCGCCATCTTGGTAGCCATTTTTGGTTTCGGCTTCATTCGGGCACGTGTCCGCCGTGCCTTGAACTCCGTCACGGTCTGGATCTGGATCCGGGCAACCGTTGGGTGCAATGCCGGCTTCGGTGGGGCAGACATCGACCGGGAGGGGTACGCAATCGTGGTCGGCATCTAGGTTCGGGCAGCCCGTCGGCGCCTCACCGGCTTGGCTGGGGCAAGCGTCGCGTGGGTCGATGACGCCATCTCCGTCTGAATCAGGCGGAGGAGGGCAGCCGTCCGGAGCGACGCCGGCTTGGGTGGGGCACTTGTCTGAAGCGTCCACAAAGCCGTCCTGATCCGCGTCGGGCGGGGGAACGGGGGCCTTCGGCGGCGAACGGAGGTCGAGCGTGAAGTTGAGGCCGAGCTGGACCTCTGGGTGGTGTGTCTGCGAGCCTTTTGCCGCAGCGTGCTTTTGGGAGAGGTTGTCTCGCACGTCCAAGCGGAGACCCACAAAATCATCCAGCGCCCACTTGGCTCCGGCTCCGAAATGGAAGGCTGGATCCTGATTGGTTCCCGTGGGGTTGCTGCCTGCGCCAAGTAGCCCGGCGCCGAGGACTACGAAAGGCGTGATTGGTTCATTCGGGAGCTGCACTAGTGCATGCAGACGCTGACTCCAGATGCCAGCACGGCTCCCCGAGGCTACCTTGGTGGGGCCGGCTGCGCCTTCAACCTCAAGCGCAGCGTAGGCGATGGGGAAATAGGAGATGCGGACGCCCACTTCGGGCACGGGCGAATCGAACTTCTGATAGTTGGCCCTCGCCAGTGCGTGATGCTTCGCGGGGAAAAAGAGCCCACCGAGCACGCCCACATCAAAGTAGTTCTCCGTCGGGCGGCCGAGCGGCCCCGTAGCGGGCACGGGCGGGGGTGGGGACGCTTGTGCCCCAGCCGCTTGCGCGGCGGCGGGCATCGTGAACGACAAACATTCGAGCAACATTGCGCCCGAGGCAAAAAGCAGGGAAGACCTAAACATTCTGTTCTCCGGTTTCACAGTAAACGTGAAGGCTGGTGCTAGAGGAGCTGGTAGACGAGGTTGAGTGCCGTTAACGTGTCGGTGTTCTTGACACCGGAAAGCGGCTGGTGGTCGTAACGTAGAGAAAACGTGGTCGCGAGCGAGAAGCTCGTCGAAATGGAGGTGTTGAGGGCAGCATCCCAATTGAGCCGCCAGAATTTCGTTTCCGGGATGCCCTGTAGGTATTCCAACCCGGTGTTGAAGGAAGCCGTTTCGCTGATGCTGTTGCGGTAGCCAACGAAAAGGCGGGCACTGTGGCGGATGTCCGTCTTTTGGATAAGCTTGCCGGTAGCGAAAGCGTCGATGATAGTTTCGTCGCGTATGATGTCGAACTGAAGATCGTAACCGCCTTCACCCCAGAGCTGATGCTTGGGCTCATCCATGAGGTAATAGGCCACACCGGGATCCAGATTGAGCCGCAAATCTAAGCCTTGAAACCTATCGTGGCGTCCGGACTGCGCCAGGAAAAGCGCCAGGTTGTCGGACACAAAGCGGTCGTAGCGGAGCTTGCCCTGGTAATTCTCGACGCTGGTTTTCATCTTATCGGCGGGCGTGGAAGCGCTCCTGCCGTAGTTGGCGGCCGCCGTGGCGCTGATTTCGTTCAGCGAACGGCGCACGCGCATGCTCGCAACCCCCGTGAGCGCCAACGACCGTGAGTTCCCGGTGGCAGAGAGGCCACCGGCCTGGATTTTGGCTTCGCTCGCATCTTTTTCAGCGTCTGGCTTCTTAACCGTGGCGAAGGTGTTAGTGGCAACCTCGACCGAACCAGCCGAGGCGGTTTCGTGCGTCATCACGCTGGCCGCTGGCTGCGCCGATACCATCGTCGACAAAGTGACCACCGAGCCCGCCGCCAAGGTGGCAACAAGATGGCGTTCAAGAGCCCAAGCTCTGTCCAAAATAGGAACTCCGCGGTTCATTGTTCTCTCTCTCCTGCGTGTGGTATTTTCGGAAGAATGCGGCCTGCTCAAAACGCTGCGTTTTGGGGCAAAGCATGGCCGGCGTGTTAGAGCGCTCGCGCGCGGGACGCAAGGGGGGAGCCGGCGGCTGCGCAAATAGCGCCGAGGGCATTGTTACGAAGGCTTGGCGTCACGCAGGCGTTCGAATTCCAGTTGAAGCTTCCGCATATCTTCGTCGGAGAGCTCTTCGAGAGCTAGCAGGTTGTTGCGAGCTTCTTTATTAGCTCGGATCAGCTCATCCAACTTCAAATGGAGCGCGTGGCTGTCACGGTTTTGCGTGTTTTGGATGAGGAACACCATCAGAAACGTCACGATGGTGGTGGTTGTGTTAATCACCAGCTGCCAAGTGTCTGAGTAGTGAAAAAACGGCCCCGTGAGGAGCCAGCCCAAGATCAAGACAACTGCGGCCAGAAACGAGTTGGCGTGGCCCACGAGCACGGAGGTTCGGTGAGCCACTCGCCGGAAAATCTCTTGCATTCGGGCTTTGTACCACCAGCGATAGCTCTCGTCTAAAGTTGCGCCGGCGTCCCAAGAGGCTAGAAGCGCACGAGTTGGTCGGGGCCAGCCAGGCGGGCTGGACGTTTATGTGTGGCCGCTATTTACGAGTTCGATAAAGCTGCGCTAAAGCACTGCTATGGAACATCGAAGGCTTGGGAAAAGTGGCGTTTTGGTGAGCCCGCTGTGTTTGGGCACTATGAATTTTGGTTGGCAAACGGACGAGCAGGCAAGCTTTGCAATTATGGACAAAGCGTTAGAGCTTGGCATCCAGTTTTTTGACACAGCGGATGTATATGGCTGGGGTACACACAAGGGGAGCACCGAGGAGATTATTGGGCGCTGGTTGGCCCAAGGAGGCGGCCGCCGCAATTCGATCGTGCTGGCCACTAAAGTCTACAACGGCATGGAGAGGGATGGGCTGCGCCCGGAGCCCAATAGGGACAGACGCTCGCTTTCGGCCCTCAAGATCATTCGCCACTGTGAAGATAGCTTAAAGCGGCTTCAGACGGATGTGATTGACCTCTACCAAATGCACCACGTTGACCGTGAGTGTCCGTGGGAAGAGGTATGGCAGGCGATGGATACCTTGCAGCAGCAAGGTAAGATCATTTACGTGGGCTCCAGCAACTTTGCCGGTTGGGATATTGCCGCCGCCAACGAGATTGCACGCAGCCGAAAGAGCCTTCAGCTGGTGAGCGAGCAGAGTATCTATCATTTGGATAGCCGCACGGTGGAGCTCGAAGTGGTTCCTTCTTGTCGCCACTATGGCATGGGCCTCATCCCTTGGAGCCCACTTGCCGGAGGTTTACTCGGCGGAGCCCTGCAGAAGCTGGATCACGGACGACGCGGCAACGCAGATTTTGAGAAGAAGGTGGGGGAGAAACGCACGCAGCTTGAAGCCTACGAAGGGCTCTGCAAGGAGCTTGGAGAGGCGCCTCACAACGTGGCTCTCGCGTGGCTGCTCCACAACCCAGTTGTAACCGCACCCATCATTGGCCCCCGTACGGTTGAACAGGTGGAAAGCTCGCTGCGCGCCGTAGATATCAAGCTGAGCCTGGAGACGATGAAGAAGCTGGACTCGATCTTCCCGGGGCCCGGCGGCGAAGCACCGATGCCCTACGCTTGGTGAAAAACTCCACGAGCTTGTGGGGCTAATTATCGCGCCTTCGGCTGTAAGGCACGTTGACCGGATCGGTGGGGCGTGGTGTTGGACGGACACAACACCTGCTCCGGCTCCGAATGTGGCGTTTCGGTGTTACGAAGCTTTTGCGTCCTCGGAAAACCAGGGGCGCAGAAACTTCGCGGGGTGGTTCAAGCGCGCAACATGGTGTGCACCTGATCTTTTAGGTGCAGGCGCTTGAGCTTCAGCTCCTCGACGTACTGATCCGATGGTGTTTCCACTTGGGCATCAATGCGCTGCAGTTCTTTGCAGACGTCGTGATATTCGCCGGCAAGGCGCGTAAAATGCGCGTTCTCCTGTTTGAGCGCGTGAATGCGGTCGCGAAACTCTGGGAATTCGTGTGCAAGATCGTGGTGGCCTTCTGACATGCTGCGGGCAAAAGCAAAGCGCGTGCCAGAGGGGATACGTTGACCGAAAATCGTCCCAAGCTTTCCGGATAGCGCTCGAAGAGCGGTAGGCTTAGCGAGCTTCCCTCCGTGTTTGCCGTAAAGCACGCGTTGGGAGGGGTAAATGCCCCGATGCCCTGTGAAGAGGTACCCGAGCACGCACACAATGACTACGTGTGGGAAGAGCGATGCGCCGAGCAGCTCCACGGCCATGATGGAGAGTGCGAGGGGGGTGTTGGCGGCGGCAGCAAACACGGCGGCGAGGCCCACGCCGGCGCCGAGCTCCAGCGGAATGCCGAGGAGGCGCGCTAGCACACTGCCGAGAGCCGCACCGATGAAGAAAAGCGGCGTTACCTCTCCGCCGAGAAACCCCGCCCCCAGCGTGATAGCTGTGAAGGCTAACTTGAGCGCAAAGGCGTAGCTCGGAAGATTCGGATCTGAGAAGGAGCGGATAATGGTCGGGATACCTAAGCCCAGGTAGTCGCTGGTGCCCACCAGTTGCCACAAGCCAACGACGGCGACTCCACCCGCGAACATGCGCAACGGGAGTCGAGGAAGGCGCTTTTCTCCCTGCTTTTTGAGAAGATGTGTGAGCTCGATGAAAACGATGGTGACGAGAGCGATGGCCGCCGCAAACACCAGCCACTTGAACATGAGAGATGGGGAAAGTGCGACGTATGGCGCGGCCGGATAGGGGGTGTGCTCGATGCCAAACGTGCGCGTGGTCCAATCCCCCACCAATGAAGCGACCAACGCAGGCACCAGCGCGCGATACTCCAGGCGCCCTAACACGATGAATTCCAGTCCGAAAATGGCTCCCGCTATCGGGGTTCCAAAGACTGAGCCGAACCCGGCGGCGACTCCCGCGACCAGAAGTTGATGCCGCACCGCTTTGGTAACCCGGAGCCGGTGCGAAACCCAATCGCTGAGGCTTGCCCCCATCTGCACGGCGGTTCCTTCTCGCCCAGCGCTGCCGCCAAACAGGTGCGTGAGCACCGTGCCGAACAAAACCAGGGGAGCCATGCGCAGTGGGAGTTCAGGGCCGTCGTCGTGAATGGTGTCGATGACGAGGTTATTGCCGGCCCTCACCGAGTGCCCGAACCGCTCGTAAAACCAGCCGATACCCAAACCGGCGATCGGAAGCGAGTAGATGATGACTTCGTGCTCGTTTCGAAATTGGGTGGCGGACTCCAGCAGCCAGAGAAAGAGAGCTGAAGCGGCGCCGCACAATGCCCCTATGAGTGAGCCGAGAACCAGCCATTGCCCAAGGGTCGTTAGGTGTTCGCGTCGAGTCACGGGGAGGCACCATTAGCGCTGGGTGGGAGCTTCGGAGCAAGGGCATGGCGCAGAATCGAGTGGTCCGGCACGGCTCCGGGGGACGGGAGGAGGCACGGAGTGCGCGATGACCGGTGAGGTCGGGGGGCAGCGGCGGAAGAGGGGGTAAGCGCCGCAAACGAGATTCTTAGCATGCTAAGTATCTGGCGGCGCGCTGCTATTTCTCCGTCGAGCTTTCCGCTTCGTCCTCGCTTTGTGCCGCTCCGACAACAGCAACGGGCAGGAGCAGAACTCTGCCCAGGCCGAAGGCCAAGACGGCAGCGCAAGCACTTGCTACGAGCACGCCCAGCTTGGCTGCTGCTAAGAGCTCGGCGTTCACAAATGCAAGCTGGGCGATGAAGAGGGCCATCGTGAAACCTACGCCCGCTACGACTCCCAGCACGAGCAAGTGTCGAAAGGTAAGCCCTAGCGGTAATGTGCCGATCCGCAGGCGCAAAGCCAACCAACAGGCGCTGAGGATCCCTAACGGCTTGCCGAGCACGAGGCCAACCGCCACTGCGTTGAGCACGTTGGTAGCGAACGGGCCAAAGCTGCCTCCCGAGAGTGTAACCCCAGCGTTGGCCAGTGCGAAGACTGGCATGATGCCAAAGGCCACCCAGGGGTGCAGGGTTGTTATCAGGCTCTCGCTTGGCGGTACTTCCCCATCGGAGGCAAGCACCGGAGTGAGCAGCCCAACCAAGACCCCAGCGATCGTTGGATGAACGCCTGCGGCGTAAATTCCGGCCCACACGACGACCGCCGGCAACACATAGAGAAGCTTTGAGCGCACACCCAGGCGCTGCATGGCGACGATGGCACCGAAACCTGCAGCTGCAACTAACAACCCGAGTGGTTGAATACCCGAAGAGTAAAAAAGGGCGATAACCACGATGGCGCCAAGATCATCAATGACGGCCACGGCCAAGAGCAACACCCGAAGGGCGGGGGGGACACGTTTGCCGAGCAGCATGAGAATGCCCACAGCAAAGGCGATATCTGTAGCCATCGGTACGCCCCAGCCCGAATGCGTCTCGGTGTCACCGGCAAGCAACAAATATAACCCCGCGGGTGCGAGCATGCCGCCGAGCGCCGCCGCAACAGGGAGCGCTGCCCGGCGCCATTCTGACAACTCACCGCGATGGATCTCGCGGCGAATTTCAAGGCCTACGACGAAGAAGAAGAGCACCATCAAGGCGTCGTTGACGAACCACGCGAGCGTTTTTTCGACCGCAAAAGCACCTAGCGCAAAGCCGAACGGCGTGTGCCAAAGATGCTGATAACTTGACGCCCATGGAGAATTCGCCCAGCCAAGCGCCAGCGCAGCGGTTACGAGCAGTAGGATCCCGCTTGCGGCCTCGATCTGAAAGAAGCGTTCAAGCGGACGACGCGCGAAACGCAGGAAGCGGAGCAATGGGTGCAATGCTTCTGGCGAGTCAGGCGGAAGCGGGTGGGGCGTGTTGACGGACATCAAGGACCTCTGGCTGGCTTTTGCCTGCCTGGATGGCGGCCCGACCATCCGTTGTCCTGCGGCCGAAGGCACCGCACCCAATGTCTTTTTAGTGCGGGCACCTTGGCATGGAAGGGATTGGTGGTCCAGCAAGTGGGACCCATGGGAGGCCAATAGGCTTGCCCAGGCGATTTGAGTTGCGAACGGCTCGGGGGTGGGCCCCAATTCCGACATGCGGAAATTGGCGTGGGGGCTTCCCGTGGTGTGGTGTGGGGTTGTGGTTTTCGGGGCGGCTACCTCGGTGGCATGTGGCGGCGCGCGGGGCGGTCGGCCGTTGGCAAGTGTCAGCAGGCCGGCGCCTGCTCCTAGTGAACCCGCTAAGGCCCGCAAAGGAGAGAAGCCGGCGTTGCGTGGGACGCTTTGCACGCTCCCTCCCGGGACTGTGAGCCTGAAGAGCATCCATCGCTGTGTTGCTGAAGGTCTGATGTATACGAACGTGCTCAACATCCCTGAGCGAGTAATGACGGGCGGTTTCCCTGGAGTTACCACGCGGAACGAGTGGTTTGCGATCGACTACGTGGGGCGTTTTACCGTGAAGCGGCCTGGAGCCTATTCGTTTCGCTTACACTCCGATGATGGATCGATATTGTGGATCGACGGCCAACTGGTGATCGACAACGATGGTGCTCATCCACCACAAAGCAAGACGGCAAAGGTGAACCTGGATGCCGGCTCGCATAAGCTCCGGGTCCTGTATTTTCAAGCTACGGGCGGCATCGCCCTGCAGCTCTTTACGACTCCCCCGGGCGGGAAAGAGGGGTTGTGGCGGGCGGCGCTCTAGCAGCCCCTTGCAAACACAAAGACGCATCCCCATACGCTCCTCGAGACGCCCCAAATCACCCGTTCAAATGGCTCTTCCCCGCGTATCATGAGCTCTATTCACAAGCTTTCGCGAAGCCAGCTAGTACCCCGTCCGCTGCCGGAAGTATTTGAGTTTTTCGGCGATGCAGCGAACCTGGAGTCGCTCACGCCTGCGTTTCTGCGGTTTCGCATCTTGACACCGATGCCTATCGAAATGGGGCCTGGCGTGCAGATCGACTACGCGCTTTCTTTGTTCAGGGTTCCCGTTCGCTGGCGCACCCGCATTACCGAATGGCAGCCGGGTGTGCGTTTCGTGGACGAACAGGAGTCTGGCCCGTATGCACTTTGGCGACACACGCATGAGTTCGAGGCACAGGGAGGCTCCACCGTGATGCGCGACATTGTCGAGTATAAGTTGCCTCTTGGAGCGCTCGGTGCGCTAGCCCACGGGTTGTTCGTGCGTCGCACGCTTGGTCGGATCTTCGACTTCAGGCGCGATGCGGTTGAGCGTTTGCTTGGGAGTCAGGCATCTTCAATTTCGTGAGCTGCTGGCTCGCCGTAGGGCCTGGCAGGAGCGCGTAGGCTGTCTTGTTGCTTGCGGTAGCCCAGCCGTACGTGAAACGGCTCGTTGCCAAACGTCGACCTCCTCCAGCAGCGCCCGCATGATGCCCCTACCGATGCAGCGCTTTTGGTGCGACGGCATGAGGCCATGCGCGGGGACTAAGTCGCCGGCTCATCCCGCGACTTGCTTTCTTAGCAGTTTCAAACGCCGCAAGATATCAACACCGACGATCCCGGGCCGCTAGCCTGTTCGCTTAGCACCGAGTGGGCGCGGGTGCAGTCCGAGCTTGGTCTATCAGTCTCGGACGTTGATGCTATCATGGAGCGGTCAAGGGCTGCCGGTTTCGGTCAAGGTGATAAGGCGTCGTGCCTCCGCCGCCCGTTGTGAGAAGGTGCGGCAAATCAACTCGCGGCGTTGACAGCTTCAGGGCTGGGCTGCACTAGCGGCGCGTACAATTGCTCCTACAGCACTGGAGGATCGTTTTCGCGTTGGGTCGCCACCGATTGGACATTTGTAAATCGAATTGACAAATGTCCAACTTGTTGTTATTTAACAGTATATGCTTCCTAGAGCTATGGCCACTTTGCTGCGCAAGCGAGCAACCCAGTTCCCGGTTGTGCAGGTTTCCGGGCCGCGGCAGGCGGGCAAAACAACCCTTTGCAGGGCCTGTTTCGCGGGGCATGCCTACGTTTCCTTGGAATCCCCCGATGTGCTTCGGCAGGCCCGTGAAGATCCGCGTGGCTTTCTGCGAGCTATTTCGCGAGGCGCGATCCTGGATGAGGTGCAGAACGCTCCTGCCCTTTTGTCGTATTTGCAGGCAGAGGTGGACCAAGATCCGCGCCCGGGCAGATTTATCCTTACAGGTTCACAGCATTTAGCGTTAACCGCCGCAGTTACGCAGTCGCTTGCGGGACGCGTTGCGGTTCTTGAGCTGCTCCCCTTTTCGTACCAGGAGCTTCGCTCGTCTCGGCCAGATGACGATGTGTGGACGGTGGTTTGGCGAGGCGGTTACCCAGCTCTCCTGGATCGACCGGTCGAGCCGTATGAGTGGTTGAGCAGTTATGTTGCAACCTACGTAGAACGCGATGCGCGTCAGATCCTGAATGTGACGGATCTAACAGCTTTTCAAACCTTTGTGCAGTTGGCCGCCTCGCGAACCGCCCAGATGTTAGACCACTCGCGATTGGGGGCCGATGTTGGCATCACTCACAATACCGCCAAGAAATGGTTTTCGGTTTTGGAGGCCAGCTACTTGTGTTTCCGCCTCCCGCCTTTCTTTCGCAACATCGGCAAACGCCTCGCCAAAACACCCAAGGGGCATTTTTTCGACTCGGGTTTAGTGTGCTACCTACTCGGTATCCGCTCGCCGGAGCAGCTGCGCCTCCACCCGCTTCGAGGGCCTATCTTCGAATCATGGGTGATCTCGGAAATTGTCAAGGCGTACGCTAACCAGGGCGAGCGACCCACCTTCACCTATTTTCGGGACAAACATGGCCTTGAGGTGGACGCCGTGATTGAGCTCGGCCTCTCAACATGCTCAGTTGAGATCAAATCCAGCGAAACGGTGCCCGAGGAAGCCTTCGTAGCTCTCGATCAATTGAGCAAGCTATTTGCGTCGCGGAGTGAGCCTGTGGGCGCTCATCTTACTGCGTTAGTTCATGCGGGTGCGGCGCGCTGGGATCGGCGGGAGACTGCGGTTCTACCATGGTCAGCGGCGGGCGAATTCGCTTGGCCTGGGCTGAAAACCGATTGAGGCTCCAGCGCGGAGACGGGAATGGCGTCGGGGCCTGGATCATCGAGAAGGCATCTGGCGGGGAAATTTTGAGTTCGAGGGGCCATCGGCTGACTGCGAAGGGCATCGATCGTCTTCGGGTGATGTTGGACATCATCGGTTGGAGCTCGCGGTCACCACGCTGCCGATCATGGCCGTCTGCGCGCTGGGGTCACTGCGCTCGTTGGTCCGGCTGCCAGGGCGGCCCGTCTGAGCGAGCTACGGCAGTTTGAAAATTCAAAGTGCCCCGTATCCTTTCGCCACCTTGCCCCGTCGTTCGGGGCATGGACACTGAAAAGCATCGATTTGGCTCGCTCTTGGGCGGCAAGGTCGCGGTCATCCACGGCGCGGGCGGCGCGATCGGGGGCGCGGTGGCTCGCGCCTTTCACGACGAAGGAGCGCGGCTCTTTCTGGCCGGTCGCTCCCGCGGGCGGCTCGAGGAGGTCGCGGCCCCGCTCGGGCCCAGTGGTCCGCCGGTGGAACTGGCGGTGGTCGACGCCCTGGATCCGGCCGCCGTCGAGGCTCACGCAGAAGCGGTCGCGGCGCGGGCCGGACGCATCGACGTGGTGATGAACGCAGTCGGGCTGGTTCACGTGCAAGGCAAGTCGTTCAGCGAGCAGACGCTCGACGAGTTTGCGTGGCCCATCGAAGCCTACACGCGCGTCCACTTCACGATCGCCCAGGCAGCGTCGCGCTACATGCTCCCGCAACGGAGCGGCGTCATCCTCGCGCTCTCGACGCCGGGCTCACGGCTGCCGGGCCCCGGCTTCATGGGCTACGGCGTCGCGTGCGCGGCGCTCGAAGCCATGACGCGCCACCTGGCCGGCGAGCTCGGCCCGCAAGGCATTCGCGCGATTTGTCTGAAACCCGACGCGATTCCAGACGCGCTCGGGCGCTCGCACAGCCGCGCCATCTTCGAGCCGATCGCCGCCCAGCATGGCCTCACACCCGAGGCGATGCTGGCCGAGCACGCCCAACGCAACGCGCTCTTGCGCCGCCCGCCCACGCTGTCGCAAGTGGCCGCGGCCGCTGCGTTCTACGCCTCCGAGCGCGCTGCCAGCACGACCGGCGCGGTCATCAACCTGACCTGCGGCTCGCAGCTCGATTAAGCTGAGCGACATGGACGACGCCATCGCCAGCCGCGCGCGCGACGCGCACAAGCGCTTCGGCCAGGCCTTCGAGCCATTGCGCCCGGACCTCTACCGCTACTGCCGGCACCTCACCCGCAGCCCGTGGGACGCGGAAGACTTGGCGCAAGACGCCATGGCCCGCGCGCTGGTGACGCTCGGCACCATGATTCGCCCCGAGATCGAGAAACCGCGTGCCTGGCTGTTTCGCGTCGCCACCAACCTCTGGATCGATCGAGCGCGCCGCGCGCGCGAAGAGTTGACCGACGCGCCCGAGCTTGCCACCTCGAGCGACCCGATGGCCACGCGCGAAGCCGCCGGCACCCTGATCGGCCGCCTTTCACCGCAAGAGCGTGTCGCGGTGGTCCTCAAAGACGCCTTCGAGCTTCCGCTCGAAGACATCGCGGCCGCGCTCGACACGACGGTGGGCGCGGTCAAAGCCGCGCTCCATCGCGGCCGCAGCAAGCTCGCCGAGCCCGAGAGCAGCGCGCCCCGCATCTCGCCGCCGGCCGCCATCGACGAGTTCTGCCGAGCCTTCAACGCGCGCGATCTCTCGTCCATCACGGCCCTGCTGCTCGACACCGTCACGGTGGAAATGCCGGGTGCCGCCATCGACCTCGACCTCGCGACCACCAGCGATCCGCGCGCCGGCATCCTCTATCACACCATGCTCTCGCCCATCTCGGCCGGCACCCCCGCGCGCTACCTCGCCGGCTACACCGGCGGCCTACCGCGCGCCGAGCGCATCAGCCACCGGGGCGAAACGATCGTCCTTCTTTGGTACCCGCACGACACCGGCGACTGCGTGCGCTGCCTGATTCGCTTCGACCAGGCCGACGCAGCCCGCTTCTCGCGTCTACGCATCCACTACTTCTCGCCCGAGCTCTTGACGGAGGTCGCCGGCGATCTGGGGCTGCCGCTGCGTACGAACGGGCGCGCTCTGGATTGAGACAACGCAAACCCACGCAGCCCCGAGAGAATTTGACGCACTACGGAGCGTTAAGGTCGTATTCGCTCGCCTCCATTGTTTGCTGCGGTGGTCGACGCCAAGGAACTTTGAAGCCACAAGACCCTTGAGCTCCTAGCCGCCGACTCAGCAGCCGGTCAAACGAGGCGGCCGTGCATCCCGGGTTATCCCTTGGGTGAAACCCAGAACTCAACAGCGAACCTGGCGGGAAGCAGCGTGAACAAGCCTCCAATGCCCGGAGTTGGCGAACGTCAACAAACCATCGCCTTCACGGCCGCTCCAAACGGAGCCCGCTGCCGCGCAGCTAAGCCGCTACGGAAACCTGAACCCAAGTTGCCCAGGCGCAGGTGCTGGTGGTCCCCGTGGAGGAGGCCGTGGCATGAGCCCATGGTCAGCCATGAGACGCTGGATGTCTTCAGTGGCAGTAGCGGCATCACTCCAACGCATGGCACCCCCACAACGAGGACAAATATCAAGGTCGGCAGAAAATACGTGTTTCAACTGTTTCAACAGCCAAGCCCAGCGCTTGGGCGTGCTCGGCGGCTTGTCGTCAGGATTCGCGAGTAGCTCCTACTGATCGCCCGGAGCCGGTGGCGGCGCGTGGGCGGTGGGGTCGCGGCACGGCGTGGGCACCACTTCCGAGCGGAGCGCGGAATGGCTAGAAGGTACCCCAAAATACCGCACCAGGTGAAAGCGCGGTGGCGTGATAGCGGCAATGAGGCGAGCAATGAGGTCCTGGACCTCGAAGAGCACGGCGCGAGTGCCGTCTTTCCAGACGGACTTGAGCGTGAGCTCGAAGCGGCCATCGGGGCACTTTTCCAGGCGGTCTTGGGACACGGGAGGTCGGGTGATGTAACGGCAAAGCCGCTCCAGTTGGCGGCGGTCGCGGCCGTCGACGCGCTGCTTGGCGAAGAGGCTGATGCCCCCGACTTCTGCGACGGGCTCATCGGGAGGCGCTGCTGTGGAGGTAGCCTGTGGCGGCGAAGACTGCGCGACGACGAGACGGAGGGTGGGTTGACCTGCCCGCTCGCCTGAGACAGCAACACCTTGAGCGGCAGCGGTGTAGCAGGCAGAAAGGCCAGGCTTTTGTTGCTCCAACGGGTGCGCGTCAGCCTCGCTGGGGGTGTGGGGATCGAGAGAGCGGCCGTGTTTCTTGAAGATGCGCTCCAGGTGAGTGCGCGTACGCGTGGCGACCTCTGCGACCTCGGTGCGGGTCGGAGTCGGGTGGGGAGCGGAAGACGAGCTCCTCCGTTTCAGGCGACCTCAGGTACACACCATCGAGGGCGAGTACGTGAAAGTGCACGTTGAGGCGGAGGGCAGAGTCTGAGCGCTGGATGGCGGCCACGGCTCCCGTGTGAGCTTCGTCAACTACTGCCAGCTTGAACAGGTGCTTGGCTCGCCGTTTGAGTGAACGCAACAGCTCCTCCACGGACGCACTCGTTACCCCCGCGCACAGCTTCTTGTCGTAACCGAGCAGAGCGCGCACGCCCCAGGGCAGAGCACAGATCCAGTGCCGGATGGGCACGGCAGGCAGCACGCATTCTTCAAGGTGGACAGCCGAGTCGGCCATTCGGCGACCCGCACAAGACGGACAGAAGCCTCGGCGTTTACAGGAAAACGCCACGAGCTCCGAGTGGCCAAAGGCGCGGCAGGTTAATTGCAAACAGCCGTGCTCCAGAATGCCGCAAGTGAGATATGCATCCATCTCCTCCACCACGAACCTTGGCAATCCGCGGAGCTCTTCGAGCCGCTCGCGGTAGGCGGGCCAGTGCTCGGCCACTGCTTGGTAGAGCACCGTTTGCTCGGGTTGGCGGCGGGCGTAGCCGTCGTTGCGAGCGGCGGCAGCATGGCCGTGAGTGAGCGCGGGGTGCCCCATTTGGGGCGCTCATCGAAAGCAACGTGCCAACTTTGTCCGAGCGAGATTAGGCGCTGTAGAGGTGTGCTCCGCGGTTACCCGAGGGTGTCCGAGTTAGCCAGTGGCCGCCACCTGATGGGGCGTCGTGCCTGCGCCGGGAACTGCGGAGAGGTGCGGCCCACACACCAAAAAAAAGCAGCAACCCTTAGACTCGTGAGCCCTTCAGTCCGGTCAAGTGACGCCCTTTCTCGGATGACGCGGTTGTCCAAGATCGCACCCGCTTTCAGGCGGGTGATGCCCTGGAGCTTCCGTTCGGAGGATCCACGCAAGAAACGACAACAGTGCCGTGGCGGAACCCCCCAAGTCCTGCGCCTGCCCCGCAGTAGAGAAGCTCTTCGGGGGATCTTCGGCTATCTTGGTTCGGTCGAGGAGGCGCTCGAAGGTTATGCGTAACTCTTTGCGCCGGTGGCTCGAGCGGATAGCCTCGCCAACGCGCACCCGGAGTCTGCCCATGCCCACGCGGAGAATACAGTGAGTAAGAAGGCGTATGTGTTCGACGCAACGGGCCACGACTCCGAGCTTCAGCGCCTTCGTCTGATCGAGTCGGTTTTCGATTCCGGTTCACGGGAGATGTTAATTCGGGGTGGGCTCTCGAGAGGCATGAACTGCCTCGAAGTCGGGGCCGGCGCAGGGTCGATCGCGGCCTTCATGGCTAAGACGGTTGGTAGGCAGGGGCGGGTCGCTGCTGTTGACCTCAGCACCCGCTTTCTGAGAGACATCACCGCGTCGAACATCGATGTGTATGAAGCGGATATTCTAGACGTCGATTTGCCGGCCGAGACCTTCGACGTCGCACACGCGCGGTTCGTCTTCATTCACGTGCCTGAATGGCGAGCCGCCTTAAACCGTGTGGTCCAGCTACTCAAGCCGGGAGGGCTGCTCGTGCTCGAAGAACCAGACTTCTCCGCTTCGAGAGCGTTGTCAGGAACCGAGCCGCTTCGAGCCTCGTTCGAGCGAGTTCATCAAGCGATCTTCGCCATGTTCGAGGGACGCCAACTGGACCATGCCTTCGGGCTTCGACTACCGGCTATCTTTCAGGGTTTGTCCCTCGGTGATATGGCGCTGGTAAACGATGCCCCGATCGTGCAGGGAGGTAGCCCCTTCGCCACAATGATGGGCATGTCGGCCTCCCAGCTAAGACAGAAATACAAGGCTACGGGGCTCGCCACTGACGAGGATATCGAGAACTACCGCGCCTTTACGGCCGCTCCGTCTTCGTGGGCGATCTATCATGGCACAGTGCGAGCGGCGGCAAGGAACCGGAGAATGTGGATGTAGCGGAATGACCGCCCCGCACACACGAAGGCGCTTTCTACTCGGGGCATCGAGCATGCTGAGCGTTGCGTGCTCCGCTTCGAAGAGCTCGCTTCCGGCAGCTCCCCGGCTCGAGCCTTCGCGCTCCCTTGCAGACATCGAGGCCAGCATAGGCGGCCGCCTGGGAGTGTTTGCGGTGGATACCAGCAGCGGACGGGAGCTGGCCCACCGAGCGGATGAGCGCTTCGCCATGTGTTCCACGTTCAAGTGGGTGCTTGCCGCTGCTATCTTGGCAGACGTCGATCGCGGCAAACTCGCGCTCGATCAGCCAACCTGCTCCTCTCGAAGATACGTGGGCCCACGGACCTGACAAGGTTCGCTAGAGAAGCGGGCGATTCGACCACGCGCCTTGACCGCGATGAACCCAGCCTGAACAGCAACGATCCAGTTGATCCGCGCGACACCACCTCGCCGAGCACGCGCGCCGGCAAAACTGCCTCTATTGATCGGCCTTGGGCACCTTCAAGTCAAACTTATAGGAAAGTATAGGTTTAGGCTCACTCTTCTCCTCCGCCTTAGCCTCCCGCGCCCGCCGTCGGTACTTTTCTGCAAGATCCTTACGGATGCCGAGCCCTGCGTGGCCGGCCTCATATATCATGGCAATGATCTCGCATGCGTCCACATCAGGCGGCGCTTGATTGCAGGCTTTTTCGAAGGAGCGAGCAGCACGCGGTCCATCTTTATGCACGCCATCGCCTTTGGCGTAGCGTAGGCCGAGGTAAAAGCAGCTCACGCTGGCTCCAAGTTCACATCCTCGGGCAAACAACCTCGCCGCAGCGACGGGGTCACGAGCCGGAAGCCCCGCGCCTTTAAGATCGGCCGCCCCAAGCACCCAACATCCCATGGGTTCCCCTGCGGAGCACGCCTTCGTCAAAAAAACGCGACCTTTGGCAATCGCCTCGGATTGTGGTGCAGCGCCGCTTAGCGCCGCACCTGCGTACGAAATACATCCGGGGAGGACCCCCAGGTTGCAAGCGGCTTCCCAATTAGTCATCGCTGCCGAAAGATCCTTGTCAGCTTCGATCACCCCCAACGCGAAACAAGCTTTGCCGAACCCCTGCTTACAAAATCTAGCCAGACTACAGATCACTCTGCTCCGTTCCGTGGCGCTGGTCGCGACGCGAAAAGCGTTCATGGCCTCGCTCACGCACCCTAGGGTGAAGCCCAAGTCACACGCGCGCTGCATATAGGATACGCCCTCACCGTCGCCACGCGTCACGACCATTTTCTCCTCACGCAGGCGCCCGATGAGGTAGCACTGCTCGCCATCCCCTCTTTTACAATCCTGAATCATCGACGCTAGTGGCTGCGACGACGTCGGATCCCGCGCGGGTTGCGCAGGGGGAGACGAGGCGCAGCGGCAAAGGGCTAGCGCCAGAAACGCCGCCAGTACTCGATGGTAAAATAGGATTGGGTCCCTAAGAGCGGTATGGACCGTCATTGATGCCATCTTAGGCCAGAAGGGCGTCCGCGAGTACGCCCAGAGCCGGCCTGGTCGCTGGCCATTCGGTCATACGCCTAGGAAAATCGAAGCCACAAAATCCTTGGTGTCATAGCACCCGACTCAAAAGCCGATCGACGCGGCGGCCCGTGCATCGAGAGTTTGCCGAGGTTTGCGCTTGAGCGAACCTGGCGACCCCCACGGTTGAAGCCAAGGGAGCGTGGACGTGACACCGGGGGTTGGCCGGCGTGGACAAGCCGTCGCCTACACGGCCGCTCCGAACGGAGCTCGCTGCCGCGCACCTAAGCCGCTACGGAAAGCTGAAACCAAGTTGCCCTGGCGGAGGAGCTGGTGGTCCCCGTGGAGAAGGCCGTGGCATGAGGCCATGCGCGGCCATGAGGCGTTGGATGTCTTTGGAAGAGGTAGCGGCATCACTCCACCGCATGGGGCCACCACAACGAGGACAAATACCGAGGTCAGATATCCGACGGAGCGTGCGCGGGCACTGCAGGCGACTCCTCGGCATCTGCCGGGCCCGGGAAGGCCACGAATGCAAAGACTGGTGAGATAAGGACATACAAGAAACGGTTGCGACACATAAAGGCTCCTCAAATAGCGCGACGGGACGTTAAGGGGTCGCTACGGTGCGAATATCAACACCCCAGGCATCTACACACTGCGGAGCGTAAGACGCGCATTTTACCGGATCCGCATACCTGAATGGATCGCTGCCGGACGTCGAATTGCACAATGATTGCCTGGGCCGATCGGGAGGCCCTTAGCGCTACGGGCCGACTGGCCCGGTTAAGGGCGCAAAGTGACGTTGACCGGATCGGTCAGATGCTGTGAGGTGCGGACCACACACCCTGACGAGTGTTGACCAGCATCGATTGTGCTAGGGTGCGGGCAATGAATACGGGAAGACGGGCGAAGTGGATTGCGGCAGGGACGACAAACTAGTTGACAATGCTCCTCGCTCAGTTCGATGAGTCGCGCAGGGAGTTGTGGATGTATCTGTGCGCTGCCGGGATCGCGTTGTCAGTCGCATCCCTAGTGGGGTTGTATCGTCAGCGCGCGAGCGCGGCGCGGTGAGCAGGCCGCAGACGTTAAGAGTTGAAAACACGCCCTCCCGGCTATTCGGAGCGGGGTCCTACGCTTTCGCCGCCTGGCGGCTTCACCCAACCCCGCCGCACGCCCAGAGCAACCAACGTCCCTGCTACGAGCCCAACCAGGTAGCCGTACGGAAGGCCCACAACGGCGGCTGCCACTAGAAGCGCTACCCACAGCGCGCTTCTATCCGTCGCTACATCGCGCACTAGCGTCATGAGCGCAACGGCCTCGAAGAACAGCACGACGCCGAGAACCGGCATCGGGAACACTTGCACCACGTGCGCAAAACCTGGCGCGAAGAAAAGACCAAGCAGGAGATACATGGAGCCGTAGATGACCGGTGCTCCCCCGGTGCGTGCGCCGAAGCCGTGGAAACCTACGAGGCCGCCACAACCGTGGCAGACGGGTACGCCTCCGAACCACGGCGCGATAAGATTCATAAGGCCATAGGTGAAGCCGATCTTGCGCACTGGCACCGCGCGGTTGGGAAACAGATCTGAGGTGGTTTGGCTGGTAGCTATGACGGAGTTGCCGAGTGAAAGCGGGAGTTGCGGGAGGGCGAGCAGCAACGCTCCCTGGAGTAACTCGTGACTCGTTGGCGCATGAAATGCGGGCAATCGGAAGCCGATCGCAGCTGCGAGCGCGGCGCCGTTCAAGTGCACGAGCCCCGCGTAAAGCAGCCCGAGCCCCATAACGATGAGCGGCGCGGGCACTCGGCGTTGACCGCGCAACAGAAGGAGCAGCACTAGAGAAACACCCGCCAGGATGTAGCCCCAAAGCCCGTCAGCGCTTGCGTAGTCTTTCAAAGCAAGAGTTGCCAAGGTGATGCCGAGACCAAGCTGAATGCCGCGCACCACTTCTTTTGGCACCACGCGCACCAGCCAATCGAGCACGCCCGTCACCGCGAACACCAGCATGGCAACGCCGATAACCAGTCCACCACCCGCGAACGTTCCGGGCGAAAGCCGTTGTGCCAACATGATAGCGGCCATCGCTTTGAGCGGCTGCACGGGCATCGGGATGCCGTAGAGCAGCCCTGTCGCGATCTGAAGCACCCCGAACATGATGCAAACACTCGCTGCATCGAGGCCACACGTTGCGATGAGTGCGACCAGCAGCGGTAAATCAGTGCCGATATCGCCAAATGCTCCGGCGAGCTCGTGGCGGTCGAAGCGCAAGCGAGGCGTGCTGGGGGAGGGGATGGGGGTGTCGGGCTTTGTCACACAAGCTGATCGGCGTGGTAGCAGATAGTGTAGGCGAGCGAGACCAGTTCGTAAGCGTCCCTGGTCAAGCCGGTGCTGGCTCGACCTCTTCCTTCACGGTATCGCGAAGATCGCTGACGAGATTACCTTTTTCGGGAGGCGTTGAGCCAAAAGGCGCTCCGGCTTAGTGCAAGGTGACAACAAGCTCCTCTAGCTGATCCCAAACCTCGGCGGTTGCGTCGGTCGCCCCTGAGGCGTCGAGGGCTTCTTTTGACGGATGGAGATCACTCATGGTTAACAGTGTCTTCCCATCACGCTCTTCGAAGGTAACGGTGGTGATAGCCGCGGCCTCCTCGCCGCCTTCCTCATTGGTCCAAACAAGCCGCGAGCACGGTACCACTTCGAGGTATTTGCCGAAAAATTCTATGGGCTGCGGCTCAGCGCCGAACACAAGGCTGTATTTCCCCCCAACGCGAACATCCATCTCGCAGGATAGGAGCGATATCGGAAACGACTTCGGCACCCACCAGCGCTTGAATAGCTCCGCTTTGGTCCAAGCCTCGAACACGATGCGCGGTGCAGCATCGATTGTGCGCGAAACGACGATTTCGCGATCAGATTTTCTGGTGACGCTGGTTTGGCTTTTCATGGGTTCTGTTCTTTCATGTTTAATTCCTCGACGACTGCACTCAACGCATCAAAGCGTTCATCCCAGAGCTTTCGGTACCTTTCGATCCACGCCGTTTCGGCCTCCAGCCTGCGTGGCCCGAGCTTGCAGGTTCGCACGCGACCGACTTTCTTCGTGGTAACGAGACCGGCGTGCTCCAAGATGCTGACGTGCTTCTTCATCCCCGTCAGGGTCATCTCGAACTTCTCGGCGAGATCGGTGATCGAAGCATCCGCGCGCCCGAGCTGGCAAAGCACGCCACGCCTTGTTGGGTCCGAGAGCGCTCCGAATGAGGCATCCAGGCGGGTTGGAGAATACTGAACCATTAGGTTTAGTATTGCGGAAGGCGGACGAGTACACAAGGGGTTTTGTTTGGGTTGTTGGTTTTTTAGGGCGAAAGTGATCCGAATCGAGTTCGGCCAGGGTGAGCCCCACGTCGTAGCGGGTCGCCTGGTACTCGGCCCCCACTCCGTTGGTCTTGAATATTCAAGCATTCGTCTGAATGCTTGAAGCAATGTCTCGTTAATTTTCGCGCCCGTGGTTGGCGCATCGAGATGCAGACGAGCACGTCGTCGAGCAAGATCACGAGGCAAGGAACATACTGATGATCTTCAAGCCCTACTACTACTTCGAGACTGGTTGTGCCGCGTACCTCTTCGGCTGCGGGAGCCTGGGTAAATGTGCGGTCGTTGACGCCCACGAGGAGGATGTCGACGCGTACATCGCCTTCGCCGCGTCGAAGGGCATGCGCATCACCCACGTCATCGACACGCACGTGCACGCGGACCATCGCTCGGGAGGTCCTGCGCTCGCGAAGAAGGCCGACGCCTCCTATTGCCTGCACGAGTCCGCCGATGTCGCGCTCACGTTCGAGCCTCTCAATGACGGCCAGGAGATAGAGCTCGGCAACACACGCGTGAAGGTGCTCCACACGCCCGGGCACACGCCGGAGAGCATCTGCCTTCTCGTCACGGACCTGCGGCGCGGGGAGGAGCCGTGGTTCGTGCTCACGGGAGACACGCTTTTCGTCGGTGCTGTCGGGCGTCCTGACCTACCTGGTCAGGCGCGTGAGAACGCCGGTGAGCTGTACGACAACATCCACGCGAAGCTCCTCACATTGCCCGATGCACTCGAGCTCTACCCGGGGCACTTCTCGGGCTCGGTCTGTGGCGCGGGCATGAGCGGCAAGCCCTCGAGCACCATCGCGTTCGAGAAGCGCAACAGCCCGCTCTTGTCGAAGTCGCGCCAAGAGTTCATCGACGCTCTCAGTGACGTTCCTCCCAAGCCCGCGGAAATGGCGCAGATCCTTCGCATCAATCAGGGTCGCGAAGGAAACGCGCCATGAGCAGCGTGCGCCTCGGTCTTCGGGAAAACCTCGCGCAGTTTTCGCTCCTTGTCGTGGTCAATGCGTTCGTCGGCGCAATGGTCGGCATGGAGCGGACCATCCTGCCACCGATCGCAGAGCAGGAGTTCCACCTCGCCGCAAAGACCGCGGTGCTGTCATTCATCATCGTGTTTGGCGTGACCAAGGCGCTCACGAACTATCTAGCGGGACGGCTCTCCGACCGCTTTGGCCGCAAGCACGTGCTCGTCGGCGGATGGCTTGTCGCCGCTCCAGTGCCGTTCCTGTTGATGTGGGCGCCGACCTGGTCCTGGGTGCTCTTCGCCAACGCGCTGCTCGGCGTGAGCCAAGGCCTCACATGGTCGACGACGGTCATCATGAAGATCGATCTCGCGGGACCGGCGAAGCGCGGGTTCGCGATGGGCGTTAACGAATTCGCCGGCTACTTCGCGGTGGCCGGAAGCGCGCTGGCCACCGGCTTCATCGCCGCGCACTACGGGCTGCGCCCCGAGCCGTTCTACCTTGGCGTCGCCTTCGTCGCGTTCGGGTTGTTCCTTTCGGTCGTGGTGGTGCGAGAGACCAAGCACCACGTCGCCGCCGAATCCAAGCTCCACGGAGCGCTGCCTCCCGACGGCGTGCCCACGCAGCGAGAGGTGTTTTGGCGTACAACGTTCACCGACAAGAACCTCTCCAGCGTCAGCCAGGCCGGCCTCGTCAACAACCTGAACGACGGCATGGCCTGGGGCCTCTTCCCGCTCTTCTTCGCGGCCGCGCGAATGGAACTTGGACAGATCGGCACCCTCGCCGCCATCTACCCCGCCACGTGGGGCATAGCGCAGATTTTCACCGGCGCTTGGTCTGACAGAGTGGGCCGCAAGTGGCTCATCGCCAGTGGGATGTGGGTTCAGGCACTCGGCATCGGAGTGATCGTACTCTCCTCCGCATTCGCGCCCTTCGCCACCGGAGCTGCGCTTCTCGGCGTCGGAACCGCGATGGTCTATCCGACGCTGCTCGCGGCTATCGGCGACGTAGCCCACCCCTCGTGGCGCGCATCTTCGGTGGGCGTGTACCGCCTGTGGCGTGACCTCGGCTATGCGATCGGTGCGCTACTGGCCGGCCTCACCGCGGATGCGCTCGGGTTGCCCGCCGCGATGTGGCTCGTTGCCGCTCTCACGTTCGCCTCCGGCGTCCTGGTCGCCGTGCGCATGAGTGAGACCCATCGCCGATCCGCAGCACTGGCGCCCTGTGGACCTGGTGGTAGCCTGCCATCTTCTTGATCGTCGTGTCCCCGTCGTCCTGGAACACGATGAAGTAGCGGAGCAGTTGAGGAGTCGCCACTTGTCAGTATGTCCTCGCCGCGCCCCGTTAAATGGGTCTTTTCTAGCGTCGGACGCCCGAGTTCAGCCTTGACAACAAGCTAACTGAGCTGATGTGGCAAAGGAATTTCGCGTCCCTCAAGCGCAGAGTTTAGGGCGAGCTTGAGAT